>JAGVGF010000003.1 GCA_020057295.1 archaeon
AGAAAATAATAATATAATATATATAATAAAAAAGATGTTATTCTTAATAATAATTGTAAAATATAGTTTGTAGTTAAGGTTTGTGCTTAAAATTTAATAACTTTTTTATTTTTTATTCATAAGTTCCAATAGAAATGAAGGGGTCTACTCTATTCTATAAAGATACTATTCCAATCACGAAATATTTATATAACCTTTGTTTCTTCTGGAAGTATGTTGTGGGTATTGTATTAATTATTAATATTTTTTAAGCATATTTTAATAACAGTTTAGAGAGGTATTTTAAATGGATGTTTCAAATTTTTTAGAAAATTTTATTCGTAAAGAGTCTCTTTTTAAGAATAAATCTATACTACAAAGCTCTTATAATCCAGATGAAATAATGCATAGAGATGAGCAAATAAACAATATTGCTAAAGTTTTAGCTCCAGCACTAAGACAAGAAAGACCTTCTAATCTATTTATATACGGCAAAACTGGTTCAGGAAAAACATTATCAGTTCATGCAACCATAAAACAGATTCAAACATTAGCACAAAGAGAGGGAATACCTATTAAATTTATATATATTAATTGTAAATTAAAAAAGGTTGCAGATACAGAATATAGGTTAGTTGCCGAAATTACAAGACATTTTGGTAAGAGTATTCCTCCAACAGGTCTTCCTACTGATGAAGTATATAATATATTTTATAAGGCATTAGATCAAGAAAAACAAACAGTAATATTAGTTCTTGATGAAATAGATCAACTCGTTAAAAAAATAGGTGATGAAGTAATATATAATTTAACCAGAATTAATACAGAGTTAAAAAACGCGCAGTTATGTTTATTAGGAATAAGCAACGACATAATGTTTGCTGATAATTTAGATCCAAGAGTTAAAAGTTCTTTAAGCGAAGAAGAATTAGTCTTTCCATCATATAATGCACTTCAAATACAAGATATATTAAAAGTAAGATCTCAGGATGCTATAAAAGACGGCATATTAGAAGAGGGAGTAATTCCTAAATGTGCAGCATATGCTGCGCGAGAACACGGTGATGCCAGAAGAGCATTAGAATTATTACGTGTAGCTGTAGAACTTGCTGAACGTAAAGGTTTAGTTAAAATAACAACCAAAGAATTAGATGAAGCAGAGGAAAAGATAGAAAAAGATCGTGTATTAGATATAATAACAACACAACCCAAACAATTTCAATTAGTTCTTTATTCTATATTATTATTGTATGATCAACGTAAACAACAAAATATAATCTTTACAGGAGAAATTTATTTATTATATAAAGAATTATGTGCAAAGGTTAATCTCAGACCATTAACACAGCGAAGGGTTAGTGATGTTATTGCAGAATTTGATTTATTAGGAATAATTAATGCTAAAGTAATATCTAAAGGAAGATATGGTAGAACTAGAGAAGTATCTGTTGTAACAAACGATACACTAAACGCTAAAATAAAATCCTTACTAGAAGGTGCACTACAGTTAGGTTAGGTGTATATATGAATGAACAGGAAATCATAGATTTTTATATAGATAATGATATACTGATAAGTCCGGAATTATTATTAGATTTAAAAAATTTACAGATCCCTATAAATACTAAATATACAGTAATAAATAAAGACGTTTTAAATATACTCTCTAAAAAGATAGATGTTGATGTAGTAGATTTAGAAAAGGCCTTAGTTCTTAAACAAAAACATCATGATTCAAAACTTTATGAAAAATTTATAGAATATCTAAAAGAAGATTTATCACAACAAAAAACAAACAACACAACTACTTCGAATAATATTAAAGATATTGGTCAGAAAAATGTTGAAAACATCACAACATCATTAAATAAAATACAAACACGCGACATAGACAGCACGTTTGGTTTTGATGAAGATTTTCTTAAGAGAAATAAAATAAAGATAGTTTCTAATTATACTAGTAAGACAAAAAAATGGTCTGTTAATGATTTTGTGGGACTATATAATTCTAGATATAAAGAATTAGAAAAAATATTGCGTTCAAGAACAGAATTACAGGGCTTAACATCTATATCAAGAATTTCTGCAAAAAAAGAAAGAGAAAATGTAGCACTGATTGGCTTCGTATATGAAAAAGGACTAACAAAAGCAGGAAACATAATGCTAACTATAGAAGATCCGACAGGATTCATCAAAGTGGTTGTTACTAAAGTTAAAGAAGAATTATTCAAATTAGCAGAAGAAATACAGTTAGATGAAATAATAGGCGTAACAGGAATGTGTGATCAAATTGTTTTTGCAAATAATTTATTTATTCCAGACATCCCATTAACAAAAGAATTAAAAAAAAGCCCCGAAGAAGGATACTTTGTTCTAATATCTGATCCACAAGTTGGTAATAAACGTTTTTTAGAGAAGGAATTTAATAAATTTTTAGCATGGATTAATGGAGAGATAGGCAACGACAAGCAAAGAGAAATAGCTTCTAAAGTAAAATATGTCTTTATTGCAGGAGATCTTGTTGAAGGTGTAGGAATATATCCTGATCAAGAGTATGATTTAGCAATTATCGATATTAGAAAACAATACGAAGCGGTTGCGGAACTACTAAAAAAAATTCCCACACATCTTCCAATAATTTTCTGTTTAGGAAATCATGATGTTGGTAGAATGAGTGAACCACAACCACCATTAACAGGAGAATATGCTCAACCACTCTTGGATCTTCCGAACGTAATATCTTTAAGCAATCCATCAACCGTAAACATATATGCACAACCCGATAAGGGTTTTGAAGGTTTAGATGTGATGTTATATCATGGAGGATCATTCTTTTATTATATTAATAATGTTTTATCTATTAGAAGAAACGGAGCTTACAAGCGTTCAGATCTTGTCATGAAATATTTATTACAACGAAGACATCTTGCTCCAAGTCATACTTCAACACTATATATTCCCGATTCTAAAAAAGATCCGTTATTAATTGATAAAGTCCCAGATTTTCTTTTTTCAGGTCACATTCATAGATCAACAGTAAATAACTATAGAAATGTTACATGTATTAATGCATCATGTTGGACTGCAAAGAGTCCAGAGCAAGAACGTAGAGGTTTAGAACCACAGCCGGCCAGAGCATTCATAATCGATATGCAAACAAGAGAAGTTAAAATTATGAATTTCTTATCTAAAGAAGATCAAGAAAAAGAGCAACAAGCCTTAGAAGATGAAAAGGTGATTGCAAATGGTTGAATGTAGTAAGGACATGCAAAAATATTTTGATGAACTAGAAGATGCGTGTGCAAAGGCCGTAAAAATCGCCGACAATGCTCGTTCTAAAGGATATGATTATGCTGAAAAATCTGAAATCTTTCTAGCTAAAAACATGGCAGAAAGAGTTATTGGTATTATAGCTGTTGTGGCCCCACAAATACAGAATGGTGGAGCTACTGAAAGAATAATGGAGTTAGAAAAACAGTACGGTATTTTAGATTGGCGTGTAGCATTTACAATAGCTGAAGAAGTTGCGCGTGAAAAATTCTGTAAATTTAAAGATCAAAAAGAAGCCATGGAAATAGGTATAAGAACAGGATTCGCTTATGTTACAAATGGTGTTGTTTCTAGTCCTATTGAAGGTTTTACTCATTTAGACATAGTAGATAGGATGGATCATCAAGGAAAATATTTTTGCGTAAATTTTTCTGGTCCTATCAGAAATGCCGGTGGAACAGCTGCTGCCGTGTGTGTATTAATCGCAGATTTTGTTAGAGTAAAATTTGGATTTGCAAAATATGATGCGACAGACATAGAAATTAAAAGAACATTTCAAGAAGTAGAAGATTATCATACAAGATATAGTCCTAGACAATATATGCCTAGTCGTGATGAGATAGATTTTTTAATGAAAAATGTTCCTGTGCAGATTGGTGCAGAGCAAAGCGAAAAATATGAGGTTTCTAATTATAAAGATCTTCCAAGAGTTCCAACAAATCTTGTCAGAAGCGGATTCTGTTTGTTATATACAGATTGTATTCCTTTAAAAGCTCCTAAGTTATGGAAAGCGTTAAAAATTTGGGGTAAAGATTTTGATATGATTGATTGGATGTTCTTAGAAGAGTATTTGAATATTCAGAAGCAAGCAAAAGCGCAAAGAAAGAAAGGAGATTCTAGTGGAGCAAAGATTACTCCAGATTATACTTATATTAAAGATTTAGTTGCAGGAAGACCTGTGTTGGGTTATCCTCTTAGAACAGGAGCTTTCAGATTACGGTATGGTAGAGGAAGAGTATCCGGATATAGTGCACAATCTATACATCCTGCAACGATGTTTGTATTGAATAATTATGTGGCTACTGCAACACAATTAAAAGTTGAACGCCCCGGTAAAGCCACAGCAATAACAGTATGTGATTCTATCGATGGTCCTATTGTAAAATTATATAATGGTAATGTTTTGATGTTAGAAACTGAAGCAATGTCAAAACAGTATAAAAAAGAGGTTAAGGAAATATTGTTTGCAGGAGACGTATTAGTTGCTTACGGAGATTTTTTTAATAGAAATCATTTACTTGTGCCTCCAGGATATTGTCAAGAGTTTTGGATTTTAGAATTAGAAAAATCTGCATTAGAAAAATTTCCTAAAAGCTTAAGTGAAATAGCTCCTAAAGATTATACTAACATAGATTTAGAAAAACTATCACAATTTGTAAGAATTCCGCAAGATAAGTTAGATATATTATTCCGCAGACCTATAAAAACAAAAATAAGTGTGCAAGCAGCACTAGAATTATCTAGCAAATTAAATATTCCTCTACATCCGCAGCACACATATTATTGGAAGACCATAAATATCTATGAGTTCAGAACACTTATTTCTTGGTTCGAATCAGCAAAAATAGTTCACTTTGAAAATAAAGAAGATGGATTAATAGAAAAAATTATTTTGCCGAAAAGTGATGCTAAGAGAGTTCTAGAAATATTAGGCATTCCACACTTATTTGTAAATAATGAGTTTGTAGTAATTGAAGAAGATCATGCACAAGCAATATTATCTACTTTAAACATTCACGATATGCTTATTAAGGAAGATGTTAACGCGATATTACATCAAATCAATGATATTATTGAAAAAAAGAACAACAATGAAACTGTTGAAGATGATGTGCTAGCATTGATTAACACTATTGCCCCCTTTATTATTAGAGATAAAGCAGGGGTATTTATTGGTTCTAGAATGGGTAGACCAGAAAAAGCAAAAATGCGTAAATTAATAGGTCAACCACACACACTATTTCCAGTAGGAGAGGAAGGCGGAAAATTAAGAAGTTTTCAATCAGCAATGGATGCAAAGAAGGTTACAGCAAATTTTCCGATATTTTATTGTGAAAAATGTAAGAAGAAAACAGTATTCGCGGTTTGTGAAACTTGTGATAAACACACAACAAAACTAGAATATTGTATAGATTGCAAATCTACAGAATGCACAAATACTGCTCATAGAAAGGCGAATAATGGTCCGTTTCAACTTGATATCAATGCTGTTTTTGCAGATCTTCTAAAACGTTTAGACACTAAAATCTATCCTGATATGATTAAAGGAATAAGAGGCACAGCTAACGAAAATCATATTCCAGAACACTTGCTTAAAGGAATATTGAGAGCAAAGTACAGTATTGCTGTAAACAAAGATGGAACCACAAGATATGATTGTTCAGAAATCCCTATAACACATTTTAAGCCAAAAGAAGTTGGTGTATCGATAGACGAGCTGAAAAAGTTAGGATATGTATATGATACAAAAGGGCGCGTTTTAGAACGTGAAGATCAAATATTAGAAATTAAACCTCAAGATTTACTCTTACCTTGTTGTCCAGATAGTCCAGATGAACCAGCTGATGAAGTTTTATTTAGAACTACAAAGTTTATTGACGAATTATTAGACAAACTTTATGGACTTAAACCTTATTACAAACTGGAATGTAAAGAAGATTTGGTGGGACATTATATTATAGGACTAGCGCCCCACACCTCAGCAGGAACGTTAGGAAGAATAATAGGATTTAGTAAAACTCAAGGATTCTTAGCACATCCAATGTTTCACGCAGCAATGCGTAGAGATGCCGACGGAGACGAATCATGTATATTTTTATTAATGGATGGTTTACTTAATTTTTCTAAACAATATTTATCTAATAGAAGAGGAGCCACAATGGATGCGCCCTTAGTATTAACAACAATACTTAATCCGGCAGAAGTTGATGACATGGTCTTTGATTTAGATATAGGATGGAGATATCCATTAGAATTTTATCAGGCAGCGCTAGATTTTAAGCCAGCACCAACAATAAAAATTAAGCAAATGGGTAAATTTATTGGAACACCAGGACAATATGAAGGAATGGGATTTACACACGATACTGATGATATAAATGCAGGGGTATTGTGTTCTGAATATAAGTTACTTCCATCAATGGAAGAAAAACTACTCGGTCAAATGGATTTAGCTATTAAAATAAGAGCTGTAGATACGGGAGATGTAGCAAGATTAGTTATTGAAAAACATTTTATTAGAGATATTAAAGGTAATTTAAGAAAGTTTAGTACACAACAATTCAGATGCGGATCATGTAATACTAAATATCGTAGACCTCCATTAATCGGAAGATGTGTGAAGTGTCATAGTAAAATAATATTTACTATTTCAGAAGGCAGCATTGTTAAATATTTAGAACCAACTATAAGTTTAGGCGAGAAATTTAATATTCCTACATACTTAAAACAGACAATTGAATTAACTAAGAAACGTATAGAAGCTTATTTCGGAAAAGAAGAAGAACATCAAGAAGGACTAGGAAAATGGTTCGGATAATTTTACAAATTTTATATATTGTTTTTTAAGGTTCATAAGAATTATTTCTTCCAAGAATATGTCTTACGCCTCCCTTCGGTTCACTGACATCTCCCATATATCTAGGAATTAAATGGATATGTAAATGATCTATACTCCTACCCGCTGCTTTTCCATCATTAACACCGATATTATATCCGTCAGGAGAATGATTCTCATCTAAAATTTTCTTTACTTCTTTTAAAAAAATATGTAAATCACAAGTATCTTCATCAGCCACATCAAAAAAAGATATTATATGTTTTTTTGGAACGACAACAGTATGTCCCTTTGTAATTGGACGAGCATCAGAAATCGCAGCAAATTTTTCACTTTCTAAAATAATTTCAGAACTTCTATCTTTAAGTATATCACAAATTCTACACTCACTCATTTTATCTCTTAAATTTTAGAATTTACTGAATGTTTTGCACCACATGCTTGACATCTAACAAAAGTTATTACTCCTTCTTTGGTTAGTTTAGTGTCCGGTTTTCCACATTCCTTACATATAACATATGTCTCAACATACTGTTCAATTTTTTCGTTAATTTTTTGTGAAGGGATTTTTGTATTAAAAACAAGTAATTGTTTTTTTATCTCTCCCTTTGCAGCAGTTTCCCTAGAGATATACTTTAATAAATGTTCAGGATTTCTTCTAATTGTGTTTGCAATCTGTAGAAAATTGCTTATAACAGTCTTATTTCCCTCTAAATGTCCTGCAACCTTAGGGATAGTAAAACGTTCAGTAGCTACGGTATTCTCTGGAAGCTTACTCTTTCCACGATCCAACATAGATTCATAATCCATAACTCAAAAGAATAATTGCTGCCTTATAAATTTTATTACTACTCTATTCAATAAAGTTTATAAATATGTTTCTCGTGAATATCTTCATAATGATTTTGTAAAGAGGTGTATTTTTTGGTCTTAGAAAATCTTATTAGTCCTGAGAAAGCAGAAAACAAACCAGCGTTAATGATATTTATAGGATTTTTTTACACATCATTAGCAATGTTTCTAAGTTATTATATTTTTGAGGCATACAGCAGTATATTTATGATATTTTTAGCAACATTAGCTGCAGCACCAACCATCTATAGATTAATGAAGATGGAAGAGCAGAAAGATTTAACAGACATGGAAGAATCGGTACTACTTAAAGAACATTCTAAAGCTCTACAATCATTCATGTATTTGTTTGTTGGTGCAACATTATGTTTTGCGTTCTGGTATGTAGTACTTCCTGCGGGAATTAGTGGAACACTATTTCAATCACAATCAACAACAATAAGTTCAATAAATGGAAGAACTGTAGATACGGCTTCAATAAGTGGAGATGTTATTAATCCTCTCGCTGTTTTCAGTAAAATATTCTTTAATAATGTAAAGGTTTTATTATTCTGCATATTATTTTCGTTCCTTTATGGAGCAGGGGCAATATTTATCTTGATATGGAATGCATCAATAGTAGGCACAGCAATCGGATCTTTTATTAAAGCGAGTATAGGAACATTGTTGATGAATACTTGCGGATTAAATGCAGGAACGGCGTTTTGTGCAGTAAGTGTAGGAATATTCAAATATACTATACATGGTGTTCCTGAAATACTTGCATATTTTATCGCAGCACTCGCAGGAGGAATAATTAGTATAGCTGTTATTAATCATGATTTCGCGTCAAGAAAATTCGAACACATATTATTAGATAGCGCAGATTTGCTAATGCTAAGCATAGGAATACTTTTTGTTGCAGCGTTATTAGAAGTTTTTATTACACCCGCATTAAGCATAGATAAAAGTATGTATTCGTCATGTCTAGGAATGTTTTCGTGTAGTTTAGCCTAATCTTTTTAGAATTAATAATTCAAAATTTATTCTATTATCACAATAATTTTATGTTTCCTGCCTTTGATTCGTAGATTTCTCCGCGCATCATCATATCGCTAATTATATCTTCGCCATTGCTAACTTTAGATAATCTTAAAACATCTTCTATGTTTGCTCCTTCTCCTTTATCTAGTTCTTTGATAAGTTTTGCAATTCTTTCTTTAGATCCTAAAGTGCTTGCATTTTCAACTATTTCAGGTTCGGCTTTCTTTTCAACATGTATTTGTTCCATTTCTCTAACTTTTTTTATTAACAATAATTCTTTTTTACGATAATTAAGCCATTCTTTTTCTATACTCTTAACAATTTCCAATGTCAAATATATTTTATTGTTATATTCTCTAGGTCTACCTATTATTAATACTACGCTGCCAACATTTATTTCATTTATTTGTTCTACTCTTTCAAACAATCTTCCACTAATACTGCCTGTACCATCATCTACTGTTAAACTATTTTCATCCTTGCCAACAACTACTGCCATAATATTTATTCTAGAAAAATCACCGTACTCAGTCATTAAATAGTTTGATTCCCAGCCTGGTTTCTTAACGAACGAACCATTATTTAACGTGGAAATATTGCATTTATATGCTGTCTGTCTCTTAAAATCTGTTGTTTGCTCTGCCATTTTAATTTTTTATAATTTCAATTATATCCTGCTAATAAATCCTGCTCTTGGAGCAAAAATAACTCCTTCCTTCTTTAGCATGTCAAGAATTTCTTCAACCCTCTCAGAATCCATACTTTTTTCTTTAGCTTTCAATAACACATCATCTACAGGAATCTGTTTACCAATCTGTCCCTCTAGTTCTCTAATTATTTCTTTAACCATAGATATATGGCTTCTTTGAGATGCAGAAACTCCCGTAGTTATTCTATCAATGTCTATCTTGCCCGTTTCTGGATCTACACCAATTTGCATTAAACAAAAGTGTACTAATTCAATAGCTCTCCTAGCATCAGCCTTAGTAACTTTAGTGCTTAATCTTACTCTTGCACTAGCTTCACTAAGTCTTATCAATGCTTCTAACTGCCTTGCAGAAATAGGAATTGCTTTATATGCTCCTTCTTCATCGCCTGTACTACGCATTTTAACATAATATTCTTTAATTTCTTCTAATGCTTCATCACTTAAGTGCGGATTAAAATTCTGTCTAGAATATGCAATATACTTTTTCAAGAAATCTGTACGTAATTCGGCGTCTCCTCCGCTAGCTTTTTGATGTAATTGTAGAATAAATTCTGCAGTTCTTTCATCTTTAGCCTTGTTAGGAAGATCTCTTATAGGAAATATTAAATCGAATCTATTTATTAATGTCGATGGCAATTCTATTTGTTTTGGAATTAATTCGTACGGATCGAATCTTCCGAATTTAGGATTTGCTGCCGCTAAAACGGTTGTTTCTGCTCTTAATGTTGCGGAAATGTTTGCTTTATTTATAGAAATTGTTTGTTGTTCTAATGCTTCGTGCATTGCGCTAGTATCTTCTTTAGTCATCTTATCCAATTCATCAATACAACAAATTCCGTGATTAGTTAATACCAATGCGCCAGCTTCTAGAGCATATCCTCTAAGGAATTCATCTTTAACAACTGTTGCAGTAAGACCTGCTGCACTAGCTCCCTTTCCAGATACAAATCTTGATTTTGGTGCAACGATGCTTACTCTTTTTAACATCTGAGATTTACCCGAACCCGGATCTCCAATAAGCAAGATGTGAATATCTCCTCTATTTATGGATTTATCATCTTTTACTTTTCTAACTCCGCCAAATAATTGTAGTACTAATGCTTCCTTAACTTTATCGTGACCATATATTGATGGTGCTATACTTCCAATTATTTTTTTGAAAAGTTTAGGATCTTCAGATAATTCCTTAATTTCAGCAATTTCTTCTGGAGTAATATTTAATTCAGTAAAATCTTCAGCCACAGATTCTGCATAGTTTGCTTCAATCATTAAATCAAATCTAGTTAGTTTTCCACCATCTTTGCCTATTAATGGAACTTCTTTTAGTATTCCTACAAGAATATTTTTACTACCGGGATTTGTACGTTTTTCAGACATGGGGCTAACTAAATCTCCTTTCAAGAATACATCAATTCTCTTAGGTTGTTCTGAGCCTTCAATATCTTCTGCAGCTTCTTCTAGAACAATCTTTTGAGCATCAACCATTTCCTGACCTAATAATCTGAACTTTCCCTTTCTACCACAACCACACTTTGTTGGTTCTCTAAATTTAGTATCTAACTGTAATACAGTCATAGTGTTTCCACACGAAGGACATTCAAATCTTGCGCTAGTAACTTGTGGTCTAACAGGAGATTTTTGTCTTATAATTCCTACAACTTGAATAAGTTTAGAAAGGTGAGTGCTTCTAATATTTCTAATCATTACTTCTTGTGATTTTGAAAGATTTCTAAAACGTACTTTAAAATTTTTAACATTTGGAAAATCAAACTGTTCAATAGCAATCTCGCATGCTCTTAATACATCTTCAGGGTTTTCTAATAATTCCTGTGCTAATTCTAGATTAAATTTACTTAAATCACTAAAATTTATTATTAAGAAATTTTCGCCACGAGATATTGCGCCATGTAATTGTTCTCTATAGACTAAGTCAAAGAATTCATGAAATTTTTCGATTTGCTCAGTAATCTCCATAACATCTTTACAGTATTTTTAACTGTACCCCCGCAAACCTCGACTCGAATTATTTAATGTGTTAATATAAAATTAAAAATATAAAAAAATTTATTGAACTTTTTTTAGGATAACTATAAGCTTTTCTAGAGCTTCTCTTGCTTCAGCTTCAGACTTTGTTCCAGTACATACTACTTTACCGTTGCTGAACAATAAGAACGTTGCTTTAGCTTCTATTAGCTTATATACTAATCCTGGGAATTGTTCTGGCTCGTATTCTGTGTTTGGAAGCTTCATTGCTAAGCTATTTAAATTTAGAGCCATTCCAATTGAACCAGCTGCAACCATATTTTGAATGGTTATTTTTGGTTTAATAGTTATCTTTATACCTATTTTTTGTAAGCTTTCTATTATCTTTTGTATAGATTCTTCAACTTTTTGAATAGATCTAGCACCAGTGCATACAATTTTTCCAGAGCTAAATATTAGTGCTGACGTCTTAGGTTCTTTGATTCTAATTACTAATCCTGGGAATTGTTCAGGATTATACTCTGTATTGCTTAATGTTGCAGCCATTTTTTCTAATGGAATTGTGTGTTCTAATGATGAACTAACTACAATATTAACGATCTGCAAATCTCTTTCAGTAGTTTTGCTTTCTTCTACTTTTGCACTTTTAGTTTTTTTAACGGTTTTTTTGGCCATTTCAATAACCCCCTATATTACGATGAATATTACAGATTTTATTTATAAAGGGAGTCGCCCATTATTTATAAATGCGATTGTTTGTGCTTAGGGATAAAACTTTCCATTTGAAATAAGGGTTTGTTGTCCCTTCACCAGTGACAACCTTCTTTTCGTATGGAGTTTTTGTTTTGTATCTATTTGGTGTTTTTAGGCGTTTAAAACCTGTTTCTCTGACTCAGTATACTAAATTCAACATTTAGGGAACCCCTTTAGTGAATATGGAACATTACTTTAAAGTGATAGTACACTTACACTAGGTATTTGTGTAAAAATAGTTCCAAAACAGTATTTTGTTTATAAACATATTTTATCTTTTTTGATTTTTATTTAATACTATTTGTAATGATTTTCTTAATTATTTTCGATTTATCTTTTATTTCCATAAACTATATAAAAAGCTGTCTTAACATTTATTCTGTAAAGGTGATTACTTATGGAGATGAAAGGTGTTCAGGTTATAACTTATGATAATAATGGTGAATTATTCTTCTTAATACTTAGACGTGTTGAAGGATGGAATGGATGGGAATTTCCAAAAACGTTAATACGTGAAGGAGAAACAGAAGAACAAGCTGTCGATAGGTTGATGGCGGATCAAGTCGGTATTAGCAAGGCAAAAATAATTAAGAAGATGAATAGTACTCAAGCATTTCAAGATGATCAAGATACACATGTTTTTCAATTCTATTTGATTAATGCTTCTATGAACATTCCTGTAAAAAATTATGCACATGCTAAAAAACACGATAATTATTTATGGGCACTACGTGATTCTGTAGATAGAAAATTGACGTGGGAACCAGAAAAGGTAGCATTGCATGAAGCATTACCAATAATTCATGAAATAGAAAAAATGTAATTATTTATTATGTTTATTTCTTTAATATTTTTATTTCATTAATTCAGCAACTTCTTTGTTTGTTAAGAATCTCCATTTGCCTATCTTAACATTCATTCTTAGATTTCCTATTTTAGTTCTAGATAACTCGGTAACATAATATCCTAGTTTGAAAAACATTCTCTTAATAATCCATTTTTTACCTTCGTGTATTGTTACTTCTAATTGATCTCTATGATATATTTTGACTTTCGCTTTTATTTTGCCATCTAATAAATGAATTCCTTCTTCAATCTGTTTTATATCTCTATCCTCTATTCTTTTATCTAATTTTACAAAATATGTTTTTTCTTTCTCGTATCTTGGATGTGTTATCTTATTAGCAAAGTCTCCATCATTAGTTAGAAGTAATAATCCTGTGGTGTTTTTATCAAGTCTTCCAACAGGGAAGATTCTTACAGATAAAGGCACGAGTTGTAATACACTCTTTTCTACGTTTGGACTTAATGTTACTTCATAATGTTTAGGTTTATTTAACATTATATAGATAGGTTTATTCTTTTCTATAATTGTATTATTGATATAAATTTCATCTTTATCAGGATCAGCTTTATCGCCTAATTTTATTATCTTACCATTAACCATTACTTTACGATTTTCAATATATTCTTCAGCCTTACGTCTACTACAATACCCTGCATTAGCTATAATTTTTTGTACGCGTTCTTCCATAATAAGAATAACTTGTCCTTTTTTATAAACCTTTTTAAATTATTTTACATTCAAAGACTATATGGTTGATTTTGATGTAGTAATACCTAAAGGTAATGAAGAAGAGTTCATACAGCGTGCTTTAGATTTAGGATATACACAAATACTATTTTTATACACTAATTCTAATCAGAAAAAATTTCAATCAAACAAAATCTCTGTTAAATCAGGATATCTATTAAAGAATCCTTCAGAATTATTAAAAGTTAAGACCAATTTCGATTATATCTTTGCTGTAGCTGAAAGAAAATATTTCGAAACAAAAACAGATTATATTATTGATTCGGAATTATCTGATAGAAAAGATTCATACCATTATAGAGCTACTATGTTAAATCAAGTGCATGCAATTTTAGCAAAGAAAAATAAGATCATTGTTACTTTAAGTTTTAATAATATATGCTCTAATCCTTATATTATGTTAGGCAAAATGTTACAAAACGCTACGCTTATACGAAAATACTCTTTAAAGAGTGATGCGTTTAGTTTTGCAGAACACCCTTCAGAAATGCGTTCGAAAAGTGTTCTAAGATCATTATTAAAGTTCGTAGGCTTGTAAAACTTTTTAAATAGTTCTTCCTATTAACACTCTATGTATGGTTTTTGGTATTCGATTAAGGAGAATTATTCATTTAGTATAAAGGAATTAACAGAATTATTTTGGACCACATTAGCATTCACATTCTTAACAACAGCATACTACACAGGCATATTGTATAAGCCCGTGATTTTAGAAGATACTTTAGGATTTTTTATAGCTTTGTTCATAGCAATATTTTTAGGATTATATCTTCATGTCGCATTACAAAAAGTTGTTGGCATAAAATTAGGTTATAAGGTAACGTATACTTATTGGCTTAACGGTATTTTGATCTGTCTCTTTTTAGGATTATTAACGTTTGGAATGGTTCCCTTACTCTCTATATTAATACTTCCCGGCGCAGTAACCATCGAACACTTACCAAAAATAAGATTAGGAAAGTTTAGATACGGGATTAATGCTAAAGACATTGCAAGAGTTAGTCTTGCAGGACCATTAGCACACGTAATTATTGTTATGTTTTTGGGTATTTTTTATTTATCTGCAGGCAGAAGCGAATTAATTTTTCAATTTATAACTGTTAATTTATTACTTGCCATATATTCTATGTTGCCAATTCCAAAGATAGATATACCAACGAGAATGGATAGTGCAAGCGACGGATTAGGGATATTCTTCTTTTCGAGAACTATATATGTATTATGTGCATTTACGATTCTCTTTTATGCGATGATGATATGGATTGCAAGTATTTTTTCTTTTGTGACGGCATTTGCGATGGCCGTAATTATGACTATAGTATATATAGTTAGTATGGATCAGAAAAATTAACACTGACGACTCGAGTATTCTTGTATATTTTCTCGACTAGAAAAAACCACTAAAATAATAAACTTTATAAACAAGTTCCTCTAAGATTTACTAGTTTAACTCATTAATTAGTGAGTTGGGGTGAATAAAATGGAGACAGTTGCAAAAGTTGGAGTAAAAAAAGAAAAGGGAATGTTGTACTTTGTAGATAAGCAAGGAGACATTTCAGCAGCAACTATGGCTCGTGGCGGTAAAGCTAAGAAGGGCGCAAAGAAGGTTGCAAAAGTAGGCGTTAAGAAGGAAAAGGGATACCTATACTTCGTTGACAAGAAAGGAAATGTTGCTAGAGCAAAGATGGCTCGTGGCGGCAGAAAGAGAAAGAAATAAATTCTCTAGTTTTTTTATAGTTATAAACTACAAGAGGAGTAATCCTCTTGAAGGTTATTTTATATTTCTAATTTCTAAAATGGCTGTGCTTCTTGAATTAATCTATGATATTTTTCTATCATAATCGGAGAATTTAATTTTTCTTCTAATAAACTTCCTTTAGGCAAATATGTTACTGCTCTTTCAAATTCGTATCGTATCATATCTTCCTTGCTGGGAAAATCTTTAGCATGCGCGTATACGTAAGGCCCTGTTTTTGGGTGAGAGATAGGAAAAGTCTTAATCCAGTTCCACGGCAAGAAAATTACTTCTCTAGCAATAATCAAATCAGTCAAGCTCTCTGTTTCTTTTACTTTTTTCACAGGCTTGCTTAAAGTATAATTGAAGAATCCCCAAAATAATTTTTTTCCTCTATTCTCTCTTTCAAATTTTTTTATTTGATATGCATGTATGGCATAAGAATTGGCATATATAGACATTCGACTTTTTATTTCTATGCCTATTTCGTCGTCAGCCAAGTCAATTCCGGTACGTTCAGGTATAGGTATATGAAATGTTTCGCCCGTCCATCTTCTGTTTACCACTTCTATTTTACTAGCGAACGCCTTACGATTCATAAAATATAGAAAATATTAACACTATATAAATTTGTTCTTATTCTTTAGTAGTTTCTTTTTCTGATTTCTTTTCCCCTTTAGTATTTTCTTTCTTTATTCTTTTCTTTGGAGCATCGTTGTTTTGCATCCATACTCTTTTCTTTGCGTATTGTACTGGGTTTTTTATATTTCTACATAACCCGTCAGGATTACAAAATTGTGTATCAATCATATACCCTCGATTATCGCAATTTGGAGGCATCATCTTTTCCTTGTTATTGGCAGCCTGATTTTTATAATATCTTAACTGTCCCCTAATATATGTTTCTTTAAGCTGATCGGGTTTGTTTCTTTCGTTCCATTTAAGACAGTATTCTTCTATCTTATCGTGTTCCCAATTACACGAACTCAAGAAATTAATAAGCACAAGCAATGCCCGTTTTTTCCCATCCTCTAATCCTCTACTTATTTTTTTGATGCATGGCGGGAAGAATTCTTCTGGAATAGCAGTATTATCTAAATTAAGATTCTGCGAACTAATCATATTTTTTTCTTTCTCAAATGTTTTTCTTACTACATCTCTGCTACGTTGTAGATTTTCGGATTTATAATCAAAAGCTTTCTGAAATAACGTCATTGCTTCTCCAGCATGAGCACTTTTACGATCCAAAAATTTGTAAGATTTAAAGTTTTTAGGGTCTGCTTCAGTCTTTTCAAATTTCAGTATGTGTTTAATATCGAAAGGCATTGAAACTAATCCTGTTTTCTCATGTAAGGAGTAAGGCATCCTAAACATATGTCTAGAACTAATAAGTATTGTATCAACATTAACTATAGAAGATAAGTCAAACTCTCTTCTAAATTTGCTTGATCCACAACGACACAGTGCTTTATTAATAACATATTTTTCCATGATTCGTTTACATTTAGGACAAGATTTAAACTTAGAATCATCTCCTTCTTCGCTATATTCACAGTTAGGACAGATATATTCGCTCTTTGATATGATTTTTTTCTCATCAATAGTATTTCTGCAATTTTCACAACGAGTTACTGTTAAGTCAGAATCCTTTTTCCCGGTTTCCTCCAATAATTTATCAAATTTTACATCAATTTTTCCAAATTTTATAAGATTCTTGGTCTTATCCACAATTATCAGATTTTGTGTTATATAGTATAAAAGATATTCTGCAATTTTTCTAGGACCTTCAGGAAATAAATTTTTGACATCGATACCTACAACTTTATTTGGAAAGGATTCAAAAGGTACAGCTATATGAAATCCTTTTCCTCCAGAAAATTTTACTGTAACATTATCTATATTATGATCTTTTAACGCTTTAATAAACACATATGTTGTTAATTTAGAAAAATTCCAGTAAGGACAATCAATATCTAATATTAAGTCCCATCCAATTCTTAAATCATCTAGTTCATTACGTCTAAGATTAGGATTTAATTGTAAAGGATTATTCCATAATTCTTCTGAGCAATGAAAGCTTGTTGCTCCACGTTTAGCAGATTCTAAGATATCATTATCATAAGCTAATATATCTGGTCTTTTACCAAAGCTTTCGTCAAAACGCACCCCTATCTCTTTATTTGCTGCATGTTCAAGCATTAATTTCTGTACATCTTTACGCTTGTAATATGATAATGTCTGACTTAGAGTAAGCATAACTATGAAAAAGAAAGACGATTTATATAGATTGTTGTGCGTTGTCCAGTGCTTAGATGCTTACTTTAACGTTTTTCGCTTCTTCAGCAGTTGCTTTAAACATTTCTTCTGCTTGATATTTTAACATGTTTGCAACTACAACATCAGGAATAGATTGTATCCTTATATTATAATTATTAACAGAATCGTTGTAGAATTCTCTTCTATCCGCTATTTGATTTTCAATTGCACTTATTCTCTCTTGTAATTTTAGGAAGTTTTCACTAGCTTGTAATTTAGGATAATTCTCTGCAACTGCAAACAGAGATTTAAGATTTCCACTAATAGTGTTATTTAATTTGGCCTTTTCGCTCATTGTTGTTGCACTCATTAACGCAGTTCTAGCTTTTGTTATTTCCATCAACGTATTTTTCTCGTGTCTCATATATCCTTTAACAGTTTCAATTAAATTAGGGATTTCATCATATCTTTGCTTCAAAAGAACATCTATATTTGCCCAAGATTTTTTTATATTGTTTTTTAATTGTATCAAACCATTAAATATTGAAATAATATATGCTATTATTCCCATAAAAATTATTAACAAAATTGCTGTCAACATAACTGGTCCGAATAAATCCATTTTTTCACCTCAAATAATCATATAAAATATTATAATTCCTAAACAAGTCAATATTAATGCTCCGCCACCATATATCCCGAAAAATATTTTCCATCCAAATGATTTTAAGACTTCTTTTTCTGGACGATCAGAAATATAATAGAAATCATTTTTTCCACCTTTTGTTATCATAAGATTCTCTTCGTTCCTTCCCGAGTACTCTCCTGAAGGTTTAGGAACTGCTGTGCCCATCACATATACTTTATCTCCTGTTCCTATTCTATATTCTGTAAAGCGCATTTTTTTATTTGCTCCAAAAAAGTTTTCAAATTTAAGATTGTTATCTAAAAGGTATTTTTGAATTTCTTTGGAAGGATCTTTTCCGAATCCTGACTCAAAAGAAAAATCTTTAGGCAATTCTAATTCGCAATTCTTAGGATCTACAACAACTTTTCCAGTATCATCATTAACATAAAATGATTCCTTACATTCATCTTGACGCAAGGTTACCCATCTACTACTTTTTCCTTGGCTTTTATATTCTTCTACAACTATCTTATAATATACGCAAGATTTTTTTGTTAAAGGAGATTTAAAAGGCAAACTTATTGAAGTTGCTTCTCCAAATATTTCTACCATCCCAATAGCTAAAGATCGTATCTTTGATGTGGGTGTATTTTCTATTTGTCTTTTTTGTTTTAATCGTATAAAACCTATATAAAATGCAATTATTCCTATAAAGAAACAAATAATAGCCGTTACTAGCAGTCTTCCGTCAGTCATATTTTTATTTCGTTATTCTTCTTTTTAAATATTACTAAACGCATAGAGTTATTAAAAAAGTAAGAAGAAATGATCACATGTGTTCTAATCTTTTTATTCTTTCAGTCAACGGGGGATGTGTACTGAATAAATTATTCCAAAATCCTTTTTTTAATGGGTGTGCGAAGTACATGTGTGCTGTAGCCTTATTAGCATGCTTAGTTTCTATTCCATCTTTCTCTATTTTTTTAAGTGCATTAGCTAATCCCTCAGGATGTCTGCTTAATATCGCGCCAGTTGCATCTGCAGCATATTCCCTTTTTCTAGATATTGCTAATTGTATTAATTGTGCAATTATCGGTGCAAGTATTGCTAATACTATTCCTGCAATTATAAATATTAGATTACTGTTGCCTCCTTCATCATCGCTTCCACCACCAAATATTAATCCTCTTAAAAAGAAATCACTCAGCAAAGCTATTAATCCTACAAGTATTACTGTTATGGTCATTAATCTTATGTCATAATTTTTTACGTGCGACATTTCATGAGCAATCACGCCTTCTAATTCTACTCTGTTTAATTTTTTTAGCGCCCCTTCTGTTACTGCTATTGATGAATTTTCAGGATTTCTACCTGTTGCAAATGCATTAATTGCTTGATCAGGAATAACATAAATTTTTGGTGTAGGCATTTGCGCAGCTATAGCCAAACCTTCAACAGAGTTAATGTAATGTGCATGATCTTTCCTGTTTGCAGGATATGCGCTACTTATACTTAATGCAGCCTTATCACCAAGATAATAACTTATTAATGCCATTATTATTGCAATAATAAATGCTATGCTCATAAAGAACCATATTATTATCTCACTACCTCTACCGTATATTCTTCCAAAAACATATCCTAGAGCTATTACAATTATTGAGAAACAGAATATTAGTAAGTAACTCTTGAATTTGTTTACTGCAGCCTCATCAAATGCGTTCATATAATCCCTCTAAAATTATAAAATAAAAAATAAATAATACAAAGAATCTAAAAGCTTACTTTTACAGGTCCTTTTTGTGTTTCTTCAGTCTTGAAGAATTCCTTTTGTTTAAATGCAAACATTCCAGCAATTAGGCTTCCAGGGAACATTTGAGTACTGTTGTTATAACCTAATACTGAATCATTATATGCTTGTCTAGCATAAGCAATTTTGCTTTCAGTTCCTGATAATTCCTCTTGTAGCATCATGAAGTTTTCATTTGCTTGAAGTTTAGGATACGCTTCAGCAACTGCAAATAATGATTTTAAAGTACCGCTAAGCATGTCATTAGCTTTAGATTTTTCCTTTAATGATGTAGCATTCATCATTGCTGTTCTTGCAGCAGTAACTTCTGTGAACAAATTCTTCTCGTGTTTTGCATATCCTTTTACTGTTTCTATAAGATTAGGTATAAGATCGTATCTTCGTTTAAGTTGAACATCGATTTGAGCCCACGCATTCTCAATACGATTTCTCAATACGATAAATCTATTATATGCTAGTATTAAGAATAGCACTATAACAACCAATACAATAATAATGATTAAAGATATAATATCCATAAATTTCACCCCTATAATTAAATAACATACTTTTTCTTTATAAATTTTCTTAAACATAAATACTCACACGAATACTGTTAATAAACATTAAGAGAAAACTTTATAAATATTCGTTGTTTAATTATGCTATACAAAATTATAATTATAAAAAATAGGAGGGTGATTAGAAATGAGTAAGGAATTGGATCTTATTGCCAGAATTGGTAGTTGGGCATTCATCATTGGTGTAGTTGTTGCTTTACTAATCGGCGTATTTAGTGGAGGCACTGAAAATCCTGTAGCGACATCCGTATTAATAATCTTAGGATTAATAGTAGGATTGCTAAATGTTACTGGAAGAGAAACAACACCATTCTTGTTAGCCACAGTATCGCTAGTTATAGTATCATACATGGGCGGACCTGTATTTTCTAATGTGGCAGCAATCGGAGCATCGTTGCAATCGGTTCTAAGTGCGTTAATAACTTTTGTTATTCCTGCAACCGTCATTGTTTCTTTAAAAGCAATATATGCTTTAGCACACGACGAATAAGTCTTTTATTTTTTTATTTTAATTTTTATATATTTCTAATATTCATTAAGAAACAATTATCCTCTGATAACGTCCTACTTTAGAGCGAATCTTTTCTAGTTTTTTAAAGTCAAATTTTGTAATAAATTTTTCAAAGAAGATATAATCTCTATTAAATCCCAGTTGTGCTGATTGTCTCAACATTTTTTCTAATTTTATTTTTGTAGCCCACTGATAATATATGTGTTCTTCTTCAAGACTTCCCTTCTCTATTAACGGGTTAAATTCAGATAATGCAAGATACAGCATGTTAGTTATCAGATCAAAACGTTTTATCTTTTGTTTTATCCCTTCAACATCTATTTCTCTGTCTCTTACTAGTATATCTGAGTTATATCTGGTTGGGGTGTTTATATCTGCATATACTGCAATTGCGGGTTTCTGTATTAGTCTTGATTTTTTTGCTGCTTCTTCTCTTAATTCTCTATTACTAGAATCCATTACTCCGCCATCTTTATCATATTCGAATCCTCCTTTGATTAATTCATAAAATTCTACACCTTCACGGCTATGTTTTTTCATTGTTAAAAATCTTGGTTCGGAAGGGTCTTTTAACGAGAATATGATATTTCTTACACGAAATTCGTGACAATATGTTATTCCATCAACTGATAGTAAATTATGGCTATCTATTATTTTTCGTAGTTCACGATATACTATTCCGTTCATCCATGTTGTCCGGATGATGTCGTTAATAACTTCTGACGCCCTTCCATTAATATAATCTTCATAGAATTCAGGTTTCCATAATGAACTATCTGCTAATAGGTCTGAAATATCTACCTTCCTATTCATAACGCCCCCGTCTATGTTTTATAAATACTTCAAACTTTTAATATTTTACTAGAATCTTTTGATCTTAATAAAAAATAAGGGTGCTCACGTGAACACCCTCAGAATTTACGGAGGCTTAATCTTCGCTTGTAGAAATTGTAGTTTCAGTAATGTAATCATCATATAATGATTCGCGTCTCATGATTCTGGCGCGGTATGATTCATCATATATATTTCTCATTTTGATCATACGAAAGCATCTATTAATTCCATATCTGAATCTTCGGAAGCATCTCTTATTTCCAAAAATCCGTACTTATTTACGCATATCATACATATCACCCCATACAAATGTATGGAGGCAATGAACTATATATATTTTTTCAACATATAAGCATACATATATGCCTTTAATAACGAAATATATATAAACTCTTTATCTTTTTAATTGTCATGAAACGCAAAGTTGTACAACATGGACCTAGTTCTTTAATTATTTCATTGCCATCTGAATGGGTTAAGAAAAATGGTGTAAGAAAGGGCGACGATTTGGATGTTACTGAAAGTAATAATATTATCGAAATAAGTACTAAGCCACTAATTAAAGACCAATCTGTAACTATTGATGTTTCAGGATTAAACAGAACTTCTATATTATTATATTTACTAAGCATGTATAGGCGAGGGTATAAAGAGATCAACATAAAATTTAATAATACCTCAAGTCAGCATTACAGAACAGGACACGATGTTCCTGTGCTGTCTGTGATTCAAGATGTTATTACGCGTTTTATCGGTGTAGAAATAGTTAAACAATCTAAAGACTTCGTACAAATAAAACAAATTTCTGAGGATTCAGAAAAGGATTTTGACATGTTAATACGTAGAGTTTTATTTCTAACTGTAGAAGCATTTAAAGAATTTGAAAATGGAGTTATAGAAGAAAACGAACAACTAGTAAACGTGACAGAGACACATTATATCACTATAAGAAAATTTATTAATTATTGTATAAGATTAATACATGAAGGTGCTGTTACTCAAACAGCTAAAGCACTTACATTGATGACGATACTATCTGGAATGGATAGAATTATAAAATCTTTAAAACAATTTGGTCGAGAGAAACGCGATAGAAGAATAAAATTATCTAGAAAAGTAATTCCGGTAACTAAAGAAGTAAGGGAGTCGATGGAATTATTTCAGAAATTCTTTCTTAGTAAGGATTTGAAATTATTAGATGATATTGAGTCTAAGAGACAAAACATTAAGAAACAGATATTTAATATAAAATTAGATTCAGATTCAATGCTAATATTAGATTTCTTTAAAATAACCGTAGAAACAATTCAAGATATGGTTGAAGGAACCTTAAGATTATGAGTTATTCGTAATTCTTTAATGTGTTGATTAATTCTTTAATAGTTTGAGAATTTCTTACTTCTTCAGCAACATCATCATATTTGAATACATCTATTATCCAGTTTGCAAAATCATTTCTTCCCTCCGTAGTATGATGATTAAATACGCTTACATCCATTTTATCTAATGTTTTCAATAATTCTTTTAAGCTACGTAGTTTTGTTCCATCCGGAAGAACGAACGCGCTAGCCTCCTCACAATTTTTATCTAATATGCTAATATTCTTTGTAGGCAGGATTTTTGTTAATACTTTCGCCGGTTCTTCATATTTTTTAAGAATCTCTTGTGACAGCTCTGGTATATTTTCTACAGTATATCCTCGTTTTTTTAACATGTCTTTATATTCTTTTAATGTTATAAAACCTTGCTCGTAACTTTTTTTCAACAATAATATTCTCTTATGTATGTTTATTGCTTTCTTTTTTCTTCTATCATTCTCCGTGCTTGTTTTATTATTTATCGTTCTTTTAAAATATTCTATTTTATCTTCAAAATACGTTTTATAATATACTCTGTCAATAAATAAGTATATTTTATAACTTATTATTGCTAGCAAAAAAATTAACACTATAAACCAATATTCTTTAATCATTTTTTTAGTGTCCTCAACAATTCTTTACGCGAAATATGCTGTCTGTGGCGTACATCTACTTTTGTTACATTTAGCACTTTATCTACAAATAATTTTCTTATCTCTTCTATTTCAAATTGTTCGTCGCTTAATTTTTCTAATAATTCTATTATATCATATAATTTTTTGGATTCACTAATAGTGTAGTCTGTTACTTTATCAGGATTTATTCTTGTAGATATATTCGTAGATAATTTCCAAATCCTTAAAACTATTATTATAAATAATATTATTGCTAGTATTCCTGCGAAGTAATACAATAACTCTTTGATTTTAGAATCATATTCAGTTATGGTTGTTTTATCTTCTTCTGTCTTTATAGAAAATCCTGATCCGTTACTATCTACTACAAGTATGTTTATTTGCCTGCCAATCTCCATACTCGATGGAATTAATGTTGTGTTATTTATTATTGGTCTGACAGCATATCTTAAATAATACTCCTCTCCTACCGTACTATTTCTAGGTATAGTTATATCAAAATAGAATGTGTTATTGAAAGTCTCCGTCGGTATTAATTTATTTCTATCACGTAATATTGCTATATCTTTTGTTGAGGTATATGTTATATTAACAATATAATCTTCTTCTTCAGCGTTTTGTATTGTTATAGCATAAACATATGATTGTCCAGGCTCTAGTTTTATAAGATCATTTTCTATATATTGTGTTGATATTCCGAATCCATTAATATTAGGCAATATTAATGCTAACACTAATAAGAAAGATATTGCTATTGCACCCCTTTTTACTAATGTTTTATACATAGCTCATTGATTATAGCATGTTTTTATTATAAAATTTTCGAAAAGAAAAGCTTTTAGACTCTTTCTCATACTTTATTTATTTCCTAATAAAGGAATTAGCACCGGGGTAAGAATTATAACCATTGTAGTAAGAAATATTAATATGCTTAGGATTATTATTTTTTTGTTCATTTTTACCTTTAAGTGTTTATAATGATATATTGTGCTATTTATTTATATTCTTTTTGTTTTTTTTATGTTGATGATTACCAAACATAAGGTATACATTAATTATTTAGGCAATATTTTATTTATTACTAAGCCAGAACACGATATCTATAATTTTACCTTCATAAAATCGTATGCTACTTCAACATTCTGAAATGCTGTTTTTGCATCATCTAATACTTCGCCAGGTTCTTTGTATCTTTGAGAAAGATGTGTGATTATTAGTTTTTTTACGTTAGCATTATTTGCTAATATAGCAGCATCCTTGGCAGTCATATGTTTTGTTTTTTCTGCCTTATCTCCTAATTCTGATGCAAACGTAGCTTCACAAATTAAGATTTCAGAATTTTCTGAAAGTTTTATTGCATTTTCACACAATCCTGTGTCTAGTATGAATGTTGTTTTTAATCCCTTCTTCATTGTAGAAATTTCTTCCGGAATAATTTCTTTTCCATTATAAACTATCTTCTCGCCATTCTGTAATTTGCCTATTAATGGGCCGTTTGTTAATCCAAGAATGTTTAGTTTATTCATATCTATTTTACGCGTATCTTTCTCTATGAAACTGTATCCTAAGCAAGGTACGCTATGTTCTAAAAGTGTTGTTTGTACATAGAAATCTTCATTTTCGATTATTGTTAATATTTCGTTTCTTTTTGGAATTATTTCATGAATTTCTAAAACTAACTTATTTTCAAATATACATGTTTTCAACATATGTTCCATTCTTTCTTCTGTTTCTTTAGGTCCGTATATGTGAAGTACTGGACGCTCTTCATTTTGTGCATTTTGATTTCCTAGAGTTTGTATCAATCCTATTAGTCCAGAAACATGATCGCCATGCCAATGGCTTAATAATACATAATTGACTTTATTTCTATTGATTCCTGCAATATTCATCTGTCTTTGCGTGCCTTCACCACAATCTATTAACATCCCCTTATTCTTGTAGCTAAGAAACATTCCTACAACATTTCGTTCTTTAGTCGGAACCATCGATCCTGTTCCTAAGAAAGTTATTTCTGTTGGCATAGAATTATAGAGTCAACGAATGTTTATAAAGTTTGTTCAGCGTTTATAGCTTATTCAATCCGCATATAATAATAATCTTTTTAAACAACATTCCCCCGGCAATATTAAGTATATATTAATTTGTTAGCGAGGTGGTTTTTATGTGTTGTTGTGAAGGTAGTTGTGGAAAATGTAGTAGCTGGCTAAAAGCACTTTTAGGTATATTGATGTTAATCAATTTATTTGTTTGGCCTAAATGGACGGGCGTTGACGGATGGCTAGCATTTGCTGCTGTATTGTTAGTATTATGCGGCATAATATTTAGCTTCACTGGTTCATGCACTTGTGCAACACCAGCGCCAGCAAAGAAGAAAAGATAAATATCTTTATTTTTTATTTTTTTTAGCAAACTTCTTATATTATTTTTTTACGCAATATGTTCTTTACTTTTATTCTTTGAATAACTTTAAAAACAAGTATTGCTATCTTAATTATGGTTGAAAACATGTCTGATGATTATACTGATAAAGAATTAAAGAATTTAAAAGTAAAAGAAATTATCTTAGATAGTAGACCTAAAAGAGAAAAGATAAAAACTTTATTTGCTAATGAAAGAGTATTAGCAGAGTCTAATAATGAGACTAGAGAATTATATAATCAGTCAAGATATGGTACGTTATTAGATAATGGAAAACTGCAATTATCTTTACTTGAAGCATTATACCTTTTAGAAAAGAAAAAGATTGAAATTAAAAATTCTAAAAACGTTTCTTTAGACTTTGATCAATTTTTGAAAAAAGCCACAAAACTCGAACCTAATTTTTGGTTGAGATACTGCGTGTTTAAGGATATGCGTGATAGAGGATATATTATCAAAACTGCACTAAAGTTCGGCGCAGATTTCAGAGTCTATGATCGCGGAGTAAAGCCTGGAGAAGATCATGCTAGATGGATAATTTATCCTGTGCATGAAGGCGCCACACTAACCTGGTATGATTTTGCAGCAAAAAACAGAGTGGCACATTCAACAAAGAAGAGACTCATGATGGGTATTGTTGATGATGAAGGTGATGTGACTTATTATGAGATTAAATGGATAAAGCCTTGAGAAATTATAACACAAGGTAAAATTCGTCACTTTTAAATAACAACATTTTTAAATACATTTTTTTATCTTATTTTATGGTTAATAACACTCTAGATTCAAGAATGTCGGATTTTACAGACATTACTTCAAATTCTAATATGACGCTGTTTGAAGCAGCTATTTATACAGAACAAGGAACAATTAGTCAGCATACTAATTCATCTGGTTTAACAACTCATTATTATGCACCTTCGCAAACATATGCTTTAGAAGTAAAATGTGATTCTCCTATAATAGCATCATTAGTGGCTATTTTTATGAATAGTGCCATAAAGAATAAGCCAGTATCTATAGATCTAAATAATGAGCATCTTAGTGCTGTATCTGCAATAACTCATCCGGAATATGTCATAATTCGTTACAGAAATATGGCTGTGCTAAGGACTACTGAAGAAAGAACCACGGATGGTAGATCTTTTTACGACTTAATGAAAACCTTTTGTAAAGAAAAATTAAATGTAATTCCAAAAGAAGAAAAAATAGTGATGAACTATAATAACTAATTATATTCAATATATCTATATATATTTCCTTATAAAAAATTAATTTCCTTATTTCTTTTCAATTTCTTTTCTTAGTACACTTGCCTTATCTGTCTTTTCCCATGTAAAATCAGGATCTTCTCTTCCAAAGTGTCCATACGCCGCAGTTTTTCTATATATTGGTCTTCTAAGTTTTAGCTGATCTATTATGTCTTTCGGTTTGACGGGAAAATGTTTCCATATTAGTTCAACAATTTTTTCTTCAGAAATTTTTGATGTTCCAAAAGTGTCGACAAATATTCCCATTGGTTGAGCAACTCCTATAGCGTAAGATAATTGTACTTCACATTTGTCTGCAAGTCCTGCCGCGACTATATTCTTAGCGATATATCTGCAAGCGTATGCTGCACTTCTATCAACTTTAGAAGGATCCTTTCCCGAAAATGCTCCTCCGCCATGTCTTCCCATTCCACCATATGTATCAACGATAATCTTTCTACCAGTCAATCCAGAATCTCCTTCTGGTCCTCCAATAACAAATCTTCCTGTAGGATTAATATAATATTTTGTATCTTTATCAAGATATTTTTCGCAAACTGGCTTGATTACTTTATCTAATATTTCTTTCTTTAATATTTCTGAAGATTTGTCTTCAATATGTTGTTGTGATACAACAACTGTTTGTATTCTTTTAGGTTTTCCATCTACATATTCTATTGTTACTTGTGATTTTCCATCAGGACCGATTCCTTTAATTATTCCTTTTTTTCTTACTTCAGATAATTTTTGTGTTAATTTATGTGCTAATGTTATTGGTAATGGCATTAATTCTTTAGTTTCATTACAAGCATATCCAAACATCATTCCTTGATCTCCTGCTCCTTGTTCTTTGAATTCTCCTTTTCCTTCTGTTACTCCCTGGCTTATGTCAGGACTTTGAGAATGTATAGCTACCCATACTCCTGCATCATCACAGTCTATTCCGAATCTCGGATCAGTATATCCTATATTTTTTAGAGTTTCTCTAGCAATTTTTTGAACATCTGCATAACCTTTTGTTGTTACCTCTCCAGCAACATGGATTGTGCCAGTTGTTGTCAAACATTCAACAGCAACCCTTGAATAAGGGTCTTGACGCAATAATTCGTCTAGAACAGCATCAGATATCTGATCACATATCTTATCAGGATGTCCTTCGGTTACAGATTCAGATGTAAAAATATAATTTTTTGTCATAATTATCACCGCTTAAACCTTGCATATCTTGTTTAAAAACCTTGTTAAACTATGTTCTTGATTAGTATTTCAAGTATAACAACAAATTTTTAAAGTTGTGATATTATCGTTCTATCATGTTTCAAAACATTCCTAAAGATAAGGTTTTAGAAGTTGTTAAGCAAGGCCCAACATATCCTTCAAAAATTGTCAAAATAGTTGGAGGAGATACAATGATCGTTGGTGCAGTATTATCTACACTAATTAGTACGGGTGATGTGAAAGTTTCTACATTAAAAATAGGCGGGACACCTTTATATTATGTTCCGGGTCAAGAATCTAAACTAGAAGAGTTTATGGATCACCTAAATGAGAAGGATCATAAAACTGCAAATATATTAAAAGAAGCTAAAATTTTAAAAGATTCAGATCAAGATCCATTAATCAGAGTTTCTTTAAGAACGATCAAGGATTTTGCAAAATCATTTGAAATAGAAAACAACGGTGTCAAAGAATTATTCTGGAGATATTATCTTGTTCTAAAAGATGAAGCGATTTTGTTAGCAAAGAATATTTTAAAAGAAACCATTGTTAGTAGTCCTGTTGCTATTGTAGAGACTATAAATCCTGTGAAAGTCGAAGTTTCAACCGTAATTGAAACAGAACAAGATTCTAAACCCGTTCGTCATAGAAAAGAAGCTGCTGAGAAAGTTGTTTCCTCCGATGATATTTCTAAAATAGATTTTTTTGAAATTGTTAAAAAACATATTCTTTCCAAAAATTTAGATATTATTAGTAAGGAGAAAATTAAGAAATCTGAATACGATTTTGTTCTTAAAAATCACGATAACAATGAATATATTTACTGTAAATCAAAAGATAAGAAGAGCATTAACGATGGAGATTTGGCTTCAGCGTTTGTGTTTGCTCAGAGTAAGAAAATGCCTTGCTTATTTATCACTACAGGACATTTAACTAAAAAAGCAGAACATATGATGACGAAAGAATTTAATGGTTTACAACTAGAACAAATATAGTTCTTTTTACTACACGCGTTATTTGTATACTTTGAACAAACTTTATAAAATACAACCCATAAATGAGACTATGAAGAAATCCAAGAGCGTATCAAAAACAACATCTAAGTCAAAAGATTTACACATAGGATTTAAATATATTCTTCTTATCGTTATAGCTGTATTGTTAAGTTATATTACATTATTATTGAAGATTCAAAATTATTGGAGTGTGATCGTAAACATTGCTTTAATATTACTTTTATGGTATAATTTTAGAACTCACGAAGGAGTTTTAGTTATAGTTTCTGCAATGATTCTTAGCGCACTAACACTTCCTATAACTGTCTTCTCTTTATCAAGATCTCAAGAGGTACAGTTAATAGTATTTTCAGTTAATATGATTCTAGTTTTACTTATGGCATTAGGCTTAAAACATTTAACTAAATGGGGATTATACTTATCTATTGTGGTATTTGCAGTATCTGTTGTTAGCTTATCTATTATAACTTATGTGTATCTTGCAAGTCTTTCTTTATCGCTCTTTTCAGTCTTCGCATTGTTAAAATATTTAACACAAATAATATTTTATGTTACTTCAGTATGGTTTTTGTTAAAGCACAGGAAATACTTCAGCTAATAATCCGAAGAACATATTAGATGAAGATATTCCGAACAAATTTAGACAAAATATATAAACATCCGTTCTAAACTTCTATCATGGTTAATAACACTCTTGCTAATGAAAATTTTAAAGTAACACCTTGGGAAGTTAAGGGCGACATAGATTATGATAAACTAATCAAAGAGTTCGGTGTCCAACCACTGGAAGATTTACCTAAATTATTTAGTAATAACACGTTGTTTCGTAGAAAAATAATATTTGCTCACAGAAGTTTTGGCCAAATTGTTAGCGCCATAGAAAAAAATAAGCCTTTTATTATGATGACGGGGTTAATGCCTACAGGAAAATTTCATATAGGACATATGCTTGTTGCTAGACAAATCATATTCTATCAAAATTTAGGTGCTAAAATATATGTTACTGTTGCAGATGTAGAAGCATATAATGCACGTGGACAATCATTAGAAGAAAGTAGACAAATTGCTATTGAAGAATATATTCTTAACTACATCGCTTTAGGTTTAAAGCCTGAAAATTGTGAAATATATTTCCAAAGTGATAGATCTAAAGATGCTTCAAAAGCTAACGCCTTTTATAGATTACAAAACATGCTTGCTAGACATGCCACATTTAATGAGTTTAAAGCAGTATATGGAGAAATTACTCCGGGGAAAATGATTTCAGCACTACTCCAAGCTTCAGATATGTTGCATCCACAATTACCTGAATTTGAGGGTCCGATGCCTGTTGTAATACCTGTAGGAATAGATCAAGATCCACACATAAGACTTGCAAGAGATATGACTGGAAGAATCAATACATATAATAATTTTAATTTTAAGGAGATTAGTTCAACATATCACACATTTATGCCGGGCCTAAACGGCGGAAAGATGTCATCATCAGATCCGACATCATTTATCGCACTAACAGATTCTCCTGAAGAAATGTCTCGCAAAGTTAAAAAATATGCATTTAGCGGTGGTAGAGACACTTTAGAGGAACACAGGAAGCACGGCGGCAATCCCGACATTGATGTGTCTTATCAATGGTTGCGTGTATTTGAGGAAGATGATGTTTTATTGAAAAAAATTTATGATGATTACAAGAGTGGAGAATTATTATCTGGAGAACTAAAGAAACTGTTAATAGATAAATTATCTTTCTTCCTAACAGAACATCAAAAAAATCGTGAGCACGCAAAGAAAGTGTTAAATAAATACATTTAAAAATATTAAAAAATTCATAACAAAATGATAATTCCATTGATAGATATAATTTTTATCGTAGGAATATTCTATATATATTACGGATTATTTATTTAATGTGAGAATATTTTTCTTCCTTAATTTTTATTATATTCTTCTATTCCGGGAATTATCCCTGCAGTTGTTCTATCGAAATAGTCAACAAGACTTATGATTTGCTCTTTTCTTGGAAGTCTAAATATTTCTGTAGGCATAACTATATGTTCAACACCATTCTCTTCAAATATTTCAGTGATTAAACTATCAATCGCGAGTTGAAATTCTTTACTATCGCTTCGTACGCCGTCCTTTGTTATATCTGGTTTCCATATAGGAATTCTATATATTAATTGATAAGGATGATTTTTTGTAAATTGAAGTATAGACTCTCGCATAGCTTCGGTTTTTGCTTTTCCAAACTTTAGTCTAGGATATGCATAGTCATCCCATCTTGTTCGATCGCATATTATATGATCAAACTTTCCTTCTCTAGAAAGATCTTCGTAATCTATTTCTCTTTTTGCTTTAACATTTTGGATGCGCCATTGTGCTTCAAGCGTTGTTTGATCGTTAATCGGTAAGCGTTCTGTTAATAATAGTTCTCTTGCTATCTCAGGAATTATTTCACAATTTATACTCATCTGTTTGTAATAGAATGCAAGAAAAGATACTAGTGCTGTTTTACCGACACCATGCGTACTAGCAAATGCGATTTTACTCATGATAAACCCCTCAGATAATTTTGTGCAATCGCTGGTTTAAATATTTACCCCATCATCGACGATAAAAATTTATTTGTTATTACCGCGGCCGAGTTATTTCTTCTAATTTTTTATAGAGAACTTTGAATAAGCTATATTCAAAGTTCTTCTTAGAGAGTTTTCGAGATATTTCAAAACTCTCTATAGTAATCTTTAAAAACGTAGTATAATACTTCTAATCATGGGTACTAAGATTACTGAATTGATGCAGTCTAAAGAATTATCTATTGATGATTTGAAAGGAAAAATTGTGGTTGTAGATGCATTTAATCAATTATACATGTTCCTATCAAGTATAAGACAGCCAGATGGTTCACTATTAAAAGACTCACACAATAATGTGACATCACATTTGAATGGATTATTTTATAGATTTACCAAATTAATGCAGCATGATATAAAATTTGTATTTGTGTTTGATGGTAAAGCTCCTGAACTAAAATTAAAAGAAAGAGAGAGAAGAAATGCATTAAAGCATGATGCTGAATTAAAGTTTGAAAAAGCAGCTGAAGAAGAAAACTTAGAAGATATGAAGAAATATGCTTCTAGAACTAGCAAATTAACTCCTGAAATGATTTCTGATGTTAAAGAATTGATTGCTGCACTTGGCTGTCCTATTATTCAGGCACCTGCAGAAGGAGAAGCACAAGCAGCATTACTCGTTAAAAATAAAGATGCATATGCAAGTTTAAGTCAGGATGCCGATTCTTTATTATTCGCTTGCCCGTTAGTTGTTAAAAATCTAACTTTATCTGGAAGAAAGAAATTACCTAATAAATTATCTTATGATACTATCACTCCGGAACTAATTTCCTTAACAGATACACTTAATTCTTTAAGTATTGATCAGGATCAATTAATTGTCCTTGCGATGTTGACAGGTACCGATTATAATATTGGTGGTATTAAAGGTATCGGTCCAAAGACTGCACTAAAATTAGTTAAAGAATATGGTTCCGGAGCAGACAATTTTGAAAAACTATTCGATGAATATAAATGGAATGAACATTTTAATTATGATTGGAAAGAGGTTTTTAATATAATTAAACATACAGAAACAACGAATAATTACAAACTAAATTTTTCCGATGTTGATGATGAGAAAGTTGTTGAAGTATTGTGTAAAAATCATGATTTTAATGAAGAAAGAACAAGAAAAGTTTTAGAAACATTACATAAAAGACCATTAGCGCAGAAAGGTCTTGGAGAGTATTTCTGATGTTAGGATTAAAAGTTCCATTAAAGGATGCAGAAAAATGGAAACAATATATTATTGTAAATAACTTCATTAATAATAATTATCAGTATTTGAAGGATAAAAACCATATTTATTTTCCTCTAATAAGCGAGTTTACTATAATACGTTCTCAAGGTTTAGAATTCGTAGATAAAGAATTTAATAAAACGAAGCACAAAGGTACACTAAGAGAAAATTTAGGCAAGTCCTTAACAAAGGAAGAGTTAGAGTTTGTAAAAACTGCGCATGATATTATAGGATCTATAGCAATCCTTGAAATCCCTCAAGATTTAGTATTTAGAGAGAAGGTTATTGCTGAAACATTACTACAAACTAATAAACAGATTAAAACAGTTCTAAAGAAGGCAGATATTCATGGTGGAGTTTATAGAACTCAGAAAATGATTTATTTAGCAGGGGAGAAAACTAAAGAAACGATTTATAGAGAAAATAACGTTCAATTAAAGCTAGATGTAGAAAAAGTTTATTTTTCTATACGTTTATCTAATGAACGTAAACGTATAATGAAATTAATACAGCCGGGAGAAGAAGTGTTAGTTATGTTTAGCGGATGTGCTCCATATCCTGTAGTTTTAGCTAAAAATACAGAAGCGAAACATATCTTAGGAATTGAAATAAATCCAGACGGACATAAATATGGTTTAGAAAACGTCAAATTAAATAAAATCAAGAGTGTCGATCTAATATGCGGAGATGTACATGAAGTGATTCCAAAATTGAAAGAAAAAAATTCTAAATTAACGTTTGATAGAATTTTGATGCCTTTGCCAAAAACAGCTGACGAATTTTTAGATGATGCATTAGCTGTTTCAAAAAAAGGAACTATGATACATTTCTATGACTTTTTAGAATTAGGAAAATTTGATGAAGCAACAGAAAAAATTGATAAGGCATGTAAAAAAGCAGGATTTAAACATAAGATTTTAGAAATTGTAAAATGTGGTCAGCATGCACCATACATCTACAGAATCTGTGTAGATTTTAAGATAATATAATAGCCGGTTTTTAGAATTCTATAAATTTTAAGTGTGCGCTCAGCAGTTACTTCCGTTAATCATTTCTCAAGTTTTACCTTGAAATCATCGGGTGTTCACAACCTCATCGCGCACAATAACTAGAATGAATGATTGTTTATAAAGTTTATATGAAAATTTGTGAAAGAAAATTAAAGAAAGATATTTTTAGAAATATAGAATTGCTTTAAGTTTATCCGAACATACTTACATAATCTTTACCGTATTGATCTTCGTCTTTTCTAATTTTTACAATTGCCTTTGTGAAATCTTCTTCAGTAACAACATCTCTATCTTCTCTTATTGCGAAGTATCCTGCTTCTGTTGTTACAGCACGTATCTCTGCTCCAGATAATTCTTGTGATAGGTCATATAATTTATTCAAATCTAACTTCTTTTCCACAGGCATATTTTTCATATGTATTTTATATATTTGTTTTATTCCTTCTTTGTCAGGATTTGGTACTTCGATTAATCTATCCATTCTTCCAGGTCTTAAAATAGCGGGGTCAAGAATATCCTTTCTGTTAGTACATCCTATGATTTTAACGTTGTCTAATGATTTGAATCCATCAAGCTCCGCTAGTAATTGCATGAATGTTCTCTGAACTTCTCTTTCTCCTGATGTTCCTAATTCTATTCTCTTTGCACATAGCGCATCTAGTTCGTCAATGAATACTATTGCTGGAGCTTTAGATTTTGCTAATTGAAATATTTCTTTAATTAATTTTGCACCATCGCCTATGAATTTTTGTATGATTTCAGAGCCTACTACTTCTATGAATGTAGCGTCCGTACTGTTAGCGATTGCTTTTGCAAGTAATGTTTTTCCAGTTCCTGGAGGACCATGTAATAATATTCCTTTAGGAGGATTTATGCCTAACTTCCTGAATAATTCGGGTTTCTTTAATGGTAGTTCTATAACTTCCTTTATTTCTTCAACTTGTTCTGTTAATCCGCCAATCTCGTTCCATGTAGTTTTAGGTTTTTCTATTATAACAAATCTTTCAACATCAAAATTTTTAGAAATATTAATCTTGTCAATAATATTTAAATTTTTTTGCTCAACTAATACTCCGTCACCAGCTTCCAATTTCTTAAGATTTGAAGATATAGTTACAAAAAATTTATTACCGTTAGGAATTTTTATTATTGCACGATTATTTGGCAGCACATCTGTAACTTCTGCAACCATCAAAGAAGGAGCTCTTAAACGTTCAACTTCATCTCTTAAAGAATTTAGCGCTTCTTTTAATATCTTGTTTTCATCCTCTAAAGCACTATTAAAGTTAGCAGTAGTATATGAATAACCTACATTATTATTGCCGTTAGTAGAACTAGTGCTCTTTACTTTCGTATCAGAATCTTTACCAACCATTACCGAGGGAAATACGAATTTATTTATAAACTTTTGCGTCATAAATTGCTATATTTAAATAGAATTTTAGTTAATGTTGTGCTTAAGGAGTATTTTTTGCGGCTATAGTTTTAATTATGTTAAGTTTTTCTATAACATCATTATCACTGTTAATAAAATCCTCATATCGTTCATGTAATAATCCGAATAGTCTATCAAACCCTTTTTTTACACCTTCAGAATTATTTATTGCGCCAGCAGTAATCCATCCTGTTATTTCTTTCAAATTTTTGATGTAAGCATCTAAGTCATAAATCATATTTCCTAAATCTGTTAGCACTTGATTATACACCGTTTCTGCAGGTCCGCCGGCAAATTCACTCTTTCTACTGGCAAATGCTTCCAGTTCTCTTGTGCATATATCTCTAATAGGTACTAATTTTTTTGAACAACTTCTTAATTTTTCTACCTCGGCAAGTGCGTTCCCAGAATCTTGTATAACATCGTTCATGTTTTTATATTCGTTGTAGAACATTATTGCCTTCTGCTGTATAGTACGTACAACATCTTCTATTTTTGCATCCATATATCTTTGTTCTTCAATAAATTGATTTTCCATTTTAATCTTTTCCTAAAAGATCTGCAGTACATGCTCCCACAACCGCGGCAAGCATCACTCCTGCAACCATCTTATATGATTCTTCAAAATTATGTCCGAACGAAGGATAGAATATGTATAACACTAATATAGACATTATTAGTGAACAAACATATAATACTAGTAATCTTAATGGCATAAACATTAATATTTTAGTATCTTTGACCTTTCTAAATCCTGTAGCGTAGATAAATAATAATCCTACTATAAAAGTCAAAGGAAATAACAATGTGGCTCTAGTTATAGTCATTTTTTCTGAAATTTCTACACCATAAATAAATGTGTAATGTATAGCAAGTCCGATGAATGCTCCTACTAAACCTTTAGTAAAATCTTTTAATGTTACTGTTGCTAAAGGATGCTCTCCTACTTCAGCTCTTATTTCTTCTTCTAATTTTTCTAATTTTTGTATATCGTTAGATTCGGTATTTAAGCTTCTCTTTATATCTTCAACACCTTTCTCTTCCTCTGCAAGAAGTTCTTCCTTTTTTTCTACAAGTTTTTCCTCTCGTAAAAGATTATTTTCTGCTTTTAGAATACTATCCAATTTATTATTAATAGATTGCTTCTTAGATTTTTTAACTTTCTTTTTGACCATTGTTACTTACCATTATTAAAGATTTTTAAATGTTCTGTTTATCTCTAAAATATTTTTCTATATGGTATATTCCTCTTCGCGGAGCATCTATAAATCCTTGGATTGCTGCATCTGCAAGTCTACCGTCTTGTAACCAATAATCGAGCCAATCTTTAACAAACACAGGATCCTCTTGGACAAATCCTGAACCAATATGCTCAAGCCATTCTTTATTATAGGTCTCGTGTGCACCTATTGGTGGCGCAATAATTATTGGTAATCCCAAAGCAGTATAGAATGACATCTCGCTAGGCTTGGTCCATAATATATCTGTTACTCTGAGTATTTTGTTTGTTTCAGAAAATATTGTTTTCTTATCAAATGCAAATATTATATTAATATTTTTTCCAATATATTCTTTTAAACCCATTTCTATTAAGGATTTTTCGAAAAATATTTTTAATTCTAATTTTACACCAACAACAATGTTTATTATAATATTATTAGTTATAATTTTTTCTTGTAATGAAGATACAATGCTTAATGCTATCTCGCGCTGGGCTCCCGCACCACCTATAGCATAAGTTATTGTTAATTTATGAGTCTTACATTTTGATAAACTTTTAATATCGAATTTTTGAGATTTTTTTAATCCAAGTTTTTCGATTAATAATCCTTTATATTTCTCAAAAAATATTCCCGTAGGATCAAGATTTATTAGTCTTGGAAACATATCTTTTTTTACTATTTCATCTTTTTCTCCAATATTCTCTTTAGGGAGAGGGAATCCTGTTTCTATTATCTTCTCATCTGATACTCCGTATTGTTTCAATCTTAAAACCACGTGTTTACATGGAGCAAAATATATTATTTTACTTTTTTTCGGATCATCCGCAACCCATATTCTATTAATATCTGTGTCAGTAACTACTGAATAAACTTCTTTGCCGTTATAATCTAGTAGCAAGGAGGGAATGGGATGAGTGGTTATTACAGGGATATTTTCTCTAGATACATACTCTAACAAACTCTTACCAAATCCTCTATCTATTATCGATTTCATTCTTAAAGTGCTAAAATTAGGTTTAGATTGATCTCTAAAAGGATAGAATGGAGAAATTTTTTGTAATCGATCATATAAGTCAAATGTTACGCTGCCAACTACGGGAATATTTTTTAGTCTAGAAACATTTTCATAAAATAGTCTCGTACGTTCCCACAATCTCTTATCACTATCAGATACGATTTTATCATTATTCGCTGTTAGAATACGCTCATAAGCAATATCTTTCAAAGGATATGCTGCACGTTGATGTCCATAACCCATATCAACAGAAATAATCCATGCCTTAATATCTTTATTTTTTTTAATCAAAATATCTTATCCTCTTTTTATGTATATCTCAGATACGGAGATTACTGTTTTAAATAATTATCGGAATATTTCTTGTAAAATAATAAGAATGTAAAACTTACGCAAAATTTAAAAATACTAACTGAAGAGTAGTATTAAGGATGATGTTTTGTGTGTTTTATAACTATCCGATTATATTTTGGTGTTATATGGTTAATGGTCTTGCAAAAATAATAAAAGATTATGAGGACGATGGTTTTATAGTTATTAAACTCTCTGAAGATGAAGTTTTAGACGGAGATAGATTAAGAATATATAATCATACAGTTTTTAATTATCCTGACAAAGAACTATTCTATGCTTGTCTTGCTACAGAGTATGCTAAACAAATTGCGAAAGAACGTAAGGGTAAAAAAGTTAATGCTGCCAAAGAAGTCGAATCTTTTGCTAAAGATAAAAAGTTTCCAGATGATCTTCACTTAACATATTCTCAACTTCCGTTAATTAGAGGTAATGTTCCATATTATGCTTTTATTAGCATGATATCAGAATATAAAATAGGATTAGAAGAGCGCATGAGTATGCAGGGATTCAGCGAGATGTATAGAAACAATTTAGGATTAATTGCTGATGAAGTTCTTATGAATGCCTTCAAACACGGAAATAATGGCGGAATACGTAAAGAGATAGAAGTTAATGAAATATATATGCGAGGATTATCTAGACACGGATATGTAATTATAGTGCGAGATAGTGGCGCAAAAATGTTGACCAAAGAAATAATTGAGGAACATAAAACAGCAATTGATTCCTCGACTGGAAAACCTAAAATGACAACATCTAAAAGAGGCTTTGTATTGATCGATGCGTTATCTGATAGATCTTGGGTTCTCCCTGGCTTAGGTAATAATGTTGGTGTGCATTTATTTGAACCAATGCCAGAACATATTATGGGAAATCATTATGTTCAAAGAAAAAGGAGCAAAATTTATGTTCCTGAACATTTAGAATCACAGTAGACATTCTCGGAAAAAGTTTTTAAACAAATAATATTTCTTATAATTTATGGTCTCTGCTACTCAGCTTTCAAGTTATCTTTATTGTCCTAGAAAATTATTTCTTAGTAATGTGTTGTTAGTCGAGGAACCAATAAAAGCAGAACTTGTTTTAGGAACTATATGGCATCAAACTTACGAATCATTAAATAATTCTGAAGAGTCAATAGTCACCAGTATAGCTACGAGTAATTATCAAGAAATATTCGATATCTATCGTCATAAGTATTCTAAAATATTGCGTGATGTAATACTTAAAAATAAATCTAAATTGAAAGAATTTAATACTTCAATGATTGATGTGTTCAATAAATATTGGCCGAATTTCGAGGAGGAAGCAAAAGAACATGCATTAAATATTTCTAGTTTCATTTCTAAACATAAAATTTTCGGAAAAGAATTATGGAACGAGTTGACTCCTAAAATTTTATCAGAACAATATTTCAAGTCGAAGAAATTAAATTTATCAGGAGTAATAGATGTGATTGAAATTCATGAAAATAAATTTCATGTTCCTATAGAATTAAAGACAGGAAAATTTCCCGAAAAAGGAATGTGGGACGGACATAGAATACAATTAGCTGCTTATATGTTACTTCTTGACGATGCAGGAAAGAATGTTAACGAAGCTGTTATGAAATACCGAGGAACTGATAAACGAATATTATCGATGAATTCTTTTTTAAAAGAAGAGGTTTTAGATTTAATAAATAAAACCAGCACTGTTCTGAACAGTCTTGAAGTTCCAAAATACGTCGATAATAAAAACAAATGCAAGAGTTGTCAATTCAAAGATACTTGTTACGACCAAGACGCAATAAAAAAATTACTTGCTGATGCCACTAATCGTCTAAAAACTTCTAAAAAATAATGATTTTAATGCCTTTTTATTAGAAAAAATTATTTTTTTTTGAATTTAAGCGATTTTTACTCATACTTTATCCTTTTAAATTAAACATTTTCTAATAGTAAAATTTATATATGACTAACCTCTTTATCTTCTTATATTGACGAAAGTTTATGCTTAAGGTGATGTATAATGGCTGATATGATGAATAAATCGGAAGCGAAAATGACTGATGAGAAAAAATTCTCAAAACAATTAATCGGTAAAACTGTTATTTCTAAATCAGGAAAGAGATTTGGTGAAGTTGGAGATATAGTATTCGAAGCTAGAACAGGCGAATTAATACATATAGTATTGGTAAACCCTACTACTTATATCGAAAAATTAGAGTTAGAAAAGACTAAGGAAGGAAACATTCTAGTACCATTTTCAGCAGTAATTGCTGTCGGTGACTTCGTAGTTTTAGCAGAAGAAGATATTATATAAAATCTTCTGATTTTTATTTTATTTTAACCAATTTTTTCAAATTTTTTGTTTCTTGATAAAAATTATAAACTAAAGATATTCTTATGCTTTTATGCTAATGAATAAAAAAGCTAAAGGAAGTAATTCTGAGAGAGATTTGATTCATAAATTCAATAATAATGGATGGGTCGCAATACGTAGTGCAGGTTCTGGAAGTTCACAGTTTCCAAGTCCGGATATTCTTGCGGGAAATAATTTGCGAAGAGTAGCTATTGAATGCAAAGCTACAGCTGATACGAAGAAGTATTTGACGAAAAAAGAAGTCGATGAACTAGTTTTTTTTGCTAACAAATTCGGTGCAGAAGCTTGGATTGGAGTAAAATTCGACAGAATGGATTGGTTCTTTATCAATATTGAAGATCTTGAAAAAACAGAGAAAAGTTATTTGATTGATATTCCTTCGGCAAAACGTAAAGGACTTTCATTCGAGCAATTAATTGAAAAATAACACAAAATATATAAATGTCTTATACGATATTCGTTTATAATCACGATTTTTAAAAGAGGTGCGTAAAATGGCATTAGACACGGTAATTTTAGCAATAATTATAGGTACATTAGCTGCAATAGTTTATAGTCTAAGGGTTCTTGTATTATTGGAGCGAAGAATAGCTCGTATGGACGAGAATATAGAGAAAATGACTCTACACTTGGCTAAAGAAGAACAGCAAGTATTGAATGAAGAATTTAAAATCGAAAAATCTCTTAAGAGAAGAAAGAGATAAATATTCATAACCTTTTTATTTTCATATTTTTCCTTCTATTATTATGATTATTCACAAATCTTTCAAGCACGGATGGTTCTATCATTATCGTATACATGATCCCAAAACTCAAAAGTTGTGTTGTAATGGATTATCGTCTATTAATGAATATTTACATCATGTTATAGATCATTGTCCTAATGAATATTTCGAGAAAGGTCCTAGAAGTAGTCAATTGCGTATGAAATTTGATGTGGGTATGAAACAGATTGATGGGCACGAAGTTTCTGAATTAGCGCGTAAAGGTCTAGAATTCTCTAAATTTAATACCGCTCATACTAATGTTCAAATGTTTATGTTACAGAACGATAATAAAACTATCAGTATAGAAGTTCCAATATGGCTTTTAGAGAGTGAAATACCTCATTATCATGATTTATTATCCTCTAAAGATGCGTTAACAGGACATATTGATGCATTACGTATTGAAGATGGTAATGTTTGGGTGTGGGATTATAAACCTAATGCTGCTAAAGAAAAATATGCTGCTACACAGATACAATTTTATGCAATAATGCTTAGTCAAAGAACAGGCATCCCTATTGATAAATTTAGATGTGGTTATTTTGATGCAGACACAGCATTTGTATTTAAACCATTAAAATGTGACGTCTTAAAATCGAAACTTATATAAATAACGTTATTATTTATGTAGTAGTTAAAACGATTTAATGCATAGCAGGTGATTTAAGATGTTGAAGATGAAAAAAGTTTCTGAAACTTATGAGATGAGAGTTTTTACTGATACTGGCGACTATTTCGGTGACGTTGAAGAAGCAATCATACAGAATACTAAGATTACAGGATGGAGAGTACGTGCGACAAAGAATTCATTCCTAAATAAAGTCTTAGGAAGTGCTAAAGGCGTAATTATTCCACACAACTTAGTAAAGAGTATTGGTGATATAATGATCATCAATAGACAAGCAATTCCAAACGCTCCAGAAGGAGACGCGGAATAAATTTTTATTTTTCTTCCTTATTTCTAATAACAATGGCTTCTATAAGAATTTCTGATGACGAAGAGTTAAAGATTGGTCAAGCTATAGATTTATTACAAGAACTATCTGTTTTAATAGAAGATAACTCATTTGATAAAGCCAAAATATTATTTTCAGAAATAGATGGTTTATTAAAAGAATTAAACCCTTTGTTCAGTGTTAATCTGGATAAAAACTATTTGAATGCTTTCAAAGAATTTGTTCGAGATTTGGGCGAGAGCATAAATAATAAAATAAAATCCGAATCTAGACTCAATTGTGGTCTAGTAAAAGATGAATTATTAAAACTAGTCTCTTAATCATGATTATAAGAAAATATCGAAAATCAGATAGATCTCAAGTCGAGCATATTCAATTTGAAACATATTTTTTAGGAAAATCTGGAAGTCTTATCGCCACTAATCCTAAAAGATTCCATAAAGAGATAAGATATTATCTAGAAAAAGAACAGGAAAGTTGTTTTGTCGCTGTTAATAATGGAAAAGTTATAGGATATCTTTTAGGATGTTTAGATGATGAGAATCATGAAGAGTCTATAAACGCATTCTTATTAAAAAGTATATTTCTGTTTTTTCAATTACCTTTTATGAATAGGAAAGACAGAACATTTTGGTTTGGAACTATCAAAATGATATTTGGCGCAATTCTGGGGAAATCCGAAGAGAAAAATTTTATTCCGCCTAAAAATTCAGGTCACATCCATATAAATTTATTACCCGAAGCTAGAGGTAAAAGTACCGGAACAAAACTTTTAAAAGCATTCCTCGAGTATGCAAAATCCAAAAATGTTAAGTTAATTCATGCTGACTCATTTCAAACAAGAGTCAATCCTAACAAGAATTTTTGGATAAAGAACGGATTCAAAGAATACATCAAGGTCAAAACATCCATGTGGAAAACGTATTATCCCAAAGAAGACATAAGGCTTGTTTGCTATGTGAAAAAATTATGATTTTTTTCGTTAACTTTTTAATTATAGTATCTTAAAATATATTATGTCTTCAAGCCTGCCATGCAACATTCCGTACGTTTTAAGTTTAGTTTCTAAAAATGTCTTTGCAAAGTCAGATTTTAAGAAATTAAATATTAAGGATGTGATGGACGGAAAGCCACTTCCTCTCCCTAAATTTTCTATTCTTGATGTAGGTTTTGGATTTGGTAAATGGGGATTTCTTATACGAGACACATTTGATGTAATGATTGGTCAAAATTTCAAAAAAGCGGATTGGAAAATACAAATTACAGGAATAGAACCATTTAATAAATGTATAACCCCTATACAAAAAGAAGTTTATAACAAAATAATCAAGAAAGATGTTTTTGAGGTAATAGATAAACTTGGGAAATATGATTTAATCATGTTTGGCGACGTAATAGAACATTTCGAGAAGGATAAAGCGTACAAATTATTAGATAAATTATTACAGCATTCTAATAATATTATTATATCTACGCCGTTAGGATTTATGCCTCAAGGCGCATGGGCCGGAAATGAACGAGAGATACACAGGTCGGGATGGGTTCCAGAAGACTTCAAAAAATATCATGTTGTAGAATGTAAGATAATAGAAGATGATTTGTTCTCAGATATAATGAAAAAAGATATAATAAAAAGTATTCCTGATTTACCTAAGGATGCGATTAGTGCAAAATTGCTTGTGTTATGGATAAAGAAATAATTAATTCTCTTCGCTTTCGTCTTCTTCTGAATTTGTGCCTTCCTCGAACATCGATGTCTTCTTTTTTCCTGCCTTTATTTCCGCAACCTTTCCATTTGCTGTATCAAACATTGTTCGAAGACCAGATTCTATGCTTTCCGGATCCGCTATCATAGAATGTGTGTGAGGATTTATTACCCATTTATCGTTTATCTTTAAGTTTACGAATACAAAACTTAGATTTTTTATTTCGGATAATTTTTTCCAGTTTTTTATTAAGAATTTAAAATTTAGTTCATCGTTCAGGCAAACTATAACTTTATACTCGTTACCTTTTATTCTTTCAAACAGTTCATCTTTTAGTTGCTCTAGAATATGATGCGTTATTACTTTATCTTTGAATTGGAAGTCTATGTACTCTTTGCTAAGATGCTCATCCCATTTTACTAATTTTCTGAACGTTAAATCTCTATTCTTTACGTAATTTATTGTCCAATCCTTTAATTCTTTATTCATGTCTATATATCTTTTATAACTTATTTTTAAATTTCTCGATTCTTACGAACTTGATATACTATGTGTGGTATTAAAAACACTGCTGCGTAGATACTTGCTATAACATATATGTTATGTGTTAGTGTCAATCCAGATTTAGTTCCGAACTGTCCTGAAAAATATATTATAAAATAGAAATTTATCAAACTTGCAACTATAAAACCTATGAATAAGTCTAATTCTCTTCTCGGATGAGTTTTCTCCACATCATATATAGCTATAGTAAATAATATGCTAAATACGAATGCTATTAAAGATACTATGACAATCACAAATGATGAATGCATTGCATATATGAACGGAATAATTACTGCCGAACATACAAACACATTAACTAACAATAATCCTGCTAATAATGCAATGAGTATTTTATCTATAGTTTTGCTTCTAGAATGCTTATGTTCTTCGGCGTGTGCAATAACTCTTGACGCATGATCTATCTCTGAAGCTTTCCAACCTTTAGATAGAAGATCCAACTTATTAATATTCATATACCCTCTTTTTAGAATACGAGATTGGTTATTATTTAAATTTTGTTGTTATGGTGCTATAGATCCATCTCGTTAGTTTTCTCGTCAACAAATATTTTCTTTTGTTTTGCCAGTCGTTCTCTCTTTCTTTCAGCGATTTTACTGACTTCTTCTTTGGTTATTCTTCCGCTTAAACCAACTTGTGGTGTTTGTTTTAAGAAATCGTATTTATCATAATCCTTATTAGAATTTACTAGTTCATGCCATTTGTCGAAATCAATCCATGTAAACCATTTATCATTTTTCTTGAATGTTTTTTTTGCACACATTACTACTCTTGACGGTACATGTTCAGTAACAATCTCATAATCGGATAAATATTTCATTAATTCTTTACTAAATTCTACTATTTCCTCATGCCAAGGCATATGATCTATTGTTAGTCTTTCCCTAGATGGTCCGACATGCATGTATGATTTTATTTCGATAAAATCAGGATTGCCTTTCATTATAAGTTTAGCATATTCTTCGATGTTTGCATCGTTTAATCCTTTAACTATTGTTAATCTTATACATGTGCGATCTTTTTTTTGAGCGCAATATTCTAAACTTTTATTTAATCTCTCCCAATAGTCGGGAAATAAAGGTACATCTATCTTTTTTAATAAATCTTTAGTTGGTGCATCAACGCTCAAGTATAGTTGTGTCACACGATTTAAATCTCTTATTTGATCAGGATATTGAGAATTAGTCACAAGAAATGTGCTTATGCCTTCTTTGTTAAACCGTAATAATAACTCGTTCATTCTAGGATATGTTATAGGTTCTCCTGTCAAACTTAAAGCCACATGTTTTACTGTTTTAGACATTTCAAACATATGTTTTGCTTCTGGCTGTCCCCCAAATCCTGCTAATAATTTATGATGTGCTTCTATACTTCCATCAAATATTAATTCAGGATCATCAACACCCCACTTCCATTCCTTAGAAACGGGTGCTTTATACCCTCTCCAACAGAATACGCAACGATTAGCACAAGATATTGATGTGGTCATCTGCATACACTGATTGCTCATTATTCCATAGAATTTGAGTTTATAACATCCGCCCTTGCCCTTAATCATGTTCTTCGTCCAACCACATGTCTTTACGGCACTATGTTCACCAACAATTCTATACTGTTGTCTTATTAGTTCATCCTTAGCAGTTTGTGTAAGCATGATTAGAAGAAAAATATCTATATTAAAAAGATTATTGCTTATTTGTCTTTGTAGAATCTAATTTGACTTTTGTAAAATCTTCTAGTGATGTTTTCGGAACCCATCTATAAATTCCTTCACTGCTAGATGCCGGTTCATATCTTAAGTATGTCCATCCAACATCTCTATAAAATTTTTTTAAATATTTTTCAGTTTGTAATAATCCTGCTAATTTATTTACTGTTTCTATGGTTGGAGAATATTTTATAGTGTCTAATTCCTCCCGCAATCCCTTTAATCTCTTAAAGAATCTATGATATTCCGTAGTATCAGGGTATGATGGGAGTCTGGTTAGTGTTTCGGAAGTTCTTGAATACGCTCTTAATATGTTTAAAGCCTGTTCAGGCAGAATCTCTATATTTTCTGTCTCTTGCTTTATCCTTCCTATTGCTTTTTCAAAGGATTCTTCTCCATGTCTGTTTGAAAGTGCCAGATTTTCTTGTGATTCTAATTGAATAGCGTAAACTACATTTAATATTTCGTACGCTTCATCTATGGTTTTATTTTTTTCGGACAGATTATTTACAAAAAGTGTTCCCAAAACAGAACCTGTAATTAAAGTGCCGGCTGTTAACGCTGTTAAGGTTTTTCTGTGTCTTTCTTTCCAATTTTCCCACATTCTCTTTCGTAAACTTTTTGTTTTTACACTCTTTTTTGGAGCTAATTTTGCGGTTTCTTTATCAGAAATTGTTTTAAGGATGTCTCTGGCCATTCCTAAGTAGGCTTCTGCTTGAGAGTTTATCCATTCCGATTCGCTTCCTTCTATTGCTTTTTGTGATCCATTAATAATATAGTGCCCTTGACCATGTCCTTTCATATTTCTTATTTGAACCAAGGGACTGGTTGGTAAATAATTGTGTGCTCTTCTGTGTCTTTCAAATACTGTTTCACCTGTGTCTAGTTTTGGTGCTTCTCGCGTATTTTTTTCTATATCTTTTAAATTTCCTTTATATGTTCCGTACAAAACTTGTAAAAAAATGTTTAAATTATCTGCAAGATTTTTAGCATCTAATGCAAATTCGGCGATATATCTGCTTCTTTCAAAATCTTCATATGATTTGTTGAAGGCAGTATATTTTTGCATTAACGTTTTAGAATCGCTTTTTATTCCGGATAATGACCTAAGAAAATCTATGTTTGTTAAATATGTTTGAGAATTTTTGTTAGCTTTAACTCTTTGTTCTATTTCATCTGTTAGCACTTCTATTTCAGCTAATTTTCTTTCTAAGCTCATTCTATGGTGTTCTAGTTATAATTTATAAAGTTGATTATTTTAATCACTGTTTAGTAGCACTATTTTTGTTTTAATCTTATTTTTGTTTTAATCTTGATTATTTTTTCTTTTTTTACATTTTTTTACGTTCTCGTCGACAATTTTTTTTATTCTCGTCTATTTTTTTTTATCTTTTTTTTAATGTTTCTGTCTTTTTTTGCTTAAAAGTTATGCTCACTTGAGCACAAAACGGAACATTTAAATATAAGCCCCACCACTAAAATAACTATTGGTATACAAAAGCGTATACCTAGATACATCCAATTAACTGTTTACATCCAATAATCCATAACGAAAATGAACGGCTCCGCAGTATTTGATAGGCTTAATATTACTTACATAGTAGGAATATGGCTCCTCGGCGTGCTCATTTTCGGTTCACTGTATTTCGGCTTAACATTCACAAATCAACCCCTAATGTACAAAAACGGACCATTAACGAGTGATGTTATTGGTTTAGGAAACAGCCTATATTTCAGTTTTATAACTGCATTAACAATAGGATACAACGATATAACACCAGTAGGCTTTGGAAAATTAGCTGTGATATTAGAAGCAATATTTAGTGTAGCCTTACTAGGATTGTTCGTAGCAAAAATAGTTGCAGTAAAACAAGAAGAACTGTCACAAGAAGTAGAAGAGCTAAGTTTCGAAGAATCAACTAATAGCGCAATTTCAGAATTATATATTTTCAGAAATGACGTTAAAAATATTCAAGACAAAATAGTCACAACAAAGAAATTAAGTAACGAAGTAAAAACTTTCGAGCAAACATTACCAAACATGCGTTTAGCATTAGAAACTTTAGAACACGCAACAGATAAATTATCAAGCGAACAAAAACAAAATAGTTCATTAAGAGTAGAGCTGATCATTAACAGCATAAACTTTTCACTCTCAAGAATGATTGAAATGTTAGAGGCATTCAATCACAAAAAAGCGGATTGGAAAAAAGAGTCTACAACAGCAACAATCACCGAATGCGCGAGGATTACACAGAAACTATACGACCAGTACAGTTTACTAAGATCCAATGAGCACTCAGGAACGAAAGTAGCAGAGAAGTTGGACGACTTGAATAAGACTTTAGCAACACTGAATGAATCACTAAAATAAGCGATCGAATGTGCTTTGAACTGATTCAACCCTTCAAAATCCAAGTTTTTGGATAACAACAGAAGGATATGAAAATACGGTACTGAAAAATTCATGTTGTATAAAGCAAAACTTTGGTTTTATTCCCGAAACGTTTTGAGTGCGAGTTTGACTCTGCATTCAATCAGACTTGTATTTTCAAAAATATGTTTAGAAATCGAAAAAATCATGCTGAAGTCAAGTCACTTCGTTTGTGACTTCACCGTTCACATAGTTCACGCTGAAGTATTCACGCAATCCTTGACCTCCTGGAGTTAATCTAGGAGGGCCCATTCCATTCAACAAATGTAGTAACAAGAAAACAAGTAATAACTAATAGAAACAACAAGTAACAACAAAAACGACGAAGAGCGCCGGGAAAAAGAGATAAAAGACAAAGAACATAAAAACCAAGAGAATATTGGTACCGTAACAGATAGTAAGAATAAAGAAATTTATTCCTAAACACCTAAATAATGCCTAGCTAAAAGGTGTCGAAAAATTGAGGTATAAACCATAATCAAGTCCGCGCAATAGCACATAAGGACTTGATGAAGTTAGCCAGTGAAAAAATATTCACAGAGGAAAACATCTAACAGTGTTTTTCAAAGACAAAACTAGAATAAAGTTTTCAAAACCACAACGGCAAAAAAGAAGATTGGGAACTGAGATTGGCGTACAGTCACACAAACACACAACAACGATTGTAACAATCACAAAACCGTCGAGCCACAGAAACAATAGAAAACCATAAAACTAGTCGAATATAAGTAACCAGTGAGACAATAATGGTCGAAAAAATCAACTATCGGCACCGCAAGTTAGTCAAATCATCTCCAATTATGTTCTTATTCTTTAAATTTAGATAGAATTTCTTCCCTCAATTTGTCAGCTATGGTTTTATTCTTCATCACCATTACTTTGATCTTTGTTTTAAATCTAAGTATGTCTGCAATTTTTATAAGATCTAATGTTTCTAAGTCTTTTGTACTTTGATAGAATTCTTCTAGTCTTGAGTATATCTCTTCTGGATAGTCATATTGAATTATGTATTCTCCGAATACGTTTAAAGCAGTTTTTATTTCAGTCGAATCAGGATTTATCTGATATCTTCCATATTTTCCATAAAATTTCTTTTCCCACTTATCTAAAACCGTATTTCCGTTGGTTAAATTGTATATTTTTATCTTGTGTAAAAAAACATCTTCCAAAACTGCTTGTTCCATGCCTAGGTGTGCAAAAACATACCATAAATGTGGTCCATTGAAGAAAAATCTATTATCATCACTCTCTTTCATATTGTATACTAAATCAAAGATTACTTCATTTACAAATTGATCTGCTAGAATAAGTGTTTCAAATTCGTATGTTGATATTGCTTCCTTTGTTTGTGTAGGTAGACTTTTTCCTCGTTTGTCTCCAGCAAAATAATTTCTCATTATTTGATCTGATATTCTTTTTAATTCTAAACTATAATTTTTATCAATGGAGTATGATTTATCTTTTAACGATAGAATTTTTCTTTCAACCATTGCATTAAGGCTTTTTCTGATTGCTTGAAAACTTAATTCAACATGAAATTCATTTTTTAGTCTATGACATATTTCTCCAATTTTTAACGGATATTCTTTTGCTAGAACTAAAAGTATTACATCATGTAGTTGTTTTTTATACTCTCCATATCTAGAATCAATAACTTCTAAAGCCATATTTGTGCTTAGATGCTTAGATATTTAAACTTTTTGTATCTATTTAACTTTTAGTTTAATGCCTCTTTAACACAACATTTATATAAAAGTATTCACTTCCTAGTAGTATTATTATTTATAGGGGATAACATGAAAAAAACACCATTATTACTAATTTTAGCAGCTCTATTGGCTGGTCAAGTAAAAGCTCAAACTTCACCCGAGACATCTAAAACTAAGCTTGAAACAACTGTTGTTCAGGATTTCTTTGATCTTTATAGAATGAGAGGATTAAATTTTTCCACTGGTCCAGTTTCTCAAACAAATTTGATTATGAATTATGGAAACCTTGCAGGAATTGTTCTTGTAAACCATAATTTCGATAGAGGGCATATTGACGAATATGATTTTGTAGCAAGGTACACAGACACTCTTAATGTAAATATTGCTGGAGCTAAACCTATAGTTTTTGGACAATTCGTTTATTTAGATATGGCGCGTCAACAAGCCGGCAAGTCAAAAGAAGCAGCAGTTGTAGCAACTTTGCCAATATCATTAAATTCGAAAATGACTTTAACTCCTACGGTTACAGTAGCTAAAGATTTTGATAAAGGAAAAGGAGAATATCTTGGATTAGGCTTTAGTCAAGATATTGCTGTAGATTCAGCATCAGGAATTGCTGCCAATATTTCAGGAGTAGTTGGTTACAATAATAAATATTGGAACTCTACATCAACATGGTCGCATGCAGATATTTCTGCGAGAGTTTCCGTTCCTCTCGGAAATGGTTGGACAGCAACACCTAATATAACTTACAGCGGTAGTCTTAACAAAGAGTATTTCTCTAATGCAACAGTTGCTGGTTTACAAATAAGTAAACAATTTTAATTTATTTTAGAATTATTTTATTTATTCTTTTATAATTTTCGACATATTAATTGCTTTATCAGTAGAACCTAACTTAATTAAACGAACTCCTTGAGTGTTTCTTCCGACTGTAGAAATTTGTTCACATGATGTTCTTATTAGGATTCCTTTTTTAGAAATAAACATTACTTCGTCATCATCCATTACAGATAATATTGCACTTACATTTCCATTTCTTTCTGAACAAATTATATTAATCACTCCTTTTCCGCCACGATTAATTAATCTGTATTCCGTTGTTTCTGTTTTTTTACCAAATCCATTCTCTGTTAACGTTAATACTTTATGCGTATCTTCAGCAATTATCATTCCGATAACATAATCTTTATCTTCAAGTCTTATTCCTCGAACTCCTTGACTCGTTCTACCCGTACTTCGTACATCTTCTTCACTAAATCTTGCTGCTGCGCCTTGATGTGTTGCTAACATTAAATTCTTAGTACCATCAGTCATTACAACATTGATTAATTCATCTTTTAGATCTTCATCTAATTTTATTGCTGCAATTCCGCCCTTTCTAGGATTTGAAAATTCTATTAGGTTACATTTCTTTATTGTTCCGAACTTTGTAGCCATTACGATATAATGTTTATCGTCGAATTCTCGAACTGGGATAATTGCATTAACTTTTTCATCTGCATCAAGCTCTAACAAGTTTACTATTGCTTTGCCCATTGATTGTCTTGATGCATCTGGAATTCTATGAACTTTGATCCAGTATAATTGACCTTTGTTAGTAATTATTAATAAATATGAGTGTGTTCTAGCTACAAATAATTTTTCTATGTAATCTCCATCTTTAACATCTGATGCAATAACTCCTTTTCCGCCACGATTTTGAACCTTATATGTTTCTATTGGTAATCTTTTGATATATCCTGAATGTGTCATAGTAATTACTACAGGCTCATCAGGTATTAAATCTTCAACTTCATAATCTAATTCCTCGTCTTTAGCATCAACAATTTTTGTTTTACGCGGATTATTCTTGCCGTATGTTTGTATGATCTCTGTCATTTCGTCTTTGATTATGTTTCTTACTCTAGTTTCAGAGTTCAATATATCTTTTAATTCTTTAATTTCTAATTGTAACTCAGCATGTTCGGTGTTTATCTTTTCTTGCTCAAGCATTGCAAGTCTTCTTATCTTCATTTCAAGTATTGCATTGCTTTGAGGTTCGCTAAGTGCATATCTTTTAATAAGTTCGGCTTTTGCATCTTCGTCAGCACTTCTACTATTCTTTAATATTTTAATTATTTCATCAATATTTTTAAGAGCAATGATTAATCCTTCAAGAATATGTGCTCTCTCTTGAGCTTTTCTTAAATCAAATGCTGATCTTTTTCTAACAACTTCAATTCTGTGTTCAACGTAATGTCTTAGATATAATTTTAATGATAATAATTTCGGCTCAGTTCCATGAACTAATGCGACCATATTAATTCCGAAACTATCTTCTAAACGTGAAAAGTTATATAACATATTTTTTACAATTTCTGGATTTACATCTTTCTTTAATTCAATAACTATTCTTACACCATCTCTGTCAGATTCATCTCTTAAATCAGAAATTTCCGTAATCTTCTTTTCTTTGACTAGATTTGCTAAATCTTCTACTAATTGTGATTTATTGACTTGATACGGTATCTCGTTAACAACTAATCTTTGACGACCTTTCTTTTCTTCAACGGTAATTACTGATCTTATTCTGATGCTTCCTCTTCCTGTATTATATGCGTCAACTATTCCTTTTCTACCAACAATTTCTGCGCCTGTAGGAAAGTCTGGACCAGTCACAATTGTCAATAATTCTTCAGTACTAATTTCTGGATTGTCAATCATAGAAGTTACTGCAGTACATATTTCGGTAATGTTGTGTGGAGGAATGTTTGTTGCCATACCAACAGCAATACCCGAACTTCCATTAATAAATAAATTTGGAAATTTACTCGGAAGAACAACAGGCTCTTTTAACGTTCCATCGAAGTTAGAAGTAAAATCAACAGTCTCTTTTTCAATATCTTGTAGCATTTCATCTGAAATTTTTGCGAGTCTTGCTTCAGTATATCTCATAGCAGCAGCAGAATCTCCATCTATAGAACCAAAGTTTCCTTGGCCCTGAATTAAAGGATAACGTAATGAAAATTCTTGTGCCATTCTAACTAATGAATCATACACTGCAACATCACCGTGAGGATGATATTTACCAAGTACTTCTCCAACGATTCTAGCACACTTTTTGTAAGGTTTATTGTAAGTGTTGCTCAATTCATTCATAGCATAAAGAATTCTTCTATGAACGGGCTTTAAACCATCTCTCACATCAGGAAGAGCTCTTCCAACAATAACAGACATAGCATAATCTAAATAAGATCTCTTCATCTCATCTTCTACAGTCTGTAAAATCATTCGGGGATTAAACTCAGAAGTACTTCCATTTTCATTATTTTGAGCAGTTTTATCGTCAACCATTTTATTTAAATTTGTATCTAGACTGTGATTTTTATGATAAAAAGAATTATCTATTATTTATAAGTGTTGCGGTTTGTTTATCGACGATAAAAGATAAGAAAAAAGGTTTTTTTAGAACTATTTTATATCTGCTCTGCATGTGTCTTTTTCTGTAACCTTACCGCGTTTATTGCTATCAAATATGCTTTGCATTACAAATATTAATGATTCCTCGTTGGCTTCAACATTCAACTCGCACGACTTAAGATTCATAATTTCTCCTGCTACCATTCCTTCTTGTTCAGGATGTTCTTCATGTCTGTATCCTTGCTGTTTTGCCATCCATAATTGCACTTTTGTTACTGTATCACCATTGTCTATGCGTGCCATTTCGCCTCCTAATTAATTATTCTACTCTTAACCTGATTTGAATGTACTTTAAACGAACATCCGCAATATACACATCTCTTAATTTTATCTGTTATACTGCCTGTTTGTGGTTGATAACTCTGAATTTTTTTACATCTTGGACATGATACTTTTAACATAATAAATCACTTCTGCATTTTTTCTTTTACTCGTTGTAATTCATCTTTAAATTTCTTCTCTAATTGTTTCTTCGTTAGTTGTTTAGGTTTAAGATGTTGATCTTCAGGTTTCTGAAAATGGTGTTCTCCATCAGCACTATCTGTAGTAATAACAATATCCTCGTCATCTTTTATCTTTACTGCTCCCCCTTCAATTATTTCTGGAGGTTGCTCAGTAACAGCTTCTAATGGCACTTGTGGAGGTTCCTGTTCATGCATTGGTCTCGGAATATCGGCAGAATATTCATCAGTTCTTTTAGATGTGGCTTCTATTTTATTATGCATCTGTTCTAGGAATGCTTTCTCAGAAATCTTATCCTCTTCACGATATTCTATACGTCTAGTTTCTATTGTTTCTAGAGTTTTTAGCAATTTTTCTCTAGAATCAATAATTTCTTCTGTAGGTTTAGTCTCTTCTAGTGTAGTCTGTACTGTAGGAATCTTGGCTTCACTCATAACACTTTGTAAATTCTTTTGATCTATATCAAAATAGTTATAGAATTTATCTGTGGTTTTTATAACATAACTTCTTCCTTTCTTTATTTTTGTTATAAACCCAGCAGTTTCTAATTCTGCAATATGATCATAGCACTTATTTCCTCTAATTCTAACAACTTCATTCTGATATATTGGACTCTTCCATGCAATAACTGACAATGTCTCCATTATAGATTTAGATAATTCTGTGTCAGAGACTATTTTTCTAACCAACGAAAGATATTTTTCTCTAACATTAATCTTCCAATTATTGCCTTCTTGAATAATAATAAGCGCAGATTTTTTTGAATCATAATCTTTCTTTAATTCTTCTAAAGCTTTTTTAGTATTACGCTTATCTATCTCACATAGTTGTGAAATGGATTCTTCCTCAAGATATTTGCCTACAGCAAATAATATTGCTTCAACTCTAGCTTTATTATCTTCTAAAGGATTGCTTTTATCTTCTTTTAGAACATGAACTTCAGGATTATGTATTATTAGAGGATTTTCCTCAAGTTTTTCTAGAATTTTTTCTTTCATATCTTCTAGAGATTTTATTTCTATTTTTGGAGCAGGCGATTCTTCTATTTTTGACTCTAATAAAGGAGTAGGTTCAATGTGTATTGTTTGTTTAACATTTTTAATCTCTTTATCTATCTTAGTTTTATCTACATGTTCAGATTTCTTGATTTTTGATATTTTTTTATCTTTTTTTTTAGATATTTTTTCCTTAGAAAGCTTAACTACTTGTTTAATCTTTGTTGAATGTTTCTTATCAACAACTTCCAAATGTTTTTTAGAATTTTTAACTGCTTTTACGATACTTCTCACCGTCTTTAACCAAAGTCTTTTCTCTAATCATTGCATCAATGAATGGTTGTATGTGTTCAGTATCAATACCAACTTTTTCGGATACTTCCTCTAAAGTTTTAGGTTCAGTAATGGCCAAGACCACACAATTTCTTATAGCCCTGTTCAAATTAACTTTTAATAAATCGTTTTCTCCGTTTAAATTCTTCAGACTTATTCCAACTTCGTGTAGTCTAGACATAAGATCATTATACCAATCACCCATTTTTTTATCGCTTATAGTGAAATTTTCTGGCTGTAATATTTCTATACTTGCTGGTCCAAGATTAAAACATAATATATTTAATTTATCGAAGCTACTTATCAATATTTCAGCTTCATAAAATGTACTCCATACTCCTTCGGTCTCTTCTGCAGGAGCCATATATTCTTTAGTAAATATGTAATCTGGATCTTCCTTAATTGTGTGAATATAACTCATTAAGGTTTTTTCTACATGATCTTTAGGATTACCTGCCATTTCAAATATTACTCTACAAAATATGTGTCCTTGGCTTATAAAATCTTTTAACTCTTTATCATTCATAAAAGTCCTCCAGACTTTTAAGTCCTAGAAATCGTAGATTTCTATGACATAAAAATACACCTTAAATAATTAGAATATAAACCTGTTCTTTTTTATAAATCTATCGTTTGAACGTTCAGTAGTCATCCTTGATTTTATGTGCTTTCTTAGACAAGAATTTGTATGATGCTATGGTTATACTAGCAAGTCCTAATAGTATTAATCCTATGAGTGAATAAAATTTATTTTTCTGATTAGGAGATTCATAGATTACTTTTCCACTTATTCCTAAAAGTTCTTTAGAAGAATTAATTGTGTTATTAGCAGAGTTTGTTATTGCCTTATTGTTTGATTCTATACTAAGATTTTTCTGATTTATATTTGACGTTTCATCATTGTTTTTATTATCTTGATTGGATGTTTGGTTAGATCTAGATTGATTGCATACATTTACGGTTTTTATTACCATCTCTTTTGAACATTCGAGAGTGTTTAAAGGTATATTCCGACAATTACAAACATCACATTTAATGGTCTTGCATGATGAGGACGGACAATTCGGCAATGGTGCAATATATTGGTTATTATTTACTAATATCATTTTTTCAGTAGGAGTATTATTAAATGTACAATTTATATCTTTAATTACTGCCTTGATTAATAATATTTTGTCTCTCTCATCAATTTTTGGTGTAAAACTTTTTTCATCTTGATTATTCGTAACTATATGATTTTTAATGAGCATTCCAGAGAGATCTTCCACCCAATATTCTATAGAATAATTTATATCTTCCATTTCAGATATTAGTAAAGGATTTATTGATATCTTAATGTAGAATTTTATCGACATTCCTTCATCGTATATTGCGGAATAATTTTTTAATGTGATATTTATAGATGCATAGCATGATGAATTATTTTTTGTAGAAATATTTTCTAAATATAAATTATTAGATAAGTTAGATAGATTCATTGAGTTGTTGATATTTAATGTAATATTTGATGTACTGTTTGAGGTAATATTCTCTTCTTCGGTTATGTTTGCATTTGAAGCGTTATTAAAAAACACTTTAGTTATATTTCCAGGTTCTCCTTTATTTATGAACGATTCTCCCCATATTTCATCAATATACTCAATAGTATATCCTTCACGTATTGTTACATACTGTAATATTGCGGTATAATTTATTTCGTCAATTATAGAATTTCCGTAATTTATTCCAATTGTTTCACCAGTATTTCCGAGGTTAAACGCACTTCTATATAGGGCGATTTTTTTTGAACTATCATTCAAATCGTTTGATGTATCATTCAACATTGTATTGATTAGGGGATAATCTTCAAGAAACTTATCTATATCATTACATAATATAGCGTAATTACAAGCAACATCGCTCGTATAAGAATAGATGTTATGATTTGTGTTCTCTTCGAATAATTTGTATTGTGTAAAATTTATGCATCCTTCGCTGTTATTTATCTGTATTTCAATCCATTCTCTTCCACTATCCGCTCCTTGTGGATTAAACATTATTTCTGTAAATTGTAAAGCGCAAATATGTGGTACTGTAATTAATGCTATACTGCACATTATAAATAAATTTATGCTTATAATTTTCTTTCTAAATTTCATCTTATCGATAAATAATATCTTTTAATAAGTCTATCTACAGAATTATCGTAAATTGTTCAAAGATATCGAAAAATCTTCAATAAATTTTTACGCTCTGGAATGATTAGAATTCTCCAGGAATTTTTACTCCGCATTTGGTACACTTACTCTTTTCTATTCCAACAATTTTTACATGATAGTTTTCTCTATCTACAAGCAATGTATTACATTTTGAACAGCAAGTATTATCGAGAAATCCTAAATTCCCAATATAAACATAGTTTAATCCTATTTCTAGTGCAATTTTCTTTGCATTCTCAACAACTTTCGAAGGAGTCGGAGTTATGTCTTTTGCATGATAATATGGATAAAATTTTGAGAAATGTAACGGCACATTAACTCCTACATTATCTTTTACCCACTTACATAATTTTTTTATATCTTCAGTATTATCATTTAATTTTGGAATTAGAAGGTTTGTTAATTCAATCCATACTCCTGATTCATATAGTGTTTTTATGGTATTTAATACTGGCTGCATTTTTGTCTTACTGTATCCCTTATAAAATTCTTCTGTTATTCCTTTAAGATCTATATTTGCTGCATCAATATATTTTATTAATTCTTTTAATGGTTCAGGATTAATATATCCGTTACTTACTATAATATTTTTTATTCCTTTCTTTCTAGCAAGTTTTGCAATATCGATTATGTATTCAAAAAATATTGTTGGCTCGTTGTATGTATATGCTATTAATTTAATGTTATTTTCTAAAGCTAAATCCACTATTTCTTCAGGATGATAATATTTTAATTCAGAAGTTTCCTTAGCATCTCTACGTGTAATATCGAAGTTTTGGCATCCTCTACAAAATAAATTACAACCAAATGTTCCAAAAGATAATATTTCGCTGCCTGGATAGAAGTGATATAGTGGTTTTTTTTCTATTGGATCTACATGAATACTACAAGGATAACCATAAACCATACTATAAAATTTTCCATTAATGTTTATTCTGGTCTTACATAATCCGCTTTTACCTTCAAGAATCACACACTTATTAGGACACAAATCACACCGTATGTTATTATTTTCGAGTGTCTGGTAGTATTTTTTTATTAAGTGCGCTTCGACCATAGTTTAGTTATATTGTTTAAGTATTAATTTATTACTAAAAACAACATCCTCGATAAATTATTTTTACCATTATGTAATAATAAGAAAACTTTTAATACTGTTTTAAAATATAAGCATATAGAGTAAAAAAGGGGTGTATTATGGGTTTGTTCGATTTTTTGAAGAAAAAGGAGTCAGATCAACCTATAAGTCAGTCTTTTGATAATCAATCTATACCTTCTGATTTACCTTCTATTGACGGAAGTGCTGCTCAGCAATTACCTCCAATAAGTTTAAGTAAAGGGTTTTCAGATTCTTCTGAATCAAAATCTATAAGTCTAAACATGCCGACTCTAGATTTTAGTCTTCCTCCATCAGATGAAGTTCCAGTACAGAAACCTGTAGACAAAGGTTATTTATCTGTTGAAGATCTTAATAAATTATTTTTATCTGATAACTGGAAAGAACCAGATTGGCAAAATTTCGAACCATATTCTCAAGAAAAGATTGAAGAACCCAAACCCGAAGATTTTGGAGTTGTCGGACATTCAGATCTTCCATCATTTGAAGAAGATCATTCTCCAATACCGGTTGCTCCTCCTCAAGAAGTTAAGAGAGCAGGACCAAAACCTGTAGAATTATACATTAAAGGTAAAGCATACAACAGAGTTTTTATAGAATTAGATTCAATGAGTCAAGCATTACAACAGAGAGATATAAAAATTTCGCATTATGAAAATCTTGTCAAATCAGAAGAGCCTCTATCAACAAGTGCCAAGGAAAATATGGAATATTTGTATAGAAAATTAGCTCAAGTAGACAAAAAGATATTTGCTCAATAAAAGGTGATATTATGGATAAAAATGTTCCAGTATTCGTGAAGATTGCTGATTACAAAGAAGTATTAGATATAGTTGATGTGATGAAACAGAAATTAAAGGAAACAACTCAAACTTTAGAAAAGTTAAAGGAGTTAAAAGCCGAAGAGGATAGGGAATTGCAGGAGTGGGAGAAAAATGTTACAGAAATCTCACGAAGATTAGCATTTATAGATTCAGCATTCTTTGAAAATGAATAAGAAAATCGTAAAAAGAAAATTAGAAGTGCCGACAGAGCACGAAACATACTTCATATATTTGAAGAATCCTTTAGAGTATAGAAGACAATTGCTTGAGAGTTCTAGAAAAACACTCTATAGTTTAAAAAATTATCAAAAGATATTGTTAATTAGAACTAAGAAGCTCGAGGAATTACATAAATTAAGAACTTCAGTTAAAGAATTATTATATCTTAATAAAAAATTCAATGATAAACTGCCAAAATATGAATCTAAAGTTTTAGGTGGATTAAATTCAGAAGACAAGGTTAAAAATGTGAAAATGCATGTAATAAATGTAAAGAAACCTAGTACTCCCGTATCAAGAGAAAAATCTGAGTTAGAAAGATTAGAAGAATCATTAGCAGGTATTGAGAAAAAATTAAGAACGTTACAATAAATCTTTTTCTTTTCAAATAATTTTATAAACCATTAGATAGTCCTATGAGTATGTCGCTATAGGCGACCTTTTTTGATAAACCTTTTTTCTAAAAAGGTTTGCGGGGATACCAAAGTGGCCAAATGGGGTGGACTCAAAATCCTCTGGCTTAGTGCCTTCGTGGGTTCGAATCCTACTCCCCGCATTTTTTACAAAAAATGCAGTAAAAGTAATGAACATCACGAAAACGTGAGTTCATCTGTTACTATTTATGTTGCTTTAGCTTCTTTTTCCCAAGGCTTTTTCTAAAAAGGCTTAGGAGTATCCTACTCCCCGCACTTTTTTCTTTTACAAAGAAAAACCTGCGCTAAAAAGAAAAGGCTGACAAGGTCAGCATTTTCTAAATGTTTTCTAAGACGACAAAAGACCCCTGAATTCTTCACTACTTATCAATAACAACCAAAACCTTTATAAAGCACTTAATAATCTGAACATCCGGTATACAAATGTATATCATAACGGAGGAGATAAAATGACTAGAGTTCACGAACCAAAGCAAATACAAGTAAATAAAGTACAATCTTCAAAGATAAAGAATTTTTTATCGGATAAAGGATATCCTGAAGCGGAATATATTATGGGTGAAGGAATGGAAACTGTTTACATTAACAGCCCAGACGCTCAAGCAAGTTTAATGTTATTATTCAGCGAGTCATTAAATCATTATGCGAGAACTACAAGAGGATTTGTAGAAGCATGTTTAAGAGATGAGGTTAGATCTAAGGAACACCCAAATGGAAGAGTTTACATAAAATTAAGTACTGATGGTGTAGCTTTCTATAAGAAAAATTTAGATCCTAACAGTTCAGTGTTTGGTTTAGATGATCCACAAGGATTTTTACATTCTGATGATCTTAGCGTAGAACCATCAGCAACATATAAAATTAATGGACGTATCAATCGAAGATTCTCTGCAGTAGCACCTGGTATAGATAAAAGAATACCTTCTGATTTAGAAATGAATGTTTTGGATGGCGCAGAATCTGTTGTGTCAATACCTATTACTGAAGATCAGATTTTAGGATGCTCAGAAGTAGTTGAATTTAATCAACCTGGTTTTAAAAAAGGTAAGGGAAAATATTCTGGATCTCTTGGCATACCTACTCCAAAACGTGATTGTTTAGATGTAGTTTGTTCTTTAGGTTCTAATTTAGTTTATCTAAGAATGGATCCTGAAGTTGCACAACATCTTGATAACTTAAAAAAAAGTATGGAACAAGAAAAATAATTTTTTATTTTTTTTAATTAAAAAACATTCTTTAAAAGGATGTTTTCATTACATTTTTAAAGTTCTTCTTCTGAACATAATTACATTTGATACAAGATAAAATAAAAGGATTAAATACTAGTAATAACTAGTGATAATAAATATAGAGGTAAAATAAATAAAATGATAGAAATTATGCCAATTGGCGGATTTAGAGAAGTCGGTAAGAATTGTACCGCAATAAAAGTTGATAATGAAGTGATTATTCTCGATATGGGTTTACATTTACAGCATTACATAGATTATACACAAGATGAGGATGAAGCAGATTTATCCTTAGAAAAATTGATTGAAATAAAGGCTGTGCCAGATATTAATATGATTAAGGATTGGATTCCATTAACAAAAGCTATCTGTATTAGTCACGCACATTTAGATCATGTAGGTGCAGCACCATTCTTAGCATCAAAGTTCAAATGTCCGATACATGGAACACCTTATACTATAGAAGTTTTAAAGGCATTAATTGCAGATAAGGAGATACGCGTACATAATAAATTAATATCACACGATGCTAATGCCATGTTCAGAGTTTCTGACAATATAAAAATAGAGTTTATCAGCGTAACACATTCAGTAGTTCATACAGCATTAGTGGCTGTGCATACAAAGTATGGCACAGTAGTTTATGCTAATGATTTCAAGCTAGATAATCAACCAACTCTTGGTTTAAAGTCGAATATAGGGCGAATGAAAGAAATGAAAAACGTTAAAGCTTTGATAATTGATTCATTATATGCGCATAAGCCTATAAAGACTCCATCGGAATCAGTTGCCAGGGAATTGTTAAGAGATGTGATGTTGAGTACTAATAGTAAAGGAAAAGCAATGATTATATCTACATTCTCAAGTCATCTTGCAAGAATAAAATCTATACTAGAATTTTCAAAAATTCTTAATAGACAAGTAGTATTTCTTGGTAGAAGTATTGAAAAATATATTATGGCGGGAGAAAGATGTGGTATTGTCGAATTTTCTAAGCAAGCAAAGATAATAAAATATCGGCGTGAAGTTCAAAAATTCTTGAAAAATTGTAAAAATCCAGAAGATTATGTATTTGTAGTTACAGGACATCAGGGAGAACCAAAATCTGTTCTAGCAAGAATGATATTCAACAATTATTTCCAGTTTAGGACTGAAGATATTGTAATATTTAGTTGTCACGTCATTCCAGGAGAAGCTAATATCAAGAACAGAGAGATAATGGAGACAGAATTAAAACGTAAAAAAGTAAGGATTTTCAGAGATATTCACGTATCTGGACACGGTGCAAGAGAGGATCAAAGAGATTTAATAAATCTTATAGAACCGCAAATACTTTTGCCAGCACACTCAGAAATAAACGTAACAGAACAATTCTTAGAACTAGCAGAAGAAATGGGATACAAAGAAAATAAGAACGTCTTCATATTAAAGAATGGACACAAGTTTAAGATAGAATAAGCTATTATAAAAATGGAAAAATATCTCGGAATATTAGAAAATGAATTAAAGAAAACATTTAAGAAAGATTATTCTCATGATGTACATCATTTGAAAAGAGTTCTAAAACTATCTTTGTTTATTCAAAAACATGAAGGCGGAGATAAGAAAGTGATTGCGATAGCAGCATTATTGCATGACGTTCATCGTTTAATTCAATCTGAAACAGATAAGTATTGTTCTCCAAAAGATTCAATCTCTGAAATAAATAAATTTTTGTTAAAAATTAGTTTGACGGAAGAGCAGAAAGAAAAAATATTATATGCTATAGAATGTCATGAGAGTTATCCTTTTGGTAAAAATTCTGTGAAGATAAAGTCTATCGAAGCAAAAATATTGCAGGATGCTGATAGACTCGATGCTACCGGAGCGATAGGTGTAGCTAGATGTTTTATGTATTCTGGAAGGTATAAACAACCACTGTATGTTCCAGAAATTTCTCTTAAAGGAAAATATGATGTTTCGAAAATGACTGATCCATCAAGCATACATCATTTCTACTATAAATTACTAAAATTGGGTTCTAATATGAACACTAAAACTGGTAAGAACTTGGCATCGGAAAGACATAGATTTATGGAACATTTCTTAAAAGAATTCTTCGATGAGTGGGAAGGAAAGAAATAAGTATTTTTACTTTCTCTCAACGTTGTTCTAATCAAAATATCTCGGATCATCGCTTCTAACGATTTGATTACGAGATTCTTGTTTCTTTTTAATTTCAGGATTTTTCTTTTCCTGTTCAAATTTTATTTGTTTAACTTTGTTACTTATAATTTGTTCTTTAACCTTTGGCGTTTCCATGACTTGAGAATTTATTTCTAGAGCTTTTTTCATGTTTATATTTCCGCATCTTAAACAATTAAAGAAAACACCGAATTTTCCTTCTTGCATTAATAAGTATTCTCCGCACGCACACTTCATGTCTTTTAGTATAGAATCTTTGTGATCCTTACATACAGGAACTCCTTGAGAATTCTTGATAAATGCTTGTCTACCACAGAATGGGCACGAGTCTATCTTCGATTCACCATAGCGTTTTGGAATAAACATTATAAAAGTTCAGAGAACTTATTTATATGTTTTTGTATTGATTTATTTTAACTTCCTTAATTCTTCAATTTCTTCTCTTATTATATTAAATCCACGTTGCCAGAATTCTTCAGATTCAACATCTATCTCTATATCTTTTAATAATTTCATTGGAGGAACGCTTCCGCCAGCACTTAATAATTTAATATATTTGTCAACAAATTTCTTTCCTTCTTTTTTATACATGTCGAATAAGGATAATACTAATAAATTACCCCATGAATAAGAATAACAATAGAATGGATGATTGAACATGTGTGCAATGTATGCCCACCCTTTATCGAATACTTCTGGTATATCCATATCTCCGAATTGTTCTACTAAAAGCTTTCTGTTTTCGACTTCTAAATCTTTAGATGTTGCTCCTGCTAGTATTTTATCATGAGCAATTTGCTCAAACAGTGTGATATATGTTTGTCTTGTTATTGTTGCAAATTGGTTGTCTAATAATTGTACTAAAACATATTTTCTCTCATTATTGTCTTTAGATTCTTTTAACAACCTATCAGCTAATAACATTTCACTAAATACTGATGCCGTTTCACATATAGGAAGTCCAGCATGGTATTGCAGATTATTGTTTTTATTTGCAAACACGAAGTGCACAGCGTGTCCGGTCTCATGAACCATTGTAAACAAATCTCTTAATTTATTATTATGATTTAAGAATATATAAGGTATTACATCCGTAGTTGTTGGTGAACAAAATCCTCCTCCACGCTTATTTGGTGTGGATATAGAATGTATGTGTTTTCCATCGAATATCTTTAGTGCATTATTATAAAATCTCGGATCAAATTTCTGGAAAGTTTCTAGTGTGAAATTTTTGCAATATTCATAATTGTAAAATTTTTCTTTAATTTTTACAGGTGCGTAAAGATGATATCTTGAGTAAGGATACTTTTGCCCGTCTTTAATGTTTATTGAATATTTAAGTTTAAAATATTCTTGGAATAATTTAGTGTTTTTCTTTACAGTATTCATCATTGCATTAACTGCCTTGTCCGTAACATCATCACTAAATGTTCTTATGCTTATAGGATTTTTATATCCTCTTATTTTTACACCATCATTATACCATGATAATACTACATTTTTGTAAATTTCAGAAAGCAACGTAATATCTTGTCCGAATCTAGTGAATAGTTTATCAAAAGCCTCTTTACGAAGTTTAGGACTATCCGAATGAATATAAGACACCAGCTCTTCCATGCTTACTTTTTTCCCTTCAATCTCAAAAGAGTAGTTTGATGTTATAATATCATACATGTCAGAAAATGCTCCAGAACCCGTAACATCTTTTATGTTTATTATTTTCTCAATCTCTTCACTTTTAGTGTAAGGTTTGGATTTGCGTAATAACTCTAAATAATATTTATAATCTTGTAGATCTTTTGATTCTAGATATCTTTTAGCATCGTTATCATTTAATGCTATAAACCATAAAGAGAAGAATATTCCATCATTAGAAAACGTACTAGCTAGCTGTTTTAATTGTGACATCTTAGCAAGGGCATCTTTATCAGTCGTATTCTCTGCGAACTTCATCTCATAATATGCGCCTATTTTACCAGCGCGAACAATTATGCTTTCTTCAAGAAGAAGTATTTTCCTAAAATCCTCAGGATTTAAGTCTTTATTAAGCATAACTCTAAACTTTTTGAATTCTTCAACCATTCCTGTTATTTCTCTAATATGTTGATCAAAACTTTTGCCATTAAGGAGTTCTTTAAGATCCCACACATCGCCTTTAGCTTTATTGGAGCCAGAATTCGTCTTGATTATGTTTTTAGATGTCTTTGTAGATTTTTGTTTCATCAATTAAAAAGTATTATGCTTCTTTAAATATTTTGTTAAAAGAATAACTCTCATAATTAGAATAATCAAATTTTCTCACTACGTTCGAAACTATTCCTTTTAGACTCTAAACGGAATATTCTTTCACTTCGTTCAAGGATGTTTTATCTTGGACAAAACATTTTTAAACTCTAAAGAGTTTACAACACTATAATAAGAGTTAATATTTAAGATAATATTTAAGCACATTAATGGGGGCGTTTAGTATGAAACTAGTCTTAGCTGAAACAAAGCTTATCAAAGAGCCAATAACAATAATTTCTGATCTTGTTACAGAGGCAAAATTCAAGATAGGAAAGAATGGTATTGAAATGATTGCTATGGATCCAGCAAATGTTGCTATGGTAGTATTCAGATTATTGAGTTCTGCATTTGTAGAATATACTGTCAAAGAAGAAACATCTATTGCAATAAATCTAAACAATCTTAAGCAAGTATTGCGTAGAATCAAAGGTAATGATAATTTAACATTAGAAGTTGCAGAAAACAAGTTAAAATTGATATTGAGTGGTTCTACTGTTAGAACATTCTTTTTACCATTAATAGATCAGCAGGAAAAAGAGTATAAAGAGCCAGATTTAAAATTCAAGAGCGTAATTAAGTGTCCATCAACGATGCTTAATGATGCTATTGAAGATGTAGAGATTGTTGCAGAAAGTGTAACATTTCAATCAGAAGATAAAAAATTCATTGTAAGCGCTTCAGGCGATTCTGGTAAAGCAACTGTAGATATCAAGGCTGAAGAAGGTGTAAATATTGAAACTACTGAAAAAGTAAAATCCAAATATTCTGTAGAGTATTTGAAGAAGATGATTCAGGGAAGTAAGATTAGTGGTCAAGTGCACATACAGTTTAGTAAGGATTATCCATTAAAACTTGAATATAAAGAAGTAGACAAGATACAGATGGCATTCATCTTAGCACCAAGAATCGAGAACGATTAAACTCGATTAATTTTTTATTCTCTATTTTATTTAATCACAACTTTTTTTAATTCTATATTATTCCATCTATTATGAAGACATATTGCGAAGCTGTTAGGGGTTTACCTGAAGATAATGTTCACAGGATTCATCATGACACGGAACACGGTTCAATGCCTGAAAGTGATGATGATATATTCAGAAGGTTAATTTTGGAAATTAATCAGGCAGGATTATCTTTTGATATAGTTCTTAAAAAGAAGAAAACACTATATGAAGCATATCCTTCTATAGCTAAAGTTGCCAAATACACGCAAAAGGATATTAAGCGATTAATGAATAATTCTGGAATCATTAGAAATAGATTAAAAATAGAAGCCGCGATATACAATGCTAAGAAAATACAAGAATTACAAAAAGAATATGGGTCGTTGAGGAAATGGTTAGATATAAATCATCCAAAAACTAAAGATGAATGGGTTAAATTATTCAAGAAAAATTTTAAATTTACTGGCGGAGAAATAATCAATGAATTCATGATGAGTATATGTTATTTGCCCGGAGCACATGTCAAAGGCTGTAAATTATATATTAACAGATTACATAAATGATAATTTCAATCTTGTTAGAAGATATGGTCTTATTTATATATCGATAAGATATTATAATATTAAAGGTGAAATCATGAAATATGTTGAATATATATTATTAGGCTTATTTATTGCTGTAATTATTGTTTCTGGATGTGAGAACTCTATACAGACAGACAATCCACCATTTAACGCTCCATGTACTGCCGATGCAAAACTATGTTCTGATGGTACTTCTGTTGGAAGAAATGCAACTAATAATTGCGAATTTAATCCTTGTAACGATATAATTTTGAATGAAAAAATATATGTGAGTAATGATACAGAGCAATGTAAAGTTATTAGATTTATGTGTGTTCAAGGAAAACAACCCTTTTCAAATGAAAATGGCTGTGGATGTGAGTCTATTCCAGCAAACAATTTAACAACAGGTAAATTAAAAACTTATGAATGCATTGATCCTAGACCAATTGCGTGTACAAAAGAATATATACCTGTATGCGGAAGAACAAACATACAATGTATTACAACGCCATGTAATCCTATAGATGAAACTTACGCAAATAAATGCGAAGCATGTTCAAATAAGCTTGTGGATTATTATATAGAAGGTGTATGTCAAAAATCCGCTAGTGAATTGGAGGGACAATGTTTAAGTGTTAATGGAAGATGGCTTTCCGAGTCAAGAGAATGTGAAGGAATATCACAAGATCATTGCGAATTTATGGGTGGACAGTTTGATGAATGTGCAAGTGCATGTAGAAATTATCCTCCAGATGTAAACAGGGCATGCACAATGCAATGTGTTCAAACGTGTCGTTTTAAAATATAATTTTTTTCTTTCTTTTCAACAAATTTATAAACTTATTATTCCATGGTTAATCTATCATTAAATCAGATGACCAGGGGTGGTTTTATTGGCTGAAGACAAAATTGAAAAGAATATGGCAATAGTTGGTCTTGTATTGAATGTAATAATTCTTCCAGGACTTGGAACATTAATTGGTGGCGGATCAAAGTATAGAACTCAAGGAATCTGGCAATTAATAGTTGCTATAGTTAGCATACCATTAATGCTTTTAGTTATAGGATTCTTCTCATGGGCCGCTATGTGGATTTGGGCATTAATCACTGGAATAAAGATGATTCAAGAATCAACTTAAATTTTCATTTTATTTTTCTTTTCTTCTTTCACAATCTTTAAATAACCCTATCTGATATCATATTCTATGCGTAACAAGTATGTAGGAATAATTGTTGTTGGTATTTCCTTGCTTATAGGATTTTTAGTATGGTTATTCAATAAATCATTATCAACTATTGTTAACGATAGTTGTAGTCATGGTCCTACATGTCCTATGTGGGGAAGTATAAGTTTTCAGACTAATGTGGGTTTAGGATTAATGGTTTTTGTAACAGTCGTCGGTTTGTATTTAATATTTTTTGCTAAGGATGATCCACAGATAATCAGGGAAGTTCATAGAGAAACAAAAATTGTCAAGGAACAAGTTAAGCCTCGAACTTTAAGTAAAGGGCATTATAGAGATATTTTAGAAAAATTAGAAGGTGATGATAAGAAAGTTCTTAGTTTAATTATAGATTCTGAAGGTTCTGTATTTCAATCAGAGATAGTTTCAAAAATCGGATTAACAAAAGTTAAAGTAACAAGAATTCTAGATCGATTAGAAGGTAAAGGTCTTATAGAAAGAAAGAGACGTGGAATGACTAATGTTGTTATACTAAAAAATAATTGATTCTTCATAATACTTATAAATGCTTATTTTATACTTAGTTCTATGCGTAACAGTTCTTGAAACTGGTTTCACTACTATGTTTATAAGGAGTTTCATTATCCTATATACTAGAACTATTGAATTAGCTCAAGGGTGTAACTATGAAAGATTTTATTATTAAGAGAAAATTTGCAGTAATACTAACATGTATATTGCTTATAGTTGGTACAACACTATATTTTACATTGGGTGCTTACAATCTTGGAGAAATGTCAATAAAAAGCGCAGCTACAATTGAAGAATTAAATGTATTACGTAATGTCCAATTGAAAGCAGCATATACTGAAGAAGGTAGTATAGATATGTTTGTTCTTGCAAGAAATAATGATCTATCTAAGATTAAACCATTACAAGGTAATTCTATACCCGAAATAGGTGGTATGGTTATAGGTAATGTCGAAGGATCGATGATGCAAGAAGAAAACGAGTTTAAGAATATAGGAGATACTTTAGTTGATTATGATATTACTTTTAGAATTGATGGAATTCTTGATAAGACAGGAACATTCATGGATGATTTTCATTTTATAAGTTCAGAAGAATACACTAAACTATCTGGTGAAGAAAATGTTTTATTTGTAAAGTTCAAAGATGCAAAAACTCCCAAACTATTTTATTTGTACGATAAGAATAATCCTTCACCAGCGAAAATATCTTTATCAGAAGGTAATATAAATTTTTACTACAAACATATTATCGGCAAAAAAATCTATTATCCTATAATCATTGGCTATGAAGAGGCTAAGATGATGCGTGAAGAAAAATTATTCAATAAAGTAGGAGATACTCTTGAAGGATTTTTTGATAGAGATGTTATGATTGTCGGAATAACACAAAAAACAGATACGGGCTTAGATATGATGCATGTTGTAGAAAAAGATTTTTTCGATGAATCATTAAGAGGAACATTAGTATAGGTGAAAATATGAAAGATATTGAATTAAAACTTAAAGGAATGCATTGCAAAAGTTGTGTGATATTAGTTAATGATGCCTTAACAGATATTAAAGGTGTAAAATCTGCAAATGCCAATTTAGAGAAGAGTAATGTAAAGATATCATTTGATGATAATTTAGTAAAAGAAAAGCAATTGATTGACGCGATTGAAAAAGAGGGCTATAAGGTGAATAAATAATGGCAAAGAAGACAGATCTTAATATTGTAGGAATGCATTGCGCAAGTTGTTCTACACTAATAAATAGAGCTTTATCGAAGACTGAAGGAATAACGGAAGCAAATGTTAATTATGCTACAGCTAAAGCACGCGTAGTTTATGATGAAAATAAAGTCTCTGAAGAGGACTTAATAAAAATTGTTCAATCTAAAGGTTACGATGCATCTATTAGCAGTAAAAATGATGCTGTTAATAAAGAATTATCTCAGAAAAAAGAAATTGAGGAAATAAAGAATAGCTTATATTTTAGTTTAATATTTACGATTCCAGCATTTTTAATCGGAATGGTCTTAATGTCGCTTGGTGTTAATGTTCCTTACGATCTATTTATATTATTCTTACTTGCAACACCGGTTCAATTTATTGTAGCATCAGATATCTACAAAAGTGCATGGGTCGCATTAAAAAATAAGACTGCAAATATGGATTCTTTAATAGCCATAGGAACTAGTGCAGCATACTTGTTTAGTATTTATGCAATATTTTTTGATCCTATTCTTGGTCAATATTTTGAAACATCAGCAATTCTTATAACTTTTGTAATATTTGGAAGATATCTTGAAATTAATGCTAAAGGTAAAACATCCGAGGCAATAAAGAAACTTATGGAATTATCACCAAAAATAGCGACAGTTATTAGAAAAATTAACGGAAAAAATAAAGAAATGCAGATACCTGTAGATCAAGTAGTTTTGAATGATATTATCATCGTAAAACCTGGAGAAAAAGTTCCAGTTGATGGAATCCTGTTAGAAGGATTATCTTCTGTCGATGAAAGTATGATTACAGGAGAGAGCATCCCCGTAGAAAAAAAGAAAGGAGATACAGTAATAGGCGGAACAATAAACAAACACGGAACTTTTACATTTAAGGCAACGAAAGTAGGCGAAAATACTACTCTTGCAAATATAATAAAATTAATTGAAGATGCTCAAGGAAAGAAAGCTCCAATACAAAGATTTGCGGATAATATTTCTGCATATTTTGTGCCTGTAGTAATACTTATTGCGATTGTAACATTTAGTGTGTGGTTTTTCTGGGTAGGAAAACCCATAGCATTTGCACTGATTACAGCAGTTTCAGTATTAGTAATCGCATGTCCTTGTGCTTTAGGTCTTGCAACACCTACATCAATAATTGTGGGAACAGGAAAAGGTGCGAAAGAGGGAATACTAATTAAAGGAGCAGATTCTCTTGAAGCAGCACACAAAGTTAAATATGTTATATTTGATAAAACAGGAACTATAACTAATGGTAAACCAGAAACAACTGACGTGATATCTTTTGAGAAGAGCATATCTCAAGATTCATTACTAAAGATAGCAGCATCTATAGAAAAACCTTCAGAACATCCTCTTGCAGATGCAATAGTCAGAAAGGCAAACGAAGAAAAATTAGCTATAATAAAAATTAAGAATTTTAAAGCAATACCAGGTTATGGAATTTCTGCGAAGATATCAAGCAAGCAATATTATTTTGGAAATACTAAATTAATGCAGAAACAAAAAATTTCTGTAAGTAAATATGAAAGCAGAATTCAAGATATTGAAGAACAAGGAAAAACTGTAATGATATTATCTAATACAAAGAAAATTCTTGGAATAATCGCTGTTGCCGATACTATTAAGGAAACATCAAAACTTGCTGTAAAACAATTACAAGATATGGGTGTTGAAGTTTATCTAATTACAGGAGATAATGTTAGAACTGCAGGAGCAATTGCAAAGCAGGCAGGTATAAAGCAAGATAATGTATTTTCTGAAGTCCTTCCTGAAGATAAGGCAAACTATGTGAAGAAATTGCAGGATAAAAAAGATAAAAAGGGAAATTTTGCAAAAGTTGTAATGGTTGGTGATGGTGTAAATGATGCTCCAGCACTTGCACAGGCCGATATTGGAATTGCAATGGGATCTGGAACAGATGTTGCTATGGAGTCAGGAAATATTGTATTAATGAAAAATGACTTACTTGATGTTCCAAAAGCGATCAAGTTAAGCAAACAAACCATGACTAAAATAAAACAGAACATGTTCTGGGCATTATTTTACAATGTCTTAGGAATACCAATAGCGGCAGGAGTACTGTATCCTTTTACAGGATGGCTTCTAAGCCCTATAATCGCTGGTGGAGCAATGGCACTTTCAAGCGTTAGTGTTGTAACAAATAGTTTATTGTTAAAGAGTTCAAAATTGTAAATTAATAAAAATATACATTAAGATTATAAGGTGATAAAATGGTTAAAAATGAAAATTTAAATAAGAAAAAGCTTATGGCATTAAAATTTACAGACAGCAATAAAATGTATTCTTATATGTTAGTTGCTTTCTTAGTATTATTAATATTAGATTTGATTGCATATTTTGGTTTTTTAAATAGAATTCCTGATTTTGCAAACAAATTCGGTTTCTGGATTTTTTATTTGAATATTAGTATCGTCACAATTGGTGGTTCTGTATGGTATTATGTAACTCACAAAGGTTATGTAAGCTGTATGGCTAGCATGATGATTGGAATGACTATAGGAATGCAAACTGGAATGATGATTGGAGCAGTATTCGGAGCTGTTAATGGATATTTTGTTGGTGCAATGGTCGGCATGATTCTTGGTGCATTAACAGGAGCGTTAAGCGGTAAAGATAGTATAATGGGATGGCTTCAGGGAATGATGATGGGATTAATGGGTGGAACAATGGGTGCAATGATTACTGTAATGATGTTCACAGATAATGTATTATGGTTCATGCCATTCTATACTATACTCAATGTCTTATTGTTATTAGGATTTAATTACATGTATTATGATGAAGTTGTAAGAGATAATAAAGAATTAATTAAAACAGATATAGATATTTTCACATTCATATCTGCATGTGTAATAGTAACTACTATCTTAACTGTTTTAATGATTTATGCACCAAAATCGGTGCTGTTCGGAGGATAAAATGAAAGATGTTTCAAAAATAATATTAGGAATAGTTGCGAGTTTAATAGTTATATCGGTGTTAGGACTATCTGCTAAAGCTCTAGTTTCGCCGACATTCTTGTCAACAAACAACTACGGCAATAATGGTGCACAGGTATCGCAAACACAAAATACTTTATCAGGAAATACTCAAATTAATACTCAGACATCGCCCTTAGTTCAAGGAAATGTTCAAGAGGTTTCTCTTAAAGTTGTAGGTTCATCATATGTTTTGAATCCTTCAGTACTAAAGAAAGGAGTTCCAGTTAGAATGACCGCAGATATTAATAATATGCCTGGTTGTTCTAAAGGTTTTAGAATTCCAGACTTTAGTGTTACAAAGTCTATCCGTCCAGGAGATACTGTTGTAGAATTTACTCCTGATAAAACAGGAACATTTACGATTGCGTGTTTTATGAATATGTACCGTGGAACATTTAGTGTTACTGATGATGGAAGTGCTCCAACTGGAGAAGCGGCAAAGCAAGCAACACAAGTTCAAGCAACAGTTGCAAAACCAAGCGGTGGCGGATGTACAATGGGTGCGGGTGGCGGTGGCTGCGGTTGTGGTGGATAAATAGTTATCTAATTAATTAAATATCTTATAGGTGTGGCTAAATGACTGATGATAAAATAAGATGTGAGCTTTGTGATAGAGAATTTGCTAGTCAGGAAGCTATAGATGCACATAACAAATCTAAACATCACACTATTCACAGAGAAAAACGCAATAAATTTCCAACTATAATTATATCAGTTACAGCAATAATAATTCTTATTATAATAGGATTTGTAATATTTAGTACTACGGTTAATAAACCTATTAATACAAATAATACTTCCTCATCAGGCAACGTTCAAACAGCCACACTAAGTGTTTCTGGATCTAAATATATACTTGAGCCTTCTGTTTTTAAGAAAGATGTTCCTGTACAATTAACCGCAGATGTTAGTAGTATGCCTGGTTGTTCTAAATCTGTAACTATACCAACATTTGGTGTATTAAAATATGTTACGCCTAACGATAACACCATAACATTCACACCGACAAAGGTAGGAACGTTTAGAATAGCATGTTCAATGAGCATGTATATAGGAAGTTTTACAGTTACAGAATAATATTATAACAAAGTAATATTAAAAAATTATAGAAAAATATTTTTAAGGTTTTGGTTTTTCTTCTGTCATCAAATCTTTGTAGCTTTCACTCATAGGTTCTCTTAGTTCTTCATGATTTTTTGTTTTACGTATTAACTTCTCTAATGCTATATTATGATTTGCTGAGCTATGAAGTGATACAATAAATAATCCTATTGCTCCTATTACCATTACAATCCCGACTATAGATACTAATCCTGCGTTGGGTCCGCTTGCACCAACAACGTTTGCTGTAATGCTTGCACTGTCAGAAAAAACATATGCTGTTCCTAAAGCAAATGCACTAACACTCGCTATAATATTAAAAACTCTAACATTCATGAAATCACCTATTGTATGAATTGTTTCTAATATATAAAATTTTGGATTATATCAAGATTTTTATGATATCCACCATTCTACATGAGTATCCCCATTCGTTGTCATACCATCCAATGATTTTTAAGAAATTTCCATCAATAACCATTGTTGATTGTGCATCAAATATTACTGAATGCGAATTGTGGACAACATCTATACCTACTATTGGTTCGTCTGTATATTCTAATATTCCTTTAAGATGGAAATTTGCAACATTTTTGAATAAGGTGTTTACTTCTTCTATGCTTACATTCTTTTTTAATGTGCATACAAAATCTGTTACTGATCCTGCAGGAACTGGTACTCTTAGTGCTATTCCGTCTAATTTTCCTTTAAGTTCAGGAATTACTTCTGTTACTGTCTTAGCTGCTCCCGTTGTTGTTGGAATTATACTTACTGCTGCATGTCTTGCTCTGCGTAAATCTTTATGAGGAGCATCAACTAGTCTCTGGTCAGCTGTATATGCGTGTGCTGTAGTCATAAAACCGTGTACAATACCGTAATTATCGTTTAGAACCTTTACTAATGGTGCTAAACAGTTAGTTGTACATGAAGCATTACTGATGATGTGATGTTTTGTTTTATCATACTGATGTTCATTAACTCCTTTAACAACAGTTATATCCATTCCTTTGCCTGGTGCGCTGATTAATACTTTTTTTGCACCAGCAGTTATATGTTTCTGAGCGCCTTCTCGGTCTGTAAATATTCCAGAACTTTCGACAACTACATCAATGTTTAAATCTTTCCAAGGCAGTTTTGTAGGATCCTTTTCAGCAAATACTTTGATAAATTTTCCATTAACAACAATGCCGTCAGGTCTCGACTCTACAGAATATTTAGAATTACCATGTACAGAATCATATTTTAACAAATGTGCTAACGTGTGTGTATCAGTCAAATCATTAATAGCAATCCATTCAATAGTTTCATCATGAATACCTGCCTGCAGAACTTGTCTTCCTATCCTTCCAAAACCATTAATAGCAACCCTAACCATCACACTCACCCTCTTTTAACATATTATTATATCTCCTACTATATCTCGCGTATTAGAATTTATAAATATTGTGAACGGCTGGTTGATTATGTTTTCTTAAGAGTATCCACCATCAATTTTTATGGTTGTTCCGGTAATAAAACTAGAATCTTCAGAGGCTAAAAATAGTGCTAGTTTCGCAATTTCTTCTGGTCTTGCAAACCTTTTTAATAATATTCTAGCTGTTTCTTCTTTGATGAATTCTTTTGATAATCCTTTGTTAATATCTGTATTTACCCATCCTGGAGCTATGCTATTAACAAGAATGTTTGGTGCGAGTTCTGTTGCTAAATTCTTTGTCAATGATACTACTCCTGATTTTGATGCATCATAATCCATAGAATCTGGAGCAAGGCTATCTATAGCGTTAGTAGATGAAATATTTATTATTCTTCCTCCTTTCGGAATATGTTCTAATGCGTATTTTACACATAGAAATGGCCCTATTAGATTAACTTCTAATGTTTTTTTCCATTGTTCTGCTGTTTTTTCTTTAAAAGGAATATCGTAAACAATACCTGCATTATTTACTAATACATCTATTCTTCCGTATTTTGTAACAGCCTCTTTAATCATCTTTTGAACTTGCTTCTCATCAGAAACATCGCATTTTATTGCAATCGCATCAGAACCTAATTTTTTTATATCCTGAACGACCTGTTTTGCTTCTTTTTCTGCATTAACATAATTAACAATTATTTTAGCTCCTTCTTTCGCAAATTCTAAAGCTATTGCTTTTCCTATTCCTCTGCTTGATCCTGTTATTAATGCAATCTTATTTTTTAGTTTCATTTGTATAATCTCACTCGCGTGTGTTGTTATTTCTTTTCATTTTCTTTAAATGTCTCGTTAGTTTTCTTCCAAACTTCATCATATGTTGTTATGCCTTTCTTTATTAATATTTCAACAACCGAGTCTAGTTGTGCTCTAGTTAATGCTAACTTGTATGTATTTATGAGAAGTAATTCTTTAATTTCATCGTTGCTCATCTTATTTAATTTCTTTTCAAAATCAGTAATTTCTGAATCAATTTTCTTTTTAGAAGTTTTAGGCATAATAATCTAATGTTATAGAACTTTAAAAATTTTATTCTTGAGGAACGATTTTATCAGAAAGTAATGAGTCTGTTAAATCATCTTTGATGTTTACACTTTTGTGCATTAGTCCTTCCAAATCTTTTTTTATTTTTCCTACTACTTCTTCATTATCTATCTTTAATATATCGATATTCTTTTGTAATTTGTCAATGTTTAACTTGTGATATTTTATTTTATCCTCTGTTGCATTGATCCAATACTGTTGTTCAGAAAGATTTAGTGATGCACTATTGTGTGTTATCTTTGCTTGTGCTCTATGTCTCTGATCTTCTAATTTTAATATCTTAATTTGTAATGTCTTCAAGTAATCTATTGTTAATTTATCGATAGTGTTTAAACATTTATCTTTATTTTTATCTTTCAAATCGATTTTATTATCTTGAATGGCGTTCTTTATATCTTTTAATATTTCTACTATTTGTAAATTAGAATCCTTGATTAATCCGTTCTTTATATCTTCTAAATATTCTTTAATTATTTTCTTGTCAGGATTTAAGTAGTAATATTTTTTTAACGGTGTGTCTAAGCATGAAAAGAATTCACCTTCGACTTGTAATACTCTTTTACTTTCCATTTCTGATTCTTCTTTTTCTTTTTTGAACGTGTCTAAAGCACGATAATCTGTTCCGGTGGTTATTGTTTTAATTCGTTCATTTAATTTGTCAAGCTTTTCCTTATGTAGTGATATTTCTCTTTCTTCCTCTAATGTTTGTCTATTGAAATCCTTTATTTTTAGAACATTACCTGTAAAATCCTTGATATCTTTTTGTATATTTTTTAATAGTTCTATTCCGTTCTTCTCAAGCATTACTCTTATATCTATTATTAGTTCTTCTAACTCGTGTAGTTTCTTATTTGTTGTTCTTACTTCATTATCGAAGAAATGTTGTAGTACGAATATGTTTTTTTGTATGTCGCGATTTAATTGTTCTAGATTATGTGAAAATTGTATACAATAATCGTATGTGTCTAAATAACTTTTTGGTACATCGATAGAGCTTACAAAGTGTGAGATTCTTTTAATGTAGTTCTCACGATTACCGTCCATTATATGTATTTCCCGTTCTGGAATGTTGCTATTCATTAAATGTGCTTTATGTAACCCTCTTAATGACAATATTACTTCCTCTTTTTTGGCGCTTATATCAACAATTTTTGATGTAATACTTCTATTAATGTATCCTAAACTATCTCTTAGAATAAAATTCATATGTTTATCTATCTTTGACAAAGAAACTTCTTCTGCTTGAGGTATTTCTGTATCTTTCTTAAACCGGTCTAGGAATCTCTTAAGCATATTCTAGTGATATGATAAAGATTTAAATGCTTTACTAAAACATCCTACTTGTGATACTATTTTATAGGAGAAACTTTATAAAAGATATTAGTTGTCCATAGGCATAGTTGCGGGGTGTTTTTATGCCAAGACCAGATGAATTAGTGTTAGTAGTACAAAACAACGTATTATTTAATGATAATGACGGATATTTTGAAGGATTTATGGATGCTTCTAAAGCAGATTATATGTCAACAATTTTAAAAAATCATTCTTTTATGAGACACGATAAAGCAAGTCTTTTGGCCGGTAAATATAAGCAACCTATAGCTTATTGTGCTATTGTTAATCCTACTACTAAAAAGGTTTACGTGTATACTAGAGCTTCAGGTGCAGAAGGAGATGCTGCTAATGTTGAAAAATTATTACAAGGCAATATATCTTTTGGCGCTGGTGGTCACATGGTTGAATCAGCTAAAGGAGTTGACGTGATTGTCGATAATAAAATAAGAGAGCTTGCTGAAGAAACAGACATACAAGGTTCTAAGCAATTCCAATTCTTCGGATATATTAATAATGATGATGATCGTAATAATGGTGTCGGTAAGGTTCATTTCGGATTAATGTATTTGGTTATTACTGATGCAACTGTTGTTAGACCACTTGATAAAGAAGCTCAAATCGGCGGGATGGTTCATATTAGTGATTTAGAAAGAACTATCAGAGAATCTAGAAGAAAAGGTTCTAGTGTTATAGTTGAACCATGGTCGGAAATATCTTTCGAACCTCTTATGAGATATTTAGGACATAAATAAGTATCTTTATAAAATCTTTAGTACACTTTCTTTTCATGCGTACTAAAGCACCTGGTTATTTAAAAATAGCTTCTGAACGTATTAGTAAATTATTATCTGAAGCAGATTCTGGATTTAAGGAGCATCCAGAACTTAGTAAAAGATACGTTTATCTTGCAAGAAAAATATCTATGAAGTACAAAATTAAATTTACGCCTGAGCAAAAAAAGTTGTTTTGTAAAAAATGTAATTCTTACTTAAGAAATGGTGTTAGCTCTAGAGTTAGATTAGAACATGGAAAGATTGTGACAACATGCTTAGGTTGCGGTGCCATGAAGCGAGTTTTATATAAGAAAAAGAAATAGTATCACTCTCAAGTAACAACAAAATCGAAACATTTATAAATTTAGATTTTTCACATATTTCTAGCATGAGTCACAACAGATCATTTGCCTACATGTCAACCGATGAGCTTTATGTCAAGAAAGCCTTCGATGAATACAGGCTTAAATCATTGGAAGAAGGAATAGTTAGACCTATCAAAGCATATGGTTTTGATGGCTTAGATGAATCTATATTTGTTCTAAAGAACAGTTTATTGCCTGGAGCAAGAGCAAAAGCAGCAAATTATTACAAGGGACAAGTAGAAATTATTGAAAGAGAATTAAAAAAGCGTCCTTCTGAAGAAGTTTCTGCTTCATATAAAAAAATTTTAGATGTAAACATAAATCCTGCAACATTCAATGTTCTAAAAGAAGAAAGAGAAAAATTAAGAATTCAAAGAATAATGGATATGGGTTATCAGGGAGAACAATTATATCCCTCAGAGCGTTTCAGACGTTCAAGACAAAATATCGAAGACACAGTCAGCTCTGGTCTTTCCATATTTGGAAGAGCAGGAGAATATTTTAGAAGAAATAGACTATGGTTTTCTACAGCAGCATTTTTGATAATGACTCCTATTACAATTCAGCAATATGTAGAAAAATTAGATGTGTATAATGAAGTTGCTTCTGAATATGTACAATCACATGAAGTAGGTCCTAATGCTAGAGCATTAAAAAGAGATATTCCTAGTCAATTAGAAAATGTGGTTTTAAATCTAACTCATACAAGCGAAGTAAGTATAGAACTTGATGAAGATACAGAGTTTACGATTCCAGAAAAACTTTCTGATCCACAAGCAGCAAGAATTAATATTCATACAATGGGTCAAATACTAAAGCAAAACATTTCACCAGAAGTTACTAATTCATATAAGACTGTTTTCGATGAAGATAAAAGACAGATATTAGCGCATGGTGCTGCTGCTAATTCTCGTTTTGAAAGTGCATACAATAGTTTAGCATTTGCATCAAATCCGCACGTATCTTATCCTGTAGAGATGGGTATAACTATTATGGGGAATTCTGAAGTTCAAAAAGCTGTAAGTGTAATGGAAAAATATATGCCCAAAGGCATTATTGAAGAGGAGAATTCAGCACATACCGATATGACTATATGGAAATGGCTTGCTAGAATCTCTGGCGGCTTGACAGTATTATTCGGCGTTAACGCTTATAGGAATCACAGAAGAAGAAAATTAATGGGAGAATATTATTAATTGGAGGGATAAATATGTTAGAAGAATTAGCTTATCATTATCATTTTACTGGAACAACTCCAGATAATGGTGTTCCACAAAATAGTGTGCCAGAACCAAGAAATTATGATTTAATAAAATCTTTGAAACATGAATTCGGAAAACTGTTGATGATTGGCGGTCTTGTAGTAGGTACAGCAACATATATTGCAATAGTTCCTAGAGATATTAATTTCTACACCGATCCTAATTACAAAATTCCAGAAAAACAGCAATTACATTTAAACGATGTAAAAACTGCAACAGGATTTGCAACAGTATCATTAGTATCATTAATAACTGGACTGATATTATATGACTCTTCTTCAAGAAGAAGAACTGTTAAGACAAAGAGATAATTAAAGAGAGCAAAATGACATATCATAGAATGATAAATCCAAAATATTTAGAGATATGTGAAATTATACAATCCGATACCGGATTACTTACTAGAATAGAATATCATCCTGTAGGAACATTCGATAGACGTGTAACACAATCCCATGGTGCAAGTTACATGCATATAAGAAGTGATTATGAAAAATTAGAATTACACAGACTAGCTAGAGAGGCAAACAAACATGACTGAATCAAAATATTTTACAAACACTATGCCTAATGAACAGATAGAACCATTAGAGAATATTGCAAGCACATCAAGCAAGCCATCATTAACACGTAAACAAAAAATTGGTAGATGGGGAAGAAGAATGGCTGTTGCAGGTTTATTGACTGCTACAGTTTCTTGTTTGTATGCAATAATGCCAAGAGATCCAGAATTTTATAGTCACGATAAGTGGGTTCGAACAGAAGAAAGTCTACCATCCGCAGAAAATCAGAAGAAGGCAGCATATCTAGCTGGAGCATCAGTGCTTACAGCAATTGCAGGATTTGCAATGGGTCTTTACAGTATCAAAGGCGAATATGAAGGTAAAAATAATCAGAGGTAAATTAAAATGAACGCAGCATTTAATTTAGGACAAACAAGTCAACCATTAGAAGTAACTTTGAAAATAGATTCAAGAGGCTTTGAGATAAAAGCTGGAAGAGAAAGGATAAGATTTGCAGAAGAACGAGAGGAAATCGCGTCTCTAATAGGAAACTTAACCATAGAAACAGCACAAGGAGACTTAATTTATGGAACATATATTCAGCCAAGTTCAAGAAGCGTTCCCGGACTTATTATGATAAGAGAAACACTATCTCAAAATTATCTTCGTGCACTTCTTGATTCTCCCAAGAGAAAAAAATCAGAGCTTAATCTAGAACTAATAAAATATCTACCTGAAGATTCTCATCCCTCCGCACTTAGACAAATGCAAAGGGATTCAACTGCGAGAGTAGAGGAACGAGAAGAAGAAAGAAGAAGACTGGAAAAAGAAGATTTTTACTTCAGACCAAACAGTAAATCTTTGATAGATAGAATGTATAAATTACCCCCTGAACCAAAATTCAGATGGGAATTGGACGCGCAAGGAAAATTTGGTGAAAGACCTGAAAAGCTTACTGAAACTCCGATTCCATCAGATAGAAAATCTTTACACAACTACAGATTTGAAAAAGATCCGACTGATTCTTCTGAAATTTTAAAAACGGAAAGAATCTTGAAAAAACCAATAATAGACTTGACAGATTTAAGTGCTGAACTAAGAAATCTTTCAGATGAAAGAACACAAATGAAACTCGCTCAAGCAACAGCAAGGCATATGGCTGCAAGACTTGGACTTGACAGAGCATATCAAATAAGTCAATCAGTAAGAGCAATATTTTCAGCAGATTTCTCTCAATTAAGAGAAGGAATAACCTGCACGTACAAAGTTGACCAATGAGGTAAATGAAAATGAATGAAGATGATAGTAAAGATTTCGAATTTGATGAAGTTCGTGGAGAGCATGGAAGAAAGCCTAAGATGGCTATATTGAATAAGACCAAGCTTTCAAAATATGAAATGGATGATTTATTCACCGCTGAAGATGTAGATGTTGCAGCGGCAGACGAGGCAGAATGATTTTTACATTTAAACCAAGAGTTACGGAGTATTTGTTAGGTGACAGACACAAAGGTTCTGGAATAATAACACCAAACACGCTTCAAGATTATCAAGACATATGTATAGGTTTTAGAGGAAGAGCTTCTGTGGCTTCTGAGAAAGGAAAATCTCTAATTAACGAACAATTCTACATGCACAAAGATGGCATTGCATTAGAGGTTAGGAACGTTACACATAATAGTTTACCTTTATCTCCTAAAGATAATACTGAAAAATGTCTAATATATATTGGATGTGTTTCTTTGTCTTTCAAATCAAGAATTTTTAAACCTGAATATTTGAATAAATTATTGGAACAATTCAATGCTGATATATCTTTAAGACCTACATATAAGACTTTAGACCAATTAACACAATTTAGAGGGATAATACCAGGTGTGTAATTCTTTTATAAACCACATTTTTTCATAAACATTAAAAACCATCAATTATTCTCTTGTTATATGCGTAAAGTACTCTCTTCAGGGGCAGAAGCCACAATATATATTGATGGAGCAAATAAATCTCAGACTGTAGATAAGGAACGTTCTAAAAAAAATTATAGACATAATTCTATTGATGAAACACTCAGAAAAGCACGCACTAGAAAAGAATCAAAAATATTACATAGTTTAGAAAAATATGGTTTCGTTCCAAAAATTTTGAAACAAGACGAATACAATATAATTATGGAATATGTTGATGGTGTACAGTTAAAAAAAGCAATCGATAAGGATCCAAAGCTTGCTCTTCTTGTAGGTAAGAATCTTACAATTATGCATGATAATAATATTATTCACGGAGATTTAACTACTAGTAACATGTTATTAACAAAAAAAGGAAAAATCCAAAAACTATATTTTATAGATTTTGGTCTCAGCTATACCAGCACTAGAGTTGAAGATATGGCTGTCGATATACATCTGTTTAAGCAAGCTTTAGAAAGTAAACATTATAAAATTGCAAGTAAAGCATATATACAATTTATTAAAGGTTACAATCCAAAAAATAAAAAAGAGATTTTAGAGAGATTAGAGATTGTCGAACAACGTGGACGCTATAAGGAGAAAACATGAAAAAAATATATATCACATTAATATTTTTGTTAGTATCGCTGCTAGTAACAACTTCTGGCACAGCAGCATCTTCAGGACATATAGGATTACTAACGGTTTCAGAATCATCATTAAATTCTTCTGACTCTAGTGTTGAAAAAGGCGGGATTGCAGATTTATATCTGGTTGTTAAACAGGGATCTGGAAGAATATTTATCGACAGTTTTCCATTATCCAAAATCGATACTCAAATAACTATGCGTTTTGCTACAGAAATAGCTTGTGATTTATTAGAAAAGGATTGTTCAGATTACGATTTCTTTTATACAATCACTGCAAATAGTGCCATTGTGGGCGGTCCAAGTGCTGGAGCAGCGGCAACAGTATTGACTGTAGCATTGCTTGACAATCAAGAATTATCGAATGACACTATAATGACTGGAACAATTAATTCAGGAAATCTTATCGGCCCAGTAGCTGGTGTTCCTGCTAAAGCTCTAGCAGCACAAGTTAATGGATACACGCGAGTTCTCATACCAGAGTGGGACATTGCTAATAATACTCCACAAAATCTATCTATAAGCGTTATACCAATTTCGACACTCGAGGAAGCATTATACTATTTTACTGGAAAGAATTATAGTATTGGCGACGATGTAGTTATACATTCCAAGGAATACAGCAAAATCATGCGTGAAGTCACACTTGATTTATGTTCAAAATATGGTGCTATACAAGATGGTGTGTTAATACTTCCTAATCTTACATCATACGATATTAATTTGACTAATGAAAGTCAAGATAATTTCAAATTAGCAATAAATGCTATTAATAACGGATCTTATTATAGCGCTGCAAGTTTTTGTTTTGGTGGTAATGTAAGAATTACGAGTGCATTGTTCAAAAATTTGACAAATAATCAATTAAAGATATTATATGCTCAACAATTAGAAAATGTAAGTACTTTTGAAAGAAATTTTGATTCTAAATCTAACAAATTATCAACTATTTCAGAACTAGAAACTTATATGATTGTTGCCGAGAGATTATATGACACTAAACAAGTTTTATCAAAGCAAGATCTTAATAATATCTCATCATCGGATTTAGCTTATGCCCGTGAACGTTTTAGTACGGCGATTGTTTGGGAAAAATTTTCAACTATTCCTGGTCAGAAATTTGTTATGGATCAAGATTTATTAAAAATTGCTTGTTCAAAGAAATTATCTGAAGCAGAAGAAAGAATTAATTATATGGAATTATATTTCCCTAAGAAAGATATTCGAGAAGAATTATCTAAAGCGTATAATTACTATTATCAGAAAGAATATGCACTATGTATATTTACTGCATCAAAGGTTAAGGCACAATCAGGTATAGTATTAAGTGCTATATTTGTTCCAGAAGACAATATGCAAAAATTATTGGAAGAAAAAATCAGTGCAGGAAAAAGGGCAATATCTAAACAAGAATCAGCAAATATTTTCCCAATACTTGGTTATAGTTATTATGAATATGCTAATACGTTAAAGAATACTGATCAGTATTCATCATTATTATATGCTGAATATAGTTTAGAATTGAGTAATTTAGATATGTACTTCAAGAAAAGACCTCCCGTACAAATAATAGACACTACTAATATAAATTATGTTTACGTTTTTGCAATAGGTGCAATTGCAGGCATAATATTTACTACAATAGTTTTCGTAATATTTAAACTAATTAGTAATTACATTAAGAACTCTTCTGTAAAAAAGAAAATTAACAAGAAACATAAAAAATAATTTTTTTTATCTCGAAACGTAATCTGTAATTACTTGTTCTCTTCTAGGACCTGTGGCTATGGTGTTTACTGGTAATCCTGTATACTCCGATATGAAATGTATAAAATTCTGCGCATTTGTTTCTATGTCTTTGAAACTTGTTTTTCCGTATGTATTATTAAATCCTGGTAGACTTATTATTTTTTTGCCGTTGTGTTCGTCATCAACTAGTACATGTATTGTCTTTATTCCATCATACACATCTAATTTTGTGAATGCTAAATGTGTGAATCCAAATTTTTCATTATGTTCTTTTACAAGTGTTAAATCTAACATTCCTATTCTTCTTGGTCTTGCAGTAGTCGCTCCGTATTCTCCGCCGTTTGTTTTATCGTCATTTACTCCGACATTTCTGAAGTATTGTCCGATTTCGAAAGGAGTTGCTGTTCCGTTATTAATCTTTTCTAGTATTAAAGAATTATCTTTTCTGTTTAATCCTAATTCTTTTCTTGTTTTTCCTCTTATATCACTATATTCTCCATACTCTCCTACAAACGGACCTTCTCCTACCCTGCTAGGAACTAACTTTACTACAGCAACGTAATTTCTTATGAATTTTCTTGGTATTCCTAGACCTGTTTCTACTGATACTGTTCCACAGTTTGACGCAGTTACGTAAGGGTATGTTCCCTGATCTTTATCTAGTCCAGCACCCTGTGCTAATTCTACAATCACATTTTTTCCTAAGTTTAGATTTTCTAAAACGAAAGTTCTAGTATCTATAACATGAGGTTTTAATTCTTGCCCCATCTTATAATAATCTTCTACTATTTTATCAACTTTTAATCCGGTTTCTTCATCGTAGTATTCTATTATTCTTTCTGATAAAAACAATTTTATATCTTCTAACTTACTTCCGCTATACTTTCCATCTTTTACTCTTTGTTTTAATTTTGGAACGAATGCTTTTGCATATTGATCAAATTCTTCTTTATCATCAAGTAATGCTTCTCTTAATGTTTCAACGTTAAATAAATCTTGTACTCTTAACCCTGTTCTATACATTTGTCCTGCGTATGCTGGTCCTACCCCGCTTCCTGTCGTTCCTATAGGATGTCTTCTTATAGAATCTTTAATAACATCAATATATTTGTGATGCGGAAATGTTACAAAAGCTTTATCGCTTATCATTAACTTGTGTGCATCTATTTTTAATCCAGCATCTCTTAGTTGATATATCTCTTTTAGTAATTGTTTAGGATTTATTAGAACGCCATTTCCTATTATAGAAATCATATGATCATTAATTATAGATGATGGAACTAAATGCATTATGTATGTTTTTCCGTTAACATCTACTGTATGTCCTGCATTATCTGCGCCGTTAGTTCTTGCTCCTATACTCGCTTGCTCGCCCATTTGGTCAACTACTTTTCCTTTTCCTTCGTCTCCAAATTGGCTTCCGCCTACAACATCAATGTATCCTTGTTTGTGCTCTTGTTTCATAGTAATATCCCCCAAAGTTCATTCCTCTTTCTATTTATTAATTTATTTTTTTTGTTCCTCTTTTTTTTAATTATAAACCCTGGAAGGCTCTGCATTGCTGCAGAGTTTCTTCCCGGGAAAAAGAGGTGAGCATAATATTATTAGAATGAAACACCTCAAATTTCCAAGATTAAAGTTATCGTAATACTATTTAAAGGTTTCGATTGTAACTATTTAATAATGGTTAAAAAATTAAAATTTATCGTTCCAATTTGGTGACGAAAATTAAGATAATTAGTAAAATGTTTAAATTTGTTCAATAAAATAGTTTCATGCGTAAAAATAATTCTAAAGAGAAAAAAATAGAGAAGAACAAGAAATCACACGAATCTTTAGACAAATTTTACTCTGATGAGCAAAAACATCGTGAAAAGATAGAAAAAATAGAAGATGAAATATTTGAACATCTAAAAAATCATACTAAAAAAGTGTTAAAAAAATAGTTCTTCGGATATTTTACGGATAATAAGAGCAAATATTATAAAAAAACACATAATAATATATTATGCGCAGATGTTTAATTATAATTATATTCATGCTTTCAATAATTCTATCTTCTGGTATAGTTATTGCATGGACTTCTTATACGCATGAATGGATATGTAATAAAGCAGGACTTTCTGAACTCGATTGTAAATCTGCAGATTATAATAATATAAAATCACAACACCCAGATTTAAGATCTGTTAATCATCATTGTACTAGCGATTTTGATAATTGCAATGCGAGAGTTTATGCAAGGAAATATCTTGATATTAATACTGAAGAATCTAAAGGATTCGCCGCACATTTATTCGCTGATAGTGTGGTTCCTGCACACTGGTATAGTCTTGACTATGATTCATGTCATAAAGTATTTGAAGATAAGGTAGAAGAAAGATTGAAGCAAGCTGAAAACGTGAAGTACTCGATACTCGGATCGACATTTGATTTTTCGTCATGGAATGTTACTATGCAGTGTGATGATAAGAAGAATAATACTATACACTTATCCGCTGATAATCAATATATGAATCAAGTTGCAAAGTATGTTGCTGAAGAAATGCATTCTAACTATATTGAGCAGAATGTTGAAGAGTATGATTTTTCTTCAGTTGTGATTATAGTATTAGTACTATTGACGCTTGTTTTAATATTATTTCTATATACAGGTTTTAAAAATAGAAAATAAAAAAATAGTTATAGATTTAGTTATTTTTCTTTGCAAATGTTGATGCAACTATTAATGGAAATACTAAGCTTGCTTCCGCGTGTACTTTTGCGTGAAGTCCATTAACTTTTATTTTTGTCCATGTAATCGCTTCCTGAGGTCCACCGCCTGAATCTGATGCGTCATATTCTTCTGCTGTTGTTACGTAAACTGCATAGTCAAATCCATCTCGGAAAATATTTGCATTCAATATATAGTGTTTTGCGATTCCTCCACCAAGCATTATTGCGCCTGCTTTTTCTGCAGATAAAGCTAAATCTATAATCTTTTTATGATCTCTAATTATATCTACATAGAAATCTTTCTTATTTTGAAGTTCATAATACATGAAATGTCCTAATGTTCCATCCGTAAATCCTGGACAAAATATAGGTATGTTGTTCTTGTATGCCCAGTACAAAACCGATTCTTCTTTTGTATCTAACCTTTCCATTTCTTTTCCAAGTTCGTAGATGAATTCAGAAGGGGTGAACGGGATTCCTCGTGCTTTATACTTTACATAAAGTTCATCAAAGAACTTTTCTGTAAACTGTTCAAAATAGGTATATCTATCAACAGGTACAAAAATATTTCCTATGCGAGAGATGCTTTTATCAAATAATACTCTTCCAGGAATATCAAATTTTCCAACAACAAATGGTTTAAGACACTTAATTATATCTTCTTCGATTCCTCCTGCTGTTATAGATATAGCATGAATCATCTTGTGCTTAACAAGATATTTTATTATTTCTCTATTTCCAGAACTAATCATATTTGAAGTGCACGAAAGAAATATGGTTGCATTATCTGAAATCATCTTATTTATTATGTCGATTGCCATTCCAAGATTTGTCGCTTGAATTCCCATATATTTATATGAATCCATGAATTTGTCAAAATCAAATTTTTGATCAAAATCGTATCCTTTAATTTCTGGAAATCCTTCTAAAGTATCATACCCTCGCATTTGTTGCGCCTGTTCATCTGTATTTTCATCAGTCATTGTAAATCCTCCAATATAATTTTATAATCTTTTTATAACATTTTGAATAAAAAATAAATATTTTTAATAATATTAAACAATATAGAAAAATCTAATTAGAACCTGTAATGACAATATGTTCCATAAACAAACAATTTAACCATAGAAATAGGATGATTTAACGGTTTTTAAATTTGATTAAATTTCTAGAACGCTTATCTTACGCTTATTAATCCTATCGTAGTCATTAATAATGTTATGGCTGCTATTAATGTAAATGCTGCAAAGAAGTACATGTATATTTCATCGGATACCACGAATGATAATGTTAAAATATTAAATTTTTGTAAGAAAAATATCACACTTGTTATAATTCCGATTACTCCTGCAAGTAAGGCTAATGGCTCGAAGGCACTTCTTGAACTGTTGGACATAATTCCTGTCATATCTTTAATTCTATCAAATTATTATTTAAAGCTTGTGGTTTTATACATAATATTTATAAAAAGCCCTTCTTTTCTATTAGTACAACAATTGTGAGGGATTATTATGGCTATTGTAGGATTTAACTTTACTAAAATTAATGCTGAGAGAAAACCTGTTACTGAACAGAATGTGAATATTGAAAGTAATGCTGGGGTTTCTAACATTACAGAATTAAGTTCTATCGATCCTAAGAAGACTCTTATAAAATTTGATTTCAACTATTTATGTAAATTCGAGCCAGGACTCGGTAAGATAGAGATAGCTGGTGAAGTTGTTGAAATTTATGATAAAGATTTTGCAACTAAAGTTCTAGACTATTGGAAAGTTGAAAAAAAGATATATGGTGAAGTATTACAAGATGTGTTTAACAATATTCTTGCAAGATCTAATATGGAAGCAATATTTATCAGTAGAGAATTAGGCTTACCATCACCAATACAGATGCCTAGAGTAGACTTAAAACAAGTCGAAAAAAAAGAAGAAAAACCTAAGGAAGACAAGGTTTCAAAATCAGAATCTAAGAAGAAATAATTTCTGTAATTTTTAAGTATGATTCTGTAAAGAGCGTGAGGTGAAACTCATGACAAAAGAAATCATAAGGAAAGAAAATGGTAAGGAAGTAGCTTATGATAGAACATTCTTTGGAGACGTATCAAAACGCGAGCTTCATGAAAATTTGGATGGAAGCAAGGATACAAGAAATGTTTTTGGTACTCAGGTACATGTAGAAAGACAGGGATTTCTTGATAATGAAGTTAGAGGAACTGTCGATGGTGTGGAAGGTACCTTTCGTCACGGGTTCTTTGATACAAAAGATAGTCCTAGAGAGTTTATACCAGACGAGACAAAACGGAATACATCTGAGGATGATGATTCTTCTAGTTCTGATGATTATGTTCCTAGTCGAAATGATGGTTCAAGTTCTAGTACATACAGTCATTCACAAAGTTCATCTGTTTCTACTCCTAAAAAGCATATAGAAAGAGAAATATCTTGGCATCCTATCCTTAAACTAATGGCGGCGCGTCATCCTCACCCCTATACTCGTTTGTGTGCTGCGAAAGAAATGAAAAATCCTTACGTATTTTATATGATGGCGTTAAATGATAAGGATAATATTTATGAAGGAGTTTATGGTTTATGCAGTACGCTTGGCGTACAAGGAGAACCAACTGATGATAATTATTTTAGGACTACAACAGGACTTGTTTACAAGCTTGCACTTGAAAGAACGTTCGAGTCAAGTGTAAATACTATTCTTATAGATAGAGGTTTGTATTGGGCGAAACCAACTATTCCAGATTTAGAAAATTTAGTATCGCATGCTGTAAGTAAAGAAATCAGACTTAAATCTAAACAACTTATGTACAATAGATTTTTTTCTACTTCCTTTCCAAAACCAATCAAATTTGTTGTAAGCTTACTCGATCCGAATAAATCAGATCATATCCCTAGACTTATTAGTGCATATAAAGGTCTTGATCCGGGAGGTTTTTTATTAGACCTAGAAGATAATTGGAAGTTTGATTCTAAAACACTAGATCCAAATTCACATTTTGGGCGCATAATGTTAGCTTTAGAAGAAGGATGGAGAGAAGATTGTGCTAAAGGTGATCCTGAATCACATCTGAGAAGTATTATCTCTGGAGATGAGAGATATGTTCTTGAACTTTAGGAAATAATAACAAGCATAGTATCTATTCATAAGTAAATACTCTGTTTTTTCCTCCCTTTCAAAAATCATAACATTTATATTCTATTATCGCATATTTTTACTAATTATTGGGGTCGTTTAGAGATTTCACACTATTGATGTTGAGGTGGTTTCATGGTCATTCCGGAAGTCAAATTAAAGGTTGCTGAAGCAATTCAGGATGATGTTACTAAAGGTATTGTTAGAGTTGATTCTGGATATATGAAACAAATCGGTATTCGTTCTGGTGATATTGTTGAAATTCAAGGTGGTCGAAAGACTGTTGCAATTGTTGATAGAGCATATCCTGGTGATATTGGATTAAACATTATTAGAATGGATGGTTTAATCAGAAGAAATTCTAAGACAGGAATAGGCGAAGTTGTTACTGTAAGAAAAGCTAATGTTAAAGAAGCCAAAAAGATTATTATTGCTCCAGCAAAAGAAGGCATATTAATTAGAGCAAATCCAATCATATTCAAACAAGGTTTACTTGGCAGAGCAGTTGTTAAAGGAGATATTGTTTCTTTAGGAGGAACAAGAACTAGAAGAACTGCAATGAGTCAAAGTCCGTTCTTCGATGATATTTTTAATATTGCCGGTGATGAGGCATTAATGGGTTTTGGTCTTGGTGACCTAAAATTTATGATTGTTGATGTAAATCCTGCAAAGGAAGCTGTTATAATTACTGATTCTACTGAAGTAATATTCAATCCAGAAGCAATTCCTGAAGTTAAGGAAGATAAATTGCCAGATGTTTCTTATGAAGATATTGGTGGATTAGAAGAAGAATTAAAGAAAGTTCGTGAAATGGTCGAGTTACCGTTAAAACATCCCGAAATTTTCGAAAGATTGGGAATTGAACCACCAAAAGGAGTTCTATTACATGGTCCACCAGGAACTGGAAAAACTCTTTTAGCAAAAGCTGTTGCAAATGAAACGCAATCAAACTTTATTCTAATTAATGGTCCAGAAATAATGAGTAAATATTATGGACAGTCAGAAGAAAATTTACGTAAAAAGTTCGAAGATGCTGAAAAGAACGCTCCTTCAATAATATTTATTGATGAAATAGATGCAATCGCATCAAAGAGAGAAGAGACACACGGTGAAGTTGAGAAACGTGTTGTTGCACAATTACTTGCAATAATGGATGGCTTAAAATCTCGAGGAAAAGTCGTTGTTATAGCAGCATCAAATATTCCAAACGCTCTTGATCCAGCATTACGTAGACCAGGAAGATTCGATAGAGAAATAGAAATTGGCGTTCCGACAAAGGCGGGAAGACTTTCAGTTATGAAGATTCATACAAGAAATATGCCATTTAAAGGTTCATTTCATAATGAAGTTGCACTTGATGCATTGAAACATGTTATTGAAGAAAAATCTAAGGATGGTAAGGATTCAAAAACAAAAAAGAGTTCTAAAACTGAAGTTGACAGGTTAAAGAAATTTTTAGAATCAAGCGATAAAGTTGAAAGATTGCTTAGTGAATTAAAAGCTATAGAAAATAGTGCTGAAATATGGGGTAGTAATGATCCTAAAAGTAAATTTTTAGATATTGCTAAGAAGAAGTTAGATGATGAAATAGTAGAAATTATATGTACATTATTTGATGTAGGAATTTTGGGCAAATCATTTTATGATGATGTTAGACAAAAAGGAGTTATTAATGATTTAAATGACATTGCGGAAATTACTTACGGATTTGTTGGCGCAGATATTGCATCATTATGTAAAGAATCTGCAATGGTGGTTTTAAGAAAAGTTATTTCTGATTTAAACTTGCAAAGTAATGATCCGTTATCTGAAGAAATATTAGAAAAATTAATTATTACTAAGGATGATTTCATGTCCGCATTAAAAACAGTAAGACCAAGCGCTCTAAGAGAAGTATTGATTGAAAAACCAACAACTACTTGGGAAGATATTGGCGGGGCTGATGAAGCTAAGCAAGAATTAAAAGAAGCTGTAGAATGGCCTTTGCAGAATAGTGTAGCATTCGAACGTTTAGGTATTAAACCACCAACAGGTGTATTATTATACGGTCCTCCAGGAACTGGAAAGACGCTTTTAGCGAAAGCAGTTGCTAATGAAAGTAAAGCTAACTTTATTTTGGTTAATGGTCCGGAATTAATGAGTAAATGGGTTGGAGAATCTGAAAAAGCTGTGAGAAAAATATTTGAGAAAGCAAGACAGACAAGTCCTAGCATAATATTCTTTGATGAGATTGATAGTTTAGTTCCGAAAAGGGGCGCTAACTCGGATTCATCTGGTGTTACGGAAAAAGTTGTAAATCAATTATTAACAGAAATGAATGGGTTGCAAGAAATGAAGGATGTTGTTGTAATAGGTGCAACAAATAGGCCTGACTTACTTGATTCAGCATTATTAAGGCCTGGAAGATTTGATAGAATAGTGTTAGTTAGCGTTCCGGATGCTAAGTCACGTAAAGATATATTCAAATTACATACTAAGAGGATGCCATTATCTAAAGATGTTAAAGTTGAAGAATTAGTTTTAAAAACTGAAGGATATGTTGGAGCAGATATTGAATCTGTATGTAGAGAAGCTGCAATGCTTGCATTAAGAGAAGATATGACTGCACGAGATGTTAAGATGAAATATTTCACTGAAGCATTAAAGAAAGTAAGACCATCAGCATCCAAGGATATTGAAAAAACATATGCAGAATTCAATGAAAACTTCAGAAAGACAAGAGCTGAAGAGATGAAAGATAAACCAAACTACTTTGGTTAAGGTTGTTCTATGAAACATGTAAAGATTCTATTAGAGAACGAACATCTTGAAGGATTATTAATTAAAGAAGATGATAAACATTTAGCTCTCAAATTATCTAATGGATATAATATCGGAATAAGTAAAAACAGAATAAAGAAAATTGAAGACATAAATTCTCGTGAAGATTTAGTTAAAGAACAACATTCCGAAAGGGTGCATAAAGAAATAGTCCAACATGTTTCGAAAGATGCAGTCAGTGATTTGCCTAAAGTTTTAATTTTACATACTGGAGGAACTATTGCAAGTAAAGTTGATTATCAAACTGGTGCAGTAACTCCTAAATTTACTCCTGAAGAATTGAATTCTATGTTTCCAGAAATAAAAGATATTGCAAATATAGAGAGTAGATTATTTAGGAATATGGCTTCTGATGATATGAGATTTTCTCATTACAACCTTATCGCAAAAGAGATTGAGAAAGAATTAACTGAACATAAAGATCTAAAAGGAATCATAATTACGCAAGGAACAGACACGATACATTATACGAGTGCAGCTCTTAGCTTTATTTTTGAACATTTACAAATTCCTGTGGTTATTGTTGGTTCACAACGTAGCTCTGATCGGGGAAGTTCTGATGCGGCAATGAATTTGATTAGTGCTGTAGCATTTATTGCAAATACAAGCCTTAAAGGAGTGTTTATATGTTTTCATGAAAATATTTCAGATGAATCATGCATAATACTTAACGGTCTTAATGCTAAAAAATTGCATTCATCAAGAAGAGATGCATTTAAGCCAGTAAATGTTCCTTCAATCGCAAGGATAGATTATAATACTAAAAATATAGAATATGTTTCAGAACATCCAGAATCATCATTAAATAGTCCAGGAAAATTAAAATTGCATTTATTTAATGAAGATTTGAAGATTGGAATGTTAGTTTCTCATCCTAATATGTTTGCTGCAGAAATAGAACCTTTCTTGAAAGGATTTGATGGAATAATTTTACAAGGAACAGGATTATGTCATTTTCCAATAAATGAAATTGATGAATTTACGAAAGAGCACACTAAAATAAAAGATGTTTTAACAGAATTATCTAGTAAAATTCCTGTGGTTATGAGTTTGCAAACAGTTTACGGAAGCGTAAACATGAATGTATATAGGCCAGGAAAAGCATTAATAGAAATGGGGATTATAGGAAATTATTCTTCATTGATAACGGAAACCTCGTTCATAAAACTTTCTTGGTTGTTATCGCAAAAACTTGATCCTAAAGAATATTTTATGAAAGATTTACGAGGAGAATTCTTGGTTAAATCTGTCGAGTAATGCATAATCGCTGTAAAACATTTTTTTAAAGCGAATTAGTCTTATTTTGTCTTCTTTTATCTAAATAGACATTTAAAATGCTTATATTACTCTATAAACGTCTTTCTTAGTGTTTAAATTACACTATTATATTCTCGAGTACAACAATATTTATATATTACTTAGTGTTTACAATACAATAAGCTAATTAAAGTTTGATTAACAAAATACTAAGTGTAAAAGATACACAAAGGTTAATTCGAAATCAATGAGGTCAAAATGAAATTAACACATCCAGAAGAAACGGATTTATACAATGAAACAATGGATAATTTAGGTCCGAAAGAAACAGAAACAGGTTATTCAGTATGGCAGGCTATTCCACGAGATGTTAACAAATATTTCAAACCACGAGTAATGGCTGGCACTAGAGCAATACTTAGAGATTTCTTAGACAGGAGTGATGGAGGCCTGGAACTATGCATACTACAAGATGGTATGCCCTTTCTTCCAGGAGATCCTGTCGTTCAAGTAATAGGAGAAAAAAGTCAAGCAAGAAAATTAGAAGCTAAAATTCTATCAACATTATTCTATATGACAGAAGTAGCAACAAGAACGAAAGAGTTAATAGATTTAGTAGGCGCTGACAGATTAATAGAAGTAGGAATGAGAGGATCAGCTCCAGGCGCATGGACATACAGTGCAGAAGCATTTTTGATTGGCGGAGGAAAATTAACTTCTAACACAACACTTCGAAACGTTCCCGGATTAGTTGAAGGAAGAGATTACAAATTAGTTGGAACAACAGGACACTCACTATATATGGAATACTTAGCAGCAGGATATACACAAAAAAATACATTCAAGATAATATTAGAAAAATTTGAGAAAAATTATTCTGGAAGACCATGTTCAATATTAGTAGATACGGTTGAACCAATGCTTGGAATAAACCAAGCATTAGATGTAATTAAGGAAAGAAAAAAAATCAGCGGACAGACACACTATATAAGATTAGATTCAGGAGATTTACTCAGTCAAGCGATTTATGCACTAAGAGAAACAGTTGAAGAAATACCTGATTTCAAAGTAATAATTGAAGACGGATTAACTGCAGATAAAATAAAACATTACGAAGCAGAAATACAAAAAGCAGGCTTCGATCCAAAGAAACACATCATATATGGTGCAGGAGGATACTTCTTTAACAACATAACAAGAGACAGTAATGGTGCATGGGCATATAAGCCATCAGTCTATAGAACAACAAATAACGGAGACGTAGATGTAGTAAAACTTTCTGGAAATATACTAAAGCAATCATTGCCAGGTCTAATAGGAATATCTTATGATGTTCTTGGAAAGAGATTGAATGTTCATAACAGATATGCAGCAAACAGGATTATTACAGGAGAAACTTCTCAGGCGTATCTTGACAAAAGCATTGATGAATTAAAAAATGAAGCAAAATATTACTGGGGAAAAATGCAAGATATGCCAAAGAAATGGTATGCTGCGTATGATTTAAGTGACGAATTAACACAGATGCAGCATGATGCAGTAAAAAGAACTTACGAGTTCGGATACAAAACTATTTCATCAGAAGATTCAACACAATCTAAACAGAATCTAAAATTAGTTGTAAACGATTCTGTGTGAATATAATTTGATAATATTATGGCTGACAAAATAACAAATAACTTAGTGTTAATTTAACAATAAGAAAAGAAGATTATTGGAGGAAAATAAAATGAAAACAAACGACTTAAAAGAAATGAGCAAAGAAAATACATTTTTTTACATGGTAGATATGCAAAACGATTTCGTGAAACCAGGAGGAGCATTATACGTTCCAAAAGCAGAAACGCTAATATCGACGATACAAAAATTACAAGGATATGCAAGAAAGAACGGGATAAGAGAATACGCAAGCGTTGACAATCATTTCTACAGTGATGCGGAGATATCTGATAATCCTACATGGTCTACAACATTCCCTCCACATTGTATGGATGGAACAGTAGGACAAAAGATTGTTGATGAATTAACAATTCCAGATGTATTTCCTATTGTAAACAAGATTGATGAAAAGGGAACAAAAAACGAAATCAATATTTATGATTTAAAGAGCGGCTTAACATATAATAGAAACGTTGTTTTCAGTAAGCAATCTACAGATGTAACGACGAATCCACATTTTGCAGCAGCGATGAGTTATCTGAAAAGCGAAGGCGTAAGAAATGTGGTAGTATATGGTGTGGCAACAGATTATTGTGTAAAAGATGCAGTATCGGGTCTTCTTGCAAATGGTCTTGACGTATTTGTTGCCCAAGATGCAATAACAGGCATAGTTCCAGAGAACTGCAAAAAAACACTGGACGATTTCATAACAAAGAATGTCAAGCTGATACAAACTTCAGACTTGTTAAGTCAATAAAAACTAAAGGTGATTTCAATGACAAACAAAAATTTAACAAATAAAAATTCGATGAGAAAAATAAATTTACCTCACATGAATCCTAAAATTGTAAGTGAAGAGATAGGATCATTCGTTATCGAGACAGTAAATTCTGTAAATGCATCAGGATGTGTCATAGGATTATCGGGTGGTATTGACTCTAGCACGACTGTTGCCTTAATAAAAAATGCATTCGATATCTACAACAGCAGTCATGAGAAAAAATTAGAAGTTGTAGGATACATATTGCCCTCTAAAATCAACAGCGCAAAAGATACAGAAGATGGTGTGCGTATAGCTGACATTTTGAAAGTACGTTATGAAGTGATAAATCTTGACAGAGCTATTGAGGGATTCAAGACAACAAATCCTGAGGCATTTGAAAGAAGATATGATCAAGGAAATATGATTTCTAGAATAAGAGCAAACGTTCTATCAACAAAAGCAGCAATAGAAAATAAAATAATTGCAGGCACAGGCAATAAGGATGAAGATTTTGGTGTAGGATATTATACTTTATTTGGAGATGGAGCAGTTCATCTAAGTCCTATAGGCGGGTTATCAAAAAGACTTGTGAGACAAATGGCGGAGCATTTAGGATTGCCGAAAGATTTAGTGTATAGAGAACCTACAGCTGGATTGGAACATGGACAAACAGATTTCACAGATTTAGGGTATAAATATGATGTTGTGGAACTAGTTACAGAAGGCATTCATCAAGGATTTAGTGTTGACGAATTGATATCTCATGAACAAATAAAACCTTTGGTCGAATCGCAGATAAAAATGCTGACGAACCCTAAATTACAAACTGTAGACGCAGTAGTTTATGATATTATGCGAAGACATGAAATCGCAAATGCAAAGGTAAAGATAATACATCCGCCAGCAGCGCCTATAACATTAGGTTATAATGGATATAGTTAAAATCGGTGTGATTAAAATGAAACAAATTGAAGAGCTCGTTGGAAAAAGCTATATGACATGTTCAGCATGTATGTCTGTATGGGCTGATGGTTTGAGCTGGGCCAATGCACATACTGAAGCAGTGACAACCAAACTTTCCGAGGCAGATAATATTATTGTATTATCCTGTCAAGTTACGGATTTAGCTGTACTGAGTGATTTACGAACCATAGAAAAATATCATTCAATGTTTCCTGAGAAGAATTTTTTCATTAGCGGATGTCTGGCAAAACGCGAAGATGTTTCATTGCCAAGTTTTGCTGAAAGATTAGATACTCCGCGAGAGAATTATCAATTCATAACTAATCGTCGACTTGTGAATTTCGAAAAACCTTTTTGGACTCCAGAATTTAGTGAACAAGATTCAGACAAGGTTGATGGACATCTATTCAGAGATATGTATCCATTGCGTATAAGCAAGGGTTGTCCAAAAAAGTGTTCTTATTGTACTATAAGAATTACACGCGGAGATTTCGAGAAATTAGAAACATCACTCTTGGAGAAAGAATTCTTGAAATTTGATGATATACTATTAATTGCAGACAGCCCGACGGTTAGTCAAATCAAACAATGGTATGGCATTGCATTGAAACATCAAAAACCTTTTTCGATAAGAAATGTCGAACCTTCTGTGACTGTGGCGTGTCGTGAAGAATTAAATGATTTGGCAGATAAAGGATTGTTAAAGGTTTATCATTCTCCTGTTCAGAGTTCAAATCCCGAAGTTTTACTAGATATGCGTCGTCCTGTAAATGCGACTTTAGAAACTATGGCTATAGCTAGTGAATTAAAAAATAAAGGTGTGTATATAGCGACTAATATCATAATCGATTATAAAAACTATTCTCAAGATTTTAGCAAGATATATGCATTGTATGATTATGTTAGTTGGAATCCTCTATGGGATGGTGTTTGGAATAGAGATAAGGCCGAGAAAAGATTTGATTTGTATATTAATTCAGGGATAGTTCCTGGAGAAGTTGAAAGAGCACTTGTAAATTGTGGAAAATCATTATCAAAATAAAATTTAATAATTATTCGGAGGCAAAGTATGAATATAGGATTATATGGTGGAAGTTTTAATCCCGTGCATAATGCACATTTAGATATTATTAAAGATATCTTGTCAAAAAAACTCGTTGATCAAGTATGGATTCTGCCTTGTAAGAATCATGCATTTGACAAAGAGTTGGCACCAATTGATAATCGTTTGGAAATGTTAGAGTTAGCTTTATCAGATTTAAAATCTGATTCTCATCTTCCTGTGAGAGTAGATTTGACAGAATTAGAGATGTCAGGAAAGAGTTATACTTCTGATACTGTAAAATTATTACGAGAAAAATATTCTTCTGAAAAATATAGATTTAGTTTTATTTGCGGTGCTGATGTCTTGCCCACATTTGATAAATGGCATGATGTTGAATATATTAAAAAAACCCTTCCAATAATTTTAGTCAAACGTCCAGGATACATTATTAATTCAACTATAAGAGAAAATTTGCTCCTAGATGCAATAATAGAAAATGATAGCAATATATCTTCTTCTATAATAAGAGAGCGTATAGCGTTGAATAAATCTCTCGCGGATCTTGTTCCGCAAAAAGTAGAAGAATATATAAATATTCATAAATTATACTCTAACATGGTCAGATATACTAATCCTGCAAGTACTGTAGATTTAATAGTTCCAACACAAAAAGGAATAGTTTTCATTAAAAGAAAACATCCTCCATTCAAGGGTAAATGGGCTTTTCCAGGAGGATATCTTAACACTGATAAAGAGACTTTAGAAGAAGCAGGTGTCAGAGAGCTTTTTGAAGAAACACATCTTGTCGCAAAGCCAGAAGACTTAGTGTTGATGGGTGCATATTCTGAACCTAAACGCGATCCGCGCGGACATGTCATTGCTCATGCTTATATCGTAACAAAATTTTCTGGGACATTAAAAGCAGATGATGATGCAGCTGAAATCGCTGTGTTTAAAATCAAACCTGAAGATTTGGCTTTTGACCATTCAAGAGTATATGATGATTACATTAAAAAATATGGTGTATAACATGAATATAAAAAATGTTTTAATAACCACTAAGCAAACAGCCTTAGAATATTATAGGCAAAATTATGATGTTCCGGAGGAAGTAATTCCTGCTGATTTGTTAGTGTCTAAAAAGCGAGAGCATTCTGAGCATTATAATTCTATAAAAATAATTAAAGATGCTTTAGAGAAACATAACATATCTTATCATGTTGTGTACATGCCTTATGCTGCGCACGAGGAGTTTATTGGCAGAGATCTTGTTATAGCTGTTGGTGGCGATGGTACTGTATTAAATACGGCTAGATATATCAGAGATAATACTCCTTTACTAACTGTGAAATCAGAAGGTGATAGTGTGGGTGCTTTGTGTACTATTAAAGCCAAAGACTTTGTTGAAACTTTTGAAAAGATACTTTCTGGAAATTTTAGGATAGAATTATGGAATAGAGCTGAAGGAAAATTTGGTAACAAAACAGACATAGCTCTTAATGAAATAGCTATAGGAACCAAACATTTTAACGGTATGGCCACTTATGAAGTAAAGTTTGGTGATAAGAAAGAAATTCAGAGAAGCAGTAAAATAATTGTCAGTACAGGTGCAGGATCAACAGGATGGTATAATAATATTCATAACAGTAACGGCGTATTTCATCCATCAATATCGGAATTAAGGTTTACAGTATCAGAGAGTATCAAGTCGCATAATTATAAGATGTTGCATGGTCATGTCATGCCCGGAGATGTTTTAGAGATAGTGTCTTTGATGGATACTGAAGGAACTATAAGTTTTGATGGTGATAAAAATAAGCGCATGTATAATTTTCCTATTGGTCAAAAGATTTGTATAAAAATTTCTGACAAGCCGTTACATATGATTTTTACTAAATAATAATTCAGTTTAGTTATAGTTTATTTAGCTGTATATCAAGATGAGATAAAAATGAAATATATTGAATGCCCGGAAAATTATGAGAAAGAATTAAATTCGCCAGTTTCTCTCTTCATTGCTGGAGGTATCACTGGTTGTACTAATTGGCAGAACAAATTTATTGAGCTGCTTAAAGATGAAGATGTTGTTTTATTAAATCCTAGAAGAAAGATATTCTCTGAAAATGATCCTAGCATTTCTGAACAGCAGATACTGTGGGAACATGTTTATCTAAAAAGTGCTGATGCGACTTCTTTTTGGTTTACTCCAGAAACGTTATGTCCTATAACTCTATTCGAGTTAGGAAAACAACTTTCATTGAACAAGCCGTTGTTTGTAGGCATACATCCTGAATATGCTAGGAAAAAGGATTTGGAGATTCAGGTGAAACTTATAAGACCAGATATTAAGATAGTATACGATCTAGAATCTCTTTCTTCTCAAGTAAAGAACTGGCTTAAGCAAAAAATTTAGATGTACAAATTTTTATAATTATATTCTTTTGTTTAATCTACTTGTTTTTTCTCTGCTGCTAGAATCATATTAGTAGGAGGATATTCTATTTTCTCTAAGTTCTTTCCGTTCATTACGTATAAATTAACTTTTCCCGTATACATTTTATCTATAATATATTTACTACTAAATGTTTTTGAACCATTAACTACTCTATATCCGATTTTGTTCAATTTTTTTGTCCAATCACTAAAACTCCAGAATCCAAATTCTTCGTGCATTTCACTCTTCCAATTATCCGTGTAGTTCATTTTACTTATGTACTCGTATGCATTCTGTAAGGTTGTTTTGATATATGTTTTGTTTTTTATAACTGTTTTAATATAGGTTATTTTTCTCTTATTGAAATCTTTGACAAACTGGAAAAATTTATGGTATGTTGATAGTTGGTTTATTTTTCCAGAACTTTTTCCATCTGTGCTATTTAAATCCATATAGACTATTTTCTCTCCATGTTCTGGTCCGACCACATCACGTATTATTATTCTTCCACCATCTAATAACTGGTTATGCGTATGTTCCAAAACTTTTACAAGTTCTTTTTCACCAATATATGAGTACACTTCATGAAGAACTGAAGAGTATATAAATGAATTTATAGTGTTATTCTTAAAATTCTGATCCATGATATTTCTTCTATAAAAAAACACGAAAGGATTGGAGTAATCCTGTAACTTACAATATTCGTAGAATTTTCTTGTAGCTTCAATGCCTATTATATCTGATTCTGGAAAATTCTTTGCTAACAAGTTAATCAACGCTCCAGTTCCGCATCCAACATCAACAATTTTTCCTTCGCAAATGAAAGGCTTTATATCATTAAATTTGAATTCCATATTCTGGTCCATTCCTTTAGCATATGTTCCATAATCTCTGGTGTCTGTTATATCTGCATCTTCATTTAGTAATCCGTCCGAAAATAATTCTATTATTAAATCTCCTACATTATATTCTAAGAATATGTCTTGGGTTGCTGATGAAGCATATTTTTTCCAATTATTGTCATTTTTCCAGTTTTTTCCTGATTTAACTAATATATTGATTACCTCAAAAGGTCTTAATGTTGAATACTTATTTTTTCTTTCATCTAAAAGTTCTGCTGGTAAATTTTTGAATTTTAATTTCCTAAATTGTTTAATAACATCTGGTGTAGAACAAGCAAGTATAGTGTTTGCTGGAGTTAATTTTTCCTGTCCTTGATAGAATATCTGACTTATTATGTATTTAGCGAATTTCTCTGTCTGTTGAACATCTGGTACAGGATATATTTTAACTTCACAGCCGAGATCCCTAGATAATTTTTCTATTGCCATAGATCTTAAGTATAAAGGCACAGGATTTCTTCTGGTGTTCGAATGATTTGCCGATGTTATTGCAAATATTATTTTATCAACTTTTAATCCATCAATACCTTGATCAACTATTGATCTTAAGTAAGTGTATTGAAAATTTGTTAACATATGATGTCTTCCAGGGAATAATATGCTTACCATACCATTATAAAAACCTAAACATTTAAATACCTTATTGTTTTATAGACATGAAGTCAAATTAAAGCTGAAAATTAAAGGTGTTGGGATGGATAACGAGTTGTCTAAATATGAAAAGCCTTCTGTAACTGTAGATACGGTTATTTTTAGTATAAAAGAAAATGATTTGAAAGTTTTATTAGTAAAAAGATCTTCTTCTCCGTTTAAGGATAAGTGGGCTATTCCTGGAGGATTTGTCAAGATTGATCAATCTCTAGAAGATGCTGCAAAATTTAAATTAGAAGAAAAGACAGGCGTTAAAGATGTATATTTAGAACAATTATACTCTTTTGGCAGTCCTAAAAGAGATCCTAGGGGACGAGTTATAACAGTAACATATTTTGCATTAATAAATTCTGATAATGTAAAGCTTAAAGGCGATGATGCTAAGTGGTTTTCCATTACTGAATTACCACAAGTTGCATTCGATCATAATACAATATTAGATTATGCATTAAAAAGATTAAAATGGAAATTTGAGTATACCGTTGTAGCATTTTCTTTACTACCTAAAAAATTCACTATGACTCAAGTTCAAGATTTATATGAAATTGTTTTTAATCAAAAATTTGATAAGAGAAATTTTAGAAAGAAAATTTTATCTCTTAATATCCTTGAAGAACAGGAAGTTATGAGGAACGTTTCATTTAGACCGCCACAATTATATTCTCTAAAAGCAAATATTGGAGAGATAGTTAATATTTTGTAAATCGCTTATTTTGTGAACATTATGAATAACACTCTAGATTATAAAAAGATTGGATTGAAGGCCGGTTTGGAGATTCATCAGCAGCTTGATACGAAGAAATTATTTTGTGATTGTCCTTCTGAAATGAGAGATGATTCTCCTGATAAGACTGTTAAAAGAGTTTTGAGAGCGATTGCTGGAGAGACAGGAGATGTTGATATTGCCGCGAAAGCAGAAATGGAAAAAGGCAAAAATTTTGTGTTCGAATATTATGATGACACAACATGTCTTGTGGAATTGGATGAAGAACCTCCACATGCGATTAATAATGATGCTTTGAATGTTGTTCTGCAATTTTCTAAAATTGTTGATGCACAAGTTGTTGATCAAGTTCATGTTATGAGAAAGACTGTTGTTGATGGAAGTAATGTTTCAGGATTTCAAAGGACAGCTCTTGTTGCAAGAAATGGAATAATGCCTGTAGATATCTCAGAAGGATCTGAGTCTAAATCGGAATCAAGAATTTTGAATGTTGCTATTGATACTTTATGTATTGAAGAGGATGCTGCTCGTATAATTAAAAGAGAAGCAGGACAAGACATTTACCGATTAGATAGACTAGGAATTCCATTAATTGAAATTGCAACAGGTCCTGACATGAAAACTCCTAAAGAGGTCAAAGAGGTTGCTGCACACATTGGAATGTTGCTCAGAAGTACAGGAAAAGTAAAGAGAGGTTTAGGAACAATCAGACAAGATGTGAATGTTTCTATCGAGAGTGGTGCAAGGGCAGAAATTAAAGGTGTTCAAGATTTAAGATTAATCGATACTGTTGTTGAGTTGGAAGCATTACGTCAAGTTAACATGCTTAAATTACGTGAAGAGATGCGTGTAAAAGGAATTAAAATCGAAAATTTAAATGATGAAGTTAAAGATTTTACTGAAGATTTCAGAACTGTTCAAAAAGGGTTCATAAAAACAGGAATAGATTCTGGACTTAAAATATACGGTAAATCTTACGCATTATTCAAAGGATTCTTTGGTTATGAGATAAATCCTGGCAGAAGATTTGGCACAGAATTAAGTGATAGAATTAAAGTTTTAGGATTAAACGGTCTTATTCACTCGGACGAAGTTTTAGAAAAATACGGAATAATTGATATAGTTCAACATATTTATCATAAATGTGAATTGGGTTCAGATGATGGCATAATATTTATTCTAGGTTCTGAAGATAAATGTTTATTAGCATTCAAAAAAATTGATGATTCAATAAAATATTTTTTAGAAAAAGGTTTATCTAAAGAAGTAAGAAATGCGAAAGAAGACGGAACATCACAATTCTTAAGACCTATGCCGGGAAGTAGTAGAATGTATCCAGAAACAGATATTCCGGTAATACATCCAACATTAGAAGGTGTTGGGATGCCAGAATTAATTAAGGATAAGACAGAAAGATTTGTTAAAGATTATGGATTACCAAAACAGGTTGCTAAAGAATTAATCTTTGAACCAAATTTCGAACTATTCGTTAAGAAATATCCTCAAATAAAGGCGGTAACTATTGCTGAAGGTTTAGATAGTATGTTAAAAGATCTTAAAACAAGATACTCCTTGGATGTTCAACCATCATTCGAACAATACGATCAAATATTTTCTAAATTAAATACGGGCGATATTGCAAAGGAAGCATTATTTGAGATTTTACTTGCTATTGGAAAAAACGAACAAGGAAAAATTATTGATTTCTCAAAATATCAAACTAATGAAGATGAAGTTATAGAATTTATTACTCGAACAATCTCTGAAAAACCTGGATTGAATAGCAATGCTATTATGGGTTTAGTAATGAAAGAATATCGTGGAAAGTTTTCAGGACAAAAAATACTTGAATTAATTAAGAAATACAAAGGAGAATAATATGATTATTGAACTCAGCTTGATATTCGCTTTTCTTGCAATGTTTTCTTGGGGGATTGGAGATTTTCTTATACAAAAAGTTACACGAAAATTAGGCGATCTAGAGACTCTTACATGGATAGGTGTTGTAGGAAGTATATTCTTGCTTCCTTTTGTTTGGAAAGATATAACTCTATTTTCTATTCCTGGGAATATGTTTCTAATAATAGGACTTGGCGTAATAACATTTATCGCTGCAATACTTAATTTTGAAGCGTTGAAGAAAGGAAAGATTTCTGTTGTCGATGTAGTACTAGAAATTGAACTACCTATAACAATAGCTTTAGGATTTATATTTTTAGGAGAGACATTAACAACAATTCAGGCAATAATTATATTCTTTATATTGTGTGGAATAATATTAATAGCAACACAATCATTCAGTCACTTTAAAGCAAGAATAGAACGAGGAGTTATAATAGCAATAATTGCATCAATATTTATGGGTGGAGTAAATTTCTTGACAGGTGTATCGGCAAAACAAATAACTCCTTTAATGGCTGTATGGGGGCCATGGGTGGTTTTTACAATAATATGTGTGATTGTGATATTGTTTAGAGAGGGTCCAAGAAATCTTATTAAAAATGCTTCAGAAAATAAAAAATTAATACTTTGGATGGGTATCATAGATACGCTCGCATGGGTATTTTATGCATTTGCAGTTCAAGATTATGAAATTTCTATAGTTACTGCAATCACAGAAAGTTATCCTGCAATAGCATTAATACTTGGTGTTTGGTTAAATAAAGAGAGAATATTATCTCATCAATGGATTGGTGCCGCTTTAGCTTTAATATGTAGTGTGCTTCTTGCCACTACACTTTAATTATACTACTCTAATATATACTGTCTTGTCTGGATGTGCTCTTTGTTCAAAACTTTTTCTTCCAATCTTTAATAATTCATCTTCATCAGAAATACCGCTAGAATATAATTTTCCACTAACCATTAGCATATCTAATTGTTCATCAAGCGTAGATATTGGTGGTCCGAAACAATTTATAACAAGCGAACAGTTCTGCAGCACAGAAGGTAATTTTTTGTCTCCGAAAAAATATTTTACTGATCGAATATGTTCTCGTTGTATGGCTTTAAATATTTCTTTCACACATTTTAAATTATGCTCTATAAATGTTCTGTCTACATCTTTTTGAGCTAATTCTATTGATAATCTTTTAAGATCAACATATACTTTTTCGTAATCGAACATATCAATAATTATTGGCGCTTCTCCTAATTTATGACCTTGTCTTAAAGCATATTCCACAGGCACATTACTAAATCCATTTCCAATAAATGCTACTTTGCCACGTTCTGAATATAATCTTGAGGTTATTCCAGGAATTTCTTTCTCTATTTCTTCAATAGTTCTAGCAGTGATTCCTATACCACCTATCCCTTTAGATCTTTGTAATTCTTTAGCTTCCTCAACCATTATTTTATTATATTCTTCTCTCGTCATTAAATCCTTAAAATTATCATAACCCATTCCGATGCTTTCAGCTAACGTTATTAATTCAGTATCACACATATTGCACGCTCTCTGTGGACTACTAAATACTATTCCGTTAGGACTTTCATCATAACTATATCTTATACCGCTTTTAGTTGGCTGTAGAGACTCTAGAATCTTCTGTAAATCGTTTTTGTTCATTTCAGTTCTCGCGATAGTTTTTTATATCTTAGATAGGAATTCCAAAGATTTTATAAAATGTTCTATTATCCTAAATTCATGGTAGAACCGTTATGTAAATATTTTGGCGAATGCGGCGGATGTGCATCTCAACAAATATCGTATGATAAACAACTTGAGAGTAAGCAGCAGTTAGTTGCGAATAGGACAAATGTTCCACCAGAATTTGTTAAAGTTTTTTCTGATAAAGAATATCACTATAGAAACAGGATGGATTTAGTTTTTAATCCCCGAGGGATAGGACTCAGGAAGAAAGGTGATTGGAGAACTACTATAGATATAGAGACATGTGTAATAGGTAATGAACGTTTAAATGAACTAATAAAAGAGATTAGACAAAATTTTAGAGATGTAGATGCATTCGATATAAGAAAAAGTCAAGGAACATATAGATATGTAGTTATAAGAACTCCCGGAATAACTTCAGAAACATCCACATCATCAATATCTTTCGTTTTAAATGAGGATTCAAATAAGACAGGCGAAGCTATTGATAAAATAAAACATTATGCGAAAATAAGTACTGCGAATAATATTATTGTCACATACGTTCCAAGACAAACGGATATGAGTATTTCAGAAGAGTTTTTCGTTGTAAAAGGAACAGATATGTTGAAAGAAACATATCTAACAAGGGAATTTACTTATTCTGTTCAAGGATTTTTCCAAAATAACACAATCATGGCAAACAAAATGCATGAGTATGTTCGCGGTTTATGTGTAAAATATTCTGATAAGAAAATGACTTTACTTGATTTATATGCTGGTGTAGGAACTTTTGGAATTAATAACGCGGAATTATTCAATAATGTTCATATCGTTGAATCTGACAAGCATTGTGTTGCTGCAGCAAAAATAAATATTGAAACGAATAAAACATTAAATGCTGTAATCACAGAACTTGATGCAATGCAACTAAAAAAAATTGAGCTTCCAACAAACAGCGAACTTTTCGTTATAACTGATCCTCCACGTTCAGGAATGCATCCAAAAACAATAGAACACTTGAATAAATTAAAACCGAAAGTCATAATCTATATTTCATGTAATGTTGATCAATTAGGAAAAGATTTACCTAAATTTAAGGATTATGAATTAAAATCTGTAGCCATGTTTGATTTATTTCCACAAACACCGCATGTGGAAGCGATTGTAGAATTGTTATTAAAATAGATTCGTCACTTGTTCCAGACAAAAAACCACCAAAATATACTATCTCGTAATTTAATCAATTTATTTATCCTGTCATATTCTATGAAATGATAAACTTTATATAATTCCTAGAAGAGTGATTGTTAGGGGGTTTTATGGTATATAGAATTGAAGTATTTTCAACTATTCCAGACATGCGTGCACGTGTGAGATTAAAGAAGCTTCAAGCTGAAAAATTCTTTGTTGATGCATTAGAAATTGTTGATGTATATACAATTGATAGTTCTTTAACTTTACATGAAGCTACACAAGTTGCTGACATTCTTTCTAATCCTGTAACTCAAAAAACTATTGTCAGGGCTTCAGAAGATGATACAGAGAGATTATATTCTGATTTTAATCAAGTTATAGAAATAGGATTTCTTCCGGGTGTAAAAGATAATGTCGCATCCACAGCGCGTGAAATAATACAAGATTTTTTTAAGAAAAAATTCTCTTCAGGAGAAGATGTCTACACATCACAGATGTTCTATCTTAAAGGAAATTTTTCAGATGATATCATAAAAAAGATTGTGGATTCATTATATAATCCTTTAATCCAACGTGCCAGTGTTAAATCTATAAAGGGAAAAATATTGTTTACAGTTCCTAAAGTAAAACTTACAGTAAAACCTTCTGTAGATATTATTCCCATACTTGAAATGGATGATGAACAACTCGCAGTTCTTGGAAAACAAGGGATACTAAATCCTGATGGTACAAGTAGAGGACCTCTTGCACTGAATCTTTCATATATGAAAGCAATTCAGTCATATTGTAAAAAAATAGGTCGTAATATAACGGATATTGAATTAGAATTTATTGCACAATCTTGGAGCGAACATTGCAAACATCCAAAATTCGCTGATCCAATCGACGAGATTCCGGAAGGTCTTTTCAAGAGATATATTAAATCTGCAACGAAAGAAATTCGTAAGGCAAAAGCTTCTGAAGATTTTTGTGTTTCTGTTTTTACAGATAATTCCGGAGCGATAGTTTTTGATGATGAATATCTTATAACAGATAAATGTGAAACACACAATAGTCCATCAGCGTTAGATCCTTTCGGAGGATCAATAACTGGAATAGTTGGTGTAAATAGAGATACTATAGGATTCGGTTTAGGAGCTAAGCCCATAATAAATTGTTATGGTTTTTGTTTTGCAGAACCAACAGATACTCAACCACTGTATAAGGGAAAAAACTTTACACAAAAGATGCTTTCTCCACGTAGAATAATGGAAGGTGTTATTGAAGGTGTTAATGTTGGAGGAAATTGTTCTGGAATTCCGACACCTCAAGGATTCATTCTGTTTGATAAAAGATACAAAGGAAAACCGTTAGTTTTCGTCAGAACTTTAGGCATTATACCAAGAGAGACAACTGGAAGAAAAAATTATGAAAAGAAAGCAAACGCGGGAGATTATATTGTAATGATTGGTGGACGTGTCGGAAAAGATGGTATTCATGGAGCAACATTCTCTTCCGAAGCTATGGACTCGGGAAGTCCAGCAACAGCAGTACAGATTGGCGATCCGATAACACAGAAAAAATTTAGTGATGCAATAGTCAAAGAAGCGAGAGATTTAGAGTTATATTCTAGCATAACAGATAATGGTGCAGGTGGATTATCAAGTTCTGTTGGTGAAATGGCAAAAGAATCAGGAGGATTTCATGTAAATCTTGAGGGTGTTCCAGTAAAATATCCTGGACTAGCTCCATGGGAGATATGGATTTCAGAATCACAAGAAAGAATGAGTGTGGCTGTTCCAAAAAATAAGTGGAACTCCTTTTTAGAATTAATGGAAATGCGTGGTGTTGAAGCAACCATCATTGGAGAGTTTACTAATTCAGGCAAATGTGTTGCCGAATATAATAATAAAAATGTTATAGATATGGATATGGAATTTGTTCACGAGGGACTTCCTAAAACACATATTCAAACGCAACCCAAAAATGAAGTTTATGAAGAACCATCATTCGATGTCCCATCAGATTTAACACCTTCAATAAAATCTATGTTAGCACGTAATAATATTACTAGTTATTCTTTCATATCACAACAGTATGATCATGAAGTTCAAGGAGGTTCTGTCTTAAAACCTTTACAAGGAAGAGGGTGTGTAAACGCAGATACGACAGCAGTAAGACCTTTAGTTAATTCTCAAAAGACTGCAATAATTTCTCATGGTTTGAATCCATCGTATAGTGATATAAGTACATATCATATGGTAGCATGTGCGATTGATACAGCAATAAGAAATAGTATTGCTGCAGGAGCAAATTTAAATCATTTAGCTCTGATGGATAATTTCTGTTGGTGCAGTGCTGATGATCCTGTGCGTATGGCTGAATTAAAGGATGCTGTGAAAGCATGTTATGATTATTCTATATTATACGGTACACCGTTTATTTCTGGCAAAGACAGTATGTATAATGATTTTAGGGGATTTGATCATGAAGGTAAACCAATAAAAATATCTATCCCTCCAACATTACTTGTATCCACATTAAGCGTGGTTGATGATGCAAAGAAATTAGTTTCACTAGATGCAAAAATACCAGGAGATTATGTTTATGTTTTAGGCGAAACTCGCGAAGAACTTGGTGGCTCAGAGTATTATGCTATGGTTGGTGAACAACAACGCGGAAAAGGTTATGTCGGAAATATTGTTCCTAAAGTTGATGCTACAAAAAATAAAAAATTATACGAAGCGTTAAGTAAGGCAATAACTGAAGAGATTGTTTCTTCTGCACAAAGTGTTCATCGTGGCGGAATTGCTGTAGCACTTGCTAAAACTGCATTAGGCGGAATGCTTGGAATACATATCAACTTGACATTCATTCCAGGAACTGTAAAAAGATCAGATAGCATATTATATTCAGAAAGTCAAGGAAGAATTGTTGTAACTATCGATCCGAAAAAGAGCCAATTGTTTGAAAAAATGATGGGAGGAAATATTTTTGCTCGAATAGGAATAATAACATCAGATTCCTTATTTAAAATAACAGATAGCGCTGGAAAACTCATAATAAATACAGATATTAAAACATTACATAATGATTATACTTCGACATTTGGAGGGTATTAGATACAAATGAACGAATTTCAAATCAAAAAATCTGATATGAACAAGTCTAATATAAGTAAACCTCGAGTAATAGTACTCTCAGGGTATGGCTTGAATTGTGAAGAAGAGACAAAATATGCATTCATTAAATCTGGTGGAGACGTAGATATAATTCATATAAATGATTTAATTGCTGGTAAGACTTCGTTAAAAGATTATCAAATAATGGCTATTCCTGGAGGATTTAGTTTTGGTGACGATACTGGTTCAGGAAATGCTTTTGCAAATAGGATGAGAAATCATTTATGGCATATGATTACAGATTTCATTAAAGAAGATAAATTAGTTATCGGTATATGTAATGGATTTCAAATACTTGCCAATCTAGGATTACTTCCTGCCCTAGATAACAAGTATGGAGAGAGACAAATCGCTTTAGCACACAACGATTCTGCAAGATACATTGATAGATGGGTCGATTTAAAATTTGAAGGTTCTAGTCCATGGATTAAAGGAATTGATGTAATTAGTGTTCCTATAGCACATGGCGAAGGTAAATTCTTTGCAAGCGAATTAGTGATGCAACAGATTGAGCAAAAAAAATTGGTGACGGCAAGATATTTTAATGGAGAGATATGTAAATATTCTAATCTTAATGCAAATCCAAACGGCGCGTTACATGATATTGCAGCAATAACAGATGTTTCTGGAAAAATTCTTGGAATGATGCCTCATCCCGAGAGAGCTATAGATTTCACTCAAAGACCTGATTGGACGTTAATCAAAGAACAATATAAACGTGAAGGCAAACCAATTCCTGTTCATGCTTCTGGCATAAAAATTTTTGAGAATGGAATAAAACATTTTTTACAATAAATTATATTTTAAAAATAATTTGAAATAATAATATAGAATGATGTGAAGGTGTATTGATGGGAGAAATTTTAGACGAATATTTACAACAAGTTATAGGTGGAGGGGATGAAGGCTCAGCACTACTCGCAAAACTTACTTCTCCAACTCTTAAGAATTGTAAATATGTTGATGTTGTTAAAGAAGGAATGAACGGGTTAGCTGTTCTAAATCATCTTCCCGAAGATTATTCTGTAATCGTTTATTCTATGACTGGAGACTCTTCTATTGCTGACTTAGCTGCTTACACAAAATCTGTAGTTCATAGACTTGTTGAAATATCAAAATCTTACGGTTTTATACCTTTAGCATTTGCAGATGTTGTTGATGCAAGTAAAGGAGAAAGAAAAGATATAGAAATAATTGGTCACGCCCTTAAAGAAGCTTCTGATGAACATAATTTAGCAGTACTTAATGGCGAGTTAGCAATACTTGGACCAAGAGTTAAGGGTATCGCAAATATCAATGGAACTATGATTAGCTTAGTAAAAAAATCTGAGTTACACAAAATTAGTGATTCTACATTTTTGAGCCTTGGTCAAGATAAAATTTATTTTGCTCATTTCGAACATAAAGGAAAACCTGTTTGGATAAATTCTGATGGTCAAGGAACTAAAGGAGAATTTCAAGAAAGATTAAGATGTTTTGAATTAGGATTGCTTGACTCGCTTGCAATGAAGCTAGATGATACTATAAAATATGGTGCAGAAGCTCAAGTCGTATCAGATGTAGTAGAATGGAATGGAGATGTAAATACAAAATCGTTAACGCACTCTGTATTGGAGTTATCAAAAGAGCTAGGATTATCTTACATTTTACAACTAGAACATTCTACACATATAGAAGGACACAGTCCTAAAGCTCCTGTCTTCAATATCAGTGGATCAGTTGTAAGTCTTATAGATCAAGAGAGATTAAAAAATCCTCCAAAGCCTAAAGAAGGAGATTATCTTATAGCTATAAGAGGAAAACCTAATCCGCGATCAAACGGAATAACAGATAAAAGAAAGACAATGATAAACTTGTTTGGAGAAAATTATCATAACACTGAAATAGGCAAAATCTTTTTAGAATATCTTTCTGCACCATCTATAATTTTCTATCCACATTTTAGAGACTTAATAAACAGGAATTTAGCAACAAGCGTATATCATATGAGTGGTGGAGCGTATAATGGTAAACTTGCAAGACCACTTGCTAAACAAGGATTGTTTGTAAAAATAGAAAATTTATTCCAACCAGATTGGAGAGAACTAGCATTAGGTGGAGCAATGTTTACTTCTGCTCAAGTAGCTTACGCAAAATGGCCTATGGGGAATGATGGATTCGTCACAACACAACATCCTGACGAAGTATTATCTTACTTGTCTGGTAAAGGCTTAGATGGACGAGTTGTCGGAAGATTAGAAAAAAATGCTGAAGGTAAAACAGGTGTAGAATTAACAGCATTTAATGGAGAAAAAATATATTATCCTGGAGTATGAAATGACTTTACAACCATTATATGATTCAAAAAAAGGAATAATGCAAGTTGCGGGATTGATGTCTGGTAGCGGAACTAATCTAAGAAGAATTATAGAACAGGAAGTATATTTAAGACAAAATAGTTCATCGCCTTATCATGTTGCAGTAATATTTAGTGATACTCCTGAAAGCAACGCAGCAACTATAGGTAAGGAACACGATATTCCTGTAGTTGTAAATGACAAAAAATTATTTTATAAAAATAGAGGAAAACCTTTAAGAGATTTGACTGTACGTGCAGAATTTGATTCTTTGACTGTTGAAATGTTGAAACCTTACAATATTAATGTAGCCGCATATGCAGGATATATGTCGATAGCTACTATGCCTTTGATAAATGCCTTTTTAGGAATTAATGTACATCCTGCCGATTTATCTATATTGAACGAACAAGGAAAACCTAAATACGTAGGTGATCATGTTGTACGTGATGCAATACTTGCCGGAGAGAAAAATATTTATTCTACAACACATATTATATCGGGAGATGTGGATTGTGGACAAATACTAATGGTATCTTCTCCTATTGAAGTAATTCTAGAAAATTTTGATAGCACTGTTCCTCAGAACGTAGTTGATGCAGAGAAATCTAATCAAGATAGATTAAAGAAAGATGGGGATTGGATAATATTTCCAAAAACAATACTAGATATAGCGCAAGGAAGATTTTCTTTCTACAGAGGCGTGTTATGTTATGATGAAAAACCTGTTCCACATGGATTAAGGTTAGGAAAATAGATTTTAAATGGATTTTAAATACAACAAAAGGTGATTTGATTGAATATTGAAGATATAAAAAAAACAGACACAAAACCTTTGTTAAGGTTTCCTAAAGATTACGTCGTTAATCCAGCAACGTTAACTGCTGGACGCTATGGTACTCTCGAAATGGTAGATATATGGGGCGCAGACAGAACATTTCAATACAGTTTAAGAGTTCAAGGTCAAGCTGCAAAAACTCTTGCCAGACTTCATCCAGAAATTGTTCATCCAGCATTAGCTGACGAAATGTTTAGGTTAGCATCTACAGAGTTTGTATCTCCTGATAGAATCAGAGAGTTAGAAGAGAAAGGTTCGCATGATGTTATTGCTATAAATACTGCTTGGGAAGAAGTATTGCCTAAAGAAGCAAGATCGCATGTTAATAAATTCAAAACAAGTGCAGACACAACTGAACCAGCAAAAGCTTTGCAATTAAAATCATCGTTAGAAGTTATTGCGCGGTCAGTAGAAAATCTTAGAGATATAGTTATAGAAAAATCTGTAAAGTGGATTGATATACCATATATGGATGTGACACATAAATATGATGCCCTACCGACAGTTGCCGGAAGACCTTTAGCACATTATGTCGAAGCTATCAGTGAAGGTCTGGAATTTTTGAGATTTGTTTATCACCATTCTATTGTTGGCAAATGGGGCGACGCTACAGGTAATCATCATTCAGCATCAGCTGTTGGTGTAGATGGATTAAAATTACAGGAAGAGTATTGTAAAGATTTAGGTATAAAAAATAATATTGCACCTGCTCAGGTTCCATCATTAGAATATCAGGCAGATATAGTATATGCTGTAACGAGACTGTCTGAAACAATGAATAATCTTGCTAATTTTATAGCAGATGGTAGAAGCGATGATGTGAATATATTTGTGAATCAGAGTCCAAAAAAACAGAAAGGATCATCTGCAATGCCGCATAAAGATTCGAAAAACGGTAATCCGGATTCTGAAGAACAATTTATGTCACAAAGAAATTTTTCTGTTGGAAATTTGGTTACTGCTGTGATGAATTGTGAAATGCCATATGCAAGAAATTTGGAAGCGTCTTCTAACATGCGTATAATATTAGAGGATGAATTTAAATTTTTAGATCATGTGACTAGAAGATTATCTAATATTGTTTATTGGATTGGAATAAATGAGGAACGAAGTAGAGAACGTGTAGCAAGAAGTTATGGTGTGGTAACATCGCAGCAGGTGATGACTTATTTAACCGATGGAAGAAAGACAAGTAATCCGATGAGTAGAAGCGAGGCACATGACTTGATGGGTAATCTAGCAACTTTAGCTTGGAGTACTAAAACGCCGTTTATAGATGTGTTATTACAAAATTCTGAAGTTACATCAAGATTAGATGAAGCAACTCTTAGAGAAATAACAGATCCTTTCAAATATGTTGGCTTAAGCAAAGAAATAGTAAGAAGTGTTGCAGAAAAATATTACGGCAAGAAAACATTAGGATAATTTTATTAATTTTTAATAATAGATTTTTTTCAATAACTTTAAAAAGTATTTCGTGTATCAAATCGTAGGTGATTTAATGGCTAAAACTAAAACAAGAAATAAAGCAAAAAATGTCAAATCAAGCAAGGAAACAAGAGTATATGTTAATGTTCGTGAAGTAAATTGGGTTTTGTGTTTAATTATGTCTATAATTTTCGGATGGATTGGTGTAGACAGATTTATGATGGGAAAGATAGGTACAGGAATACTAAAACTAATTACTTTTGGTGGTTTAGGAATTTGGTGGCTAATAGATCTAATATTAATAGCTACAAAGTATCAATTCAAAAACGTACATTGGGTCGGATAAATCGGTGATAACATGGGTATTATGAAAGAATTTAAAGAATTTTTACAAGAGTACAAAGTTACAGGTCTAGCTGTAGCATTTATTATTGGTGTTGCTGCAACTACGCTAATAACTTCACTCGTAAATAATATAATTATGCCAATAATTACAGTATTTATCCCTGGTGGAGAATGGCAGACAGCAACATTTAACATTGGCTCAATAGTTATTGGATGGGGACCATTTTTAGCAGCAGTAATAAATTTTGTAATAATAGCGTTCGTAGTATTTATGATAGCAAAATTTGTATTAAGAGAAGAAAAAGTAGGAAAGAAATAAAGGTGATAATTATGGATAAAAAAACAGGAAATACATGTGATGTTGGTGCTTACTTGAAATGGGGATTCTGGGCAATGATAGTGTTGTTTGTATTAAACATCGGAGTATCGTTTCTTGGACAGCCAGTGATTGGATATGTTGTAGAAGTTTTGTTGTATTTAAGCGCATTATTTGTGTTTGTAACATCTATACTATATCTTTCACCAAGTAAAGGATTTGCAATACTAGCATTAATATTTAGTAGCATACTATTCCTAGCAATGTTATTAATAGTATTAGGCGTAGTTATGAGTGCAGCATCTGCAGGATTAGTAAGATAATTCAAGAATTTTTTAATTTTTTTTCTTTATAATTTTTATTTAATGTCTTAATTTCTAGATTATTCTACTTTTTTACTATTATAGATCCGATTCTATATATTATTATGAATTCAAAACCCCATAATAGTGGAAGCCATAATGGTATTCCAAGAAATGATGCTGTGTTCCAATATTGAAGTTTATACAATAAATCTCCACCAACTTCTAGTATTATTCCAACAATTATTCCAATAAGTAATAATAACCATTCTCTCTTATTATGTCTTACTGTAAATGTTATTATTATACATGCAAGAAGTATTAATGTAGACCATAATTCGCTCTTCAAGACAGCTAACGTGATAAAGAATATTATTAATAGTATTAACGGGACAATAAGCTTTTTCCATAAGTCTTTAATCATTTTGTGACCTCTTTTATGAGTTCTTCAACTTTCAAAATTATTCTGCTATTATCTTCTTTCTTATAATTCTTAAGATTGTTATAATATTTTTCATTATGTTTTATGAAATTCTTCAATTTTTTTGTTGTTATAAAGTCGCACATGTCGCCATAACCTAATTCTTTTATTTGCATAGCATTTAATGTTTGTTCAAATGTTCCCTTGATAGGGATGGATAAAACTGGTTTGTGAAGAGATACTGCTTCACTAATAAAGCTAAATCCTCCGTTTGCTATACATGCTCTGCAATCTTTAAAATCTTTGAAGAATTGATCGTTATTAGTCTTTCTAAACGTGATATTCTTATCAACTTCTTCTTTTTCAAATCCGTAGACCACAAATTGTGCCTTTACACTCTTAAGAACTCTGATAAGTTTCTTATTGGTTGAAACAGGAGACATTCCTGTGGTTTGATATACTAGGTAATAGTTTTTTCTAATGGGATTCATTTCTAATATTTGTTGACGTAATACTGGAGGATAAAGGAAAGTATATTTATGCCTTATCGGAGGATAGAAAAATGTAGTAATAACATGATATCCTATATTGCTTGTGAATATTTTAATAAGAGCGTTCATAGTATAGTATGCTTTTTTATGCTTTTTTGGAACATCATACTTTAATTCAGTCATTGCATGAATGTTACACACACATATTAACGGGATATTAAATAGGTTAGAAACATTTATAGTCAAATAATCACAATCTGTAACTATTACATCAGGCCTAAATTTTTTTATTATACTAAATACTGTCTTAAAATTTGAGGATTTACTAAATATTATCTTAGCATTACGTCCTATAGTTTTGTATAATTTTACAGAATTTTTATCATATACAAATCTTAAACCTTCAAATGGAGTCACATTTTTAATGTATTTGTTCATAAATTCGCATGATCTTTTACTACCAACTATCACTTTTACATTATACTTTTTAGATAATGCTTTGATTATAGGTATGCTTCTAGTAGTATGTCCTAGACCATCACCATTTACTGCATATAATATTCTTATCATTTTTGTTATATTTCTTCTTTAGCTTTGTATTTAATAAAGTTTATTGATTTATCCCGTAGTTTTTTAAAATAACTTACTTATTTATTGAGTGTATTTTTTAGAGTAGCATTTTATTTATCTTTCACTAAATTTATTAAGTAAAAGTTATTTATAATGACATGCGAATAGCAATATTTACTGATGCATTCCTTCCGATGGGTGGAGGAATTGTAGTCTATGTTAAAAGTGTAGCTACAAAACTTGCCCAAAGAGGACATAAGATATTCATATTCGCTCCGAAATCAGACAAAAATTTTAGGATGCCTAAACTTCATAAGAATATTAGTGTTATACAGCATCGTGGCATGAAAATGTTCTTTTATCCAGATTTTAAGTTAACTTCAATTCTAACTATAAATGATATAATGACATTTAAGAAATTAAAAATAGATTTAGTGTTCTTTCAATCACCATTTAGTATAGGTTTAAAAGGTATTTTACTTTCTAAAATTTTCAAAAAGCCATTAATCGGAGTATTTCATACTAGAATTGATACTCCAGATTATTTGTCCAATGTAAAAATTTTCTCCAAGAATAAAAAAATTTTGAAAATTGCAAGGTTATATGTTTACTCTTATTATAATCAATCTGATCTAATATTGAGTCCTTCAAAAGATATTAAAGATGAATTATTAAAAAATAATATTAAAAGACCTGTTGTAGTAATAAACAATTTTATCGATGATAGTTTATTATCTGATAAAGATAGCAATATCTCTATTCATCCGAATTCTTTCGTATATCTTGGAAGAATCTCTATAGAGAAAAATCTTCCTTGTTTGCTTAAAGGATTCAAAATAGTTTTACACAAAAGGCCAAGTTCGCATTTTTATTTTGTTGGTAGAGGACCTTATGTCGATAAATTAAAACATCTAATATTACAAAACAGTCTTTCAAAGAATGTTCATATAATTGGTCCGATTGACAATAGTGTGGTTTTAGGAACAAATTTTTTAACTAAGTTTAAAGCATTTGTTACAATGAGCAATAGTGAAGTCCAACCGCTTAGTATTTTAGAAGCAATGTTTAAAGGCGTCCCTATAATTGGTCCGGATTCTGCAGGAGTTAGAGAATTGATAGCAAATAATGGTTTACTCGTCAAGAAAAACTCTCCTCAAGAATTATCAAAAGCGATGATAAAGATACTTGAGAACGAGAAATTACGTTTAGAATTATCAAAAAATTCAATTATTTATTCTAAAAATTTCACTTCAAAAAAGATTATCTATGATTTAGAAAAGTTATTTAATAAACAACTCAAACGCCAACCAGGCGAATTAAATATAGAAATAGTTTCATAGATACGTTTATGGCGCTACTTTTTTTGAATGGTATTTACGTTTTATAGTTGTTTTAACGTCAAATCCGAATGTTGCTAATAATAATAGTCCTACTAGCGCCCACAAAAAATCTTTCATTCTTACAAGGAATGCGAGTGCAACACCTGCACTGCCCGCAAGTCCTATAATTCTAAATGCAGATACCTGTCCTGCTTCTAATACTCCTACCGCCATTGGTACGGGGAATAATATCGCAAGTCCGATGAATGTTATTACAAAGAATAATTGTATGAATCCCATGTCTAATCCTAACAGTGTTGTTGCTATTTTGTATTCTACAAACATTACAGCCCAACTTAACAGCGTTATTAATATAGTATATAGGAAAGTTTTTTTGTCATGTCTATAGAATTGTATCATTATTAATTCTATCTCTTCTATTTTTTTCTCAAGATTTAATATGGTCTTATTTTTAGTATTTTCTAACTTAAAGAATCTGAATATGTGTAGAAAGAAATGTTTGTCATTCAACATCTGATAATAAAACAATATAACTATAGCTAAAAATATTATTCCTCCCATAGTCATGTATATTCCCGCATCTTGAGGCACAGCATATTGTACACTAACAAGCAGCGCTCCTATAATAAATAATATTCCGCATGTTGTTGTGTCTATAATTTTATCAATCATTACAGTGCTTAATCCTTCCGTAAATTCTACATTGTGTTTTCCAAGCAATGCTGCCTGTGTCGGTTCTCCACCAACTCTTGGTCCGGGTGTGAAGAAATTAATTCCTTGACCAATAATTCTATAGATATATAACCTGAAGAAGTTTATTTTGTGACCTCGTGATCTTAATATAATATCCCATCGCCATGTTAACACAGCGAATAAAATCATTATAGTGAAGGAGTATGCTACTAGTAACCATCCGTTAAAGTTTGAATAGAAACCTATAATATTATTTATACCATACTCTTTGATTATAATATATGTAGCAATAAGTCCCAATACTAAGAAGAATCCTACAAAAAAATTTCTCCATGACCATTTCATACAATAAGACTAAAGTAAAAAGGTCTTTAAAAAGATAGTTGTTTTGGGAGTTAATAATCTCTTTTTGTGATAATTATTTCCTATCTTCAGTATTTTCGTTTAAAACCGCCATTTATTGAGCCAACAAAAATAGCTATGGATTCTGGAGGTTCGCCTTTTGATTTCATGCCTTGGGCAGTAGAAACATCATCAGTTATAGTTAAGGGCTTTCCATCTCCGCTAGTGTCCCATACAAGATATAGTTCTGTCAAAATAATCACCTTCCACAATGTGTTATGTATACTTTTAGCATATATTATTTAAAAATATTACGGGCGTGATGTTCAGTCACTACGTTCGGAACATCAGCCGTTCGTTTCACTACCGGGCGTGATGGGATTTGAACCCACGACCTAAGCATTAGGAGTGCTTCGCGCTATCCAAGCTGCGCTACGCGCCCACTTTCTTAGAATGGATAGAGCTTTTAAAAAGTTTTAGAATTAAATTTTTGCTATTTCAAATAGCTTTCTACTTTTTATTCTCATAAAAACTTTGCCACCTATCTTTTCTATTTGTCTATGAGTGTATATTCCATTCTCTACACGGATGTAATTCTCTACCTCTGTAGTGCCATCTCTGACAGTTTTGATAATTTCCATAATTTGTCCCCCAACGAATTAATAGTGTATACTATAGTTAGACCTATATAAACTTTTAGTGTATTTGTATAGTGAATACTTTAAGACGAGAAACAATATACATTATAGTATACCAATACCGATAAATATATAAAGAATCTTGCCCTAACTTGTCTTATTGTGGGGGTAAATTATGGGTATCTTAGATGGTACTGAGTTTGATGATGTAGTTAGGCTTCAGAAGCAACTTGCTTCAAGTATGCTTGACGATTTCGAACTAGATTCCAAAATAAAAATATTAACCATAATCGACGAAATAGCAGGCCCAGGCAGAAAAAAGATTCACACAGAAAAATTACTCATTGAAGCTGAAAATCGCGGAATGAGTGAATTCGAAGTAACTTCTATTATAGAAAAGTTAAAACGTGACGGTCTAGTAATCGAACCACAACCAGGATATTTACAAAAATATTAAGCGAGTTTCTCATGAAAGATTACTCTAAATTGATTTTAGAAGCAAAGAAAGCCAGAGAAAAATCTTATTCACCATATTCTAAATACAAAGTTGGCGCAGCATTACTCGCAAAAAACGGAAAAATATATGCGGGAACAAATATTGAAAATGCAATATATCGGGGGACACACGCTGAAAAATTTGCTCTAGATACAGCTGTTTTTAACAGCGAGAGAGAATTCGAAGCTATTGCCATTGTTTCAGCAGGTGAAGATCCAGCACGTCCTTGTGGGCAATGTCTTCAAGATTTGACGGAATTCGATATCGATGGTAGAGGATCATTAATAGTAATAGTTGCAAATCTTAAAGGAAAAATAATAACATTTACGCTTGCAGAATTATTACCTCAAAGATTTGGACCAAAAAATCTCGGCATAGATGTAAAAAAATATTAATTCTACTCAAAATTAAATTTCTCCATTAGTCTCTTTTTTACTGTAAATGTCACAATTAAGTAAATAGATACTATTCCAAATATTGTTGCGATATAATACCACGGTAATGGCTCAAATCCGAAGAATTTTCCTATTGGCAGCATAGTTATACTAAGTCCTGTTAACACAACAAGTACTGTAGTAAATATCAATGCCTTGCTTGGTCTGCTTTGTATAAATGGTATTTTGTTAGTTCTTATTATATGTACTACTAATATTTGTGTAAACATAGATTCTATAAACCATGCTGTCTGAAATGCTGGTATAGTTGCTTTAAAGATTAAATACATCACAATAAATGTTGTAAAATCAAATATAGAGCTTATCGGACCCATAAATATCATATATCTTTTTATTGATTCAATATTCCAAGGTCTCGGTTTTTTGAGATATTCATCATCGACATTATCTGTCGGTATAGATAGTTGTGAAATATCATACATAAAATTATTTAATATTAGTTGTATTGGTAACATTGGAAGAAAAGGAAGAAATAGGCTCGCGCCAGCTAAACTAAACATATTACCAAAATTACTGCTCGCACCCATTCTGATATATTTTACTAAATTGCAAAATACTTTACGCCCATCAATGATTCCGTCTTTTAATACCATTAAATTTTTGTTTAATAATATTATTCCTGCAGATTCTTTAGCAATATCTACTCCGTTATTTACACTTATGCCAACATCTGCCTTTTTTAATGTTGGCGCATCGTTAATTCCATCTCCTAGAAATCCTACCGTATGTCCATTCTTTTGTAATGCTTCAACAACTCTCTCTTTCTGCAATGGTGCAACTCTAGTGAATACTGAAACATTTTCTACTAACGCACGCAATTCTGCATCGTTTAATTTATCAATATTTGCGCCCGTAGTATATCCTTTAATCTTTAATCCTAATTCAGTGCATATTTTTCTAGTTACTAATTCGTTATCTCCTGTTAATATTTTTACTTCCACACCCAGTTCATTTAATGCATTAATAGCATTTCTGGCGTCATGTTTTGGAGGGTCTAAGAATGCTAAATATCCTTTGAATACTAAATTAGTTTCATCTTTAAAAGTATAATTCCCTTGCTTCTTTATAGGCTTATATGCTACTGCAAGTACCCGGAAACCGTCAGCACTTAATTTTTCATATTCTATATTTGCTTTTGATAATGCACCTTTATTAATTTTGTAAGTTCGATTATTTATTTCATATTTAGTACATCTACTCAATATTTCCTCTGGGGCTCCTTTAGATATTATAACTAAACCTTTATGCTCCTCAGATTCTATGTCTGCTACTATGGACATCATTTTTCTTGTAAAATCAAAGGGTATCTCATCAATTTTTTTAATATTTTTGAATGTTATATGTTCATGTCTTAACACTGCTTCATCCATAACATTTCGTAATCCTGTCTGATAGAAGCTATTAATGAATCCGTATTTCATTACAGTATAATCTTCGCTTCCATTAATGTCTGAATATTTTTCTAGAATTATTTTGTCTTCAGTTAATGTGCCTGTCTTATCCGTACATAATATATCCATCGCTCCAAGATTTTGTATACTTTCAAGATGTTTTACTATAACTTGTTTCTTGGACATATCTCTCGCACCTTTAGCAAGGTTTAATGTTACAAGCATTGGTAACATTTCAGGAGTCAGGCCGACAGCTACTGCTAATGAGAATAATATAGATTCTATAACGTTACCTTTCAATAATGCATTTACTGCAAATATGAATATTACTAGTATTAATACAAACTTTATCATTAACCATGTAAAATCTCTAATTCCTCTATCGAATGATGTTTCGAAATTATCTTTGGCAATATTTCTTGCTATATGACTAAATTCGGTATATTTTCCTGTTGTTAATACTAAACATGTTGCGGAACCGCTTACAACACTGGTTCCCATAAATGCCATGTTTTGTAAATCATTTATGTTGTCTGCTTTCTGTAATGTTTCATAATGTTTCTCTACAGGAAATGCTTCCCCGGTTAGTGATGATTCATTAACAAACAAATCTTTAGAATTAATAAGTCTAACATCCGCGGGCACTATATCTCCAGCAGATAAGTCTATAATATCTCCTGGGACAAGTTCGTGAATATTTATATCCTTAACTTTTCCGTTCCTAATTACAGTAATTTTTACTCTTACTAATTCTATTAATTTGTCTATTTCTTTACTAGATCTCTGTTCTTGATAGAATTCCATGCATACACTGGTCAAGATCATTATGAATATGAATAATGCACTAAATCTTTCAGCATAAAACAGTGTGAATACTGCGATAACAATTAAAACTATTATTAATGGATTAGTGAATTTTAGCAAGAATTGTAGTATTAATGATTTTTTATCACGTTTTATAGGATCATTATAACCATATTGTTTAATTCTCTTAGCTACTTCAGAATCAGATAGTCCGTTAGTACTGCTATTGAAATTCTTTAGAACAGTATCCGCATCAGTCTTTGCATACTCGTAATACTTAGAATCTAGTCCTTGATTAATATCACTCACTAACAGTTCACCTCTTTAATCATTTAACTAGAATGATCCTATATAAATATTACGCCATTTCAATCATAATACGAATAAATTTATAAAACATATTTTAATTACATACTTAATGAGTAATTTACATACAGCTAATGATTTTGCAAAGTGGATGGATCCTAAAAAAAAGGAATATTATATAGATAATATTATCTTGTATGGTTCTGTGGCTTTACGTGGTGAAGGTAAAGATATCGATATAATGCTTGTACATCATAACACTGTTTTTGAAGAAATACAAAGGATGGTGTTTGAAAGAAGGTTTAAAGATGCTTATGATGTTTTTTTGGAGATTAACAAGTTACTACAAAAAAATAATTATGCACCTATATTAGATTTATTAGAAATTGATTCTTGTAATAGGGCGTTAAGAGATGATTTGTTGCATATACGTTTCGTAGATGTAAGAGTATTTTCTGATAAACAATTTTATGATATAGAATATTCTAGAAATATTACAAAGACTTTTTTCGAGGATGTCTTAAAATATGCGTGGACATGGAATCCTAAGACTGAAAAATTTGATATTCCTATGCGTGATGTTTATAAGATATCTCCTGTTAAATAAATGTCTTAACTTAATTTTTAATATCCGAACAAACTTGATTGTGTAGAATTTTTTAGTATATCATCAAAGTTCTTTCCATAAACGAATAATATAGTGTCTGCAATCGGTTTTATTTGTTTGTCTATGTAATGTTCGTAGTCTGGTTTATGTGTTAATTTCTCTACAGGTTCAGGTCCTTCCACTGTTACAACATACTGTATAAAGTTTGATGTCAATTTATCTAGCATTCTTGCAGCTTTAACATGTGGAGGAGTTGTTTTTGTGTATTCATTCAATGGTTTACTTATACTCTTTCTATATATCAACAAGTCATCATATTTTCCATCCTTTAAATGTTTAATAAATTTCTTAATATACTCAGTTACTTCTTCCTTTTGAAATATTTTAGTGTATAATTCTTCTTGAAACTTTTTTGCAACATCTGTCCAATCTCCACGTACAAACTCCATTCCTGTAAAGTGTAACTCTTCCTTATCATCATCCTTAACTATTAACCCAGCATATCTTTTCTTTGCTCCTTCATCCGATCCTCTGACTGTTGGCATCAAGAATATCTTGAATAATTTTTCAAATTGTAATTCTACAACACTTTCTCTATGAATCTCTTTTTTTATGTAATCATCAAAGAATTCATTAATGTGTTTCTCTATTTTTTTACCAATCTTTCTTGCATCCTCAGTGTTTTTAGCCTTACTCACTATGAATATAGAGTCTGTATCTCCATAGATTACTTCGTATCCCATCTCCTCGACTTTTTTTATTGCTAATTTGGTTGTTGCTTGACATGTATGCGTTATTGCGTTGCTTATTTCCGGATTGAAAAATCTACATGCAGGATTTCCTAAAACTCCGTAGAATGAATTCATAATTATTTTTAGTGCATATATGGTCTCTGCTGTATCTTTGCGTCTTTTTGCTTCATCACGTTGATGCCAAACATCTTCAATAACTTTAGGCAGAATTCCTTCCTGATTCTTAAATACTGCACCATTAGCAGTTGTTATATATTTATCTTTGTTTAATATTTTAGGTCTATCTTTTGGAGCAACGTAAGAATATGGATCAATATTATATGTTCTTATAATGCTAGGATATAGACTTTTGAAATCACAAACAAGTATATAGTCATAAAGTCCGGGTTTACTTTGCATTACGAATCCGCCTTTGTTTGGTTCATCTTTTTCTGTAAATTTACTGCTGTTCAAAACAATTTTGCGTTTCTTAGCATATCTTAAGAATAGGCTGTCAAGACTTGCAACACTTGCTCTGACTCTGTCAAGAGTCATTCCTGTTATCAACGATCTTAAAAGTGTTAACTGCATAGAGCCTGTTTTGTATAATATTTCATAAACGAATTCTGAATCTTGAAGATTATAATCAACAAGTTTCTGCTGATTATGTTTATAATAATTTTCTATATCTTCTCCCTTATGTTCGTGTCCTATTATCTTCTTTTTACCTAGAAATTCTTCAGCAGCGGTGTCTAGCTTGTAGTTCTCAAGTTTTACAAAAGAAGTTTTAAGAATATGTATTCCATCTAAGACCATTCTTCCAGGAAATTCTGCTGTTGAATCTTTCATGAATTCCTCATTAAGTTCTATCTTGCACGGCCAATCTATTCTTCCTAAAGTAAATGGAACTTTATGTTCATCAAATTTTTGTTTAATAATCTTTAAATCAAAATCTATAAGATTCCATCCTGTGATAATATCAGGATCTATTTTATGAACTAATTCATGAAATTTTTCTAATAATTCCTTTTCATTATTTACAGTTAATGCATTATGTAAAGATTTGCCTAAATCTCTATCTTTTTCGTTAGCTACAATAATTACTTTTTTATAATCTTCAGTATACAGTGATATGCAATAGATATTCTTATTTTTTGTATCGGTCTCTATATCTATAGAAAGAACTTTTAATGTTGGTCTCCATTCTATACCCTTTAGTTTTGGTTCCTCATAAATTCTGTCTACAAATTTTCCTTTCTTAAATTTTCCAGAAAGTTCTAAACTACCTTTTATATCATGATCTATTAAAAATCTTTGATAAAATCTTATATCTGCTTCATAACAATTAATATCATAATCATCCTCGAGTGTCTTCCTAAGCTTTGGGACATCTGCTGGAAGATCCGCAATAACTTTAATTACTTCTTCATCACCAAAGTCTTTAAAGTCTGTATATTCGACTTCTGTCATAAAACTCTTAAAGAGTTTGTCTAATCTTTCTTTATGTTTTTTATAATTATTTTTTGAAATGTAAAAATAAGGTCTAAATTCGTTTATCGTTAAGAAACTTTCATTATTCTCTAATTTTCCAAATAAATAAACATAGGATTTCTTAGTTTTTTTCCCATCTACTTCGGATTCAACAATTCTATACGTAGGATATACTACATATCCTTTTAATTTTTCTTTGTTTTCAGAATCTTTTATTATTTCGTGCTTAGAATCGTGCATAAAGAAAATACGTTTATACTGTTTATAATTTTTATTATAATTTATCTAAAGATTGACTTATATTTTATTATTCAAAACAAGGCCTTAGTGTTTCGCTATCTATTCGTTCTGTGCTGAATATTGCTGTAGCTCTTCCTTTATCTAATTTATCTGGAGACCAATATTCCCAAACTTTCTCGCCTTTTCTTGTTATTTCAAATATGTGGTCTTTGCGCGATTCTGTGATTAGAAAATTGCCGTTTGGAAGCATTCTTACAGCTCCCTGCGACGCGGAAAAGAAAGTTTGTTTAATAGGTTTGGCCGTATATTCCCATACTACGTTGTTGTTGATTGGATTAATTTCCATAACACTGCTATATCCTCTATAGAATCCGTTATTGAATATTATTATATTTCCGTTCTCCAATACTTTAGCACTGTGTTGTCCTTCTAGACCTTTATTATAAAACCATATTAGTTCTTGTTTTTCTGGATCTATTATGCTTATAGCATTTATATGTCTTGAAGAAATTAATATATATCCTTGCTTCAAATATGAGTTATATGTTTTATTAATTACTTCTAAACTGTTTGAGTGTAGCATATCTGAGCTAAATTTGTTTGCATCACTGTATGTTGATGAAGCATTTAATATATACTCCGTGCTTATATTCTTTAACAATATTGATAGTAATGACGTTTTACTCATTATTGTTCCATTAATTGATAATACTTGTATTTCATCATCGGATACGTTCATTATCTTGTTTCCTTTTATAAGATATTTATATTTACTGACCAATACATATATTGTGTTATTGTATATTTGCATTGAGTGATGAGCATCGATTTTTTTAGTCCACAAATTTTCAGAGTTTTTATTAAATAGTCCTAAAGCAGTATTTCTCTGCATTGCTAATACACTACAATTTTCCATTAGAACAAAGTGTTTAGCAGGTTCTTTTCCTTTGAATGTTATATTCCATTCATAAACGTATTTGCCGTTCATGTCCATTGCCACAAGCGCATTATCTTGCCTATAAAATAAATTTATTCCGTTATATGCTTTTTCAGAATCGTATATTGTTACTCCTTTGTTTTTATTCAAGTCCATAATAGTATCTGAAAATTTATTCCACACTTGTTTACGAACGTATACGCTATTTAGAAAAAATGTAGATATTAATATTAATCCAATCAAAACGATACAGTAAAAGGCAATTATTTTAAATTTGTTATTCATGTGAACTGCTCCCGCTAGTATACTTTACAGCTCACCCTTTTTTAATATCTTATTGTTATTCTATTTATAATTTTTACTCTTCTTTATCTTCAATTTTGGTTATTGTTATACATTTTACAGGACATGCTTCTTCAGCTTCTTTATTTATCTTAAACTCTGATTGTTCGATAGTATCGTTAACTACTTTAGCTTTATCTCCATCAGGAATAAAATTTTCACACACTACAGTGCATGCCTTACATCCTATACATGTCTTTTCATCAAGTTCAATTTTATATTTAGCCATACTCATAGGACTCAAAAACTGTTTAAAAAGCTTTCTTTAACAAAAGATATAAATAAGTATTCGTAAGATGAAGTATGAATAAGAATTTTTATATGTTATCTACATTAATATATGCTTTTATTTTTGTTGTAGCATTTGCTCTTAGCATATATTTCGGACTACAGAAACAATGGCTTCTCATGATTATTGCTATTCTTATGATGTTGACATGTCTTGACAATTTCTTCTGTGGATCTCGAGCTTGTAATGCAGGTTATCATATTAAAACACACTACGCATTACCGCCTTTTCTGAAAAAGAAATGATTTAGAAAGATTAATAAATCCTTTTTTACATTTCTTATTATGTCAAATTTGTCGAACACATTTTTTGTTAAATCTCTGGAAGAGGATTTCTATACTAAAACTCTTAAAGGAACAAAGAAAGTTAATTTTCAAAGCATCTCAGATATTATAACAAAAAAACGGATATTGCCTAATACTAAAAGTTTCGGTAGAAAAAGACGTCTCAGCACGACTATTTTAAGTAATCACTATCTTAAAACATATCGTCCTCAAGGAATAATATTTCAAACAAAACAAAAGCCGAAGTATGTCTTGCCTTGTGATCTGGTTCTTTTAAGCAGAGCGGACAAGATTGTTGTTCATTATTACAGAATAAAGAATAATCTACACACCTATTACAATCACGAACTGATTGGTGGTTTTGAGGGCTTCGTATTTGAAGATTTTGATTCGATGGTCAAACAATTTCCATCACCTAAAAAAGTTTGGTCAGTCGTCAATACTTTTAGAAAAAAAGCCGGATATCCTGTTCTTCACAAAGAAAAATATCGCCTTGTAGAATACAATGAAGTTGTTTTTCAAAGTCCTGTAAACATAACTCCTGTTGCAGTATTCGGATATAGAAAAGAGGCAAGAATAATTGCAAAAAGATTTAATCTTCCTTACTATTCTTCAGCAAAAGACTTCTGGAAAAAGACGAAGAAAAATTTTAAGTAGATTTGTTTCGATTTACTTCTTCTGATACATGCTTACTCTTAAGATTATTCCATAGATAGGACTTTCTGCTAGATGATTTAAATATTTTTTAGCTTCAAATTTACTTTTCAATGCAAAAACGATTCTTTTACTATATATATTATACCTTTTTGATTCCTGTTCTGTTAATTCTCTGTTAAATGTTATTTCTATGCACCAAAATCCTGCTCTGATAACTTCATCACTAACTACTGCTTTTCCATTTCCAACAAGTTCTATAAATGAATCAGCGTACTGCTCGAGTTCTTCGATAAAATGATCTACTATTATCAATGTTTTTCCAGCATTTTTCAATGCATATAATAACTTCCATATTTGTTCGCGTGTATCCTTGTCAAGCCCTGCCATCGGTTCATCCAATAAGATTATATTAGGATTATGTATAAGACTTATCGCGAGATCTAATCGTTTTTGCATTCCGCCGCTTAGTTGTTTCGCAAGTTTATTTTCGTGTTCAATCAATCCTACTGTTGTTAACAATGATTTTGTTTGATTTGTTATGCTGTCCTTATTCATATCTGCCATGGTTCCATAGAATTCCATATTTTCTTTTACTGTAAGATCTTTATAGAAACTACTATGTTGAAAAGAAAAACCTATGTGTTGAAATAGTTTCTCTGGTTGAATTTTTTCCCCGAGATAATATAATTCTATATTATTTGGTGTTAGCATTCCAGTTATACAATTGAGTAGTGTAGATTTGCCACTGCCGCTTTTCCCTATTATTCCTACCATACTATTCTCTTTTATCTCTATATTAATATTAGAGAATATCTTATTATCTTTAAAATTAAGATTTAAATTTTTTATTTCTAATATATTTATTTTATCTTGATTTGTCATATTAATTCTTATTTTGGTTCTTTTTGTAAATTTTTGTTATCCATAGTACTATTATCAATACGGCTATTGTTACTATAAATCCTACATTTATAGGCAATGCTTCACTTGTGACATCTACTGATGAGACATAATTTATTCTCAATAGTTCTGCAAGCATCATAAAAGGATTAATGCTTGTGAAAAAAGCTAAATATTTCGGATACACTTCCAGTGGTATAAGGACATCACTCATCATAAATATTAATATTCCTACAGTTACGGAAACAAATATTGCTGTATCCAACGAATCATACATCTCCGCTAGTATAAATCCCACAAGTATCCATATTATTATATACAGTATTATTGTGAAAATTATTATGTGTATATTATGCAATGAATCTAGGCCGAAGAATAATTTAAATCCTATAAATATCACCAGCAATTCTGTCAAAATAAGGATTAAAACAAATATGAAATCACCCATAACTATATATTTCATATCTGCAAATAATTCGTTTCTCTTACTTGCTGCGCTTTTTCGCTCGTAGTATCTTACAGTTAAGCCTATTAACAATGATGTCATCATCACTATGAAACAAATTATTACAGGAAATAAATATGCTAATTTAGTGTCATTGTTTGTGAATGTTGCTATGGATTGCTTTATAGGATTAGATAATTTATCAGGATTTAGCGCAGCGTTAAGCCCGTTCATAAGTGATTGTATTTTGTCAATGCTTGCTGTTATCCCTTCCTCTCTTTGTCCTGCGTTATCTAGATTATATCTTTGTGCATCTAGGTATGTTTGTATATTTAATTGTCCTGCATTTACATTGTTCACCTCGTTTGAAACTTGCAAGTTATATGTTTGAATTTGTGATTTCGTAGATTCTATTTGTGCTATAGTGTTTGATATCATAGAGTCAGCGTTTGTTAAATCATTTTCTAATATTGCTAACTGATTGTCATAATCTACAGTCATATAATAGAATGTGGCTTCCATCGAACATATTGATTGTGTATCAGCCGATAACTTGCTATAATCAAAATTCTCTGTTATTGCTGGATAATAATTAGTTCCTTGATTATTACATGTTATTCGCCAAGCATTCTGTATATTGTTTCTGGCATTTGACGTTTTGGTTTTGAGAAGAGTTACTTTTTCTCTGTATGCTCTTACTTTTGATTGTTGAAGAATTAAATCCGATTCTGAATTGCTAATATCGTTGTATGCTTGCTGTAAATTATTTCCTGTAGTTAATAACTGCAATCGAACTCTTGTAGATTCAGCATTTATCTTATCACTTATTGTGCCGACGTCATTTTTTGTAGAGGATATTAACGTTTTGAAAAATTCCATCTGTTCTTTTGCTTCTCCAAATCCCAGATTTTGCGAATCAGTTGCAAGACGCATATTTGATACACTTTGATATATTATCTGACGTTCCATAGTTGATATTATGTTTTTTAGTGTGTCAGATATTATTAGGGTTATTGAAGACCTAGAATAATCCAGTATCATCTTAGCATCAAAATGATATCTATCATCCGGATCAGGATATGATATTATAAGACATGCATGTAAGAGATGTTTCTGAAGTAGCGTTGTACATTCTTGTTCACTACGTACTTTCACGAGGTTAAGTTTGTCTACATTTTGCAATGCGGTTTCTATCAATGATGTCGACTCAGTATGAGGTGTATATAATCCTATGTTGATGTTGCTTGTCAATGCACTTGATTGATATGATAATCCTATAAGAATAACGAAGAGTATAGGACCAAATATTATCGCCAGGGTCATCTCAGGATTTCTGATTGATGTTTTGTAATTCTTCCTAATCACTGCCCAAAGTTTTCCCATCTTATTAAGTCTCTTTGAGCCTATTTAAAGCTTTTTTATTATTGCGTAATAACAATTTATATTTTGTTTAGAATTTAAATGCGGTCTCAGGGTGTTTTCTTCGTCCTCATGTTATTTCAGACGGGAATAACTTCATCATTGACCGCATACTTAGGATAAGATATTAGAATATAAATGTTGTTCTGTGATTATTTATTCTCTTGTGTAATTTAGTCTGTTTTATTTCCTTACTATTAAATAGTAATATTTATATACTCTTTTTTGTTTTCGAGAAACATGTTTAAGACTCAATCATTACTAAATATAGATGATGCTGTGATGGTTTCAGGATTAGCTCTTGAAGATGCTCTTAAAGATATCTCTCTTCAATCAGGTGTAAGATTAGAATGCGGAGAACCATCTAAGCCGCAGTCTATGGATCCGCGTTATTCATTTAAGACTACTGTAGATATTTCTGGGATTGTTGGTGTTTCTAACGCAACAATATGCTTTCTTGAACCTGGTGATGGAACAGGATCAGCAGATGATTATCAGAATGTTAACGCAAAACCAAATCATGTGCCAAGAAATAAATCAGGATTCGCAGAATTAATGATTCCGATAGGAACATTCTATAATCATCATTTTGTTCCACACCTAGTTTCTTTAGAAGAAGTAGTATTACAACGTAAAAATCTTAGACATTATGGTTCTCTTGTAATGCATCCTAAGAAATATCAGCAAGCAATAATAGATTTACATGAAGATGGTGCAGTAGTTTATGAAACAACACTTATTAGACCAACATTTATTCAAGGAGTCTTTGGAAATCCTCACGCTACACGATTCAATGAAGATATAATTAACAATGTTAACTCGTGTTATTGTAATTGGTTACAAGTAGCAGCATTCATTGCTTTACCTAAAGATAATGAAGACGCAAAAAGATTAGTGCGTTACTCATTAAGAAAAAGAGAAGATTCAGGCATAATATTAACACATCCTAAAGACGAGTAAATTTTTGAAAATTTATCTAGAAATACAAAAAATAAAATCAATAAAATAAAAAAATTATTCTCGCTTACAATAATGGATTTTGTCCACCGTATAATGCGTAGAATTTTCCGTTCTTGAATTCTAATGAGAATATATCTGTCTTTACACTTGTGCTTCTCATTTTTACGATGCTAACTTCTCTGACAACATTTCTTCTAAATTGCGATAATCTAATATATATTATACCATCACATAAGAAATCTTCTACACCATATTCTGAATATCGTGATCCATCAAGTGGCATTTCAGATATTAAGTAAGATGTTACTTGCATCTCTCTCAAAAATTCGAATACATAGAATAGTTCAATTCTGGGATTCTCGAATTTGGATAAGACGTATAACGCTGATAGAGAGTCTATAACTACCATGTCGACTCCTAAATCTGTTTTTACTTTCTTGATTAAGTTCTTTATAACATTTAACCATCCAGCATTTTGACTTGTTGCTATCTTTGCATCTTTAATTTCTTTACGTATACATCCTAAGTCTGCAAATATTAGTGTTCCTTTCTTTGAATTTTTTAGTTGCGCAATATTTGCTCCGATGTTGGATAGGTCGTTGATTAATAAAATATTTACTTTGGTGAGATCGTAGCCCATATTTATTACATGATTTAACAATGATGGATAGGATTGTTCTAATGTAAAATATACTGCTGTCTTACCTTTCAGTGCTTCATTGTATAATGTATTAAAGCATACTGATGATTTCATTGTACCAGCGGCACCACATATTAGTGTGATATATCCTTCTGGTATTCCTCCCTCCATTACTTCATCCAATCCTTGGATGTATAAGGGAATTCTTTTGATTTCTCCTTGTTTTGTTATTATCCTATCCATTTTTTCCTCACCTACTCCATTTTATGTATTAAATCATTAATTTTTCCTGATTCTGTATTTACAATTAAATTCTTTTCACTGCTTAAGTAAGCACATCCAACCACTACACCATCAGTTTTGTACTGCCAAATCTTTTTTCCTTTAGTTTTTCCTGGTCCTGAAGTCATGGCTTCTCCATAATGTCCTGTTTGTGTAACTATTCCTGAAACTCCAGGAACATAATCTAACACATAACTTCCTTCAGAATCTAAAATGTAAATGTTATGATCATAACTTCCAGCAACAATTTCTAGTTTACCGTCATTATCGATGTCTGCTATCAATGGTGATGCTACAACCCAGAAATCTGTCTCGTAACTCCATAATTTCTTTCCGTTCATATCTAATGCGTAAACACTATTATCGCATGATCCAAAAACTACTTCTTTTTTCTCATCATTATTGATGTCTGCTATAGCAACTTTTGAACATACTGCACCATCAGTTTCATAAGTCCATAATAGATTTCCTGTTTCAGTCAGACAATATATGTTGCCATCTGTTGATGCTACAATAATTACTGGAACATCGTTTTTTGATAATCTATCGTATGCTACTTGTGCAATAATTTTATCTTTAGTTTTAAACTGCCACACTAATGTTCCCTTCAAATCTAGTGCATGAACATATCCATCATTAGTACCAAATAATATTAGTGGTCTTTGTGATAGTACTATTGTTGGACAAGATTCAACTTCGCTTTTTGCATTATATCGCCATAATAATTGTCCCTTAGAATTTAGGAAGTATAAATTTTTATCACTCGAACCAAATAATATTCCTGTTTCGCTATTCGCAAACTTTTGTATAAATGGTGTTCCTCTTATTGAACCTTCAGTTTTAAAATTCCATAGCTCTTTACCTTTTGAATCTAGAACGTATAATTTTCCTGCTTCTGTACCGAATACGATTTCTTTTTTCCCATCATTATTTATATCTCCGATATTTGGACTGCTGCTTATACTGTTACTATTTTCTGAATCTAGAAACATTAATTCAACTTCGGAATGGGTTTCATGAGCATCGTAGGACCATTTTAGTGTTCCATCGATGTTTATGCTCATCAATTTTCCATTTTTTGTACCAAAAATTATCTCTTTTTTTCCATCACCATCAATATCTTCAATGACTGGAGAGGATAATAGCAATGAACCAGTATCATAATTCCATTTCTCTTCGAGTCTACCGCTCTTTTGGCCTGTGATGTTTTTGAAAGCGAAAGTAATCTTGTTCATAATATTATTTCCCCTAATGTGATGTACTTTTGTTCTATATGTATTCTACATATTTAGCTTGTATATCAGTCTTTATAATAAGCATATATAAATATTTTGGAATATACCACCTAATCATGACAAAAATAGAGACTATTCTATAATGATAACTTTTTCTAGGACGCTAGGATTAAATGTTGTGAGGCAAAAATTTATATACTGTAACTATTAGATTAATATCATGGGGTTAAAAGAGGAGTTGAGTAAAGAGTTGACTAAAGGTAACTCTATCTATATCATTAAAGCCAACTTATTAGGTAGAGGATATCTTGAAGAAGATATCAATTCAGCACTCAGAAGTATAGTCAACGTCAAAGTTGAAGAGAGTAATAAGAATAACAAACTCTTAAGCTGGAAAGAATTATTCGATAGAATAGGTTACGGATTTGCAAGTCAACAATTCATTAATATATTGTTTGTGCTAAGTGGTGCATCATTATTTCTTGTAGGATTTACTAACGGAATAAAAACCGCTATAGTATATTTATTGTCCGGATTTTTAAAAGAATACTCTAGAATAAAATATTTTGGTAAAACATTCATTAGCACCGGAGGAATAATTTATGGATTCAGCTTCTTGGGAATGGCTTTTGCAGTAGTATTGCATAGTCCTATATTTTTCCTAATATCTTTACTTGTTGGGGCAATAGGTGTTATAGCACACGGAGATTTATACATTTCATTCTTTAATGCTATATTAAAAAATGAGCGTCGTAAAACATTTTTAAAATTTATTTCATATTTTGGAATGTTTATTACAGCTGCATCATTAATGATTGCAGGATTTTTAATGGAATTGTTCCCTGTTAATGGTATTCCATTTAGTATCAATCCGTTATGGCTTAATTTAGTTTCTCCTATAAATTTCAAAATATATGGTTATTTAATAGCATTTGAAATTACTGCAATAATGTTTATTTTATCAGGATATCTTATGTCTTTTATAGATGAAAAAAAGGATTCTGTCTATGGATCAACACTTTATATCTCAGCGTTTATGAGAGAGTATGTCAAGGAAGCAACTTCTAACAGTAGAATATTTGTAAAAAATAAAAAAGTTATATTATTAACTTTTGCTGCAATGTTATTTACTATTGCTCAAGTTGTTGGCAATTCTTATTTTGGAATATTTATTTATGAAAATTTTAAACATCAATTTCTTGGAGGATTTATGAATGTGGCTGTAATATTTGTTATAGCACTAATAACTTCTTTGAGTGGTGTGATGTTAACAAAAACTTTTGCTAAATCTCTTGGTGAAGCTCCGATGTTAGTATTTGGAACACTTCTTGTGTCATTATTACCGTTAACAATGTATTTTAATCCTAATCTATACGCTATCGGACTTTCCGTAGCATTATCTATAATCGGTGGAGCAGTTGTAGGAGTTGCTCAAGGATTAATTGCTGAAAGATTAATGGATGATAAAGAACTTAGTACTTATTTTACAACAATGGGATTCTTTTCAATAATACCTACAATAGTGTTGGTTACTTTAGGAGCATTAATTGCGCAAATGTATTCTTTACAAAAATTGTTTTTAGTATTAGGCATAGTTTTAGCTTTGGTTGTCATGCCAATATACTTTATTCTAGTTGTTATAATAGATGCAGAATACAGAAGAGATCATGTAAAGAAATAGTGTCGAATCAGTAACACCATTCTATATTGCATTTTCAACTAAATTTTTAAACCCTTTTATATTCTGAAAATCATGGTTGGGGCTAACAATAATTTAAACATTAAAGGTCAAATTATTTCAGGTAAATTTGGAGAAATTATTGCTAGACAGAAGTCTGATCAAGAGTTTGAACTTGGTGAAATTCTAGTTTCTGAGAATGATGATTATAAAATATTTTTACAAGTCTATGATTTACAGTATGGTTCACAAATTTCCCAACAAAATCTTGAATTAATATCTGGGATGAGTCTTGAAGAAGATACAGATTTTGAGTTTATGGACAAAAATTTGCGTAATTACAAGATTGCATTACTGAAAAATTTGATTAGTGTAAATAAAAATGATTCTAAGAATGTTATGATGTCTAAATCTTTGCCAGCAATGTTTTCTACAGTAAGAACTGTAACTAATGATGATTTATCTTTTCTATCAAAACCGAAAAATCCTTTATTTTTGGGAAATTTAAGAAGTGGAAGTAAAGCGTTGGATGTTCCAATATATCTTGATGGCGAGCAAGTTTTAACACATCATGTATTGATTTCAGGAACTACTGGTAAAGGTAAGAGTGTTTTAATGTCTAATTTATTGTGGGACTCGACAGGAAAAGATTATAATGGCATATTAGTGTTAGATCCACATAACGAATATTATGTTGGCAGTGGTAAAATAGGATTAAAAGATCATCCATCAAAAAAAGTTTTATATTTTAGTGTAAAAAATACTATTCCTGGAAGTAAGAGTTTAAAGATTAACATAAGAATTCTACGTCCAGCACATTTTGGATGTCTAGATTTTTCTGATGCTCAAGAACAGGCAATGAACGTATACTATAGAGATTATGGTAATAAATGGATTGATTCATTATTATTAGAGAAACCAATCAAAGTAGGCTTTAATGATGCTACAATAAATGTTCTAAAACGTAGATTAATGTATTTACTTGATATTGATATTGGCGATAGTCAAGTATTCTGCAACGGAATATTTGATTTTAATGCAGGAGAGGCAACAATAAGTACGGTGTGTGACGGGTTAGAAGATTCTAAAACAGTAATAATTGATACAAGTTCATTTAGTGGTCAAGTAGAATTACTCGTAGGATCTTTAATTGTTACTGAAATGTTTAATCGCTATAAAAATTATAAGATGCAAGGAAATCTTAATGATAAACCTGCAATAAGCATCGTGTTGGAAGAGGCTCCAAGAGTTTTAGGAAAAGATGTTTTAGAAAAAGGATCAAACATTTTTTCAACAATTGCACGTGAAGGTAGAAAGTTTAGGGTAGGATTAATTGCAATAACACAGCTTCCATCATTAATTCCGCGAGATATTCTTGCAAATATTAATACTAAAATAATTTTAGGAACTGAAATGGTTCAGGAAAGACAAGCAATCATTGATTCTGCATCTCAAGATTTAAGTTCTGACAGTAGAAATATTGCAAGTTTAGACAAAGGTGAGTGTATTATTTCAAGTAATTTTGCAAAGTTTGCAATTCCAGTAAAAGTTCCATTCTTTGACGAATTCGTAAAGAAAGACTTAGAAAAAGTAAACAATAGTAAGGAATATGTTGGTTTATCAGAGTGATACTATGAAATTCGCGCACATGGCTGATGTTCATATTGGTTCTTGGAGAGATCCTAAACTTAATGGAATGGCTACTGACGCGTTTGTTAAAGCTGTAGAATTATCTATCTCTCATAAGGTTGATTTTATTCTAATTGCTGGAGATTTATTTAATACAGCACTTCCGGGAATTGATGGATTAAAGAGTGTTGTCAAAGAGTTTAAGAAATTAAAAGAAATTAATATCCCTGTATATGTTATACCTGGAAGTCATGATTATTCTCCATCAGGAAAAACTATGATTGATGTTCTAGAAGAAGCTGGATTGTTAAAGAATGTGTTTAAAGGAACTGTAGAGAATGATAAATTAAAACTGAAGTTTACTAAAGATGAAAAGACGGGTGTCAAAATTACAGGTATTTTAGGAAGAAGAGGAACTTTAGAAAAATTATATTATCAAGATCTTGATTTAGAGCATTTAGAAAAAGAATCTGGTAAAAAAATCTTTATGTTCCATACATCTATAACTGAATTGAAGCCTGGAAAGAAAACGGAAATGGATTCAACAGATATTTCATATCTTCCTAAAGGTTTCGAATATTATGCAGGAGGACATGTGCATATAGTTAATCAATACTCATTCAAAGATCATAAAAATGTAGTATATCCTGGACCGATATTTCCAGCAAATTTTGAAGAGTTAGAAGAATTAGGTGTGGGTGGTTTTTTCATTTATGATGATGGAAAGATAATACGAGAAGATATTAACATAAAAAATACTTTCAAGATAACAATCGATTGTGAACATAAGAGTCCGGAAGAGATTGAACAAATAATATATGACCAAATAAAAGGAAAAGAATTATTAAATCATATCGTGCTTATTAGAGTTGCTGGAAAATTAAAGACAGGAAAAGTTTCTGATATAAACTTTAGAGAAATATTTACTAAATGTTATTCTCAAGGAGCATTCTTCGTAATGCGAAACACTGTAAAAGTTGTCAGTGCAGAATATGAAGAGATACAAATAGAACAAAAAAATCCTGAAGAAGTAGAAGAAGCAATAATTAAAGAACATTTAGGACAAATAAAAGTTAATGGAATGGATTCTGACAAAGAATTAAGATTAACACGTGAAATGATGCACTTATTCAGTTCTGAAAAACATGAAGGCGAAAAAGTCTACGAGTACGAAGATAGAATAAAGAAAGAGATAGATAGATTACTAGAGCTGTAATTAAATATTATACTCTTATTTCTCAACATATTTCTTAAAATTATTTAGAATTGCTTGCCATCCTGTTCTTTGTAGTTCGATAGAATTTTCTGTTTCTGCTTCGAATGTTATTTCTACATCTGTTTCTGAATTTTTACTAGAAAATTTGATTTCTACCTTTCGTCCGCCTTCGATTTCATATTTGATTAATTCATGATACTTGACTTCAGAATATACTCCGTTGAAATCAAATCCCATTTTACCGTCTTTTGATTCCATTCGCCACAAAAATCTTCCTCCAACTTTCAAATCATTTGTTGCGTGAGGAGTGTGCCAATCATCTGATGCATTATTCCATTGGGTGATATGTTCGGGAATAGTATAGAATTTCCAAACCTTTTCAATTGGTGCCTTAATTTGTGTCTGAACTGTTATGGTTGTCATATGCTTCTCCAAAATGAACATATTTTAAGGATTTACTCTCAACATTGTTCTTGGAAATGGTATTGCATCCTTAATGTTTTCTAGATGACATATCCAACTGATTAATCTTTCTACACCCATTCCAAAACCACCATGAGGAACTGAACCATATTTTCGTGTATCTAGATAGAATGTGTAACTTTCAGGACTTTCGCCCATATCTACAAGTCTTTGTTTTATTTTTTCTAAGTCTGATTCTCTTTCTGATCCGCCTATGATTTCTCCGTAACATTCTGGTGCAATAAAATCACATCCATGAACTACATCAGGATTCTTTTCGTCTTCTTTCATATAGAATGCTTTTACAACTTTAGGATAATTAGTTACTATAGTAAAATGTCCGTGTAATTTACTTAATTCATCTTCTTCTATAGTTCGTAAATCCTTGCCCCATTCTATATCGATATTTAATTTGTCGCGTAATTCTTTTATTGCTTCGGTATAAGTCATTCTCATGAATGGTTCATCTCGAACTTTTTCCAAGATTTTTACATCTCTTTCTAGAATTTTTAATTCTTCAAGATTTTTTTCTAATACTCTTGTTACTGCGTGTTTTATTAATTCTTCACCATAATTTTGAATATCTGTAAAGTTTGCCCATGCAACTTCCATTTCTGCATGCCAATATTCAGTTAAATGTCTTGATGTCTTAGATTTTTCTGCTCTAAAACTTGGTGCTATAGTATATATTTTTTCTAAACTAAATATTGCTGGTTCTGCATATAATTGCCATGTTTGTGCAAGATACACCGGTTTTCCGAAATAGTTTACAGAAAATAATGTGCTACCACCTTCCGCTTGTGTAGCTTGAAATATTGGACTTTGATATTCGTAAAATCCCTTACTTCTGAAATATTCGTGAATTGCACCAAACACTGTACTTCTAATTTTCATAATCGAAGTCATATATCTTGATCTTAACCATAAATGTTTCATGTCAGCAAGTAATTCTGTTGATTGATCTTTCTGAATTGGCCATCCGACACTTTCACCAATTAACTTTAAACTTTCAACTTTAACTTCATAACCTGTTGGTGCTCTTTTATCTTCTTTGATTTCACCAACTAATTCTATTGATGCCTCAATATCTGTTTTTTCCGCATCATTCCAAACTTGTTCTGATACTAATGCCTTTTCTACAACACATTGAATTATGTCTGTAACATCTCTTAGAACTATGAACCTTAAACTATTACTGCCACGAGCTCTATAACACCATCCTCTCAAATGCACTTTTCCGTGTCCTTGCTTCATAGCATCTTTGATTGATATAAACATTTGTAATCCCTCCTAAATACTGTGTAGATTAATCTATAATTTTAAAATTTTGTTATTATGCCAGACTAAATCATCTAGAACGAAAAAGATGTGATGATAATCAATTACTTCTTTCTCTTCTTAGCTTTTCTTACTGATTTGTGTACAACTGGGCAAGTGTTAATATCTACTAATGCGTATAATCCGCACCATCCGATAATTCCTGTTAGTAATGCTAGGAATGCTGGTATAAACCACCATGCACTATGTATTATAGCTAGTATTACAAATATTACTGCCAATATTATTCTAACGATCCTATCAGCTATTCCAACGTTTTGCATAAAACATCACCCAACTACTATACGGTAGAAACTGTTTAAAAAGTTGTTTGTTTTCTCGAGTAAATATTATTTTATTTTATAAATTCTTTCACCGAATTTTTCTCTTAATATTGAATGAATTCCCCTATAAGGTATGTGCATTGATGTCTTAAATGGTTCCGAAACATCATCTCCTATAGATATATCCACAACTATCTCGTCTAGCTCTGGGTAATCGATAATTATTAAGTCGCTAACTTCTTTGCCCATTACTGATTCTCTTGGAAAAGGCGAGCATGTTCCTTTAGACATTCCTGTTGGCATGTATCCATTACTAAAATATCTTTTGGCACGTTTAACATCCATTCTGAGTGTTTCGCTAATGATTTTTTTAAAATCTATATTTCCAAACTCAGGGGTTATTATTCCAATCATTTCATCATTGTAATCTCCAGTATGAAAGTAAAGTGCTTTAACAACACGACTTACATCCCACCCAAGTAATTGTGCTTTTTCTGCACATGTGATTGTGGATATACTGTGAACTACTAGTTTACTTTCTATTCCTAATCTTTGTCCTATATCTGTTATATACTGTAATTCTGGATGTAGTGATGTCATAGACTAAGAACGCAACAATCATTTATAATATTATTCCATAAATAATGGATAAATGTGCAATAAATAGTAATATTTATATATAAACTGGAACATTTGTTCCATTATGGCCACTAAATTGGATGACAAGGACTTAAAGATACTTGAATTGTTGGGGGATCATTCTGAATATACCAATAGACAGATAGCCAAAAAAGTTGCTCTGCCAATAACAACTGTTCATAATCGTGTGAAAAAATTACGTAAAGAAGGTATAATTAAGAGATATACTGTTGAACTAGATTATTCCAAAGTTGACAAGAATTTTGTTGCATATGTTCTTGTATCTGCAGATTTAGAATTGTTAAAACACAAACATAAAAGTCAATATGATTTAATTAGTGATATTAAAAAATTCTATTTTGTTGAGCGTGTAGATATAGTTACTGGTGGAACAGATTTGGTTGTCATAATGCGTGTTAAAGACGTCCAAGAATTTGATCAATGTCTGTTGACTAAACTTCAAATGGTGGAAGGAATCGATAAAACACAATCATTAATTGTAATACATGGAAGATAGAAAGATTTCTAATTTTTTATTGTTATTTCCATCTCGTTTTGTGATTTTTTATGCTTAATCGAAATAATAGAACTTTTTTCTAAATTTCAATTTTGTTCGAAAATCGAAATATTTAAATAGTAAAGCATACTTTACGTTAAGTAAGCTTGACATTTTGCTGTGAAAAATGTATTTTCAAGAGGATAACATGACTTTAACAAAAAATAATTTGAAAGAATTTCGAGAAAAGAATAAATTGACACAAGAAGATTTAGCAGGTAAACTTGACGTTTCAAGACAAACAATAATTTCGATAGAATCTGGCAGATATGTTCCTAGTTTAGAACTAGCATTGAAGTTCGCGAAGCTGTTCAAATGTAAGGTCGAAGATTTATTCGGATTATAATATTAAAAAATTTGTAAAAAATAATTAGGTGAAAGCATGATTGGAAAACCACAATGGTTCAAATATAGAATTTTCGGATGGGGCTTAGCTCCAAAAACTTGGCAGGGATGGTTATATGGTGCAATATGGTTTATTGTAATAGTTGCTTCCTCTATATTGACAACAGGAAGTGCTTCACAACCTTGGGTAGTTGGAGTACTAATCGGAATCTTGATTTTAGATGTTATACACATCATGTTTCAGATGCCAAAAGTAAACGATGAACGAGAGAATTATCACCAATTAATTATTGAGAGAAACTGCTCATTTGCAGCAATTATTGCGCTTATATGTGTAGCAATATATCAGGCATACCAGAATAGGGCACTCATGATAAATAATGGTGCCGTGCCTTTTGATATATCAATAGCTATTGTCTTAGGTGCAATGCTAGCAGCAAAAATAGGATCGACAATATATGTGAAGATGAAGATGTAAGAACTATTTTAATTGAGAATCGAGGTGTATTACAATGGAAATTTCAATTTTTTTCGCAAGATTCTTGGGCAGTCTTTTTATCAGTCTAGGTCTGTTGTCTATTGGAGCAGGATTTTTAGGAAGAGTTATAAAATATACTGAAGACAGGACTATTACTGTTTCTACTGGTTACATCACTTTTTTAATAGGATTAGTGACTGTCATCTTACATAATATCTGGGTTGCTGATTGGAGAATTGCAATTACTATTTTAGGTTGGATTACCTTATTCAAGGGAGTTACAAAGATTGGGTTTCCTGACCATGTCAATAAGCAAGCCCAAAAATTTAAATCACAGCAGAATCTTTGGGCCGTAGTTATACTTCTCTTAGGTGCAGTGCTGTTTTGGATGAGTTTTTATTACTGAGCATCAGACCCTCACTCAGAAAGATATTTTTTTAATCATCTTTTTAAAACGTCATTCATTCTCTATAATATGCCCGATAAATCTAACAAACCTAAAACTAAACGTTTGAAACTTGATCAAAATAGTTCACTATTAGATATTGCTAAAAATGTTAAAAAATTAGATATTACTAAGATTAATTTGTCCGATATTAAAAAAGAAAAGAATATTGGTTTTGAAATAACACATAAAGATACAAATTCTAAAGCAAGAATTGGTCTATTAAAGACTGTTCACGGAGATTTTGAAACTCCTTACTTTATGGCTGTTGCAACAAAAGCGACTGGAAAATATATTGGACCAGATGACTATAATACGTGTACTGAAGGAATTATTTGCAACGCGTTAGTGTTATCCTTAAGACCAGGAAGTTCTCAAATCAAGAAATTTGGTGGAATTCATAAATTTATGAATTATGATAAGCCCGTATTTACAGACTGTGGTGGTTTTCAAATGGTTAGAGAAAGTTTTATGCAAGACCGATCAAAAAAAGGAATACATTTCAAAAGTCCTTTTGACGGAAAACGTTTTGTTCTAACTCCTGAAAAAATTATGAATATAGAAACAGATATTGGTGCTGATTGTATAATGATGCTTGATGATCTTGCTCCTTACGGTTCTACTAAAGAAGAATTTGAAAGATCTGTAGAAAATACACATAATTGGGGAACGCATTCACTGATATTACACAGCAATCCTGATCAATTCTTATACGGGATAGTTCAGGGTGGATTTTTTAAGGATTTAAGAGAAAAAAGTGCAAAATATATTGGATCATTGCCATTTGATGGACTTGCAATAGGCGGAGTAGCTATTGGAGAGACTCGTGAAGAAATGTATGATGCAATACATGCAGCAGTTCCTTTTCTTCCAGAAAATAAGCCTAAACATTTGCTTGGTGTCGGAAGTCCAGATGATATTGTTGAATGCGTTTCTTTGGGGATGGATACTTTTGATTCAATATTTCCTACACAAAATGCTAGGCATGGAACAATATTTACATGGGATGGAAGATTAGATTTGATGAGTGCACAATTTGAATCTGATGAGAATTCTATAGATGCAAATTGTACATGTTTAACATGTAAAACTTACACAAGAGCTTACATAAGACATTTGCTAAAACTAGGTGAAGGATCTGGTAGAAGATATGCTCAAATACATAATCTACAATTTATGAAAGATTTAATGCAGAAAATCAGATTGAGCATTAAAGATGGAACGTTTATTGATTTGAAAACAGATATTATAAAAAAATATCGAAAGAATATAGATCCAAAAAATTTAATCGGCGTAAAAGTTAAAAGATAGATTTTTCTTAAGCAAAACCTTTATTAATTAGTCGTATTAAGATTTACCATGTCAATTTTAAATTGGGTTCAATCATTTGGTATAGATAAAGAAAAGGATGCAATTATAGCATCATTTGATGCATATAAACAGTTGAGTGTGAGTGTTGCAGCGAAAAACCGTTCACTAAATGAAGTTAAAAAAATATTTTATTTAAGCAGAACGCATAACTCTAAGAAGAATGTTGAAGAATTAAATCAATTATTTTTACAATTTAAGTTAAACTTGTATAGTCAAATGGATTATATCTCTTTATTAAACGCTTCTATGCATGATCATATTAACGCATTCCATAATTACGAACATAATGGTTCACATTTATTGTTTAGAGTATATAATGATATTCATGGAGGATTAGTTAATATTAGTTCAGAATTGACAACATTATTAGCACTTTTAGATTCAGAAAAATATATTCCTTCATTAGATCAAATCATTAATTCTGATATATTCATTAAATTATTTAATGAGGAACGTCAAGTGTATAAACGTATTAATAAATATATTTCTGCAATGATTGAGTCTGTTGCTGAATTAGATAATACTTGGACTGTAGCGATTGATGATGCAAAGAATGTTATGGATACATCCGCATGGCTTGGCGCACTAACGGGTTTAATCAGTTCGGTTGTTTTTGCAGAATTACTAGTGTCTGTGATTTCAGATGAAGCATTATACAAGGGAGCAACTCTTGTATGTATTGGTGTCGGAGCAAAAGCGATAGCCTTATTGAAAAATAGCGATTTGAATAAACATCCTGTAACTTCAATGCTTAAGAATGATAGAAAAATTTTAGAAGAAACTTTACAGAAGGCTACAACATTAAATCAGAAGTGGCAAGAAATTTCTAAACAATAATCTATTTTATCTTCTTAAAAAATCCCATTAATGCATAGGATTCTCTTTTGCTTAGAAATGATTTATTAATCATCTTTTTCCATACTATTCTTTGCGTATCTTTCTTTTTTTCGTTTAGAAAATGCATTTTATCCATTGTTTCATCAAGTAATTTCATTAATTGTTTTTTTTCTGGTTCGCTTATAGGATTGATGTGTGAAATTATGCTTTCTTCACTAATTTTTTTAAATATTTCATAAAGTATTATTGTTGTTGCATGACTCAAATTCATTGTACCATATTTTTTACTCGTAGGAATTGTTACACTAAAATCCATTAATTCTATTTCTTCATTATTTAATCCAGATCCCTCTCTCCCCATTACAATTCCAATATCGATATTTTTCTTTTTACTTTTCTTGCTTGTGTTTATTTCTAGTTCTGATAATCTTTCTGCTAATTGTATTGGTGTGATAGGACTTCGAAGAACATTATAATCTCTGCCTATTCTTGCTGTTGTTGCTATAAGATAATCAAAATTTTTTCTTAACTTTTTTAAAATTTTAGAATCATATTTCTTTATGACTTCAATATTATCAACTAAATCGTTAGCCCATTTTGCTCTATTTCTAAGATCTTGCGAGTTTGTGTCGAATTTTGGACCAACTAGTAATAAATTTTCAAAATTAAAATTCTTCATAACTCTACATATGGCTCCAGTATTGCCTGCATTCTCTGGTTCGATTAGTATTACAGTAACATTCATGGTTTTAGTATTAGTTTTGACTTAATAAAGCTTTTTACGTATTCTATGCATGTTTAAACAAAAACCAGAATATTTAAATAAATGGGTGTTTTTAGAGTGCTATGAAAACGGCACGTAGACGATTAGTTCAACAAGGTGAATCTACATTAATGGTGAGTCTGCCCGCTCCATGGATTAAACTAAACAATCTAGAGAAAGGTTCTGAAGTTAGTATTGATCCATTAAATTCTGATTTACTAATTAGTGCAAAGAAACAAGATTACAAATCTGAAACTTCCATAAAAATTTTAGGACACACAGAATCAGCAATAAGAACAATAGTTACAAACACTTATAGAGTAGGTTATGATAGAATACGTGTAGAATATGGAGACAAGAAACAACTTGAAGTTGTAGAAACTGTCGTAAAAAATATGCTTATTGGTTTTGAAATTGTTTCAAGAGGTCAAGGATACTGCATCATTGAGAATATTACAGAACCATCCGAAGAACAATTTGATAATATCTTAAGCAAAATATTCTATAACATTGAAGAATTATTTACGATTACAAAAGAACGTTTAGAGCAAAAAATTCCTGAAGAAAGTTATGAAGCAATACAAGAAAGATTACAAAAATATGATAATTATTGTAAAAGAATAATATCTAAACAAAAATTTTCAAACAATAAATCAGAATTTTTATGGGCCTTTTTAGCAATACTTTTACACGCGCACAGAGAATTACATCATTTAAACAAGTTTTTACCGAAAGATTACAAGACATCAGTAGAAGTTAAAGATTTATTTAATATAAATCATGAAATATTTGAGTTAATAAAAAAAGCATACTTCGAAAAAAACACCTCATATCTTGTAAAAGTTCATGAGTTAGAGAAATCAACAATATATGACAAAGGATACAAATTACTTCAAATAAAAAAGGGACCTGATGCTGTTGTAATATATCATTTGTTGATTAGCATGAGAGAATTCTATCAATCAAATAGTCCGTTACATGGGATAATACTTTAGAATTTTTATGTTCTTATAATTATAATTATTTTTTACCTGTTCCTTCCATCATTTTACGATAATTTTGTGTAACTTCCTCTCTTTTAATATCTCTCATAATATCCGTTGCTTCTCTTGAATATCTCATTACCTTGCTGGAAAAACTTGTATCAGGTATTATTTTTTCGAATCTACTTAAATATTTCATTTCTCCACCCATATCTTGCGATCCTGTAGACTCTCTGCTGATTGGCAAAAATGTTTGATTCAAAATATGTCCATTTTTATAAGCTATAGTTTGTAATGTTAATTCCTTAGCTGAAGGACCTTTAGGGAAATTAGGTTTAATATCTCTAACATTAGACCATCCATCACATTCATTAAATTTTTCCATATATCCTATTTCTGGAATTCTTACTACATATTTTATATCTTTATTTACAGTCATGAGACTATAATCTGATTGTCTTCCATCAAATGCTTTAAACTTTATTTCTGGATCCCAATAATATGAGTGATTGTCGAATTCTTGTAATGATATCGCTGATGTAGAGTCTTTTAACCCATCACTTCCTATATTATTTAATATTATAGGTATTGTTTTTCTAATGACTGGTTTATCTTTGCCGTTAAATAAAATTTTTGGTGTGACTTTGTAATCTTGTTCTTTTGATAACCATTCTTTTTGATATAACGTGTCAACTGTAGGATATAATTCTATTACTAAATTACGAACTGTTCCTTCCGGAACGTTTTCTGGTAATTTTATACCCCAAAGATCTGCATAATATCCATACATTCCCATTTCCGGTTGAAAGTCAACATCAACAGGTACTACTGATATATTGTGTATTATATCGCTACTATCAGATGTACTAGGTTCTACTCCCTCAAAATAAACTTTACCGGAAAATCTTGTATCAAATCTTAATGATTTGGATATTGGAAGGAAATATGCATGTACATTAACAGACAATCTTGTTCCCTGATTAGCAATATAAGCTTTTGGATTTTCCATACTTGATTGATTAGTACTATAAATCATAGTAGATACTCTAAAGAAATTATTTTCTATCTCGTTTGTCTTGTCAACCCAATTAGATTCGACTTTAAATAATTCAGCAGGTTTTTCACGTAATACTTCATATCCTAAGAATAATTGTGATGCAATCATTGCTGTTCCCAGAGTTCTTGTTGCGTATCTTTTAGTTTTACTTAACCAATCACTTGTTCCGTGTTTTTTCCAGTCTTTTATGAAATCTTGAGTAGAACTGTATCTATATATTTCGTTAGAACTTAGTGCTCTCTGTAGTACTTCATTATATTTTCTTGCATGTTTTGGAACTTCGTTGTATAATGCCAACTTTAAAGTGTAATCATAAAGCTCTTTTTTAAATATGCCTTTCTCATCGAATAGATTTTCTTCTTTTGTGAATCTTGTTTTCAATATCTTTGCTGTTCCTGTTGATGGATCTATAGAGAATATTTGTTCTCCGACAAGCATTTCTAAAAAATCTTTTGCAATAGAATATACTTCAGTTTTATCTGTATATGGTAAGGTTATTCCCTTATTTGCTGCTGGAATCATCAAAATATCTGCTACTTGTGTTGCTCCCATCGTTGCTTGAGGTTTTATTGTAGGATGAGATTTATAACATGCATTTGCAAAATCTGTTACAATCGCTTCTAATTTTTCTGAATCTTTCTTTTTCTTGAATACTGATCCGATTTTCTTAATACTGTCTCTTATTTCTTCGTATGCTCCTTTCCATGTGTCTTCATATTTTTTCTCTTCAGGTCTTCTTAGGTTTGTTATTATATTTCTTAGAGAAAAATCTCTATGATATGTGTCTTTTTGATCGATATATCCTAAAGCATCAAGAATATCAGAACTTAACGTGTCAAATTCTTTTCTTGTTAATGGTTTATCTTTTAATTCTGGTAACAGTAAATTTATTGAACGATATCCTTCGAAATATTTTTCTGCACTTATGAAATGTTCTTTTCCAGCATCATCTGTGGTTATCCAAAAATCTAGTACAGGACTTATGTGATGTTTGTATGCTTCCGGCCCTAAATCTACAAGTGTATCGAAATCATTTAATGTTGTGCATCCTTGTTCATAATGTATTTTTGCTCTTCTTCCTAATATTTGTTTTCTATCTTTTTTTAAAATTCTTTTTTGTTTTCCTCTATCTTTTGAACCATAGTCTGCTATGAAGCAAGCTCTTGGTCCTGCTGTGGAAGGAGTTCCTTCTGGAGGAAGATATGTTAAATTATGATATAATTTTTTCCCTTTTAATTTTTCTTCTTGTCTTAATGCCTTTTCAATAATTAATTGTTCTCCAATTATTTCGTTTGTTAATGGAATTACATTAGGAGATGTTTCTATTAATGCACCTTCAGTATTTACCACTAATTCTAAATCCGAAACTTCTTCATGCACGCTCATGCTGCACCTTCAGGATTTTCAACTTCTCTTAGAATTTCAATTGTAACTTTAACCATTGTTCTTGGTTTTAGTTCTTGCTCTAACATTCTGGGTATAACTAGGATTGACTGTTTGCCGTGCTTGGCAATCTTTTTTGTTAATATAAATTCTTTTTTTTCCATGCTATCCCAACCATGTATAAAAAATTAAGAAAAAAATTATAAAATTATTTGAATGTGTACTTTACTGTGAATCTTTGATTCGTTTGTGGTTCTAACTTTCCTGATCCCTTGTTTGTGAATGAAGGATTCCATGATATAGACACATTATCGTTCGCCATATATTCTAAATTTCCTTCACCATAACTTGTTTCAGGTCCATCTTTAGAACTTAAGTTTACTTCGTAAAATCCTGACACTTTCAAACTTGGAGTGACTGTCGCCTCTGCATATACTCCTGTTATGCTTGTGTTTGGAACTTCTTTTCCGTGTGTATCTATTAATACTGGTGTGAAATATCCTTTTACAAATGAATCTTTAATAGGACTTACACTTAGATGTGCTCCAACTCCTATTCTTGCAGGCATTCCTGTTCCGTAGATTAATTGATTGTCAAGACCTACATTTATTCCTGCAACGCTTGTTACATCTTTTGATAAAGTGTTTCTACCAAATATCGTAGTTCCACCATTTACATAAAATTCAGTCCAATTATATCCGCTAATATCTGCTGGTAATCCGTAAAAAGTGTTTGTTCTTCCGTATGTATGTTCGGGTTTTGTTCCTTGAACCCATTCGAAATTACCTGAATAGTTATCTACAGGTTGAACTGTTGGTGTAGGATTTGTTAAAGTATCTGACTGTGCTTTGTCTGAAGAATTTTCATTGAAGTATTGTCTTACTTTATTTTCCCACTTAAGTATTTCGTTATTTTGTTCTCTGGTAATTTCTCCTTTGAAAACAGGTCTATGTTTCAATAATGCGTCAAATGTTGAATCTGATTTCACTTGCGCGCCAGCTGTATTTATTGCTAAAAATGTTAATAATGCCATTAAACTTGTTTTTATTTTACTCATATTATCCCCTCCGCTAAAATTAACTACTATGTAGTAATATGTATAAAATATACATATTTATATAGTTTACGGTTTTTACCACTTAGCAATAGTTAATTAGCTGTTTGTCGTCTATATTTCTTGTCATTTTTGTTGTTAAATTGTGTTTTTTCTTAGTTTAAACATTTATAGAAATATATATAGTTTATACAAAATGTTTATATGTTAGATGTGTATTCACTTAGTAGTAATAATTATTTAGGGGGATAGCAAAATGAAAATAACAAATATACTTACTAGCATTGCACTTATGAGTGCATTAACATTCGGATACAAAGCGAATGCACAGGAAATTACTCCTGTAAAGATTTCTACATCAACAGACATTCAACAAACTAGTCTTAGAAATGGTATTAGATTACATAGAACACAACTAGACATGGGAGATGTTACAATAAAGTACGATGCGAAAACAAATCTTAATCCAAGTGTTTCTAAGGATAATTTAAGCGATGTCGGTGGAATATATGTTAGCAATATCATAAAGAAAGATAACTTCAATGTAGGAGCAGGATTAACTCAATTAGGAAATTGGGATTCAAAAAGTCAAGCTGTATTATATGGTTGGGCTGAATTAAATTATGATCAAGTCAAAGTAAAATTGGAAAAAGGACACAGTATAAGAATGACTGCTCCGATGGAATTTGATATAGTGACTGTATCAAATAGTAAATATTCTGACAATATAAATGCTATAGGCCAAGTATTTTTGATATCCAATAATGGATCAATGTACAATGGAATAGCAGGAAAAGATGCAAGCGGAAATAATAATAAAGAATTTCACGGATACTTAACTGTTGGAAATAATACTCTTACTGCAACTATAGCTGAAGAGGAAGGTACATCTCATGTATTAGGTATGGGAAAATATCTTAAAGATGTAGGAGCATTAATGTGGCTTAGAACAGACAGGTCCAAAAGAGATTGGGCATTAAGAGGAAAATTAGGATTTGGAAATATAGATGAAAAATTCTTCTCATACAACACAATGGTCGGAACTAACGATTTATTCTTACAGCCTCAATTGTATGAAGGACACTTAAGTCCCGGAACTACAAGAGGAGATGCATCATTATCATTAACAGCCGTAGGCAATGGAAAGACTACTTCATTAGAATTAGTTCCTGGAATAAGAACTGATGTTGTATGTGTTGGTGCAGGAACATATACAGAATTCAAAAACAATCAATCAGTTACAGGATTATCTGGCGGAGTATTCAAGAAATTCTCTGTATCAGGACTTGAAGCTAGTGTTGAAGTAAATTACAAAAGCATCGGTGCAAATAAAGGATTCAATGCATACGTAACAACAAGTTATAAATTTTAATAAGGAGGAATAAAAATGAACTATATAATTCCTCCATCGGAAAATTTTGACAGGAAATATTTGACTGAACTACATCATAATTCAAGATTAATTCTTGTAGATGATGTTGCAAAAAATACGACCGGTCTTGTAGGAATAGTTTCAAATCCTGTGCGCGTTGGTGGTCTTAGAAGACAACCTATAACGGTGAATTTTCTTGAGGATAAAGAAAAAATTCCGTTATTAAGTGGAATTGATCAAACTTTTTTTGATATTTCATATTTATTTCAGGGTGTAGACATAGGTTTTGTTGAAGAATCTAGAACTTTTGAAAATAAATTTAATGAAATAATTCGCGGAGTATATGATAAGAATCGTGAAAGTATAGTCTGTTTTTACGATGTGCCGAAAACAAGATCTCAGAGAGTATCTGGAATGAAATCTGTTTATCCATTATATACAAAAGAAGGATGGAAACTTTTAGAACAGTATCAAGAAGAACAGCGAGTTATAAGAGAAGAAGCAGCAATGATGATGGTTCCTCCATTCTAAGGTGAAATAATCTTTACATCTTAAAGAATATGCTTTTGATTATTGGTGCGAATATTAATATTAGGATTAATGCTAATGTTATTAGGCTTATTGTTAACCATATTTTTATTCCTTTATCTTTTCCGTTAGTGTTTATTAATGCCTTATGTAACATTCTTCCACCATCTACTGGACCTAATGGTAATAAATTAGCAAGGCCAATTCCTAAACTTAATACTACTACTAATTCTGTTAAATTAATTAAGAAGTATAGTATATAGTATATTCCCTTATACCACCATACTTGTGATTTTAGTTCGTAATTGTCTGTTATCCCGTATATTCCTATATATCCTTTTGTTGAATCTTTAGGACTTGGAGCAGTTATTAGCGTGATTGTCTTATTTGCATTTCCTATCGTTATTGTTTCATTAGGTTTAACACACGATAATTGTTCTGTTAAATGTTGAGAATTTTTTATTGGAATTCCGTTTAATGTAGTGTATGGAACATTCTGTTCTATACCATATTTTTGTGCAGGATATCCTTCTTGTAATTGATTGAATGATATTCCAGTTTCAGTAACCATTGTAGAAGTTATTGGATTTAGTACTAGTAATAATAATATTGCAGCAAATACTGCAAGTATTCCGTTAAAGAATGGTCCGCTAGCAAATATTGATTGTTGAACTACAGAATCTTTCTTTACTAGATTTTTTTCGTCAGGTTCTACAAATGCTCCTATTAATGGACCGAAAAATACTATTCCTGTATTTTTAATTTTTAATCCATTAGCTCGCGCAACTATACCATGACCGAACTCGTGAAATACAACTACAATAAATAGTGCGATTATACCATACCAGAATGGAATAAATATTGGGCTTCCGGGAATCTGTATGCCTGGAATTACAAGCGACATTGTTGGTGGTGCTAAGGGTACAAACAATAATTCATACATTCCTTTAATAATATATCCAGATATGACAATCATTCCAAGGAATCCTACGCCTATAGCTGAATTTCCAACAATTTTTACAAATTCTTTATGTTTATCTGCAAATTTGTTGATCCATCTAATACCAAAATCTGTACGATATAAGAATATGAATCCGCTCTCTACTTGAAATTTTTTCTTATTAAGAATTATAATTACGGCTATTAGCAGGTAAAATAGTAGAACCCACTTATATGTTAAAATAAAATTTAATAGTCCATTGATGAATGCCATGATTGTAAAAGAAATAAGTGATATTTAAATCTTTACTTCTTCCTAACTGGTCTTAAAGCTCTGCCATTACATTTTCTACAAGTAACTTCTTTTGCTAATATCTTCATGTTGTCAGATCTAATTTTAGTTTTACATCTTCTACATACAAAGACGTTCTTGTATAATCGTACTTGAGCTTCTGGAAATTTAACCATTTTTTTGCCTCGTTTATGATATTATTGTAATTAAAATTTATTCAGCTTTAATTTGCTTCATTACTCTATCGTTTAATATTTCCCAATAGACTACAGTATTGCCTTCTTTTAATTCCGCTTTTAATTCTTCTGGGATTTTTAAGTCGAATGTTTCGAAAGATTCTGAATCCATAACGTTAGCACTTGATCCATTGATACTTAATACTTGAGCATTTTTCTTCTCAATTATTGGAACATCAATATTATCGTGACCTGGCATTACTAATTCTCTCTTCTTTCCATCAATCATACCTACAGCAGTAAGTCTGACTTTAGCATGACCGTGTTTTCCTGGTCTTGAAGTTTGAGTATCAGATACAATAGATGCTACACCATCTATAACTACATAATTTCCTTTCTGTAATGTTGCTACACTCTTTGGTACAGTTTCACCCATAATTTCACCTATAGTTAATCAATATGATATTATTTAGGAGTTTTGGAGCATTTAAAAATGTTGTGGGTGATAAATGAATTTCACCATGTAGAATAAACACTTACCTATGAGCATTATATTGGTCATGAACTGATAATAGCAGGTTTAAAAAACTCTTTTCGTGTGAGTACTCATATTGTCCCCTATTTTTTAAGAAGAATGGTTTTCCTGATGCAAATATCATTCCAAAAGTAAATATTAAAGACGGATTACGTTCATCCCATGTAAATTCTACATGTGCTGCTTCTCTTAATTGCTCGCGTGTTTCTAATAATAGTTTATATGTTGTTTCTGAAACACTGTCGACAATTTTTGGAACATTTAAATTGTGAGTTCCATACTTTACCATTACTAATCCTGCAACGTTTCCTAAAGGATGATTGATAAAGTAAGAACCGTTTACAAGATTTATTGGTGTTTCTTTCATGAATGCCATTCCAGTATCAGCAATACTTCCTTTACTTGTTGGATTAAATACTGCATCAACAGTTCCAGCACTTCCGATTGCTAATCTATGCGCCTCGAATATTCTTACCATTTTTACATCGTCTTGTGCTGTATGTCTGTATGGATCATAAACTTTGAATCCATCGTTTTTTCTTTTGTCGACATGAGTTTGTATTGCTTGTCTTTCTTTTTCTTCAATTCCTGTAACAGATGATAAGAAATATACTCTTTTTTCTTTCTGCGCTTTGAAGAATTCTTCTACTTCTTTAATATTAGCAGGATTAAATGATCCTTCTTTCAACCATAAACTCGATTCTAAACTCATACTACTAGAAAATAGTTATTATTTTAAAAAGTTGTCTATTATTAGAATCCTAATAATCTTTTTAGAGAATATTTTTTCTTACGAAGCCATGTATTTAATTCTGATTCCAGCATTCCGAATTTCCTTTCATCATGTCTAAATGCTGTGGTGTGTGCTTGATGTCGCCCATTCTTAATTTTAAATGTATGTTTCTTATGTAATAACTCGTGATACATTACATAATCTAAAAATTTTTGCTCAGAGTCAGGCAAATCTTTGAAGATAGTACTCATATATATAGTGTCCGTACTATACTCGTAACTTCCAAGTTTATGAAAACTTTCACTTGCAAATACTAGATTGGGCTTTTCAATATTTCCTTCGAATAATCTTTCATTTATTCTCTTGTATGATTCTTCTAATTGTGGATCAAAGTCGTGTTTTTTGGCATATTTTGATAATCCTTTCATGAAACTTTCATATAACTTCATTTCTGATGTGCTTATACTTCTTAGTTTTGTCATCTTTACAATAAGACTTTGTAATAATCCTATCTGTATATCTTCATCTACATTTTTCCATTCGCGGGAAAGATTGAATTGAATAATGTTTTTACTGTATCTTATATTGCCATTATAATTATTGAAGTGGCCTGAATATTTTAGTGAGATTCTTCTATTTTGTATTATTTCCTTGCTTGATAAGAATTCTATGCTCGTGACTGCTTTCAAAGCTATTTTGTCTATATTATCCATATTCAAGGTTTATGTGAGATGTTTAATAAGTTTATGTATAAGATATTGTTCTTACTTGAAAGTGACTATAAATCGAAACATTTATATATAAGTTATACTTATTACTACTAAGTAGTAATTATTTGATTTGGGGGTATACATGAATGATGTTTTAGAGAAGGAAAGAGTAATAGTTCAAGAAAAACCTTTTCAAAGAAATTGGACTCACGAATATTTAGATCAATTGCTAGATACATTACCACAAATTAATTCTCATAATCCATCTAATCCAGAATGGCGTGAAACACCATTAATAAAATTAGATCTTAACAATTACGGTTCTAAAAAGAGAAATGTAAGAGTTCTTGTAAAAAATGAGGCTGACAGAACAAGTAATCCTGAAGGTCTTCTAAAAAATAGAATGGCACACGAAGTTGAACCAGTATTTTATAGACATGTAGCAGAACATTTATGGAGACAAAAACTTAATGGACAGTTGCATTTAATTCCATTACCATTACAAACTATGTGCACAGCAGGAAATGCCGGAATGGTTCTAGCAAAAGCTGCAGAAAAATATGGTTTACCTCCTGTAAAATTATTACTTGACATTCACACTCCTTCAAACATTCTTGAAGCATTAAAAAAATCAAGGGCAGATATTTATCTTGCACCCTTAGATAGAAATGTTTTCACAGGAAAAGATGAACCTTACAGCCCATTACAACTAAGAATTTTAACGAACAATAATACGGGATTTGATACGACTTCTTCACATTCACCGATTAATCCTTTCAAGGATTACTATGATTGGCATTGGCATGAAATATTTAATAAGCAACCATCAAGAGTTTATGGTCCATTCGGTACAGGAGATTGGTTCTCAAATGGAATAACATGGCAGAGAGAAACAGTCTATAATGGAGAAACACGTAAAGATCCAAGATTAACTGCAGATATTTCTAGAGTAACAGATATTAGTATACTTGCTGCAGAGCCTGAATTACAAACAAGTTTAGCAAGAAAACTTACAGGATTAAAACCTTTCTTATATTATACAGAGAACGATATTACAGCTATGAAATTATCACGCTTCACAGGAAAAGATACAGGAGTTTACAAAATAAGTGAAGATTATTTGAAAGAAGGATTCAACATATTAAGTCATGTTGTAGAAACTTCATATGACGGATCTTCAGGAATGGCACTTTTAGTCAAAGATTTTGATGAAGGAAAATTAAAACCTGGAGAAACATATATTGCAGTAAATACTGGGAGGGGACTAGTATGAAATACAAAGTCTGCATCTCAGTGGATGAAGAAACGTTATTAAAAATCAGAGAACATATACGTAAAGGTAAATTCAGAAATAGATCTCACGCTTTCGAATACGCAATTTCTAAAGAATTCATAGCACAAGGTGATGCTCATGAGTAAATCATTAAAAGTTTCACTACAAAAATTACTTGGTAGTAGAGCACACTATTCTTATTTGAGCGATGTTGTATTTCCAGAATTAGAACAACTAGTGGCTGATAATATTATTGTTCCTCAAGAATTACGTAAAATAAGAGAGAACGTCGAATCTAAAGGTGTTGGTATATTAAATCCTGAAGTATCTTTTAGATCAGACATAACACGTAATACTTATGAGGCTGATGGTTGGATTGCTGAAACAGTTAATGAACTTGCTCCAGGAGTAAATGTTTCACACATTATTAAGAAATGTTCATCTAAAGAAGATTTCAAACGTAGTGTTAGAACTTATAGATCACTCGAAAGTGCATTAAAAGATACTCCTTATCAAGGCAAAATTCCTAAACATTTTTACGCTATAAAATCAAAAAAAATTATTGACGCGCCTTTTGTAAAGGGAAAAATACTTTCAAGAGAATTAGATGAAAGTTCACAAGAAGACAAAGAAGCGTATCTAAAAGGATGTATTGCAGATTATATAGATTTTTACAAATTTTTGAATCAACCTGAAGTTTCTCAGAAATTAGATTTAGGGCAATTATCAGATTTTAATGAATTTTTCTTCTTCAAGTATTCAAAGAGCGGACCATTATTCCAATTATATCAGAGGGATATCGGTAATGATCTGAATACCGTTGGTAAGAAAGTTATTCAAGGAGACTTAGTTCCAACTAACGTTCTACACGGTGCAGAAAATGCATCTGATTTTTCATATGTAGATTGGGGTAATGCAGTAAACAATGGATTTTTAGAATTTGATATAGGATATTTATTAAAAAAATCTAAAGTAACTCCTGAAGTTGAAGAGAAATTAGCAAGATATGCTGCAGAATTAGCTTATGATACTTCTGAAGATAGAGAAAGATCATTTAAGATATATACAAAAAATATGATTACACAAGAATTATTATCTGCTAGAAGATATGTTGATAGATCAAAATCTAAGGATATAATTGACTCGGATCAAAGAGTTTCTTTAGAGAATATGGCTTTAGTAAATTATAATCGTGCAGTTGCAAGAACAAGAACTGCTGTAAATCGTGGAATTGTTAGTCAAGAATTTTTGAATGCTTTAGTTGATCAACCTATCGATGGATTAAAAGTTGTAGAAAATTATGATCACTTACTAAAAGATTGGGATCCAGATGGGTCTATGTCGCAAGACAATTTAGTTCCAAAAGATATTACAAAAGCAGAACAATATGATCCAAAAAAGAATTTGAAAGCTATAAAGAAAAGCATATTCCGTGAAAGATCCCGTTCATTGACTTATTCAGCCTTGAAAATATTTGCTGTAGTCAGCGCTCTAAGTATGGCTGGAGGAATAATCTATAATCAGAATAGGGAAACTGAAATGCTAAAGGAAGATGCTGAAAAGACAAGAATAAGTTATCTTCAAGATAACACCACAAATTTATACGAAAGTTTATTCAGACGTCAATTCGATCTGGTTTCGAGAAGATTTGCCGAGGGATACAAGCAACTTAGTTTTAGAGAGAACGACACGAGAATTGACAGTGTAGCAAAAAAATATCAACTTGATCCACAATTAATAAGGAATATAATGAAGGTCAATAGAGTATATGCTGGATACACTACTTTGGCTAGTGACCAAACCCTTGATGTTGAGGGAATCAGTGTTGCTGATTGTATATCTATGGCTGACTCAATTAATGAAACGAGACGTATGAGTACGTTTTATTTGCGTGATAATGAGGTAGAATCACTTGATCCTGTCAAGAATCTTGAGGCCTGTGCGCAAAGATTAAGTAAATATTTTAAAGAAGAAAAAGAAAAAACACCTCTAGAATCTGTAGGTTCATATGAAATATATGTCACAGAGCTCAATAAGCGTGTCTTAACAAGATTTTTCTTTCCATTTACGGAGAAAAAAGAACTTAATGTTGGAGAAAAAAGTTATCACATGCCTTATGGAGATTTCAGCGAATTAGAAATGAAAGATATACGTGATAGGGTTGTTAGACAGTTAGTCTATAATGCGATGTATGGAATATCTCACGGCGCGGAGTTCGGGCATTTGTATAGTTCATCATTAAAAACCCCTCCGGATAATTTTTAATTAATATTCAGTAACTGTCCCATTATTTTTATGATATGTTCTGTGATAGTTTCAAAATGTTTTAATATTATTATTTCGGAATTTTTTATTTTAGAATTTTCTAATTGTTTGTTTATTTCTTTTATTATTTTGTCTCTCTCTACAGCTATTTGTACAGCTTGATCGAAGTTGAATTTTAGAAATAATTTTTGCATCTCTTTATTGTAACTATTTATATTTTGATATATTGAAATAAATTCTTTATTTAATTGCATATTGTTTTCTGTAATGTATTTGTTTAGCTTTTTATATTCGTCCGCTATCTCTTCTATCAAAAACAATGCGCAATACAGTACTGCTGTTTTCTTATGATCTGAATGTCCCTTCTTGTTTAGTATTCTAAAACAATAGTCTGTGAATTTATTGATATTTTTTTCAATATCTGATGTGTATTCTAAGTCTGTATTTTTTTCTTGAATTGTTTTTAGGCTTTCATCAGATAATGTGTTGAGTAGATATAATACTCTTTTTATTATATTTTCAAAATTGTCTTCTCCTGCGGATGCCATATCTTTGATTATTATTCTGTCTTTTCCTTGATCTATTATTTCTACTCCTATTAATTCGTCAACTCTTCGTTGTATGATTCTTGATTTATCTAGTGTATCAAATATTACTTCTATTTCATCATTGCCTTTTAGATATCTTGAAACTAAAATTCTTTTCATTAACTTATCATATTTTGATAGATCTATTATTTCTCTTACTACTGAGCCTTTTCCATCTGTTGTAATTACTAAACTACTGTTTTCTTGTTCTACGTTTATCTCATCGCCAGGCTTCAAATTTGTTGTTTTGAACCATTTACTTGGTAGACTTATGACCATTGTTGCTGGTCCTAATTTCATTATTTTCCGCTTCATAACAATGGTTAAGCACAAATAATATATAAATATTTCGAATTTATCTATATATCTATATACATATATAGTATATATTAAAAAAATATATATAAGTGGTTGCTGTTTCTATATTAAACGTCACTACTACAAAGATACAACCATTGTTCGGGGGTAAAAACGTGTAGTGCCAAATGGGGGATAGCAAACAAGACAGAAATGTCAAAAAACTATTTCTCAAAAAAATTCACATTAAAAAACTACGGGGGAAAAATAAAATGAATAAAACAATAATTGGAATGTTTAGTTTATTTTTAGTAGCTTTATTTATAGTTGGATGTACACAAACACCAACTGGACCAACAGGTCAAGTAATAGATAATAGCAATATACAAACAGCAACACCAACAGTAGCAAAACAAACAATAGTTATCGGTCAATCTGCAGTATTAACTGGCGATTTAGCAAGTTTAGGCCAAGGTGCGGCTAACTCAGCAGCATTAGCCTTATCAAAACTTCCAGCAGATACAAAATATAATTATAAAATAATTTTAGAAGATGATAGGCTTGACGGAAAAACAGCAGCATCTATTGCACAAAAATTTGTAACATCAGATAATGTTGATGCAATCATAAGTTTCAGTTCAGGAATGGGTAATGTATTTAGTCCTATAACTGAATCTAATAAAATTATACATTGTGGAATTGCATCAGATAAAGCAATTGCTAATGGAACATATAATTTCTTACATTGGACAACTCCAGAAGAAGAAAATAAAGTAATGATTAGAGAATTGAAAGTACGTAATGTTACAAGAATAGGATTTCTAGCGATGAATCAGCAAGGAGCAATTGCAATATTAGATAATATTAGATTACAGGCTGAGCCTGTTGGAATAAAAGTTGAAAGTCAAATATACAATCCTGGAGAAAAAGATTTCAAGACTATATTATTGAAATTTCAGGAGCAAAATGTAGACTATATTGTACTACAGGCATTTAGTCCTGAACTAGAAATATTTGCAAAGCAGTACAAGGAATTAGACGTTAAAACACCAATGACCAGTATTGAATCTTTCGAGTTCAGTGATCAACCACAATTATTCGAAGGATTATGGTATGTTCAATCAGCAGATGCAACTTCAGAGTTTAGAACTAATTACAAAGCAACATACGGTAAAGACTTCAAACCAGGATCACCAAATGCTTACGATTGTGTAAATCTAATAGTTAAAGCATACGAAACTGCTGGAAACGGAAAAACAAAGCCAGCACAGGATGTTGTAGCAAAAGAATTTGCTAAGATACAAAACTTTCCTGGAGCATTAGGACCACTAACTGTAGATCAAAATCATATCGTACAAAGTCATGCAGTCGTTAGAGTAATAACAAACGGAACACCAATAACAATCGACTAAACATGGAATTTTTTTATATTAAATAATATAACGGGGGAAAAATAAAATGAATAAAACAATAATTGGAATTTTTAGTTTATTTGTAGTTTGTTTATTTATAGTTGGATGTACACAAACACCAACTGGACCAACAGGTCAAGTAGTAACTAATACACAAGCAGTAAAGACTCAAGAACCAATCAAGTTCGGTATAATTATGCCATTGACTGGCGATGCAGCAAGCATAGGACAATCTGTAGTTAATGCAGTAAATTTAGCTGCTGAAGAGATCAATGCAAAAGGCGGCATTGATGGAAGAAAAGTAGTAATCCTAGCGGAAGATGGTAAATGTAATGGTAAAGATGCAGTAAACGCAATGAACAAATTAGTATCTGTGGACAGTATACATTACATGATTGGTGCAGGATGCAGTTCAGAAACATTAGCAGTAGTACCCATTGCAGAAGCAAATAAAGTAGTAATGTTAAGTCCAGCAAGTTCAAACCCTTCGATAACTAATTCAGGAGATTATATATTTAGAGATTATCCTTCTGATTCGTTTGCAGGAGATTTCGCAGCAAAATACATATATGATGGTGGCGCAAGAACAGTTGCAATAGCATCTTGTCAAAGTGATTATTGTACTGCAATCGGAGATGTTTTCGCAAAGAAATTCAAGCAGCTTGGTGGAAAAGTAGTCTTTAATGAACAATTCCCAATGACGACAACAGATATGAAGACAATATTATCAAAGATAAAGGATGTAAATCCTGATATGATATATATGCCATCATACACAGAATCAACAATACTAGCATTCAAGCAGGCTAAAGAATTAGGAATACCGTCCGACAAATTTTTCGGAGGAGATGCATGGGATGATCCAAAGATATGGACTAGCACAAGTGGATTTTCCGATGGTGCAAAATATACTTTAGTAGGAGCAGATGTTCCACAAGAATTCAAACAAAAATATGTTAACAAGTATGGTCCAGATATGGCATTAACTTTAGGAGCAACTCAAGGTTATGATGCATTATACGTCTTCAAGAAAGTAATAGAACAAGCAGGAGACAATCCAGAAGCCGTAAAGACAGCATTATACGATGTCCAAAACTATCATGGATATTCTGGAACAATAAGTTTTGACAGTAACGGAGACTTAAAGGAATCACAATATAGTGTGATGACTATAAAGAACGGAAAAGCTGTGAAAGAATAAATATTTTTATTTTTTTTATTTAGTATTACAATAATTATAATAGAAATGATAATAGATTTTTGGGGGAAATTAAAATGACAAAGAATTATGAATTAACTGTTCAACCAGGATTGGTTGTTAGAGAAACATACACTGTAAAGTTTGATAAAATATCAAAACAACAGGCGCCACAAGTAGATGGTTCGTTCAAAGCACCTTATGTTGCAACTGTAGAAGTTCCATTAGGTGAAGAAGGCGTTTCAGTAATCTCAGATGGTAGCGAGTTTATTGCAGATTTCAGAAAAAGAGGTAATAACACACCAAAGAGAATATTGAATCTAGGCAAATTAGTCTATAAAATTATAGCTAGTGAATGTGGAGCAATATTCAGTAAGACAGACAAGAGTGTAGTTTCATACACCGGATTGCCTGTAGAAGCCGAAGAAGCTGTAAAACGTGCTGAAGAAGATTTCAAGAAAGCATGGAGTGCATACAACGATGCAAGATTCTTACCAGAAGAGCGAACAGTACTTACAAAAAGAGAAATGGTACGTGTAACTCCTAAAGGTATAGAAAGAGTTCCTGCAGAAACATTAGACGATAAGATGTAATCTTATCAATTTTTTATTTTTTTATTTTTAATATTATAATCACAATCAAAAAATAATGTTGGGGAAAACATGAAAACACCTTACTATCACAACTATATTCAAGCCGTGGATCATCCATTGCCTGAATTGAAAGAGACATTCGAAAGAGAGACAGGTCTCTTATTAACATATGTGATAGAAACTACAGAGGCAGGCTCTACAATTGTAGATTTAGGTTGCGGAATAGGAAGACCATTAATCGATTTAGCTTTTTCGTATGCAACAAGAGAATATTTTGGAATAGATAACGATCCTAATATGATTCGAATAGCTAAAAGACGTAGAAACAGGGGAAATGTAAGATACAGAATTAATTTATCGACGCAAAATTTTTTGGAATCAAATATAGATAGTGCTTTTTCAAATTTAACATATTCAACATATAATTCCATCGGTCATCTAACTGATATTGAAAAGGAATTATTGATTAAAGAAAAATCTAGAATAACACGTTCGGAAGGACATGTTATTACTGTAACTTGGAATAGAGATGAAAGAACAACAGAATTTTTACAGAAATACTATCCACATATAGGATTAAAAATAATCTATTCTAGCGAAAATGGGACTGTTACAGATCAAGGGTCTTTTGATAGAGTACATCCGAGCAGAATAATGGATTTGTATAAGAGATTTAACATAAAACCTGTAGATGTTCAAGATTTAGGTTTATGGACCGCAGTCATAGGAAGAAAACAATAGGAGGAAATTAAAATGAATAAAAAATTTGATAAAAATTTTTGGTATGTTTTTGGAACATCAGTTGGCATAATTGTAGTTGCTGTACTGATTGTTATGATGATTGTAGATTTAAGTACAACTAAAGGACTAACAGGTCAAGTAATAAAAAATAAAGATTCTATAAAATTAGGTCTTATCACTCCATTGACTGGTGATGCAGCATCATTTGGTCAAGCTGAATTAGATGCAACAAATATTGCTATAGATGAAATTAATTCTAAAGGCGGAGTTAATGGTAGATTATTACAATTAATCCCTGAAGATGGAAGATGTAATGGAAGAGATGCAACAAGTGCTGCTCAGAAATTAATTAATATAGATAAAGTAAGAATTATTTTAGGCGGAGCATGCAGTGGAGAAACATTAGCAATCGCACCAATATCAGAACCAAGCAAGATAATATTATTTGCCGCATTCTCTAGCAGTCCAAAAATAAGTGATGCAGGAGAGTATATTTTCAGAAATAGTCCAACAGATAATGATTGGGCACCAATAATGGCTGAAACGTTAACAAAACAAGGTTATAAAAAAGTTGCAGTTGTAACAGAAAATACAGATTATGCAATGGGTGTTAGAGATATATTCAAAGTAAAATTTAAGGAACTTGGTGGAACAATAGTTGCTGATGAAGTATACAGTCAAGGATCCAAGGATTTCAGAACACAAATACTAAAAGTAAAAGATGGAAATCCTGATGTAATATTCGTAAATCCGCAAGATGATGTATCAGGCGCGTTGCTTGCAAAACAATTAAGAGAATTAGGAGTAAATACTCCATTTTATAGTGCATTCTTCTTAAGCAGTCCAAAAGCTATAGAATTAGCAGGATCTGCAGTCGAAGGAGCAACATACTTAGATGTAAGAGATTTGAGTACAAATGCAGGGAAAGCTCTTATTGAAGAATATAAGAGAGAAAAAGGAACTCCTGTAAGTGAATTTATCATAGGAGCAAATTATGATAGAGTTTACATAATTAAGGGAGCTCTAGAAAAATGTTCTGAAGATACTACTTGTATTAAGAATTATCTTTACACTATAAAAAATTACGAAGGAGTAATCGGAACATACGGTTTCAAAAGTAATGGCGATATGGACACAGTGTTCTTATCGATGAAAAGAATCGTAAATGGAACTTCAATCGTACTAGAATAAGCTTATTTATTTTCAAGGCGGCACGAGTTTATGCTATCCCTAATAGTAATTTACATAAATTCACGTGCCGCCGAGATACTTTAAAGAGATGAAAAATGAAAATATTTACAAAAATATTATTGTTGTCATACGCGACAGTTTTTGTAGTGTCAGCAATAGTAGATATTATATTAAAAAGCTTAAAAGGATAAAAATATAAACACATTATGCCAAAAAGAGGTAAATATGATACTTGCACAATTAATTGCTAACAGCATCATCATTGGTAGCATTTATGCATTAGTTGCTGCAGGCTTCGCGTTAGTCTATTCTACAAATAAATTCATGCACTTTGCACATGGTGTTATGGTTGCATTTAGTGGATACATGTTATTTTTGATGTTTTCTATATTAGGCGTAAATTTTTACATATCTTGTTTTATTACTTTAATACTTGCAGGATTATTAGGTTGGATTTCTTATAGGGTTGTTTATGAACCTTTACAGAAACGTAAATCTTCTAATGTTATACTATTAATAGCATCATTAGGATTATTAATATTGTTAGAGAATACTTTAATGATTTTTTTTGGTCCAGACATAAAGACTATAAATTATTTCGGCATCGCTAAAGGAATAGATATTCTAGGAGCAATAGTTACTCCTATACAGATTGCAATTATAATAATCACGTTAGTTTTACTTGTAGGATTATATTTTTTTATGAATAAATCTAAGATTGGTAGAAATATGCGTGCAGTAGCAGATAATAAAGAATTAACAAGTATAACGGGAATAAATTATAGATCTATTGCAGATTTATCATTCATAATAGGTTCAGTGCTTGCTGGAATTGCAGGAATACTTATAGCAATAGAACAAAATTTGACTCCAGCAATGGGTACTGGATTAATAATTAAAGGATTTACTGGAGCGGTAATTGGAAGTATAATGTCTGTTCCAGGATCAATAATTGGAAGTTACATCCTAGGATTTGCAGAAAATTTTGGAGTATGGTTTTTACCATCAGAATATAAAGATGCGATAGCATTCATATTATTATTTATATTCCTATTATTCAAACCAAACGGACTTTTCGGAGTAGACAAAGGAGTAAGAAACAAGTGAAAAAATGATAGAAGCATACCTTATACATTTACTAATCCTGGTAGGAATTTATAGTGTATTAGCTGTAAGTCTAAATTTAGCTCTAGGAAATACCGGATTAATGAATATGGGTCATATTGCATTTTTCGGAATAGGAGCTTACACTTCTGTAATATTCACGAAAGATTTGGGTGTTCCATTCTTTGCAGCATTTCTGATTGCTGGACTATTAACGAGTGTATTTGGATTTATACTAGTGTATGCTACGAGAAAATTACGTGGAGATTATCTTGCTCTTGCAACTTTAGGATTTAGCTTCGTGATTTATAGTTTAATGCTTAATTGGAGTTCTGTAACAAGAGGACCATTAGGAATACCTGGAATAAGTAAACCTTGCTTCTTCGGATTATGTATCGCTAATAATTTACAATATCTAATATTTGTGTTAATAATCTCAGCAATATCAATTGCTATAATGTATATTATTGTAAATTCTAGTTTTGGAAAGTTACTTGCTGCAACAAGAGATGATGATATTGGATTGAGAGCATTAGGAAAAAATACATTCATGTTAAAATCAAAGGCATTGATGATATCGGCTTTCTTTGCTGGCATTGCAGGAAGTTTATTTGCACACTACATAACTTATATTGATCCATCATCATTCATGCTTTCAGAAGTTATACTAATATTTACTATAGTTATTGTTGGAGGAATAGCTTCAATAAAGGGAAGTATTGTATCAACATTCCTTATAATATTAATTCCTGAATTGTTAAGATTCCTTAACATTCCAAGCAGTGTGCTTGGACCAGCAAGACAGATAATTTATGCATTAATACTTTTAGTGATAGTTTTATGGAGGCCTAAAGGTTTATTTGGAAAAATAGATCTTGAATAATTAAGTGAAAAAATGATATTGCAAATAACTAATTTAACAAAACATTATGGAGGAATTCATGCACTTGATAAGTGCACATTAGATATTGCTCCTAAAAAGATAACTGCAATAATTGGTCCAAATGGTTCAGGAAAAACTACGTTGTTCGATGCAATAACTAAACTAATAACAGTAGATGAAGGACGAGTAGTTTTAAATGGTAAGGACATAACTAACATGAATGATTATGATATTGCAAAATCAGGAATTTCAAGAACATTCCAACAAGTTAGATTATTCAAAAATTTAACAATCAAAGAGCATCTAGAAATCGCGTTAAGAGTTGATGACGAAAAATTATTCAAAGTTTTATTAAATAAGGTATTTATTAAAGAAAAAAATAATACTCACAAAATTAAAGAAATTCTTGCACTAGTGGGTTTAGACAAACCTCTTGAAACTTATGCTTCAGATTTAAGTTATGGGCAACGTAAACTTTTAGATTTAGCAATAGCTATTGCAAAACCACATACAATATTATTATTGGATGAGCCTGTGGCAGGAGTAAATCCAAAATTAAGAGTAGAAATTGTCAACATAATAAAGAAGTTAAAATCTTTAGGAGAAACAATTGTGTTAATAGAGCACGATATGAATTTTGTAATGGGTCTAGCAGATACAGTGTTTGTATTAGAGGCAGGACGGGTGATTGCGAATGGAAAACCATCAGAAATACAAAACAACAAAAGAGTATTAGAGGCATATTTAGGAGGATAAATACTTAAGAGTATTAAAATTAAAATGTTATCAATAAAAAATTTACATGCAGGATATAATGGACTGAAAGTCCTGAAGGGCATAGATGTACATGTCAAACCAAATGAGATAGTTGCATTAATAGGTCCGAATGGCGCAGGAAAATCTACTGTCATAAAAGCAATATTCAACATAGCAAACGTTTATGATGGTAAAATTATTTTTAAAGATAAAGATATAACTAATATGAAAACACATCAGTTAATGAAATTAGGAATAAGTTATGTAAACCAAGGAAGAATAAATTTTGGAAATCTTACTGTTGAAGAAAATCTTACAATAGGCGCAGATTCAATCCATGATTCTAGTGTAGTAAAGAAAAATTTAGATGCAGTATATAAGAAATTTCCTGTACTTAAAGAGAGAAGAAAAAGTTTAGCTTACGGATTAAGCGGTGGGCAACAACAAATGTTAGCGTTAGGAAGAGCATTAATGCACAAGCCATCATTATTATTACTTGATGAACCATCGTTAGGATTAAGCCCGTTATTACAGAAACAATTATTCAAAATAATTCAAGACTTGCGCGATGATGGAATTTCTATATTAATTGTTGAACAGAATGCTAAGCGAGCTATAGAAATGGCTGACAGAACTTATGTTCTTGAAGATGGTAAAATTGCATTGATGGGCGGAAAAGATATCGTAAACCATGAAAAGATAAAAAGTGTATATCTTGGCGGTAGATATTAATGGACATATCAATAAACTAAATATTACTTAGTACTTATTTTTCTAGAGGTGAGTTAGGGAAAAATGAATGGGCTTAGAAAAATTAATCAAAAACGAGAACACGAGAACTGTCGTAGCGGATGTTACTGCACAAATAACTAATGCTCTTATATTTGGATCTTTCTTAGATTATAATGCTGGTCTGAGGACATTCTGGCCTTTTTTTACTTCAAGATTACTTAATACATCTATCGCTGCTTCAACAGCAGATCATTACAACAAGATACGCGAATATTTTTATGATAAAACAAATACAAATGATGCTAGCGGTTTTTGGAGAAAATACTTTGTAGAACTTGCAGCGTTTAACACTTTACCAACGATGGGATATGGTGTAGCTCTAGGAATTGTAAGCATTGCTTCATCTTATATGACGGATTTTAAAATAGATAGTAATACATTAAATAAAGCATTACATGATGGATGGCACGCGTACACAAGCATCGTCCTATATACTCCTGTGACATCTATTCTTACATCGAAATGGAATGATTGGTTCAGAAAAATGTTTAATGTATATACTCCTGCCGAGAAATCAACACTACATCATATGAAAGATATTACGCCATAAGATTTATTATAATTAATAATTATTTTTTAAAATTATTCTCTATGTAGTTCGTATCTTAATATCGCAGCGATTTTTCCTATCTCTCTTAATTGTACCCCTTCACGTGTTTCTATCGAGATAAGATTCACTTGAGAACTCATTTTTTCAGCTTCTTCTGTAAATTCATCTATTACTTCATCTTCTAATGATTCTGATAATAATAATGTGTCTACCGCTCCTAGTTTTATGCATTGCATAACTTCATCTTTACCATATGCTGCCCTCATAGGGCTCTTTCCTAGAGTGTCAAAGAATTTTTGCATTATCTTCTTTTCTTCCCCAACTTCTTCTTCGGCAAGAATATCTTCTGACTTTTCCACTAACTCTTGTAATCCAAATTCTTCTGTATACGATAAATCTTTTATTCCTATAATTTTCTTTTTAACTTCATTAGTAATAAATGCGCCGTCTGCAAACTCATACTTTGTTGGTCCAGGACCACCTATTATTATACCTTTTAATTCCGGCCCCATATTTAGAAATTGGTCTTTCATTATCTCTCCAATCTTTTTATAGAATGCTTTTGCAGCAAGTTCCCTGTTCTGTGCGAATCTTACTGAAGACTGTCCACCAGCTCTCATCTTTCCCGGAACCATCGAATCTTCTTTAACTAATGGTATAATTGTTTTTCCTTTTAATATAGCAACAGTTGCATCACGCTTATCCATCACTACTAAACCATATATTGTCCTATCTTGAGATAATTCTATTAATGGATCGAGAATAAATTCTTTATCACAGCGATATATTCTGATATTAATTGGTGATGGTGGCTCTATAGACCATACGCGATAATCTTGAAATCCGTCCCTTTCAGCAACATTTCCAGCGAACGCGGCAAGTCCATATGCTGGAGTTCTTCCTATCTGTTTCAAATGCTGAATCATTCTTTCAAGTGCAGAAATAACATTATCTCGTGTGCCTTTACTTTTAATGTTAGAAGCAGTTCCCTGTTCTTGTTGCAAATGATTAATAACACTAATTAAATCATAACCCGAAGGTACATAAACTGATACTAATTCTGTATGTCTACCCTTAAAATTTATTAGTTCTTTAACAAAATGTTTCAGTTTCTGTCTCTGTTGCGGTGTTATCTTTCCCTTTCCTTCCTTTGTAGCTTCATTTGCCATATTATTAGAATAAGAGGATGGTTTTTAAATGTTATTGCCTTACTTGCTAAGAATTTACTTTAATGTTTAATGCAGTCGTATTAGCTCTTTTTAATTTTTCGAATTCTGCTTTTAACTCTTCCCATTGAGTTCCTATACTCATTTTATTATATCTAGATAGGATTGGATGCATCATTCCAGGAATATTCCTGTTGCTTGCTATGTATTGCCAATAGTCATATAATTGTTCTAACTCTTCTAACAATTCATTATTATCATCAACAACATTTTTGAAAGTGATATTTTGATTCGTAATTTTAGACATTTTATCTATAATATTATCTCTATCTGTTTTTATTTTTTCCATGCTTTTTGTCAATGTATCTCTCATAATCGTCGCAATTTGCATCAAAACTACAGGTCTTTCAATAAGCATCTTAGGAGTTTCATTATGATGTTGATTAAAAAACAATCCCAAGCCAGAATCGAAGTTATCTCTAACCTTTTGTATGTCTTGATTTTGATTAACAACTGCTACCTTAAATTGTTCAATTCCAGCTTTCTCGTTCACCCAAGAATTCTCTCCAGCCTTAGCGCGTGCAATGTTTGGTGTTACCATACATATTCAATTAAGTCATGAATATTTAAATTTTGTCAAAAATTTTATAAACAATACAATTAATCCATACATATGGAGTTCAGACATTCTACAGGATTGTTTCAAGAAGGAAAGGCTGTAAAGTATTATGATGATGTAGAATCATTAAATGTATCTTTAGAACAATTCAATAATCCTTTACCAATATCGCGTTTAGCATTAAAAGAGTTACGTAAAGTAGAATATAAAGAAAAGATTATTCATGCAAACATGCTTCTTGTAAAGAAATTAATTGCTGATTCCGTAAATACTGATACACATATTATCCAAGCTATCAATTCCATTGAAGAATTAGATAAAGTATGTAATACACTTGTTAAAAGAATCAGGGAATGGTATGGATATTATTATCCTGAATTAGAACATCAAATCCAGGATAATGAGGCATTCATTAAATTACTATTAGAAAAGTCTAAAAACGAATTTATGGTTGAGTCGAATCAGCAAGTTTCTATGGGTCCAGATTTAGATCCTAAAGATTTAGACACAATATTAACATTTGCAAGACAAGTTGATGATTTATATCTTCAAAGATCAAAATTAGTAACATATATTGATAATGTCATGATTAAATATTGTCCAAACATGTACTCATTAACAGGAGCAATTATAGGAGCAAAACTACTTGAGAGAGCAAGATCATTAAAACATTTAGCAATGCTACCAAGTTCAACAGTACAATTACTCGGAGCAGAGAAAGCATTATTCAGACATTTACGTAATAAAAATATTAGGCCACCAAAACATGGTTTAATATTAAGTCATCCATTAGTGATGGGTGCACGAAGAGATATGCGTGGAACAGCAGCAAGGCTATTTGCATCAAAAGTTAGTATTGCAGCAAAGATAGATTACTTCCACGGAGAATTCATAGGAGATAAATTACTCCAAGAACTAGAGAAAAAATTGAAAGGAAAATAAAATGCCAGAGATAAAACAGTTTAAACATTTCAAGGGAGTATATTGTATTGGTAGTGGTAATCGAACTACTTTGCTCACTAAGAATCTTGTTCCTGGAAAAATTGTTTATGGAGAATCATTATTTTATGATAAGGATGCTGAAGGTAATAAAGTAGAATATCGTGAATGGGATCCTGAACGTTCAAAACTTGGCGCTGCTTTAATGCGTGAAGTTAGTCAGATTAGTATTAAAGAAAATGATTATGTATTATATCTTGGGTGCTCTACTGGAACTACTGTTAGTCACGTTTCTGATATTGTTGGAAAGAATGGTTTAGTTTACGCACTTGATTTTGCACCAAGAGTGTTAAGAGATATGGTATTTGTTGCTGAAGATAGAACTAATATAGCACCAATAATGGCTGACGCAAATAAACCAGATACGTACGCGCATTTGATATCTGAAGTAGACACAGTATTTATGGATATTGCACAGAAGAATCAGGCTGAAATATTTATTAAAAATTGTCAATTATATCTTAAAGAAGGCGGATTTGGACTACTTGCTGTAAAGGCAAGAAGTGTTGATGTAACAAGATATCCTAAGGATGTATTCAGACAAATACGTGCACTTTTAGAGAAAGAAATGACAATCACAGATTACAGAGAATTAGATCCTTATGAGATGGATCATGCAATATTTGTTGTTAAGAAGAAAATATAAATTACTAAAAGATTAATTCTTAAAATAATATAAAAATAAAAATATTTTATTTAGTTTAATGATGGTCTGTAATTTATTCCCTTATTTAACAAGTCTAGTTGTTTAACAACTTCTATAGCATATTCTTTTGGAGCATTTTCTGCTAATTTCCATGGATGTGTTATTCCTGAAGAACTATTTATTCTTGCAAGACCGCCATTATATGTTCCGTTATGCAATGCATTTCTTATTCTCATTAAATCTCCTTCTTGATCGCCTACGCCAGGAATTAATAATGGTATTCCGCAAAATGATCCATCATCTACAATTATTTCTAAATCTTTTGGGTGTGTTGCTCCAAATACCATTCCAACATTTGAGTGTGGTCTTGCCCAATCAAGAACTTTACTTGCAACAACACCATACAATTGTCTTCCTTGTGATGTTCCAAGTAGTTGAAAATCTTCAGATCCTTTGTTTGATGTTAATGTTAAAACATAAACTCCTTTTTCTGGAGATAAATCTGCAAATGGCATTACGGAATCAGTTCCCATATATCCATGAACTGTTACTGCATCAACATTCCAATTAATTAATCCCGCTATTGCATAATTTTTTGATGATTTACCAATATCTCCTCGCTTAAAATCTAGTATTATAGGAACATTTGGAAGTTCTTTTCTAACCATTTGTATTCCGTGTGCGAGTGTTAATGATCCTTCAAAATTCCCTTCGTGAGGTTTGTCGTGAATTTCGTAAAATCCGTGATTGAATTTAATCGCTCCTGGAAGAACTCCTTGATGATTCATTTTTGTAAATACTTTGTATAAGAATTCTAGTGATTTATCATTAAAACTTCCTTTTTCTGGTATTGCGCCATCTACTAGATCTAGTCCCATACATGCTATGCTTTCATTTTCTAATGCAGAACGTATTAATTTATCTTTGAAATCCATTTTATTTACCTCGTTATTTAGTCTGATAATTTATCTTTGTATAATTATTTTATAAACTATTTTTTTACTTGAGGAAATCCGTGTTTTTCTCCCCAACCAAATGGATCTTCACGCCATTCTTCTAACATTTTTAGTTGTTCAGAAGTTATCTTTTTGTCATCTAATGCAATTTGTAATAATCTATCATATGTCAATATAGGTATCAATTTGCATGGTTCTGTTAATTTATGCCCTTCTTTATTGTATGCTTCTGTTCCTGCAAACATTGCTTGTGCTTTTGGCAGACCATAACTGAATATTGAAACGCAGAAATTTATCTTTCCATTAGCATCTCTTATTCCTTGAACGGCATTTACAGAACTTCCTCCTGTAGACACAAGATCTTCTATTAGAATTACTGTTCTTCCTTCCAAATCTTTATCTTCTGATAAACCTTCTATTCTATTTTTTAAACCATGATCTTTAGGTTTTTCTCTAATATAAATAAATGGAGAATTTTTAAGGTTTGCAAGTGTTGTAGCTGGAGAAATTCCTGCAGTACTTGTTCCTGCTATGACTGTTCCGTCATTATAATCTGTTTGTGTTAATGCATTGTTTAATGCATGTGCAACCATTAATCTGTCTTGTGGTTCAAATAATAGCAATCTATTATCGTTATATATTGGCATAAAAAATCCTGATGCCCATTGAAATGGTTTTTCGGGTCTTAATATTATTCCGCCTATTTGTAAAGATCTTCTAGCTATTCTCTCACTAAATCCGTTATATTCAATTGCCATGACAATCCCCCCATAAAATATGAATAAGATTCCTTATAGTATAAGCTTTATATATTTTACTATTCTGAAGTGTATACACTATCTTTGTTTTTTAATTTTTTTTATGAGAATTAATGTAATAGTAATACTCTCTTTTTTTCAAATTCTACTTCTTTAGGTTTATATGGTATAGAACTGACCCACACAATGTTTGCATGAACATTTTCTAAAGATCTAACTAATTCAGGCATGTAACTTCCATTAAGGTGAGGATCTATTATTACTACTCTCTTGTCTTTAAACTCTTGATAAGAAGTTTCTACCCTCATAGGATTTGGGATGTATGTAAAAGTTCTTTGATGAATATTGGCCACATGTGTTCCTCTTACAAGACCGTAGGGTACAGTGCCTATAACTATATCGAGTTCCTTATCAATACCGTCTTGTAATAAATCTGTTAAATCTTCGTTATGTTTGTCTTTGACTAACACCAAAGATTTATTTGTTGTCAATGCTAATGTTGTTCCTGCGATTAATGCAGTATAATTTGCAACGACTATAATATCAAAGTTAGGAGGTATTTGAGAAAACAACATCTGATCTAATTTTCTACGATCATGATACTCATTTATTTTTGGAAGCGTGTATGTCTCAGGCACTCTCAACGAGACTGCATCATCAGGTAACATTACTCCAGCGATAATTTTCATACATGTGGGAATTCAAAATCTTTTATAAGATTTACTATTTTTTTGAGTGACATCTAAACCTTTTTTCCTTAAACTTTATAAAACATTATCTATTATTTTAATTATGGTTCCTATTAGACTACATAATACTTTGACAAGAAAGAAAGAAGATTTTATTCCCATTAAGGAAGGTCACGTAGGGCTATATACTTGTGGACCGACAGTTTACTGGTTTGCGCATATTGGAAATTTACGAACATACATATTTGAAGATTTACTCAAGAGAATGTTCTTATACAATAATTATCAAGTTAAACATGTAATGAATATTACAGATGTCGGTCACTTAACATCAGATGCTGATGAAGGCGAAGACAAAATGTTGCTTGGTGCAAAGCGTGAAGGTAAAACTGTATGGGATATTGCAAAATTCTATGAACAAGCATTCTTTAATGATACTAAAAAATTAAATATTCTAGATCCAGATATCACATGTAGAGCTACAGAACATATTAAAGAAATGGTTCATTTAATTGAAAAACTTGAAAAAAATAAAATAACTTACTCAGTTGATGGTAATATATATTATGATATAAGTAAGTTCAAAGCATATGGAAAATTAGCAAATATCAACCTTGAAGATTTAAAAGCTGGTGCAAGAATAGAAGTTGATAAGAATAAACATAATCCTCATGATTTTGTATTATGGTTTACTAAAAGTAAATTTCAAGATCAAGAAATGAAGTGGCCTAGTCCTTGGGGTGTAGGTTATCCTGGATGGCATATTGAATGTTCAGCAATGAGTATGAAATATCTTGGAGAAAATTTTGATATACATTGTGGAGGAATAGATCATATAAGTGTACATCATACTAATGAAATTGCACAATCAGAAGGTGCTACTGGACATAAATGGGTTAATTATTGGTTGCACGGAGAATTCTTAGTAATGGACAAAGGTAAAATGTCTAAATCTAGTGGAGAGATATTAACTGTTGAAACATTAGAAAAACATGGCTACAATGCAATGGATTATAGATATTTATGTTTAAACACACATTATAAAACTCCGTTAACATTCAGTTATGATTCTCTTGACGCGGCAAAAACTGCGTTTCAAAGTCTTAAGAGTAAAGTCTTAGAATTAAAAAATAGTTCTGGACATTTAAAAATCGAACATAAAATAGATATGGATAAATATCGGCGTGAATTTTTAGAGGCTATTAATGATGATTTAAATATTCCAAAAGCTTTAGGGTTATTGTGGACTCTGCCTAAGGATAAAGAGTTGAATAATAAAGAAAAGTACGATTTAATTCTAGAATTTGATAAAGTCTTCGGATTAGAATTAACACATGTTAAAGAGGAAAAAATCGAAGTTCCTTATGAAATTTTAGAATTAGTTAAAGAACGTGAACATGCACGTAAAACTAAAGATTGGAAGAAATCCGACGAATTAAGAGATTTAATAGCTGGTAAAGGCTATGCTGTTGACGATGCTGCTCAAGGTTCTAAAGTTAGAAAATTATAGGATAAAATAGAATTTCTAAGATAATCCTAGAATAAAATGAAGCAATTATCGTCAATTTTATAAACAATATTCTATTATATAGATTATGAGTATTTCGCCTAAACTAAAGACTGCTGTACTATTTTCTGGAGGGAAAGATTCAGGCCTCGCTCTCTCATATGCATTGGAACATACTGATGTTAAATGTTTGATAATTATGGTTTCTCAAAATCTTGAAAGTTACATGTTTCACACTCCAAATATTAAATGGGCACAAGTTCAAGCTAAAGCTATAGGAATTCCGTTTATTATTCAAGAAACTAAAGGTGTTAAAGAAAAAGAATTAAAAGATTTAGAAAAAGCCATAAAGTTAGCAAAAACAAAATATAAGATTCAAGGAATAGTTACTGGAGCAATAGAATCTGTATATCAAGCATCACGTGTTCAAACAATAACTAATGATTTAGATCTTGAATGTTTCAATCCGTTATGGCAATGTGATCAGATAGAATTATTAAAAGAGTTATTAGATAAAAAATTTGAGATAATAATTATAGGAGTTTTTGGTTATGGTCTTGAGAAGTTGATTGGTAAAACAATTGATAGGGTATTCATTGAAGAAGTGAAATTTTTGAAGGATAGATTAAAGATTAATCCTGCAGGGGAAGGCGGAGAATTTGAAAGTTTCATGCTAAATGCTCCCTATTATACAAAGCGTTTAGAAATAATTAAAAGCACAATGACTGTCGATAAAGAAGGCGGAAAAATAATGATTATTGAAGAGTTAAAATGAAAATTATAGATTTTATTCAACCTCATAAAACTAAATTAGTTAAGACAGCAATAGCTATAACTATACTTGTTATTTTATTAATTATAGGATTATTATTACTACAAATAAATTTTCTAATTGGTGAGGAAATACGTGTGAGTGTAAATCCCGAGTATTCTACTATTCAAACTACCAGTCCTTCTCTTTTAGAATTTTCCACATCTGTAACTATATATAACAAATTCGTATGCAGTGCCGAGTGTTCATATACTTTAGCAGATCTATCTCATGATACTATTTTAGATAATGGAACTTTTAATTCTAAAGCATATAATAATAAACGTTATACAAAAAATATTCAATTAGCGGATTATGGTTATGGTAGAAATCTATATAGTTATACTATTAAGTGTGGTAATATTCCCACAACTTTGTGCCCATCATCTAATATTACTGTCGTACGAGAATCTCTTATGATTGTAGAATATAGTCCTTCTAAGGAACAGATTTCGGCACTAACAGAATTGAGAAAATCTTATGATAATATTAGCATCGCATTATCTTCTTCATGGAAAAATATTGATTACGCAATTAATGTGACTAAAGAATTTAATGATATAAAGTTTGACACTAATAAATTATATTCCCTAAAGTCAACACTTGATTACGTGAAAACCGATTTTAACGATGTACTAAATGTCTGGCGTAGCGATAATTACATTTTGGCTAAAGATTCTTTATCTACAAAGATATTAGTTGCAAGATCTAATATGTTATTTGATGATTCAAAAAAACAGATTTCAGAAATAATTAGTATTATTAATAAATATAATTTTGTGATTACTCAATTATCCTATGTCAATAATGATATAGTTTTATATCCTTCATTATATTCGAAAAGTTATTTACTTAACGATTCTGTTGTTGAAAATCAAATGTTTAATACTGTAAAAGATGTTAATATCTTAATCACGGGATTCAATAGTAATGGTTACGATAATTATGATGTTGTTCTGAGTCAAATATCAGACATAAACAAAGAAGTTATATCTACAAACAACAAGATAGTTAGCGATTACCCTCTTCTAAAAAAATATTATCCATCATTATATGTTTATTCTGGAATAACTTGTATGCTTAATAACACTAATTGTGATAGAAAATATACTTCTGTGCCATTAAATATTACTGACATGAACTTAATTCTAGATACTCTCTGTTCTGATAGTAAATCAATATTAAACACTCCACCTATAAATAGTAATACTACTGGCTTAGACTCGGAAGAATCATTATTATTTGAATATTATTTGTTGAATGATTATAAATCAAAATATGCAGATAATGATAATATTAATTTAGTTACAGCATATCAAGAAAATATAAGTAATACTTTGTTCTTAGCATATAATATTACTATAAATCAGAAATCACTTAATAACTACAAATTTAATAAAGCACAATTCTCGTTTTATAATAATGATGTAGTTCTTCGTGACGTGGTTAAATTATATAATTTGTGCAATGCTGATGTTTCTAGAAATAATTTTGTTAGTGTTGTAAAATTATCTAAATCTTATAAGTACATGCCTAATATTTCTACCACGGAATTTAATGTTGTTATTCCTGAACAGCCTATAAGTGCGGAGAAATGTTGTATATATGGTGAATGCTTGTCCTGTAAGAATAATAATAACAATTCTAAGAATCCTTTAATATTATTGCATGGACATTCTTTTAATAAAGATGATACAGCATATCAATCTATAGAAATATTTAATTTCTATGCTCATAATTTCTCTTCTAGTAAGGAATATTATTTTGGTGGAACTCTTGTACGAAACACTAATAGCACTTTAGGTCCTGAAATTTTAGGAGGATATAATGTTCCAGTACTAGTGAAACCGACTTATTATATTGATACATACAGCGATATTTTAGGATTAAAATCTAGTGAGTCAAAAAATGGTAATATTGACACGTATGCATTAAGACTTAAAGATATTATAGATTATACATTATATACTACGGGTGCTAGCAAGGTTGACATTGTTGCGCATTCAATGGGCGGAATAGTTGTAAGAAGATATGTTCATATATTTGGTAATCAGCATATAGGCAAGGTTATACTAATAGCTACTCCTAATAGCGGTATTGATGATCATTCATATATTATATGTAAAATTTTTGGCGCAATAAACGAATGCGATGACATGAAATCAGATAGTTTATTCTTAAAAAAACTTAACGATCCAATAAATCAACAAAAAATTCAAGAATTATACTTGGTTATTGGTAGAGGATGTGATACTAACGGGGTTGATGGTGATGGGGTTGTTACTGTGAATAGTTCTTTAATTAGTGGTGTATCTTCAAGTAACATTCTTTTTGTCAACGGTTCATGTACTACAACAACTCCTCTACATAATGCTTTATTAAATCCTGGATTGTATCCTGAAGCATTATCTTATGTGCGTGAGGTATTATCAAAATGATTTTAATTGTTAATATATGTAATAATTTATTGCATTATCAAGAATTTGTAAGACCTATAGAGGACATAATTCGAAATACAGAAGAGCCTTTCATAACTAGGCATTATACGGAATTAACCTCTAAGGATGTGTATGATTCTCATAGAATAATTATTACTGGAACATCGCTTCAAGATTTTGAATATTCTAAACATTTAGATAAATTCAAGTTTATATCTGATGAATTATTGAAAAACGATTCTTCAAAGAAACCAATACTCGGTATTTGTGGTGGGATGCAGATATTGTGTTTGATGCGTGGATGTAAGCTTGTTAAAGGTTTAGAAATTGGTTTAGTTAAAGCAAAATTTTCAGCTGAATTTCTTGGAATGAATGGCGAAAAGGACGTTTACTCATTGCATAATATGGTTGTTAAAAAGGATAATGCTTTAGAAAAACATTTCCATATCTATGCTTCAACAAAATATGTTCAAGCTGTTAAAGATAAACATTATAAAATTTATGGTGTATTATTTCATCCTGAGGTTCGCAACAAAGATATTATACGACGTTTTTTATGTGTATGATAGTAAAATTTTTAAGTGTATAAGCAAGGTTTTCATTGAGGTTTTATTTATCTGATGGTGAGGCACAATCTAGTAATAATATTAGTAATAGCACTGTTAGCTTTTAGCATATTTTCTATTAATGTATCTGGTACTAGTTTTAAAAATGATGATAAAAGATATCGTAATATAGAAGATAAAATAAGTAGCGAAGGATATGCTAATGTCATTATAGTTTTTGAAGATGAACAATCAAGTGAGCAATCGGTTAGTGATAGAGACACTAAAGGTAGATTATTGCATACAGCATCACAAGATATTCAAGATACACGTTATATTCAAGACGTGCTTGTGTCGAATGTAAACGGATTTGATAAAAAATCTGATTTGGATATAATAAATGGTTATGCTGGAAAGTTAACTGTTCAAGGATTGAATGATTTAACAGTAAAGTCTAAAAATTCTGGTAAAAAATTTAAAGTTTATGAAGATAAAATATTGCATATTTTAGATGTAGATTCTAATACCCTGACAGATCTTAATATAAGTACATCAGCTGTGAATGCAAATTATTCTTGGAATGTTATGAATATAACTGGAAGAAATATAAGTATAGCTGTGATTGATACAGGAATATATTATAATAATTCAGATCTTGGAGGATGTTACGGTAATGGTACTAATACTAGTTGTAGAGTATTTGATGGTTACGACTTCGTCAACAGCGACTATAATCCTATAGATGACAACGGACATGGTACACATGTTGCTGGAATAATAGGAGCTAATGGAACAATTAAAGGAGTTGCTCCTGAAGTTACTATTTATGCATTAAAAGCTTGTAGTGTTGGAGGTTCATGTCTTACTTCAAATATACTTCAAGCAATTAGTTGGGCAGAAAATCATTCGATTAAAATAATTAGTATGTCTATTGGAGGATGGGTTTCTAATACTGATGAAGGAAATAGCGGTAAAGATCCTTTGTCTCTTGCTGTGGATAGCGCTTTCAATAATGGCATAGTTGTTGTAGTAGCTGGAGGAAATAGTGGTGCAGGAATATCTACTATAAATGCTCCTGGAGCTTCTGAAAAAGCTATAACTGTAGGAGCTGTTAACGATGCAGGAACTATAAGCACTGGCGATGATACTGTAGCAAGTTTTAGTAGTTTAGGTCCTTCTGCATTTGGAAGATTAGATCCTGATATTACTGCACCGGGTGTTAATATTCAGTCAACACGTGCAGGAAATTTAACTCCTTCAAATTTTGTTTGTAATGGAAATTATTGTACTGCATCAGGAACAAGTATGGCTGCTCCTTTTGTTGCAGGAGCTGTAGCTTTATTATTAGAAAATTATCCTTCCTTGACACCTTCGCAGGTTAGAGCTATTATTATGCAATCTTCAAAAGATGTTTCTGGAAAAGTATTTCAGAAAGGAACAGGAGAACTAGATTTACAGAATTTGTTCCAATCACATGTTTATGCTAATGTACAATCAGCTAATCCTTACGGGATTAGTGTGATAAATGATAGATGGGAGTTTGTTATAACTCCTTATTCTACTAACTATGCAAATATTACTATAATAAACAATAATAATTATAATATTACTTTTAACACTTCTATAGATTCTATAAGTAATATGGAAAATTCTCAGACATTAAATATTTCACAATTACAATTACCCTTAAGTTTTAATGTGACCAATAGTAGTAATTATACTTTTATGATAAATTTTACATTGTCAAATTTCACTAGTATTTATGCTACAACTTATGGTGGAGCAATTATTCTTTCAGGACTTGGTAATAACGGTTCTAATAATATTACTAAAACATTACGCGTTCCTATAGTAATCACAGTTCCTATAATGAATTATGGATTATTGAGTAGAACAATGACTAATAATCCTAATAATGCTCCTTTAGATAATGAGGATGTATATTTCTACGCTTATTATAATAATAATTCCCGTAATCCTAAGGTTCAGATTAACTGGTCGAGTTCATCAAACGATTTACGTTTATATTTATATAATTCTACAGGAGATTTTGATGTAAATTCTAAAACTCTGTTAACAACTACACAGTCTGTTAATACTTTTAAGAATGATGTTTTTAAGTGGTTTAGGATTGATGGTTATGATTTTTCTCCACCAATAACATTTAATATTAATATTACAGAACTAGGAAATACTGCACCAACAATAGTAAATATTACTGATGTGAATGATACATACAATTCTACAAATGGTTCAACTACTTTGTTAAGATTTTTACGTGGAACAAACATTACAATAAAAGTTAATTATACTGATAGTGATAATGATAGTGTTACGGTATCATTGAACGATTCTAGATATAATTTAATCAATTCTTCAAATAATTATGCATTATATCAACTAGATTATAATTCAAGTCTTCCAAGCAATCACACAGCACTTGTTACGTTGACAGACACTTATGGTGCATCTTCAACATATTATGTTAATATTTTATTATATACAACAATTAATATTCTAAGTTTTACGCCTTCAAACACAACAGTTTATGTGCGTAGAAATGACACCATTAATTTTACACAGTATACTACAGAATCTAATGCTTTAACATTATATTATTATTGGTTTATTAATACAACATTGAACGCTACTACACAAAATTTTACTTTCAACACGACAGGATATGTCGCTACCAATTATAATATAACATTCACAGTATCCAATAATGCCTCGATTAATACTACCAACGAAACTGTTACATGGAATGTTTTTATTGATGATCAAGGACCAACTGTAAATATAATAAGTCCTAATATAACACAAAATTATTCAAAAATATATATTAATTATACTTCTACAGATTCTCTTTCTGGAGTATCATCATGCTGGTATTATATTAACATAACAAATACTTCAATCAATACCACTTCTGGTTCATGTTCTAATATCTCAATATATCTTCCTAATGGAGATTATACGCTGATTTTATATTCTAATGATACTGTAGGAAATGTAGGTTATAACAATTTAACATTTAACTTAAATGATACGGTTGCGCCAGTAATTACAAACCCTTTGCCTAGTGCAACGCAAAGTGCTGGTGTGATTAGCGTTACTTTAAGTGTGATTACAGACGAAAATGCTACATGTAAATATAGCACAACGAATGTGAATTATTCTCTCATGACAGGTTCATTTACAGACTCTGTTACAAATCATTCTACGAGTTACAGTGTTGCTGACGGATCAACAAATACTATATTTGTACGTTGCAGCGATATGTCTAATAATTCCAATAATTTATCTACAAATATTTCTTTTAGTGTCAATAGTCCTGCGCCCGTTTCTACTTCGGGCGGTGGCGGTGGTGGAGGCGGTTCAATACAAAGATCTGTTGATACAATAACAAGTAGTATCGATACAGTACATGTGGGTGAGACAAGCATCGCTGTAGATAGTTCTACCATTCCATTAAGCAGGATATCTTTTGAAACAAACGATGTTGCAGAAAAAGTCAAATTCACAATTAGTAAAGTAAATTCTCCCGCAAATACTTATAGTGATAATAACAATAAAGTTTATGCATATGTTAGTGTTGATCATGTAAATCTTCCAGAGAGTATTGTAAAAAGTGCAAAAATATACTTCGATGTAACATCTGCATGGCTCTCAAATAATAATATAAATAAAGAATATGTGAAACTTGTAAGGTTTAATAATTATGATAGTACATGGAATGTTTTATCTACAGAATTATTGAACGAAGTTGATGGAAAATTATATTATGTTGCAAATAGTCCCGGATTAAGCTTATACGCTATAAGTTATCAATTGCCCGTAATTAATGATACAAGTGCTATAATTATTCCCAATATTACTACGGAAAATGTTACTCGAGATAATACTATAAGAATCCTTGACTCAAATAATTCTAACGTTTCTAATAATCAGAAAACTAATAAACAGGTAAATAACTCTAATTTCTATACACAAATGGTTGTTGTTATATTGTTTAGTGTGTTTGTACTTGTATTGTTAGTAGGATTTATTGTGCGTCAAAGATCTACCAAAGAGTATGAGGAAGAAATTATTCGAGAAACAAATAATGAGCTTAAAAGCAGTAAGATGCCTCGAAATAAAATGAAGTGATATTATGAGAATGTTCCTATCAATTAATTTAAGTAAAGAAATTGTTACAGAATTATCTAGGTTACAGCATGCTATACGAAGCAATTTATCCTCTGTAGATAAGTTGCTGCTTGTAAAGCCTGAATCTATTCATTTAACACTAAAATTCTTTGCAGATGTAGACAAGAGCAAATTACCTCAAATTCTTGAAGCACTACGATCTGTTGCTTTGAGTATAGAAAAATTTTCTATAGATACAGATAAATTAAACTATTTTACAGCACCAAACGGTAGACCACGAGTTGTGTTCTTATCATTTAAAAAATCTGTTCAATTATCAAAATTACATGAAGATATAGGATTGAAACTTGCACCATTAGGATTTAATAAAGATGAATTTAAATCGCACGCGACTTTATTTAGGGTAAAATTCTTACGAGATAAATTCAGACTTATAGAGATATTAAAGCATGTAAAAGTCGAACCACTAAAACTAGAAATAAATTCAATAGAGTTATTTGAAAGTGTTCTAATGGAATCTGGTCCAACATATACTCTTGTTGAGAAATTTGAATTGAAATAAAGAGTAAACTATTTATATCCTTTTTCTAACATATTCCTTATGAACTGGTATTTAGTTTTTTTCATATTGTATATTCTAATTGTTGTTATAATAGGTATAATCTCTTCCCGCAAAGAATCTGAAGATGGATTCATGATTGCCGACCGTAAAGTTCAAGGATTTCAAGTTGCAGCCACAATGAGTGCAGGATTCTTCGATGGAGCAACGCTTGCGATTTACACAGCATATATCTATATGTATGGACTGTCCGCCATTTGGTTATTTGTAGGTTTAGCTCTTGGTTTTTTGCTTGTTAAAAAATACGCTCCAATTATAAAGAAAAAGGCTGATAAACTAAAAGTATATTCTATGCCCGAATATTTTTATAAGGCATTTGGAAAAGATAACGGTCTGATGTTTTCCTTTTTTTTAATATTGCAATTCTTCTTGCTTTTGACAGTAAATTTGATAGTAAGTGGTAAGATTTTATCCATGATATTTCCTATATCATACAATTTAGCTGTTATAATCGGCGGAATCGTAATATTAACATACTTATTGTTAGCAGGATTCAAAGCTGTGATTAAGACGGATTTTTTTCAGTTAATGATAATGTTTCTTATGACACTTGGCGTTGCAATAATTTTATTTGGAGATATCAAAGCTATTCCAGTATCCGAATTCAATCTTACAAGTCTAGGAATTGGAAATATAATAGGTTTTCTTATAATTGCAGGCGTGGGTCTTTTAGTGGCACCAGATCTTTGGCAGAGGATATTTGCAACAAAAGATAGAAAAAATCTTGATAGAGGCCTCTCATACTCGTCAATAATAGTAATATTACTAGGGTTGCTACTTAGTATTATAGGTTTAATCACTAAAAATAATTTTCCAAATATAGCATCTGAAGACGCATTAGTGATAGGATTTTCTAGCTTATTACCGGCAGGAATTCTAGTAGCGCTTGGTATGGTTTTATTATATGCTGTAGCATTATCGTCATCAGATACAGCAACGTTTGTTGTATCTTCTATTGTGACAAGAGATTTGAAAAATTATTCTAGAAAAAATTCTACTGAATCAATGAAAAAATTAACAAGAATATTTATGATGATTTTTGTTGCTCTTGCTGTAATTCTTGGAATATTTTATCAAAACGTTATGAGTCTAGGATTTTCTCTCGCAAGTCTTAATCTTGCATTAGTTCCTGTTGTCTTCGGATCATTTTACTGGAAATTAAAAGAACGAGCAGTATTCTGGTCATTAATATTGGCATTTTTAAGCATCTTAATATTATTTATCTTTGGACAACTCGATCCACAAACTGCTGTAATATCACTGCCTGTAGCTTTGATATCGCTGTTTGTGTTGCAGAAGGTGTTTAAGAAATAAACATAATTATTTTCTGATATAGAATTCTTTTCTATTGTAGTTTTCTAGAACTTTAGCGCTTGGAAAATACATAGGGCTAGGAAGTTCTTTTAAATCAAACCATTTCCATTCTGTAATTTCGTCTGGTTCCATAACTTGTGGTTCTCCCTCGAATTCTTCCGCAAATAGTCCTATTGTTATGAAATGTGCTGTTTCTATAATATCTTGATTAACACAAATCACTTTAACGTTCTTTAATTTTATTCCTGTTTCTTCAAGAACTTCTCTTGCAGCTCCTTCCTCAAATGTCTCTCCAAAATTTAATTTTCCACCAGGCATAGTCCATTTTCCTGCACCATTTAGTTGACTTGATGCTTTTTCTGGATCGTCATGTCTTTTTCCTAGTAGTATCTTACCATATCTTAGAATCATGACACCAAATCCTGCTCCTATTTTCTTTTTTTCTTCCATTTTAACCTATATCTCTATCTTCTGTTCTCCAAACTCTAACTTCTTTACGTTATGTGCAGAAATAATGTCGTGTTGGATTGGTTTGAACTTCTCGTTGATAACAAGTCTTTGTACTTCGTCTTTCAAACTCTTGCCTTTTTCTTTCTTTGATTTCCATATGAAACTATTTAATTCTGAGATTTCATCTTTTGTTATATTTACATCTGTATATAATTTCCATTCTTTAACAAATGGTTCGAAGTGAATGTCCTTACCGCGTATTTCTTTATAGATTTTGTATGTTATTAATGGCATGATTGGTGCAAGCATGTTTAACACTGAATCAAGTATTTTGTTTAATGAATATATTGCTGCATGTTGTTGTTCTTTTGTGAATTCTTTATTTTGATTATATGCTCTATTCTTTACTAACTCAATGTATTGTGATGCGAATGTTTCCCATATGAAATGTCTTAATTCAACTGCTGGTGTGTGGAAATCGTAATTAGGGTAATGTTTATGACATTTTATTACTATGTTGTTTGCTTCATTTAATGCCCATTTATCTAGCATTGTTAAATGATTCTCTGCCTCTTTTGATTCTTCATCAGTTAATTGTGGGAACATCGTTATGAATTTTGATGCATTCCATAATTTTGATATGGTTTTTCCTGCTCCTTCAATTCTTTCAAATGAACATCTAAAATCGGTTCTTTCAAGATTTCCTTCTAATGCAGCCCATAATCTGAACGGTTCTGCACCAAATTTGTCTAATACTTCTTGAGGATTAATTCCGTTACCAAGAGATTTAGACATCTTCTTACCATTTTCATCTACAATATGATAATTTATCCAAACATTTTCAAAAATACATTTTCCTGTAATCAAATAGTCTTTAAGTAACGTATAATATAACCATGTTCTTATAATCTCTTTTCCTTGTGGTCTTAAACTGCATGGTGAATTATTCTTGAAGAATTCATTTTCTTTTTCATATTTTAGAATGTATAATGGACTGTTTGAACTATCAAACCATGTATCAAACACTTTTTCTTCGCCGACAAATTCTGTATGATTACACTTAGGACATTTTTCTACTGGACATTTATCTTTCCATGGCTGATTATATTTTCCTTTTGACGGAACTACTGGATGTTTGCATGATTTACAATACCATAACGGAATTTCTGTAGCATAATATCTTCTTCTAGATATTGGCCAATCAATATTTATACTATTTATCCAGTCAATTAATATTTTTCTTGAATCTTCTGAGAAGAATTTTGATTGTTCAGCAATCTTTAACATTTCGTTTCTGAAATCTAACTGTTTTAAGTAGAATTCTTTCATTCCAATAAATTCGATAGGATCCTTACTTCTCTCACATATTGGTGTTCTATGCTTTATTCGGGATTGTTTTACAACTAAATCTTTACTTTTTAACTCATCAATTATTGCTCTTTGTGCATCTCGCGCTTTCATTCCAGCAAATTGTCCTGCATGTTCATTTAACGTGCCGTCCTTATTTATTGCAATTGTAGCTTTAAGGCCATTATCTCGGAAGAATCTTATATCTGTAACATCTCCAAAACTACACATCATCATGAGTCCTGTTCCTTTGTCCATTTGTGCTACTGGATCTGCTTTTATCGGAACTACTTTTCCGAATAATGGCGTGACAGCATGTTTTCCTTCTAAGTTCATGTATCTTTCATCTTGTGGATTGTAACATATCATTTCACACGTACAGATTAATTCAGGTCTTGTTGTTCCTATAATTATATCTTCTCCTGTCTCTTTGATTTTGAATTTTATATCGTTAAAGAATGCTGGAAGTTCTGCATAATCTATTTCCGCATCTGCAAGTGTTGTCTGACATCCTGGACACCAATTATTTGTCCTATAATCTTCATACACTAATCCTTTATGCCATAAATCTATGAATGTATCTTGCGTTAGCGCTCTATAATCCGCACTATCTGTCTCGTATACTTCTCCAATTCCGGTTCCTTTCTCCCAAGAATTGAATCCTATTCCACATCTTAAGAACGAGTCTACGGATTCTAAGGAACACTCTTCAAGCATTTCTCTACATTTTGTTATAAACTCAATCCTTGGAGTTTCTGTAAGTTTCATTCCATAACGTTTTTCTGCAGCCATTTCTATCGGAAGACCGTTTCTATCCAAACCCAATGGAAATAAAACTTCTTTACCCATCATTCTGTGAAATCGTGCAAACATATCCATACATACATATGTAGTAACTTGCCCAATATGTACAGGAGTATTAATATATGGTGGAGGAGTATCTATAGAATACACCTTTTTCTTAGAATTCTTGTTAAACGCGTACCTTTTATTAGCCTTCCATTCAGTATATATTTCCTTTTCTATTTCCTTAGTCCAATTCTTCTCGTTTAAAGGCATAATATTGTGATTTATAGAAGGTATTTAAAGTTTGTGCTGTAATTATAATCGGTAAATATATAAATTAAGTAGCTGAACGTATATTATATTCAATTTGGAGGGATATTAATGAAAAAGATTCTATCGTTTATTGTAATGATGGTATTCGTACTATCAATTGTGGGTGCAGCATACGCTGAAGGTAATGATACTAATGTGGGCAGTAATAATTCAACAACATCAACCGGTACAAACAATTCAACTACATCAACTTGTGTCATTAAAGAAGGTAAATGTTGTCTAGGAGATATTTGTTCAACAAGTTCCGCAAATTGTGTTCAAGGAACTACACCTAAATTCTTAGGATGCGATGCTGCATGTGTTGCAAAGGTTGAATGTGTCAAACCTGACGTTAATAACACAATTACATGTGTTAGAGAAGGTAATTCATATCCTGTAGGTACAACTCCTGGTTCTCCTACTTATACTTGTTGTTCTGGACTTGTTCCTTACTCTCCTCCAGGATTGGTTGGCGGAGTAAAATGTGTTAAACCAAATAGTACTAACACAATTACATGTAAGCCTGTTGATAAAGCTTGTACTGCTAATACTAGACAAGTGATTTTTAAAGATAAGGATGGTTGTGAACAAATTCGTTGTGAGGGCTTAGAAGGTCCAGAATCTAATGATGACGAAGGAAGATCTGGTAATGATAATAAAGCAACACCTGTATCTGGTAGAATTCCACAAGGTGTAGCTGTTGGTCAAAAATGTGATATTTCTGAAGAGTATAAAAATGCTGGAGAAGCATTGAAAGAAGAGTATAAGAACGCTTTAGAATCTAAAAAATTAGATGCAGCAAAGGTTGCAAGAGAGAAAATGCAAGAATTAGAACAAAAAATTATGGATCAACGAAGAGCTTGTATGACTTTAAACGTTCCAGGTTTAATTAAAGAAGATAAAAAAGAATGTTTAATTCCAAAAGATTTGGCAGATAAGATGGAAGCATTACGAGCAAAGGTTGATACTTTAAGAAGTCAGAATGTATCCATTCCTTCTGATGTTAAAAATCAAATATCAGATTTAGAATCTAAGGCTTCTGATGTTAGAGCTAAATGTAATGCATTAAAGTTTAGTGATCAAGCTAAAGAAGGCGATGTAGCAGCAATTTATACTGCTAGATTAAAAGAAGCTATGAGCAACAATGATAGTGATACAAAGATTCAAACATTAAAAGAATTAAGAAAAGAGATTGATGAAACGATAAAGAATCTTATTGAGCAGAAAAAGAAATTGAAGTTTAGTGATATGGAAGGAGTCGCTGATAAGGTAAGATTAAGACCTAAAACTATCGATGTAGGAGATTCATCAACATCAAGCGAAGATGTAGAAATAGAAACAGAGATTGAAGGAAGTGAAGTAACTTTATCATCGACAAGCACTGATGTGATCTTAAGCCAAGATGGTTTGAATGTTACAGCAACAGATTTAACTGTTGATTCAGATGGTTTGAGTGTTGAAGGCGTAGCTGTTAAAATTTCACCTACTGCAATGCTCAATAAAAATCAGAATTTAGATAGAAACAGAGCAAGAGTTACTGAAATGAAACTAGAAAAAGAAGGAGAAAAAGCAGTATACAATACAAAGTATGATGCTAAGAAAAAAGTTCTAGGATTTATTCCAGCAACAGCAAAGCAAGAAATGAAAATTGATGCATCTAATGGTCAACTTGTTTCTGAAAAGAAACCATGGTGGGGCTTTATAGCATCAGATGTAAAAGAAGCGAACACTACAACAGAATAAATATTTATTTTTATTTTTTTTAATTTAATTTTTATAGTAATAATAGTATTTCTTTGCTGTGATCTTTTACAGATACATCATTGAAATGTTTCACAAGTTTTCCTTTCTCATCTATAATGAACGTTTCTCTGCTTGTTCCCATATACTTTCTTCCCATAAATGATTTTTCTTTCCATACACTATAAGAATTTACAATCTTCTTTTCTGAATCTGAAAGTAATATAAATGGCAGTTTATATTTATCAACAAATTTTTTGTGTGATTTAATATCATCAACACTTATTCCAAGAATTATTGCTCCTTTCTTTTTATACAACGCACTGTCGTCTCTAAAATTGCATGCTTCAATTGTACATCCAGGAGTATCATCCTTAGGATAGAAGTAAAGGATAATCTTCTTTCCTTTATAGTCTGATAACTTATGTGTCTTCCCGTTCTGATCTTGTAATTCAAAATCTGGAGCCTTTGAACCTTCTTTTAATTGTGCCATTGTTAACCTCGTTGATTAAAGTATCCATTATCTCTAGCATGCTTTGTAGTCTCTTCGAATGCATGTAATATTTCTGGAAAATCTTTGAAGTATTTTTCTTTACTTTTTCTTAAAAATTCTTCAGTCCATCCCTTCCAATCATCTTTATAATCCAATTCGTGAAGCTCAGCGTCAAAAGAATCCACTGCTTTAGCAAATTTTGCTTCAGGTGTTTTACTTTCTTGAAACTCTTCAAATAATTTTAAATATTTATTTCCAAATTTTTCTGGAAGTTTTCTACTAATTATTTTTGCAGCATCTGTCTCTTTTTGTAGTATTTCCTCTCTGTGTTCATCAGGTATTAATGGACTGTCTCCTACTTCTATTTCTACAAGATCATGGAACAGAATTAGTTCAAAAACGTGAATTTTATCTAATTCAGGATATTGCTCTAGAAAGAAATCTGCTAGAACTAATGCAGACCATGTATGTTCTGCTGTTGACTCTTTTCTATTTCCTACAGAATTGAATCTATAAATATCTTTAAGCTTGTATATCTCTCTTAATTTTTGGATGTCTGACATTTTATTTTTTTACTGCCTCAAGATATAATCTTTCAACTTCTTCCCAATTTATTACCTTGAAGAAATTTTCTACATATTCTGCACGCTTATTCTGATACTTTAGATAGTATGCATGTTCCCATATGTCAATCATTAATATTGGATGTTTTCCTTCTGACCATGGGGTGTCTTGATTTGCTGTTGATACAATTTCAAGTTTTCCGTTAGAGACTACAAGCCATGCCCAACCAGAACCAAATCTATTCAATGATGCATCTGTAAACTGCTTCTTAAAAACATCAAACGAACCAAATGCATGATTTATTACTTCGGTCATCTTGTGCGTTATTGGAACATCTTTCTTCATAATATTCCAGAATTGATTATGATTTAAAACCCCTCCTCCATGATTTCTTACAGCATTTCTTGACTGTTCGGGAATGGTGTTTAAGCTTTGCAACAAAGTTTCTATAGGAACTTTCTGTAATCCTGCATATGGTTCGAGTGCCGCATTTAATTTATCCACATAAGTTTGATGATGTTTGTCGTGGTGTATTCTCATAGTCTGTTCGTCAATGTACGGCTCAAGGGCGTTATATTCGTAAGGTAATGGTGTTAATTCGTGTTTCATTTTATTTTCCTCCTAGGATTTTCTTTTCAAATTTTCGCTTATTTCATAATTTCTTTCAATAGTATAGATATTTTTTCGGTTTTACCTTCTTCAAAATGTCCCTTATTTTTTTGAATTATTATTTTTGATCCGAGTGTTTTCTTGAATTTATCGGCATTTTTTATTGAGACAAAAGGATCGTTGGTTGAAAATATTGCTGTCGATGTTTTCATATTAGATTTTACTTTTTTAAAGTCTATTTTCGTTTCTAACCAAGGCTTTGCAATTTCTTTACTTTCTGTTTCATCAACTGCTGCATCTGTTAATGTTAACCATGGCGCAACAAATAAGACTTTGCCGACTTTTTTTGCTTTAGAAGTTTCAAGATATCTCATAACTGTTTGGCACCCAATACTGTGGCCGATGATTATAGTGTTTTCATCAGAATTTTTTGCAATTTCTGAAAGTTTTTTAACCCAAGGTTTTATTTTTGGTACAGCAGGATTAGGCATGATAGGCTTGATAACTTTGAATCCTTTCTTTGTCAATTCTTTTCCTAACCATACAAACCATCCCTTATTAGGATTTCCATCCCATCCATGAATAATTATTGCAGTTTTTTTCATTTTAACCTCTTATTATTTTAATCCGTCCCAATATTTTTTCATTAAGAGTGCGTCACCTTCGATATTTGGTGATTCGCAGATTACAACACCTTTTAATTTATATTCTTTCCACGTCTTGATTAAGTCTCTCCATTTGAAATCTGACTCTTCTAGTATAAGATGATTTTTCTCTCCTTTTTCAGAGTATGCTATTCCAGACATGTGAATATGCATATTATTTAATCCCTCTTTTCCTAAAACTTTTTCAATCATATTTAACATATCTTTGAATTCCGGAACTGTATTATTTTTACCGCCTGTTCTTGCGTGCATGTGTGAGAAATCAACACACGGCATTACTCCTTCAATCTCTGAACTTAATTGTAATATCTCTTTTAGTCCGGCCCATTGTACAGGTTTTCCTGTTGTTTCAGGTCTAACCCAGATATTATTATCGTTATCACGTAATTCTTTAACAATAGCTTCCATTTGTGTCTTTACATTTTCATAAACTGTTTTTTCATCCATTCCTAAATAGAATGCTGAGTGAAACGTCATTGACCATGCGCCTGCAGCACGTGCCATATTTGCTGCTTGTAATACTCGTTGAGCTGATGCAGCAACTTTTTCTTTCTCTTTAGCGTTTAAATTAATATAATAAGAACCGTGGCATGTTAACATTACATCTGATTTTTGTCTTTCAATGTTTACCTTTTCTGCAGAATCTTCATTTAAGTTAACAGAGTGTACGAACTCAATTTCCATTGCTTCAAGTCCAAGTTCACGAACAGTTCTTACTCCATCAAATGTTTTGAGTCCCTTAGAAGATGCTATTGAAGGCATTCCTGCAGTTCCAAATCTAAGTCTGTCTGGTTTCTCTACTTTTATTTTTGAAAAATCAATCTGTGCCATTATATTCTTATTTCTTTGATGTCTATGCTAGACTTTTTATACATATCATTCATCATTTTCTGATACTTATCAGCGTCTAATTCTTTTAATTTCATCTTTTTGAACAATTTTGATATATTTTCTGACTCCTTGTCTATCAATTTTTTATTATCTGTAACTAATTCTATTTCAATTATTATCCCTAGATATTGATGATTCGATACATCGATAGTGTATTTGTCATATTTGTATGTTTCTCTTTTTGATTTTAGTAGCGCACATTTTTTGAAACCCTTTTTCTCCAATTTTTTTAATGAAGCCTTTACATCTGATAATTTTATATCTTTTTCAGTTTCTGTTCTTGCTTTATCATGATACGTTCCGTTCTTTATTGTTATCTTTGCTTTATCTTTTCCTTCTTCGTATCTTATCCTTATATATGATGGCTCTTTAAATAACATAGTGATGAGATTTTTTGAAGATATTAGTTTAGCATTATCTTTTAGATATTTAGTTATCCTTGAATACTCTTTATCTGTAAGGAGTGATCTTTTTTCTATTTCATAATTTGAAGTCATTTATTCACCTGAATGATTTATAACCTTCTTTCTCTAGTTGATCAACAAGTTCTGTACCGCCTTTCTTGATTAGTTGACCATCAAGCATTATATATACATGATCTGGCTTGATATAGTTTAACATTCTCTGGTAATGTGTAATAATTAGTATTGTTAAGTCTTTATTTTGTTCTTTTAGTGCGTTTACACTTTCACAAACTTTCTTTAATGCATCAATATCTAATCCTGAATCTGTTTCATCTAGTATTGCAACTTTTGGTTCAAGCATTGCAAGTTGTAATATCTCCATTTTCTTCTTTTCTCCGCCAGAAAATCCTTCGTTAATATATCTTGATGCAAACTCTTTAGGAATATGTAATAATTCCATTTTTTCATTTAATTTTTTCATAAAATCTAATAATCGAACTTGATTCTTTTTATCACGGCGTGCATTGATTGCAGTTCTTAAGAAGTTTGATATTGTAACTCCTGGTATTTCTACAGGGTTTTGAAACGATAAGAATAATCCTTTTTTAGATCTTTCATCAGCACCTTTATCGCTTATATCTTCGCCGTCTAATACTATGCTTCCAGAAGTTTCATATTTTGGATGTCCCATTAATCCGTTTGCGAATGTTGATTTTCCAGAACCATTAGGACCCATGATTACAGAGACTTCTCCTTTAGCCAATTCTAAATCTATTCCCTTGACAACTTCTTTACCTTCTATGCTTACGTGTATGTTTTTTAAATGTAATACATTATTCATTTTATTACTCCATATTTTTAGATTTTCGGTTTCTCATTACTTATTTTTTTAGATTCGTATTCTATTACCCCTTTCTTTATAGTTACTAACGGTAACATTGCACACTTTATTCGTGCTGGTGTAAGTTTTAATCCTATAATCTTCAATAAATCATCAGTATCCATCTTGTGTATATCTGACAATTTTTTACCAATCACTTCATCAGTTAATATTGAAGTTGATGCCATACATATTACACATCCTCTTCCTTCAAATTTGATATTTTTAATCGTGTCATGATTCTTTTCATCTAACTTAACATATATTTCTACTTCATCGCCACATGAAATGTTAATATCATGCTGATGAATGTCTGCATTCTTTATTTCTCCCTTATTATGAGGGTTTTTATAATGATCTAGTAAATATTCTCTGTATAATTCGTCCATTTTTATCTCTCATAAATTTAATTTCCGATTATTTTTATAGCGTTTTTAATACTTTCAACCAATTTATCGATATCTGCTTTAGTGTTGTAAAATGAAATGCTCAATCTCGATGTTGCTAATAGTCCTAATTTTTTCATTAATGGTTGTGCACAATGATGTCCTGCTCTTATGCAAACATTATGTTCATCACATATTGATGATAAATCATGAGGATGTACTTTATCTAAGGTAAAACTTATTACAGGACCATAGGATACTTCTCTGTTGTTATGTCCTATGATTTTAACTTGTTTAATCTTTCTTAATTCTGTTAATGCATAATTTTTTAATGATTCTTCATATTGTAATAATTTTTTATAATTATTTTTGTTCAAATATTCTAATGCTTTACTGAATGCAACAATTCCTGGAGTGTCAATTGTTCCGGCTTCGAATTTTTCTGGAATATCTGCCCATGTTGTATCTTGTAATTCTACTTTATTGACCATATTTCCGCCATAATGGAATGGATGAATTTTTTCAAGTAAAAGCTTTTTTCCATAAACAACTCCTACTCCTGTAGGACCATAAACTTTATGCGCACTAAATACTAAAAAATCGACATCTAAATTTTTAACATCAACAATATCATGTGCAATCAATTGTGTTGCATCAACAATTATTATTGCATTATTGTTTTTCTTTCTTATTTCTTTAACTATTTTTTTTATATCGATTTTTAATCCTGTAACATTACTCATTCCAGTAAATGCCACAATTAAAGTATTTTCATCGACAGATTTAGACAGGTCTAATAGTTTCTGTGCTTTTGTATCATAATCTATTACGCGGAACTCTGCTCCTGTTCTCTTTGCTAATTGTTGCCACGGAACAAAGTTGCTATGATGTTCGATAACTGTACTAACTATATTGTGTTCTTTAGTAATAACAAGTGTGCGTTCTATACTATTTGCTAAATTATTTAATCCTTCAGTTGTGTTTTTAACAAAAACTATTTCGTTGTAATCTGCATTGATGAATTTAGCAACAATTTTACGTGCATCTTCAAGTTTTAATGTTGCTTCTTCTGATAATGTATATAATCCACGATGTACATTCGAGTTATACTTTTCATAAAAATCTTTAATTGAATCAATAACTATCTTAGGTTTTTGTGTAGTTGCAGCATTATCTAAGTATGATATTTTACGATTCTGTAATATTGTAAAATCCTTTTCTAACATTTTTCTTTCCTTATCGTTTGCTTAATTTTTAATTATGCGATTTATGCTATGATCTTAATTTTTATTTCTTCTCTAAGTTTTTCATCAGTGATATCGTTTAATATTTTATCATAAAATCCTTCAATTAATATTTTTGAAGCTTCTTCTTTGCTTATTCCTCTGCTTTGTAGATAGAATATTTTATCTTCATCAAGTGTTGTAATTGTTGATCCGTGTGTACATTTTACTTCATTATTATGTATTTCTAAATCAGGTATAGATATTGCTCTGGATTTATCATCCAATAATATGGTTTCTGATTTTTGATATCCGTTTGAGTTGAACGCATTTTCATTAATACGCACTAATCCTTGTATTATTGCTCTACTAGATCTTAATACGCATCTATTTTGCATTAATGATTCAGTTCCTCTCCCAGTATGTTCAGAAATATTATATAAGGTATATTCAGAATCTTTGCCGCATATTATATTGCTCATTACTGATTTAGAATTTTCACCAAGTAACGTGTTATGTTGTTCTATCAGTGTTAATCTAGAATCTTTATCAATATTAATCCAGTTAGCATTAGATCCTATCCCTAAATTAAGTGTTTTTCTACCATATACTATATCTCTTACATTCATATTTCTAAATTCTACAATATTACTTTTAGAATAATCATCAAGTATTATATCTGTAAAATCTGTTATTATACTATTATGTGATTCATAATTTTCAGGATGTACGGTATTTATAGAAATGTTTACATTAACATTCTTGCCAATGAATAATATTAAGTGATTATAACTATTTCCTCTTACATTATTATCTATACGAAATGTTTCTTCCATGCTAAAGTTATCTTTAAAAATTATTACTTTAATATTTGATAATGCTGCATGAAGATAGTCTAGTTTGTTAAGTTTCTTAACTATTTTATTGCTGAATATGTTTAACGTGTTAAGTATCTTGTCCTTATGATTCTGATCAATATCTTTAGAATATATTAATTCGTGTAAATTTAATATTTTGATTCTATTATCTAGTAAGTCTTGATGTGTATGTTTAAATTCTGTTGTTCCTTCATTAAACACTGTATCATAATTAATGAATTCTATATCTGTCTTAATGTTTAGTCCGTGTGAAAGATTTTTTTGTATTCCTGTATTAAACTTTTCAAAAGCTTCAAGTCTTTCTTCATAGAATCCTCTATGTTTAATCCTATTACTTAGTTCTTCAGATATATTTATTGAATTTTCTGTTAAACTGTTCATCCTAATGATCCTTCCATTTCTAATTCTATTAGTCTATTCATTTCTACAGCATATTCTAATGGTAATTCTTTTAGTAACGGTTCTATAAATCCAGAAACAATCATTTGTATAGCCTGTTCTTCGCTTAATCCCCTGCTTTTAAGATAAAATATTTGATCTTCGCTGATCTTGCCAACACTTGCTTCATGGACTACATCAACATTTTCTTCTTCTACATCGATTGCTGGATATGTATTTGATTGTGATTTATTATCAAACATCAATGCATCACACGTGACTGCACATTTACTATTTGTTGCGCCCCTTTTTATTTTAACTAGACCACGATATGCGGTTATTCCGCCATTTTTACTTAAGCTTTTACTTTTGATAGTGCTTGTAGTATTATTTGCTAAATGATATACTTTAGCTCCCGTATCTTGATTTTGTCCATTGCCTGCATATGCTATTGATATGTGGTCTGCTTTTGCTCCAGGTGCCATTAGCATGCTTGTTGGATATAACATTGTAACTCCACTTCCTAAATTTCCAGAAACCCATTCCATCGTCGAGTTTTCTTCAACGATTGCTCGTTTAGTATTTAGATTAAACGTATTTTTAGACCAATTTTCGACAGAAGAATATCTCATTCTACCATTTTTATGTACAAACACTTCAACACATCCTGCATGAATACTGCTTGCATTGTAAAGAGGAGCACTACATCCTTCAATATAATGTACTTGTGCATCTTCATCAACAATTATTAATGTATGTTCAAACTGTCCCATACTTTTTGTATTCATTCTGAAATATGCTTGTAACGGTAAATCGACATGTACTCCTTTTGGAATATAAATAAATGTTCCACCACTCCATACTGCGCCGTGCAACGCGGCAAACTTATGTAATTTTGAACTGACGCACTTGGTCATAAAATATTTTTTAACAAGTTCTGGATATTGTTGTACTGCAACATCCATATCTTCAAATATTACTCCTTGAGCTTTTAAGTCATCGCGAATTTTATGATATACGACTGAACTATCGTACTGTGCTCCTGCTCCAGCAAGTGATTTTCTTTCAGCTTCTGGAATTCCTAATCTCTCAAATGTATTCTTAATATTTTCTGGAACTTGATCCCATGAATCTGCATTACTTTTTGCGTCAGGCACTAAGAAGTATGTTATCTTGTTTAAGTCAAGTTTTTCAAGACTCGGACCCCATTCAGGCATTTTTAATTCATTAAATATTTTTAGTGAGTCTAATCTTTTCTGTAAAATCCAGTCCGGTTCATTTTTATATTTAGATATTTGTCTAACTATATTTTCGTTTAGTCCTGGAACTACTTCATACTTTGTTTCAACATCATCATATTGATCGTATAGTTCTCTTGAGATTTCCATTTTATTTTAACACATTAGTATGAACGCGTTGGCTTCCTTCAATTTTCAAACAGTGCGGACACATTTTTTGTGCATGCTTGTCCACAATTTCAAGTATTGGAACAATAGTTTCCTTGTTTAACGAATATACTCTCTGTTTTCCTGACCTTTTAACATGAACTATTTTACATTCATATAATCTCTTTAACGAGTGGCTTACTTTGCTTTGTTCTAATTTTGTGCTCTCTGCTATCTCGCTCACATTCTGAGGTTTTTTTAGAAGTGAATTTATTATAGTCTGATTCGTAGGATTAGCTAATACTTGGAAAAACTCATTATATGACTGACAAAACATATGAAACAGTATTCATTTATCATTTATAAATATTGCTAAGTATGCGCTATCTTATTTAGAATTAAAATACTTAGCCTTTATATCCTGATTTTGATGGACCGTTATTATATGCTGCAACAGCAGGCATTCTATCTGGTTTACGATCATAGCTAGCCGTGCTCTCTTCTGATTTTCCATATTGACTATTATTCCTGTCGTATTGACTTATTTCTTTCATTTTAAGGTTGGGATCTTGAGGTTCAACCTTTTGTGTGTTTACATCTATCTCAAACTTTTGTCCACATTGACATCCAGCTACAAATTTTTTACTATGCATATCATATTGTATTACATGTTGTTCTTCAGTCTTTTTTCCAACTTTTCTTTCGAATTCTGAAAGCTCTTCTGTAGAATCTATAGGAACCATCTTAGCATCTTTATGTCGGTTTGCATGTCTCTCCCATGCTGCAGAATCTTGCAACATTCCCTTAATCATCATTTCAAGTTCTTGCTCGCTAATGTTCATTCTACTATCTATTGTTCCATCTTCCACTGCTTGCGTAAAGAATGTCATTTTTCCTCTTTTTATTTTCTTTCTTGAATAACTAAATCATATACTTCATCTAATGTTACTAATTTTTCTACTCCTGTAATCATATTTTTTACTTTTAACTTCTGCTCTTTTAATTCTGCTTCACCTATAAATACGACAAAAGGTATCTTTAATGTATTAGCATAATCAAGATTTTTACTTACTCCTCGATCCATTAAATCTATATCAACATTTAATCCTGACTCTCTAAGTTTGGTTGCTATAACTAACGATTCTTTAAATGTCTGTATCGGTATGATATATATTTCTGTAACTGTCTTTTTGATATTTGGATTAATAAGTTTTAATGCATCTGTTATCGGTTCTAATCCGAAACTTATTCCTACAGCAGGATATTGTCTATTATTTTCTGCATACATTTGAATCATATTATCATATCTTCCGCCACCGCATATACTGCTTGTGACCTTGCTATCTCGCAAGAATCCTTCAAATACTGTGCCTGTATAATAAGCTAAACCTCTTGCAAGAGTTATATTCAATTTTATTTTACCATGCTCTACAAACTTTAAGTAACCGAGTATATCTTTTAATTCATTTAATCCTTCAACACCTATTGGTGATGTTACAATATTTGTTAGATTTTCAAGTATTTCATCGTTAGTTCCTTTAATTGTGAATACTTCTGACAATTTTTCTATTGAATGTTTGTCTATGAATTTATCTACTAACTCTTTTTTTACAACATCTGTCCCGTACTTTGTGATTTTGTCTAATGATATTATTACTGTCTCACGTTTTTCAGGTTCTATGTTACAGTAATCCATTAATCCAAATAATAGTTTTCTATTATTTACTTCTAAATATGCATCTAATTCTAATTTTTTGAATACTTCTAATGCTAATAATAATAACTCTGCATCTGATCTCATATTTGATGTTCCTGCAATGTCAACATCACATTGCCAGAATTCTCTATATCTACCAAGCTTTATTGGTCCATCCCTAAAGACTCGGCCTATCTCGTATCTTTTGAATGGTATTTTGATATTAGGATTTAATGCTATAAATCTAGAGAATGGAACTGTTAAATCAAACCTTAAACCTAGTTCTCTATTTCCTTGATCTGACATCTTAAATATTTCTTTAGCAGCATCACTTTCAGATCCAGCTGCAAATTTAGCTGTAAGAGTATCTAAACGTTCTATAGAAGGAGTTTCTAGAGGAGAATAACCATAACTCTCGAAAACAGTCTTCAAACTACTAACTAACTTATCTCTTATTATCTTATCTTCTGGCGGAAAATCTCTAACGCCTTTAGCCATTTCAACTGTCATATTATCACCCTGTTTATCTTCTTTAAATATTTAGTGGAATGTAGGGCGACTGCCGGGGATTGAACTCGGTCCTCAGGCTTTCTGCCTTGTATAGTCCACAAGCGTGAACTGTAATCCACAGGCCTGCATGCTACCATTACACAACAGTCGCCATTGAGAATAATATAGATAAATCTAGAATAATTTTTTATTAAAAAATCAATAGAGAACAATCTAAGAATAACTTTACTTGTGATGAACTAAACCAGCTTGATTCAAGCTTTTGTCCTCGAATTTACTCATAATATAGGAATACATCTAAAGTATTTAATATTTTCTATTTTTAATCCGAAAAATATCTGATTATAAAAACAATCAACTTTAAATATGCTTTTCTTGTTCTGTAGAATACCTGGGTGTGTAGCGCAGCTTGGATAGCGCGACAGCCTTCTATTTGACTGCGTCTAATCCTTTTTGGACGCAACCAAAAAGTAAGCTGTAGGTCCGGGGTTCAAATCCCCGCACGCCCGTTTAATTTCCTCTTTCTAGAAGTTCTTTTATTATTTGTAAATCATATTCTCTTATAGGATCTGGTGCTTTTGTTATTCTTTCTTCTGCTAGTTTTAATTCTCTGAAAAGTAACCGATTTTCTAATGGGACTCTTTCATTTCCTAGTGTTAGTGTTCTCCCTTTTCTTTCTATGTTGAGTACTACCGGAGTTTTGTGTGTGTAGGATATTGTACTTCCATCAATTTGATCGTATGGTTTTAAATCTATAAGATGTGGAAAATCTTTTTTTTGTTTTGTTCCGAATATAAAATGATGTGCGAACGTACTCGAAATGTCTCTTTGTGTTGATTCATGAAATATGCCTAAATACTTTGTTGATGATGTGTTTGTTAGCAAATCTCTTGTTAATGTTATGTATCCTTGATTTTTTAAACCAGCTATTAATCTATGAAAATCTCTACGATCAAAACTTATATCTATATCGCAATGATGTCTTGTTAGTTGCGGCATTTCTAAATCTATGCATAGTCCGCCTGCTACATACCAGTTTATATCTAATCTATTCATTACGGACGCTACTTGTTCTACTTCGTCATACATGCGTTGTTGATAGATTGCGTTCGGAAGACTTAGTACTTTTTCTTTTTTAGAGTACAATTTAAAATGATACTTCTTCATAGTAACTACAAAAGTGCTGTTTGTTTTATATAGTTTTTGTTTCCACTACATTTTTAAAGAACTTATTATTCTTTTTACAAAGTGCTTAACCGAAGGTTAACACTTACTTTTGATGTGACTTTTTGTAAAAGGCACGCGGGTATAGCCAAGCGGTAAGGCAGTCGCCTGCAGAGCGACCATGCATGGGTTCAAATCCCATTACCCGCTATCTTTTTTAAAAAAAAGATAGGACCAAAAAACCATAAGGACGATACAAGATCGTCCGAAGAACTTTTATTCTTTACTCAAAATAATCTTCGTATGAGAAATTTCTTCTGAATGGTTCGTATGTACAATTGCCTTTTTGTAGGATTACTGCATCGTCTAAGAATTCTTTATATCTATTGATTAAATTTGTGCAATCTGTACATCTCTTGAAATCTGTTCCTATTTCTATGTCGAATTCTTTCTCATTTATTTTTATTAACTTGCTTGGTGTTGTGGCTTGTTCTTTGAAATATTTATGTATATTTTCTATGAATTTATTTTCGTTCATTGCATCTGATAATGTTATGTGTAGTATACATTTTTTTGGTGCACTAAAATTCACAACTTCTTTTTTGATAAGAATACATTTAGCTTTCTTCATTCTATCTTCTGTTTCCTGCTTATGTTGTATCGTGCTGGCTGGTAGCTTTAAACTTCCATCGGGATTGAATTGCATCATATTCCAACAAATTTAGATTCGTTTAAAAGATTTGTGATTAATTTAAAGTTATAACAATATTTAAATAACGTTGTGTTTAAAGTATTCTTATGACAAAGAAATTATTTGCATTTTTTGCACTAATTGTATTATCCTTTCTTCTGGTTGGATGTACTAAACAACTTTCTTGTAAAAATGTAATAGACTCTATACTTAAAGAAAATAAAACCCTTGATATAAATACTACGCGTCAATTAATGGAGCAGAAATATATTTCTGAAGGTTCTATCTATCCAAAATTTGCTGAAGGAAATCGTGGCATTAATCCTCCTATATCCTATTTTGCTATCTTTATTTATAATGAGTCTGATAGGGGATATTATGATAGAGAATATTATTATGTGAATGGCGGATTTTATAGTCAAAAATGGCATGGTCCGTATAAAGGAAATACTCCTGCAGAATGTCGTCCGCCTAGTAAATAATTATAGAATTATTTTCTTTTTCTAACTAATTCGTAAACGAAATATACTACAATCAAACTTAATGCTCCGATGAAGAACCACGCAATCATTTCTGATTGTAACAACGGCCTAGATACACTTGTTGTCTGTGTAGCTGTTGTTGCAGTCTTAGAAAGTGCTTCTGAACTTGCTGCCATTAATTTTGGTGCAACATCTAAATTCGAACCTGTACTCATTTTGACTGAAGAGCCAGTAAATAATGAGAATGCTGATAAAACGAATCCTGCAGCAATTGTTATTATTCCTAATGGTAAGACTTTATTTAATGCTTCCATAAATCTATTATTATCAGATTTTGGAGCTATAATTATGTATTTATTTGCTAACTTGTAATGATTTACTTCCTTACCTTTTGAGGAATAATGGAATTCATCGACAATGACTAGATTAACATCCATTAATTGTTTTAGATTATAATGTATTGTAGAGATTGGAATATTCAGCTCTTTAGAAAGATCTGTTTCTGTACATTCTTTCTTTGCTAAATGATCTATTATCTTTCTTGAAGTTTCATTACTAATCACTTCAGCAATCTTCTTTGCTTTATTCTCTTCTAATGATATTAATAGGAAATTGTTTTGCATATTATCTTCCTTTTTCTGAACATTCTTTTCAGACATTCCTTCGGTCTTCATAATAGAACTAGAATAGTGGTATTTAAATATGTTTTTGATTACAAACGAAATGGAAGTTATCATATTACACTAAATTTAAATATTCCTATGTGTGATTATGTGTTAAAAGAGGTGTATTGTTGAATATTAAAAAAATTCTTGGCGACGCTCCGCTGAATGAGTCGTTTTGGTTTAATAATGGCGTCGTGGTTAGGAACATCTATGAGTTAGTAGATGAATTAAAAATATTGAACGATTTCTATTTCAGGTATCATTCAAACGATACACGTGATGATTTTGGTGCATGGATAGGTGGGGTCTTAGAAGATGTTGAGTTAAGCGAAAAATTAAGAGGAGTCAAGAATAAAGACAAATATATACATATTATAGAACATAGAATTAGGCATTTAGAACGTGTACGAAAACTTCAGGTTGTTAAACATTTATTTATGGGAAGTGTTGTTGAATGGTCTAAGAAGTATAGTATCTTATCGAAAATTACTGTGCTCTTAATACTTCTTCTCGTCGGGATTATAGTATATGTACAATACACATCTGTTGATAAGCTCAATACGATGTCAAATAAATTATCTTATCTTGAACAAAAAAGTGCATGTTACAATACTTATTTAGATCAAAAAATAACAGAGACACAATCATATGTTAATACTACATTCAGAGAACCTCTGCTTGAATGTCAGAAAGATTATTCATTATTAATAAACAATCCTGATCTAGAAAATATTCCTGAGAGAATATCCGTAAAGGATATGACTGTTCTAAGTAATGAAGTAATTTTGCGTCTTCAAAATCCTATATGGGCTGTGTTTGCTAACACTTCATCAATGATTCCTGTGATTAATCATAATACTAAAGCTATACAGATCAAACCTAAGGATATTCAAGAAATAAATGTTGGAGACATTATCGCTTATAGTAGTGGAAATGATATTATTATACATCGTGTAATAAGTAAAGAGCGAGATGATACGGGTTATTATTTAATAACAAAAGGGGACAATAACAATGTGGTAGATCCTACTAAAATAAGATTTGAACAAGTCCAAGGAATAGTTGTTGCATTAATATATTAATTAATGAAAAATTTTTCTATATTATTTTAGAATTTTTACTAGTAACTTAAAGTCATTTCATTCCTGGCATCGAGATATTCTTTTCATTCATATCTCAATGCATCTACTGGTTTTAGTTTAGATGCTTGATATGCTGGAATAATGCCTGCTATTACCCCTACACCGACTGATACTGCAATTGCCATAAGCATAGAATTTAATGATACGATAGCTGTAAATCCTCCTCTTGCAAATGGAACTGTGCCTCCTCCTATTAGTGATGGTAATATTCCTGAGAGTATTCCTCCAATAATTATTCCTATTGCTCCACCAACGAACCCTATTAGTGCTGAATTAAATAAAAATATTAAAAGTATGTCTTTATTTGCTGCTCCTATCGCTTTCATTATTCCTATCTCTTTAGTTTTTTCTAGAACTGACGTAAACATGGTATTTGCAACTCCTACTGCTCCTACAATAAGTGATACTGCTGCTAATGCTACAAGAAATGCTGTTACTGAACTAAGAGCAGCTGCCCTTGTAGCTTGTTGTTGTGCATTTGATGATATAGAAAAGTCTTGAGTAGCTGCTGTTACATGTCTAGAATTCATTAACCTATTTTCTATATCTGTCATTGTTTCATTTAGTAAATCTTGATCCTTCATCTTTATTATGAGTGTATCAAATATGTTCTGTTCCTTGTTTGGTATGATTTGGAATGCCATATCTATAGGCATATATATCGAGCTACTTTGATCATTTAATATCCCTACGACTCTATAAGAATTTCCTTCAATGCTTATTACTTGATTAATTCCTACAGGCTTACTAAAATAAGTTGATGCTAGTCTGCCTCCTATTACTATAACATTTTGGTCTGCAGAGTCTAGAAATCTTCCTTCTTTAATTGTACTTGTAGTAATTTGAGACCATACCTTTTGATCAACACCTGTCACACTTACTGTCCCGTTTTTACTTAAGTATGATACTTTTACGTTTCCACGTATTTCTGTATCTACAAGATATACATTAGGAGTTCCTCTTAATACTTGAACATCTGTTCTTGTAAGAGTTACGGCTTTAGTTGTGGCTTGTCCTCCTCCCCCGCCAAAGTCTCTTCCTCCAAAACTATTTCCTCCTCGAGAAAATCCTGGAGTAACTGTCAATATATCTCCTCCAAGTCCATTTAGTTGAGATTCTAAAGATGCTTGTGCACCTCCAGCAATTGAAACTATAGCAATAACTGCTGCAACACCTATTACTATTCCAATTATGGTAAGCCAACTTCTAAGCTTACTATGAAGCACCATTCCTAATGCATGTTTGAAGCATTTGTATACTTTCATGTGTTGATTTTCTTACAGTTTTTTATTCAATAAATTTTATTTCTTTTTTCCGCTAAAAAAATCTTTTATTTTCTCTTGACCTGATGTTTTTGTATTTTTTACTCTTTTATACACAAAATATCCTACTATTAGAATAACTAATATTATTATATACATTCCATATTGTGTAAAGAATCCTTGATTTTGTGTACTTGATATTCTTCCAGCATATGTCTGATTTGTTGAAAACATTTGAGCTGATACTTTGATACTTTTTGTAATAATTCTTCTTGCTCCTGTAGTATCAGTATATGATAATTGAACACTTAATTCGCCAGGATTATTAGAAACATTCATGTTACCAAATCCGCTCCCATTATTCTGACTATTTCGTGTTCTATTTTGTTGTGTTGATGCTCCTGATTGAAGTTTGAAACTTGCAACAGTATAATCTCCTTTATTTAGATTTCCTATAATCACAGAGCTTGTTCCTGTTACTGTCCATCCTCTTTGTTCTGGAATACTTACAGACACTGATGTTGCAGGATTGCTTCCGATATTCGCGATGCTGAGTGATGTTGTTCCACTGGAACTATCTGATAATGCTACATCAAAATCTGTCTCTCCACCAACATATACTCCCGCAATTGTTGAAATTGTTTTTTGAGTATTATTTAATGTATCGTAGTAAGATAAGTATAGATTTAATTTGTATAATCCTGCTGCAGCATTTGAGTCAGCAACAACATCATATTCTAAATCTGTACTATTATTTATTTCTATATACTTCATATATCTCGTATTATCGCTTCCGACTGGTAATATGGTGTTACCGTCATTTGTCCAGTAAAATGTTAAATCTCTAAGTGGAGAATTACCAACATTATTTATTCTAAAAGTTAATGTGTCTTGTTTTCCGGGTGTTAATAATGTTTTATCGATATGTATCACTTCAGCGTTTGATCTTGAACTTACAGCAACGTACAAACTCTTTTGAACAATATTTCCTGATGCTCCATCAGAATATTTTAATTTAAATTCATATTGTCCTCCTATAGTGTCTTTGTTAACTTTAACCTTGTATGTTATTATTTTCATGTCTGTAGATCCTATTGCTCCTTGATATGCGTTCATTGTTCCAATATCTTGCACAGGATTATCTCCTGGAACAAGCTCGAATGGATAGCTCGGATTAAACTCTACACGTAAATCATTGACGGCTTGTCCACCATCATTTATTATTCCAATTTTTACTTCCACAATGTCTCCTGCCATAGCAGGGCTTGGATTTTGACTTACAAGACTCAGAGATAATGATGCTGGATCTGATGCATACACTATTGATACAAATAGTAATGCAACCGTCATTAATCTTAAAACTAGTATACTTGTTTTTCTAATATTTTCATTAATCTTTTTCATTTTACGCACCTTCTGATTTTTGATGTTTTCTAATAATTTCACCATCCTTTAACTCGATGGTTGTATGAGCATATTTTGCTAAATTTAAGTCATGTGTTACCATTATGATTGTTTTTCCTTGTTCTTTCCATAATTTTGTTAACATCTCTAATAATTCTTTACCAGTATTACTATCTAAAGCTCCTGTCGGTTCATCAGCGAGTAATATTTCAGGATTGCTCGCAAGACTTCTTGCAATTGAAACACGTTGTTGCTGTCCTCCAGATAATTGTGTAGGTCTATTATTTATTTTGTCTGATAATCCTACAGTTTTTAATAATTCAGTCACACGTGCTCTAGCATTTGTATCATCATGTTCTAAGAATTCTAATGGCAAAAGTACATTTTCAAAAGCTGATAATGATGGTATAAGATTATATTGTTGAAATATGAATCCTATTGTTTTTCCTCTTAATGCAGCAAGCTCTGATTCGCTCATACTAGTTATATCTCTAGATTTTAGGAATATTCTGCCTTTCGTTGGTACGTCAAGACATCCCATAAGGTTCATCATAGTACTCTTTCCAGATCCTGATGCACCGATTATTGCAACAAAATCTCCTCTCTTTATTTCTACAGTGATGTTCTTTAATGCTGTAACATCTACTTCACCCATACTGTATGTCTTCCAGACATCTTTTAGTTCAAGTATAGTTTCGTTAGTGTTTTTTGACATAATGACTCAGTATAATATCTAATATTGCTCTTCTATATAACTCTTACTCAGAATCGATTTATAAACCATATGGACTTGCAGTCCACCTTTTTTATATATCCTGACTCGTGTTCTGAAATGCCAAAGAAATTCGTGTAAATTTCTTGGCCCAAAAAATCTTAAAGATTTCTTTGGGATCAAAAACTATATATTGCGGGTTTTAGTTCATAGTTTTTGACATAAGTTTATATATTTGTAAGGATTGGTGATATTTATGGCTGTAGGCATTCCTCCTGTATTTAGTCCATGGATTTTTGGTATAGAATTAGCATTCGCTTTAGCTACATTATTATTATGTTTGCTTGTATATTTTAAGACTCGAGAAATTTATAGTCTCACGAAGCATGAGGGAATAAGATACTTCAGGGATGCGTTTTTATTCTTTGGTCTATCTTACTTGTTAAGATTCTTATTTGAATTGTCAAGATTTTCTATGACTTTTTTTGATTTAGATATATCAAGAGAAGTTGTCGGTCCAATATTTATCTTTTTGCTAGGATATTTTAGCACTATGGCTATATTATATCTTATATTTACATCACTTTGGAAACGTCTTTCTGGAAAGAATTTTTTAATAGCAGGACATGTAGTAGCTGTTATTCTTTCTGTTGTAACATTTCTAACAAGATCGCACATACTCTTAGTAATACTTCAAGCATTACTTTTAGTTACTGCCCTAATTTTAGGATTAATAAGTAAGAATGTGAAGAAAAAGATATCAAAGACAAAAATACTTTACGTTTTGATATTTGCATTATGGCTCATAAATTTGTTTGTGTTAGAGCGTCGAAGATTGCCTTTTGATATCTCATTACTATTTGAAATAATCTCATTAGCAGTTCTTGTAGCATTGTATTACAGAATAACTAAATGGATTAAATAATTTTAGATTATAACATAAAATAGAGTGATATGGTTGGTTAAAAAACGTGATAGATTAGGAGTAATATATAGTATATTAAAAATAATTATGGAAAATCATAACTCCATAAGATCTACTCCTCTTCTTAGAAAGTCTAATCTCTCATCAAGTGGTTTTAGCGATTATTATGATGAACTAATCTCTAAAGAATTAATCAAAGAGATAGTTGATGATTCGGGTAAAAAATATTTAACATTAACAGATAAAGGATTTTTATACTTAGAAAGATATAAATTCATCCAAGGATTCATTGAAGAATTTGAATTATAATTATTTTATCTCTAATAATTTATCTGGGATTTTCTTTACATCTATTCCCCATCTTTTTAACTGTTTCTTGACTGCTTCTCCTGTAATTATTGTTGCAAATCCGTCATGAGATAATCTTTGTAGTAGAACATATCCGTTATGTAGTTGTTCATTTTTAGGTTTATCATGTTCGCCAGAAGAATATAGTATAGTATACATTTCATCTTTTTTTGGAATTGGATTTAGTTCAAATATTTCTGTTATCTTTTCAAAAAAGGGTGTGTTATGTTTTATAAAATCTATATTTATGCAAAAATTATAGTTTGATTTTACAAATAATCCTTTATCTGATTTGTTTCTTCTATCATATTTGCTGAATCCTCTATGTACGTAATCTCCTATTTCAAAGGGTCCTTGTACATTAAATAAACTAAAATACGAGAATCCTTCTCCTCTATGCAAAAGTAATGGAAAACTTTCAGATGTAGAGTATCTTTCTGCCATCTTGTAGAGTCCTATGTTTGGAAAAATATGTGCTTCTCTAACTACTTCTGTTTCGAGATTCATTCTTTTTCCAAGAGTAACTATCTTCATATTTTGTGTAATTTTGAGGTAATTATAAATGTTGTTGTTTTTACCATTTATAAGTGATTAATACCTTTCTAGTAACCTTTTTAAATACGAAAATCTCTCTATTTTATGTAGGGTAGCGCTTGGTTGTGGGTAGCACATCTTAAACGGTGTGCAGCTCAGGAAAGTCCGCCCACTAAATAAAGGTCACTTACGGAAGTAAGAACTCTAATAAGGTTGGCTCCAACTCAGAAACGGAACCTGATGTTATAGGGATGATGGATAAAATTCTTGGCGACAAGATAATAAATCCTGACGTCGTGACATCGATGGTTGAAACGGTTAGTCCTGACCAGTGCAACTGCAGAACGCAGGCTTAGTCGAATACCAAGAAGATTTGCTCGTCGCAAGGCGAAGATCTACAGAAGGCGGCTTACAACTACCCTACAACTTTTTTTATTTCAATAATTCTAGATTTTGTTTATCACTATAACATAGTAATATTTTTAAACAGATTTTGTTTCCTATTCTTATGATTCCATACTATAAAACTATGATTGGTAAAAGGGATGTTCTTACAAAAAGACTTAACATTGATCGATTAGATATGCCTGTGGATGTTATACGTGCTGAAGAAGGTTTAGTTGTAAATCATGAATATTTGAATCTAGTAGGATATTTTACGTGGGAAGACTTTCGTCTAGCATATGATTCAGAAAAGAAAATAATCGAGTATGCAGATAAAAATTCAAAGACTGCTAAAGAATTTGAGCAAGTAATAGAAGAATTAGTTGATCAAGAAAAATTTGATGTTGAAAATTTAAGTAATCATGAAGTGGGTATAGCTTCATTAGTTTTTGCACTATCTGCTTTTTGCTGCGCACCAATATCTGGATGCCGAGCTCATCCAAACGGATCATATTCTGATGCTCCATCTGTAGGATTATATGCTCCAAAGAGAAAAGCCAAAACATTACTACGTATTGCGCAATATTCTACTGTTGGAATAGTAAATAATGATAACATGGATGCTGCTGGCGGTATAGAAATATATGCTCATACAGTCACAGATCTTATGCAATATGCACACAACTTATTCGTATCACAAAATCCTTCTGCAAAAAATAAAAGATTAATCAAATAACTTTATATATAGTTTTTCTATAATTATTTTATGGTCGGCAACATTGGTGTTAAGCAACAATATTTTATAAAAATCTTTGAGAAGGCAGAGAAACATTATGGTTCCTCTACTAAGAGACTTGCTGCTGACGGATGGGAAAAAGATTGGCAAATGCTTATTGCAACAATGATGTCTGCTCAGACAAGAGATGAGACAACAATTCCTGTTGCTGAAAATTTATTTTCTAGATATTCTACGCTTGAAAAATTATCTAAATCGAAATATGATGATATTTTGAAAATAATTAGAAGAGTTAATTTTAGTCCACGTAAAGCAAAATATATTATTGAAACTGCAAATATTTTAGTAAAAAATCACGCGTCAAAAGTTCCGTCAGACATTGATGTTCTAGTAACATTTCCCGGTGTTGGAAGGAAAACTGCAAACTTATTTATTTCAGAAGTTCATAATATGGACGGAATTTGCGTCGATACACATGTTCATAGAATTTCAAACGTTTTTGGATTTGTTAAAACAAATACTCCTGAACAAACAGAAATGGCGCTTCGAAAACTTGTTCCACAAAAGTACTGGTCAAGAATTAATAGAGTTTTTGTTCTTTGGGGTCAAGAAGTCAGAGGAAAAGATAAGAAGAAATTCTTAGAGAGGTTAAATGATTAAGAAAAAATTCGATATAACAAAAGAAAAGACGGTTACGCCGAAAAGTGTTTCTGATTGGAGAAATTGGCTGAAGAAGAATCATCTTAAAGAAACAAAGGTTCATCTAATTAAACATAAGAAACATACGGGAAAATTTTCTTTAATAAACACTGAAGCGATGAGAGAGGCAATATGTTTTGGATGGATAGATACTACTATTAGAAGAATTGATGATGAAAGATACTCGCAATGTTTTGTTAGAAGAAATCAGAACAGTAAATGGAGCGATAACACATTGAGGTATGGTAAGGAGTTGTTGAAAGAAGGAAAAATGTCTCCGTTTGGTCTAAAGATGTACAAGGAAGGTCTTAATAAGAAAACTCACGATCATGGTATTCCAAAAGATCCGGACATGCCTTTAGCTTTAAAAAAAGAACTTGATAAAAATGTGGATATAAAAAAGTCATTCGATAAAATATCTCCTTCTATGAAACGAATGTATTATAGAATGATTTTACGTGCTAAACGCGAAGAAACAATAAATAAAAGGGTTTCGAACATAGTTAAAATGTGTGAAAAGAAAAATTCTTAGAAAAATTAAAATAAATTCTTAGAGAAGTTCGATATTTGTTATTTATCGCTACTTTTAGAGGTATGTTTCACAAAGCTTATACAGTCTATTACCCTTCCACGTCTATAGGGGGTTTATTGACAAGATCCGCGCTGGAAAGCATATACTGTACACACTCATCGGAATTGCTCCCAGAAGGAGCATTTATATTAGGCGTCCTGATGAAATTTTCTTATGCAAAGACTTTATTGACCGACATATTAAGATACATTCTTGAAAATTATTCTACAAATTTTAGCAACATTACATTATCGCGGGTGACTTCATGAGCAAGCCTCTTGAAATTCTATTATTAGAAGATGATGAACAATATCTATCTGTCCTTAAAGAACAATTAGACACTGGTGGATTAGGCTCTAAAATAACCTTAGTAGGCACAGAAGACGAATTTCTAAAAGAGATAGGTGACCAAAATCACGAATATGATGTATTGTTATCAGGTCATAAACCGCCAGGATTAGACGGTCTCAAAGCATTAAATATATTTAGGAAAAAATATGTTGACACTCCATTCATCATTGTAGCCGATGAGATGGGTGAGGAGGCAGTCATAGCTGCAATTGAGCAAGGTGCAACAGATTATGTTTTTAAGGTTAATCTAAAGAGGCTGCCAGTAATCATTAAGAGGTCATTATCAGATTCAGATCTAAAGAAAAGGTTGCGTGAAAGCGAAATAAAATACAAACAGTTTATAGAAACATTACCTGCAACTATATTTTCTTCAGATATTCAAGGCAATATACATTTTGTAAATCCTTATGGGTTAAAGGAGTTTGGATATACTGTTGAAGATATCGCTCATGGATTGAATGTGTTCGATATTATACATCCTGAAGACAAACTTCGTTTGACTCAAAACCTCACTCAATTAGTGTCTACGCATCAAATTTTGTCCGATGATTATAGATTACTTAATCGATTAGGTGAAACATTAGACGTGACTGTAACAACAAATTCTTTGTTAACAAGTGGTGGACAAATAGAATTACACAGTGTAGTAATTAATAATACTGAACGTAGGCGTATGGAAACAGATGTTATTGCTTCTAGAGATTTATTGCAGAGAGTAATTGATATTCTTCCCGTACGAGTGTTTTGGAAAGATACTCACTTACACTATCTTGGTTGTAATACTATTTTTGCTCAAGATGCAGGATTAGCGAGTCCAGCAGATCTAATTGGCAAGAATGATTTTCAAATGGGTTGGAAAGAGCAAGCAGAAAAGTATCAAAAAGATGATCGAGTAGTTATAGAATCGGGAGAATCTTCTCTTGATTTCGAAGAACTTCAAACTACTCCTCAGGGTAATAAAATTTGGATAAAAACAAGCAAAGTACCATTAACAAATCCGCAAGGAGGCATACTTGGTATTTTAGGAACATACGAAGACATAACTGCACGTAAGAGTGCAGAAGAAGCGTTGTTGTTACGAGATTCTCAATTCAAAAAATTATCTCTTCATGTACCGGGAATGATTTATCAATTCGAAAAAAAAATCGATGAAACGTATCGTGTTCCTTTTACTTCAGAAGCTATCAGTGATATTTTTGATTGTTCACCGCAAGATGTACTTGAAGATTTTTCTCCTATTACCAAAAGAATATTGCCGGAAGATTTAGATAGAGTTGTTAAGTCTATTGAATATTCGGCAAAGAATTTAACGCCTTGGCAATGTGAATATCGAATACAAATTCCTGAAAAACCGATCAAATGGCTATTTGGTCATTCATCTCCTGAAAAATCAGATAATGGAAGCATTATGTGGTATGGGTTTAATGCAGACATAACAGAACATAAAAAGGCAGAAGAGGAACTCTTACATACTCAGAGAATGGAAGGTATAGGAAACATCGCTACAGGTATAGCACACGATTTTAATAATGTATTGGGAGTAGTTCTAGGTTACGCTAATCTTTTAGAACGTCAAACATCTTCAGAGTCAACTCGAGAATCTTTAGAAAAAATTATTATTGCTGTAAAAAGAGGAGCAGATATGGTAAAACAAATAATGATTTTTGCGCATAAAGGAGATATTGATTATGTTACTATGGATTTGAGACACATATTAAAAGATTCAGCGGATTATGTGACTGAAGCAACTAAAAGCCTCGAATCAAGAGGTGTGCATTATAAGGTAATTTCCTCTCTTGAAAAAACTTCTAATGTTATTGCGGATATTGGGCAAATGAAACAAGTATTGGATAATCTTTTGACTAATGCTATACATGCAATGCCAAGAGGCGGAACAGTAAGTATATGTTCCAACAATGTTTCTATAGCTACTCCGCTCGTATTACGCAATACTACTGTGCTTCCGGGCGATTATGTTCATTTCTCAATAACTGATACGGGTTCGGGCATTACAGAAGAGGTGTATAACAAAATGTTTGAACCGTTCTTTACAACAAAACCTAAAGGTAGAGGTACGGGTCTTGGTTTAGCAAGCGTAAAAAGTATCATCGAGAAACATAATGGTTACATAAATGTAGAAACAAAGCTAGGTGAAGGTACAACATTTGAATTTTATATCCGTGCAGTCTCACAAGAAGAAACGCTACCTGCTGTTGTAAGCATTGATGATATTGTCGGCGAAGGAAAAATTTTAATTGTCGACGATAACGAACCTTATTTAGCAGTTTTGAAACTAAGTTTGGATATGAAAGGGTATTCTACACTTATTGCGAGAAGTTATGATGAAGCTACAGCCATACTTAAGGAAAATAAAGATATAGATTTACTTTTGACTGATATTCATATGATAGGAAGGAGCGGCATAGAATTAGCGCAAAGTTTGACCGGTAAGAAAGTTTGCGTTGTAGGCATGACTGGACTTATTGACGAAGACACAAGAGAGGCATGGCCTCAAGAGTATACACTACTTCAAAAGCCTATATCTATGGATGAGTTGAATTCTACAATACGTACGGTGCTATCTGCGAATAATGGATAAATAGTTATTATTTATGAATATATGTAAAACATTTTTTTATTAGTAGTATTTATTTTTTAGTAGAAAAAGTTTATAAGCAATTTAAGAATCCTATCATACTCATGAAAAATATTTCGCGTTCAAAAATTCGGGAATTATCTGATGATGTAAAAGAAGCATATAATAATGTTAATTGGAAGACTGCTAGAATTGTTTTTGGAGTTACAGGTGTAGCTCAGATTATTGAAGCATATATATCACATGGATTGAACAATTGGCCATTATCTGTTTTTGATGATTCAGGAGAACTATTTCAAACAATTACAACATTAGCATTAGTCAGCGGCGTAGGATTAGTTGCATCCTATCTTGATTCTCAGAGAAAAAAAGAGTTTTCACGTATAAAACTACTTGAAGAAAAATTTAGAACTGTCGCAGATTTTACTCATGATTGGGAATATTGGAAATTACCTAATGGAAAATTTGAATACATATCTCCAGCTGTTGAACAAATTACGGGGTATAGTGTTCAAGATTTTAATAATGATCCCCACTTATTAGAAAATATTATTCATCCAGAAGATAGACCTTTCTTTATTAATCATCTAGATGGAGTACCTCTAGAGAGTTCTATCCCTGAAGAATTACTCTATCGTATTATAACACGTTCTGGTAAAGAGAAATGGATTTCACACAATTGCACTTCGATTTATAATAGCGACGGAGTATATATGGGTAGACGCGCAAGCAATAGAGATATTACTACACGTAAAAGGTCTGAATTAATTCAGTCAGCAACATATAATATGTTAGATGCAAGTGTAACAACAAATACTCTTGAAGAACTATTAGAAAAAATGCATTCTGAGATAGGTAATTTGATGTATGCTAAGAATTTTTTTGTTGCGCTATACGACGAAAAAACAAATTTATATACATTTAGATATTTTTCTGACGAAAAAGATAAAGATTCGCCTCTAACTCCTGTACAGATAAATATAGGATTTACAGACTATGTTCGCAAAACTGGAAAACCCTTATTAGTTGATGAGAATCAATCAAGACAAATGATTAATTCAGGAGAAGTACAACTTATTGGCTCACCATCAAAATCTTGGATGGGTGTGCCTTTGTTTAAAGAACAAAAAGTTATTGGTGTTGCAGTAATTCAATCGTATGTAGATACACAACAATATACGCTTCAGGATTTGGATGTTTTCAATCATATTTCTCAAACCATTTCATTAACCGTTAATCGAAGAACTGCTGAAGAAAAATTAAAATTTTATAAACATATAATAACAAATTCCGACATGGCATTAAGTGTTACAGATTTGAATAATACTTTTATTTTTGTTAATGCCGCATTCGAAAAAATGTATGGTTATAGTCGAGAGGAAATTTTAGGCAAGCCTCTTAGTATATTAAGATCTAAAAATAATAATCCTCGACTAATGAGCCAAATACAGTCTAGAACTTATGAGGGAGGATTAGAGTTTGAGCTTCTTAATGTTGATAAAAATGGTAGAGAATTTCCAATATATTTACGTACTTCTGTAATTAAAAACGATCAAGGAGAAATAATTGCGACTATGGGGACTGTTGTAGATATCACAGAGAGAAAAGATCTTGAGACAAAATTACAGCAATCAGTTGCAGATCTAACTGATGCACTCGCTAATGTAAAACAGTTAAGCGGTTTACTTTCAATATGCGGTTATTGTAAAAATATACGTACTGATGAAGGAAGTTATGTTAGAATAGAGCAGTATATCAAAGAACATACCGATGCAAATTTTAGTCATGGTATATGTCCTGATTGCATGAAACAACACCATCCTGAGATATATGCATCTATTGAAGCCAAAAAGAAAGTTAGTGATGTTACTTCTGGTACTATTAGTCAAAAATAATTAAATTTCTTAATAGTTTGTTGTCGAACATTTTTTGATTTTTTATCTAACAGAAAAATTTATAAATAGAAATTAGTTACTTCTTAGTAGTTATTATAGGGTATTTTTTATGGGTAAAGATTTAGATTTAAGGACTAATGAAGCACATATACAATATGCAGGTTTACATAATCATTTGAAAGATGATAATGCTAGATGGATTGCATATCATAGATTAGGCGTTGGTTCTCATCCCCAAACATTGTATGTAAAAAGTTATGAAGGATTATTTAAAATAGCAGAAACCACTATCGATGTATTAGTTGATTTAAATAAAGCACTCGATGATAAACTCTCCATTGTTGTAGATAACATAAGATATTATGGAAGTGATGGTAGAGAATTTTTACTACACGGTATTATGATGCGTATGAGCCATCAACAAGAGAAGGGCGCAGATGTTTCCAAGGAAGCAGAACTATTCCATCAAGTATTATCTAAGTTGCCTTCGGGTGATCGTAATGTTTTTGTATCTTTGTATAAAATTTCTACAGGTATGAATGTTGATGAAGATAAAGTAAGACCTTATGATGTGTCAAATCAGTAAATTTATAAAAGATTTTCCTTTTCGATAATTATACTTAAGGGTGATATTTATGGCTGATGACAAGATTTCAATGCCGAGCAGTGGTGCAGGTTTAACAAGATATTTTGACGATTATAAAAGTAAGATTGAATTAAAACCTGAACATGTTATAGTATTAATTGTTCTAATTGTTATTATAGAACTTGTACTTAATTGGCAGGGCGCAGTCTGGTTCGGTCTAGCTTAGAGGGTTTGAATCATGTGGTTTTTTTCTAGAACTAAAAAAATAACGGTAGGTTATCACGATTCTGTTAGTATAAAGGCAGAAGAAGAACAAGCTGTATCTACAGTTTTTGGATCCACTGATAATTTTTCTAAAGAATTACAAAACGTACATACTCTTTGGGGTCAATGTATTAATTTTGATGGAGAAGTACGAAATGCTTTATCTACATTAGAAGGAAGTAATATGTTTAAGAATGATCCCTTAATTGTAGAAGCGAATAAAAAGTTATTATCTGATGCTAAAAAAGTATTAAATCAATGTGATGGAATGCTTGATGTCATCAATAAATATGGACTAGATGTTGCAGGACTTGAAGAAAAACGATTAAAAGTCATGGAAATACTTAATAAAAAATCTGATTCAGTATTTCTTTCAGACTTCCTTACATCTTTTTGCTCGATGACTAACGGTGTAATTGGTAGTTCAAATGGAGATCCTTTGAAGAAAAAAGAAATAGAAGAATGGAAGATTAATATAGCAAAGTTAAAAACAGCTCCGGAGTTAAAATAAAATGATGCCTAACATTAATCCAAGACAAATGGAACAGATGATGAGAAAAATGGGTATTTCTCAGACAGACATCGATGCCAGTCAAGTAATTATAGTATGTCCTGATAAACGTATAGTCATAGAAAATCCTTCAGTGCAAAAAGTTAACATGTCTGGAAAGATAAATTATCAAATATCAGGCAATGAACATATTGAAACAAATAAATCAAGTACACCAGAAATGTCTGAAGACGATATTCAAACAGTAATGGATCAAACAAGTTCTACACAGGAAGAAGCTATTCAAGCATTAGTCGATACAAAAGGAAATCTAGCAGAAGCAATCCTGTTATTAACAGCAGAAAAAGAAGAATAAATAAAAATTTTATAAGTTTGTGTTCGTCCAAAACCTTAATTCTGAACCGTCAAGAAACCTGTATCCTTTATCTTCTCTATATCCATAATCTGCATAAAATCTTAATTGTTCTAATTTCTGTCTTGATAATTTGTCAACGAAGAATCTAAGTGCATTAATCATGATTTCTTTTTGTTCTCTTTCAGAGTTAGGACTGTATGAGAAATGTATTTCGCCTTTTGTAAGGTCTATTGATTGAGAAAACACATCATCTATTGTCAAAGTTTCTTGTCTAACATGACTTCCTAACCATAATTCCTGAACTATTTTTCCATTATTCGCTATGATTGTTCCAGAATATTTTGTTTTCCAATATTCTATAATCTGATAAATGTATTTATTCCTTCTAGAAAATTCAGGTATTTTTTTCTTAATTTCTTCAACACCTATGTCTATAAATGTCTCGGTTCTCACATGTTGTTCTCTAGGAACACATCTTAACCAAAACAATTCATTCTCGTAATTTGGAGGCAATATTCCTGTTAATTCTTCAAGTCTTTGTATTTGTCCATACATGATGTTTGTTGGCAGATTATGTTTTTTCATAAATTCGGCTTTAGCTTCATTAGCACGCACCAATTCTTCAAATGCTGCTCTAGACATTTCTCCAATCTCAACTAATGAATTTCCCCATTCTTTAATATTTATTCTTCCACGAGTACTCATGATAATCGGAACTACTGCAGAGTTTATAATTTTTTTCAAAGAATTATCACTTAATTAGAAAAATAAGATAAAAAAATAATAAAAAATTTATTCGTTAAATACTGCTCTTCCTAATGAGAATAGTCCGAATAACGCTATGAATGATGTTACAATTGTCCATAACCATGCGAATTGTATATCATTATTTATAACATACCAGAACCACATATAGCCGAAGTATACTAATACCACGCCTACTACGAACAAGTTGGTCTTTTTGAACTGTGGACCGCTAGAAACAATTTTTGCTGCCATGAGCATCCCTCCTTTTAAATATAATCCTATATTATCATAACTTATTTATAAATATTCTGCCTTTTATAGTCTATTATTACAAAGAAATTGCACCACATCATAGCTCTTTATTTATATATGCAATTTCTTGTTCAAAGAAATCTTGCAAGATTTCTTGAACTGAAAATATTTAAAGATTTTCATGTTCCAAAAACTCGTGTTTAAACACTAATATGACGTCTTAGGCTTTAACTTTATGATATATCTAAATAGCGAGTTTTTGTTATCGTAAGCTTTATATATTACTGTGGTTAGGATATATACGGCAATACTTCGTTTAATAATACCTTATTCACCTAGCCAGTTTAGTCTAAAAATGGAATCCTTTAACATATTACGAGCACAAGCTGAAGAGAAGCTTAAGATAGCGGATCACTTAGTCGGTACAACCTATTCTTTGGTTAAGGAACCAAAATTATTAGTTTCAGTAATTGAAAATATTTATTTAGCATTTGACCTGGCAATAAGTTCATTATTGGAGTATGAAAAAAATTTTAAGACAATACCAAGTTATAGTAACAGTTTTGAAAGCAAATTCGAATTATTCAGAAGAAAAATAGTCACAAAATATAATATCAAAAGTGAAATTCCAGAATTTATATTAGATATTAAGAAAACATTAGATGAACACAAAAAATCTAGCGTTGAATTCATACGTAAAGAAACATTCGTCATATCAGATAATAATTACAATCTTACAACTCTAAAAATTGAAGATGTTAAAAAAACATTAACTAAAGCTAAACATTATTTTGAAGAGTTGTTTAAGATCATTAAATATACTTAAAATTCGCGAGGTTTAATAAAATGAGAGATGCTATTGAAAACGCTGTTGAAGAACTAAAACGTGTAGACCATTCGATATTCGTGAGTCTAAAATATACTAGAACTGTCGATATTCTTATTAATATTCTTATTAGAATGGTTGATTGCTACGAATTTTTAATGTTAGCATTATTAAAGTATGCTGTAGAAAATAAAATGATTGGAGAAATTCCAACCACTCCTAAAGAGCGTGCATTATTATTGAAGGAAGTGTATAAGGAACAGGAAGTTCACAATAATGTAGACTTATATTTGTTGTTAAAGGCAATGCTTAAGAGTAATTATGGTAAAGAAAATGAATACAGAAGACATGTTGCAATGCGTGCAATAGTTGCTGGTAGAGAAGAGATAATTAACATAAATATTATATCGCAATATTATGAATATTTAACTGCATTCTTTCATTTAGTAGATAATCTAACTAAAGGAACATACGTTTTAGGAACAGGAGTATTGATGCAAGAAGGAATTATAGAAACTACCGATGAAGAAAATCCTAATAATCCTTATTGGACTCAAGTTGAAGAAATGAAAAAGGAAGCTGCAATGGAAATTGCACGTGATAAAGAAATTAAGGAAAGAATTAGGGCAGAAAAGGCTACACGTGAAGTTGAGAGAAGTAAACGTTATGAGGATATGAAACCTAAGAGAATCACTAAACGTAAACCTAAGATAAAACCTAAAAGAATTGTGCCTGCAGAACGTTTAAAAATGTTAGAGTTAAAGAAACAGGCTAAGAAACGTATAGAAAAAGATAAGAAGAAACCTAAAAAGCCAGCTAAGAAGAAAGGTAAGAAATAAATATTATTTTTTTAATTGTTTTTTAATTGTTTTTTAATTGAGGTGTGTATGGTCAGAGTAATATCAATAATATCTTTGGGTGAAGGTACAGGAAAAACTACAACAGCACTAAATCTGGGATTATTATTGCATAACATGAACAACAGAGTTCTAGTGTTTGATACAGACTTTAACAAACATAATATGATTGATCATCTAGATATACACAATTTACCTGTAGATATAGGTCATGTTCTTGATGGAGAATCACATATCAACAACGCAATATACAAACATACAACAGGTCTAAGAATTATTCCATCAAAAATTCATGATTATCAGGACTTATCTTATCATTTTCAAGATTTACTCGGGGATTATGATTTCATAATACTTGATACTCCTTCAAAACAGCCAGATTTAGATGTTGTATTAAAAAATTCTAACGAAGCAATAATAGTTCATCACCCAAAATATTCATCAAAAATAATTCTTGATGCATCAGATTTACTTGAGAGACATAAAATACTAAATCTTGGAATAGTATTAAATGGTGTAACAGATGGAAGTGTTGATGAAATATTTAAGAATCCAGTTCTAGTAAAAATACCAGAACACAAAGATGTTGTACGTGCGTTTGCTCTAAAAAATCCTGTCGTATATACACATCCAAAAAGCCTAGTCACAAAAAGATTCGAATTGTTAGCAAAGCTGTTAGGATAAATTATTCTTCTTACTAAGTATAAGTGTAGTGAATAAATTAACACTACTTTTTCTTTACTCCGCAAGGTTTTTTAATATGTTACATTATTCTGTGTTTATGGAAAAAGCAAAAGTTTACTTATTCACATCTCCAACATGTTCACATTGTCCTTCTGCAAAGAAGTTTATACATAATTTTAAGTTCACTCGTGATGATTTTGATTTGATAGAATATTCTACAATAACTGAAGAAGGCCAAAAAAAAGCAGAACATTTTGATGTTATGTCGGTTCCAACATTTATTGTTAAGGGACCAGGATATAATGGCAATATTGGTCTTAGAGGAATTCAATCTAATGACGTTATGAATAAATATCTTGACATTGTTCTAGGGAAAAGATCTATAGAAGATCCTAAAAAAGAAAAGAAGCCTTTAGAAATAAAAATAGGAAAATTTAGATTAATGTTTTAAAAATAATAAAAAAATAAATTTTTTTAGATTTATCCGTATTTTAGATAAAATGGTACGAATGTTGACTTAAGATTTGCAGACAAGTCTTTAACTGTATCTTGCCTGTTCTTTACTGCATCACAGAATTTGTTGACGTTACTAGTTTCTTCAGATATTTTAGCGATATACTCTTGGTTATTGCTAAATTCTGTTTGTGTATTAACTACTTCTGCCCATGCATTATTCATATCAACACATATGATATAGAGTTTTTCGAAGTTTTTCTTGTCTGATTCTTCGATTGCCTTTTCCATTATATCATGAAACTCAGTCAAGTAGAATCCTAGCATTGTTACGTTGTTTCTTTTGAATGTTTCTTGCCATACTTGTCTGACCTTCTCCAATTCTAGATGTGCCTCTTTAGATTTGTTATCCTTAATCAGTATATCTGCTTTAGCTATTACTGTGCTAATTTTATCAAGAGAGTTCTTCCATTCAATATCCTTACTATACGGACTTAAAGGATTAGTGTTATAAGAGCTATAGAATGCTTGGAAACTTTTCTTATAATTTGACATTAATGTAGAAGTTTCTGGCTTTTCCTGTCCGGACGCGAATAATACATTTTTATAATCAACATTCATGTTGTTATATGATTGCCCGAATGCTTCTTTTGTCTTTTGATTATAGATGAATATCCCTCCTATAATTAAAAGAATCAATGCAACTATTAAAATACCGTAAACTATTATTTTTGTTTTCTTTTTCATATTTACCTCTTATAAAAATAAAAAAATAAAATAAATTTATCTCGTCATTGGACAACTGTTTTGTAAATCAGCATTCATTTTGCATCCTTGTCCGTTGCCTTGACCTTGTTTCATGCCTTGTCCAAGTCCTAATTCTGCTCTTACACTATCTGCCTTTATTGTATCTCCTGAAAGCATTGCTTCATGCATCTCTGCGAATTTTCCAAAATTATCTTTGTTGATTACTTGGAACATTCTACCTTGCATTGGTAAGTTGTTATCTTTTCTTATTTGTATCCATGCATCATAGTTTCCTGCATCTATTGCTGCTTCAAGTTTTGTTTGTACATCTGCATCATAATTTGGTCCCTTAACATCAGGATTTCCTTTGTATGCCATTACAACAATTAATGATGCAGCACTTATAACAAATACTACAACCATTGCTAACCATATTTTTTTATTCATATTATTCTCTCCATGCCATTTCCTTGTTTGGCATAGTATCATAAAGATGAAACCATATATCTTAATTTCTGAAACCATTATATTGATTATTGAAACTGTTAAAATTTATGGAAAACTTTAAAACTTACACAAAGTTCAGCATAATATGATTAAAAAGAAAACCGTAATATCTGGATTAATAATCGTAGCGTTTATACTATTCTTAGTTAGTGTAATATTTTATGCTAACACACTTCATAATTTAAAAAAAATTGATCCATTAGAATTAGAATCAATGTCTCGGGATCAGATTATTCAAGAGGTATACAAAAGACAAACAGGCACACCATTCTATTATTTTATACCGATATTTGGATTCTTTGGTATTGTGGTTGGAGCATTAGTATATTATATAATGAGCGGAGATGTTGAAAAGAAGGAAAAAATACTTTATCACAATACTGATGTTATTATGCAATTGCTGGATTCGGAAGAACGTAAAGTTATAAAGAAGATAGTAGAAAATCAGGGAAAGATACAACAAGTAGAAATAACATATATGGAAGGTTTCACAAAAGTTCGAGCTCATAGAATAGTAGAATCATTAGTTCAGAAAGGAATTTTAGATAAAGAAAAGCTTGGAAAAATGCGATTAATACGCATGAATAAGGATCTATATGAGATATTGAAGGATAAGAAAAAATAATTTTCTAAATATACTCTTTTGATACTTTTTTTAGTAAACTTTATATGTTACATATCAATATATATTGATATGAATAATTTTTTATTCAAAGCTTTAGGCGAAGAGACAAAATTTCTAATTCTAAAATTGTTATTAGATGGCGAACTATGTGCCTGTAACATTCCGAAACAAATCAAGAGAACTCAATCCAATACTTCTATGCATCTTTCTAAATTATTAGAATGGGACTTGATACAATCACGTAGAGATGGCAAGATGATTCTTTATTCCATTAAAGATAAAAGAGTAAACAAAGCATTTATGTTAGTAAAATGTCAGAAATCAAAGATTTCTGAGCATGATAAAAAACCACAGTTTTTTACAGGTGATTTGAAGTGAAAATAGAAATACTAGGAATAGGATGTTCAAAATGTAAACAGCTTGAAGCAAATGCCAGAAAAGCGGTTGAAGAAAAAAATGTCAAAGTAGACATAATAAAAATTACTGAAATGACAGATATAATCCGTTATGGTGTTATGTCAACACCTGCTCTTGCTATTGATGGACATATTAAGTGTTCTGGAAGAATAGCGAGTGCTGAGGAAATAAAGACGTGGTTATAAATGGACATATTCTTTCCTATTCAATGGTTTGCAGATATTTTAAGTTATAGTTGGATAGGCCTTGGAAAAGAAACATACATTGGTAGTGCAACAAACTTCTTTATTTATGATATCATAAAGATAGGAATATTGTTGTTACTAATAAATTATTTGATGGCGATTGTTAGATATTATTTTCCTATGGAAAAAGTGCGTGATATTCTAACTAAACGTAGATGGTATGGTCTTGACTATTTGCTTGCGGCATTGCTTGGTGTAATCACCCCGTTCTGTTCATGTTCATCAATTCCGTTATTTATAGGATTTGTAGGTGCAGGAATTCCCTTAGGTGTAACATTTTCGTTTCTAATAGCATCGCCACTTATTAATGAAGCATCATTATATCTTTTTCCTACAATGTTTGGAATGAAAGTCACTTTAATCTATAATCTTATAGGAATTGGCGTTGCGATTCTTGGCGGTATGTTAATTCATCATCTAAAACTTGACAAGTATGTAAAGCAAGAATTACTCAATATAAAGACCAAAGAAGAAGTTGAAAAAGAACTTGGAGAAAAATCTCCTCCAATAAAAGAGTTACTACTATTTTGGTGGAAAGAGGGTTTGAATATTTCAAAACAAGTTTTTCCTTATGTTATTTTAGGTGTTGCAATAGGTGCACTCATACATGGATTTGTTCCTACAACATTTGTTGAAAAATATTTGTCATCAACAGAATGGTGGGCAGTACCTTTAGCAGTTGTCCTTGGTGCACCGTTATATGCAAATTCAATAAGCGTAATTCCTGTGATGGAAGCATTAATAGGAAAAGGAGTGCCTTTAGGCACAGCATTGGCTTTTATGACTTCTATTGTAACTATTTCTATTCCTGAAATGCTTATATTAAGAAAAGTGATGCGTTGGCAGCTTCTTGCAATATTTACAGCAATAACTATAACAGGAATAATAATTATGGGATATATATTAAACACGATTCTTTTTTAGCTGTTGTACTCTAACTTCTAAGCGCATTTTCTAAACAGTCACCTTTTAAAACGTATATTCATTCCCCTAAGTTATGAGTATTACTATAGGAGTTATCGTTAACAAAGGTTTTGAGAAGGTGGCTGTACGTCAGATTAGAGAAATTCTTGAAGACGTTACAGATATTCGTGTAGAAGAAACTATTGTTATCTTTAAGGCTAATACGTGGGATGAAGTTTTTAGATTTGTATATAAGAATCAGATTGCAAATCGTGTAATATATTACATGAACGAGATAGAGTATAAAATTGATGAAGAATTAATAGATGCTGTCTATCCAAAATTAGAAGATGAATTTTTTAATGAACAATTAATTAATGGAGTTCGAGGATTTCGCGTTACTTTGAGAAGTGATGAACATATGGATATCACTTGGCTTGAGGCAGAGATTGGCGGCAAAATTATCGAGTATGCAAAAAATAATGCTAAAGAATTAAAAGTTAATTTAACTACACCTGCATTAAATTTCTATATTCATGTATACAATAATACCGCATATTTTGGTATTGATCTATCTGATGATTTAAGTAAGAGAGATTATAAAATATTTAATAATGCAGTCTCACTTAAAGGACCTACAGCATTCGGATTATTAATGTTAGCAGAATATGTTGTTAAAGATTCATATCTCAATCCACAATGTTATTCAGGAACTATAGAGATAGAAGCAGCATTATATGCTACAAATATTTCTCATAGATTCTATAATAAATCGTTTCCATTCATGAAATTTTTTGATAAAGATTGGGATAAAGTTTTCAAAAAACTTGATTCTGAACGTGTAGATAAGAAATTTCCTATAACTGGATCAGATCCTTTACTAAGTAGTATTACTGCAGCTACTAAAAATGCTAAAATTGCAGGTGTAGAATCATATATAGACTTCAGAAGAATTGATTTAGATTGGATGGATATAAAGTATGAAGAAAAAAGTATTGATAAAATAATCTCATTTATTCCTGGTAGTTCTAAACATGACAAACATTTAGTTAAAGGCTTTAAACAAATATTTTATCATGCGGAATATATACTAAAAGATTCAGGAGTTGCAATTATTATGTGTTTATCAAAAGATTTATTAATTGAATCGTCTATAGAACATTTCAGCTTAGATCATGAATTAAGTGTAAATTCCGGGGGACAGTTAATGCGTGTGTTATTCTTTAAGAAAAAGTGAGTGTAGGTGATTAATATGGCCATATGCGAACTTTGTGGATCAGGAAATTCTGTGTACGATTGTGAAATTGAAGGCACTGTAATGCGTGTATGTAGTGAATGTTCCAAATTTGGCAAAGTTAGAGGAAGTTCTAATGTTAAAATCGTAGTTCAAGAACATAAAAGACCCGTATCGAATGAACCAGAATTTGTATTCATTCAAGGTTATGGTAATATTGTTAAGAATGCTCGTGAAAAGCTTAAGTTAACACAGGAAGACTTTGCAAAAAAAGTAAGTGAACATAAATCTGTAATTCATCAGATAGAGTCAGAACATTTCAAGCCAAGCGTTGACACGGCAAGAAAATTAGAAAAAGCATTACATATAAGGATTATAGAAGAAGTAAAGCAAGACTCGGATAATAATTCTAATATATCTAAGAACGTCTTTAAATCGAAAGCTTCTGAATTTACCCTTGGCGACATGATTAAAGTGAAAAAGAAATAACTTTTTAAAGCTTATTTAATACTCAATTATCATGAAACGTAAAACTAAATTCGTCGAGAAAAAGTATGTTCAAAAGAAGGACAAAGTTTTCGCTATAACATCATTAGTCTGCGGATTATTGTTCTGGGTACCATTATTTAATGTTATTCTAGGACCATTGGCAGTAATATTTGGAATTCTTTCAATTAAGCGTGTAAGAGCAGAACCTGAACGTTATGGTGGTCAAATCTTAGCAATTATAGGATTAATACTTGGTGTAATATCTGTAATATTTACTGTTGTTGGAGTATATATTACATTATTTCATCCAGAATTAGCAATTGGTGTTGATGGTACAGTAAATACGACGTTGGGTGCGTTATTCAAGTGATTTTATGTTTATAGAATCATTAATGTGGATATTTGGACTAGTATTACTTGTATTGTTTCTATTTTTAGCGTTTACAGGAGTAATAATATTTATCTCATTATTCAAAAAACCGAAATATGATCCTTACACTCCTAAAGTTAGTGTAATTATTCCAGTATATAATGAGTCTAAAAATATTGTTAAGTGTTTAACCAAAATATTTGCATCTTCTTATCCTAAAAATTTGTATGAAGTTATAGTTGTTGATGATGGAAGTACAGATAACACGTTAGAACTCGTTAAAAAATTTAAGAATGTTAAAATATTATATACGAGACATCAAGGAAAATCTATAGCATTAAACTATGGTATTAAGCATGCTTCTAACGAGATACTATTGACTGTTGATGCTGATACGTTTTTATATCCTGATGCAATGACTAAAATGGTTTTACCATTCAACAATCCTATTGTAGGAGCAACTATTGGAACATACAAAGTTGGTAATCGTAAAAATATGTGGACTGCGTTTCAAACAATAGAATACTCATATAATAGTCTTATAAGAATGGCATTCAGTAGAGTGTTTAATAATAGTGTATGGTTTTATGGTGCAATGAGTTGTTATAGGGCTGACGCACTAAAAAAGATTGGATACATGCATGCTGATGTATTGACTGAAGATATGGATGTAGCTATAAGATTAAACAATAAAGGCTATAATATTATTCATGTATATGATGCATTCAGTGATACTCTAGTTCCAGACACTTTCAGTTCATTGATTAAGCAACGTACACGCTGGTGGACCGGAGTTTTACAGGCTATGCGTAAACATCGTAGTGCATCATATAAGAACATTCGTTCAAGACCTTCTGTTCCCCTAATATTTGTCTACTTAAACCAATGGTGGTGGTCTTTATTCTCTATAATTTGTTTTCCTATGTATATAATTCAAGTATTATATTGGCTACCATATAACCTAGCAACCTTCACAGATACGTTCATGTACTTATTCCGTTGGTTTAGTCTTTTAGGACCAGCTTATGTGCTCTATAAAATTCCAGAATGGGGTATAAACTTTTATAGTATATTTGGGATACTTTCAGGGGTAATAAGCGTAACATTTATAATTATATCCGTGACTATATTTAAAGAAGCTATCAGATTGAGAGAGGTGCTGGCGTTAATCTTTTATTTCCCGTACACGCTGGTGCTTAATGTGATAATGATGATTAGTGTCATACGACACTTATTATTTGATTCAAAGGGCTTCAAAAAATGATTCAGGTAAATTATTTAAAAATGATTAAAATCATACATGTTCAGGTGAAATATTGATTCAAGAATACTATGCAAATTATGCCTTATTTTATAAACAATCTTCAGATGCTATAATTAATGGTTATATTGCTGCCAATAGACCTATATTAGATTTTATACATTCAGCTTTTGATAATTTATTCTATATGTTCTTATATATTACAGTAGCTGTATCAGCATTATTCATCATAATGAGTATATATGCTATATTCTCTAAAAAGAACAAGAAAGAATACGATTTAGACGAAACTCATGCGCCATTCGTAACCATTCAAATTCCAACATATAATGAACTTGCAGCACTTAATTGTGCACAGAAATGCTTAGAAATGGACTATCCTAAGGATAGATATGAAATAATTATTGGTGATGATAGTAATCAGAAGGAAGTTTCAAGAAAAATCGACAAGTTCGCTGCAAAACATCCAGGAGTAATTAAGGTAACTAGAAGAGGAAGCAATATAGGTTTTAAGCCTGGAAACCTTAATCACATGCTAAAATATACTAGTGGAGAAATCATTATAATATTTGATTCTGACTTTTTGCCTGATAAAAATTTTATGAGAAAGATAGTTGCTCCATTCCAGCATGATAAAAAGATTGCTGGTGTACAGTCTAGATGGAAATTCATAAATAATAATCAGAATGTTTATTCGTTCATGGGTTCATTGGTTGTTGAAGGATTCCATTATGTATACTTGCCTTTTATGAAAAAATTTGGTAAATTATCATTCTTATGCGGTTCAGGAGAGGCAGTTAGAAAAAACTTGCTTGTCAAGATGGGTGGTTGGAGAAGTGGATCATTAACTGAAGATATTGAATATTCTATAAGAATATTAAGAGAAGGTTATAAGATTGCATACTTAGAAGATGTCGAAGTACTCTGCGAGGCACCATTCACTGCAAAGGACCTTTACAGACAACAGAAGCGTTGGGCATTCGGCGTTATTTCATCATTATTATCACATTTCAAAAGTATTGTTACAAGTAGAAAAGTTAATTCTAAAACTAAATTGTTCATACACTTTCAAGGCTTAGGATACATATTCACATTATTATTAGGTTTGATGTTTGTTACAGGAATAATTAGTCTAGTATCTCATAGACCTGCACCTATAGAATGGATGAAATTCTTGACAGAAACAGGAAGAAATTTCTTAATAACTTCTGGAGCATTAATTATCTCGCTTGTAGCATTATGGCGTACGAAGAGATTAAACCAATGGTGGAGAGCAATAACTGCATCACTCAGTGTAGGATTAGTATTATTATATTACGTTAACGAGGGCATTGTTAAGGCAATTCTTGGTGGCAGAATGGAATGGTTCATGTTAAAGAAATTAGGAAACACTAAGAAAGTTAAAGGTAATGTTTAATTAGAATTCTCATATTTTTAATACATTTCTAAATTATTTGTACTAAAGATTTTACTATAACAAACTTTATTAATAATTCTAAGATTTTCCAACCATACTTATAAGTAATATATTGTTACTAATTTATTAAATGTAAATACTAAATGTATATATTGTATGTGGTGATTTAAATGGTTAAAATAGGCGTTGTAGGAACAGGATTTGTAGGTTTGACTCATGGCGCTGTAATGGCACGTTTTGGTCATGAAGTTGTTTGTTATGATATTGATAAACATAAAATTGACGCGTTTTCTTCTGGAGACAAGAGTTTAATTGAAAAATATATTTATGAAAATGATCTGTCTGAATTAGTTGCTGAACAATTAAAATCAAACAGATTAAAGTTTAGTTTTAATCCTAATGATTTGTATGATGCTAAACTATTATTTATGTGTCTGCCAACTCCTTATAAGGATTCTGGAGAGAGCGATTTATCCTTCTTATTCAACGCTTCTGAAGTCTTAATTAAAATGTTCAAAGAACATAAGGTTAGTGATTTTAGGTTATTTGTTAACAAGAGTACTGTTCCTGTAGGAACTGCAGGAAAATTAAGAAATTTTTTAGAATCGCACGGAATGCACAATTTTGATGTTGCGTCTAACCCAGAATTTTTGCCTGAAGGGGTAGCTGTATCACAATCTATTCACCCACCAAAAACTATTATTGGGGCAATAAGACATGAATCTTTCGAGCTATTAAGAAATGTATATAGTAGTTTCTATAATAGTCCTAATACTGCATATATTGAATCTAATCCAGAAACTGCTGAAGCCATAAAATATGCATCTAACACGTTATTATATAGTCAAATTGTGGCTTGGCAAGCTATAGCTGGTAAATTATGCGAGTCTAATAGCGAGATTGATTTCGAGATTTTACGTAAGGGTGCACTAGCTGATCCACGTGTTGCTAAATGGGGTTCATATGTTAGTGCGGGTGCTGGGGGAAGTTGTTTTAAGAAAGACGATTTATCACTAGCATTTCAACTAGAATCAAAAGGTGTTGACAGTTCTTATGTGCGTTTAATTGATACTATTAATGAGCATCAGAAAACTTATCTTATAAATAGAGCTGAACATGAAGCAGAATTTGATTTTAATAATAAGATCGTTGCAATACTCGGAGTTTCATTTAAACAAGGCACTAATGATATACGTGAATCCAATACATTAAAGATTATTCCGTTACTAATTGAAAAAGGTGTTAAAGAAATTAGATTATATGATCCTCTTGCATTAAATCATGCACGTACACATTTTAATAAAGCAACTTACGCTAATAAAATAGTATATAATGAAAGTTCAGAATTAGCTTTAAATAACACAGATTGTGTGATAATAGCTACAGATCATCAAGAATTTAGAGTCTTAGTTCAAACAATAATAAATAAAGTTAATAATGGTCTTATTAATAAACCTTATTTATTGATCGATGGTCGTAGAATAATTCCTAAAGAGGACACTCAATTACTACTAGAATCTGGTATAGATTATCTTCCTGTAGCAGGAGTTTATATTAAGAGTCTGAAATAAAATAAGGATTAGACATTATTTAAATTAGATATTTTTTGAAAAATTATTTTATCTTAAGAATTATACATCCAAACCTCAACATCACTGTTGTAGTATATTCGATCAAACTTTCTACTATTCTCTATTAAAAATAGTAATCCCTCACGCTCTTTTAAGTAAGAATTGAAGTCCTTATCTATAATTAAATATTTAATATTATATTTTTGTAATAATGATTCTGTACGTTCAAGATTTCTCGAAGACGTTATATTTTCGAATGCTTCAACTCGCGATTTATCATGTTGATATGTTGTATCATCAACCAGTACTCTTCTATCAGCATAATATTCTATAATATAACCATATTTAGGATATCCTATAATATTTTCTGTTGGTAATGATTGTTTTTTAACAAATTCTAATGCATCAACATATGTTGGTAGAGGTTCAGAGCGAACCATTCTTGTAGTATATACTAATGTTGAAAATAGTATGCTACAAATTATTAGTAGTATGGTTGTCTTTTTTATTATTGTTATAGACCATTTACGTCTATTCAAGTATATGAATGCAAATCCTGCGTATACTACTAATATAAAATTTATATATACTCTTATTGTTGTGTTGAAAAATGCTAATGCTGTTATTAATATTAATAAAGCATATGTTAACAAGTTTTTCCAACCATTTTCCCATAATATTACTAATCCAATAACTGCTAATATTAGTATTGAAAATGATAATCCTATATCTGCTCCTATGTCTGTGATTATGTTTTGTGCAGTAAATTGGAATATGCGCCAGATATTATATCCATAATATGTATTTATTACAATGCTTAATATTATTCCTGACAGTACAGCAATGCTTGTTATTCTATAACTCGCATGATGTTTCTGACTAGAGAACATATATATTATCATAAATACTAATGTTATTATTCCAGAAAATATGTCTATAAATGGTATTATACTAAATAATATGCTGCTGTATAATGTCTTATTATCCAGAAGGAAATATAATCCTAGAATATTTAATACTATTATAACAGAGTATATTTTATAGTCTGTGAATATATATGAATATATAGGACTTACAATCATTAATCCTAATATTGCAATGATTGTTTTTTCTGACACGTTTTGTTTTTTTAATACAAGATATGCTAATAGTACTGTTATTATTCCTAATAATATAGGTAAAATTCTGAACATTATCATTTGTCCAGTACTATTTAATGGTATGAGATTTAGAATATTTAATTGTATACTACGGCCTTGTAAGGCATCATAATTTATATTTCCCTGATTGTATACTCTTATATTATTGTAACTTTCAGAGTTTATGACAAAAGCGTTATTATTTATCAATCTAATAATCGTAGGTGTAACTAGTAATATTGCAGATAGCAACATTATTAGTATAACATAATTTCTTGTGTTTGTCATTTTATTCTACCTTACACGTGGTGTAATATATGTATGCGTTTCCTATGTAGTATTGTGGTAGGAAGCATTTATTATCTTTAACATAGGATATATCTTTGAGATTGTAAGTTTGTAACGTATTTGATGTTATTAGCACATATTTAGAGTTATATTTATTTAGTGTGCCTAATGCTTTAGTTTCAAATGTTGTAGTGTATATTTCATTAATGTCTAATAATCTTTGATCTATTCTTGGTGTAAGTAAAAAATTGTTATCCATAAGATTTTTTCTATGAGCATAATATGTTACTAAGTTTCCTTCTCCAAGAGTTGAAGTGATTATAGCATCTTGTGGAAGATTTGTAGAAGCCCATTTTAATACAGCAACATCATCACTACTTGGTGTAATCTTTGTACGCTGCATGCCAAATATCACTGAAGGAACTATTGCTGTAACTATAAATAATATTAATAGTAAAGTGTATAATGCCCACTTATATTTTTGTATTTTACTTTTTGTTATAAAGTCTCCAAATCTCTTCAACGAGTATGCAGTTAAAATAACTAGTGTTATACTTAAGAATATTAGTCCTGTGATTAGATCTGTTAGTTTAAACCATAATAATATGAATGAACTCATTCCTACGGATATAAGTAACATTATTTCTTTGCTGTGTTCTATATGAAATGCTGCATAGTATGCGTACACACCGAATATTAATGGTATGATGCTTACTGTTAAGAATAATTCTATGAATGTTGTTTGTCCAAAAAAGTTTGACAGCATTTGCACAGGAATGTTTTGCCATACTACTAACAGTCCATGCGTTAAGAATGCATTCTTGTATATTAACAGGTTTACCCAGAATACTAGAAATGTGAAGAATAAAATTATTTCTAACTCCTTCATTTCTATAGATAAATTTTCTAACTTAGATAATAATAGATATAGTAATAATCCTATTATAAGTATGAACGCTAATGGTGTTGTAAGAACTAGTAAAAACATCAATATCAATGCATAATCTACATATTTACGTTCACCAATCCTGAATATACAGTATATTATGCTAAACACAAGCAATACTGCAAGATAATCTACAGTAATTTTGTTAATATCTAAGAAATATATTGGTATAAATCCTGACATGAATGCTGTAGTTAAAGATATACGCATATTTTTAGTAATTTTTAATGATAGATAATATACTATCACTATTAATAGTGCGGCAAATATGTTTGGTAAAATTTTTCCGACAAGTTCTGGAGGAAATATTAAACTAAATGTTGCAAGAACGTAATAATTTAGTGGTGCAAATAATTGTGTCTTTCCACCATAACTTAATGGATCTTTATATAATGGGAATCCTGTATCTTTAATATGTTCTACTTGTCTTAATGTAAAATAAGCATCGTAATTAAACATCGGTGTTTGAAATGCAATATATAGTCTTACAGCTAAAACTAACACAAATATTAGTATGAGCCAAAATGCTGGTTTATCTTTTAAGTCTTTGAAATTCATGCTCGATAATCATAGTCAGGATAGGTTTAAAAATGTTAGGGTTTACGACCCTTTTTATGGTTATGATGTGTTATTTTATGATAACTACATTTAAAAACCCTTCTTCTTTACATATGTTATGAAGGTTTCATCTGGTGTGGATTTTGTTGATGTTCTTCTTGAAGGAGGATATGAGGACGATGTAATTACAACTATTTCTGGTCCTCCGGGAGCTGCTAAGACTAATTTTTGTTTATTAGCAATGACCTCTATTAAGGATAAGAAGATATTATATGTTGATACAGAGGGAAGTTTTTCTTTTGAAAGATTTAAACAAGTATGTCCAAATTATGAAGAAGTTCTTAATCGTACAATATTTTTGACTCCTACAACTTATTTGGAACAGAAAGATGCGTTTGAATTCTTGCGTAATGCAGTTGATGAGAAATTTGGATTAATAATTATTGATTCTATTGCCGCACTTTATCGTTTAGAGATTGGTGTAAGTAATGATGTGCAAAATGTTAATCGTGAATTAGGAATGCATATGGCAATGCTTACTGAGATTGCACGTAAAAAAAAGATTCCTGTAATCCTCACTAATCAAGTTTATACTGATTTTGGTGATCGTGAAAAGACTCGAAGTATTGGTGGAGATACAATGCGTTACTGGAGTAGGGCAATGCTTGAGATAAATAAACAAAAAGGCGATTTAAGAAAGTTAACAATAATAAAACATCGCTCTATCAAAGAAGGAAATTTTTCTATATTTAGAATAATACAAACGGGATTAGAAGAAGTTAAAGGATGATCTCTTTTATTTTATACGTTGATATTCTAAATTATTTCTTGCGTTCTACATGTATGTGATGCATTAATAATAATATTATAACAGCACAAGCTAATATTATTAATGGTATTGTATAATCGATATCCATGTAAGGTATATCTGATATCATATTTCCTGTGAATACGTTTCCATCATCGCTGCTTGTTCTGTTGAAATTTCGAGTTTCTGTAGTTACTGTTGCTGTAGCATTTGTCATAGAAGCATAGAAGGAATATGCTCCAACAGTTGTAGTATTTTCTAAACTTATGAATCTCCATTCTGAAGTACTATATTTGTTTAGACTTGATGCATAGATTTGTGTTATCTCTGTAGAATCTAATGTTCTATTCCATATTTTTATTTCATCTATAGTTCCATTCCAGTAATTGAAATTTGTGAATACTCCTATGTTGAAGAATGCTGATCCTGTATTCCACATTGGTCTACTGTTTGTGGATCTTAAATTTCCGTTAGTGTATAATATCACATCTGATCCATTATATGCTGCACATATATGATTCCAAACATCAACAGACCAGAAACTATTCGTATAACATGCACTTCCTGAACTAGCGTCTACAAGTAAATTTGCGTTATCTCTACCAATGGAGAAAGTTTGATTTGTTGATTGAGTGCCCCATGCAATTATTGTTCCTCCTCCTGTAACACTGTTTGTTTTTGCCCATGCACATACTGTTCTGTTCTGTGTTCCATTTGGTATTACTGTTTTATATCCTACTGCTACTTTTCCTGCACCGCTACTTCCATTGAATTCATATGCTCCATAGTATTTTCCTGTACTGTTGTACCAAGACGATCCGCTAACCGTTCCATTATTAGCATTCTTTGAAATATCTACAACTTTTGAGGAATTTTCTCCTAGTGCAGACATATTATCAAAATTAATCATAAACACTAGATTATCGTCATATAAAGAGTAATTTGCGCTGTTCCAATTTAATATAAATTGTGTTAGTGTAGGATTTGTGAAACTCACATTAACTGTTGCATTATCGTGCAATGTATTTGTTCCATTTATTATGGTTGATGTAAAGAATGTTATTCCTATATTTGTATATGTTGCATTAACGTTTACTGTTGCATTATTATAATATCCATCAAATGCCATTGCTTCAATAGTGTTGCTTCCGTCTGATAAATCTAAATCCTTGCGCCATGTTATTGTTCCAGTAGCATTCATCCATGGTCCTGTATATGTACTGTTCTTTACTCTTACTTGAACATACGATATTCCTGTAGTATCACTAGCATTTCCGTATACTCTTATACTTGCCGTGTTATAATTTTGACTTTCAGTAGGATTTAATATGTTAACATTTGGAGGACTAATATCTGGAGGGATTGTTGCTGTTATATTTGCATGATATGTCGTAGAATTTTTGCCTAATAAATCTACAGATATAGCTTCTATAATATTTGTTCCGTTATATAATAATATTGTAGCCGTCCAATTAACTGTGCCTGTAGCATTTACCCATGTTCCATTGTATGTACTATTTGTTGCTCTTATTTTAACGTAAGTTACTTGATTATCGTCCCATGAAGTTCCGTTAACTTGATATGATGAATTTGTATCATTGAATGTTACTACAGAATTATTTGTAAATGAAGTTATTGTAACATTAGGATTGTAAATATCTATGAGTCTACCTATTAGTGTTAAGTCATCAATATAGAATGTGTTATTTGCTGGAGATTGTGTTGTAAAGTCTATCCTATTAAATAAATTATTATACGGATTAAGATCTGTCATATTTATTCTCTTATAGACCCAGCCGTTAGTCGTATTTCCTAAAACTACGGAAGGGAATGTTCCGTCTCCTTCGAGTTGCATTGTTATATATTCACTAGAACCTCCTCCATGAATATAGAATCCTATGCTACTATATCCGTCAGGGTCTGGAACAGTTGCATATCCTACTCTACCAATAGATAATGCTGCCCATGCCGCACTATTATTGAAGCTGATTGAGTAAGTTCCATTATTGACTGTGGATGTTTCAGTATAATTATCTGTACCGCTCCATGATTGATCGTTCCAAGTAGGATCTAATGTGTCATTAAATATGATCCAATCTAATTCTCCGAATAGTGTAGCTGTTATTGTCACATTTGCTGTTGTTGATGGATTTAATGATGAATCTATCGCTTGAGCGTATATAATATTTGTTCCGTTCTTTAATATTGCAGATCCAGTCCATGATGTAGTTCCTGTTGCTGTACTCCATGTTCCATTATTAACTTTATATTTTACATATAATACTTGCATATCATCAGATGTAGTACCGCTTATATTTATAGTATAATTTGTGAAATTTTGTCCATTGGATGGTGAAGTTATACTTGTTGTTGGAGCATTTGATTCGACACTCCAATTTGCAGGTTTTGCCTTCATAATTGCATTATGTCTCTTGTATAATTCTAGTATTGCAACATCTCTATCATCGCAAATGTTTCCTCCAAACTCATTACATTTTGTACCGTCATATACATATTCCCATAATAAATCTCCTGCTGCCCTATTTTCTGAAATATTCCACCATGCAAGATATATATCGATTTTTCCTGAAGAATCTCCACTTCCCTCTTCATCACTACCATACTCTCCTAAGATTAATGGTTTTCCTACCATATCTGCAATATCTGCATGATCTTTAACATATGCCACTCCATCAACTATTTCATTTGTCATTCCAAATGTTGCAGGATATAAGTGCAGAGATAAAAAGTCTAGTTCTGGTATTTGAGAATTTAGTATAAAACTAGTTCCATCACTAACTCTCATCCAATATGTATTGGTATAATTTTGTGTGTAATTTGTCGGACTATTAACATCGAATCCTTCTTCACCGTTAGATACGAGATGATTCGAATCAATACTCTTAATGTACTGAATAATATTTCGTGTCCAATCTCTCATTGGTGTTCCGTTTGTTCCAGGATATCTTGGCTCGTTCATTAATTCCCAAGCCATAATTGTTGGTTCATCTTTATACTTTATTCCGGTATAAACATTTGTTCTATTTAAGACTGTTTGAATGTAATCTTTGTACCATCCTTTAACAGTCTCGTTTTCATAGAATATTGCTGCAGATGTTGCGTTTGGACTGTTATCTTCAGGATATCCTGCCCATGTTGAATATGCACAGATTCCTCCGTGTGCTCCCCAGAAATTTGTGAATGTCAAAATTAGTTTTATATTTCTATCCTTAGCTTTTTTAACTACAGAATCAAGAAGTTGGAAATTTGTTTCATTATACACTCCTGGAGTAATTTGAATTGCTGGATCTCCAGACCAGTACCCACATGCACTTATTTCTCCATCATAATGTCCCCAAATTCTTGCGACTGTAACATTATTTGCAGCATAAGAATCTAATGTATAATTTATTAATGTCGGATTAATTTTTTCATATGTTATTAGGTAATATGCATTACTTCCGCCGAAATAAAATTCTGAACCATTACTATAAAATTTAGTTCCGGAAACTGTAACGAAAGGAGATATTATTGCAGGATTTACTATTGTTACATTTACTGTTGTTGTAGTGTTTATATTATTTAATGTGTCATTTGCTACTGCATTATATGTTATTATTGTTCCATTTGCGTAATAGTTTGTCGTGTAGTTGCATGGTGATGTTGCACAATTTTTTACGTTTGTGTTATTTACGTAGATTTTTATTTGCGATATTCCGTTTGTATCGTTTGCTGTTGCTGTGAATGTAATATTTTGTGTACTATTAGGATTTGATGGAGAATATGTTATGATTAATGAAGGACTTGTTGTATCTGGTGTAGGTGCACTTGGTGTACTTCCTCCGCTTGATCCTCCACCACCTCCCCCTCCGCCGCTTCTGACGGTTGTTTGATTAGTTATATTACTAGGTGTTATAGTTATGTTTGATGGGAGAGTATTATTTTGTTGTAGATTTGTATTGTTGGTTTGCGTATTTGTATTATTTTCTATTATTTGTGTAGGTTTTTGCGTTTCTGGATTCTTTGCTTTTTCTATTTGTTTGTTCGAATTCTCTCCAAAAAATTCTATTGTTGATGATTGTTCCTCATTATTTAGATCGTATTTTATATTTATGCTTCCACTAATTTGTGTCAAATCTATGTTTGGACAGTTCAAGATAATTTTTATTATTTTATACTCCGATGCGTTGAGATATTCTTGGTCTATATACACGCTGTTGCATGTTTTCAAAGATTCTGATAGATTATTTACACTTATTTTGCTTATCGCTCCGACAGATTTCTGTGTTTTTAAAAGAATAAAGTTTTGCCCCTGAGTATTTGAAGAAGTATTTATGTTTAATAACACTTGTTCACATGTGAATGTTCCGTCCGAATGACATGTTGATTCTGATGCAGTATACCTATAGTAAGTATAAACTCCTCCAACTATTACTAAAGCTATTATTAACATTACGATTAATTGAGTTGTTATAGGATTTGGTATAGAGTTTGCTACTAAAAGTTTTATAGAAGTAGGACTAGGATTGACTTTCTGGGTTCCACTATTTAAAACAGCCTGTGGTTGTTCTTTACTCATAAATACTTTACTTGCCCAACAATCAAGTCCTTTACGTATTATTGACCTATTTATTTATATAGATTATGGTATAATTAAGTATACTTAACAGAAATTTTTGATAAATAAAATAAATAAAAAAGACGATTTTATTCGTCTGAGAAGTCTTGCATTGTTGCTTTGAAGTCTTCTGGCTTCTTTATAATGTGTCTATTTAGCAAGTATCTTTGTGTTAATATTAAGAATAATATTCCTAATGATTTCTTTCCTTTATTGTTACATGGTACAACTAAGTCTATGTAGTTTGCATTATTGTTTGTATCACATAATGCTATTACTGGTATTCCTACCTTGTATGCATCCATTACTGCATTCTTGTCTGGCCATGCATCAATTACCATTACAATTTTTGCTTCTAAAAAATTCTTTAATGATGGATTAGTCATTAATCCTGGTGTATAACGTCCTGCGAATGTTTTTGCGCCAGTCATTTTACCGAACTGTTTTACTGCTTTCCATCCGTTTTCTCTTCGTGAAATTACTACAATATCTTCAGGAGCATATTTGCTTAACATGTCTGCTGTTAATCGTATTCTCTCATCGATTTGTTGAATGTTTAGAACTGTTAAACCATCCGGTCTTGTCTTGTAGATGAATTTCTCCATATACTTAGTCTTAAATTTTGTTCCAATGTGTATTCCTGACTTTAAATAATCCTCTGTTGGTACTAATAAACTTTGATCTGACATTTTGGTTTCCTCTGTAATCTTTTATTATATTATTACGTAAACCTATAAGAACGTTTCATGCACCATTATTTTAACCTCAGGTGCCGTTCCTTGCGACTATAGCGTCGTAGGTTTGGTAATACTATGAGGAATAAAGAGGGATTTATAAAGCTAATGGTTGAGAATAGGTGTTAAAAATTAGAATAAAAAAGAAAAATAAAAGAGATTTTTATGGTTTTACGCATCCTGTTAGCCTTGCTAGAGTGTCTATGGTTTGTTCTCCAGGATAGCTCTTACTGCCGATAGTCCATGTTGGATATCCTGTAATTCCTGCATCAGTACATTCTTTAGTTTGTACTTGAGGATTATCTTTCTCTGCACATTCAACATATGTAACATATGCTAAGGATTCTCCAAACATTGCTTTCTGATTTTCACAGTGTGGACACCATGATGCTCCATAAAATTTTGCACCTTTATCTGTTAAACATTGTGCAAATTTATCTAAACTCTTTGGTAATGTTGTTAATGTAGTTTCGTTAGTGTTTGTCTTTTCAACATAGTTTACTATTATTGCTTTAGATCTTAGATCTGCTACTAATGCATCAAATGCTTTCTGTGCCAAATCATTGTATACTGTAAGGTTTACTTGATCATATACTTCTGTAAGATTTAATGTTCTTCCAGGAATATTTTCAAGCTTCTTTATTAGATGATATCCAAACACAGTTTTTACTATTGTTGTTTCGCCAATATTTAAGTCAAATGATGGATCTTCAAATTCTGGATTATTGAATTCTCCCTTAGCGAAAGTGTACTTTCCACATGTATCTTTACTTCCTGTATCATCTGTATATTTCGTTACTAAGTCACAGAAATTTGTACTTGTTAATTCCTTGTTTACTTGTTCAATCTTTTCTTTTGACTGATTTTCTGTAACGTTTTCACTTATTGCTATTAGTATATGTTCTACTGTAACTTTTGATGGTACTTTGAACTTTTCAATGTTTAAATTGTAATATCGTTCTACATCACTATTCTTTACAGTAATATTTGAAATTACTGTTTTATTCAATAATTCTCTTATTAGTAAATTCTTTTCTATAACCGCTCTTAATGATTCTAGAGTCATTCCTTGTTGTGTTAATGCTGTCTGTAAATCTGCATCAGTCATTTTATTCTGTGCTTTTATATTATCTATTTCTACTTGTACTTCTTCTTTTGGAATGCTTAATCCTAAAGCTTTAGCATGTTGCATTAATAATAATTCATCAATAGTCTTATTTACTAATAATGGTACACTATATAATGATTGAATCATAGGATTCATATTATTATAGTCTCTTATTACATCCTGTAGATATACTGGTTCACCGTTGACTGTTGCTGCAACATCTTTTGCAGTTTCATTAACAGGAACTACTGGTGGCTTTGCCTTATTTAATAGTACAAATACCAGTGCAGCTACAAGTATTAACACTAGTACTCCTATGCCAATCCATAACCATAATTTGTTAGTATTTTTATTATCATTCTTAGACTTATGTTTCTTAGACATGTTATCATCTCCAATTTTTTTAGGTGCATACGCACTTTTTTTGATAATGAAGTGTTTTTTAATTTTAGGTTTTGGAACACTTTTTGGTTCTGTCTTTACAACTTTTGGTTGCGTTTTTACAACTTTGACAACCTTTGGTTGAACTACTGGCTTGAAAACTTTTTTAGGCACAGGTTTTTTTACAACAACCTTTTTTACCTCTTGCTTCTTTATAGGTTTAGGCTTTTCAATCTCAGAATTTTCTTTTTCATCTACTATTTCATCAACTACTTCAACTTTTTCTTCAGGAACATCCTTTACAGGATCAGAACTAGTTACAAAATCGTTAATACGTTCAATGCTTGACTCATCAGTCTGAACGTTTTCCTTATCATCAGCCATAAAACACCTTCCTATAACATTTTAATAAACTTCTTTGCACGTCTAAGAATTTTAAGATTATATATAAATGTTATTATTTTTCAGACATACAAATCGTCTATAAAAATCTTATGCGTATTTTCGTCACCATCTTATGACAGATATAAAAATTTATAAACTTGGATTATAGGATAATATCATGTATGATGTTATAGTGGGAAGAAATGATGCTGACAGGGAGAAGTATGGTGATAAAGGTACGATTTTCTTAGGTAAACATTATGTTAAAATGGGTCGTACTGTTTCTTTAAGTAATAAAGTGTTTATTGATGTAACAAGAGCTCACGTATTCTTTATTGTTGGTAAGCGAGGTTCAGGTAAATCTTATACTATGGGTGTGATTGCTGAAGGAATTTCAGACCTTCCACCAGATATTAAAAATAATATTTCAGTAGTATTACTTGATACAATGGGAATATATTGGACTATGAAGTATGCTAATCAGAAAGATAAAGGATTATTAAAAGAGTGGGGTCTTAAAGGTAAGGCTTTAGATATAAAAATCTATACTCCATCAGGATTCTTTAAAGATTATAAGAAGAAAGGAATTCCAACAGATTTCCCATTTAGTGTAAGCCCTTCAGAACTTGATGCTGGAGATTGGGTTATTAGTTTCGGAATTGATAATAATAGTCCTGTAGCTGTAATGATTGAACGTACAATATATAATTTGAAAGGAGATATTGACGAAAAACAAAACTTAAATTTTACTATTAGTGATATTATCAAAGCTATCGATGCTGATAAAGATTTTGACGCGAATACTAAGAATGCTGCACGAAACCTTTTCGTTAATGCAAAGAATTGGGGAATATTTGAAACGGAATCCATAACTGTAACGAGTAAAGATAAAACTAAAAAGGCTGAGGTTTACAAAGCAACACCCCTTGCAGATTTAGCTAAAGGAGGACAAGTTACTGTATTAGATTTATCATGTTATGCTACAATGCCTAATTCTTGGAATATTAAAAATTTAGTTGTTGGATTAATTGCACAAAAATTATTTATTCAAAGAATGCTTGCAAGAAAAGATGAAGAATATGAGCAAATCCATAAAGCAATCAATTTATTTGGTGATGAAAGCAAGAAAAAATTTGATTTCCCAATGGTCTGGCTTGTAATTGATGAAGCACACGAATTTTTACCTGTTTCTGGAAAAACACTTGCAACAGATCCACTTGTTACAATTCTTAGAGAAGGTAGACAGCCAGGAATTTCATTAATCTTAGCAACACAACAACCTGGTAAGATTCATACTGATGTAATGACACAAGCCGATGTAGTAATTGCGCATAGAATTACAGCAAAACTTGATACTGAAGCTTTAGGTGGATTAATGCAGTCATACATGAGAGAAGGACTTGTAACACAACTAGATAATTTACCTCGTGTAAAAGGAGCAGCAATAATCTTCGATGATAACAATGAAAAAATGTATCCAATAAAATTACGTCCTAGATTTACATGGCACGGTGGAGAAGATCCAAGTGCACTTCCTAAGAAAGAGGAAAGCTTTGAAGATAATATAGAATTATAAAAAAATTTACTTTTTCTTTCTTCGCTTGTATGCTGGTTTCTCGTGAATTGCAAGTTCTTGCTGCATCTCTTTATCTGTAAAATCTGCATGTGTCATACTAAGAATTGATGCAACGAACATTATTCCAAAGAATAGTGCAAATGTGAATCCCCACGTTTCTGAAATTCCCCAAACGAAGAATGTGGATATAAAGAATCCTATAATACTTGTTAACA
>JAGVGF010000002.1 GCA_020057295.1 archaeon
ACATTATTCCAAAGAATAGTGCAAATGTGAATCCCCACGTTTCTGAAATTCCCCAAACGAAGAATGTGGATATAAAGAATCCTATAATACTTGTTAACATAAACCCTGCTGATAAATGTGCATATCTCATATTGACACCTCAATTATATAATTATGTTCTATCTTGGTCTAGATGATTTATATAGTTTATCACTTTATGATATATTTGCCGTTCATGAATCTATCTAACATTTGTTCGTGTTCTATCATTAACCATCTTAGTCTTTTTTTATCCCAATTAGTTCGCATGACTGCAGCAGCATGTAATATAGTATATAATCTGATTATCTCTTTATCTTCTGATGAAAATTTTTTGCTATATCCTTGTAGAAAACTACTAAATTCAGGAATTTGTTTAGTTTTTAATAATATCCAATACCAAGCTTGTCCAATATCTCCTAAATTGTGTCCTTTCATTGCACTATCAAAATCATAGATGCCTGTTATTGTTCCTTCTTTTGTAGCATTTAGATTATAGAAATGAAAATCTCCGTGTAAATTTACAAATTTATTGTTCTTTGCCTTGCTTAATAATTTTGATAATTTTAGAAATTCTCTTTTTAGAAATAGATACTGTTCTTTTTTCAAAGATTTTTTAGCAAACTTCAAATATTTTCTTATACGTTTATTCGTCCAAGATTTCCATTCTTTAATACTTTTTATTTCATGTTTTTGATGTATCCAAAATTTTTGTATTTTTAGATTATGTATTTTTCTTAATACTTTACCGCTATTATATAATAATTTCTTTTTAGTATGTTTATCGGAATATTTGTATATCTTAAACAGATTTTCTCCCTTTAATAACTCCATAATCATTATTCCGTAGTCTGATATTGTTTGAGTTGTAAATATTTTTGGGGCTGGAATATTTTTCTTATTAAGATATCTTAGTATTTGTATATTTTTGTTCAATTCTTCATCATGCTTAACTTTATATATCTTTACTGCTAATTTTTTCGTGGGATGAATTATAGAAACAGTATATACTTTACTAACTAACCCGTTAGAGAATCTTTTAAAACTATTTATTGATGCTTTAGGAAACGTTTTCCGTATTTCCAGCAAAACCTCTGCTTTTCTAAATCTTAGTGTTGTCATTTGAATATCTCATCAACGACTTTTAACGCTGCTTCCTTATTTTTTGGAAATGCTGCAATGTGCATTCTTATGTGAAAGCAGTCTCCTGAATCTGTTAATTCTACAATATCTTTTAGTAATAATTCCTTGTTTAATCTTATGTAGAAAAATAAATCATCGTCAAGTCTTGAACTTTTTTGTGCTCTTAATGTTTCATAATATGGTTTTAATAATTCTTTTAATGTTTTAACAAATTGTGTTGCATGCGTTTCTTTTAATATTTCTAGAGTGTATGTTTTTATTTTTCTGTTTTCAAAACTTTCAACAGTTTCTTCTTTAATTACTAATTTCTCTTTGTCAAAGTCTAAGGGTAATAGTTTATTAAATACTTTTTTAGTGTTTTCTATTACTTCTGGTTTTCCGAAATATTCTTCAGGTTTTAGAAAAACGGTTATTTTTGCATTATGAATATATTTCATACCGTTAATGTTAGTGTATTATTAATATATTTTGCGGATTACATATAACTTTTTAAATATCTAATATACTATTCTATGATTAGAGGTGTGTATGTCTAATATTGAGGATTGGATTAAGGATCAAAAACTTAAGGGATATTCTGATAAACAGTTAGAACAACATCTTGTAGGTCAAGGATATAATAAGGAGGAAGTTGATAAAATTCTTCTTAATGTTGATACAGGACATGGCAGTGTTAAACCTAAGAGAAGTATTTGGCTTACTATACTTATCATTATTGGAATAATTTTTCTAATATTTATGGTATTAAGTGTTGTTGCATATTTTACATTTAGGCCTATTGTTGTTGCTATGATTGAGAAATATTCTTCAAATGTTACTGATGAATTGCTGTCTGGTGGAAATTTTACACGAATTAATAATAATGCGTCAATTTCTAATATTACACGTGTTAATGTGACTTCTAATACTTCTATTGTAAATAATTCCGTTATCAATGTTACTCAAACGAATAATACAAATATTACTAATACAACAATAAACACTTCTGTTAATACTGCTGTTTGTGGCAATAATCATTTAGATGTCAATGAATCCTGTGATGGCAGATTACTTAATGATGTGTATTGTTGGAATATTAACACTTCGAATGGTAAAAAATTCAATGGTGGAACTTTAAAGTGTAGTTCTAACTGTACATTCGATACTTCTAGCTGTACATATTGTGGTGATAATGTTATTAGCACTAATTCTGGTGAAGAATGTGAAATTATTGGCGGAAAAGTATTTTCTACAGTATTTTTCAAAGGAAGTAATCCTCATGAATGGGAATTAAGTAAAATTAATCCTTGTATAAATTTTGGTTACGCTTCAGGAAGCGTATTTTGTGGTGATACTTGTAGAATTAATGTTTCAGGATGTGCTACTAAACTTAATGCAACATGTGGCAATGGTTTATTAGAGGGAAATGAAGAATGTGATTTTGGAGTTATTGGTAAATTTAATGAATCTGTATGTTCTAATTTTATAGCTACTGGTAGAAGTCTTACTGTTCTGAATGGTACTAATGTATCTATTACTGGAATAATTACAGGTGGGAATAGTACACACATAATATATACTCCTAGGTATAATGTTGGGAATTTAGCATGTACTCAAGAATGTAAGCACGATTATAGTGGTTGTGGTTATCAGTAACTTTTATAAACTTAGTATATTATCTATTATTATGGGGTTGATTAGTCAATTTTTTGATATAATATTACATTTAGATAAATATTTAGGTATTGTTATCTCTACATATGGTGTATGGACTTATGCTATATTGTTTGCAATAGTTTTTTTAGAAACAGGATTAGTATTAACTCCTTTTCTTCCAGGTGATTCATTACTGTTTGCTGCAGGAGCATTAGCAGGCATAGGATTATTGAATATATGGGTATTATTTACTGTACTGCTATTAGCTGCAATTCTTGGCGATACAATGAATTATTGGGTTGGAAATTTCTTAGGCAATAAAGTTTTAGATTACAGACCAGTATTTATGAACAAATTTATTACTAAATATCATACTGAAAATTCTAGACTTTTAAGCAAAAGTTTTCTAAATCCTAAACACACTGTCAATCATATTATTTATTGGATATACAAATATATTATTAATGATAAAAATATTAATATGACTAAGAAATTCTTTACTAAACATGGTTCAAAAACTATCATACTTGCCAGATTCGTTCCTATAGTTAGAACATTTGCACCATTCCTTGCTGGAATTGGTAAAATGGATTATTGGAAATTTTTAGCATATAATATTGTTGGTGCTATAATGTGGGTTGCAGTATTCTGTCTTGGAGGATACTTTTTTGGTAATCTTGCATGGGTTCAACAAAATTTTACTCTAGTACTTATAATAATTATTTTATTATCATTAATGCCTGCAGTATATCATTTGATTAAAGAAGGCGTGTTTAAGGGAGAGTAATATGAAACATACATGGAAGATTACAATAATGCTTGTCGCATTTTTTATATTAGCACAAGTTGTTGGATTATGGTTATTAAATCTTGAATCACAAGTTAGTATTGATACTAAAACTAATGAGACCGTAATTAACTATAGTGATACAGCAGTTGGTCCAAGACCAGAAACTCGCGGATCAGGAAGTTTAATATATATTTTAGCTGCAGTATTTATTGGAACATTACTTGTATTATTAATTGTTAAATATGGTAAAGTAAATATTTGGAAGACATGGTTTTTCTTAGCTGTATGGATGGCATTAAGTGTTGCAATAGGAGTATTTACTCATAAGACTGCTAATCTTGGTTACGGTTTTATTCTTGACCCTTGGGCGATGATTATCGCGTTGCCGTTTGTAATTTGGAAAATCTTCAAGCCTAACATTATTGTTCATAATGTTACTGAAGTTTTAATGTATGCAGGAATTGCATTAATTCTTGTTCCTTTATTTGGTGGAGAAGTATTATGGGTTATAATATTATTAGTTATAATGTCATTATATGATATGTATGCTGTTTGGAAGAGTAAACATATGGTTAAGATGGCTAAATTTCAGAGTAAGAGCGAATTGTTTGCTGGATTAAAAGTTCCTTACGGTACTCCTCCTAAGAAAGTTACTGTAAGACTTAGCTCATCTAAGACAATGCGCGTTAATGAACGACCAAAAGTTGCAATTTTAGGTGGTGGAGATATTGCATTCCCGTTAATATTTATTGGAACTGTAATGTCTGGATTAATAATTGCGGGCTTATCTAAGAGTACAGCATTTTTACAATCAAGTATTATAATATTTACAACGGCAGTTGCACTATTATTGTTGTTCATATTTGCAAAGAAAGACAGATTCTATCCTGCAATGCCATTCATCACAGCAGGATGTTTAATTGGATGGGCAATAACATTACTTTTGTAAAATTATTTTTTATTCTTTAAATATTCGTATATTCCGTTAGTGTATTGTCTCCAGTAATGTACTTGGTCTTGTACTAATAAATCATAATGCATTATATGTTCTGCTATTTCTGATTTGAATGATTCTATACTTTCATTTAATTCTTTAGGATTTCTTGCATTAAGATATAGTATCATGTCGTAATCTCCAACCATTTGGCCTGCATAGAATATGTTTCTAAGTTTCTGGAAGGGTTTTTTCATTGTTTCTAATGGTGTATCTTGTTCTAATCTTACGAGAAGATAGTATGTTACAAAATTCATTTTCTGCAAGTTTGGTATGCCGCCAAAATTTAGTATTATCTTATTTTTTATGAGGTGTGTTATTCTGCTCTTGACTGTTTGTCTATCAATTTTTAATTTTCTGCTTATATCAATTAATGACGCTCTAGGATTATCTGCTAATAATTTTAATATCTCTATTTCTGTAATGTTCGGAGTATATTTTTCAAAATTTTTCCCTACTGGAAATCTTTTTGTTGTTAGTATGTTACTGAATGAGTGATCGTGTTTTTTTTCGAAATTTGTCTCAAGATCTAGTACAGGATTTAATTGTGTAAATTCTAAATCTGATAAATGTGTTAATATAATATATTCCTTTACTTCGTTATTGCATAGTTCAAATAACTCTTCTCTTATTTGATTTAGATGAAATCCGTCTACTGCATCAACAATTATCTGCATATCGAATCTTCCTATGAATGAATTAATCCACATCACAAATTTGTGTGTTTTAATCTTTTGATATATTGCATCTTTATCTTTTATGTTAGAACTAAATTTTAACAATATATGATATCTTGTAAATCCTAATCTTCTTGCATCAATAAATAGGACATACTGCTTTAGTAACTCGTTTTTCTCTAAATTTTTTAGACGATATGTTACAGAATCTTTAGAAGTGTTTAATGCCTGTCCTATCGTGGTGTGTGGGATTCTGCAGTTCTGAGCCATTATTTCAAGTAGTTTAAGGTCTTTTTTGTTCATATTGCTCTTTATGCGCATATTAGTATATAAATTTTCCTCATTATTCTCAAAAATAGATAGTAAGTTTATTATAATGTAAAATCTATATAACTACTAGAAGGGGGTTAAAATGAACATAACAACTAATCAAAATGGCTTGGCTTTTAAGAACGGTTATAACATCGTTGATGCTAAAGGAACTGCTATTATAGGCATGAGTCCTGGTAATAGTTATTTCAAGAGAGAAACTATTGATACACTAATAACCGAGTGTGCTAAAAAATTCTCTAAAATAATATTAATGATTCCAGATAAACCGGCTGTACATACATACAAAGCTATAGGATATTCGGATAGCGATGCTGAGAGAAAAGCAAGATTAAAATGTAATGCATTAGTTAATAATTGTAATTATAGTCTATCTAAAATTAATAATGATGCTATAGTTATAGCTAAGTGGGATAATTCTATAGTTAATTCTTCCGAATATAATAATCAATATAACTATTTTAATGAATTATATAATACTAATGAGGCGTTTAGAAAAGATGTTAGAGATACAACTAAAAATGTCATTGAAAAGAAAATAAAAGATAATAACAATATCGAATCTGCTATCGATGAAGGAGTAACATATTTGTTAAGTGAGTTGCCATTCATAACTACGTGTGCCAAAATGTACGGTCCTATAGGATATATTTATCATAATCATTGGCCCATTTATGAGAATTATATTAATGGAGTTTATGACGGTGTAGAGAAAAAAGATCTAGGATTTATATTGATGAATTAATCTCTTTAATATATATCTCATAAAGAATATTCTATAAGATATATCTTAAAATATATCTATTAAAGTATATTTATTTCTTTTTCAAACTCAATATAATAAATATTATCAATGATATTATTACTGCTGGTATGAATGACATCTTTCCTAAGAATGGATATGATCCCCATAATATTATTAATCCGAATAGCATAGAATAAAATGCTCCTCTCTCACTTGCTCTCTTCCATAAGAATCCTCCTATAATTGCAGGCGCAAGGACTATTAGTCCTTCATTTGCTGCCACAGCGAGCTCTACAAGGTTTGGATAAATATACGCGATGAGTATTCCTACTGCTCCTACACAAAGTGTTATTACTCTTCCAATCTTGAGATATTTCTTTTCGGATGATTTCTTATTTACGAATGTCATGTAGAAATCTTTTGTTAATATCGCACTAATTACCATTATCATAGTATTTAATGTGGATAATATCGTGGCTATTAATCCTGCAATTGCTAACCCTAAAATTCCTGTAGGTAAGAATTCTTTTATCACGAGTAGAAATGAATAGTCTGGATTTATTCCCGGAAGAAATTTTCTTGCAACAAGTCCTACTATTAATGCAATTGCTATAAATGGAATCGTAAGTAATGCAGACCATACTATTATTTTTCTAGCTGTCTTTGCATTATTGCTTGCATATATCCTCTGCCATATCTCCATGTATAGTAGGAATGTGGGGAAACCAAATATTATTGCAAACCAGAATAAACCTGCTCCGCCAAAATTGTATATGTTCGTGAATCCTGTAGGAAGATCTATAAATAAATTTATTATCCCGTTTGATTTTATTAACATTAATGGAATCATAACAATTACGAGTGCTATTATCATCACAATAAAATGTATGATGTCTGTATAGAAATCGCTTTTAACTCCAGATAGTGTTGTATATGCTAAAACTCCTCCTAGCGCGAATATTAATGACCAAAACAATCCTTGCCCTCCAAATACTTGAAATATTTGAGACAATCCTAATAATAATCCTGCAAAAAATGTGAAGTATGAGATTATTATAGCTATACTTCCTATCACTCTTGCCCTGTTTGAATATCTTACTGCTAAAAAATCACCCATTGTGTGAGCTTTATATTTATCCCCAAATACTTTAATCTTTTTTGCAAAAAACCATACTAGAACATATCCAATCATTATCAAAGACGCGGCCATTACGGTATATGATATTCCGCTTGAATATGTTGCTGATGATGCAGCAATAACTGTACTTAGTCCAACCATTGTTGAAAGCGTTGTAAATACTAATAATGTTGTATGAAATTTTCTACCTGCAACCAAGAATGTGTCTAATGTGGATTTTCTTCCAACCCATATCGCTACTCCGAAACATATTGCGAGATATGTAAGTATTATTATAATATCTATCGTTTCCATTTTTTTCTTGTTACGTATATATTAAAGACTGTGCAGGATTTAACCCATTCATAATCTGGGGCATTATATTTCTTAAACTCTTTTGTAGGTTTACATTCTATAACATCTTGTAATTCTAAATCATTCTTTTGTAATGCATGTAAATATGTTCTTAATGGCCTTCTATAATTTTTTACTGTCATTCCAGGAAACATATTCCAATTTTTTAATTTTTCTCCCCTATCGCGTCCTAGATAAATTTTCTTTTGTGACTTCTTTATATTGATTTCTCCGACTGCAAATATTTTTAAATTGTCATCTTCATACGATTCTAGTGTTGCATATATTGGATTATACGTTGAGTAAATAAATAACCCGTTTTTTTTAAGTACGCGATTTACTTCATGTAATAATTTGTTCAAGTCTTTAATATAATGTATGGATAGGCTTGCTGTAACTATATCGAACGTGTTATCTTCATACGGGATTTTATTCATAGAACCAACTGTAAATTTTGCTTGTGGACATCTCTTTTTCGCAATTTTTACGAGTGTTTTACTAATGTCTAATCCACAAACGTCAGCTTCCTTCTTTACATATTCCATAGCATGTGCTCCTGCTCCACATCCTAAATCTAATATTTTTTTACCTTTAATGTTTCCAAGAGTGTTAATCATTGCAGGCATTTCTAGAAATTCATTGTATGCCCCTTGACGTGTCCTAAAATCTCTTAATTCTTGATATTCAAGTCCGAATGTGTTATATATTTTTTTAGTATAATTTTCTATATTCATTGAAAGAATCCCTTCAAATTTTTCTGTTTTAACCTTATATTGTATGCTTCTGGATTTATTGTCATTAATTCTTTTGCTGGTAAGATTTGTGTTTTTGTGATTACTTGTTTATTTTTTTGTAATTCTTGTTTGATTTTTCTACTTATGTCTAATGGATCTGCTTTTATTGTCTTTTCGCTGAATCCATTTAATATTACTAATTCTGGAGCTACTTCCCTGATTAATTCAGTTATTTCTTCTATATCTAAGTATGAACTGTTTTTTTCTGGCTTGTTTAATGTCGTATTTATTATTAGAATATTTGCATCTTTGAACCATTCTACAAAGTTCTTATTGTATTTTGCTTTAGTAATATATCCTAGAACAAATTTTGATGTATTTATCTTGTATGAGATTCCTACTTTATTATTTATTGCTTGAATATCAATTCCTCGTATACTTGTTTGTTTCTCTTCTTCTACTGTTACTATCTTTAGATTTTTTGCATGTTTACTTGTGAGAATACTTTCATCATGTTTAATCAGTTCTTTTGAACAGATTAAATGAATATCTTTATTTGTATGTTCTATGACTGCGTTAATATCGTTCGTGTAAATTGTGTCTGATGTGCTTGATAATATTATATTGATATTTTTTAATTCAATTTTTGCATTATCTGCTCTTATGATTGTTCCTATGCCTGGATCAATTAGTATTTGATTATTGTCTACGTCTAGAATTATTCCTGCTGCTGTCCTATTATTGTTTAATACTTTAATATCTGATACTGTTCCGAGCAGTGTAATCTTAGAATTAGTATTCATACAATGGCTTTAGAATGTGAAATTTATTAATTTTACTAGTGTTTTGAGGCTTTTGCTAAAGAGTCTAATGCTATATCTCTTCTTTCATCCTTTAGATTTCCTTTCGATATTTCATCATGTGTGTCTCTATCGAATATGTCTTTTGATGGATTCTTATACTCGTAACCTGTCATGTGTTTGAATGTGTTTCTTCTATATCCATATCCCATGTATGGATATATTCTTTCTGCAATCCTTTCTAGCTGCTGTTCTAATTTTAAGTATGCCGTCTGTACATCATATTCTTTTAATCCTTTTAGCTTGCCTGATTTTGCAAGTTCAAGTTTTTTTACATCGTAGAAATCCATTAATGCACATGCCCTGTCTAAATCTTGTTCTACAGCATCCCTATTTATTCCTGGACTAATTCTTTCTTTCCATTCTAGATATGCGTCTCTGATTTGTAATATTCCAAACTTTGCATTGTCTAAATGTGCAGCCATTAACGCTTCCGCTAATTGTCTTGGTCTTATTTCAAATCTTTCATCTGCAGTTTTTAATGTGTCTACTAAACTCATGTTCGTTGTAGTAATAATTCATTTAAAAAGATTGCGGTTTGTAGCCACTTAGAAGTAACACTAATTATATGTGTCTTTTATGCTCTTTAGAACTAATTCCATAGGATTAACTTTTTGTCCGACTGTTTTTTCTACTATGTCTGTTTGAGGTGTGTTTGTTGGTTCAAAATTTAATGTTTTCCTAAAATAATTTCTAATTCTTCTCTCGCTCTTTCCTAAAGTTATTATCTCAAATGATAATGCGTCTTCAGGAGTCATTCCCATCGTATGATAATCTGCAATGCCAGCGAACATATCAAAAATTTCTAAAACATCCTTATGGACTTTAACTATTTGACCTTTATATTTTAATAACTGTAAATTTTCTTCAGGATATTCTTGACCTGAAAACTGTATTTCATGATATCCTGCTAACATTCTTACAAGTCCGTTAGAATCTCTTTTTACAACCATCTCATCTAATTTTACTAAAATATCTTTATAATGCAAATGTGTACGCCTAACATTACCTTCTATTTCTACAGAATACTTGTTTTCTAAAGGATTGCTCTCATCAAACATACTAACCATATTCATGAGCAATTTATAAATTTTTCACTATTCAATGAGGATTATTTCTCGCAAACTTTACGAAAACTCTCGAGCAAGGTTAATATAAGATATGCTATTATCTTAGTTTAACCACAAAATATATAAACGTAATTACGTTTATAAACGTAATATACGAGGTGGTAATATGGTAAGTCTGACATTAAGCGTAAGCCCTGACTTGAAGGCAAAAATGGATCAATTTCCAGAATTAAATTGGTCTGAAGTAGCTAGGAATGCTATAGAAAAAAAAATTGTATTATTACAGAAATTAGAGGAATTCAAAAAAGATAGTGAAGCTACTGATGAAGATGTAATGATACTAAGCAAGAAAGTCAAGATAGGAATGGCTAAACGCTTCAGAGAATCGGTGAAGCGCAATGGACGTAGTAATTGATGCAAATATAATTTTTTCTATACTAATAAAAAAAGGCTTTAATGATAAAATATTGATTGAAAAAGAAATCCATATTTATGCTCCTTTTTATCTTAAGGAAGAATTGCTTGAACATTCTGATGAGATTTTATTTAAGACACACAGATCTTATGAAGAATTCTTAGAAATTTTTAAAATGTTAATGGAACAAATAGAATTTGTTGATTTTGAATTAAAACATTACATTGCTGCTTCTAAAATATGCTCTGATAAAGATGATGTTCCTTATGTTGCTTTAGCATTAAAATTAAATTTACCCATATGGTCCGAAGATAAGATATTGAAGAAAGACTTTATTAAAGTATATAATACTAAAGAATTAGTTAATTTTCCGTAAACTTTACGAAAATTTGCTCTAAATACTTATTAAGAAGATATTATTCTTTATTTCATGGTTAACGAAAACTATATAAATAAGTCTGACTTAGTCGAACTTAGTATGGTAAATGCACTTGTAACTTTAGACGAAAATACTAATAGAGTTCTAAATACTGTAAAGTCTAAATATAATTTAAAGGATAAAGGCGAAGCCATAACTTTTGTAGTTAACCATTATATTGAAGAGGTTAACGAGCCTGAATTACGACCAGAATTTATCAAAGAATTAGAACGTATTAGAAAGGGCAAGTTCTATTCTTATAATTCTATAGAAGAATTAAAGGCTGATATAGCAAAAAATGCGAAAGTTTCAGTTAAGCGAAGATCTTAGAATTGTATTGTTTAAACTATCTGTAAAAGATAATGTTTTACATGATAGAGTCATGAAGAAAATTTATGAAATATGCTCTAGTGATGATCATTATAAAAATTTACGTCATGATATGAAAGGATTTAAACGCGTACATATCGGGCATTTCGTATTAATTTTTACCTATAACGATAACTGTGTATACTTCTTTAAGTTTAAACATCATGATTATATTTATAAATGATTAAAAGTTCTTCTTTATGTGCTAGACTGGGCAGTTAGTCCTTGCCTGTTACCATAAACGGACTTTAGATGGAGTCGAAGCCTTCGGGGCGGTATGCAATTGTTGCATGGCCCTGGACGTACTGTCGATACTCTGTCCTCATTGACTGGTATTTCGATGAAAAGGATCAGAACAGGAATGGAGCAGTCCTAAATCATTATACTGGTGCTTTGAGGGTCGCGGAGAGGAGGGAAATCCAGGACAAACCATACAATGATTGTACTATCCACCCGAAGGCGTGCACACTACTTAATATTCTCACTGCACGTGATATTCAAGAAATTATATGAGTGAAAAAATAATCTTAATCTGTAGTTTCTATTATATTAGCCAAGTCGTAAAGTTTTAGAATTAAATCTTCACTTATTTTATTTAGTCTATCTAATGTTTTTAATATATAAGAATTATCATTAAGTAATTCTTTATGCTCTATAGGATATTTTGATATCTCTAGGTAAGAAGAGGATATTAAACACACAATTTGCATTCTAGGATGAAAAAATATTGGACTAAGTTTCGAACTTTCTAATATTGTATCTATCAATTTTAATATATTGTCTTTATCAAAGCGTTTTAACACTGTGTATACATCAGAAATAAACTTCAAACCGTAGTGATTATCTCTGTAAGCATAATATATCTTGTTTGAGTCAAATTCTTTTTTAAGATCGTTGTCAGTTTCTTCGCAAAATTTTAATAATTCTTCAAAATCTTCATTACTTAAAGTTGTCATATATTTTTGATAAGGTCTTATTTTTGTTTTTTTGTCTCTATATTTTATTATCTCTGTATATGATTTGAAATTATGATAGAATAAATCGTTAGTGTATTCGGCTAGTGGAATTTCGAGTTCGACCTTATTCACTAAGTTAATTCCTATGTTTGGAGTGATGTGTCCTATCTTATTTTTTAGCTCTTCTGTAGTAACTGTGCCTGTAATGAGTCCATAAGCTTTCGCCATTTTTTCTACAGCGTGACACCAAGTATATAATGCATCGCAAGGATTATTCTGAATTATTAACTTTGCAGAATCTAAAGTTTTTTTTGCATCCTCTAACCAAGCTCTACCATCACTTAGTTGATTTTTAGTAGTCTTTATCTTTATATCTAGTTGTCTTTGTAATCTTTTTTCAACATCTATATACGTAGGTTGAATATAAACTGGCGGATTAATCTTAGTATTGGTCTTCATTGTTGATGAATTTTTTCAAGGATAAAAATTTATCTGAAACTACGTAGCTATAACCACAACAGCACATATAATAGAGATTACATAAAATACATAATATAATACGATAACTATATTCAACAAATAATGGTGTGGGTTTATACGTGCCCACATTGCTTCAAGAAAATGCATTACGAACCAAAAGCAAACTCCTAAAATCATTATTAACAACGATTTATGTTGTAGTAAATTTAAATCATATCCCTTAACAGGTATAAAAAGAGAACCTATAAAGATTATTGTAGATACATAGATAATAAATCTTAGCGGGTTGTGTATTTTAAAATTTGTTAATATTCCTGTTTCTGACATAAGATTTAGGAAGTGTATTCTTTATTTAAACTTTACTCTCTAAACACATACGAAGCTTTTACTTCGGGTAAGGATGTTGCGACTTGTTGGTTGAAGTATTCTGCTATTGCCTTATCGTATGATGCTGTTAGTGTGAATACTCTTCGTGCAAGTCTTAGTCTTTGTTCAAATGTTGTATTTCCTTCATTCTCTCGTAATGCTTCTACTATTCTACCATATTTTGCAGGGTCGCATACTGCTGCACAACTTGGGAAATTCTTTGCTGCAGCGCGTATCATTGTTGGTCCGCCTATGTCTATGTTTCCTCGTGCTTTCTCGAAACTAACATTACCAGCTATTACTTCCTCAAATGGATATAGATTTACTACAACCATATCAATATAACGTGCATTATGTAATGTGTCAGCTAAATATTTTTGATGTTCAGGATTATTTCTCTCGCCGAGTATTCCTGCATGGATTTTTGGATGTAATGTTTTTACTAGTCCGCCTTCCATTTCTGGAAATTCAGTGTATGATGCTACTTCCATTAGATTATATTCAAAATTATCTCCTAGAATAGCCTTTATTCTAGTGTATGTTCCACCAGTTGATAATATTAATAAGTGTGGTTCTACTCTAAGTAATCCTGGAATGAATTCTTCCAAACCACTTTTATCAAATACACTTACTAGAATTGTTTTTACAGGAATCTTATAATCTACAGTACCTTTTAGATCTCTAATCATGTTAATACCCCCTAAACTACTACACAATCATTAAAAGTATATTTAAAGTTTTCCTAGTCGTCATCAAGGCATGACAATAACATTTATATATTACTCATCCTAAAAAGTATCATGGCAGACAAACCAGCTTTTCAAAATGATTCATTAATAATAGATGAGAATTCAATCACAGCAGGAGATAAGAAGATTTACGTAAGTAATTTAGCTGGTTACATTTACAATAATGCGTTACCAAGAAGAATATTTTGTATAGTATCATTCATCATAGGATGTGCAGGAATTTACTTATACTATCAATATTACAACATCCTAGCTGTAGGATTATTATCAGCTGTAATTGCTGCTGCGTCTTTAGCAATGTTCTTCAACAGTCAAGACACAATTACAATTCAATCTAATGCTAGCATTCTACAAATAAATTATCCATTAGGATTAAAGGATAACATTAAAGAAATTCAAGATGCATTAGATAAGGTAAAGAAGTAAACTTTAAATTCTTATACACTAATTACACGTTATGAAAGTCCTTTTCGTATGTAATCAAGGTGAAAATCGTAGCAAGACAGCTGCGTTAATATTTAAAGATAGATTCGAAACTAGAGCTAAAGGATTATATAATAATTTGTTGAAGGAAGAGGATCTAGAATGGGCAGATATGATTATTGTCATGGAAGATCATCAAAGAAAGACAATCTCAGAAAGATTTCCTAAATCATATCTAAAAAAGAAGATAATTTCTCTTGATATTCCTGATGTATATTATTATAATCAAGAATCATTAATTCATGTTCTAAATGATAAGTTTACTCAAGCCATTCATGAAATTGCTTAAGTGCCTCTTCTTTATTATTAAATATCTTAGTTTCTGAAGTATAATATTCAGGCAATCGACGTGTAACTTTATACTTCAAACCATCTTTATGTTTTAAAACTTTTAGTGTAACTTCCCAAGTCATAAGAGAAATCAATCTAGAATTCTTTATCTTAACTTCTAAAGATTTTTCGTAAAATTTACGCTAGAGCCGTAGATCTTTCTATCTAGCTCTCAATGCATGACAAAATATCCGTTTACAGGTCTACTTCTTTCCAGATGGTGACATTGCTCCGACAATCAGAAGCACAAGACCAATCAAAGCCGCAGCAAAACTGACATACATCATGCTTTGGTATGTTGTGCAATCTTCTGTAACTTGTGGATTGAATAGTTGTCCTATTTTGCTTGCTGTAGTTCCGCAAGCGACGTTCTTGCTATTGTACAGTACACCGCCAATCACGCCAACGATTAAAAGAACAATCCCTATAATTAAAAGAGTATTTTTCATGTTTGAACCCCCGACAATGATATAATCAAGGATAATTTCTATTTAAACTTTCCTATCTAGCTCTAAGCGCATGACAAAAAGTGGAAGGATTTTTATTAATATAATCTTGATGATATTCTTCAGCTGGATGGAATGCAGAAGCAGGTTCAATTGTTGTAACAGCAGGAACATTAAATACTCCTGAAGCGTCAAAATATTGTTTACTACGAATTGCAATATCTCTCTGTTCTTCAGAGAAGTAAAATATAGCACTACGATATTGTGTACCTTCATCAGGTCCTTGCTTATTTAGTTCTGTTGGGTCATGAACTCTCCAGAAATAATTTAGTAAATCAGAATAAGATATTTGTGTTGGATCAAAAACGATTAGTACAGATTCGGCGTGTCCAGTAGTTCCAGAACTCACTTGAGAGTAAGTTGGATTTGCAATCCATCCACCAGTATATCCTGCAGTTGTTGAAATAACTCCTGTTAAATTCTCCATTAAATGTTGCACACCCCAGAAACATCCTCCAGCAAATAATGCTTTAGAATAATTAAATAATGATTCATACTGTCCATAACCTGAAGAATTTAACGAAGCATAAGAAATAAATTTTAACGAAGCAGAATTTATACAATAACGTAAAGAACCATTTGGTCCATCATCAAATACATGTCCTAAGTGCGACGCGTTCGTTCTAACTTCAGTTCTAATTCCGAATGAATCATCCTCTTTTTCATACAAAGAACTATTTGGAACAGGTTTTGTGAATGAAGGCCATCCAGTTCCAGAATCAAATTTATCTAAAGAACTAAATAATACTTCACCAGTATTTACATCAACATATATTCCAGGCCTATGTTCATTCCAGTATGCATTATTGAATGCGGGTTCAGTTCCACATTGTTTAGTAACATAATCAGTCATGTTTGTTTTCATAGTAGTACATCCAGTTAATACTAATAGTAGTATTAGTATCCAATATTTCATAAAAACTAGAAGTAGGTATCTTTTATATACCTTATGAAAGATAGTCTTATAGATACTTCAATGCATAGAATAAGCATCCAATCTGAATCTTTATAAGATTTTTTATTGGAATTATTTTATATTTTGATTTTTTCTCTACATATTTGATGTTTCTTTCTATCTGTTTTTTAACTTCTTTGTCTAATTTAATTAATTCTTTAGTTTTCTTAGAATCTTCAAGTAATCTATGCAGTGCTCCGAGGTTTATCGCGATGTAGAACTTTATCATGACATCCATTGTGAATTCCTCAGCGACGGTAGATTGCGCGGAATACTTCTTATCTTTTAACTTTCTAAGTTTTGCCTGTTGCTCTCTTATGTAAGCATGAGCCCCTCTGTAAAGCATCGTATAGAACGGTGATTTCTTATTTATCCCTTTAAGTTTCAGTACGTCGAGTATGAATTCTCTACTTGTAGTAGATTCAATCAGTTTTTTCCTGTTAACCTCTCTTCTTGTTTTTGAAATCTTGCTCTTATCCTCTACCTTCTTATCATACATATAAGGTATCTCTCCAACAACGCCAAACATATCAGGAACAAGTTTTTTCACGTAATCTATACTAGGCTGTCCACCCTCCGTAGTCTTCCATGGCTTTTGCCCGTTCTCCTCCAAAAAATCATATATTTGCTCAAAGAACGGAACTATTGATATGGAATCATCAAGTTTCTTCATGAATGGATACATCTCATCGCCATTATCAAGTGGAACGTCAAGTCTCTTGCATAATCCCTTGATTTGTGAATAATATGTTTTTGGCATTTTATGCGATAATAAGAAGAATGCTCCGCTGAATCCTGCATTATGTAATGGATAGTTTATTTTAGGTTTTATTTTATCAATAAGTTTTCGTAGTGCATCGTTTTGTTTTGGAGATTTATTGAATGTGTATTTTTTGTACTTTATCGGAAACGACCATTCTGACTGGAGCATCGATGGTGAACGATAATATCCGTATGCATATTTTTTTATTGAGAATTTTCCTTTAAACCAAGGCTCGTTTAGTATGACGCCGTCAGGATCTGAACATGGAACGATGTACCAAGTATATTTTTTTCTTAAATAGTCACTAGATTTTATTATTTTTATTAGTTCAAGAGAGGTAAGACATCCTATTGGTTCATTTGGATGTGGTGCACCAAATATTAAAGCATTATTTTTTCCGTTTCCAAGTCTTGCGCAGAGAATCTTGTGACCATCCTCAGAGACTCCAAGATTCAATATCTCATTTATGTCGCAAAGCCTTCTTAATTCATCATCAAGTTCATCAACAGTAAGAAATTCTTTATATTCTTTGACATTATCAAACAATTCCTTCATTAATAGAAAAATAGTGGTGTATTATTTAAATTTTATCTTATGAAAGATAAACTAATCTTTTAGAAGTTCAACTAATGTCTTTTTGGATTTTATTGATTCTTTATGTAATACTGCTGCTATCTCATACTTCTCTTCATGTACGGCATTCTTTTTCTCATATTCAGCATGGTATAAATCTACGATGCATCTGCACACATCTGTCGGCAATGATTGTGTCAGTTTATAGTATAGCTCGTTCAGTTCAGGACTAATATATATTCGTAACTGCTCCATACAGTTAGGAGTACGCGTATATTTTTATTTATATTCACCCCCTTAGGGGCATAAAATATTTAAACAAGTACATCTATCTATTTTCATGTTTGAGAAATTATCTGAACTCGGATTCAGTAAGGGCGAGGTAAAGGTTTATGTATGCCTATTGAAGCACGGTACATTGACGAGGACAGGGATTACGAAACATACTGAAGTTTCCTCTTCAAAAGTTTATGAAATTGCAGATCGATTGGTTCTCAAAGGTGTTGTAAGTTGTATGCTAAAAGACAATATAAGATATTATACTGCTTTTGAGATAACAGCGTTAAAGAGATATATCGAAAAGAAGCAGGAATCACTTGAGGAACAGAAGAAGATATGTGATGAGATAGCATCGACCATAACGATGAAAAATGATGAATACTTCTTAGTATATGATGGTTGGGAAGGTATAAAGAATGCAGAGCTCGAAGCTATAAGAGAATGTCCTAAGAATTCTGTAATAATCGGTATAGGAAGTCAATTGCCTAAGATAGACTTCCAGAAAGAATATCATCACATCAGGAATTCTAAGAATATTAAGGTGAAGAGTTTCATACCAGAAAAATATGTTATGCCTGTCAATTACAAGAATTTCTCAGTAAAAGTATTTAAGAATGCTGCAGATATGGGTATAGGAGTATATCCTGATAGAGTTACATTAGAATCGTATAAAGAGCCAATGGTGTTAGTGATAAAACAGCCTCAGATGGTTCAATTGATAAAATTAATGTTAGAAACAATGTGGAAAAATATTTAAGAATTATTCTCTAATTACATTATCTTTAATTTCCTTAATCTTATTCGCGTTTAGATAATACTGTTGCGCTTCATCATCCATTCCTTTACTCTCTAAATCCTGTGCTTTCTGATGAAACTTCCGTATGATTGTATCAAACGGACCTCGAAGTTCTTCAACTTCCATATCGCCCATAAGCTTATAACGGTTAAATGTATATTTAAAGTTATTCTTAAAGCAAGCTTGTTCCACCTTTGATAACTAAATATGCAATTATTAAATAATATATCCATCCCACATTAATAATAACATTCAATAATATTACAAATCCTAGAAATCCATCAAACATGCTCATTCCATCACCAAAAAATATTATCGCTTTTAATATTAAATACAATGATGCACTAATAATTAATCGTAATCCGATAATGTCAGTCATAAATAATAACACGATTAATGCGACAAATATATCTAATATTCCAAACATTTTAAGAATCATAATAAGAGAAATTATAAGAATTATATATCTTTATTTGTGATTAATAATCTATATTAAATCAATATATTTATATACTATATTTTGTAATATTCATTCTAGAGGTGAATTTTATGGATGAAAAGAAAGATTTCATTGTATTATCTATTGTTTCTATTGTAGCAATCATAGCTATTGTATTATTGGTATTATCTAATGGAGGTATTTCTGGACAAGTGCCTAAGGCTGTACTTCCAGATGTTGTAACATTAACAAGTCCTGGTGATGGTTCAACAACTACACTAACTCCTACTCTAGATTGGTCTAGAGCGCATAGGGCAGATTTTATTATATTATATTTAGATAATAAGCCAGGATTCAGCACACCTATTGTTCAAGAATTTCAATTAAGAAAGAATGAACTTGCATATACAGTCCCTGCCGGATTATTACAGCCTGGAGTAACATATTATTGGCGTATAGTATCATACAACGACAATGGTGCAACAAATTCAGCAACGTGGTCATTTACTACACAATAAATCTTTTTATTTTATATTTAACAAATATACTTCGGTAAGAAATGCCCAAAAGCACATATCACAGGATATTGTGGTCGAAATTTTTCTCTCCAAACATCAGGATCTACTTTTTCTCTAAGTGCTAAACGCAAAGATCTCCGTGTACATGGTGCGTAAAGAAATGCTTCATACAGTTGTGGTACTACTGCGTTTGGGTCTAGACCATCAAGTCTTCTTAACAATTTTTCAAATCTTCTCTCTTGACGATTTATTTTACCTACGGCTAATCCTGTGAGTGCAACTCCTGAAACAAGTGCTGCAATATTCTCAGGTGTTGGACCGCTGTTTATTATAGAATTAATACCTATAATTGTAGAGCTTGCGCCCGTACCAACTCCTAATAAACCATATAAATTAAGTTCCGCCCATCTATACATTTCTTCAATACTTCCCATAAATCCAGAAAACAATTTCAATTAAAAAAGATTTCGTTTAATTATTTTACAACGATGGCTGGCTTACCAGGAACTGCCTGGCGAGCTTTAATTTCTTTAGAATTTTCCGCTGTAACAACACGTACAGCACAATCAAACATTTTACTAATTAAGCCGTTAGCTTCATTAAATGCATTTAATTCAGTTCCTTGAGTTAATACTTGTTCAGGAAGTTTATCAACCATTTTAGGCAAAACTTTCATTATATCTTGACCATGTTTTTTTAGTTCAGATGACATGATATGTTTTGATAATTCGCCAGTATTTCTAATTCCATTACTTACAAGTTCTTTTACCATTGAATAAAATTTATACTTCCACTCTTCAGATATTATTAATTCAATTTCTGTAGGAGATGAAATTTTAGCAAGTTCAAGAACTGATTTAATATCATTAACTGTATTATCAATTAATAATTCAATATAATGTAATTGTAAATCAATCTTGCTAATATCATGTTCAGGCCATTTCTGAACTGAAGCAAATCCTTTCCCATTAATAAGTTCCCAACATTCTTCAGATAAATGCGGGGCAAAAGGATTTAACAATAAAGATAACACTTCAAGAGCTTCACGCAAAACACCAGGGCTTACATTTTCACGAACAGTATAAATATAATTTACATAATCCATTAATGTAACAACAGCAGTATTTAATTTAAATTTATCAATATCATCAGTAATGCTTTGAACAACAATATGTTGCTTACTAATCAAGTAAGAATCTTTAGTATTGCCAATTGATTCAACTTTATCCTCATATAATTTATACACGCGTTGTAAGAATTTGTGTGTTCCTTCAATTCCTTGATCATTCCATTCCATCTCTTTATCAGGATTAGCAACAAACAACATAAATAATCGTGCAGTATCAATACCATACTTTGGAGCAATTTCTTCCTGAGTAATAATATTACCATAACTCTTACTCATCTTCTTACCATCTTTGTAAACTACACCTTGATTGAATAATGCATTGAATGGTTCATCTATTGATAACATTTTCATGTCACGCAATGCTTTAGTAAAAAATCTTGAATAAATTAAATGACCAACAGCATGTTCTATACCCCCAATATATTGGTCTACTGGCATCCAATATTTAACAGCATCAGCATCAAATGGAACATCAGTAGTATTAGGACTACAATATCTTAAGAAGTACCATGATGAATCCATGAAACCGCCCATCGTATCAGTCTCACGCGTTGCGCTTCCATTACATCTAGGACATCTTACATGAACAAAATGTTTACTAGTAAGTATAGGATTTCCAGTCTGATCAAATCTAACATCTTCAGGAAGTAATAATGGTAATTCATTAAATGGTACGGGAACAATTCCACACTCATCACAATGAATCATTGGAATAGGAGTACCCCAATATCTTTGACGAGAAATTAACCAATCTTTTAATCTATATTGAATAGTTCTTGTTCCTAACCCTTTCTTTTCAATATAATCTGTAATTTTAGATATAGCATCAAAATTATTTAAGTCATTAAAATCACTAGAAAATACTAATGTGCCCTCATCAGTATAAGCTTTTGTCATCGTTTCAGCTTTTAATGAGTGATCATCATTCTGAATAACAACAGTAATTGGAATATCATATTTTTTAGCAAATTCGAAATCTCGATTATCGTGAGCAGGAACTGCCATAATCATTCCAGTAGCATAGTCAGCCACAACAAAATTACCTGCATAAATAGGAACTCTATCGGTAGTTAATGGATTTGTGGCATAAAGTCCTGTGAATACTCCTGACTTTTCCAAAAACTCCTTATCATCAGCAGCTTCAGCTTTTTTAACATCTTCAATAAATGCGTCAACAGTTTCCTCGTAAGGAGTTCCCTTAATTAATTCTTTAAGTTTAGGATGATTTAATGCAATCACCATAAATGTTACACCATAAATAGTATCTGGTCTTGTTGTAAATATTGGAAATACTTCACCATTATCTAACTTAAAATGTACTAATGTTCCAAAACTTTTACCAATCCAATTCTCTTGAATAGTTTGAATCTTATCAGACCAATCTAATTTCTTAATATCTTCAAGTAATTGATCAGCGTACGCTGTAGTTTTAAAGAACCATTGATCTAAATCCTTATCAACAACTTGATTACCACATCTCCAACATGCACCCTTTTCAACTTCCTCATTAGCAAGAACTGTTGTACAGTGTGTACAATAATTTACCTTAGCTTTCTTTCTATATACTAATCCTTTCTCATAAAATTTGATGAAGAAGTATTGATTCCATTTGTAATATTTAGGTTCATGAGTCGCAATCATCCTATCCCAATCATAACTTAATCCAAGTTGTTTGAAATATTTAGTAATTGTAGCAATTGAATTTTCAGTATATTCGCGTGGATGAATTCCAGCTTTCTTTGCAGCATTTTCTGCAGGCAATCCGAATGAATCATAACCCATAGGATATAAAACGTTAAAACCATTCATTCTCTTAAATCTTGCAAATGCATCACCAATAGAGTAATTTCTAACATGACCCATATGTAAGAACGCGGCTGAAGGATATGGAAACATTTCTAGACAATAGAACTTCTTCTTAGTTTTATCCTCATGTACTTTGAAGACTTTACTTTCGGCCCATTTACTCTGCCACTTGTCCTGGATAGTTTTAAAGTCTGCCATATGTCTTAAAATAGCCCTTAGTATTTAAAGATTTTCAAGAAAATCCGATAAAAATTATATTATTGGAGCACCACGATACATGCTTTGAGGTTTTTCTAAACGTTTATAGTTCTGTTCTATGGTTGCAACTTTGCATTCATGCATGTTAAATTGTAAATATAAGAAGTGTGTTAATTCTTTATAGTGTGGTTTCTCTTCAAATTTAGATTTTACACTATCTTCAAAATTTTGTATTGCAGTCATATTTCTAATAACATAATTATCATAATCATTAATAGTTGCATCATTTCGGGAGTAGAGATCTTTTGTGGAGTTTATTATGCCTTCTAATACTTCACCAAACCTTATCAAATCTCTGCTAATTTGCACATCATCCATAAAAACCACCTTACTATACGATAAAGAGTGATTATTGGTTTAAAAATATTTGTAATTTTTGTGATATTTTCTCTACTTATTAATGGTAAAGTAAGTAAAATTTATAAATTATAAAAAGGCACTATATCTATGATTAAATCAGATAGTAGCTTAAGTATTGTCGTTCCTGTATATTGTCCTAATCAGTATTTACTAGACATAACGGAACATCAATTTCTTAATAGTTTAAGTAGAAATTCAGATAGAGAAAGAACTGAAATAATTGTTGTTGATGATGCATCACCAAAATCTTCAGACCTAGAAAAATTATTAAAAAAATTCAGATTAAAACATGGATTAAATATTACAATATTACGTAACGATGTAAATATGGGATTTCCATACAATGTAAATTTAGGCATGAGCGCAGCAAGACATGATTATGTTGCAATGTCAAATAATGATATATACATACCACGAGGAACAATAGACAGTATGTTAAGTGTTCTAGATACACATCCAAATATTGCAGCAGTAGGACCGGCTGTTAATAGAACAATAAATAAAGGATACAAAGGTCAAGTAGTAATATCATTCAATACAACTTCATTTGATGAACGAGAATTTAAGAAAATCGAAGATATTGCAATAACACAACGTGCACTACCAAGAACAATATTTGATGTAGACTGGCTTGTAGGATATTTTATGATGTTGAGAAAAAGTGCATTCAAAGATGTTGGTGGAATGGATGTAAAATATGGTCTAGGATATGGTGAAGAAGTAGACTTATGTTTTAGACTAAAAAAATTAGGATACGATCTTGCTGTAGATAGAAATGCATTCTTGTTTCATGGACATCCAGAAAAAATGAAATCATTCTTAGGTGCTAGCATGAACACTGTACCGTTTAATGCAGCAAAGATTGCTATAAAAAATAATATATACTTTACAAGAAAAAACGGACTATTAGCACAGTTATCACTATTCTATAATTGGAATTTAAGAAAAACATTCAAAAATATAGCTTAGAATCTCCTATAGATTTATTTCTTCGCACTATTCCATAATGTTTTAAAATATTTTCTGAAACTTTCTGCAGCAAATTTATTCTCTATAATTATAGCCAGTGGACACTCTTTTTCAAGAATAAAAATTAACACTTTATTTTTATATATTTCTGTACTCATTGGCATTTCCATTTCTTTTGGTAAAAATCTAAAATATGTGTTAGCCATATGTTTACGCGCATGGTACAATGATCTATATTTTTCATTTAGAAGATGTTTTAATATAATTCCCTTAGCTGCTCTCTCAACGTGTTTTTCAGTAAAATATATCTCCCATTCTTTAGGTTGGTGTGCAAGACCCATGCTAAGCCATTCTTCACCTTTATCAAGGCTTTCAAGAATATCTTCTTCAGCAGTCTTTAATCCCTCCCAACCTGTAAATACTTTTACATCATTCTTAACTGTAGATTTTCTTCTAAGCATTAGTTCTGGAAGAATTTTTTGAATTTCTAACTTTTCTTTTGCGAGTCTCGACTCTTTTTCTTTAAGATAGTCAAGAATCCTGTATGGTTCTGCTGCCTCAAAATATTTTACACCATTTTTAGTGATTACATTAGCAAAACCCTTCTCACGAAGTCTATCAAGAACTTCGTAAACTTTAGATCCTGAAACTCTAGATTTTTTAGTAATATCTCCTGTAGTTGTAGATCCTAAATCTAGTAATGCAAGATACACCTTTCTTTCGCCTTGCGTAAGTCCTATATTTCTGAGCGCTTCGTCAATCACAATATGTATAGAACATAAGAATATATAAATTTAATTATTATAACGTACTGAGGGGGGAATAATATTTAAATAATTTAACGGTATCTCCTTAGTGGTGGTAATTATGACAAACATATATGAACTAAATCCGGTATACAATTCGTTATATTCGGTAATTGGAAAAAATTTGGGTAAAGACATCTGCTGGAAAATTACGCAGCTCTATCAGTCAGAACTCGAAAAGAAAGTTTCTATAGATGATGAAGAATATATGCGTGCTGCACAGTTTAGAGATGAAAGTAGAGACTTAGCTAAAGTTCTTATCGGAATGTTAGAATTAAAATATGTACAAGTTCCTGTAGAATCAAATATAAGAGTAACTATTCATTAAGAAAATTATAAAAAAATGTTTAGAATCTTTTGAATTTTGCTGCTGTATCGATTAAGTCAACATGTCCTAAGAATAATGCTCTGCAACAGTATCTGTCAAGGCCAAGTTCATCCATTACTTTCTTTTTATCTTCGCCTTTTGCAGCTCTTTCTTTATATTCTTCCCATAAGTGTGCAACTGGTTTTCCGCATGAAAAGCATCTTATTGGAATGATCATTTTGTTCTTCTCCTATTTGGTCGGTTACGACCGTTTTTCCCAAGGCTTTTTGCCAAAAAGGCTTTATCTGTACGAAGTTTGAGTACTAGCTCTTGCCTGACCATGATGGTTTGGCTTTCCAGCTTCTCTAACCCTAATATCTGCAACTAGTAAGTGTCTATCATATTCTAGGAATACTTCTTTTAATTTAGTATTGTAAGCAACTAAAGCTCTTGCAACAGCAAGTCTTGCAGCGTCAGCTTGATTAATAACTCCGCCGCCCTTAACTCTTATATCAATATCAACTTTTGATGCAACATCGCCAGCTAACATTAATGGTTCCATAATCTTTAATTTTGATAGTTGCGGACTAAATATTTTCAAATCCATACTATTAACAGTAATCTTACCATTGCCATCAGATAATACTGCTCTAGCAATTGATTGTTTTCTTCGTCCACTTGTGATAATATTTTTCATTTTAAATTACTCCTAAAAATTTGAACCCATCATTTTACATAGTTCATTAACAGTAACATATTTTAGATTTGGAATCTTCTTAATATGAGCTCCATCAATAGATATTGCCTTATGTTGTTTTAATTCTTCTGGATGTCCAATGTAGCACATTACTCTTTTATATGCTAATGTTCCTCTTGGAGTTTTATGATTTACCATTCCTCTAACAATTCTTCGGACAAATCTGTCTGGTCTCCTGAAAAAGAAAGGTCCTTTCTCCCAAGTACCCTGCATTCTTCTACGATGAGTATCTTCAACTAAAAATGCTCTGTCCCCGCTAACATACATTTGCTCGCAATTAACTATTTTTACAGTTTCACCTAATAATGCCTGCTTAGCCACAAATGTAGCTACTCGTCCGACAATTAAATCTTTACCATCAACAATTATCATTTTATTTACCCTATAATCTTAATATTTTTTGCATTAGGATACTTCTTTAAAGCTTCCTCAATTGAAATCACATCAGCCTTACCCTTGACTTTATCAATGGTGCCTTGTGAATAATTGTATGCTATGATTGTAACCTTTTTAGTTAATTCTCCACCAGATAATAATTTTCCAGGGATTACAACTACATCATTATCTACAGTATATTTTTCAATCTTTGACAAGTTAACAACACGATGTTGTCTTGTTGGTCTTTCGAGTTCTAAAGCTACTCGCTTCCATACTCCTGTCTTTTCAGTTAATGAATGCTTCTTCAAACTACTTATGAGTTCTTGCAATCTTTGATTTTTATGTTCCAATGTCATTTTATTTTTCCTACTTTATATGCGAGGGACGTGATTCGAACACGCGCACCCACTAAGGGACTAGCACCTCAAGCTAGCGCATTTGACCAGGCTCTGCCACCCTCGCGCACTCAAAACTTTATTCTAAGTTCTTGACGAGTTCCGCGAATTCTTCGAGCTCTTTATTGTAAATGTCAATAGCTTTGATTACTATCTCTTTTGGAGTTAATTGTCCCCATGATTCGACTGTGAATATGTATTCGTCACCATCAACATTAGGCATCTTATAAAATACTAGGCCTGGACAAAATTTTGAATGGTCCCTGCCTTGTCCTAATATTGCTGTTGCCTCAAGTTCAACCTCTTGGCCTTCTAACAATTTTACTAACGGCATTTTACCGTGCATTGGCTTAATTTCTGGATCCTTACTTTTTATGTCTGATGCATAAACAGTTCCTGGACCTTGAGCCTTCAAAGTTAATTTAACAGTACATGATGCACATCCAGCACCCTTACACTTACATTCACTCATCATGTTGTAAGATTTCAAGTCAGTACTTAATGGTACAAGACCTAATCTGTGTGCGAACATTTCATCGTATAATATTGAAGTATTTTTTCTGAATTCAACATCATCAATAGACATTACAGGAACTTCGAATCCCATAATTCTTCTTAACGTGTTAGCGTAAGCTGTATCGACACCCTTAACGGAAAATATTAATCGATTCTTCTTTTCCTGATATTCGACAATTTTTATTTCCATTTTAGTAACCTATGATTAAATTATATTAATATATTAATTGAAATTTATACTCTTCGTCCACGTTTACCGCCTTTCTTTCTACAAGTGTCGTGCGGTATTGGTGTAACTTCTTCAATAGATCCAATTCTTAGACCCATTCTTGATAGTGCTCTAACTGCTGCCTGTGCACCAGGTCCAGGATTAGTAGGACCATTATGACCACCAGGAGCTCTTATCTTAACATGAATACCACTGATACCTTTTTCCATTGCTTGTTCTGCAGCAGCTTTAGCAGCCATTATTGCAGCAGTTGGACTTGATTCAAGTCTATCAGACTTAACAACCATTCCGCCGCTTGACTTGCCTAAAGTTTCAGTACCACTAATATCGGTAATGTGAATAATAGTATTATTATAAGACGAAAATATATAACATATTCCCCATCTAGTATTATCGTTCATCTTTATCCTCTCTTCCTACCAAACTTGTTTTTATCAACAGGAGGTCTTGGTTTTCTCTTAGTAGCTTCCTTAGCTCTTTCAGCATGAGTTGTATCGTAAAATGGTGATTTAGGTGAAATCTCAATTCCGCCTTCTTCAGAAACTCTGACTAGATATGATGGACTTGTAATTGCTTTGCTTGCAACTAATATGTGTCCATGAATAATCATTTGTCTTGATTGTTTCATACTCTTAGCAACACCCTTCTTGAAAAGTAATGTTTGTAATCTTCTGTTCAAAACATTTTTAATTGTAATTCCTAAAATTTCTTCTAATGATGCAGATTTAATTAATCCTAATGATTCTAATTTCTTAACAAGATTATGTCTTTCCTTTTCTGCCTGTTTGTCCGTTTTTGCAGATAATGTTTTAGCTTGATTTTTGAATGATTCTAATTTAGCAATATTTTTCCATAATTCAGTTCTCTTAGGAATACCATACTCTTTACATATTGCACTTTCTTCAGTAATCCTCTCAATTCTCCATGGATGACTTGGTTTTGAATACTTTTTCCTAATCTTTTTTATTCCGCCCATTTTTTACCTACTTCTTCTTATCTCCACCAGCTGCTGGTGCTGGAGTCTTATTTCTTACAACACCTAGTGAGACCTTACCCTTATTCTTTCTGAAATTAGATTTAGTTCTCTGACCACGTACAGGTTGTCCTAACATGTGTCTAACACCCTTGTATGATCTTATCTTTTTCATCTTCTTAATATCGTTATCAATTGTAATATCCCAGTCAGTAGTTATTAGATGCATATCCTTTCCAGTCTCTACATCTTTTCGTCTATTCATCATCCAGTCTGGACAATTATACTTTGCAGGATTTCTAATAACATCTTCAAGCTTTTGTACTTGCTCTTCAGATAATTTACCAGTTATAGTATTAGGATCAATTTTTGCTGAGAAACATATGAAATTTGCAAACATGTAACCAATTCCCTTAATTTTCTGTATACCCATTAGAACTTTCTTCTCACCTTTCAAGTCAGTGTTAACTACTCTAACAATGTGTCTAAAGTCTGCACCATACTTTTCAGCGCCAGCATTAGATGCTTGAGGTCTACCAAATACAGGTTTTCCCATAGGTTTTTTTGCTTGTGTCTTTTCATCCATAATAATCACATTTAATTTTATGTAATAAACCAAAATTTTAGAGAGAAGTTGTATTGAACAATATCATACAACCCTAAAATCGCTCCTCTTGAACTCGGGCTTATAGATAATGGGAATTTATATTTATTTATAAAGCATTCGGTTTCTAGTATATATTATATAATCATAAGATATTAAAACCTACTATGATTCACAAAAATTCATGAAGGAGACATATCTTAAATTTAAATTCAAAGATGTAGATATCAAAGTGTGTGTAACTATTTATGGAGATTCTGGTAAACAGTTATTGTGTTTACATGGTTTTGGTAGTTCTGGTAAAGATTTTGAAGATTTAGAAAAATACATGCCAGGTTATCAGATAGTTGCTATTGACTGGATAGGATTTGGTGATAGCAGCAAACCATTAAGAGAGATTGATACTTATGACGAGAAGTATTTAACATCATTCCTAGAACTTTTTATTAAGAAAGCGGTTCAGAAAAATATTCTACAAAAAAAGTTTAGTATATTAGCAGTTTCAATGTCTGGATTAATGACTGGAATGGTTTATGATAATATAAAGAAACATTTAGAAAAACTTATTTTCTTAAATCCAGCTGGATTTGATAAAGATGTTAGTATGAAATTTTCAATGGTCATGGCCAATCCCTTACTAAAGAGAGAAGCATTCATTAAATTAATTACGAAAGATGTGTTTTGGAAAGAATTCTTAGGATTACACGACAGGGATAAAGTACAATTATGGTCTAAAGTAGGAAGTGGAGAGTTTGAAGTATATCTACGATGTATTAATACATCTATGAGTATGACTGGTTCAATAAAAGATACACATATACATCATAATTATCATGAAATAAAAGTTCCGGTATTAATGATTGGAAGTTATAGAGATACATTAATTACAGAACAAGAATATTTGCGTAAGGCATCAAAATATGGTTGGGATGTTGTAATAATACATCATTATGATCATATGATAATTAGCGAGAAGCCAAAAGAGATTGCAAAAGCAATAACAGATTTCTTATAAATTACGAATGTACTCCGACAATTCTTAAGATAACTATATAAATCCAAATATACTCTTAATTTTAGGTGATATCATGGAAGATAAAACAGCAAAATTAATTGTAAAAATTATCGCGATATTAGGATTCATTTCCGCAGCATTACTTATTGTGATGGGTGTGTTACTATTTTTGCAACTACAAAGTCCTGGTTGTGTAACCACAGGCGGATCAACAAAATGTATCTCGCAAGATCTTGCTTCAAAGATTAATACTGAATATATTGTTGGAGGAATATTATTTATCATAGGCGCATTATTTGTAGTATTCGTTAATATAAAATTATGGAACTATAAGAATTGGGCTAGAATATTAACTATGGCAGGATGTTTCTTATCGGTTGTATCATCATTTGGAGAAACATGGATTTTTATAGTACTCTCTGTCATATTTAACGGCGTAATAATATATTTCTTAGGCATAGAACCATCTATAGTTAACTTATTTCAGAAAAAGACAGAAACAAAGAAAGTAAAGCCAAAGAAGACGAAAAAGAAATAATTTTTATTTTTTTCTCTACTTTTCAGTAATATTTTTAAATCGTTCTTTGTACCTATTATCATGGGGGTAGAACTTGTAGTTTTAGATTTCGATGGAAATTTAACCAATGTAGATATTGAAGCTATCCCATTTGTTGAAAGTTATAAAACAGATTTTTCTAACACGCTTAATATTGAAAGGCCTAAATTAGATTTGATTTGGGCGCATAAACAATCACTCATAGAATCAAATCCTTCGGCTTATGGATGGACTGTTAATGGAATGATTGTTGCACCAGCATATGCTGACCCATTAATAATGTCAAGAACAATTGCAGGAATTCTACTTAAAGATTCAGGAATTACAGACGAATCAATAAGATCAAAAATGTTAGACTCATTCTTTCAAAATAGTTATGGAAAGCTAGGGATTTCATTTAAAGAAGATGCTGACAGATTCTTATCAGGATTAAAAGAGAATATCGCTTGTTGTGTAATGACTAATTCAAAAACTGATGGTGTTGTAAAGAAGATTGCAAAATTACCCACAGACCATTCTGACATAGTTGTTTATGGAGATGCAAAGAAGTATCTTGTAACACCGGAATGGGAAGGTGTTGTTCCTAATTCAATAGAAAAAGATGGTTTTGGAAGACCATTATTTGTACGTAGACAACAATATTGGAATGCACTACATGCACTTATGCAAAAATATCATCTTCATCCAGAAAATGTTGCAGTAGTAGGAGACATATACGAACTTGATTTATTACTTCCAGAAATGGTCGGAATGCACACTATATTAACGCCACGTGAAAAGACACCGGCTTTTGAGATTAATGCTGTTCTACAATCTCGTAAAGGATATGTTGCACAAAGTTTAGACGATGCATTAGACTATTTATTAATAATTAAATAATTCTTGTAGAAAGATTTATTTTTCTTTAATACTACTTACATCTTTGATGGTTATCCATGCACATGCATTGCCGAACCCTTCCTTATTGATATTAAAGGGTTTAATTTTTTGAACATTCTCTAAAAATACTAATATACAATAATTTTTTCCATCATAATAATCCGTATATTCAAGTGAGTTAAATCCTATAGCTCGACCATATTTTTGTATGATTGGCATTATCTTCTCTTTATTTAAATCATCAAAGAACAACACATCTTTCACTTTTGCTTTTACAGTAATTGGTTCACCACAATCCTTAAAATATATTATATCTTCTTTTTTTATATTATGCCAAGGAGTTCTTTTAGTCTTATACCATCGACTTTCTATAGTTTTCTGACCAGAAATAATTTTTTGCAATAATCTTCTCTTTTTATCAAGAATAGCTATGTGATCCATAAAGCTCAATGTATTAATTTTCAATAATAAACAAGGGCGGCCCGCGGGATTTGAACCCGCCCGAGAAGATCCACAGTCTTCTATGCTGCCAGGCTACATCAGGGCCACCATAATAAAGAAAGAAAATAAAGTTTGTTTAAAAAGGTTTTACTTCTTCTGTAGTAATTTATATTGAAATGTTCCTAATACTATTCCTAAAACTACGAATGCCCATGCAATTGGAATTAGCACTTCTACATTATCTTGTGCTGCAAGTAATACTATTACTGCAATCACCATAAACACACCGCCTATTATTCCTGCTAAATCTGTTATTGGATTCCTATTTTTTGCTTCTGCCATACTATTACCTCCTAATTATGTTATTATGCTTATTATTAATATCAATATTTATATATTTCATCATTTCCAAAGTAATATGGATAATCTTGATCAAGTAGGACAGCATTACATGATTGATAAGAAGTTAATTGAATTTATAGTAGATTCAGCAGATTTGAAAAAGACAGACGTAGTTCTTGAAATTGGTTATGGTAAGGGCGCATTAACAAAAAGTTTAGTTAAAAAATGTAAAGTCGTAGCGGTCGATATCGAAGAGAATGATTTAGATTTTATAGATTATAAATTAACTATTGTTCACAGTAATATTCTTGATAATTTTGAAGAATTGAATAAAAAATATCACTTTAATAAAATTGTTTCAAACATTCCTTATAATATTTCAGAACCTTAGATGAGAAAAATATTTAAGACGGAAATACAATTGATAGTAATGACTGTTGGTGAAGATTTTGCTCAAGTCTTATCTAATGATAAAAGTCGTGTAGGGATAATTGCAAATTCACTTTATAATTTTAAGATACTTAAAATTGTTCCACCAAAAGTTTTCAGACCAATGCCTAGAGTTAATTCTGCTGTTATTTCATTAGACTTAGTTAAATCTAATGCGATTTCAAAAATGTATAAACAATTACTTTCTTTAGATGATAAAAAATTAAGAAATGCATTCGAGAAGATTCTTGTTGATAGAACAAAACGTGAAGTCAAAGAGTTAACAACAATGCCTTTATTTTTGAAAAAATTTTACGAACTTGACAATAATGAGTTTGTGTTATTAAATAAGTTCATACATCTTCTATGTATGGAAAGATAGTTACTATTTAGTAGTTACAATAGTAAACTTTATAAATCTGTGATTTTTTCTTAGAATATGAACTTAATAAAAGGCACTATGGAAAAATTAGAAGGAAGAGTAGCGGTTTACTCTAGGTTTATCCCTAATCCTAATGGTGATTGTAAAGATTGTAATCCTATTTTTTCCAATAGAGTTTTAGCGATGTATGGTTCAGAAAGTATTACAGAAATATCTGACATTTTAGGAACTCCTAAAGAATTTCTAAACAAGATGATGAGCGATGATGATCAATTAAAAGATTTACTAGGCAGTTCTAAAGAAGGAAGAAACATTTATGTTTCACCAATCGTTGCAACAGTGGAAGATCATGTTAAATCATACTCTGGTGATATCATATTATCAGGAAGTTTCAGTTGTCCAATAAAATGTATTAAAGCAAATATGATGAATATGGAATTATACGAGATGCATTATGACGAGCAAGTGAGTAGATCAACAGGAATTAATGTTCAACACGCAAAAGAGCATAAAGGTACAAGAGTTTTATACGATAGAAAAATTCCTTCTCTAGAATTAAGAAATATTTTAATGAACGAATATATTATACCTTTATTAGATGCTTCAACTAGTGGAGAAAAAGCGTATTTTGATGATGTTAGAAGTGGATTAATATTATTCAGTCAAGGTTCAGATTTCAAACCAGATGTTAGAGCATTATGCGAATGGATAGAATTAGCTAAGAAAAATATGAATCCTAAAGTAGTAGAATGTTATATTGACAAAATGGTTGCAATACATACTGAAGAATATTTAGTCGCAAAACAGAAAGATGATGCTATAAAAGCATTACTAAAAGTATAAATTATTTCATTTTGAGAATTTCTTTAGTCTTTTCTACGAATATTTTAGCTTCCTCTTCTGTATTATACAAATAAAATGAAGCACGTGCACTTCCATCAATTTTATTATCATTAAACCATGAATGTACACAATGTCTTCCAGATCTAATCATTATGTTTGCATACGAGTCAAGCAACAATGCTACTTCATGATGGTCCATCTTATTTTTTGCATTAAATGAAAATATTCCTGATCTAAGTTTCGGATCTTGTGGTCCTAAAATGTTCACGTGAGTATTTAATCCTTCAGTAATTATCTTGTTAAGTTTTAATTCATGAACGTGTATATCATCAATATATTTCTTTAAATATTCTACTGCTGCTCCAAGTCCTATAAAACCTGCATAGTCTTGCAATCCTGCTTCGTAACGTTCTGGTAATTGTGTAAATGTTGCACCATCATATGTTGTATCATCAACAGTACTTCCACCAGTAATAAATGGATCTAATCTATTCAAAAGTTCTTCTCTACCATATAATACTCCAGTACCGCTCGGACCGAGCATTTTATGACCAGAAAATGCTAAGAAGTCTACATCTAATTTTTTCACATCAACAGATTTATGCGGAACACCTTGTGCAGCATCAAGCATTACAACAGCATCATATTTACGTGCAATATTAACAATTTCTTTTAACGGAATACTTGTACCATCCATATTACTAGTTTGTACCATTGACACAAATGAACGATTACTATTAGATTTAGCATGTTTTAATACATGTTCAAAATGTTGCAAGTCAAAACCTTCTTTAGTACTGATTCTTTCTCTACGTAAACCTTGTTGTCTCGCGACTAGTTGCCACGGTATAAGATTAGAATTATGTTCCTTATCTGTAGATATTATTACATCACCTTTATGAAATTTAAAAGATTTAGCAACAAGATTAATACCCTCCGTAGTATTTTTCGTAAATATTATTTCCTTATCAGATTTTGCGTTAATAAATTTTCTAATGATAGAACGTGATTTACTAAATTCTTCAGTAGCCATTTTACTAAGTTTATGATGACTTCTTCCAGCACATGCAGGATAATTATAATAATACTCATTCATCTTTTCAATGACTTGTCTAGGTCTTAAAGTCATACAAGCATTATCAAAATATATTATTGGCTTGCCATTTAAGCCATTCTTTAGAATCGGAAAATCTTCACGCACTTTTAAAACATTCATAGAATAACATAATTATTAACGATTTATATGTTTTATGGAATATACTGATTAGAAAAATTTATTTCTTCTTTTTCTCATAATTAGTATATTTTAGCGCCTTACCCTTCGAGAGTTTTAAAGGATATTTCTTTTCAGATATCTTGAGCTTTTCTTCAGACGCCTTGGACAAATCTACATCCAAAACACGAGCTAGTATTAGTAGAAAATGTAATGTGTCTGCAAGTTCGTAACTTATTTCTTTTCTATTTGCCGCACTCTTAAGATATTCTTTTATTTCCTCATCAGTTTTGAATCTGAAATGTTCAAGAATCTCACCAGATTCTATAGATAGTGCAATAGATACATCTTTTGGTGTGTGAAATTTATTCCAATCCCTAACTTTTAAGAATTTATCTAATGTGTCGCTCAATTCTGTTATAGTTGTTTTATTATCATTCATTTTCTAGTAAATATTTATTTCCAGAACTCCCACCAAGAAATTCCAAGTTCTTTGTTTATTATTTTCTTGAATTCTGAATAATCTTTAGCTCCAACTAGTGATTGATTGTTAATGAAGAATGTTGGTGTGACAGTGATTCCTAGTGCTATGCCTTCACTGTATGTCTGTTCAACTAATGATTTATACTTTCCGCTGTTCAAGCATTCTGAAAATTGTGTATCATTCAGTCCAAGGTCTTTAGCATATCCTTTCAGATCTTCATCGAATTGTCGTTGTTGATTTGCAAACAAATATTCTCTATACTCCCAATATCTTCCTTGATCAAGAGCGCAATGTGCAGCTTCGGTTGCTGGTTCCGCTGTCTCATGAGTTCCTCGAAGCGGAAAATCTTTGTAGATATATAAGATATTGTCACCGTATTTTTTTATTAATCTCTTTACTGTAGGTTCTGCAAGTTTTGTGTAATGACACGAGTAGCAACCGTATTCTATAATAACTACTCCTGCCTGTGGATTACCGATATATGCGCCGTCAGTTATGGTTATGTTTTTTGGAGCAGTAAGTACAGCTCCTATGCTGTGTCCAGGAATTGCACAAATGGATCCTTCAGTTGTAGTATTTACTGGTTTAGTAGTTCCAAGTGGATCATATATGCAGAAACCACCTTGAGGACCATTACAATTACCATAAACTGCATAATTGTATAATCCTAATCCCATAAAGTATAATGTAACTAATGTTAATATTAAAAATATCCATGAGAATACTTCAAAATATTTGTAAGCTATTCTTCCAAGCCTTGGAGAAAATTTTAGAAAACTTCCACTAATTTGACTTTTTAATCTTATATCGAGGCCAGTATCACACTTTCTTAACGTTATTTTCTTAAAAACACAATTAAATGCTTCCTTAGCAATAATTCTATATTTTACACTAAATATTCCAAGAATTCCGAATACAATTAATGCTATAATGCAAATCATAATAATTGATTACCTTTATCTATTTATTAAATTAATGAAAATATTAAAGAACTAAAATAAAAGAAAAAATAATTGCGTTTATACGCCGCATCCTGCCGCATTTGCTGCACCGACACTATCATATCCAAATCCTGCTCCAGGTGGTGTTGCACTTAATTGTGTTTGACACTCTGCTGGTGCATTATTGAATGCTCCACATATTCCTGCTAAGAAACTTGCTGAATCTCTTCCAGCATTAGATTGAACACCGTTAATTACTAGTGTTGGACTTCCGCCTACACCATATTTTGTGTTCAATGCTGCATCTGTATCGAATTTAGGGAATTGACCGCTTAGCCATGATGCCTTATCCTGGAAATTCTTTGTAATACCAAATTCTGTATCAGCTGCAACTTTACATGCATCTAATTTTGTTTTATCAACACCAGTGCTTGCAATACATGAAGTAATTGCTGAGTCGCTTCCTTGTCCAACGCTATCGTTTAAGAAACATGCTAAATATTTTAAGTATTTATCTGGCTGTTCTTTTTGTATACAGTATTGATTTAAGTTTTCTTTAACTTCTTTTTCACCGTGCATTGCATAATATACAAATCTTATTTTAAAGTCTACTTTATCACCAAGTGTTCTTACTGCAGGCAATATTCCTTTTTCAGCTTGAGTACCGAATGGACAGTATGCCATTACAAATAATTCAACAGTTGGTTTATCTGTTTTTGGAACTACTGTTGGTTGCTGTGCCGCGGCTGCTGCTGCAGGTTGTACTGGTGCTGTCATATCAATTGCTGAAGGGAATAGTAATGAACCATCCTTAGAAGCATATGAATTATATGGTCTACCAGCTACAGTCAAATTAATTTGGTATAATGAACCAGTATCTGTAACACTGTCAACTGTAAAAGTTTGACCTGCTACAGCATTCTTTAAATATGTTTCAGTCTTAGCTTTAACATCTGATGCACTTAAAGTTTTTCCAGTAACACTTGTACTACCGGAACTGCCGCCAAAGCCGCTAGTTGCTATAGATGCTATAAATAATACCAGCAATACTACACTTACTGCTCCTAGAATCCATGTAGCAGTCTGATAAGTCTGATGTTTCCTATGCTGTTCATGTTCAATGTATTTATGTTTATGTTCATGCTCATGTTTTGCATGTTTTTCAGAATCTTCTTCACTCATATAAATTCACCCCAAACGCTTATCTCTATAAAGTCAGTATTGTAAAATAATGCCATACGACCCTTATGTACGAATATTAAAGCTTTATTTATATATTTTGTGAAAATTAGAGTATACATGGGGAGTATCCAAAAATATACCTTGTTATAGTAAACTTTAAAATATGAATAGTATAAGATGTGTATATGGTTGAAAGTTTTAAGGATTCAATGTTTATGCATACTGTGCGTGCCATAAAATCTAATCCGTTAATCTATTCTAAAATTGTATTAGCATACCTTATACTTTTTGTATTAATATTATTTGTTAACAGATTTACTAACTTGTTAATTCCAAATGTTACAGATTATATTTTATCTAAATTGATTACTTATAATAGTGATATTTTATTAAGAGTCTTATTATTATTACTATACATAATATTTTTTATACTATTAATTATGGTATATTCATTGTTTACATTAACAATTCTAGGATATGTTAGATCATTAACTGCAAAATATAAGCACGATTTCAGATTATTCAATAAGATGTTTTCATTAAATATAGTATTAACACTCTTATTCTTATTACTATTATTTTTTGTAATGCCTGGAGTATTATCTGTAATTAGTACTAATGCATGGCTCACTGGAATAATTGTTGTAATGATTATAACAATATTTTTATTATATTATATATTCTTCAATTTTGTACAATCATTATTCATCATGGGTTTGCCTTTTAGAGATAATTTACATCATAGTTCTAGAGCATTAATTAGTAAAGCATATTATGGTGTGTTGCTAGTAACGTTCACAATACTATTAATATATGTAGCAACATATGCGCTATTAGGAGTACTATTTGAGTATTATATATCGCAACATTATAACACATTTTTAAATGTGTCAACATATTTATCACTGATATTATTGTCGTTTCTGTTAGCATTCAATAATGTGTACTTCTATTTTATTACAAAACACAGAGTTGTGAAAAAAATCAAGAAGAGATAAATTCTAGAATAATATTACTATACAGATTTTATCTAAATAAATGACTTCCCATAACTACAATATCTGCTCCTGCATCTGAACATTTTTCAGCTATGATATTATCTATTCCGCCATCAACTTCTATAAGATAATGATATTTATGTTTCTCACGTAATTCATTCAGTTTTTTGATTTTGTTTATGCTATGTTCTATAAATTTTTGTCCAGGAAGACCAGGGTGTACACTCATTACAAGCACAAGATCAATCTTATCAAGATGTTTTACATGCTCTACAGCTGTGTCCGGATTAATACTTATTCCAACAAATTTTTTGTTCTTATGCAAAAATTCTATAGTTGTAGGGAAATCACTCTTTAAAACTTCATTATGTATTATAAACATATCAGCAAGTATAAAAAAATCTTTCAAATACTTCTTATAATCTACAACCATTAAATGAGCTTCTTTTTTCTGTGCACATTTAATCTTGTGAACCATTTGAGGAGTAAAAGAGTTATATTTAACAAACACTCCATCCTCAATATCTAAGTGTAGAATCTGAAATTTATCTGACTTATTTTTTAGTGCATTATTGATTTTGTCGATCATCACATTGTCTGATTCCTTAAGAGCTTTAGCCTTAAATAAGAATCCTAATATTGATGCGCTAACTCTAACCATTTCATCATTGAATAGATTTTACTTTATTAATTTTGTTAAACTGCTCATTAAACATAATATATAATTATATCATTATTAAACTTTATATATTACTTGTTTCATGAACTCAGTTAAGGTGATTACAGTTGAAAATTAACAAAAAGGTCGGTCATGTTCTAGGATTTATAGCTGCAGACCATCGAGGATATAAGTTAAAAGAATATTTAAAAGAGAAATTTCCTCTGATTGATTTAGGGACTTTTGAGGGAGAAAAATCTGTTGATTATCCTGATTACATAAAAAAACTAACTAAGTACGTTCTGAAAGAAAAATCTCGAGGAATAGTAATCTGTGGGACAGGCATGGGTGTTAGTATGGCTGCGAATCGTGTTAAAGGAATAAGAGCAGGACTATGTAGAACAACAGATGATGCATACATGTCGCGATATCACAATAATGCAAATGTTCTAGCTTTAGGAGAAGATGTTACCACACCTAAAGATGCCGAAAGAATTGCAAAAAAATTTTTTGATACAGAATTCTCAAGCGAATTAAGACATAAACGTAGAATAAAGAAGATGGACAAATGAAAGAATCATTGAATACTGATATTAAACCAAAAAATAAATATATTCATTATTTAGGATATTCATTCCTAATTGCATTCCTTTGGCAGATCGTCGGCCATGAAAATTATAGTTATAGTGTAGCATTTCCAGTAATATTTGGAATAAACACATATCCTTTACTTGTCTGGACACTAGGATTATGGATATTCGCAATATTCTTTACGTTCTTGTCCGCAAAATTTTCAAAATGGAAATTAGTAATATTTTCTATAGTACTTTACTGGATAGTGTTAATATCTTCAGAAACAATTGCTTATCACTATTTTGGATTTAGAGATACTGCAGTAGCATCTTATCCTGGACTTCCATTATGTGATTGTATACACGGACCATTATGGATGCAAATAGTATATTTATTGATGGGTCCTATATTGATTGGAGTGTTATTATTTGTTGATAAATCTATTAAATTTAAAGAATAATTTTTAATAATTATTTTCTTTTTCCACCAAACATTTTATTTAATACATCATCCATTTGTGCTTTTTGTTGTGGAGTCATTTTAGTAATTCTGTTTCTTGGATCTTTATCATTTGATACTCTAGTTTCTGCTACGCGTATTTTGTCTGCTTCTGGACTTTCCTTCTTTAAACTCTTGTCAATGCCGTTAATGTCTTTCATTATATCATCTACTTCTCGAAGGCCAGAGCTTCTATCCTTGAACTTTATTACATCATAACAATATTCTGTAATATTTTCAGCAGTAAGTCCAAATTTTTCGAAAAGTTCAGCTGATTTTCCTGATTCTCCAAATTCATCTCTTATTCCTAAGATTTTTATTGGAACCTTTGATAATGATAACGCTTCAACAACTGCACTTCCTAATCCACCATATATTGAATGTTCTTCAACTGTAACAACAGCCTTACATTTTTGCGCCTGTTTTAATAATGCTTCTTTATCTAAAGGTTTTATTGTATGCATATTCATTACTGTCGCGCTTACTCCTTGATCTTCTAGCATTTTTGCTGCACGTAATGCTTCATTAACCATTAATCCACATGCAACAATAAGTACATCATGTCCATCTTTCAAAATGTTTGCCTTACCAATTTTAAAATCAGAATACTCGTGAGTTATTACAGCACCAGGTTCTCTAGATAATCTTAAATAACATGGTCCATTAATCTTAACAATTCCATCTAAAGCCTTCTGAGCTTCTAGAGCATCACATGGAACAACAACAGTAAAGTTTGGCATAGTTCTAAATAATGAAATATCTTCTTCACACATTTGACTAACGCCATCCATTCCAAGATTTATGCCAGCATAATGTCCCACAATCTTAACGTTAGATTTATTTATTGCAATAAGTCTTATTTGTTCATGTCCCCTTAAACAGAATGCAGCAAAAGTATTTGTAATAGGAATTTTATCTTCCAAACCTAATCCGTTAGCAATTCCAAACATATCCTGCTCAGAAATTCCTACTTGAATAAAACGTTCAGGATATTTATCAACAAACTCCTTAACACCAGAAGATTTAGCCAAATCCGCAGTAAGTACAACAATGTTAGGATTATCTAACTCTGCAAGTTTCTTTCCATATCCATCACGTGTTGAGATTTTAGCTAACATTTTAATCTTATTTTTTTATTTCTATCTCATCATTTTTTCCCATTAGTTTTTGTTGCATAGTTTGTTATTGCAATTGCGAGTATTAGTACGTTGAATGCACTTCCTATTAATGCGTTTAGGACCGCTACGGTTTTATTTAATCCCATAGGGCATATGTCTCCATACCCTACTGTGAAAAATGTTATTGCACTAAAATATGGGTAATGGAATGTTTTAATTACTAGATTAGGATCATTTAACATTGTGTCTTTTGTAATTGATGTATTATCTATGCATTCTCCGTATCTTAGATATCCTGTTCCTGTAAGTGCGATTCCCCAGTATGCTATTGCAAATAATACTATAATAAACAGTACTGATGTTACATATCCGATAAGTATTTCTCTTATTGTTAATTCATGATGTAGTAGCTTTGCGATGTTCATCTGCACTCTACTCACTAGAAAAGATATGAAATATGCTAATAATACAAAACCTATTATTACCGAAACTGTTCCCTGATTTATTACAAGAAATATTATGCTAAGAATATATAATGTAATGAATGTTATGAAAAAATGATTTAACGATAAATTCCATATTCTTCTAAATAGTCCTATATTTTCTTTTATTTTTCTATTTGCTTCATTTATTTTCTTTATCATTCTGATTCTAACTCCTTTAACGCTTTCTGATATTCTTCATCATTAGGAGCTTTACCGTGCCATTCAGCAGTGTTCTCCATAAATGAGACTCCTTTACCTTTGATTGTATTAGCTAGTATTATTACGTTCTTTCCTTTATCACTTAATGTTTTTGCAAAATTATATGTATTAATTAATTCATTAATATCATGTCCATCAACTTCTAACACTTCATAATTGAATGCCTTAAATTTAGCATTCAGTGGTTCAAGATTCTTTACATCAATGTTTGAGCCATCTAATTGCACTTTATTATTATCGACAATTATTATAAGATTACTTAAATTATATTTTTGTATTGTTGCAAGAGATTCCCATATTTGACCCTCGTTTAATTCTCCGTCACCAAGCATACAATATATTTTAGCTGAATTATTATCTAATCGTAACGCAAATGCTTTACCAGCAGCAATAGATAATCCTTGACCTAAGCTTCCACTGGTTGTTTCCATTAATGGAAATTTACTCTTATCAGGATGCCCTTGTAGTCTTGAATTAATCTTTCTAAAATTTAATAATTCGTCAGGATCAAAATATCCTGCATGCGCAAGTACAGCGTAATATGCTGGAGTACAATGTCCCTTACTTAATATGAATCTATCTCTTGTTTTATCTGCTAAATGTTCAGGATCATGATTCATAGCATTAAAGAATAATGTGACAAGCAATTCCGTTGCCGAAAAAGAACCACCAATATGTCCAGAACCAGCATTATATACCATTAACAGTATATCTCTACGAACTTCTCTACAAACAGAAGCTAACTCACCCACATCATCAATTCTATGCATATACCATTATGTAAAAAAGATTATTTATATAGTTAGCGTTTTAATATGATTTATCCTTAATTATTAAATAGAAAAATAAAATAATAATACACAAAAACTAGAGAATTTTTCGTGTTTACTCTTCGTCAGCAAATTTCTTTATCAAATCAAAGTGTTCTACTATTAATTTTGCTTTTGCCTTTCCAAACTGGAATGGATATTGATCATTATCATCTTTCTTTAATATAATCATCTTATGCCCTTTAAACTCGCCATAATCTACTCCCATGATATCACCCTAAATAGTTTTTAGTTAAGAATTAGTCATGGACTTTTAAATTTAATGATTGAAAAATAATAAAAGATATATTAAGTATACTTACTATATAATTTCATAAAATTTAAATATACCTAAAAAGTCCATATTTCAAGGTGAATACGTATAAATCACACTTTTGACATGGCTAATACAAAGGATAATTTTAAAAAATTTGCACCTATAATACTAAGATACGGGATAGGATTAGTATACTTATGGTTTGGTATAAGTCAGTTATTAAGTCCTGAAAATTTTGTCGGATATCTACCGGATTTTATCTTTAATTCAAGTTATGCTACTACTTTCGTCATTATTAATGGGATATTTGAGATAATTGCTTCAATACTATTACTATCAGGTATTTTTACAAGGATAGTTGCAATACTTTTAGCTTTACATTTACTTGCAATAACAATTGATGTGGGCTATGGTGAAATCGGTGTAAGAGATTTCGGTTTAACAATAGCTACTATAACGATATTTTTATGGGGTGAAGATGAATGGTGTATGGAGAAAAAATGGAAAAAGACAAACAATTAATTTCGGTTCCGATATTTTCGGAAAAACCTGTTAATGAAAAAAATGAAAATTTTATGAGATTTGCATTAATGATATTCGCATTATTTGCAACAGCATCTTTGTTAATTACAGGATGTTCAGCAAGTACTCCTGTTACACAACCAAATCCTTCAGATTTAAGCAATCCTAATGCTGCAAATGCTGGAGGGGTAACTCCATTAAATGAATCTAAAAATGTTAGTATAGATGCAACTAATAAGTCTGAAATTCAAAAAACTCAGGATACTATCACAAATTTTGTTATTGCTGACGGAACGTATGCTGATCCAGTAACATATATGTCTCCAGGCGGTCAAAATAGTATTAAAATAAGTGTTACTACAAAAGGCGATGTTGTAACTGATGCATCTGTCACAGTAATAAATTGTGATATGACATCACAACGTTATGTAGGACAGTTTAACACAGCGCTTCCAAGCTTAGTTGTTGGAAAGAAGATAAGCGATATTACTATTCCGCATACAGTAAGCGGAAGTTCGTTAACATCTGCCGCGTTCGCAAAACATTTGAAAGACTTGGTTGTACAACATCCAGGATAAATTCATCCAGAATATTTTTTATTATTATTTTTATTATTTTTTACTATTATTTTATATGTTTTCGTAAAACATTAACGATGTGATTTTAATGAATTTCTTATCAAGGGAAGGAGAGTATTTAGGGAGTCATTTTGAGATTAAACTTCCAGAAGAAAACATTTCTTTATGTGATGAATGTTTTGCTGAATTAAAGCGTATAGAACAGGAATATTCAAGATTCTTAGATACTTCGGAACTTTCTAAAATAAATTCTAAATTAGGAATATGGCATGATATTAGTCCAGAATTTGTTTCTTTAGTAAAAAAAGCTTTAGAATTCAATAAATTAACAAATGGAAATTTTGATATAACACTAAAATCATCATTAGATTCATTAGGGTACGATAAGAATTATTCATTCTCAAAAAAATCTGAAATCAGAGAGCATCTTATTTCTCGCATAAAAAATAAAATCCAAAACAAGTTAAATCCTGTTGTTTTAGATGAAAAACATAACAAAATCTTATTGCGTAAAGAGATTGAATTAGGAGGATTCGGCAAAGGATATTGTCTGGATAGGTTATCAAAAATATTAGAATCTAAAAGCGTTACAAATTATTATATTAATGGTGGCGGAGACATATACGCTAAAAAAGAAGATGAGAATGATTCATGGACTGTGTTATTAGAACATCCAGATGATTCTGAACGTGCGATAGGTCAAATAAATTTAAATGGGATGGCAATAGCCGGTTCAGCTCCCAACAGAAGAAAATGGGGCAAATATCATCATTTACTTAATTCGAAAACTAAACTTCCACAAGATTCAGTAAAATGTATCTTTGTGCTAGCAAAAACCGGCATTGAGGCAGACGCACATGCCACAAGTTTATTCACAGCAGGATTTGACGAGGGAATTAAACTCGCAAACAAGTTATCTATAGATATATTGATTGTCTCAAAAGAAGACAAAATGTATATTAGTCCAGGATTTAAAGTAGAATTATTCTCCTAAGAATTGTTTAATTAATAGAATAATTAATAAAAAATAAAAATAAGTATATGATTTATGGTCCTAATCTTCTTTCTAAATCTGCTTTTGTTTTACGTGCTGCAATAATTGTTTCTTGATTAATCATATTCTGATATTTTGGTTGTGCACTTCTTTCTATTACAACATTACAGATATGTACTCCTAACCTTTGTACTGTTGTACTTCTAAAATAATCTTCTAATGCTAGTACTCCTGTAAAACTTGTACCGTTAATTCCATTTGTTCCGTTTCCATGCACTCCTAATCGTAATTCTCTGTGATTTGTATTAATGCTTGTTATCCTAACACCGTACATTTCTTCAAATCTTCTTACTGCCTCACAATTTGGATTCGCGCCTTCTTTTGGAGGGGTTTCTTGATAGAATCCTAGCTCTATCTTTATACCGTGAACAAATTGTTTTAATTTTTCTGCGCTATATCTTGGCGGCATTTCTAGTTGTTTACTCATATAAAATCAATCCTCGCTTAACTACTTAAGAATAACAAACTTTTGAGCTATTTATAAATTTTACTCTAAGAATGATGCTCTTCTTTTTATCTCTTTTTTCAAGTAACAACTTTTTTAAAGGAATTATCACTCCCAAATGTCATGACAAAAAAACACGAAACCAAAAAAGATTATGTATTTCATGCATCTCCGGTGCAGAATCTTCATGAGATAAGTCCTCATGAATCCGAAGCGTATATAAGATTGCATATGCAGTTTCCTGCAGTATTTGCATGTAAAACAAGTGATATTGCAGCAGTATTTCTAGGACACCTAGGTGGAGATAGCACTTGCGAAATAAGATTAGAACATTCCATACCAGTACTTTACGAAAAATTTGCTGGAGCATTCCATTTAAGATATGGTGCTGATAATGGTATTAAAAGACAAGGATCAATATATGTTCTCCCAAGAGAAACTTTTGTTAAGAGAGCAGTATGGGTTGGAGGATTAGCTTCCGAACAACCAGTAGTTCCATTATTTGAGATGAAGATACCGGATGTAGAATCATATTTAAGAATGTTAAATGCAGATAATAGGATATCGATTAAATTGCATGATGGTTCTAATGCTGCTAGTAGGCATTATGCTGAAGAACAACTAAGAAGCGATAGTCCAGGTGCTACAGAACTAAGAAAGTATCATCCAAGTATAATTGAGTTCTTAGAAAAAAAGAAAAAACATCATTAGTTATGTAATCCTAATTTTTTTTCAGTCTCGTACACCATCATTGTTGTTTTAATTACTGTGTCTGATGTTAGACTGATGCTTTGAATTCCTGATTCTACAACGAATTTTGCAAATTCTGGATACGTACTTGGAGCATCTCCGCAAATTCCTATATATTTTTCTCTTCTATTACAAACTTCAATTACGGATTTTACTAATGTTTTTATTGCATCATTTCTTTCATCAAATACATGGCTTACAACTTCTGAATCCCTATCAACTGCAAGTGTCATTTGTGTTAAATCGTTTGATCCAATTGAAAATCCGTCAAAGATATCCATAAATTGATCTGCAAGAATTACGTTGCTTGGAACTTCGCACATTGCATAAACTTTAAGTCCATCTTGTCCTCGGACTAATCCGTTGTCTGCCATAACTTTTAAGACTTTATTTCCTTCAGTTATAGTTCTACACATTGGAATCATTATAATAATATTTTTTAGTCCGTATTCATTTCTAACTTTTAGTAATGCTTCACATTCCATTTCGAATCCTTTAATATATTTTGGATCGTAATATCTTGCTGCGCCTCTCCAGCCTATCATCGGATTATCTTCTTTTGGTTCAAATTCTTTTCCGCCGATTAAATTTGCGTATTCATTCGATTTAAAATCAGAGAGTCTTACAATAACTGGTTTCGGATAGAATCCTGCTGCGATCATTCCTACGCCTTGAGCAAGCTTTTCCACATAGAATCCTCTTTTTGTTGGATATGCTGCTGTCATTTTTGCAATTTTTTGTTTTGCTTCTTGATCTTTTAAATTATCAAATCCTAAAAGTGCGAGAGGATGCGCTCCAATTGCATTGTTAAGAACGAATTCTTCTCTTGCTAAACCTACTCCATCATTTGGAAGGAAACTTAATTCGAATGCTTGACTTGGATCTCCGACATTCATCATTATGTGCGTCTTTGGCCTTTTTAATGTTCCAAGATCTAATTCATTAACATCAAATATTAATTGTCCATCATATACAAATCCTTCATCTCCTTGTGAGCAATCAACTGTGACATTTTGTCCTTGTTTTATTTTATCTGTTCCTTCAGTTGTTCCTACGACACACGGAATTCCAAGTTCTCTTGAAATAATTGCTGCATGGCAAGTTCTTCCTCCACGATTTGTTACAATTGCTGAAGCGATTTTCATTATTGGTTCCCAATCAGGATCAGTCATTTCAGTTACTAATACTTCTCCTTTTTTGAAAAGTCCAATATCTTTTACGCTTTTAATTACATTTGCAGTTCCTTTTCCGATTCTTGAACCAACACTTTTTCCTTTTACAACAACTGGTCCTTTTTCTTTTAAGGCGTATGTTATCATTTTTGTAATGTCTTTTTTACTTTGAACTGTTTCTGGTCTTGCTTGTACAATAAATAATTGTCCTGTTATTCCATCTTTTGCCCATTCCATATCCATAGGTTTTAAGTGTCCTGCTTTTGTTGAATAATGATCTTCGATTGTGCAAGCCCATCTTGCAAGTGTTAAAACTTCTTCATCAGTCATGCAGAATTTTGCTCTTTCTTCATCAGGAACTGAAATGTTCTTTGTAGGTTTGGTTCCTTGTAAATCATAGACTAATCTTTGTTGTTTTGAACCAACGTTTTTTGAAATTATTGGTTTAAATCCGTTTTTTAATGTTGGTTTAAAAACATAGAACTCGTCAGGATTAACTGCTCCTAAAACAATGTTTTCTCCAAGACCATATGATCCAGTCACTAAAACTGCATCTTTAAATCCTGATTCGGTATCGATAGAAAACATAACTCCTGAACATGCTAAGTCAGAACGAACCATCTTTTGAACACCAACACTTAATGCAATTGAAAAATGATCAAAATTCTTGTCTACTCTGTATGAAATTGCACGATTTGTAAATAATGATGCAATACATTTTTTTACAGCTTCTAAAATTTGATAATCTCCGCGAATGTTTAAATAAGATTCTTGTTGTCCTGCGAATGATGCATCTGGTAAATCTTCAGCTGTTGCTGAACTTCTTACTGCAACATCAGTATCTGATCGATCTTTATTGTATGCGCCACATAAATCTCTATACGCGCTTAGAACTGCAACTTTTAATTCGTTAGGAAATTCCGCTTTTAGAATTGTTTCTCTAACTTTATGTCCTCTTTCTTGAAGATTTTGCATATCTCCTGTGTTTAAGTCTGATAAAATTTCTTTAATCCTATTTTTTATTCCTGCTTTTTCAAGGAAATATCTGTAAGCATATGCAGTTAGTGCAAATCCGTTTGGGATTCTAACTCCTTTAGGAGTAAGGTTTACATACATTTCACCAAGTGAAGCATTTTTTCCGCCGACATACTGAACATCGTCATTGCTTAATTGATCAAACCAAAGAATAAACATGCTACTTTTATCCACACAAACCACCCTCTTTTATTAAATAATTATGATAGGACTCTAAAGAAGAGTATCTCACCCCTTTTCCCCGAGTCCTTAATCTTGATAATAGTTAAAAATCTGCCGCATGAGTATATAAAGTTTTGTTATTATTATATAGTAGAATTATCTTATTTATTGTCTATTTATCTTAAGAATCTTCTTCATCATCTTTACTTGTTTCTTCAAGTAATTCCACATTTTTACTTTTCAAGTATTCTTTAAGCTCTTTTCTCGTCACAAATGATGTAGGATTCCACATTGCTAAATATTTTTCTATAACTTTAACGTCGCTCTTCATTGCAACATTATCCATTTCAGATCCGAATACTAATACTTTTTCAGAAAAATCATTTGTATTACGTTTTAGTTCTAGTAATTCATCATTAAAACTTCTTAACTCTTTAGCATATCCTCTTTCTGATTCTATCATATTCTGGTCTGTCAATTGAAGTTTTTTTCTAAGATTTCCATATCTTTCTTCTAGAACTCTTAATCTTCTATCAAGATCAGAAATAATGCTCGCTATTTGCGCATATTCGTTAGTTCCCTTACCATCATCTTTAGGTTGACCTTCTTGAGCATTAGCTAATTCACGTTCAATATGATTCATTGATTGTTCATCAGCCATGAAATTAATTTAGTACAACAGATATATAAATCTTTTTAGAACTCTTCTTTATAGCAACATTTATATATAAAAAACTTCAATGAATTCATTAACGGGTTTAGTGGAGGGTGTTAGTACAACTTATTACTAAAATAAGCTATTACTGACATAAGAGGTGTGTATGCTTTTTGGCAATCCAAATAGTTCTTATGATGTAGTTAAGGAAGGCGAAGAGACAGTCCTTAGAATGGATTATGAGAATTCTTTAGAAGTACCTTCACTTGAAGATTCTGAAAAATGTATGGCTGATACTATTGAAAAGTTGATGGCCAATAGAAATATTACTAAAATAGTCTTCAGCCAGAAACGTGATTACGAGTACGATTTTCCTCAAACGCGTGTGCTTGTAGAATTTTCTAAAGTATTTTCTAACATTATCAAACATAAAGCTGTATTCAATTATCGTGCGATGACATTGAATGAACCTTCACCAATAATTCTTAATGCCGCTACACAAAAATATTCCGAGTTGCAAAACATTTTATTTAATTTGATGAAGAAAGATCCTGTTGGTGCATATGTTGAATTAAAACGTTTAGTTAGAAAAGAGAAAATTGAGTTAGATAAGAGTGTTGATGATGTATATACTGCAATGCTTGAACGTTACATTCAAGTACTAAATTATGTTATTAAAGTTTTAGAAACAACAAAATTAATCGAGATTGCCACACCACATCTTAGTGGAATGCAGCTTGGTGATAGAAGTATCTATAGAAGAATATTCACTCCAAATATTAAGCCGGATTTCATGTTTACAAAAATTATGTCTTCATATCCTAAGAATGGTATTGAAGTTGACAGTTATAGTGTAAAAAATTCTGATGTAATAATTTTCAAGCTACAACATAATGTACAAAATTTATATCACATCACTCCTCCAGAATTTAAGTTGCCAGAAGAAAAATATGAAATTCTAGATTTAGCAAGAAAGATTATGGCAGAACATCAGCCAGAACGTCAAGAATTCGTTGACCCTGCAAGAATGAGAGAAGTATTCACAAATATTGGTCGTGACTTAATTGAAGAACTTGCAGAGTATAAGAATGTTAAATTAAAACATGCTGAAGTTGAAGAGCTTGCAAAAATTTTAGTAAGATATACTGTAGGATTCGGAATTATTGAAGCATTACTTGAAGATGATAAGATTCAAGATATTACAATCAATAGTCCTATGGGTCAAGTTCCAATATTTTTAGTCCATCAAGATTATGATTATTGTAGAACAAATTTAGTACCAACGATCAGAGATGCTGAAAGTTGGGCTTCAAAACTTAGAATGATTTCCGGAAGACCACTCGATGAAGCAAACCCTATTCTTGACACTGAAATATTAATTCCTGGTACAGCAAATGCGAGAGTCGGGGTTATATCTCCTCCATTAAACCCGACTGGATTGGCCTACGCGTTCCGTAGACATAGAGATAAACCTTGGACTTTCGCATTATTTATAAAAAATGGGATGATGAATGCACAAGGAGCAGGATTAATGTCTTTCTTAATTGATGGTTCAAGAACTATGTTAATTGCAGGAACTAGGAGTTCAGGTAAATCATCATTATTAGGTGCATTAATGGTTGAGATAATGCGTAAGTATAGAATGATAACAATAGAAGATACATTAGAATTACCAGCAGAGTCATTAAGAAAATTAGGATATAATATTCAACAGATGAAAGTAGGAAGTGCACTATCTAAAGGATCAAGCGAAGTATCTGCTGAGGAAGGGATTAGAACAACATTAAGACTTGGAGACTCGTGTCTATTTGTAGGAGAGGTTAGAAGCACAGAAGCTAAATCATTGTATGAAGCAATGCGCGTAGGAGCACTTGCAAATGTTGTTGCAGGTACAATTCATGGAGATAGTCCATACGGTGTATATGATAGGGTTGTTAACGATTTAGGAGTTCCAAAAACATCATTCAAAGCAACAGATATTATCGTTGTAGCAAATCCTATAAAGTCTGCCGACGGATTACATAGATGGCGTAGAGTTACTCAAATTACAGAAGTTAGAAAACATTGGACCAATGATCCTGTTGAAGAGAAAGGATTTGTAGATTTGATGAAGTATGATTCTAAAAAAGATGCTCTTGTTGTATCTGATGATTTACAAAATCAAGATAGTGATATCATAAAAGCTATTGCTGAAAATGTTAAGGAATGGAGCGGAAACTGGGATGCTGTATGGGATAATATTATGTTACGTACAAAAAATTATCAGACAATGGTAGATTATGCTACACAATTAAATAATTATGATATCTTAGAAGCAAGATTTGCAATAGAAGCAAACGATCAATTCCATAAGATTACAGATAAAGTCAAAGAAGAAGTTGGAGTTATGGATAGTAAAAGAATATTTTTTGAATGGAATGAATGGTTAAAAAGATCTGTAAAAGAGTATGATGCAAGACATCACAAGAAATAGATTTAGAAAAATAGTTTATAAAAAATAATTATCATAGAATGTTTTTAAAAAAGAGGTTGAGTGTGGAAAAGACAGATTCCAAAAATCTAAAAAGTTTCGAATCCAAATATCGTGAAAAGATTAAGGAAGAATTTGATAATTATAAAGGTAAGGAGAGTCCAGAATCCAGTATTCAATCTAGACAGTATCAAGAATTTAAGAAGCAGTGGATGCCAAAAAATTTTACACTTTACGAGAAAGCATGTTCGTTTTCTGAAAATCTTCTAAAGATTGAACCAGACCCAAGAGAGGCTGCAAAGATTAAGGAAGCGATAGAAACATGTCATATGAATGCTACTCCTGCAGGTGTTAAAAGTTTCTCGTTTGTTGGACCTTTAATGTTAATAATAGCAGTAACTGTTCTAAGTTTTATACCTATGCTTTTAGATCCTCTTGCCGATCCTGCATCTGCAATGTTCTTCGTAATATTTGCCGTAGTATTAGGATTAATATTAGTTGTTCCATTAAGTAAACTTCCAGAATTTTTAGCGGCTAGTTGGCGTATGAAAGCAAGCAATCAAATGGTTCTTGCAGTATTCTACATTGTAACATATATGCGTCACACAAGCAATCTTGAAAATGCTATCGACTTCGCTGCAGAACATTTACCTCCACCATTATCATTGGATTTGAAAAAGATTATGTGGGATGTTGAGACACAAAAATATTCTGGTGTTAAAGAAAGTTTAGATGCATACCTTGAAGGTTGGAAGAAAGATAATATGGAATTTGTAGAGGCTGTGCATTTAATAGAATCTTCATTATATGAAAATTCTGAATCTAGAAGATTAAATTCATTAGAGAAATCTTTAACGTTAATACTTGATGAAACTTATGAGAAAATGTTGCATTATGCACATAATCTTCAAGGTCCTCTAACAATGTTGAATATGCTCGGCATTGTTTTACCCATTCTTGGTCTAGTAATCTTGCCTTTAGTTGTTAGTTTTATGGAGCAGGTTAAATGGTATCATTTAATGGTTATGTATAATGTTGCTTTGCCTGTCGGTGTGTATTATCTTAGTCGTATGGTTTTAAGCACTCGACCAACTGGTTATGGTGATACTGACATTTCTGAAAATAATCCTGAATTAAAGAAACATAAGAATATTTTATTAAATTTTGGTGGTAAAGAATTTCAGTTACATCCAATATTTATTGCAAGTTTTTTGTTTGGAATGTTATTCTTTATAGGTATTAGCCCACTCATAATGCATCTTGTAGTTCCAGAATTTGATATGGCCGTTGATCAGGAATATAATGTACGTGTATTAGCTAGTCCTACTAAATGTGATAATGCTGTACCGCCCGCACCGATGAAATTTTATCTGCTCGGTTATAAATGTGATAAGAATGGAGATCTGCTTGGACCGTTTGGAGTTGGAGCGGCTATACTTAGTTTATTTATACCATTAAGTTTTGGTATTGGTTTAGGAATATATTACAAACTACGTTCAGAAAATGTTATGAAAATTAGAGATGAGTCTAAAAAGTTAGAGAATGAATTTGCTGGAGCATTATTTCAGTTAGGAAATAGGATTGGTGATGGCTTGCCTGTAGAAATTGCATTTTCTAAAGTTGCTGATGTAATGAGTGGGACAGTTAGTGGAAAATTCTTCGAGTTAGTAAGCGTAAATATTACTAAATTAGGAATGAATGTTGAGGAAGCAATATTTGATCCTAAACGTGGTGCAATAGTATATTACCCTAGCAGTTTAATTGAGAGTTCAATGAAAGTACTTGTTGAATCTAGTAAGAAAGGTCCTCTCGTCGCGTCTCAAGCATTAATTAATGTTTCCGAATATATTAAGCAGATACATCGTGTTGATGAAAGATTAAAAGATTTAATGGCCGATACAATAAGTAGTTTACAATCACAAATTAGTTTCTTAACGCCTGCAATTTCTGGAATAGTAATTGGTATAACATCAATGATTACTGGAATAATTGGTAATTTATCTGATAATATGAAGCGTTTAAGTCAAGGAATTGGTGGAGAAGCAGGTAGTAGTGCAGGACTGGGTTTTAGCCCAGATTTTTTTGGAATAGGTATACCAACATTTTATTTCCAATTTATTGTAGGAGTTTATGTTGTACAAATAATCTATATAATGACCGTACTTGTTAATGGAATAAGAAATGGTTCTGATAGCTTAGCAGAAAGATATATGTTAGGAAAGAATTTAATGAACAGTACGATAATGTACTTCTTCATAGCTTTAGTTGTAATGTTAATATTCAACATGGTAGCAGGACTAGTAATGGGTAATGTGGGAGTTACAGCAGGAACATAAAAATAATATACATACACAAAAAATATAAACCCTTACTATAACTTACTATTATGATTGTTAAACAAATTTCTAAAAACATTTACTTAATTAAATTCAAGACGAGAAATGATTTGACATCAACGTTATTAAGATTTCAAGAACATTATGAATCACCAAAATTTAAAGGCAAAATATTCACGCTTGAAGAATATAAGAAATGGTATATTAAAAACTCTCCTAAAGGCATAAAGACTGGAAAATTTACGTACTATAAGGATTGGAGCGGATTTAACATTCCATCACACATATTACAACCATTTTATAGAGGATTATTTAATCCATTAACAGAAGCGGAAAAATCTATATTACACGTTTTTAATAAAATAAGAAATAAAAAATTCTATATAATCGGAGTATATGGTGATGTCGATAAAAGTATACTGAAACATGAGATAGCTCATGGAATGTATTATTCAAATAATAATTATCATAAGGAAGTAAATGCTGTTCTTAAAAAGATGGATTCAATTGCAGTCAAACAAATTATTAAGTATTTCAAGAAAAATGCAGGATATCATAAAGATGTATATTTAGATGAAATTCATGCATATACACTTACAGAAAAAGGTTTATTAAAGAAGCGTGGTGTAGATGTTCATAGAATTCTTAATACACGTAAAGAATTACTACAATTATTTAAGAAATATTCTTCTAGATAATACTAAAAATTTATAAATAGTTCATATCATTAAGTTTATCTGATGTCAATACTTTACCACGGTACGAATATTAGAAATGGTATAATCTATTCTTCACATAATGCATTATTGTCTTCTTTTGATATTCAACTTGAACAATTAAGAGCTGCAGGCGGTACTACTAATCCTATGGATAATAAATCTTTAGAGAAATTAGCCAGTGATTTAAGAGCTTTAGAAATACGGAGGTATGAACATAAACATGATCGTGCAGTTATTGTTACTGAAGATTTTGATACTGCTCTAACTCAATCAAAACTTTCTATTACAGAAAATTTTGTTGGAAAACATCTAATCTTGGGTTTAAATCTTGATAACTCTATAGTTAACAGATTATCGCCTGATGGTGACGTTTATAGTTTAATGATTCCTAGAAGATTACCATTAACTGGACTTGTAGAATTATATTTTGAACATACTCCAACAAATTTACGTGCTATGAAACTGGCTTTTGGAAGATTTAACCCTACATATCTACAATTATCAGATTATCACGAAGAAACAGATCCTGTCGTAATTTCTCAAAGCGTTACACTTTAACTTTAGTGTATTGTCCAATGCAATGTTTACATGGCTTATCATCATGTGAACATCTATGCGTGCAACATCCAAAGTGTACAAACCCTTTATGATTATCACATAGAACTAAGCTATCTGGACTCTTCTCAAAATCTCCTGTACAGATTTTACAATTATCCATATATTCACCCCTTACAATAATATACGGTAAAAACAGTATTTAAAGTTTATTGAAAAATAAGAAAATGGGACGACTGAGATTTGAACTCAGGACATCTACGGCTTCAGCGTAGCGCTCTCCCAGGCTGAGCTATCGTCCCATTAATGCCTGTAGTAAAAAGATTAATTGTTCATTTAAATAGGTTATGTTTTTTAGTCTTCAAATCATATAATTTGCCAACTTGTATTTTCTTGTGATAAAAGAATAATGTTCTTTCAATGTCTCTTACATTGACATTAAATTGAACAGAATATTTTCTAAGTATTGTGAGATATGTTAGCCAGTCTTTTAGATTAAATCCTTGGCCGCCAGGTTTAGTTTTTACCTCGCCGTACTTATACAGCAATTGCCATACGCGTATATCTATTATTCCATAATTTTTTGGATCTGTAATTGTCAAGAGTGAGGATGCTACTGCAACAGATACACCTTTTAGAGATGTTAAATATTGCATCTTTTCTTCTTCAGATTTCGTCGTAATTACTTTCTGTGATACTTTCTTGATTACTTCTTCAGAATTGTTTAGATAATGATTTTTTGGCCTTGGAGTCTTCCACATCGCTACAGTATAGAATTGATCTTTTGTTAAGAGTTTCTTTCTTTTTACATCACTTAAATCTTTTATTAGTTGAATTGCTTCCTCAGTCTCTGATGCAGATAAATTATTTTTAATTAGTTCGTTGAGATTTTTATATTCTTTACTCATTTCACTAACCAATCTAATTCTTCTTTTTCTAGCTTGAAGTGTTCCATATTTTTTTCTACAAATTTCTTATCAGAATTCTTGAATATTATCCTGAGATATGGCATATTTTTTATTGCTTCTTTTCTTGATGTGTGTGTTTTTCCAGAAATTTTTTCTGCAATTGCTTTTCTTTTAGCATTTTTCTGGTTAGCCATCCATATCCTTAATATTCTATCGGTTGGTTTATATGATATAAAGTTCGGATTCTTTTCCGTCTTTGATATTGCAACTCCCACACTTAATAAGTTATATATGTATACATAAAATCTGTAATATTGCCATCTTCTTATTCTTCCAAAATACACGTCTGCTAATGATAGATTTTCGTATGCCTTAGCTAAATCTTCAGCTTTAGTATATTCTTTTGGCAGATTTTCATCTAACCATAAAAATATTTTATCAATATCTTCTTCAACTTTATCATATGCGTTTATTGCTATTTCTGGACTTGTCGTCTTGAAAACTTTTAATAATGCATTTATTATGGTTTCTTCACGTTCTCTGTCTGATGTTTCTTCAACATCCTTACGAGTAATTTTTCTGTTATTTCCACTAATATTTTCTAAATCATTTATTGCTGCTCTTAAATCTCCTTGCGATACTCGTGCCAAATGACTTATTGCATCTTCATCAAATTCTATTCCTTCTTTTTCACAGATACTTTTCAAGCGTACTGCTTGTTCTAATGCAGTTATTGCTTTATATTCTATCATTATAGAATTTTTTCTTATATCATTAAACTTTTGTTCCCATGGATCATTTGCTGTAAGAATTATTGGAAATGGTGATATATCGATAAATTTCACAATAGTTGAAACTCCACCACGATCTTCAGTTCCAGAAAGTCCATCAATTTCATCAATAAGAATTAATTTTCCTTTGCCAAATAATGACATCTGTTGAATTGCTGGTAGAACCTTGCTTTCTAAACCTTCAGTATTTCTAACATCTGAAGCATTTACTTCTATTATTTCTAAATCTAACTCATTAGCTAATGCATGTATTGTGCTAGTTTTTCCAGTTCCAGAAGGACCATATATTAGTAATGCTTTACGAACTTTTCTAGAACTATACTCAGAAATCTTTTCTTTCAATTCCTTTAACGCCTTATCCTGACCAACTATTTCTTTAGTGGTTTTAGGCTTATATTTATAATTGAACGTCATGATTGTAGGAGGGCGAAAGACTTTAAAAAGATGATTATGTTATGCCTTTTATTTTTTTAATATTTCTAGTATCTTATTAGCCTTATCTATTCTTCCAAGTTTTTTGTAAGCTTCATATTCCTCGTGTAAGTCTATTAAGGGAATATTCATCTCTTCACATTTTTTTATTACTACTTTGTCGAAATTAGGAATTTTTTCCCATTCTCCATCCGTTTTACATTCTAAATCCGTAAATATTTCAACTTGCACTCCTGAAATATTAAATAATCCATATATTGATTTAAATTTTTCAGATTCTTTGTAATGTACTGTTTCGATTGCGTATTCGTTCAATAGCTCGCCAATTTTGTTGATGCTTTCTTGATCTGTTTTTATATCAATATCTCTAACATCAACATCTACTCCGTGTATTGCTAGAGCAGTACTTCCTATTAGAACCCAGTTCAAATTATGCTCTGAAAATTTCTTAGTTATTATCCTTAACGCATCAATGTTTTTTTGTGGTATCATTTCAAACTTTCCAGATATTCGTCTTTTCTTGCGAACTTATGAACTCGTGCGAGTTTCTCGATTGCTCTGTCTGTACTTGATCCGTACTGTGCTGCTTTTTTTGGTCTTTCGGAATATTTTTCTAAATATGGTTCAGCAGCTTTACGTAAAATCATTTTCGAACCTTGAGAATTTATTTTAAATTGGATGGGAATCTTCATAGAATACTTGATTAATTCATCGTCTAGAAATGGCGTTGTAAATGAAAACTTTAATGCTTTTGGAATTGCCGAATCACGTATCAAATCTCTTTGATACATTTTTAATAATCCCTCATAACATTCTTCATTTGTTGGATTATTTTTATGTCTATCATATCCTGCAAATATTTCTTCAGAACCAAGGCCAGAGAAAAATACTTGTTCATGTTTTGATATTGAGTGTGCGGCAACTTCAACTGAACCAACACCTACAGTAACAACATTGCACGCATTAGCAGATTTTAATATTTTTGTAGTTTTATGTATTATTTGTTCTATTTCTTTTAGATTAAATATTTTAAATTTGAATTCATCATCGCTTAATTTAAGATGTTTTGCAACAAGCTGCGCTTGAACTATATCTTCAGGAACTTTAAACTGTCCGTCTTGAAAACCAACAGTATAACATGTGAAATTTGCCTTTAATTTTTTACAAATTGAAGCAATATAGCTCGAGTCAAGACCGCCAGAAAAACATATACCAACAGAATCTAGCCCTTCAATCCTTTCCTTTATAGCTTCATCCGTTAATTTTCTAACTTCTAAAGCAATTTTTGATTCAGAATCTACTAATTCATTATCGATATTGGGTTTGAATCTTTCAATTATCTCAATCCATTCCTTTTCCGATATTAATTCTCCATTCTTAACAAAGAATTCCTGCTTCATAATTATGTGAATGATTGACGTTTTTTAAATTTAATCAAACTTTATAAACTTCTAATCTCACATTTTGTTATGGAGAATAAATTTCTTCCCCTTTTGGAACTTGCATTGCCTTACTATGAGAAAGGCAGATCTATGGATGTTGAACACATAAAATGGTTGTGTGAAACAGTTCCAAAATACATTTCTGATAGTGAAGTAAATCACGATATATTAATGCCTGTAGCAATACTTCATGATACAGGTTATTCAAAGATACCTAAAGGTTCTGATTCCTATAACTTAAATGTACGAAAAGCACATTCAGAATTTGGAGCACAGATAGCTGAAGAAATAATGACTAAACTAGACTATCCGAGAGATACAATTGAAGAAGTAAAACGATTAATTCTCAAACACGATGATTGGGCTTTTGGAGATTCATTTATTACTGAACCAGTTTTGCTTGCATTTAACAATTTTGATTTTATGTGGATGGCATCAGAAAAAGGATTTGAGTTATGTCGCTCTAATATGAATATAGAACCAGTTAAATATTATCATCTGGTTGAAAAGTTCAATAAAGATAATCTTGATCGTGGAAGTAGATGGTTTAATTCTAGAACAGAAGAGTTATACTATAAATTGATGGCAGATCGAAGAAAAGAACTAGGAATATAGTTAAACTATACTGCTTTAATTATTCATATTAAACTTTATAAACACATATTTATTCTCGATATTATGCAAATAGGTGTTGTGGGGAAAGCAAATGTTGGAAAGAGCACGTTCTTTAAGGCAGCTACATTAATGGATGTTCTAATAGCTAATTATCCTTTTGCAACAATCAAGCCAAATCATGGCGTAGGTTTTGTGAAGATTGATTGTACTGACACATTCTTTAATACACAATGTAATCCTAGAGAAGGATTCTGTATTGATCATAAAAGATTTGTTCCTGTTGATGTTATTGATGTTGCAGGATTAGTTCCTGGAGCACATGAAGGTAAAGGTTTAGGAAACCAACTTTTAGATGATTTAAGACAAGCTCATGCACTCGTGCATGTTGTAGATTTTGCTGGTGCAACAAATGAGAGAGGAGAACCATCAGATCCAGGTTCAAGAGATCCTTATGATGATATTACATTTTTAGAGGAAGAAATAGATTTCTGGTATTTAGGAATTATAAATAAGGGATGGGAAAAGTTTGCACGACAAATTCAGCAAGAACATGGTGACCCATGTAAAGCTTTAGGTAAACAATTATCAGGATTAATGGTTACTGAAGAAATGGTTGATGATGTCATAAAAAAATTAAATCTGCCAAAAGACAAAGTTGTTGCATGGACTGAAAGAGATTTGATGGATGTAGCTAGATCATTAAGAAAATTAACTAAACCAATGATAATTGTAGCTAATAAGATGGATATTCCAATAGCGCAAGAAAATTATCATAGAATAAAGAAAGAGCATCCAGAATTAACAATAATTCCTTGTTCAGCAGAATCTGAACTTGCATTGAAAGAGGCAGCAAAACATCAATTAATAAAATATCTTCCAGGAAACGATGATTTCGAATTTACAGATGATGGAAAACTTAATGATAAACAAAAATTTGCATTAAATTTTATTAAAGAAAATGTTTTGAAAAAGATGGGTTCAACAGGCGTTCAAACGGCAATAAATGCAGCAGTGTTAGATGTCCTAAAATATATTGCAATATTTCCAGGTGGAGTAAACAAATTAACAGATCAATACGGAAGAACTTTACCAGATTGTTTCTTAATGCCTCCAGGAACGACAGCATTAGATTTCGCATTCAAATTACATACAGATTTTGGTAAGAATTTCATTAAAGCAATCGACGTCAAAAGAAAGATGCCAGTCGGAAAAGACTTCCCGCTAAAACATTTAGACGTTGTAGAGATACATAGCGGGAAATGATAAATTTTTTCTAGACATTATTTTACAATATTTAATATCTCTTCAGGCTTCTTGATTGTGTAATCAGAGAATTTCTCTTCTCCGCCTGATGCATGACCCCATGTTACAAATATTGATTTCGCTTTCAATTTTTTTGCAGGTTCAAGATCTGATAATTTATCTCCGATGACATAAAGTATCTTACCTTGTTTTTTTAATAATTTTAAATTATCTTCATTCCCTATACCTAGTATTGGTGGTTGGCCATATATATAATCGAATTGTATATCTGATTTAGATATTGCAATCATTCCAGATATTATGTCTGTTCTGACTCCTGAAACAATCGCTAATTTATATCCTTTGGACTGTAGTCTTTTTAATGATTCTATAAACCCTTTCGGAAATATATTTTTTCCATATTCTTTGGCAACCATAAACATTCCAATTTGAAACAAGTTTGTAGAAATTTGATTAAGATATTTATCTCCTGTGATATTCATAAAATCCAAATCATTTTCTCTATATCTTATAGTCATTTCAGGTTCTAAACCTGTAAGTGTAGTGACAAATTCTCTATTTGCCTTGTATAATTCTTTAGGATTTGCATGTTCATATTTCGTTGGCAAACCTCTCTTTAGAATGCTTGATCTGAACTCATTAGCTTTTTCAATCATTTCTGCTTTCACTAATGTTCCAGCGAAATCTACAATTATTATCTTATTGACCATACTTATAAAATAGAAATCATGTTAATAAATTTTACTCAATAACAATCTTGTCGCCGTATGCTTCCTCAATTATTTGTTCTTTGCCTTTGAACTTTTGTCTGATTGGCGCAAGTAATTTATTGATTTCAACACCAACACCTGATTTTAAGTCCATTGGATGTAATTTTTTCGTAATAAATGCTTCATGTAATTCTTCTCGTGTCTTAAAATGTAATGGTCCGCCCCATTTTTCAGGTCTGTCAATAACAAATTCTTCATTCTTATCCATTTTCTGAGTCATTATAACTGTCTCTGCAAATTCTAGTACACCATTTTCTGGATCTCCTTCAAGACAGTATGCATTCTTTAATTTGTCTTTGATCGTTTTTTCATCATCAATCAAGTCAATCTTAGAATTTTTAATACTACTAGACATTTTACCTTCTTGAGTTAATCCTCTTATAAATGGAATCATCAATTCAACTCTTGACTTATATCCTACTTGTGGCAAGAATTCACGTGCAAAGACAAGAATCTTTCTCTGATCTAGTGCACCCATCTGAATATCTACGCCAAGATATTCTTCATCTAAAGCCTGCATTATCGGATAAATAAGTCCGGAAAGTTTAGGATTATCGCCCATTTTAACAACATCTGAGGCCGCCTTTGTACAATCTCTAATAGATGTTAGTGTAGACATCTTCAAAACATCAAGGATATAATCCTTATTAACCTGAAAATCTGATCCTTTAACAAGTTCAAAATTCTTCAAATCTCCACCCATAGCTTCAATCATTGCTGGAATAACAATTTCATAATACTTATATCTCTTCTCAAGCAATTCCCACGGAGTATTATCTAATGCACCATGAATATCTGCTAATAATACTTTAACTTTAAATCCTGCTTTTAAGAAATCAGCTAGTTTCTGTACCCACGCAAAATATCCAATATGTGGTCTTCCAGTCACGGAAGTTCCAAGATATACGCTAGGATGCTTCTTTTCTTCTAATAATTTAATTAATTCCTCTTCTGTAATAATCTCTTGAGTATTACGCTTAATTAGCTGAAATCTCTCGTTAGTATCCATAATAATCAGAACCTCTGTTAATTTTAATAGTTTATTGTTTTAAAGAAAATATTATAAAAATTTGTTAAAAAATAAAAAGTTTATACCTTACGATAGATATATACACAAATTCCTACAAGTATTACACCCATCAAAGTCCTACTAATTGCGCCAAGATCTACAGGAGCAGATTCTTCTGCAACAACATTAGCAGTTATACCATTAGCGCCACTTGTAGTTGGTACGCCTGTATTAGCAGAATTTGTTAACATAAATACTACTCCTACCACAGCTACTATGCCTACAATCATCATAATATATATTGGTGTCTTATCTTCCATTGGTTTCACCTTTTAACTTGATATATCTTCATCCATAATTTTTACCTTATTAGGTTGTGCTTCCTTAAATATTTTGTGTATAATTCGAAATCTTTAGACTGTTTAAACTCCTCAAGCTTATCAGGAGGTAATTGAGCAATCCAATCATGTAACCCGTGTAACATTTCACGCAGTTCAGCATCACTCATAACAACTTCATCATGCTCTTCAGATATAATATCTATATTTTTCACAGGAGTTATATCTTCTAAATCCACATCTTCATCCTTTGAGGGAGAGTTTTTTCTAGAAAAATTCAACTTCTTAAAAAATTTTCTTAATAATGACTCGTGTTCTTCTTCAATATCATGTTCTACTTGAATTTCGACTTTGTTAACTTCATCAATTTTCTGCTCCATAGATTCTAATTCATGTTTATCTTCAGGAGTAATATTTTCACTAGTAGCAATTTTTTCGATATCTTTACGTAATTCTGCATCCACATCAATATCCTTGCGTGGCTTTATCTTAGGCTTAAATTTTTGCCAGAAAGGCTTGTTCTTACGCTCATGCAAGTAAGAGTTTAAATCAGTATTAATATCAGTTTGTCGCATATACCTCACCATAATTACTTATTATTACTGTTTATAGTCAATCATATTTAAATTTATTGTTTTATATCACATTCAATAAATATTCCATCATACTCCTAATAACGTCAAAGAAGTTAAATGTTAACAATACTTGTTGATCTACAAAAAACTTCACAAACAATATTATTAGCGCCAATTTTAAGAATTTTCCTAAACCTTGATATATCAAATATTTTGAAAATTTATATTTAGTAGTTCCGATAAATACTACAAAAGTTTCCATCGGGAAAAACGGTATAAAATTTCCGAAAAATAGTATAGAACTACCCCATTTAGATAATTTCTTACCAAACTGTTGAGAATGTTCCTTAATTACGTGCTTGTACGTATAGTCTCTAAATAAGTGTCCGAACCAGAAATCTAAAGTGTGACTAATTATTATACCGCTCCATACTGCAATAAAACTTAGCAAAGGATCCCCGCCGCTGATTATATAATACAGGAATAGAATATCTATGGGTAGAGATATAAAGAATAATCCGCTAATGAACGCTACAATAAATAACCAAAATATAGACGTTTTATCTAACTCTCCCTTAATAAAATCATATGTGCTTTTAAGATCAGGACTATTTATAATAACTTTTAATATTATTGGTTGCATTAAAGCAGCAATCACTCCAATAAGTAGAAATACTCCTAAATACCTTAATAATTTACCGTAACGCTTCAAATAATTTTCACGTTTAGTTTTAGCCATTTTTATCGAATACTCTTATGTATTTTAATCTTAAATCACCTTAAAAATGTTTCGACTATAGATTATTATTATTATTATTATCTCACTGGACAATAAGCCGTCACACATAAATATATTGATTGATTTCATTCAATTAGGATGAGTTGAAATGAAACCGAATCAATATATTATTACTCCTGAACTTGCACGTATAGTGGCTCACATTTGTGGAGATGGATATGTATATATTAGCAGGCAGAGAAGAACTCCAAAAGAACTAATATCTCATCCAAGAAAGAATCTCGTTAGGATAAAATATGGTGTTAGATATGTGAATACTGAGCCTATATTAATAAAACAATTCACTTCAGATGTTAAGATTCAATTTGGAAGAAAAGTTGTTCCTGTAAGAAAACATGAATATGATTTGTCTGCAAAATGGATAAGAGATATTATTATAAAATTAGGCGCCGGAAAATCACATGAATGGTGTATAGTAAAAGAAATTCTTCTATCTAAAAAGGCTATTAAAGTAGAATGGTTAAAATCTTTTTTTGATGATGAGGCGCATGTGTCTATTCCTGACAAAAGAATAGTTCTAAATGTGGTAAATAAAAATGGTTTGTTGCAGATACAAAAATTATTACTAGAATTGGGAATAAAATCAACTGTCAATGGACCTTATGCGTGTAGAAAATATTATTCTTACAATCTTAAAATATATCGTCCTTATTTAAGAGCGTACTATGAACAAATAGGTTTCTATCATCCTAAGAAAGTTAGAGATTTATTGGCATTAATAAATAATTAAATATGGGGACGCTGAGATTCGAACTCAGATTAACCGCTCTGGAGGCGGTTGTTCTAGCCAGGTTATACTACGTCCCCTTATAATTGAAATTATAGAATAAGTTGTGTTTTATAAAAGTTATGGTCAACACGTCTTTGATTTACGTATTTATATCTTCCTCATCTTTGAGGTATTGTATGATTGTTAACGGATTCTCGTAATGTTCACGCATTTTTTATTCAGAAGTTTACTTTCTGCCTCTACGTTTCTGTTTAATAAATGCTGCAATGTATATTAGTACTAATATTATTAAGAATATCGCTAAATTAACGTACCAGCAGTATACATTGTATAATTGTGTGAATGATTTTCTTGGAATATTCTTTACGACTAATGTAAATTCTGGTGATGAAGTTTTGCCGCCTTGAGGATCATATGCTGTTATCTTAGCATATTCTACACCACTCCAACCACTATTTGGATAGAATGTTACTTGTTTACCTTCGATTATGGCCTTGATATTTTTTATACCGCTAACATTATACTTTAATGTAGCATTATCGGGATCATAAAAGAATTTAGAAATGTCTAATACATACTTGCTATCTTGTAGCCATTCATAACGTAATTCTGAAGCGTCATTAGTCAAATTATATACTTGTGATTCGGTTTTAGGCAATCCGCTAAATGTTAATACGAATACTAAACCCATTAAAAATACTACTACTAAAAGTATTAATATAGGTATTTTTGCTTTGAATCTGTTGCTGAATTTGTAAGGATAGTGTGGACCGACAATTAAGAATATTACAATCAATAGAATTACTAATAATATCGCTAATAGTTCGTATAGGCTGAATTGTCTGCATACTGTGCCATAAGCTAAGTATTCGAATGTTTTAGTAATTATATTCTTATCTTTTAATTTTACAATAGTTTCTTGTGTGTATGTCACGCCGCTTGAATCTTCAATTATTAATTGTCCGCCATAATAACTATCATTCTTATTTGCAGCATTAACTTTTAATGTAACATACTTGGTTTCTGACTTGTTAATATTTACTAATGTGTCATCTAATGCTAAAATATTAGAACCATTCCATGATACTATATATTTTCCATTAACTAAACCTTTGTTAGTTATAGGCATATTTACTTGTGTAGTTTGATAATTAATTTGATAATTTGTCTTATCAACATTTACGACATGACATGTTGGTAAGTCATAGCTTTTAATCCAGAATTCATTATATTCATTAATTCCGTTCTTTATTGTTGCTTTAACTTTGATATCGTAATCTTTATTCTCTTCAGGTCCTGTTATTAATACTTTGAAAAATCCTTTCTTACCAGATTCTACAGTAACACTATTTTTAGATAATTTTACTGATGATGGAGCATTTTCTAAACTCAATGCATATGTTTCAGTATATTTTCCATTATTTAATATTTCACCATCATAACTATACGTGTATGATTCACAAGTTCTTAATGGAGCATTTTTATTATTATCATAATCATATAATATCACTTCGTGTTCATAACATGGAAGGAAATTTATTAATAATTTAGAATTCTTAACTATATCGCCAAGTTCTGGTGTAACTTCAATCTTTACTTCTGCTGTCTTATATTCTGTTCGATATATTGTTGAATCCACAACTACATAAAATTTCTTGGACTCTCCAGGTTTTAATGTGAAAGCGTTATTATCTAATTTGCTTAATCTTGCATATTTTGGCAATCCTTTAACTTCTGCTGTATAATTATTAGTTATACTTCCCTTGTTAGTTATTGTTACAGGAATCTCATTATACTGTATTCTATTACATACATCAACATTTACTGTGTTGTTAGAATCGCTTCCTATAGTTACATCATAATCATAATTTCTTAAAATATTTAATGGTGCATTAACGCTTGCTGATAATTCATTCTTCAAGGAATGTGCGGTGAATATTATATCTTTTGAACCATATACGTTACAATCAAATTTTGCTGTTGCACTAATCTTTCCAATCTGATTAGGCTCTAATGTAAAACTTTTAGCGTTATAGACTATATTATTATCATAATTACTCTCTAAATTGTACTCTTCAGAAAATGAGCCTGTGTTCTTTACTGATAGCTCAAAATTTTTTGATTGACAAGGATTAATATCAGTACTATAATTTCCTATAGCTAACTCAATATTTTGACATCTATCTCTTTGTAATTCCTTTACAATTGTCTTCTGCATGCCAAGATTTGATGTGACTGTAATTTTAAATTCATCAGATCCTGTGCTACAGTCAGAAGTTATGTATAAGTAAACATTTCTTGATTGTCCAGGTGCTAACTCGAAATTATTTTCAGAAGTCATAACTTGTGCATGAATTTTATTGGTTGATATGGCAAATACTGCTGGCCATGTTCCAGTATTAGTTAGGCTGATAGTATCATATTTTGTAGAACAACTACATATACTAACTTTATCATAAGAACTAGTTAATGTGAAGTCTTTACTAGGAGTGTACGTATTGACATCAATCACACCAAATACGCTATTTGATAGCATTAAGAATGCCAGTAATATAATAAATATTGAGGATAACTTCATAGTAACCATCTCGATAATATTGTTGATATATTAAAAAATAATAAATAAAAATTTTTAGTAGTATGGTTCTGAATCGTTTTTATTATCTCTCATCTTATTGAATCCAATTACTAATCCAACGATTATTAAGATAACAACTAATACAACTAAACCTACTTCTAATGCTTGCTTGAATAATGACCAGTCGCTAGAGCCACTCTTAGTTATTTTAGCAACTAATGGTATGCTCTTAGTGTCTCCGTCTGCATCGATGTTTAATGTGAATGCCTTATCACCAAGTTCTGCATTTGAATTACTACTAACGTATAAGTATGCTGTCTTTGATTGACCTGCTGGTATTACAACAACAGATGATGGATCTATTCTAGTAGTTGCCCAAGTTGATGCTCCTGTAACACTTAAAGTGTAAGTCTTACTATTTGCTCCAACATTGTTTATCACGATAGGATATACAACACTAGTTCCTTGAGCTACTTCCTGCATATTTGGTACATTAACAATTGTATTACCTTGACCTGTTGTAGTGCTTGCGCCACAAGTGTCTCCTTTACTTACTTTTATACTGCCAGTAGTATCGGTCTCACTATACTCATCAAACTCTACTAAGATATTTACATCATATGTTCCTGCTTTTGTACACTCAGGAATTCTTAATAATAATTCTTCAAAAGTTCTAGATTGATCAGGATCTATCTCGTCCATGTATTCAGAAACTTTAATGTTTAAATCTGGAACGCTCATAGTTACTTTTAAGTCCTTTATTTTGCTGTCCCAAAGATTATGTACTTTTACTTTTCCTGTAAATGCTCTTCCAGCAACAACTTCTTGAGGGTCTAAACTGAAATCTTTAACTTCAACAGCCATACTTCTTTTTATTCCTTTTAGATATAATTGGTATGTCTTGTCAACTGATGTTCCATTTCTGTCATCTGCTCTTATTCTTAATTTGAAATAATCTTTATCTATTTTTGTTGGAACTTCTAAGTCCAAGTCAAAGCAATCGCTGTGTCCGTTTAATAAATCGAATGAATCAGTCATGTCGGTAATTTTTGCACTTTCTTGATTTGCATATGCATAACCTGAAATGTCAGCGTATATTTGTGCGTTAGTTACATCAGCTAATGCTTGTACACATACGTATATGTTTAATTTATCTCCTCTCTTATAGTCTTGGCTAACGCTTGATGTGCCGCTGTCTAATAGTGAGTGACTATTTACTTCAAGACTTGTAACCTGAAGATTAACTGCACTTACTAATCCAGTGCCTACAATAACGAATGCTAGAAACAATACGAACAATTTTGCTCTCATTTTATTACCCCCAAACTGATTTCTGAATATGACTGTTATCGAATAGATAAACGTTATTATTTATAAATGTTTCGTTTCTTTTACTACTCGATAGTAAAACATTTTTCATGTTTTTTTACTTTTTTATGACTAGTTCCCTATATTTTATTCTTCGAACTTCGTCATTACCAACACTGATTTTAACATAATAGGTTCCAGGTGTTATACTATACAATGGTATTGTAACAGTTTCTGCCTGTGTTCCACCACGATTCAAATCGAATGATGTTGATCTTCCTTCAATTCCTAATTCCGGAATACTCACTACAACTCTGGAATTTTTCAACTTTGAACCATACTCATTCTTAACTTCAACATTTACTGTTAAATCATCATTAGGCTTCAAAATATCATAACCATCCATGCCATAAATTAATAAGTGTGTTATCAATAATCCGCCTTTAGACTTATCAATTATTACTACTGGTTTTGGCATACTAGAACCATCTAATATTGTTGCTGTAGTTCTTCCAGAATTAATAGAACCATTAGCGTAGTAAATTGTTAATGTTACTGTATAAACATTTATTGCTGTATATGTGTGTTGAATTGTTGGTGTTGTTGTATCTGCGGTTTTACCGTCTCCAAAATTCCATAAGTATCGAACTATTTGTCCAGTACTTTTTGAAGCATCAAATGTTACTGGCTGATTAACATATCCGTTGTATGGTCCACCCATATCAAATATTAATGTTTGATTAGTAGTTCCATTACTTGTTGTTCTAACTATTCCGCAATTTGCTAATACTACATTATTATTTGCATCAGTTACTGTTACACTTGAACTAAATGTTCCAACATTATTATATATGTGTGTAACGCTATTTAATGTATTACTACTTACGCCACCGTCACCAAATGACCATATGTAATTATATGGTGCTGTTCCGCCGTTAACAAGTGCGTTCATACTAACGCTTAATGGAATATTACCGTTTGTTGGTGATGCAGTACATGCAACAGTAAACGTTGCGTTTGTATTATTTACAATTCCAGTAATTACGTGAACATTAATTCTTGTAGTACTATAATCATTGTCTAAATCACTGGCTCTTAAATCAATTATATCATCACCTAAATTATTTCCGGTAATTGCTAGAACGTTTCCTGAATTTATTACTGTTGTAATTCTAAACGGATTATTAGTTATACTCCATCTTAATGTATTATCTTCTAAATCATGACCATAACTGTTTAATCCTATATATGATGTTTGTCCAACATTAATATACACATCAGGTATGTTGCTTATTGTTGGCTTATTATTTAATATGATTAAATTAACTTGTGCTTGTCCGCCTGTTAATCCTGTAAAGTTAAATGCGAATGCAAAAACATTACTATCTCCTAAAAACTCATGTCTTAATGGTATCATATCTAATTTATAATAATACCAGTTACCATTATAGCTTAACCTGCTCAAATCAACTCTACCGCCTGGTAGACTGACTAGTGCTGCTGCTGTAACAATATCGCTTGTAACAAATGTGTTACTTATAGGATCGTAAACTTGAAATTTTGCATATAATGATTCTCCTCTATAGAATGTGTTATCTGGATAGAAAAAATTACTATCATTATATGTTGCTAAATTAATAACATTATATCTTTGAGCGTATACATCAAATGTGTATGATGCACCATTGCCTGTATAATTAATATATCCTGGTGCACTTGCTGTAGCATAAACTGTGTATGTTCCAACACCACTTACAGGACTAGTTACTGTACATCCGCCACTAAGCGTATTTGTTTTACATGTTCCGAATAATCTTCCGTCGCTGTATGCAATTTTTACATCAACATTTCCTGGAACTAATCCGTTACTTGATGTAACCATTACACTGCATGATTGATTGTTATTGTTTACAACTCTTGGAAAACAATTTATTGATTGTATACTTAATGTTGGTGGAACAACTGTAATTGCTCCAACTCCACAATTAGCTGTTACACTTACACTATTACTGTCTACAACTCTTAATGTAGGATTAAATGTTCCTATATTATATGTGTGTGTTTGAGTATTTGTTAAAGAATTTGTTGATACACTAAATATACTTGAACCATCATTATAATTCCAATTATATGTATATGGCGCATTTCCTCCGGTTACTGTTCCAGTAAAATCTACATTTAATGGAGCATATCCGTTAGTTGGCACTGCATTACATGAAACTGCAAATGTTGAAACTGCTGTAGGTAAAACATTTAATATTAATCTAAAACTATCAGAACTAAATCCGTCAACAGATTTTATGTAAACATAATATGTTCCATTTGTATTTCCATATTGTGTTGGTGTAACATTTATGTAGCCATTAGCGCCATTGCCTACTGTTGCTGTTGTTGGAATATAAGTAAATATAGGGTTTGTTAATCCTTGCTTGTATAATGTAATATTGTATTGTCCGCCTCTTGTACTAATTGCATGAACTCTATATTCAAATTCTGCAGTTTGACCATTATTAATATTTAACACTACATCATTATTACTAGTCCATGTAGCTTGATTGATTGATGCCATTACTGGACTAACACATACAATGCTTAAAATGAACAATAATACAATTATCCAACTTTTCATTTTATCCCTCATCTAAAGTATATCTTAATAATCTAAAATTTGTATATTAATGATGCATTAACGCCGTTTTTTGTTCCGTCATTTGGATTAATATCTCCTGTTACATCAAGATATAATCCATCAATTCCTTTAATTCCGCCTAATCTTAAACCTACAGGTATACTGAAATATGAATTACTTCCTTCTGTAGTTGGTTGTGTTACTGGTGGTTTTGAAAGAGGATTATTTTGTGCTCTATCTCTTATAGTTTCTGTAACTGTACTTTCTAATGTTGAGTTACTACTATTATATTGAGCGCCAACTCCTACTTTTAAGTTGTTTCCTCCTAGCCAAGCCATTACTCTTGTTTTCCATCCAGTATATTTCTCTGTGAATTTTTGTACAGTAGATCCAAATGTTGAATTCCATGTACTATCATAATCTTTATTTGAATTACCTATCAAATTAGTTTTAGCAACTGTTCCTTCTAAATCCCAATGTGAATCAGGGCTATATCCTAATGTTAATCCTGTAACATTTCCTTTATTTGTTGAACTTCCATCTTTTCCAAATAATAATCCTGCATACCATTTTGATTTTGTTGTGTCAGGAACATCTGTTGTATCAGTTCTAGCTGTACTATTTCCTGATGTTCTATTACTTACTGCAGAACTATCTGTTAATCCTGAAGCAATTAATGCTGTACTGTCAGTAACTCCTGGAATGTACAACATGAATTTTACTTCCTCGCCATCATATCTTTTTATTACTGTTCTACCATTCTGTACTATAGTATCAGTATATGCTGGAGTTCTACGTATTGCTCCAAATTGTAATCCGCGATGTCCTGCTCTTCCAACGGTTAATGCATCTGCAGCTGTTTCTCTACCATCATAATTATTGTTGCCTAAATGTGTTGAAATATCTTTTAGCAATGTTGTATCTCTTGGCATTCTTCCCATTTGTGTACTATCCGCAAGATCTTTACGCCATTGCGCTAATGCTCTTTCATCAGCTATGATTACTTTATCGTTAGGATTTTTCTTTTTTAATGCAGCAATATTTCTCTTTTCATAATTTATTAATCCTTCAGGAGTCATTAACACCCATTGTCCATGAGGTGCGTTAGGATATGTACTTCCATAATTTAATTCTTTAGCTTCTCTGCCCGGAATTACAGTAACTCTGTCCGGTACTGCAATACTTCGACCAGGAATGAATGCTGTACTAGTATCTTTGGTAATCCTGTTGTGTTGTAATGGTGTTCTTGATTGTGCATCTAATTCGGTGCTTAACATGTAACTTCCAATTAGAAATATTCCTGCTGCTTTAAGTGCATCAATTAAATCTGTTTTAAGACTAGAATAATTATAGTTATTTATATTTGTAAAGTTCATTTTAATCCCCCAAAAATATGTACTTATGAAGGTAAAATCAGAATAATATATAAATGTTTCGGTAATTTGTTATTACGCAGTGAATACAAAATATTTTGTTTTTTTAACTTTTATATATTTATCAATACTATTCCTAATATTATAAAACATATCCCTATCCATTTATAATTATTCATACGCTCTTTCAAATAATATATTGATAAGATTGTAACAAAAATGTATGACATAGAACTTAAAGGATATACTACTGATAAATTTCCAAGTTTTAATGCTAACACGAAAAATATTCCAGATATTCCATATAATGCTATTCCACAGATTATATAATAATTTTTTATGATTTTAATTATTCCGTTAATTGTTATTTCTAATGTAAATTTTTTTGATCCTTTTTTTAGTAATGTTGTTCCTATAGCATTACCTATTGTTGCTATTAATACAAATAATATTATAACTACTGAATTATTCATTTTTTAATACCTGCACCAATAAACGATACTCCTACTATTATGAGTAAAATTCCAGTCATATTAATATATGATACAGTCTCATTAAATATTATCATCGCAAGAACTGTCGTCCATATAAAACTTAATGCAACAAACGGATATAAAAGCGATACATCTCCATGTTTAAGTGCTAATATTAATAGCATAGATGCTGTAAAATACAAAATCAATCCTAAAATTAATGGAATGTTAGTTATAATTTGATAAAAACTATCAATATTCTTTGTAGAAAGCTTTAATAATATTTGCGCAGCGGCGGTAATAAAACTACACAATATAACTAATCCAACAGCCAAAAATTTATTGCTATAATTCATTTTATTAAGAATTTACAGGCCACTTTACTTTCCAAATTATTATTCTAGTGCCAGTAATATCTGTAACATCAGAGAATTTCTCAAAATTATTCATATACTTACCATCTAAGTAAAATAATTTTGTGAATGTAGATTCTAACAATATTGGATCCGAGATTAATGCTGAATATCTAGTCTGATTATTTGATCTATCTATATTTAATAATAATCCAAGATTCATTGTAGTATTATCTACATCGTATCTTTTCATCTCTTCATCTGCTATTACTAAACTCTTCCAGAATGCTACGTTTTCTCCAACTTTGGAATTAGTTGCTTTATCGTATATTCCTATTAATACTTGTGAACTTTCTGGATTAGTTAAATTTATTGCAGCACGCTGTAATACTATATTTTGTTGTCCGTTACTTCCAATGCCTAGATTTAGATCACATAATACTAAGTCTTTAGTATAATTTACACAACCAATTAAACTACCTGTTGCATAACTAGGCCATGTTGATATCCAATCATTCATCTCTCTATCTGTTTGTAATGCTTGAACTTCATAATATATTCTTGAAGCTTCATCCGCGCTATACTGGAAGAAACTACTTCTTTCTTTGAATCGTTCTTCCATTATTTTCATTGCTTCATCATAAGGTTTTGTTCTTACATTATTTATTATGAATGCTTTATCAAAGTCCCATGTTCCAAAGTGTGCCCATACACCGGCTTTTCCTACCATATCTTCTGACGTTATGAAATAGTTCTCTGGAGGATTACAATGTGTTAATAATAATATTTTATCTATCTCACTTGAAGTGTAACCATAAATTTCAAGAGTTTTTCTAGCTTGAGTTTTATCTTGTATTACTATTTCATCAACTATATTTTGAGTTCTTTCTGTATCATTATACTTTTTATTCATCTCGTCAAATCCTGTTGTACTACCACAATCTAATATTCTTAATAATCCTGTTGCTCTCTTCTCATCGCTAGTTGTTAATGTTTGTGCAAGGTATTGTACGAATGGTCCACTCTGTGCAGAGCCATCTGCTGTTACTTTACGTTCAGCAACATATTTGAACCAGTGTCCGAAATCCCACCAAGAGTTTATTATTGCATCAGGTTTTGATTCTTCTCTTATTTTTGTTAATGAATCCCACCATCCAATAGTCATTGATGGCATATAACTTTTACCTGTAGCAATTCCTGCTTGTATGGGAATTATCAATATTAAACACAATAGTGCAAATACTATTAGTTTTGAAATGTTTTCCTTAACATTTAATCCTTCATGGAATAATCTAGAAATATATTCGTAAATATATCCTATAGCAACTCCTAATGCTACAGAGAATGCGGGTATAAGCAATAGATTAAATCTTATGCCCTTGATACTAGCATATATCATAAACACGTACCATATTCCAAGTATTAATGGAATCTTAATATCGTGTTTAGAATCTTTATCTAGTAATATGTTTAGTATGCCTAGTGCTATTGGTATAAGTAGAACTATAGTATATACTGTTGGATTCATACCATATCCTATGGAAGATGTAAGTATAGCATATACTATTATTGCAATTATTAATAATATATATTCCTTAGTTGTTGGTTTCTTTCCTACTAGCAAGAATATTATTCCAAGTAATGATATCGCAAAGAGTATTGGTATCCCAAATCCTATCTGCCCAACTGTTGTCGCAACATTACCCTCATTTAATTCTGCGACTGTAGTCATAATATTAGGCCATAATTCTGCTTGAGCAGCAACTTTAAGGTTTGCATTAACAGTAAACGGCGTCATGAACACTCCGAAAAATGCTCCTATACTTCCAGCAAATAAACTTACAAATATTGCCGAAAAAACGAATATGCTAGCAAATAATATTAATTCTTGTTGAATATGTTTTTCTTTCCAGAAGTGTATGCGTTTATGATGCATGTAGTCTTTAACGATTATAAATCCTATGTGTCCTATTATAGCTAATAACATAAATAAGAATATATACCAGTAGCCACCCCATGCAAAACTAAATAATCCCATCAATAGACCCGTAAGACCACCGAGTAAAATTTTATTTAAAGTGTTTCTAGCATCATATGCTTCTAAAAATATCCAGATTATTACAAGTGGGAAAACTACATTCCATATATCAGTATCGGATCCTAGACTTCTAGAAATTAATAATGGACTTAATGCAAATAGCATTGCAGCGAAAAATCCTCCGACTTCATTCATTAATTTTCTACCAATAAAGAATGCTGCTATAGCTCCAATGACTGCCAATAATGTTGGTAGATAGAATTGTGCCTGCATTAAATTAATTTTAGAATCGAAGAAATGTAAAAATTTGTATAACACAAATATTCCGTAAGGATGCATTGTTGCACCAACCGGTGTACCTATAGGCGCAATCATTTTTGTATCTATACAGATATTGTTTTCTATCTTATCACATACTACCCCGTTTCTTTCAATATTTCTAGCTTGATTCAAATAGTAGTATGAGTCTAAATCTCCTAAGAACGTGTATGTGTTATTATTTTCTTGATATTGAAATCCTGTTTTAAAATAATTTGATGTTTGCATTACTTGTTGTTCAACATATGCTTCGTTAGTTTTTAAAAAACCAGCAAATTGTTCGTCAACAAGTTTTTGACGCTGTACTACTGGTAGATTTGGATATTGTGCATTAATGTTTTGTGCAATACCGTTTTTATAATAATTATATACTGCATTACGTGACATGTCATCTGTTGCAGGCAAATATTGTGGTAGAACTCTAATATACACTGTTAAAGCCACAGGTATAAGAATAAGTAATAATAGTATTAATATGTTTAAATTTTTTGGTGTAAAGAAATTCCTAATTTTTGTAAAATCGATTTTTACATCATCTTTTTTATCATGTTCATCAGTCAATTTGTACACCCCATAAAAGTTTTATAATTTGGTTTATAAATTTGATTAAACTATGTTCTATTTTTTTATATTATCTTCCACTATTGTCCATATTATCGCAAGCCCTCCAGCGGCAAAAATTATATCTAAAGGAGTAGTTGGCGCCTTATATCTTGCTAGATATACTGTTATCCCAAAAAAGAACCAAGCGATAAGATAAATTAGATAGAATGGTATAAAATTTTTCCATTTTTGTATTGATACTATTACTCCTATAAGTGTAAATATCCAAAAGAACCATAATTGAGCAAGTAATGACTTAGGATTTTTAATTAATCTTTGGAATGCTTCTAGATTAGGAAATAACCAGTATTGCATAGAAAATTGATACATTTTATTAATAGTTTTATCCGGATTGTTTAGAATGTAGTTAATAGCATATTTTGTTGTACACTTATTTTGCTTATACACAAAATCATTTAATTCTTTCTTCGTTAAATTAGCGGCCGTACCCTTTCTATATATTTCTCCGCAATTACCATCAGATGTGTTTGTATCATATACATAATCCCATTTATAAACGCTAGTCATCCATAATGTTCCTTCAGGGTTGTTGCCTAGATAGAGATTCAATCCAGAATTAGAATTAATAAATATTGGATGTCCATAATCTAAAGAAGTGTATATACACCAAGGTATAAGTATTATTGAAGCTCCAACAATAAATAATCCTAAAGGCATTATACCTCTCTTAAATATTTTTATATCTATTTTTTTATTGTTATGATAGAATATTAAGAATAATACAAGTACAAATCCAAACATTAATCCAGGAATTTTACTTAATGCCGCTATCCCAGACAAAATACCTATATATATGTATTTACTTTTTGTTTCGTTATCTATTGATTTTGCTGTTAAGTATATTGCCCAGCTGAAAGCAAAAATCATCCAAAATTCCGTCCATAAATGTGCACTATAATAAACAATGTATGGATGAACTAGTGCGAGCAAACATGCAATGAATGCTGCTGTTTCACCAAAGAATTTCTTTGTTGGATAGAATAAAAAGTACGCTATGAGTAAAGACGCTATTATTTGAATTATTCTTCCAATATAATGATCAGGTCCAAAAATCGCATAGACCCCTACAAGGTATATTGTTTCTAGAGGATTAAAATATGAGCTAATGGTTGCTTTTCCGTTCAAGAAATCTATTGCATTGAGGTTATATCCCCATGCATCACTACCAACAAATTCGTCGTTTAATCCTATGTTAGCTTCAGATATTTTTAAGTATAATGATAATATTATGAATAGAATTAATATTGCTGTTTTTATGGGATGTTTTTTTATTATATTAATAAAAGATTTCATTCTTTCAGTTATTTTTTCTTCTATTTTCTCTTTTGATTTGCCTGAATCAATCATAATAACCCCCATCCTTATTGTTAGAGTAAATTGTATTCATAATTATAAATATTTCGAAAAACCCTTGAATTTTAGATTTTAATAATTTAAATTGAAAATATTTATTAATTACTCCACTATTCTGTTCTTTATAGTAATTAGTGATATAATATGGTGATATGTTATGTATAAAAATCAGAAAGTATCTGTCGTTTTTTCAACATATAACGAGAAACAAACTATTAGGCAACAGATTAATGATTGTTTTGCTATACCTTATGTTGATGAAGTTGTTGTAGTTAATAATAATGCAGCAAAAGGTACTACAGAGGAAGTTCGTAAAACTAAAGCTAAATTATTCTTTGAAACTAAACAAGGTTACGGTCACGGTTATCAGAGAGGATTAAAAGAAGCTACGGGAAATATTATAATTATGTCTGAACCTGATGGAACATTTCATCACAAAGATATTATTAAACTTTTAGATTATTCTGACGAATTCGATGTGGTTTTTGGAACAAGAACTACTCAAGCTACTATAATGAAAAATGCTAATATGGGTTTTTTTCTAAAATGGGGTAACTGGTTTATAGCTAAATTAATAGAAGTAGGATATAATACTACACATTTAAGCGATGTCGGTTGTACAATGAGATTAATAAAAAAATCTGCATTAAGGAAGATACAACCCCATTTTACCATTGGTGGTTCAACATTCGGTCCACAATTCATGGTCCTAGTAGTATTGAAAAAAATTCCTCACGTAGAAATACCAGTACATTATGGTACTAGGGTAGGTAAATCTATGGGTACAAAAAATAAATTCAACGCATTTATAATGGGATTAAAAATGATTTGGATTGTATTCAGTTACAGAATCAAGGGTTGGTTTAAGAAATATTGATTGATAGTTTATTATTCGAGGTGTCACATGATTAATGTCAACAAAATTTATGAGAGACGATTTGGTAAAGATGCTGTTTTTAGACAGAAAATGTATTCTGTGTTATGTTCAAAATTTTTCCAAAAATATATTTCTAAAAATGCTACGGTTTTAGATGTGGCTGCAGGATATTGCGAATTCATTAATAACATTCAAGCAAAGCATAAAATTGCTTTAGATATTAATCCTGATATAAGAAAATTTGCAGATAAATCGGTAAAGATTATACTAGCACCATCTACGGATATGAGCAAAATTTATTCTAACACTATAGATAATGTTTTCATAAGTAACTTTTTTGAACATATAACAAAAGAGGATATAATTAAGACACTTAATGAAATTCATCGTGTATTAAAAAAAGGCGGAAAATTAATGATATTACAACCTAATATTCGTTATAGTTATAATGATTATTGGATGTTTTTTGATCACATAACGCCTTTAGATGATAGAAGTTTATGTGAAGTCCTAGAATTGACGAATTTTAAAATCGTTGAGTCTAGGCCAAAATTCTTGCCTTATTCCACAAAAAGTAAGCTACCAAAATCTATAATATTATTGAGAATATATCTTAAGTTGCCAATACTACAAAGAATTATGGGTAAGCAAGCATTTGTTGTTGCACAAAAATAATTAAGATTATGTTCCGCGTATGTGTTGACTTAAGTGTGTACTTTCAGATTTGAAATTAATAAACTTAATAAAACATTTGTCCTTCTAGTGTTTTATGAAGATTTTTGTAGTACTGCCCGCGTATAATGAAGAGAAACAGATTGGTAATGTTATTCGTTCTCTTAAAAAGAATGGTTATAAGAATATTGTTGTTGTAGATGATGGTAGTTCCGATAAGACTTCGAGTATTTCTAGAAAAGAAGGTGCTATTGTTGTACGTAATATTATGAATATGGGTGTTGGCGGAGCCAGTGTTGCTGGTATTGAATATTCGTTTAGGATTGGAGCAGATATTGTTGTCACAATAGATTCTGATGGTCAGCATGATGTGAAGGACATAAAAAAAGTTATTACACCATTGTTAAATAATAGTGCAGATGTTGTTAGTGGATCCAGAATGTTCAATCCAAAGGGCATGCCTTTAATAAGAAGAATTGGTAATTTCGGTCTAAGTTTTATAACATTTATTTTATTTGGTATATGGTCTACAGATTCACAAAGTGGTTTCAGGGCAGTCACAAAACATGCCTGGAAAAAGATGCATATAAAAGCTACAGGTTATGAATATAATTCTGACATGTTACGAGAGGTAAGATACCAAAATTTAAGGTTTAAAGAAGTTCCTATACGTGTAATATATACAGAATATTCGTTATCTAAAGGTCAAAGTGTTATGGGAGGAGTTAGGACATTTATTAGTATACTAAAAAGAAGATTTTTAGGTTAGTTTTTCTTGAGTTAAAATTAGCAAATTATATAAATGCACATTCTTTCTCGTAGAGTGGTGGTATAATGAATATAGTTCAAATGCTAATTATAATTTTTGCTGTATATGCTATAGTTAAAGTAGTTCTTAGACTGAGAGATAAATCATTAAGTCCTGTAGAATCTTTTTTATGGGCTATACTTTGGGTTGGAGTGATATTCGCTGCCATATTCCCTAACACACTCATAGAACTTTCTAATGATTTAGGTTTGGGAAAAACATTGAATATGTTAGTATATCTTAGCATATTATTATTGTTCTATTTAGTGTTTAGATTGTATAGTGCGCTTGACAAGTTAGATCATAGATTCAACACGCTTGTCAAAGAATTAAGTATTGAACGTACGATTAAACGTAAAAAAAGTAAGTGAAAAATAGGTTTGAAGAAATAAAATGAAAATTTTAATTATATGTCCTGATTGGTTTCCGAATATTTCAGGTTTTGGAATATCTGCATATGAGTTCTCTCAAGAATTACTTAAAGATAAGCATGAAGTAACAATAATAACATCTTCTCAGAAAAATCTTGATAAAAAAGGATTAAACGTTGTGAGTGTTAAAATGTTGTTTAACCCGTTAGGCAGAAATCCTATAGTTTTCGGATTGTACAATAAAATTAAGAATGTCGATTATGATGTAATATTGTTGTATAGTTATATGTATGAAATGAATGTGCGTGTGGCATTATACAGAAAATTAGGTTTAATAAAAAAACCTGTTATTTTAATGTACAGAGGCAGTTTAGAAAATGATGTACTGCCCTTCTTGAAAACATCGACAAAGATAGCGAAAAAAACATATGATGCAACACTTGCTAGAATGTTATTCAAAAATGTTGATTATACTATTTCTAATTCTAAACCAACATTAAAGCTAATTAACGAAAAATATCTTGTCTCACATAAAAAAATGTCTTATATTTCTAGCGGCATACCTGTTATGGATTTTAAGAGAAGTAAGCTAAGTAATAAACGTGTATTATTTAATGGAAGGTTAATAGAAAATAAGGGTATAAACTTTTTTGGAAAAATATTAGAAACTATTCCAAAAGATTGGAAGTTTACAATTATTGGAGATGGTCCATTAGAGAAAGAAATTTTGAGATTAAAAAAGAAATATAAAAATATTGAATATTTAGGCAAGGTTTCACACGCTGTTGCTAAAGAAATGTACTCAAAGGCAGACATACTAATATTACCAACATTTGCTGAAGGATCGCCGCGTGTAGTTCTAGAAGCATGTGCATCGGGAGTTCCATCGATAGCATTTAACGTCGGGGATGTTCCAACAATACTTGATAACAATAAGAATGGTTATTGTATAGAAAGATATAACATAGAAAAATTTACAGAAAAATTAGAATTATTGATAAAAAATAGGGAATTAAGAAAAAAATTAGGCGATAATGCCTATACTTTTGCAAGAAAAAATTTAGACTGGAAAATTGTTTATAAAAAAATGCTTAAAGAAATTAGAGGTTTGTTATGAAGAAAAAAATATTCTTCCTAATAAATTCTCTTGAGATAGGAGGATCTGAAAGAGTAATATTAGAATTATACAATCGTTTATCGAACAAATATGATGTAAAATTGATAACACTAAAAAATGTTACAAATTATGATTCTAAAATCAAAACAATTTCTTTAAGTAAAGTTACAAAAACATCTAGAATGCTGGTTCATATTTCTTCTTATGTAAAAAAATTAAAAAAAATTATTACAGAAGAAAAACCTGATGTTTTAGTAAGTTTTTTGGAACTGAGTAACTTAGTCAATATATTTGCATGTAAAAATACAAAAACTAAATGTGTTATATCTGTGAGATCTACTCTCTCTGAAGTTTATGATAGAGGAATATATGGTAAAACATTTACTTATTTGATAAAAAAATTTTATCCGAAAGCCGACATAATCATAACTAATTCTAAATACTCAAAAATTGATTTAGTAAAAAGTTTTAACATTCCAGAAAAAAAAATATCGACGGTTTACAATCCATTAAACATAGAAAATGTTCAAAAATCTTCAATCGAAAAAATAGAGCGGAAATATGCTTCAATATTCGATGGCAAATCTAAGATATTGATTACCGTCGGTAGATTAATTGATGCGAAAGCACATCCAAATTTATTGCGTGTATTCTATAATTTAAAAAAAGAAGTAAAAAATGTGAAACTAGTAATCGTTGGAGATGGTCCATGGATGCAGAAACTCAAAGACATTATTAAAGAATTAGAATTAGAATCAGATGTATTCTTACTTGGCAGCCAGAAAAACCCTTACAAATATGTGAAAAAATCAGATATTTTCGTATATTCTTCAGTATATGAAGGTTTTCCTAATGCATTAATCGAAGGAATGGCTTGTGGAGTTCCTGTGATTTCTACCGATTGTAGATCTGGACCAAGAGAAATATTAGCTCCAGAAACCAATGTTCTAACGCAGGCCAAAAAATTAGAATTTGTCAAATATGGTTTATTATCTCCTGTTTTCAAGAAAGAACTAAACACAGACATTCACGCTTCCCTAAGCAAAGAGGAAGAGATATTTATGAGTGGCATAAAAACTCTTTTAAATAGTAAGAAATTATCAAAATCGTACGCTATTAAGGGTGAACTTAGGATTAAAGATTTTAATAGCGAAAATATGGCTAAAAATTTTTTAAAAACGATTAAGGTGAATTGAGTGATTCCAAAAGATGTTGAATATTTAAAATGTATAAATTGTGGGCACGATTTGCTATTAAAAGTCTTCGAAACAGAAAAAGATGAATGTGTAGAAGGAAAATTATCCTGCAAACATTGTAACGAAGAGTGGCCCGTAATCAATGCAATACCGCGTTTGTTGCCTAAAAACTTACTTAAAAATTTAGTTTTGCCTTATCATAAAGATTTCTTTGATAAATATCATTTTGATGTATCAGAAAAGAACAGATCCGATAAGTCCAGTAATGATGATAAGTTAAAAAGTAAGACTGCTCAAAGTTTTGGTTTCGAGTGGTTAAAATATCCTAAAATATTAAACCAATTTGAGAAAGATTGGGAGAGATACTTTCATCCGTTCATAACAAGAAAAGATATTAAAGGAAGTGTTGTAGCAGATTTTGGATGTGGGATGGCTAAACATGGATATTTTATTGGAAAATATGCTTCCAAAAAATATATTGGATTAGATTTAAGTGAGGCTACTGAGGCAGCATATAGAAATACTAAAAAATTCAAACCATTAATAGTACAGGCAGACATTTATCATATTCCGTTAAAAGGTGAAAAGATTGATATTTGTTATTCTATTGGTGTATTACATCATCTTCCAAATCCTGAAAATGGCTTCATAAGTATTATAAAGAATATGCGCAAAGGTTCTAAAATATTTATGTGGGTATACGGGCAAAGAGGAAATTCTCGTGCTCTATATTTATACAATCCAATACGTTTTGTGACAACTAGAATGAATAGAAAATTTTTATATAATTTGTGTCACATTCCAGCTATTGCAGTACATTCATTAAACAGTGTATCTAAAGGATTATCAAAGATAGGATTAAAAAAATCTGCTAGATTAATTCCATTCAGTTATTATACAGATTTCCCGTACACTTTCAAGGTAAGCGACACTTTTGATACATTAGGAACACCAACTCAAATATACTATAAAATGAGTGAGATTGATAGTTGGTTCAAACATTCAAAATTAAAAAAATATCAATTAGAATATGATGTTGTACAAGGAATAAAAGGATATGGTGTAAAATAATATGTGCGGAATAAACGGATTTAATTGGGAAGATAAGAATTTAATTAGTTCTATGAATAAAAACATTAAACATAGAGGTCCAGACGATCAAGGAACATTTGTGAGTAATAGATTAAGTCTAGCTCAAGTAAGATTATCGATTATAGATTTGACGCCAGCAGGTCATAATCCTATGTTTTATGATAAAAAAACAGGTGCATTTTCAGAAAGACATCAAAAACATTTAATGAATGATGCTAAATTAGGAATAGTTTTTAATGGAGAAATATACAATTATCAAGATATTAAATCTGAACTAGAATTAAAAGGATACGCTTTTTCAACAAAATGTGACACCGAAGTCATACTAGCAAGTTATCTCGAGTGGGGATATGATTGTGTTAAGCATTTTAATGGAATGTGGGCATTCTGTATATATGATTCTAAGAAGAAAATCTTATTTTGTTCAAGAGATAGACTTGGAGTAAAACCATTCTATTACTATTATAAGAACGGAAAATTCATATTCAGTTCAGAACTCAAGGGAATATTAGCACACAAGAATTTAAAGATTAACACTAAAGAAAATATTAACAAAGATGCAGTACAATTATACTTCTCATTAGGATTTGTACCATCACCATATTCCATATATCATGACGTATTTAAACTTGAAGCTAGACAGAATTTGATATTTGATCTTTCATCTAAAAAAATTAAGAGACAATGGTATTATTATGAGATTCCAAAACTAAATCCTGTTCATGATAAGAAGAAATTGATAGAAGAAGGTCGAGAAATATTAAGAGATGCTGTCAGAATAAGAATTATTGCAGATGTTCCTGTAGGAGCATTCTTATCAGGAGGATTGGATAGTTCAACCGTAGTTGGTGTGATGAAAGATTTTACTGAATTAAAAAAATTACACACATTTTCCATAGGTTTTGAAGGAAAATACGATGAAACAAAATATATTAATATAGTAAAAAACTATTTTGGAACAAAACACCATCATTATTATTTCAAAGAGAAAGATTTTGAAAATTTGATAGATACATACTCGTTTATGTATGATGAACCATTTTGGGATTATTCAGGATTTCCAACATACAAAGTTTCAGAATTAGCAAAAAAGCATGTAACAGTGTGTTTAAGCGGTGATGGTGGGGATGAAATATTTGGAGGATATAATACTCATGTTGCAGGATATCGTATGGATTTAATATATAAATTACCAAGATTTTTACGTTTTATTGGTTCTAAAATACCTGCAAGGAAGAATTTAAACGGCTTTGCTTCAGCGTATTTATTAAAAGAAGCATTTAAAGCATCCCTTAAAGATAAAAAATATTTTTATGCTACAGCAATATCAGAAGACAGTATACGACCAGAAGTATATAAAAAAATAACAATTCAAAAATTAGACTATGCATTAAAAAAAGGAAACAATAAACTTTCAGAAGCTTTACGAATTTATGATCTAATGTCCAATTCTTTACAGGATAATTTTTTGGTTAAGGTAGATCGCGCATCGATGATGCACGCACTTGAAGTAAGGAGTCCTTTTTTAGATTATAGATTTGTAGAATTTGCTCAAAAAATACCTTCAGAATGGAAACAAAATTCTATTAAAACAAAGATTCTCATGAGAGAAATAATTAAAGATATTGTTCCAAAAGAAATAGTAAATCGTGGAAAACAAGGTTTTAGCCCGCCAATCGATAAATGGATACTACAAAAGAAATATTCTAAAGATTTTAAAAAATATATCGAGCAAATAAAATCTATTGACAGCGATATTTATTTATTCTATAAGAATAAAGTTTTTAAAAATGATAATGTATTATACACTAACTACAGAATAAGATTATATCTATTCGGCTTATGGAGTAAAAAATGGTTAAAGTAGAATTGTATGAACATACCTATAAGCGAAAGAAACACTTTAGTTTTGGACAAAATTGGAAAGAGTATTTGAATTCTCTAAATGAAGATAAAATTAACGAAGCAAAGAAATCTCTTACCAGATTTTTGGGCGGAAAAGATAAAATACGAAATAAAACTTTTGTAGATATAGGTTGTGGCAGCGGATTATTCTCTCTTGCAGCGTTTCTACTGGGTGCAAAAAAAGTAGTAAGTGTAGATATAGATGATGCTTCTTTATACTGTGTAAACACACTTAGAAAAAAATATTCGTCTAATCCGGATAAATGGGTTGTAAAAAAGGGTTCTGCATTAGATAAATCATTTATGAAAAGACTAGGAAAATTTGACATAGTGTATAGTTGGGGAGTGCTTCATCATACAGGAAATATGTATCAGGCATTCGATAATCTAACAATGCTTTCTCATGAAAAAAGTATAATCTATTTGGCAATATATAATAATAATAGAATATTTTTTGAAGGAACATCCCCTTTCTGGCTTAAAATCAAAAAGATTTATAATTCCTCAAATAAAATTATTAAAAAATGTATTTATTATATATATACATTATATCTCATATTTGGAATAACTGTATCAGGAAAAAATACTATAAAATATATTAAGGATTATCATACATTACGTGGAATGAACTTTTTTACTGATATAAAAGACTGGCTTGGCGGATATCCTTACGAATATGCGTCAACGCAAGAAATTACTGATTATTTCAAAAATCTAGGTTATATTGCTAAAAAAATCAGCAAAGCAAGATCATTAGGATGCAATGAATATTTGATTGGTCGTCTTTAAGTACGAATTGTATAATCTTATTCTTGATTATAATTATCTGGAGAAGTTACTGAACGTATACTCTTAGAATTTATGTACGTTTGCATAGATTCTTTTTTATTATCATACAATGATTTATTTCTTGTTATTACACACGTGATAAAGAATAGAAACTTTCTAATAAATCTAGGTATAATAAAAGGTATGGATAAAAATAATATTTTTATAGAATGTACTTTTTTATTTAATTTGAATACATAAAGCATGTTTTCCCTATAATTACCAGAAAAAGTCGTAGCGATATAAGATTCGCCAAACACTTCAATCGATACTCCGCTATATTTGAGTTTTGATAAGTTTTTTCCCGTTTGTTTTTCTATCGTGTCAATTAGATCGTAGTATCCCTCTACAAATATTTTAAGATGATCTATGTTAGTATAAACTAGATTATTATTTTTTGTATTATCTGTAATAGCGTGATTAAATAGATAAAAATTTATATTATTTTCAATTGATGCTAATATAGCAATATGCAGATGTGGCCAAATATCGCTAAATTTAGGATATTTTTTAATTATTTTCTTAGAATATGTAGCTGGTATAATTATATTACTTAATAATCCCATGCTTGTCAGATATCTTTTGAACATAGAATCATTAATACTAATATTATAAGAGCCTTCTTTTAATCCTTTATAAAAAGAGAAAGATTTACCATCTTTTGATATCGAGTTAAGCAGGAATATTTTTTTTCTTTCGGAAATTAGATTCATTATTTGCGGAAGCTTGTCTTTTATTATTAAATCGTCATCACCCAAAAACCATATAAATTCTCCTCGAGCTTTCTCTATTATCTTTAAAATATTTCCCTTACATTTAAGGTTGATCTTGTTTCTATGATATCTTATCTTTTTTTCTTTTGCATATTTTTTTTTATATAATTCAAAAGTTCCGTCATCAGAAGCATTATCTGAAATCAGAATTTCGATATCATTAAAATTAAATTTTTTAATTTGATTTAATGTATTATCTACCAACCTTTCTAAATATTTTCTCCTATTCCATGTCGGAATTCCTATCGTTAATTTAATATTTTTCATTTCAGAATTTTTATTATTTGCTCGGTAATTTTATCTTTTGATATTCCGCTTAAATCTCTAAGATAATCCTGAGAACCTACTGTTTTAATGAATCCATGATCTATAGAAAAACCTTTGAACAAGAAATCCTTATAGGTTGATGTAGCGATAATCTCTGATAGTAGACTACTCAAACCTCCTTCTTTAACGTGTTCTTCCAATGAAAAGATGTATTTATACTTTTTTAATAAGTCTAGAATTTGTTTCTCATCAAATGGTTTTATTATCGGGCAACTTGATAAGGCAAAATTTTTACCATGCTTATTTTTTAAATCTTCCACTATCTTTGTTCCCAATTCAAGCATGTTACCCGTAGTTAGGATAATACCATCTTCACCTTCAGAAATAGAAATAATGTTTTTAAGTTCTACTTCCTCTTTATGAATATTTGGCTCTTTATTTTTTCCTAGCCTAATATAAAATGGTCCGCTATTTTCTATAGCATATTTTACTGATGCTTTAACTTCAATAGGATCGCCAGGACAAAGAATTTTCATATTAGGTAAAGTCCTTAGTATTCCTATATCTTCAAATGCATGATGAGTACTTCCAGATTTACTATAGGAGAAACCTCCTCCTACCCCGACTATAATTACATCTAGATTATGATATGCTATGTTGACTTTTATTTGTTCGAAACATCGGGCTGTTGCGAAAGGCGCAATCGAATAAACAAATACTTTTTTGCCCGTCAAAGCCAAACCAGCTGCGACTCCTATAAGATTCTGCTCAGCCAACCCAACATTAATATAATTATTAGGATATTTTTCCATAAATTCTTCAAATACAGAAAATCCTAAGTCCGCTGTCATGAAAATAATATTCTTATCTGTCTCAACAAACTTAGTTAATTCTTTTATAAATGTGTTTCTCATTTTAGTTCATCTAATGCACGTTGTAATTGTTCATCATTTAATGATTTATAATGCCACTCTAATTTATCTTCTATAAATCCTACTCCCTTTCCTTTAACAGTATGAGCAATAATAACCAGAGGCTTATCAGGATTTTCTCTAATTTCGTTAAGAGCGGATTTAATTTCATCAAAATTGTGTCCATCAATTTCTCTTACATTCCATCCAAAGGATTTCCATCTCAAAGAAAATTGTGTCATGTCAGAAAAATCACTCGTTCTTCCAAATCCTTGCAATTTGTTATAATCAATAATTGCAATGAGATTTTTCAATTTTTGAACAGGTGCGAATGATGCTGCTTCCCATATCATTCCTTCGTTACATTCCCCGTCTCCAAGTAATACTATAGTTTTATTGTTAAACCCATTCATTTTTGAAGATAATGCTATTCCTGATGCTACGGATAAACCATGCCCTAGAGACCCCAATGAATATTCAACTCCTTCTACTTGGCTGTTTATGTGATCTCCTAGATAACTTCCATCTACATCCACCTCTTCTATTTCTTTCTTGGATATTATCCCTTTATCAAATAAAATAGCGTATATAAGTATAGAGCTATGTGCTTTGCTTAGTATAAAGTAGTCTCTGTCCGGTTTCTTTTTTGTCAGATCTAAATTCAAATGATCATAATATAGATAAACAAGTAATTCCACGGCTGAAAAAGCTGAACCAAGATGTGCAGACTTCGATCTGTGTTTAGATTTAATTATTATTCTTCTAATGTCTCTACACTTTTCTTTAAATTTAATAATATCCAATTTTACCTCTCATATATGTGCTCATTTTTTCTCATCCAATCTAATGTTTTTCTTAAACCTGATTCTAAATTGTGTTTAGGTTTCCACTTGAGAAGCTTTTCCATTTTTTTAATATCTGCACACCATCTATAATTTTCATTTTTTCTATTTTTAATAGCTCCAAATAATAGTTTTATATCACTAGAATAAACTTTTTTCATCAATTTTGCTGTGTCTCTTATAGAATTATCCTTTCCTGTTCCTATATTTAAGGTTTCGCCAGTTATTTTATTATGCATTTTTATTATTCTTAAATAAGCTTCAACAATATCCTCTATAAATATAAAATCTCTTGTTTGTAATCCTGAAGTTAAATTAATATTTTTATCATTTTTAACTATTGCCTTGACCAAACTAGGAATAAATCTTGTTTCTTCTTCATAATATCCATATACTGAGAATAACCTAAGATGGATAATATTTTTGTTATATCTTCTATAAAGCATGTGTCCATATAATTCTGTAGAAGCCTTTGTAACACCATATATATCTATTGGTTCCAAAACGTCGTTTTCGCTCATAGCTTCTTTTTTATGTCCATATTCTGAGGAGCTTCCTGTATTGATAAAACACTTATAATTAATGTTTTGGCACGCCTCCATTAAATTAATAGTTCCTAAAAGGTTGGTCCGAATAATTTTATCTCTTTCTGTCTGTTTATCTGGATATGCTCCATAAGTAGCAAGATGAAGTATATAATCTGGTTTAATTTTTTCTACCAGATTTCTTAATATTTGGAAGTCATTTAAATCATTATAATGTATTTTTAGATTTTTATTTTTTAATAAATCATTTATTCTCCATAGATTAGAACTTTCCCTTATTATTATGTGAACTTCAAATTTTTTTAATTCTAGAAATTTTCTTAATAGATTTGCACCAACAAAACCTGTAGCTCCTGTTAAAAATATTATTTCATTATTTACTCTATCCAATGAGGCACCCCTACAAGTGATCCTATCATGCCTTTAAAATGAAATTCATTCTTGAGCCTTAGTGTTATCTCATTTTCATATGTCATGCTTAATATTATTATAGCGTCTATTGAGGATATTTTCTCTTCTGTAGGTTCAACTATTTTAATAGTTTTACCAAAAGTGTATCTCTCCCATTTATTAGGATCCGAATCGAATATACACTTCACATTTTCAGAATTAATGTTTGCATAGTTTATTAGGCTGACTCCACCTCCTGATGCTCCCCAAAATGCAATTCTTTTATTTTTTAATGTAATCTCATTTATCATTTTATTTAGGTGTGTGTTGATTTTATCTTGTGATTCATTAAACTCCTTTAATTTTTTGTTTAATGTCACTTTTTTTACAATAGCAACTAAGTAATCATCATTCATAACAGTATAATATTTTAATAATTCAAAACCATTTCTGTTTAGAACGTGAGTTAATGTGTTACCAGAAAAATAAATTACGTGTTCTCTAAAGAACTCGAAATATCTCTTTTCTTTTAACATTTTTTCAAAACTTGGTACTTCTATAAGGCCAATTGCTCCTTCTTTACAGTTTTCGTTTATTAAGTTCAAAAATTCATTAGGTTTCGGTATGTGTTCTAATACAAATCTTATTACGAATCCATCAAATTTCTCTGGAAAAGTCGCAGTTTTTTTATCGAAATAATTATTGATAACTTTAACTCCTCTTTTTTCTGCTAAGAGAGATGCTGCTTTTGAAGGTTCAAACCCTGTTATGACTGCTCCTCTTTTCAATAATAACTCAGAAAATAATCCGTCTCCACAACCAATTTCAACTATGTTTTTTTTCTCTAGGCCTTTTTGTAATGCTTCATAATTATTAATATTTTCTTCAATGAATGCTAATGCAGATTTTGAAAAAGAAGTATTTCTCTGATAATCATCCTCATAAGCTTCTTCAAAATCTTCACTTAATTGTATGGTATTACATTCCATGCATCGAAATACATGTATATCTGTAAGATTTTCTTCATCTGATTCTGTTTTTTTAAGCGAAAATTTGTGACTAGATTTCGGACATGTAGAAGATTCAAAAATAATTTCTATTTTATTAGACTCGCAAATTCTACAATTCATTAGATCCTCCCTCTGATTTTAGTTAGTCTTGGTGATATTACATATATTTCTCCTTTGAAATTAATATCTTCTAGATGTTTCAGAATTTCTTTTTCATATGCCATCGCGGAAAGTATTATAACGTCGGTCTGATCCGATTTTATTTTCTCTGGAGAAAATATTTCAATATGCGATCCTGGCGAATATTTTCCTATTTTTTTTGTATCGGAATCAATAATGTATTTTATACTTTTGGAATCAAAATCACACATAGATAAAAGTGCTAAACCTTTTCCGCCGGCGCCCCACATTGATATGCTTTTATTTTCTGATATTAAATTTCTAACTTTTGTGTTGAAATCTTCTTTATATATATCAAATTCGCTTTTAAATCTTGATTCTTCTAACGGCGCAGTCTTCTTAAATATTATAACAAGGAATTCGTTGTTATAGGAATCAAAAATATCCAGAACCTTAAAGTTATTTCTAGTAACTAGGTGTACTAAAGACTCTTTGGTATAATATGCCACATGATCAGCAAATATATCATAATATCTATCAAATTTTATAGCTTTCTCGAAAGACGGAACTTCTATTAATCCTATCCCGTCCTCTCTCAAAAATTTGTGCATTGCTTTTAATACTTCGTTAGGGTTCTTTAGGTGTTCGAATACCGCTCTACTAACTATAGCATCAACACTGTTCTTAGGTATTGAAAGATTCTCAGTAAAATATTCATAAACAACTGTTATTCCTTTTTCTTCTGCAAACTTTCCAAAAGCAGCAGATGGTTCTATTCCAACTGTTTGAGCTCCATGTTTATTTAGATATTCACAAAAAATACCGTCTCCACAGCCAATTTCGTATATTATTTTTTTATTAAGATCGTATTTTTCAATTAACGTTTTTGCTAGTTCTTCGATATACAGATTTATCTGTTTGGAAAAGGAAGTGGTCATTATGTAATCTTCGTAATAATCTTCGGGTACTACGGATAAGTCGCCTAGTTGATACAAATTACATGCAGTGCATCTAACTAGAGAGAGATTTATTTTGTGATCCTCTTCTAATTCATTTTTTTTAAGAAGTTTTTGGATATTTATAGGAGCACCATCTATCTTAAGTATGGTAACAAGATTTTCACATTCGCATAGTATACATTTATGATTTTTCATTTTCTTCAAACGTTTTAATAATATCTTCTGTATATTTTGTTACGTCTTCACCCTCATAATATTTTTTATACCAGTTAAAAGTGTAATCTAAACCCCTATCTATACGAACTATCGGTCTCCACTTTAAAAAACTTTTTGCTTTTGTTGAGTCTAGATTTAGCATTGTAGCTTCGTGTTTACGATCGTCCTTAGGAGTTATTTCTATTTGACCTTCTCCAAGTATTTTTATGGCTCTATTAGCTACTTCTCTAACAGATATACAATCATCAAATTCTGGTCCAAAATTCCACGCATCAGCTACATCTGTTTTGCCTTCGTACAACAACTTTCCGACAGTCAGATATCCGTATAGCGGAGACAAGACGAATTGCCATGGCCGAGTAGCTTCTGGAGATCTAATAACAAATTTAGTTTTTTTATCATAAATTGCTCTTATTATATCGGGTATTAGTCTATCTTTTGACCAATCTCCTCCAGCGACAACATTACCTGCTCTTACTGTAGCAATTAAAGTGTTATGTGTTTTTCCATAATCCTTCGGATTAAAAAATGAATCATGATAAGATCTAGCAATTAATTCAACACATGCTTTTGAGGTACTGTAGGGATCATATCCTCTCAGTTCATCTATTTCTCTATATGGCCACATCCATTCTCTATTATGATATACTTTGTCCGTTGTTATAATGACAATAGCTTTTACTGATTTAACTTCTCTAACCGCTTCCAAAAGATTAATTATTCCAAAAATATTAGTGTCATAAGTATCTCTAGGATCATCGTAACTGATTCTTACAATAGGTTGAGCAGCTAAATGAAAAATTATTTCCGGTTGATTTTCCTTAACAAACTTTTTTAATTTATCAATATCTCTTATGTCTGCAAATTCATTAGCGGTCATTTTTTCTTCTAATTTTAGAATTTCAAAAATATTAGGAAATTCTTCCGGCTTCAATGCATAGCCATATATTTTTGCATTCATCATAGACAACCATTTGACTAACCATCCGCCTTTAAATCCGGTGTGACCAGTTATAAGAACTTTTTTATTTTTATAGAATTCTTTCATCATTTTCTCCAAATCATCCACGGACAATTATTTTCTTTACACATTTTGTTTAATTCTTCATAATGCTTATATGTATCCATTGAAAACCAAAAATTACAATTTTTGTATGTAGCTAAACCACCTGCTTTTAATATATCCTTTAATGGTTTTTCTTCTAATACACAATTTTCATCTTCTGATAAAAAGTCAAAAATTCTTTTATTACATATCATCCATCCACCGTTTATATGTCCCTCTAAAAAAGGTTTTTCCTTAAAAGATATAGCAAATTCTTCCTTGGAATCATGCTCTATCACTCCAAAAGGAGATTGTGCTCTAGTTGTGAGTAAAGTAACTACTGCGCCAAGTTTTTTATGTTTTTTGTATCCCTCTAGAATATCAACATCAGCAACACCGTCGCCATATGTCAAGAAAAAATCTTCATCATCACCTAAATATTTTTTAATTTTTGCAACTCTAGCTCCTGTTGATTCGTTTTCTCCAGTATATGCAAAAGTAATTTTCCAATCTTCTATACTATTATCATTATTGTAGAAATATTCTTTATTATTATCAATAAGATTGAATTTAAAATCATAAGCCATTTCGCGATAGTGAATAAAGTATTCCTTAATCATGTCCGATTTAAACCCGAGACAAAGAATAAACTCTGTTATGCCATAATGGGCATAAATTTTCATGATGTGCCATAGTATCGGTTTGCCACCTATCTCCACTAACGGTTTTGGTTTGTATTCGGTTTCTTCACGCAACCTAGTACCTTTACCTCCACATAAAATAACTGCCTTCATTCTCTCAAATATAATTGATTATTTATTAACTTTTCGATATATTCTTATTATTTTATTGACTATAAGGTGTAATACTATTCTTGAAATGTGTTATTTAAAAGCGTTCTTTAAAATTTTGATAATTAGAACTTTTTTTGAAGAAATATAAACTTTACCTCTTCTATAAATAGTTTTTCATAGGCATAATCTTTCATTGCTCTTTTGTATCCAACTTTAGCTATTTCTATACGTTCTTTATGATTTTTTAGGTAATATTCAATTAACTGTATTGCTTCGGTCATATTATCGTAACAACATATTTCTTTTCCAACATTAAATAATCTCTGATGACCTTTAGGATTATCTGTAACTTGTAAAATACCATTTAAACACAATTCATACGTCCTAGAATTACTAGGTCCCCATTTTTGATGGCAATTAAAGCCTATTTTAGATCTCTTGTAAATTTTCTTAACTTCTGACTCTTCCAAATATTCAACTTTTGGTAGTGGATAAAACAAATTTATAAATTTGTAAGCCCATCCTATTACTCCTGATTCTTTTCTAGGATCATATCTTCCGTATAATTTAAATGTAGGAAATTTCTTATATATTTGGTGTAATCTTTTCCATTTCCTCCATTGAATCGCTCCGATATAGACTATGTCGATATCTTTCTCTTTATAATTAATTATTTTATTATCATAATGCTTTGGATTAGGAAATATGGGCATAAATCTTACGTTTTTAACTCCAAAAGATTTTATTTTTTCTTGGATTGTAATGTTTTTGTTGAATTGTACTCCATGACATATAACTTTATCATATTTAGGCGCATAATTTTTTGTTATTAAATATGTATCCTCTGGATCATCAGCAAAATGTGTTATTAGTTGTACTTTGTTATTTCGCAATATTTTTAGATATTTGTCAGAAAATAGGAAATAAGGCATAACCACGTTTTTTATTTTGTTTTTGATTATAAATGAGACGGCATCATCTCCAAATTTTTTATACCATTCAGCACTATCTGCTTTTTGAAGTGTTCCAACAGGAGTCTTGTGCCCGTTTATTGTCAGAACCTTTGGTATGTTTAAACTCAGATAATTAAAGTATTCGCTCGTCATATAGTATATTGTTAAATCTTTTTCTGAAGATATTTTTTTAAGTTCACTTGTTATTGCTATATTCCATCCAAAAAATATTTTTTTACTTCCGTTGCCAATACTCGAGAATTTATTTATATCCATCACCTTTATTTTTCAGCTATAAGATATACTTCCCATAAAAAGAATCTTAAAGGCGGAAGTCTAAGATATCTTTGACTATTGTTATTAAACATTCTTACTAAGGAATATTTTGATTCTATAATCTTAAAATCAAAATTTTTTACTAGATTAACTAACTGTCCATGAGTACACGGTCTTACGTGTGTTTCATCCTCCCAGAAGTACGGGTTGTATGGTGTTGGAGAAAATATGTGTATTTTTCCTCCCTTCTTTAAAATTCTAGCACATTCTTTTATAAAATGTATTTGTTCATACGTTCCCATATGTTCTAAAATATGTGCACAGTAAATTGCATCAAACATTTTATTGTTATATGGTATTTTTTCCTTTGAAACATCGCATTTTTTTACTATAAGTTTTTTCTTTCTACAAATATTTAAAAAGTAGTCATTATAATCTAATCCGTAATATTCTGCCTTTTTTTTGATAATATGTTCGGAAAGAGAACCGTTTGCACAACCAATGTCTAATACTTTCATTCCTGGAGAAATGTTGTCTAGTAATTTTTTAATTCTCCAATTAGGTTTTTTTTGTTTTACTGATATATCCTTTCTTTCAACATAATATTTAAGGTTCATTGTATACTCCTCAAGTTTTATTTTAAATAGTTATTGTTTTTTTTCTAGTTACGCATTTGTGTTATATAACTCATTATCTCTTTCAGATTTATTATCTTACATAGGAATAATATTATAATATAAGTTAATATGCTTATAGCTGCTAGGCATCCAAAATATATTATTCCTGATCCGATGTATATTTTTTGTATAACTATACCTGATATAATTGTTAGGAAAGCTGCTACAGATGTTATTGCCCATTGTCTTATAGGTGAATTTATATCTAATATTTTTTTTAGTAATTGTGTAGATAATATTGCCGAGAAAATCACACTTATCATAGTTGCTACCGCAGCACCAACAATATCGTATTTTGGAATAAGTATAAAATTTAATATTATATTCATAACGGCAGCGTATATCATTATTTTTACGAAGTGTTTTGTATGACCTGTTGCCGAAGTTATCATATTGTTTATACTGGTTATTGTAGAGAATAACATTGCTACAGATAAAACTTTCAAAACTGTTACAGCACCAAGATATTTTTGGCCAAATAATATATTTATAAGTAATTCGGGGAATAAAAACAATATTATTGTAATAAGTGCTGATGCGATAAAAAAATATTTTTGTATTAGAACTATCCCTTGATTAAGGGTTGATTTCTTTTTTTTCTTATACAATTCAGAAATCATAGGGTAAGCGACTGCAAATAACACTGGTATAAAATAAGTTACTAATGTGGCAATTGGAAGTGCTGCTTGATATATTCCTACGGACTCTAAACCTTTAAAGTATGTTAACATCAAAGTGTCTGTTTGGGTAAGTACTAATCCGATCATGCTTGTGATTGCAATATAAAATCCGTATTTGAATATTTTTTTGAATAAAATAGGATCAAACTTAGTTTTTATTTTGAAAAATTCTGGAAAAATTATTTTTATAAATGGGAAATACACCACAAGTAAAGTTATATTCATAGAAAGATACGCTAAGAACGGACTTATTCTACCGATGTGTAAATATAAAAATAAAAGCGTAAATGCTATAGCACTTATTTGGCGTAATAGTTCCATAGAAGAATTTAAGGCAGGTTTTTGAAATCCTAAAAATAAATTTGTAAAAAACATTGTTATGGGGACAGTTATAAACCATAAACTCATTATAATAAAAGATGTGGTGTCTGTTATATGAAATATTTTTGGTAATAAATATGGCGATAATATAAATAGAATAATACTAATAATTATAGATACTGCTGTTTGAAAATAGAAAGAGTACACTATTATGCTCTTTATATCTCTTTTTCTTTTTTCTATTTTGAAATCAACTATGTGCTTAGAAACTGCTTGCATTAATCCTAAATCTGTAAATATCATAAAGATAGAAAAGAAGGCATAAAATGCATAAAATAAACCATATTCTGCAACAGTTAAGTTTCTAGCTAAAACTAATCTGAATAAATAAGCCGCTATGGAAGCGAAAATTGTTATCACAAAAACTATACTTATTCCTCTTAGTGCCTTCTTTAAATACATGAATTAGCAGGATATTTTTGGGTTTTTAAATCTTGTTAACTTTTGCTCTTATATTCCTCGTTTTATGGAAGATTGATTCACTAAATTAATAAATGCTTATTTTAGCTTTATGTATGTGAAAAAGCCTGATAGTACCAAAAAAATTAAAGTCATCTGGATGGTTCATTGGCCTAATCCCATATACACTAATATTGCTAATAAATTAGGAAAAAAAGTTGACTTGACACTAGTTTTTCTAGATTATCATAAGGAAACAAATTTTTCAAAAAATAATTATACAGCTAAATTTTTGCCTTTTATAAAAAAACCTTTTAACATAATATTTTTTCCATATTATATAACGGCATGGTTTCATAAATTAAATTTGGATTTGCCTTTATTATTTTATTATACTAATTTGGATAAATATTTGGATTCTCAGAAACCTGATGTTGTAATATCTAATTTATGGTATGAGCCTGGTACTGTGCAAGCTGCAATGTGGTGTAAAAAAAATCATGTATCATTAATTCTACAGGATGAAACACAACGATGGCCAACCAACAATGTTGCAAGATTTGGAACAAAAATAATATCTAAAATTTTAAAGAATGTTCTATTCAGGCAGTCTAGTTACATTCTTCCTTGGACTAAAGACGGAGTAGATTTTGTAAAAAAGAATTTTACGCTAGATGCAAAAAAAGTGTTATTATTACCAGCGGGAATCGATACGAAATTATTTTATCCTATATCTGTTAAAAAAAATTCTACGTCACTAAATTTATTATTAGTTGCCAGAATGGCTCCGTTTAAAAGACATGTGGATGCGCTTCTTGCCATGAATTATCTAAAAGAAAAAAATAACATTAATGTCAAATTAAGTTTATTAGGAAGTGGAGTTGAAAAACTAGTACTTGAGAAAAAAATAAAAGAATTACACCTGGAGAATTCTGTTCACATAATAGACGGTGTTCCTTATACAGAGATGAAAAAGTTATTTTGCAAACATGACATATTGATACTTCCTAGTTTCAACGAGGCTATTGGCATGGTGGTTCCGGAAGCTATGGCTTGTGGTTTACCTGCGATAATTTCTGATACTTGCGGAGCTAAAACATATATTCAAGATGGAGAAAATGGTTTCATATTCAAAACTTATGATTATAAAGATTTAGCAGAAAAGATATTACTTTTATCGGATAATAATCTTAGAAAAAAATTTAGTGAAAACGCTGAAAAAAATATTAAAGATAATTTTGATGTTGATGTTATTGCAGAGAAATTAAATAAAATAATAAAACAAAGCATAAAAAAATAGTTAAATAGCTCTTTTGTACCATTCTATCGTTTCTTTTAATCCTTCTTCGAATGTTTTTATTGGCTCGTATCCTATAAGTTCTTTGGCTTTCGTTATCTGTGCTTTAGAATGTTTTATATCTCCTTTTCTGTGTGGTACATATTGTGGTACTATGCTTGTTCCAAGATGTTTATTTATCATTTCTATTAATTGATTGAGTGTTACGCTTGAGCCGCAAGCTATGTTTATTACTTCTCCTGCACCTTTATGGCTCTTGGAAGCTAAAATGTTTGCATGTACATTATTTGCTACATACGTGAAGTCTCTAGATGTTTCGCCATCACCATATATTGTTGGCTGTTCTCCTCTCATTATCATTGTGATAAATTTTGGTATAACGGCAGCATATTCGCTATTGGGATTTTGATACGGTCCAAATACATTAAAATATCTTAGTGATATTGTTTCTAAACCGTATAGTTGATAGAATTGTCTCGCATATACTTCACCAGTTTGTTTTGTTAATGCATAAGGTGATAATGGTGACGCTGGCAGATTTTCATGTTTAAATTCTACATTTGCATCACCATATGCAGAACTTGATGCAGCATAAACAACTCTTTTTACTCCTTGATCTCTTGCCGCTAATAATACATTTAATGTTCCTGTTGCATTATTATGATGACTTGCCATAGGATCAGCTATAGACCTTGGTACTGATGGTAAAGCTGCTTGATGTAACACATAATCTGCTCCCTTAAATTTCTCTTGTAGTAAAGCTAAATTCGTTATATCTCCTTCAATAAAATCTATTTTGTTCATTACGTTCTTTAAATTGTCTTTTCTACCAGTTAGCAAATTATCAATTACAGTAACTTCTTCTCCTAATTCTACTAATTTTCTGACAATATTTGAACCTATAAATCCTGCTCCACCAGTAACAATATATTTCATTTTATCACCTTATAGTCTTATATAATTGTATTTATTTTTTAAAGCTTCGTTTTTATCGTAGTATCCTTTTACATCCACAAACAATTTCTCTCCGTTAAAAAATTTATCGTAGTCCTTAAATGTCATATTTGCAAATTCTTTGTGTGGAACTGTTAATATTATTCCGTCCACTTTTCCAACTTCTGATAATGAGATATTTTTTACTCCGAATTCTTCTTCATCAATTTCTTCTTGTGTAAGATACGGATCGTGTGCTATAATGTCTACACCATAGTTTCTTAACTCTTCGATTATATCTTTAGTTTTACTATTTCTATGGTCTCTTACGTTTTCTTTGAATGTCAATCCTAGAATAAGTACTTTGGATCCTTTAATTGGTTTACCTATTTTGTTTAATCCCTTAACTGTTAATTCTGCAACGTGCTCGCCCATGCTATCGTTTATTGCTCTTCCGGCAAGTATTATTTGTGGCGTATATCCTAATTCTTGTGCCTTATGTGTTAAGTAGTATGGATCTACACCAATACAGTGTCCTCCTACCAATCCTGGAGTGTATTTATGAAAATTCCATTTTGTTCCAGCAGCATTTAATACTTCTTTTAAGTCTATATTCATCTTATTAAATATTAATGATAATTCATTCATTAGTGCAATATTTAAGTCTCTTTGAATATTCTCAATTACTTTTGCAGCTTCTGCAACCTTGATGTTTTCTGCTCTATAAATCTTTGTAAAACTTCCATACACTTTTGCAATAATTTCTAAACTTTCAGCATCTATTCCAGAAACTATTTTTGTGATTCTGTCAATGGTGTGTTCTTTATCTCCCGGGTTAACTCTTTCAGGACTATAACCTATCTTCCAATCTATTACACATTTCAATCCAGAATTTTTCTCAATTATAGGAATGCAAATATCTTCTGTAACTCCAGGATATACTGTGCTCTCATAAACAACTATGCTTCCTTTGCTGATATATTTTCCGACGGTTTCAGAGGCTTTAATTACAAGTGTTAAATCAGGAGTTTTAGCTTTAGTAATCGGTGTTGGAATAGCTACAATAACAAAGTTAGATTCAGTGATTGATTTCGGATCTGTCGTGTAGATTATTTTAGAATTTTTTAGTTCTGATGCAGTCATTTCTCCCATAGGATCGATTCCTTGTTTCAGTGCATCTATTTTTTTCTGGTTTATATCAAATCCACTTACTGGAAAATGTTTCGAAAGATTTATCGCTAATGGTAAGCCGACATATCCCATTCCTACGATACAAACCCTAATATTATCCATAAAATCACCTTGCTATTGAGATAGTGTGGTATTATAAAAACATATCTGAGTAAAAATACATAAAAACGAAGAATTTAAATATATAAATCTGTTTTTATGTATATTATGATTAAACTAGACTTAAAAGATAAGAAAATATTATTTATGCTTAGTAATGACGCTAGCCTTAATTATTCGAAAATTGCTAAACATCTACGAATGTCTAGAGATGTTGTTGTCAATAGAATTAAGAAACTTGAACAAGAAGGCATAATTAAAGCATACAAACTCGGATTAAACTATAAATTATTAGGATATGACGAATATGATGTGTACATAAAATTAGTTGGTGTGAATGCAAAGATACAGCAAGAAATAATACATGAATTCGAATCGAACAAATATGTTAGTTGGATTGGCTCATGTTTTGGAAATTATGATTTAAGAATAAGTATCCAAGCAAAAACTAACGAACAAGCACTAATTGTGATATCACATATTTTATCTAAATATCGTGATCATGTTCAAGACCAAGAGATAGTATCTCTAACTAAAAAATATAAATTAAATGCTGAAGTGTTTGTCGTTGATTTATTCAAGGAATTAAAAGAGTTTAAAATTCCGGAAAAACGACTTAAACGAATCGATGTACCCGGAAAAATTTCTTTAGACAAGGAAGATAGAGAATTAATTAAAATACTTAATTCTAACCCTACTGCCTCTTTGGTTAATATTGCTGCAAAAATTGGGATGACTCCTGAAGGTGTAAAATATAAAATTACACGTCTTAAAGAACAAGGCGTAATAACAAGAATTTATGCGATAATTGATGGTAATAAGTTAGATAGAATGTGGTGTACATTTGTATTCAAAATTAATATTAATGAAGATTTAGAAAAAGAAGTCGAATCTTATTTACTATCAATGAAAAATGCAACAGCTGCTGTAAGACTTATGGGTAAATGGGATTTAGGATTAACTATATATGCTCCATCAATACGTGAAATTAACGAAGTTTTGAATGGCTTTAAAAATAAATTTAAGGATCACATCAAAGATTACGATGCGTTAATAATAATGGATATTTACAAGTATCCGCATATAGCTGAGGGTGTGCTTGAAGATAAACTTGTGAATAAACAAAAACCTTTATAAATAAACTTTTGTTCCTATCTATTGAACGGCCATAGCAGATTGGTTACACCCGATCCCATCTCGAACTCGGAAGTTAAGCAATCTCACGTTTCGTTGTGTACTGCACTCACGTGTGGGAAATTCGATTCGCTGTTCACCTTTTTTTATAATTCTAATATTACATTAAATTCTAATCATACCTATTCCTATTTTTGTTCTTTAACAAACTATATAAATAATTATTTACTTCGTAATAGTAAGGTTAAATCATGGCACCAAAGATTGAGTATATATCTGATTTATTAGTAATTGAACCAGAAGTTTTTTCAGATGATAGGGGAGAGTTTCTAGAAACGTATAATGAAGAAAGATATTTAAGACTTGGAATTCCTAAGTTAGTACAATTTAATCAATCTTACTCAAAAAGAGGAGTTCTACGCGGGTTACATTATCAAATAGCTCCACACGCTCAGGGAAAACTTGTTAGCGTAGTTTCTGGAAACGTGCAAGATGTTGCTGTAGATTTAAGATTATCTTCAGAAACTTTTTTAAGATATTTTGTTACAGAATTATCAGGAGAAAATAAGAAACAAGTATGGATTCCTCCAGGATTCGCACACGGATTTTTAGTACAGTCGGATGGTGCCGTATTTCAGTACGGCTGTTCAAACTATTATAGTAAAGAACATGAAAGAGGAATTATTTGGAATGATCCACAATTAAATGTTCCTTGGAACATAACTTGTATTGATGTGAATTGTTTGTCTGATAAAGATAAAGTTTGGCCATCATTAAAAAATGCAAAAGATTTTTTTTGAGTAAAACTTTAGTTATTTAACTCATCCATTCTTCAAATTTTTTTTGAGCTAGATTTATGTCTGTGTAAATTCTTGTTTCATGTTGATTAATAATTTTTATCTCTCTCTGCACTAAATAAAAAATATTGTGGCCTTTCTGTACCTCAGAAATTTTCACTTCCCAGTTTTTCTTGTTAAAAGGCCACATTTTATTTTGGGGTTGATTAAGAATTACGCCACGCTCTCTTTTAAGTATTCTCTACCTTCCTTTATTATATTCTTTATATCGTCGTCAGTTAATTCTTCCTCAGTAACTTTAATGCTGTTAGCAAGTACTGCTCTATAATAGTCTGTAGGCATTATGTGTGTAATTATGGTTCTATGTATTAAGAACCTGCCATTCTTGCTTGTTGTTATTTTACTCTCAATTATTGGCATCTTTTTCAGATGTTTTTCTCTCTTATTGCTTAATCCCATACAATCAATCCTCCATAATTTTTGATTGATTTATAGAATTAAATATTTTTAATAAGTCTATCTAGAAAAAATTCGTAAAATATACGTTAAGAATGAAAAATTTACGATACTTATTCTTTTTTAACTAATTTTGCAATGAAAAATCCTTCAGTATCTGTTTTTTCTGGCCAGAATCTCTTACATTTAGAAATTTCAGGATTTAATTTTTTATCAAATATTTTTGTTAGTCCAGAATCGCCAATTTTTAATCCTGTTTCTTCTAGCTTCATCTCAGGATATTTCGACAACACCCAATCTATATTCATCTCATTTTCTTCAGGCTCTAAAGAACATGTGCTATATACTAATGTTCCTCCTTTTTTTAACACTTTAATTGCTGCCTTTAATAATTCTTTTTGCAATCTAGATCTTTCTCTGATTCCATCAACACTCTTCTTTAAGAAAAAATCCTCTTCAATAATATAATTACCAGAACATGGTGCATCTAGTAACACTCGATCAAATTCTAGTTTAAGATCAAATACAAATCTAGCATCCTTCTTGTACAATATCATGTTATTGATACCACATCTTTCAAGATTATTTCTTAAGGCAAATAATCTCCTAGGATTAGAATCTAATGCTACAATCATGCCCTTATTATTCATGTATTGTCCAATTTGTGTAGTCTTACTACCAGGAGCGGCACACATGTCTAGAATTTTTTCACCAGGCTTCGGATCAAGTACTTGTGCAGGAAGTTGTGATGCTGCTTCCTGAAGATAATAAAAGCCTTGTAGATACTCTGAAGTTGCTCCGAGTGAGAATTTTGATTCATAATAATATCCGAAATCTGTATAAGATATTTTTTCGAGTTTAACATTTAAATTTTTAAGTCGAGAAACTATCTCTTTTTCTTCAATCTTCAAAGTATTAACGCGAAGTGATGGTTTAAGTGTGATTATTTTACAACTACAACCAAGGGCATTATATCTTTTAACCAATGTATTATTTAATGGAATTTTCATTTTTTTATCTCTTCTTATGAATATTTTTTACTTGCTTCTTTATAATATCTACTATCCTCTCAGATGCTTTACCATCACCAAATAACGGTCTCCATATTATCTTCTTAGTCAACATTTTTGTAGAACATTCAAGTATCTTTTCTGGTGAAGCACCCGCAAGTAAATTCATTCCAAACTTGATAGTTTCCGGTCTCTCGGTGTTATCCCTAACAGTTACTGTTGGTACATGCATTATGCTGCATTCTTCTTGTAATCCGCCAGAATCAGTTATGCATAGGACAGCATTTTTTTCGAGTTGTAAGAATTCAAGAAAGCCTAAGGGTTTAATCATTCTAATATTAGAAGGCAATTTTAAATTATATTCTAGAATTTTATTAGATGTCCTTGGATGCATAGGAAATAATAGTTTGTACTCAGGAAATTTTTCTCCGACCATTTCTAATCCTCTGAGAATATTTTGTAATCTTTTTTTATCGTTCGTGTTTTCTGCCCTGTGAACAGTTATCAAAACGTATTTCTTTGATTTTAAATTTAATTTTTTAAGAATATTACATTTCCTATCAGCAATCTTACTATTTTGATATACTGCATCAACAATAGTGTTCCCGGTCATAGAAGTGTAGTTAGCATTAACGCCTTCAGTATTAACATTCTTAATCGCATCCTTTGTCGGAAAAAATAAGAATTCAGATAAATGATCTGTAAGTATTCTATTGACCTCTTCAGGCATTGTTAAATCATGACTTCGAAGACCTGCTTCGTGATGAGCTACAAGTATTCCTACCTTTTTAGCAGCTAGTGTACCCATCAAAACAGTCAAAGTATCACCTTGAACTAAAACTACGCCGGGTCTTTCCCTAATAAAATTTTTTTTCATGCCTTTCATCATCATACCGACCTGCTGCCCGAAAGGTTTAGAACCAACATGTAAATTATACTTTGGTGCGGGTAATTCTAGTTCTTCAAAGAATATCTCATCCATATTATGATCATAATGCTGTCCGCTATGAAGTATAAAGAAATCTATTTTTCGCTTCTGACACTCTCTGATTATTGGAGACATCTTTATTATCTCAGGTCTTGTTCCAACAACAATGGCAATTTTCATTTTTTTATCTCTATGATTATTTCACTGTTCTTCTCGTCAATATCTTTAACAAATTTTTTTATGTCTGAACTGTTATCAATTTTTTGTTTTATTTCTTTCCAAGAATATTTTTTACGTGCTTCTTTTACTGTGTCAACTATTTGTTTTACTTCTTGATATTTTTCATATAATATTTCCCCTTTGGCCTGATTTTCCTCGTATGATTGCTGGCATTCTAATAAAATTTTGTTTTGGTCATCAATAACTGAAGCAATTTTTTCTATATTTTTATTGTGAACCGTATTGTCCTTAAGTACTTTTATTTTAGAATAATTTTCTCTGATTGCTTCACTAAAAGAATCATAAGTCTTTTTATCTTTATTATCAAATGATTTTAATTCAAATGGGAAAATATTCTCGTCTACAAAGTTAGCGTTTGTTTTGTTGTTGAAAAGTTTCTTGAAATTTTTATAAAGTATATCAAAATCTTTATCCGACAAATCTTTTACTTTGATATTTTTGTCAACCTTACTATTTAGACAAATTTCCTCAGCAAATGTTCCTCCTAATGAAAGTACTATTGCTAATGTTTTAACTAATGATTCTTTGTTGGAATTTTTTACTCGATCGAAAAATTCTTCGAGTGATAATTCAGCTACATTAAATTGTGCCTTAGGATAGATATATATTTCATCTTTTTTGAGTTCTCTATCTTTCCAATGTTGTGTTTCAAGTAAGTTTAATATCTTGTATTTCTCGTCGCAAAATATTATGTTTCCCTTGCTAAATAGTTCTATTATTAAATAATATTTTATCAGTTTATCTTCAACTTTTTTTTCTAGAATTAATTCTATGATTCTTTCGAATCCGATTTGTGATATTCCTTTTAATCTTGAACCTTCTAAATATTTTCTTAACATCATACATAAACCTGTAGGAGTATCCGCTGTATCTTTACCTTCATCAAGAAATATTATGCTCGGTAATATTGTTCTTAGAAATTTTTTGCCTGTACCACTAATATGAAATCCTATAACTAATTCTCTAGACGAATTCTTAGAATGGAATATTCTATCTACTTTAGAATCCTTCAATATCTGTAATTCATTAATCAGATAATACAATTCCAGTGATGATATTTCGTTTTTCATGTTTTTCTTATTTGTTATTATATATTCAGTTCTTTACTAGTATTATGTTTCTCTTTAAAGCTTTTGCCTCTTCTAAACATATGTTGAATATTTCCGAAGCAATATTGTCTTGAATTTTTTTATCAGCATATTTACGTTTTCTTAATCTTTTACTGATATTTGTTATATCGCTGTTTACAATTATACAATAGTCGGATTTAATATAATGGCTCATGTGACTGTCTATTATTATCCCTTTGAGCTTTTTCTTTTCCAATAATTTGATAAAATCTTCACTAATGATTGTCGTGTCTAACATTTTATCAAATATTTTATCTTTAGAACTTTGTTTAGTCACAATTGGCTCTAATTTTTTTACTAATTTCTTAATATCTACTTCGTAAGTTTTATCTGCCTTATTGTATAAATCATATAATTTGTTTGCACGTACATATTTGTTTAAATCAAAATATTTCAGTCCAGTACTTTTAGCTATTTTTTCAGAAATGTATGTTTTGCCTGTTCCGGGCGTTCCGCTAATCGTTATTATCATACTATAAGTTAGAATGTTGATATTATAAAGTTTCTACTTTTTAAGCCAATTCATTACAGGAAATGCTATGATTGCAAATACTATAATAACTATCCAGAATGTTGCATCACCATACGTATTAGTAAATCTAAGTATGGTATTTGTGACTATTCCTAATATAGAGATTATTCCCAAAGTTTTTCTTAAAACTAAGTTTTTCTCTTTAACTTTCATTTCATACTCTTTAATTCTTTTTCTAAATCATGAATATCCTTAAATTGTCTATAAACTGAAGCAAATCTAATATATGCTATTTCATTAAATTTCTTCAAGTGCTTCATTACAATATCTCCAACTATTGTGCTATTAATCTCGTTAGATTCCATCCTAAACAATTCTGCCTCTATTTCATCTACAATCTTGTTTATCTCTTCAGAACTTATAGCGAGTTTTTCACAAGAAGTGATTATACCCTTAAGTATTTTAGAACGATCGTAAGGTTGTCTTCTACCATCTTTCTTAACAATTTTCAAATCAAGCATTTCTACACGTTCATAAGTCGTGAACCTTTTGCTGCAAGAAATACATTCTCTTCTCCTACGTTCTGTATCTTCATCAGATTCTCTCTTATCTATAACTTTTAACTCTTTAGAACCGCAAAATGGACATTTCATGAATACACCTTAAAGAATCAATACACGCACTAATATAAAAAAGTAATGAAAATTAAGATAAAGCTTAATTTTCATATAAGAACTTAAAAAGTTCTATAATGAAAATAAAGATAATAAAAAAATTAAAAATTTATTCTCCGCAGCCTCCTCCTTTCTTGCAATGTGGACACTTTGTACATTTACCATCTTGTATTAACATTGTGCCACATTCATCACATGTGCCTCCTGTAAGTTTTCCAGAGATTTGAATTTCTGAAGAACTATCTTTGCCCCATTTTCTTGTTCTCTTGATTTTTTCTAATGTTTGTCTAGTATCTAATCCATCTTCTTCATCAATCCAGAAGTTTTTCCCTGATACTTTTACAACTGTTTCCTCAAGAGATGGTGCTCCAGGATAAACTTTGTGGCCTCCTACTGTAGGGAATAAATGTAGTTTAGGCACTTTTTGATATATTCTCAATTCTGTTGGTAAAGGTCTGAGCTCACGTAGATGATTTTTTTCTATGAAAGATATATCTCCTAAATAATGTGCGCTAAGCCATTCATGTAAAAATCCTTCAATTCCTCTAGCAGATGTTACGAAAGGATGATCTGTGAATCCACCAATCTGTGATTTTCCTGCCTTACTAAATATTTCTAGAGCCTCTCTTAACGGCATACCGTACTGTAACTTTTCAGAGAATTGTATTGCTGCTTCATTTAGTAATCTGTTAATTTCTGATCCTCTTTCTAAGGAATCCACAAATACTTCTCCTAATCTTCCATCAATGTATTCTCCAGTTCTGATAAACACAGGTCTACCGCCTAATTTTACTTTCTGTGTTATACCATACCTTGTTGATGGTAATGATTCCCTTTCTCCTCTTCCTAATGTTATAATTGAAGATCCCTTCTTTGTCTTTAGAGGTTGAGAGGCTTTACTTCCATCTCTATATATGGCTACAGCTTTCACACCTAGTTTCCATGAATCATAGAACATCTTTTCTATTTCTTCTACTGTGGTGTTTTCTGGGCAGTTTACAGTTTTTGATATTGCTCCAGATACGTGTGGTTGAATAGCTGCCAACATTCTTATATGTCCCATTGGAGAAATAGACCTGACGCCTTTTCCACCAGTCACTGCACAATCAAATATAGACAAGTGTTCTGCCTTCAAGTATGGTGCTCCTTCTATAGTATCATTCTTCTTTATGTATTCTTCAATTTCAACTATTTGATCAGCCGAATACTTTAATTTCTTTAATCCTTTTTTGATACTACCATTAACTATGGTCATGTATCCGCCACCAGATAATTCCTTATATGATTTAGCTGCAAATGTTGGTTCTCCACCAGTTGTGTCAACATCCATCATAAATCCAATCGTTCCTGTTGGAGCCAATAATGTTAACTGAGAGTTTCTTATACCATATTTTTCTGCACGTTCTATTGCTTCATCATAAGTTTTTACTGCAGTACCTACTAAACTCTCTAGACCATTTTTCCTTGAGATACTTTTAGCTGCATCTCTATGCATTCGTAATACTTCCAATACTGACTCTTTATTTTTCTCATATTCTTGGAATGGACCTACTTTTTCTGCTAATCTTGTAGATTGCAAGAATGCTTCCGCATTCATGTTTGCAGTTATTGCTGCTGCAAGATTTCTTCCATCATCAGAATCATATGCTAATCCTTCAGAAGTCAACAATGCTCCTAAGTTAGCATATCCTAATCCTAAAGGTCTGAACAAGTGACTGTTCAATGCTACTTCTTCAGTAGGATATGATGCTTTTGACACAAAAATATCTTGTGCTGTAATATATACATCTACATCTTTTTTGAATGCAGTTATATCAAAAGTTCCATCTTCTCTCTTGTATTTCATTAAATTTAACGAAGCTAAATTACATGCAGTATTGTTCAAGAACATATATTCAGAGCAAGGGTTTGATGCCCATATATCTCCAGAGGCTTTACATGTATTCCATCTGTTTATTATTGTATGATTTTGTATTCCTGGGTCACCCATAGCGTGTGCTGTGAATGCCATTAATTGAGCTAAATCTCTAGCTCTTACCATTTTAACTTCTTTACCTTTAACTTGTCTAACAGGATAGTCTATATCAGCTTCATATGCTTGCCAGAATGCATCATCAGTTCTTACAGAATAATTTGCATTTTGTCCCCGCAAATTTTGGAAAGTATGGCTTTCCCAATGATTTGGAGATCCTGCTTCAAGAAGTATTCTTCCCTTCTCTTCTTCAGCATATTTATCTATAATAAATTCAGGCATATCTGGATGCCAAACGCTTATACTCTGCATTGTTGCTGCTCTTCTTGTTTTTCCACCAGATTTTATTACTCTTCCAACAGCATCTTGTACATCCATAAATCTTTTGGCTCCTGAAGCAACTCCGCCTCCCGATATAAATTCTCCAGCAGATCTTACCTGACTCCAGTCTCCACCGATTCCTGAACCATTTTTGTAAATTGTTGAACTCACATTAGCTGCAACCTTAATCATATCTTTAATAGAATCTTCGGGTGATGAAATAAAGCACGCTGATATTTGAGGATGTGCGTGTATATTTTCTACTTGAATTGGTTTTCCATCTGGACCAATATAAAATGTTTCACCCTCTTGTTTTATTCCGTACGAGTCTAATCCTAAATTAAACCAAACTGGAGAATTGAATGAACCTCTTTGTGATAATGTTGACATCATTAATTCATCTTCGAGAATTTTTCCTGTTTCTGGAGTAAAGTATCCTTGTTCTACACCCCATCTGTTTGCTGTTTGTGCCACTCTTCCTGCTAATTGTCTCATGTCTATTTCTCTTCCTCTAGGGCCGGGAACATCTGTTCTTCTGAAATATTTTGTTCCTACAGTGTTTGAAGAGTTATAACTCCAATTTTGTGGGAAAAGAGCATTTTGAATTGTTTCAATAGCTTCGCCTTTATCATTTGTGACTGTAACATCTCTTGGCCCAACTTCAAAAACTGCAGCATCGTAAGGATCAATAACTGTTAATATATTTCCTTGTGCGTCTCTTGAGACAGAAAGATTTCTTTCAATTCTTAGAACATTTTCAGCAACTCCATCACTCATATTTTCACCCAATCCTTTCCACGTCAATTATCTTAAAATGTGTTAGACCACAACAGGTTGTGGTTTGTTTTGTTGTTTAATACAACCTGTAGGGTCCTGGTATTGAACTTATATATAAAGATTATTGTGCTTTAATTCATATGTTCAAAAAGAAATAACACAACATATAGTGTTTTTAGTTATGAATAAACACAACTAAAGGGAAAAACATACAAATATTTAATCACTCTTAAGTAATTAATCGATACATTTATAATTTCTTTATATCTTCTAAAATCATGTCAAAATATGAACTTAAACGCCCTTTATATTATACTAAAGAATCAAGCTTAGTTGACAGATTACGTAATGATATGTTCTATTCTTATCAAGATTGTAAAAATACGTTTCTCGAATCAGTTTCAGATTCATATAATGGAACTTTAGATATGCTTGTTAAAGCCAAAAAAGTTAATTCTGCACTTGTTATGGGAACATTAGCTAGTATAACATTCAACATTTTAAGCACACATCATGCCGCAACTAATGGTTATGATTATAATGATACAAAGTGGGCTTCATATATTGGCGAGTCAGCTGTTAACTCAATAGTATTTGCTGCAACATTTTTGTATGAATCAAGAAAAGAAGGAAAAACATGGGCACAATCTGGCAAAGATCTTTTAAGTCTTTTACCTGTAACATTCACTTTAAGTTTAGGACCATATAGAATGAGTAAAAATCTTTTAGTAGATTATTTAACAGCATGGGGATTGCCAATAGAAGGAGCAGCTCCTATAGCACAAATCGCATTGTTAGCTCCTTTCGCTCTTTCAGTAGACTATTGTTTGAAGAAATTAAAATATTTTAAAAAAAATCCTGAAGTAATCACGCAATCAATAATTGCTGGAACAGAAAAAGTTACAGATGGTGCCACAAATATTGGTAGAGCTGTTAAGTATAGGAACATAAAACGTAAAAGAAAAAATTTACGCTCTAAAAATAAGAATTAAATCTTCTTAATCATATATGGTCCTTCTAATTCATATCCTGTTTTTCTATAATATTCTCGAACGCCAACTCCTGAAATAATTATCATCTTATTACGATTATTTTGTTTAGCTATCTCTTCAGCTTTAAGCATAAGTTTTCTTCCTATTCCTTTATGCTGTGTTTTTGTATCTTCAGAAGTTCCAATGCTGACAACTTGTCCGTAAACATGCAATTCTCTGATTAGTGCTGATGTTTCTGTAATTACTGTATGTAACGTACGATTTGGTATTCTTAATCTTACAAATCCTAGTAATCTATTATCAGATTCCATACTAATAAAATATTCTTTACCATCAGAAGCATCATACTCTCTAATAACTAATTCTGGTTCTCCAGTGATTTTGTCAAGTCTGATTTCTCTAGCACTAATATCTCTACCAACTATTTGCCGTTCCTTAGCTAGAGTGTCTACATATTGTCTCAAGTTTGTTCTACCAACACCTGCACTTGTAGCATATGTTGGGATGTCTCTCTGAATTCTCATAATTCTACAATATTCAGGTATGAATCTTAATGATTCAACTATTATTTCTGCAGCCTCTTCAGTACTTAACGGTTTAAAAATTCCTTTCTCATACTGTTTTAATAAAGCTGTTCCAGGCATGACCATGCAAGGATATATCTTTAACATGTCAGGTCTAAATGCTGGATCATCAAAAAGAGTTTTTAGACTTTGAATATCTTTTTCTAAACTTATTCTTTGATTATTTTCATCTGGTAATCCTGGCATCATATGAAAATTTAACTTAAATCCTAAATCTCTCAAATCTGCAATAGCTTTCTTAGAATCTTCAATACCATGACCTCTATTTACTGCCTTTAAGATATTATCATAAACTGTCTGTATGCCAAGTTCAATTCTTGTAGCACCTAAATTAAGTAGATATATTCCTTGATCTGCAAATGCCCAATCTGGCTTTGTCTCAATTGTTAAACCTATACATCTTATAGCAGCAGTTTCATTAATTTTATGTTCCTCTTCCAAACTTTTAATATTCTCTTTTTTTAGTTTCAAGACTTTTTCTTTAATTCTCTCAGTTCTACCTTTATCATTAATATCTCCTGGTAATTCAAAAAATTCTTTAAATTTATTAATATCAAATTCTTTAACTCCATTAACTTCTTTGAAAAATTTGGTAGAAAAATCATTATATGCCTTAAATGAAAAATAAACATATTCCTCTTGATATTGTCTTGGAAATGCTGTGAATGTTCCTCCCATAATAATCTGATCAACTTTATCGGGGTTTTGTCCGATAACAATATACTGTTCAAGTCTGTTAAATATTATCCTGTAAGGATCATAATCATTTCTAATTCCACGCATTGTACTTGGTTCTTTCCCAGTATAACTTTTAGGAGTGTCCCCAAAAAAACTATTTAATCCGCCAGGACAGTAAGTACAAGAACCATGAGGACAATTAATTGGCTTGGTCATCGTAGCAATAACAGTAACTCCAGAAGCAGTTCTTCCAGGTTTAGTTTGAAGACAAGTTCTAATTATTTGTGCATCATCAGAATTTGCCTGTAAATATATCTCGATATCAGTAGGAATATCTTTAATCTTATATTTCTTACACAAATCTTTCTTATGTCTAGCTAACGCTTGTTTATCTGGTTTATTTTCTTTAATCCATTCAATTAATTCATTAAAAATTTCAGCAGTCATATTATCACTTTTAGCATATTTAGTATTTTAAAAAATTATTTTTTACTACATGTTTTACAATCCACATTTTTCTTGACATTTATTTTCATCAATGTATTATCATTGAAATTTATTCGTAACAATTTATCTTCAATTTTTCCATTAACTAAATAATTTATTGCAATATTTGTAGTCATTGATGCAATCATTACAACAATTGAATTTAATACACCTATTTCGCACGATGTTTCTCCGTCTTTGTTTTGTTGCAAACATTCATAGCACGGACTGTTATTTTTATTGTCAACAAAAAATATTGCGCCGATGTTACTAACCGCTCCTGAATATATCCAATTAATTTTATTTTTATTACAGTATTTATTAATTAATAATCTAGTCTTGACATTATCTGTGCAGTCAATAACTAAATCGATATTTTTTGAAATTATTTTTTGAATATTCTTTTCGACCAATTCTTCATTGATGCTTTTTATTTCTGTAAATTGTGATAGTTTTTCTTTAACACACGAAACTTTAGATTTTAACAAATCGTTTTTATCATATAATATTTGTCTTTCAAGATTTGTATCATCGACTATATCGTGATCAACGACGATTAATTTTATTCCAACTCTCGCAAGTAAATTTGCAACAGTACATCCAAGTCCTCCAACACCTACTATCAACACTTGTTTATTTTTTATTTTTTCAGTATTTTTTCCTAGGACTTTTTTAGTTGACATTTTTCACCAAAGACAATTCTTCCTCTAACTTACACGAATTACAAACTTCTCCCGAGCATGCATCATTACATTTTTTACAGTAATTAAATGTTCTCTTTTGTTTTTTTTCTCTATAGTGTTCTTTTAATAAAGGAAGAATTTCTAAAAAAGAATTTACAATTCCGTTCTTTGCTCCAGGCATCTTGTTTTCAATTGCATTTATTTCGTCTCGAATTACTGCTCTAAACGACATATTAATATTTGGACATTCAGTAAATTCTACTTTAAATCCTTTTAGCAACGCAAATAATCTTGTTTCTTTCTCTAGCATAAAATATAATGGTTTTACTCTAGCAACGAATTTATCATTATTACTTAGTCCAGTTATTGGACCGAGTGATGCATTATGCGACATGTTCCCTAGAAGTGTATTCATCATAAAACTTTGCGCTTCATCGTCTAAATTATGTCCTGTTACTAATTTTGTTGCTCCAAGTTCTCTCGCCGAACGGTTTAGTAATGTTCGACGGAAAATTCCACACACCGTACACGGTTTTTTATTACGTTCAGTTATTGCTTTATCTTTTATATTATCTAGTGTATCTCCAAATTTATCTTTGAATGATACAACATGCAATTTAACATCATACTTCTCGCAGAAAATTCTTAAATCATCTAGTGTATGATCTCTATATCCTGCTATTCCCTCATCAATTGCTAAAGCAAAGCATTCTATGTCATATTTTTTACAGTAAAGATTTGTCATATACAAAACTGCAAGAGAATCTTTTCCCCCAGATGTTGCAACACAAACTTTATCACCTTTTTCTAAGAGATTATTTCTGCTAATAGTTTTTGTAACTTTGCTTTCAAAATATTCTAAGAAGTGTGATTTACAATAATTCTGTCCTTGTCCAGCATATACTGCTTTTTTATCGCATTTAGTGCATTTCATTTTTTATCCTCTGTATTTGTGTATTCGAAATAAAAAATGAAATTTTGAACGTAGTGAATATATTTCATTTCTTATCCGCCGCTAACGACAGATAATATTTTTATATCATCGTCGTTCTCTAATATTTCATCCTCTAATACTACTTCATCGTTTTTTACAATTAAAACTGTAGATGAATTTATTTTCAAATTTTCAAGAAGCTGTTTACCTGTAATTTTATCAAATTTTAAATTCAAAGACCTACTATCTTTTTCTACAAAAACTTTCATTTTATCTCCCTGAGACTAATTCCCAGTTCAATGATGGAAATAAAATTGTCTTTATAAATTTGACCCTCTTTTATTTGTTATAAATAATCACAACATTTTTATTCTTGTGGCTCTAAATAATATTAATGGCTTCGGGTAAAAAGACGGTGACGAGTATTCCTAAACTAGTCAAATACAAATTTAGTTGGGGAGAACAGGCACCTGTATCAGGAATATATGAGTGTTCTATATGTGAGAATTTGGAGGCATTCAAGAAAGGAGAATTCTTTGCGCAATGTCAAGAATGTATTAATACTCACGAAGAAAAAGAGAACAAATGGTATGTAACCAATGATTTTGTTTTTTTCATGTCAAAAAATTCTAACGAAGAGTTTGAAGAAGAAGCAAGCTTTCATATGAAAATTGCACACATCATTAGTGAATGGGCAGGAAATATATGGTTTGTATATTTACACATTATTTGGTTTGGTGTATGGATACTCGCCAATGATGGTGCGTTTGGTTTAGTATATATTTTTGATCCATTTCCTTACGGACTTCTAACAATGATAGTATCGTTGGAAGCAATATTCTTATCAACATTTATTTTAATGAGTCAGAATTTGTTATCTCAAAAAACGGAATTAAGATCAGAGCATGAATATCAGGTAAATCTTGAAGCGGAAAGAAATGTTGCAGAGATATATGCCATTGTTAAAGAAATGAAAGAAAATATTAAACTAAATCAAGCTGCTGTAGAAGAAATACGTGATACAATACACACTATGGCTTCTGCAAGCACTCCAGATTCTACACAAACTGAACCAACAGTGGATAGTGTTCCATTAGAAGCAATAGAGAAGGAACATTTCGAAGAGCATGAACAGTTACTTGAAGAAGCAGGCATAGATGTAATCCCAGAATCAGCACCGCCAGTAGTTTTAGAGGAACAGATACGAAAAAAACGTGGAAGAAAAAAGAAATTAGTAGAAGAAACTGTCGAAGACAAATTTGAGAATATGTGATTACTTAATAATACTTTTACCTGTCATTTCTTTTGGACTCTTTATATCCATAATTTTTAGTACAGTTGGTGCTATATCTTTTAACCCGCAACCTTTTTTTAACTTTATTTTTTGTAATTTTTGGTCTTTAGAAACAACTATGAATGGTATAGGATTAGTAGTATGACTTGTTGCCCATTTTGGACTTTTATCCTCGACATTTCCATGATCTGCAAATACTAATAGTATATAGTTGTGTTCTAATCCTGCTTTGATGATTTTTCCTAATGCTGTATCAACAGCAATGACTGCTTTGCGAATAGCTTCTTTTATTCCAGTATGACCGACCATATCTCCATTAACTAAATTTGTAACAATTAAATCATATTTTTCTGTGTTAATCTCTTGAACCAGTCTATCTGTAACTTCATATACGCTCATCTCAGGTTTCAAATCATATGTTGCAACCTTTGGTGAAGGTATTAAAATTCTTTCTTCGTTAGAATTTGGTTGTTCAGTTTGTCCGTTGAAAAAGAATGTTATGTGTGCATATTTTTCAGTTTCAGATATTCTTAATTGTTTTAATCCGCTCTGTGCTATGACTTCTCCAAGCAAATTTTTAAGTTTTTCATCTTTGAATGCCACGTTACAATTCATAGGATCATAATATTGTGTCATAGCTACATAAAAAATATTTTTTTTAGTTCTTTGCCAACCATCAAAATTGTTTTCAACCATTGCTTGAGTGAATTGTCTTGGTCTATCTGTTCTAAAATTATAGAATATCATTGAGTCATTATCTTTAACTCCGCTGTACCATTCAGCTTTTCTAGGAATTATGAATTCATCATTCTCTTTATTTGCATGACATGTTTTTATTTGTTGCATCGCATCTTTAAATTTTTCCGTACATTGACCATCAATAATACAATCATATGCTTGTTTTGTTCTTTCCCATCTTTTATCTCTATCCATGGTGTAATATCTTCCAGATATAGTAACAATTTTTCCAACACTTACTTTTTTAATCTTATCTATAAGTTTCTTAACATGTTTCTCACTATCTGTTACTGGTGCATCTCTTCCATCGGTTATTACATGTATATACACATCGTTAAATTTTTCCTTCTTACATAAATCAAGTATTGCGAATAAGTGATCTTCGTGTGCGTGAACTCCTTCTACTTGAAGTAATCCAATAATGTGTAAATTGCTTTTATTTTTTTTACAATTTTCTATCGCTTTCAAGAATTCAGGTATCTTAAAGAACACTTTATCTTTTATGCTCTTGTTGATTTTTTCTAGTGACTGAAATATTATTCTTCCAGATCCAATAGTCATATGTCCTACTTCAGAATTACCTTGGTATCCTTTTGGCACACCTACGGCTTCACCAGAAGCATCTAATAGTACATTAGGATAATTATTCATTATTTTATCTGTGTTTGGAGTTGGAACTTCGAAAAGGGCATTATTTTTTTTGTTTTTTCTGTATCCCCATCCATCTCGTATTACTAGAATAACTTTGTTTTTCATATTTTTTTCTGTATCTTTGTTTTATATAAATCTTTTTAATGTTAAATCTGTGCTTATTTTTCTATGTGTGTACAAAAGACTAAAAATATTACATGAAGATTACATAAAGCATACATTAAGATTACTGTCTGTTTTTGCTCTTATTGTTATCTTAAATAGTAATCTTTATAAATCCTAAGCTCCAGTTATATGGAATACATTAGAAATACAATTATTGAATAAAAGGTTAACATTAAGCATACATGGACTTTGGTGGGGACCAAGGTTTTAATCCATGAGAGAATTACAAGAACGACATCCATAACAAATATGCTCAGTGGCCGCTGCCGGGAATAAATCCACGTCCAAGAATTTTCCAAGCAATCCTCCAGGTGGCGGTCCTAAAATTTAAGTGACTAGCAAAATGAGTGAGAAAATAGAAACCGTTAACATCCGTTTATCCCCTGAATTAATTAAGATTATAGATTCCTTAATTGCACAAGGACTATATAGTTCTCGAAGTGAATTTATTCGTGATATATGTAGGAATTATGTTCTAGAAGAGAGGTATAAGAATGAGTAAGACTCTCTCCAAAACTCGTAAGGACACAATTGTTTCTGTACGTCTGCCTAAAAGTTTAGTCGAAGAACTAAAAGATATTCAGCAAATAAATCATTTCATGGATTTAAGCGATGAGATAAGGTTTGTTGTTCGAAGATATTGTTTAAGCTTCCTAAATAGTCAGGATCAAAATTTAACACAAGCAAAACCTCCTATAGAATTACTTGCAGAACAAAAACGTAAAGAAAAATTAATTGACGATCTTTCAAAAATTATTGAAAACTTAAAGGGAAACAAACAAACTATACCCGCTAATCAAAATCAAAACAATTCAAATGAATAAAAAAACAATCATCGGAATAGGAATATTCGTTATTTTAGTTACACTACTATTAACATTCGGATTAACTAAAACAGTAAATGCACAATCAATAATAACAAACAACAGCAATACAGCATTAAATAGCATAACATATCAATTAGATATTGCTGAGTTAAATCTTTCAAACATCAACAATATGCAGTTCGATTCAAACACTAATACAACCACCATAACTAATATTAGTAATATAATAAATTATGAATGTAGTTTAGGAATAAATAATTATACTTATCTAAATGGAGGATCAACAACAACGTTAAACGCTTTAATAAATATAATGCAATCGTTAAACATTACATTAACAGATAATTATTATGCTTTGGCATTAAATTGTACATATAATATAACTTCATTTAACACAACCACATATATTGTTTTATATTATAATGAAACGAGCAATGATACATACAACATTACTAATATCTCATCATATAATGTTTCATCACAAACATTCATTCCTACAATAAAAAATATTTTAGTAGATACAAGCAATCCTATGATTTTATTGTATGCTCCAATAAATAGTAGCATATATACAAATAATTCCAACACCACTGTTACACTAAATTTCACGATTAGTGATTTATCACAAACAAACTGTACGTTGTCTTTGAACAATAATACCGATAATTTACAATCTAATATTACTAGTATTCAATATATTTTGCCTTTAGGAAATTACACATATAATCTATCTTGTATAGATGCGTTAAATAATTCAAACCTCAACAGTTCAAACTTTAAGGTATTAAGTAATGTGACACCTGTAGAAGATGTATTCTTAAACATTCAATTAACAAAACCCTCATTTGGTTTAGGTGAGATTGGACAGTATATTATTAATGCAAATAATAATTCCAATGTTACAATAACCATTTGTCCTGTGGCTTCTGGATGGGTGCAATGTTATGTTACTCCTGTATTTGTAAATTATACTTATCCGCTAACACAAGCATTACCTTATACTAATAAAACTGGAAAGTATATGATTCAAGCCGTAATGAATTACAAAAATTATACTCTAAGCACCAATACAACATACGATACAGCAAATACAATTACTGCTACTATAACTGCATCAAACATTACTGTTGGTGTTGGTAGTATAATAACATTCAATGCCGTAGCAAGTGGAGGAATTGGAACTTACTCTTACAAATGGACAATGCATGATAATACAAGATTTGATGGAACGTCCGCATATAAGAATTACACTTCATCAGGCACTTACAAAGTGAACTTGAATGTTAATGATAGTCAGGGAAATCAATACAATACATCAATAGATGTAGTAATAAAAAATTATTATACACTAACCGTTGTGGTTACAGATAAAGACACAGGTTCAAGAATTACTGATTCAAAAGTAGAAGTGAATAATGATATAAGACAAACAGATAGTAATGGTATAGCAACATTTAGACTATTAGACAATTCATATGATATATATGTTTCAAAAAACAATTACGGAGGATATGTTAATAGTGTAGGATTGAGTGCTGATCGAACAGTATATATGAATATGTCATTCCAGGATGTTGTACCTCCAAGAATTACTTTATTAACTGATAATGATTTCGTATTCTCTCAAGATAATGTTAAATTAAAGTTTAAGGCTGATGATGCTACAAATGTTGCTTGTTCACTATACACAGCATCAATGAACGATAGTTGGTATACTCTAAAAGATTCTGGAGATAATTTACTTGCAAACACTGAATACACATTTGAGCTTACAAATTTATCATATGGAGGCTACAAGTGGCGTGTAGAATGTTTTGATACAGAAAAGAATAAAGGTGTTAGTGAAGAGAGAAAGTTTGTGATATCAGATAGTAATACAGCTCTAGTCTTACAATATACTAACAGCAATTCTGATGCCATAAATACTGCATTAGATAATCTGAATAAGTTATCTGGTGAAGAATCAGAAGTTGCTGATATATTAACTGTACGTGAAGATTTAAAAGATTTGCTTGAAAGAATCAACAGAATGGACAAAGATATTCATGATCTAGCTTTCAGAAGAGATTTGGATGAAAAAGGAAAACAGGACGTTCAACAAAACCTTACCCAAACCTTAGAATATATGAAATATAATACTCCAATAAATATACAAATCAGTGATTCTAAAACTTTTGTAAAATATATCAAGGATATTGATTTAAACATATTGCTTGAAGAGTATATAAGCATAAAGAATATGAATGTTAACAAAAAAGCATTCTTGGAATCAACTAAGAGTGTTCAATCTAAAGCAGTAATTTCTACACGTGTAAGAAGTGTGGTATTACATTATCTTGATGGTAAAACTAAAGAAATAACTTTAGTCACAAAAACTATTAAACCATCAACTTCAGATGATGAATTATTGTTTGAAAATTCTAAAACTATAACTTTTGTAGAAGTCGTTCCTAAAAGTATTGCATCATCTATGAAACAATTGAACATGTTAAATAAAGAGTACACGGTCCTCAAAGATGATCCTGTTATAGAATTTGCCCCAAATATTAAAACTATAAATTATTATATTGATAAAAAGGTTGATGCTCAAGATTTCCAAAAAGTTGATACTGTAATAATTGATAAAAATATTAATGCTTTAAGATCTCCTACAGGATTGGCAATACTTGGTGTTGATAATATTTCTGATATTCCTATAGATGGTCAAACTATAATGATAGTACTAATTTTAGTGTTGTTAATGTTCTATTTGGTTTTACATTTCGAATTAATAGATAAATTACGTAGTATAGGATTTGGATCAAAAAAGAAAATCACGTATGTTAAAGTTTTAATTAACGATGCTCTCGATTATTTGGAGGCTGAAGATTATGAGAAAGCAGCATTCGTATATAGAGAGATAAAATTATCTTATGAAAGTTCAAATAGTTTTGTTAGAAAAAAGGTATATACTGAATCTTATGAATTATGTAATAAATTAGATCTAAAATATACTGAATATTTACTAGAACATATAGAATCTTATATTAGACAGGAGAATAAAACTGCTGCAATATTAGAATTTGATAAGTTAGAAAAAACTTACAATAGATTAGATGACTCTTATAAGGCTAGAATTAGTGATAAATTCAAAAATGCCTTAGAAAAAATAAAAACAGTACTATAGTTAATATTTTTTTGAAATGTTATGTGAAATAAAATATGAATCGAAAAATTGATGATTTAATAGAGAAGCGTAAGGACAAAAAGAATTTATTAGCTATTGCTCTAATATTTTTTATAGTTTTAGGTTCAATATTTGGATTGATATTGTTGTCAACATTTATTGGCTACGTTTTTGAAAATTATATCGCTGGACAGGCAGGTTATGTATATAATGTTGTTCTGGAATATCATGAATGTGCTACACTATGGTCTGGAGTTTATGGAGCGGCTGTAATGGTGTTGGGATATAATAATCAAGATGATGTAATCGTATCCTCATGTGGGATGTATGACCCGAATTTCCTGTTTAAATGTTTGCAACCAAATGCTGAACATGTATTGATGGCATCATTAACTCCTCCTGATGCTATAGATTTTAACACTTTACAACCAGCTACTGCTTTAGATGTAGATAATTATTTAGGTGTTGATGCACTAAATATGATGTCTGGCAGCAAAACATTTTTACAAACAGTATCTTACACCATTGATAGTACACAATATAATGTTCCTGGAACGTATACTTATAACAGTAGTAAAAATCCTTCATTTGATTTAGGTATATTAAAGGATGGTAATGGTTCTCTTATATTTATTACTCATATAAATGCAAATTTTAGTAGAGGATTCAATAATAAATTATATAATTATCAGATGATACTTCCTGTACGTAATAATACTAATCCTGATTATTATTTTTTTACAGATCCAAGTTATGTTTGTCCAGCTGGAGAAGGTACTAATCCTAACTCTGGATATGTTATTGGTAATGTTACTAGTAATACTGGGGAAAGATTATCAGGAGTAATAGTTGATATCGCTGGTAAAACTACAGCAACAGATATCAATGGATTTTATAATCTTACAGCATATGGCGGGAATTATTATATCTATGGTATAAAGACAGGATATCAAGCATATGTCAGCAATATCACTGTATTATCTGGCAACCTTACTGTTCATGATTTTGTTATGATTCCTGCAACTATCCCTAATCCTAATACTGGTCCTGGTGTTGGCCCTGGTGTTGGTCAAGGTCCTGGTATTGGTCCAGGCCAAGATGTTGGTCCGGGTGAAGCTCCAAGAGTTCCAATTGTTGAACAGCCAAAAAAAATTGAAGGTATAGACTATATTATATCTATATCAAAAATTGATAGAAAACTAATTATAGGAAATTTCCTACAAGAAATTATAGCATTTTATAGTTATAAGAAAAACACTGCAAGTTTACAGTTTAGTATAGAAGATGATAATAGTACTAATAGTACTGATTTCATGTTATCCAAACTTATAAAATTAGATAAACCATCAATGGCAGTATTCCCAAATACAAATGATCAATTAACATTAACAGTTTTCGGGGATGGAATTCCTGGAGTATATAATGGATCATTAGTTATTGATGGAGATTTAAAAGAAAAGATACCTATACGAATAGAATTATTAGATAAAGAAAGATTGCCTGTGCAAGCATTATTAATAACTTTAGATTTAGATAAACGTAGCATATTCTCTAGTGATAAATTAAAATTTAAGACAGATTTACATAATTTATTGTCAGATCAATCTTATCCTGTGTCTTTACAATTTACGATTCAGGATAGTAAAGGAAAAACTGTATGGGCTGATTCTGCTAATGTTTATGTTCAAACATCATTTTCATTACTAAAATCTGCACAACTTCCAGATAATATTCCTACAGGCGATTATGTGTTAAGAGTTACGGCTAATTATTTAGGATTATCTGGTGGTTCAAGTACAGTATTTAGTGTGGTATTGCCATTTTACGAAGTAATATTCTGGGGATTAAAACTATGGATATGGGCTGCAATAATATTAGCATTACTAACCATTGGACTTGCATATTTCTTAATTAGAAGATATATCCAAAGCAAAAAGAGATATGCATTCAAGCTTGAAATGTCAGAACTACCGAAACCTGGACCAAGATCTGCATGGGTTGGTAAAGTTGCAGAGACAGAACATAAGACATACTTCGATTTAGAACAATTTAAAGTACACACTATTGTTGCAGGAGCAACTGGTGGTGGTAAATCTGTAGCTGCACAAGTAATTGTTGAAGAAGCACTTTTAAAGAATGTTGCAGTCATAGTGTTCGATCCAACAGCGCAATGGTCTGGAATGTTAAGAAAATGTAATGATAAATTTATGTTGAGTTTATATCCTAATTTTGGAATGAAGCCATCAATGGCCAGAGCATTTAACGGTAATGTTAAACAAATAACTAATGCGCTTGAATTAATTGATATTAAAAAATATATTAAGCCTGGAGAAATTCAAATATTAGCATGTAATAAATTAGATCCTAAAGATATTGATATATTTGTTGCCAACAGTATTAGAGAAGTATTCCACGCAAATTTTGGTGAAGCACCAGAACTAAGATTATTATTAGTTTACGATGAAGTACACAGATTATTACCTAAATTCGGAGGATCTGGAGAAGGATTCTTACAAATAGAAAGAGGATGCAGAGAATTCAGAAAATGGGGTATTGGAATATTAATGATTTCACAAGTATTAGCAGACTTCGTTGGACAAATTAAAGCAAACATAAACACAGAAATACAGATGAGAACTAGAGATGAAGGAGATTTAGGAAGGATTAAAGAAAAATATGGTGTAGAAGTATTACAAGGCTTAGTTAAAGCTAGTGTAGGTTCTGGAATGGTAGAAAATCCTACATATAATAGGGGTAGACCTTATTTCGTAGCATTCAGACCATTATTACACAATACACAAAGATTACCAGATGAAGAATTGGAAAAATACAATAAATGGAATGAGATAATTGCAGATATGGGATATCAAATAGAACAATTAGAAGACTTAAAACAAGATGTATTCGATCTAAAATTACAGTTAAAACTTTCCTTAGATAAGGTTAAATCTGGAAATTTCAACATGGTAGAAATATATTTACAAGAAGTAACTCCTAGATTAATTAAACTTTGGGACAAATTAGGAAAGAAACCTAAGAAGAGAGAAGTAAAAACTGTAGACTTAAATGCATTAAAAGAAGAAATGCGTAAGGGAGAGGAAGAACGTAAGAAGGCTGCAGCACAGGAAAAGAAAGATCATCCAGAAGGCGAAGCTGCAAAAGCTGAAGAGAAAAAAGTCTTAAAGTATGATTATGTTGTTGATATTAAAGATAATTTAAATTTCAGTAATGGTGTTGCAATAGCAAGTTTACAAGAATTATCTGATGTAATGCCAAATATTACTGGGCCAACACTAAAACATCATGTTGGAAAGGACAAGAACGAAATTGCAGATTGGGTTAGAGATAAATTTGGTGATGTTGAACTTGGAGAGAAATTACGTGTTTGTAAAACTACAGAAGAATTTGTCAAAGTAATAACAGAAGATAAATCTAAAAATAATAAACCATTTACACCAACAAAATCAGGAGCTGCACCAGTAGCTGTTCCACCAACTCCATCTGTTACAGCGTCTCCTATAATTTCATCAGTTCCTATAACTCCACAAATTAATCCTGATACAGGAGAAGGTGAAAGTGTAGCATGGAACGATATAAAGCCAAAACTTAAATCTTTGAATAGTGACGAACAGATAGCATTATTAGAAAAATCTGTAAAAAAATATCCTCAAGATATCAATATAAAATTCCCATTAGCATTATTACATCATAAAACAAAAGATTATGACAAAGCAGAAAAAATGTATAAGGAAATACTAGAATTATATCCGAAAAATACTAAAGCATTATTCTACCTTGGTGGATTAATGAAATCTAAAAAGAGTTATGATGATGCACTAAAATATTTTAATATATATCTTGAATTAAAAAAGAATGATTCAAAAGTTAAAGACTTAATAAAACAGATTGAAGAAAAAAATAAGAAATAGAAATACTATAAAAAATAGAAATACTATAAAAGATAACACATCAATTGAGAGAAAAATAAAATATGAGTAAACTTTCAGAAATCACAAAACCAGAGAATAAATTCTATACTGTAGATGGTCAATCATTAGTAATATTACAAGATTTAGTGAATTATTTATTGATTTGTGATGAAGATTTATATGCATATCATGTTAATGATACTAAGAATGATTTTGCAAATTGGGTTAGAGAAGTATTGGTTCATCCAGATTTATCAGAATCAATGATGAAATGCAAAAATGTTAAAGAATGTAGAAATATTTTATTAGAATTCTTAAAAATATTAGATAATAACTCTTCATCCATAAGTAAAGAGAAGAATTTTTACACTTATGACGGTATTAGATTAAGGAATCTACACGAATTATATTATTATATTAATAATTCCGATGAGCACGCGTATAATATGCATGTTAATTCAGAAAAGAATGATTTTGCTAATTGGATTAATGATGTTTTATTATTTTCTAAATTAGCCGTACAATTAAGAGAGATAAAAGATCGTGAAGAATTTCTACATACTTTAAAACAATTTTTAAAAGATAATTTAAGTTATAATGTGGATAATCATAAAGATGTTGCTGACTCTGAAAATAGAAATGTTGAAGCAACTGTTGAAAAAGACATAGAAAAAAAGATAGAGTCTAAAAAATTATTTATCGAAAAACCTAATATCGAAGAGTCTAAACTTCAAGAGCCTGTTGCGGAATCTAAAGTTTCAGTCGTAAAATCTGACTCGGTAAGTATCTCTAATCCTATAGAAAAAGTTGTAAAAATTCAAAAAGTGGAAAATGCTATAAATCTAAATACTAAACTACAACCTATTCCAGAAGAACCAGAGCCAGAAAATAAAGATAATCAAACAATAGATATAAGTAAGTTTAGACAATTTACAGATGAAGAACTCGAAAAGTTCGTAAATTTTTCAAGACATGAAACTGTTGATACTGTTAACATAAAGGTCGAATATTTAAAATCCGTGCTTCAAGAATTGAAAAATATGATTAAAGATTTGAGAAGATCAGAAAAAGATCCATTGGTTGCAGATTTGCTTGCTAGGGCTATAGCTCCGAAAATAGATTATTACGCATTAACTAAAAGCGTGGATGATTACAATTATATTATTACTTCAATGAAAGAGATACAGCATGAGATTGAAGAATGTGACGTTCAAAAACATTATAATATTGCTGAAGAAATATTGAAAGACTTGAAACTTCAAGGAATAGCTATGAAGAAAGCATTATAATTGCATAAGAAAGTATATAAACTATTAGTTACTGTTTGTTTATTTAGAGGTGAGGAATGTTTTGGTTTAAGAAAAAGGAAAAAGAAATAACTCCGCAAGAAGAATCTGCTGATAGTGAGGATGATAGTTCTGGAGAACAGAAACCTGCTATTAGTGGCAATATAGAAGCTGAGTTAACTAAGATAAAATCCTCTCTTGAAGCACTTAATGAAGTTAGAAAAGCTAATTCTGATCAATTTACACGTATTAGTGAACAGATAGGAGAATTACGTGGCGCTTTAATGGATACTAACAAAGCTGTTGGTACTATAGAAGTAGCATCCACAAAAGCTATTGATATGGTAAATTCTGTTCAACCTGATAAATTAATGATTGAAGTTAGAAAAACAGACAGTAAAGTTGAAGCGTTAAGAGCTAATATTGAAGCTAATGAAACAATAATGAAAGATATAATGAGAGAAATGAAAGAGATGCGTGCACAAATGGGTTTCTATAAAGGTGTTGATCAAGTTGTTAAGATGAATAATGAAATTAAACAAGAATTAATTGACATTAAAAAGACTGAAGGTTTAGTTGGTAAACATGCTGATCGTGTAGAAACTATATTTGTAGAGGTTGAGAAGAAATTTTATGATTTCGAGAAATTTAATGAAGCTGTAAAAGAATTAGATAGATCTTTTAAGAAAATTTCTTCAGATTTTGATAAGATAAGGGTGGGTGTTGATGAGAAAGCCGATAAAAAAGAATTTGTTAAAATGGTTGATAAATTTGGTGACTTCGAAAAACATACCTCAAACATACTGAAGTTACTTGATCAAAAATCTAAAAACACACTCGTAGAATTGAATGCATCATTTGATGAATTAAAGAAACAACTTGAAGGTAATTATGATAAAAAATTAGATGTTAAAGGTCTTAAGATTGATGATGCTCCTGGAGCCTCTCTAGGCACTGGAACTCCTGTAGACCCTGCATTATCAACTTTAAGTACTGAAAGTACTAAGAAAAGTGAGTCTGTAGCTTCAACTGACAAAGCGTCTGCTGTTAATAATTCCTTAAATGGTGCTGTTGATAAAGTTAAAGGTATGTTTAGTGGATTGAAAAAATCCTGATATACTTTTAACATATAATATTTTAAAAAATTAGACATAATTAAAGAAATTAAAAATAATTAAAGAGATTAAGGTGTATTATGATTGATGATAATCCAAAACTGAAATTTTTGTCAAAAGTTCCTCCTCAGAATAATTTTGGTTTTTCTAATGGAAAAGTAGCTGAGGATATTCAAGGATTATATGATATCATAAAGGGTTCTGATGACAATAATTTTTATGAACACGTTAATGATACTAAGAATGATTTCGCCAACTGGATAAGATCTTGTGTGTTGCATATAGAATTAGCTGATAAACTTTACAATATTAAGAAAAAAGAAGATTTTTTGCAAGCATTAGGTCAGGAGATTGAAACAATAAAGAATTATTCCATTGCTCCAGTAGTTCCAACGGCATCTGTTAATCTAGCTCCTCCTATCTCTAGTCCTATCATACAGTCTGTTCCCGCGGCTTCTGCTGTGCCTGCAAGTTCTCCTGCTCCTTCGAACCAAACTACAAATCCTGTTGCTATATTAGTTGAGGAAATATTTGAATTTGAGGAGATATTCAAATCTTTAATAGATGAACTTGAAAAAGAAATATTTTCTGAACAGTAATTTCCAAAATATTTAAATGTACGAGTAGTTATTTTGTTCTTAATGAAAATATTTAACACCCTTTTACGTAATTTTAATCGTAGACAAAAATTTTTTGTTGCGTTAACACTTTCAATATTAATTATTGGTTTATTTTTATGGTTGTTTATTGCTAATAGTAAATCTGCCTCAAATTTTGATGTAGAATCGGATGTTGATACAATTGCGAGAGCAAGTATTGCTAATGATGAATATTTTGTAAAGTATGGGGGATATGATTTGAAATTAGATAGTGTGGAAAGATCTTGTTTGAATTGTGCTACGTTAACTTATACATATAAGATAAATACTACTTTGCTAATAAAGTCAATTAAAGGATTTAAAGTTATAATTCAAATACAAAACAACACATTAGTCGATTATAGAAATGTAAGATTAACATAAGTTCACCCTTTTTTAAAGTTTTATTTATAGTTCTATCAGATTCTGAATATTTTTTGAAAGCTTTATAAAGATTAAATTATAATAACAGATTATTAGATATATGTTTTGTTGAGGGGTAGTTAGATTTGTTGATTTAATATTATTTTAGGCTGAAATAACATTATACTAAAAAAGATATAATAGACCTTTTATATCATTATGCGTTTTTAACGTCTATGTTTTTTAGTATTGTGTGTGTCTTTTGCTGATATAATGAAAAGCTTTATAAATAAAAAGTATAATATTATACTAATTACTATATAATTAATATTTGGTGAGTATTGCTGGTAGGATTGCATGATTGGTAATAAGCTTGAACAATCGATAATTTCAGTATTTCAGTATAATCTTAGTAAAACCTTTAGTATAAATGAGATTTCTAAACAGCTAAGAAAGTCTTACCCTACAATTAATCATAAATCAAACTTTTTTCTAAAAGAAGGAATATTAAAAAAGATTGATATCGGAAGATCATACCAATGTTTTCTAAATTTATCAAACGATAAGACAAAGATATTAATATCGACAAATGAAGTGAATAATAAAGAAGTATTTCTTGAAAAAAATAGGGATTTTAGCATAACTTATGAGAAAATATCAAGCATTTGCGAATCTCAAAGTTACAAAAAGAAAATATCTTTTGTTTTACTTTACGGTATGGAGATAATTTTTGTACTAGACAGTTTAGACCAGGAAATTGTGACTGAAATTCAGAGTTCTGTCCCTGCTTCTACAAAATATAAATTCTTATTCTTAACAGAAGAATTATTCAAAGTAGAATTTCTGAACAATAATGCTTTACAAAAAAATCATGTTTTACTGTTTAATATACCTTCATATGTACAATTACTTGAAAGTATGGTTGATAAATTATTGACTCGCGGATTTATTAATTTAACAAAGAATGATGATATTAAAAAAAATATCAATAAAAAAGAGTTATACAAAAACAAAACATAATCGTGCTGTATATTGTTTTGAAGATTTAGATGATAAAAATATGAATAACAATAAAAATTTTGGAAACAGGATGTTGATGAGTGTGTTGTTCCTATTAGTTATACTTTTATCTTTTTCTGTACATTCCGTTTATGCTGTCAAGCTTCAATCAGAATTAAAAGACACTAATATAATTTTATCTTTAGATGACTCAAAATTTAATGGAGTAGACCTTGGTGAAAATTATGAGCTTATGATGTCTTTAGGAAATCAAAATTATAAATATTTTGGCGGAATGATATTTCCTATAATTATAAATACAAATGGAGAAGGATTATATTCTTTTAAATTATTAAATAAGTCTAATCAAGAAATATTATCGGAAATAAGTGTATCAAAAACATTTGACTGTGATAAACTTTCATTAAATGTTGCTCCTTCAACAAAATCTTCAAATAATGATGTCGGAACATACTCTGTTGGAGAAGAAATAAGTATACACCTATTCGAAGGACAAATAGCATTGAGTAATATTCCACAATTTATTATTATTTCAATAATTGCACAAAATAATTCTGATAAAGTTTATAGACTTTCTGGAGATATAACATCTAAATTTATACCTTCAGAGTCCGGAACGTATACTGTGTCTTTGTACTGTAACAGTGGTGCAATATATTCTAAGGATATTGTCGTTAAATCATCTGATGCCTCGAGTGATGTTAGTATGGGTAATGTTAGTATTATCGAACCTTACACGCAAAATAATGACTTAGTTCATAGTAATATAGAAAACAACGGTGCAAATTATTCCATTAAAAGAATAACTGTGAAGAATTCTCGTAACGAAGTTTTCATTGGAGATGTCAAAGCATACAACATAAGGAGTGAAGCGCCGGTAGGAATACGTCAAAAAATATTGTCTCTTTTATCATCGAATTCTGGTAAGGAAATAATAGGTAAAATCGAGATGGATTTAAATGGTGTTAGCGGATTAGAAAATACGAAACTATCTTTGAATGATGTTGACAGCACAAGTAATACGGTGCTTATAGAGTCAATAAGTAAAAAAAATATTGAAGAAAAAAATACTATAAATTTAGAAGGAAGTATAGAAGGATCTATTGTTGATGCTTATGCTCTGGACTTGTCAGCATTAAGTTTTACAAATGGAACTTTAACAAAAACAGCAAAAGGCAGAGTATTGTGGAAATGTAAAGATTGGAATTTTGCACAACAAACATGTTTTGGTAAATGGATTGAAGTAATGAATATTAGACCTGGAGAAGATTATTCTTTTGAGGTTTCTCCTAATGATCCAGGATTTATTGAGACAGGATTGGCAACAATAAATACTGACAAATCAATATATCAAATTGGAGAGAGTGCTAAAATAAGTGCAGTTGTTCTGGATACTCAAGGATATTTAGTTAGTAATGCTACAGTAAACATTATGATAACAACACCAGGAAACACAGTATACTTCTTTGATAATGTTGCTGAATCAAAAAGAGGAATATATGAAATAATATTCAATCACAATGATATTATAGGAAATTATACTATGCAAGTATCAGCATATAAGAATGAAACAAATCTTGGAATGACGCAGTATGTAAATTATTCAATGATTTCAGATTTCTCTGTTATGGAATATTATGATTTTGATATAATAAGAAATATTCCTATAACTACAGATCCATTCAGAAAACCATTATATGCAAAAATATTGATTCATCCATTAAATGAAAATATTACTAATTATAATTTCACAGAAGTAATACCGAGTGATTTATTGGTAATTGATGCACCAGGAGCGACAATTTCAAATGCTGGAAATGAAACGCATTTAACATGGACTGGATTAAATGGAAATGTTACATTAAATTATACTACTCAGCCTCCATTAATAACTCCTAACTTATTAATATTAGGAAAAGCATTTATAGAATATGTAATTAATTCTGCTACATATATTTTTGTAGAATTTAGAAATTGGTTTATAGCTGTAGATCCAACTGTTACTAGAGATCAAGGACTTGTAGTATATGCAGATAGAACGGATGACGGATTTATAAAATATAGAAATTGGACAGGATCGACATTACAATCTGAAGTTAATTCAGGTGTTGATTTTGGTAATCGAATAGCCTGGTTAAAATTTAGATGTCTTGTTAATCGCGAACAATGTATACTTGTTGGTTCAGATACTGGTGCCGATATTAATTTTAATGTATTTTATACAAATAATTGGACATGGTCAACAAATACTCAATTAGATGGTTCTAGTGAGACTTCGCAAAGTAATATAGATCTTGATTGTGAATCTCTTTCAGGACAATGTATTGTTGTTTATGAAGATAGTACCAATAATGATGCAGTGTTTGTATATAGAATTTGGAATGGAACAGATATTAGTGGAATTAATACTGTAACAATTACTGGTGGAGAGAATAACGAAATAGATTGGATAAATTTGTATCCTCAAAAAGGAACAAATAATATCGGAATTGCAATCCAAAATGATGGTGGAGGAGTAAATACTGATACTCCTGCAATATATTCTGCAATTTGGAATGGGACTAATTTTACTAATTGGAGAACATTAACTGCTAACAGTCCTGCTGATGGTACGTCAAGAACATTTTATAGACATTATGATTGTGCTTGGGAAGGTGGCACAGGATATTTTGGATGTTTCTATGCTAATGATACATTAAATGCAATTTTATTTGATAGATTTAATGGAACAAACTGGAATTATATGGGGCGAATATTTAATACGAGTGGTGAACCTCGTGAAATTTCTGCGTGCGGTCAAGAAGGATTAAGTTCTTTTAATCATAGTTACATTGGTTTAATGTTTTGTGATTCAGCAAATGATTTAGACGGCACAATTTGGAATGGAACAAGTTTACTTAAAACAACTCACGCTGCAAGTCCTGCTCAAAATACAAATGCTGAGTGTGGTGACTCAAATAAAGGTGCAACTGAGTACGCTCAAAATTTTAAATGTACTTGGGAAGATGATGGGTCTAAAGCATTATTTGTTTGGGTAAATAATGGTGTAACTTATCTAACCTCCGGATCATATACGAAAGCTACGAGTACATTTTCAAATCCTAATTGGACTTCTGGAACGCAAATTGTTGCAAATGGTGCAGGAGCACTTAGATCTGCATATCTTGTTTCCAATCCTGCATCAAATAGTGTATTTTTAACATATACTGATGGTGCAAGAGATGGTGGATGTTCATTATGGACTGGCACGACTTGGGATGGTTCAGGATGTAATAGTGCAACAGTATTTGAAACAACCGGTCCAAATGTTGGAGTAGCATGGTTAGTTTTTGATTGGTTTAGAAATCCTCCTCCTCAACCAGAAATAACAATAATAACTCCAACAAATTCAATTGGTTATATAAATTATACTGGAATAACAAATCCTAGTTCAACAAGTATTGCGTGGGATAATGGAACTACTGCTCTTCCTCCGCCTGGCGCTTCTGCTCCAATTACTGGAGTAGAATTCCCTTCTGCTGAATATGTAAAGATAACTTCAAGTAATGACATAAGACATATAACAACTGTTACAGGAACTGCTGGAAGATATGCTTATCAAAGTTTTAATTTTACTGTTACTGAATCAACAGTAAATATGCAATCAATAATTGTAACTCATGAAGGTTATGCCACTCAAACAACAAGTCTTACTGCAAGTCAATTTTATATTTATGGATATAATTGGAGTTCAGATTCGTATGTTTTATTAAAAACAGTATTTGCAAGTTCAGTTGATGTTACTAGTGAAGTAACTATTGATGCAGGATTTAATGATTTTGTTAGAAATAGACAAATGTATGTTCTTGTTCAGGGAAGTTTTGCAATAGGTGTTGGAGCAAATGCTAGAGCTGATATAAACACAGACTATATGGGTTTAACAGTAGAAACTATTCCAATGCTTTCACAAAATATTACTGTGAATGCTTCCGCAATTGACGATGATGGTATAAGTAAATGTGAATGGATTTTCTATAATTCTACAAATGGTAATCCAAATAGTTTAATAGGAATGATAAATACTTTTGGAGATTATTATTATAATTTTAGTTCTATATCAGGAGTTCCTGATGGATATTATAATTTAACTGTATTTTGTAATGATACATTAAGCGCAAGAACAAATGAATCTGTATATGTTTATATAGATTCAACTCCTCCAGCAATAATATTATATAATCCTACAAACAATTCTAATATCACTGTAAACTATGCATTGTTTTCTTGGAATGCGACAGATATATTATATGCTAATTTAGTTTGTAATTTAACAATTGATGGAACTGTCAGAGCGACAAATGTTGTATCTGCACATGCAGAAAATATTAGTAGAAATATTACAAGTATTACTGATGGAACACACTACTGGAACGTCACGTGTAGAGATGACGCTGGAAATAGGAATATTTCTCAAACCTGGAGATTTGATTCTGATACTATAGGACCTGCTGTGACTCTTAATAGTCCAAGCGCCTCATCTTACACTAATAAAAATCCTTTAGATTTGAATTTCACTGCAACAGATTCACATACGATTGTTAATTGTTCATTATATCTTGACGGATCATTAAATCAAACAATAACTTCTGTTACTAGCGGCATTATGACTAATTTTACATTTACAAATTTAAATCAGGGAGTTCACAATTGGAATGTTAGTTGTTATGATAGCTTTGGATTACGTGGAAATTCAACAAGTAGAAATTTCACTTATGATACGATATTGCCTACTGTGTATTTAAATATTTCAACTGGATACATTTTCAATGGAACGATTCCAATATTAAATTATACTGTAATTGATAATATTGATTCTAATCTAACATGTAATATTACTGTTAATAGTGTTATAGAACTTGCAAATATTGCATCAACAAATAATACTTTAATATCAAGATCAGTTCCATTACTTGATGGATTTAAACAATGGAATGTTACATGTGTTGATGATGCAGGAAACGTTAACACTTCTGAAACAAGAATTTTTCAAGTCATAGGCGGTCCTCTTGTAACGCTTCAAACTCCTGTTAATGGAACGATAGGTAATGGAACAAATATAACTTTAAAATATTACGCTCAAGATGGGAATGGAGTTGCAAATTGCTCGTTATATATTAATGATGTTCTAAATCAAACAAATACTAGCATTACAAGTGGAGCAAATAATACTTTTTTAATTTCAAGTCTTAATGAAGGAAGATATAATTGGAGCGTAACATGTTACGATACTAATGGTTATCCGGGTTATTCTAGTACTTGGCAAATTATTTCAGACAGATCAAAACCTTCAATAAATTTAAGTGCTCCAATTTCAGGACAGGTATTAACTACTACGCCAACATATTTTAATTTCACACTCTTAGATTTTTATTCCACAAATGCTACGTGTAATTTGACTATTGATGGAATTGTAAATGCCGGTAATCAAAATTTTGTAGCATTAAATGGTTCTGTAACTACTAGATCTCAAACTGTAACAAATGGATTGCATTATTGGAATGTTACATGTATAGATTTAGGATATAATTTTAACACTTCTTTAACGCGGAATTTTACTATAAATGTTACATTCCCTGTAAGTGTTACTGTAGTTGCTGACAAGACCCAATACCAAGAAGGAGAAATTGCTCAAATAAATATTACCACAAAAAATGAAACTTCAGGAAATATTGCTACAAATATAACTTTGGATTATATATACACCAATAATACTTATACTGATATTCCTTGGTGGAATACTTCTTGGAATTATAGAAAGTCCATTGTTTTGAATCAAACAAATAATACTTTAATCTCTAGTAAAGCAATACTTGTAAATGTTACAGTTCCATATGGCACAATTACTAATTGTCATGAACTTCGAGTAGTTTCTGATTCAGATTTAAGTTTTGTAGATTCTAATGTTATAACTGGTGATGATGTTACATTTTGCTACATTTATTTTATTGGAACAGTTACTGCAAATGCAGTTAATGAAAATAATTATCACGTGTATTACGGAAATGTAAATGCATCATATTCAACGCAAAGCGTGTATGTTTCCGGAAATTATATTTTAGAACAATTGTTTTATGATGATTTTTCAACTGCATCAATAACTTCAAATTGGACTGTAAGTTCTGGATGGGACGCATCTAATGCAAATCCCTTAGCTGGAGATCACGCTCATATTCAAGGAACTGTTACAGATGCGACGATTAGACTTACAAATTCTTTAAATTTGTTAAATTATGATTTTGTAAATCTATCATTTACGTGGGGTATAGATGCATCATGGGATGCTGGTGCTCCTCTTGATTATTTACGTTATGATTATAGTAATGATTCTGCAAGTACGTGGACTGGAAGCGGAGGAGTAGGAACATTAAACGGGAACGGTGTTGCTCAAACACAAACAGTAAATACTCAATTAAATAGTTCTTATAAGATAAATGGATTCAATTTAAGATTTAGAGCAACAACAAATAATGCAAATGAAGATGGGGGATTTGATACTTTTAATATTACAGGACAGTATGCTGTACAATCAAGTGTAAATTCAAATGTCGGAAATCATCAAGTTTGGATTTTAAGAACTACAAATGTTACAAATTCTTCTGGACAGTATAATACAACATTTACCACTCTTGGAAGAACTTATGGAAATTATAGTGCTGTAGGATACGCTTATCCTCCAAATGTTAATTTACGTCAAGGATGGGGATATGATTATTTTGATTTAATTGCGGATCAATTTGGTCCTGTGATTACTTTGTTATATCCAACTAATGCAACAACTCTTAGAAGTGGAAATATCACTTTCAATTATACTGCTGTAGATTATGCAAATAATGTGGCAAATTGTTCATTATACATAAACGGAGTATTTAATCAATCAAATTCTACAATAAATGAATCTATAACTAACAATTTTACTTCTGAATTATTCGAAGGACAATATTATTGGTTGATTAATTGCTTTGACTCTTTAGGTTCACAAACAAATTCTTCAAGATACAATTTAACAATAGATGATACTCCTCCAATAGTTAGTCTAATAAGTCCAAATAATTCTGTTCTTCCATCTGGAACAATTACTTTTAACTTTAATGTAACTGATAATTTTGATACTACGATTTTGTGTAATATCACAGTTGATTCTGGAAATTACTCAAAACTTTTCAACACTTCAAATGGTGTAAATTCTACAACAATTGCAAATATTACTGATGGATTGCATTATTGGAATATGACTTGTTATGATAATATAAATAATAATGCGACTAGCACAACATTAAATTTCACAACAGCAACAATTCCTATTGTTACTTTGCATTCTCCGGCCACAAATTATGGCGTGAATAGTACAAATATTACTTTGTATTATAATTTATCCTCTGTCAATGTTGATAATTGTTCGTTAGTATTGAATGGTCAATACAATCAAACAGTAAATAGTACACAGATTCCATTTAAGGCAAATGATGGACAAAATGTATTCAATTTAACTGGAATGGGTTACGGAATATACAATTGGACAGTAATATGCTTTGACTCAAATAATTTTAACGGAACCGATACGACAAGAATTTTCCATTTAGATAATGCTTTCCCTATAATTAATTTATCATATCCTGCAAATAATCAAACAATATTTAGCAGAAATATTAATTTCACATTCAACGTTACAGATATTGATGATGTATTAGTATGTAATTTAACAATTGATGGTGTTGTGAATAAAAGCAATCAAAATATTTCTTCTAATAATTCTGGGAAAGTAGGAAGTATATATGTTACTGGACTTTCTGTAACTAATCATAATTGGAGCGTTGCATGTGCTGACAATGTAGGATTTTCTACTACTTCTGTAACTTGGAATTTTACCATTGACTCAAGTGTAAGCATTTCTCTTACGAGCCCCGCAAATAATTTCCTATCTAGTTCTGGAAGCGTAAATTTCATTTATGTTCCAAGCAGTCCTGCGGATTTTGATTTAGGATTCTGTGATTTATACATTAATGATTCAATATATGCAACGCATGTAGCTTTAACTTCAGGATCACCAGACACTTTTGCTGTCGCTGGATTAGGAGAAGGTAGGTATAATTGGTCGATTAATTGTACTGATAGCGTCGGAAAAAATGGTGCTAGTGAAACAAGAAATTTCACGCTTGATATGACTGGTCCGATTGTAACAAATTATTATCCTAATGGAAATGTCTTTACAAATAGTTCAGTATTTTTCAATTGGTCTGCAACAGATAATTATGATGCAAACATGAGCTGTACAATACTTGTTAATGGAACAGCGCAATCACCAATTGTTTATTCGTTAAATGGAACTGTAACGAATCATACTTATTCAAATTTCCGTGACGGATTATTATTCTGGAATGTTACATGTACTGATGATGCAGGAAATAATGGAACAAGCAGTTTGAAAAATTTCACTGTACAAGAACCTCCAGCAATTACTTTAAATTCTCCCTCTAACAATAATCGAACTAAAAATAGGAATATAACGTTTTATTACACTCCGACAGATAATTCTGGAAATATAAGTTCATGTAGCATAATATTTGACGGTTTATTAAATCAGACAAATTCGACACAATTAGCTTCAGGTGTGCAGAGAAACTTTACAATAAATAATATTGCTGCTGGAAATCATACCTGGTCAATTAACTGTACTGACCCTTCAGGAAATATAGGATCATCAATAAATTATACTTTCTATATAGATCTATATGCTCCAACAATTGTTTTAGATAGACCTATTGAGGGAGATTTCTTAAATACAAATGATGTATTCTTTAACTGGACAGCAACAGATTATTCTGGAACAACAATAAATTGTTCATTATATGTTGATAATTTATTCAAAAATTCAACAGCTAGAACGAGCGGATCATCATTTAATATAACAGCATATAATCTAACTGATGGACCACATAATTGGAGTGTTAATTGTTCTGATGATTTAGCCAATTATTTAATGAGTGAAACAAGAAATTTCACAATAAATCAACCTGACTTATACATAGATAATAATAGAATAATTTTCAATAACACAAATCCTGATGAAAATAGCACTATTAACATAACTGTGAACGTTACGAATATAGGTGGAGTTCCCGCAAACAATATTCTTGTAGAGTTTTGGGATGGACTTCCAAATGTGGGAACATATATTGGTAATGATACAGGAACTGTTGCTGTAAATGGTTCAAGAATATATTCAGTATTATGGAATATTACATTAGGATATCATAATATTTGGGTTATTGTTGATCCATATAATACTCAAGGAGAACTTAATGAATCTAATAATAATGCCACGAAAAACATTTCCATATTAAGATCTATAATTAATAGTCCTTTAAATGGTACTGCATCTATAAATTCTAATGTTACAATAAATTTCACGCTACAAGATTTCACTACAGGCAATATTAATTATTCAGTATTTGTTGATGGATCCTTTAATGGACAGAATGGTTCAGTGGTTGATAATGTATCAACGTTACTAAATGTTACATTAACGCAAGGGTTACATTATATACAAATTCAAGCTAGAGATTTACTTGGCAGATATAAAAATTCCACCAGAGTATATATCACTATAGATTATACTGCACCACAACCTGTTATTAACACAGTAAATTATACATGGTACAATTATAGTATTCCTCAAATAAATATTAGCGCAACAGATAATGTTTATACAAACATTTCTTACAGAGTTTACGTTAATGGTACAGAAAATATTAATGGCACAATAACCAATGGAACTTCAAAGTTTGTAAACCTATCAACTTTAAGCGATGGATATTATGTATTAATAATGGAAGCATGGGATTTCTTGAATAATACTGCTAACAGTACACCAAAATATATCTATGTCGACACAACAAAGCCCACAATTACATTAAATAGCCCGGGTAATAATGCAAATATTACAAATAGAACTGTACAATTAAACTTTACAGTTAATGATAATTTAGCAAATAATGCTACATGCAATATCACATTAGATGGTTTGATAGTTAGTTTTCCTACTGTAAACATTAGTCAGCCATATATTTATACAGCGAACAATTTGATTGAGGGAACACATTATTGGAATGTTACATGTATGGATCAAGCACTAAATATTAACACAAGTGTTACAAATTCTTTTAACGTTTATATTGCTCCAAATATTACTCTTGTAAGTCCATCTAACAATCAATGGAGTAATACAGCAAATAACACTTTCTATTTCAATGTCAGTGATGAAACAGGATTAGAGAATTGTTCAATAATATTAAATGGCGTGATTAATCAGACAAAAACTACTGCACAATTGGTAAACAACGGGACAAATAATTTTACAATTACGGAAATGATTTCTGGAAATCATACATGGAGCATTGAATGTTATGATAATACATTATATCATACATATAGCATAAGCAGTAATAGAACATTGTACGTTGATTTAATTAGACCACAACCAAATATCGAAACACTAAATAATTCATGGTTTAATACTGCCACTCCTTTGATAACATTTAATATCACAGATAATATGGCATTAACGATAAATTATACACTATTTGTTAATGGTTCCGGTAATACTAATGGTGTGGTTACAAATGGTTCAACAATTTCAGTAAATTTACAGCCATTACAAAATGGAACTTACTCAGTAATATTACAAGGCACTGATTTAGCAGGCAACGTTCAAAATTCTACACCTATAATAATCTATATAGATACAATATTACCATCAATAAATTTAACATATCCCGCTAATGATACAAATATTACTGCAAGTTATACTAACTTAAACTTTACACCATCAGACAATATGGCATCATACTTAATGTGTAATGTTACATTAGATGGAAATAATGTTGGCTTGAATATTAATGTAACTAATGGTCAAAATCAGAATGTGAGCGTTTCATCAATTAATGGAGGATATCATTATTGGAATGTTACATGTATGGATCAAGCAGGTAATAAAAATACTAGTCAGACATTCAGATTCTACATCCAAATGCCAGATTTGTATATAAACACTAGTTCAATATATTTTAGTAACAATAATCCTATAGAAAACGAAACAATAAATATCACAGCAACAATATATAATATAGGAAATATTGATGCATTCAACTTCATAGCAGAGATACGTGCTATAAACCAGACAGGACCGATAGTAGCTAATGTTACATTAAATTTATCTGCAGGAAATTATACAAATATCACAGGAAGTTATATGTTACCAATAGGAGATACATCGTTCTATGTCTTAGTTGATACTCCTATAACAACAAACGGTTCAGTTCAAGAAGAAAATGAATCAAACAATAATGCAAGTAAAACAATTCATGTAGGATTATGGGAATATGTTGTGGGAACTACAATTGACAAACTGGCTTTAATAAATAACTTATCAATATATGATTGGATAGTGAATAATGCTACAGGAAGCAATTTGTATGTTACAGATGCAGATTCAAATATTAACTGGTTTACACTACAAGCGCTAGGTAGAAACATATCGAACGGAACGTCAGGAACTGATTTCTACACATTTGACACAAAAATAAATTCTACAATACTCACAGATTCAGTGAATAGAACATATACTTTAGGAGGACAGCCTATAGAAACTATAAATTACACAGTCTTTAGAAGATTTATTACCAACATTCCGATTGTTAATAGTACAAATAATACTAATTTCAAAACAGGATTACTATGGGATACAGGAGATGGTGGAATAGCGTATAATGGAACACAAGATGTGGTTCTCATATCGAAAATAAGTAAATCGACGCAGGGATACAATGCTACTGTAGATTATGAATTAAGAGTGCCTGCAACACTCAGATCGTATAAGGGATCTGTTAATCAAGTAGTATTTTATGGAGAAATTAATTAATGAATATACATTTGCCTGAGTATCGGAAGAAGAATATAATACTTGCTGAAACACTTAAGAATACATCTTTATTTGTATTCTTTGTGACTTTATTATTTTTAATAGTCACTCCCTCAGTTACAAGTATTCCGATGATGAGTTTTGACAAAAATTATTATGTAACAAATGATGTTGTTAGCATATTAACAAAAGATCCTTCTCCATTGACTATATCTGGTTCATTAACTCTTGAAGTTTCAATAAAGGAAGATACTAATTATTATTTTAAATATCTTGGATCTGTTAATGAGATTATATCATTTATTCCCACACAGTCTGGGGAATATATTTTTAGATTATATAATGAAAATGGAAATTTAATTGATGAAAAGAGTTTCCTTGTCTATGATAAAAGTGTCGATTCGTGTGCAACTCATAAACTAGGATCTCAAATATTGATTGATTTAGAAGAATACGCTTTTGATTTAGGATCAAAACTTCCTTCGGAAATAGAATTAATATATTCAAATGCATTGTCAACTAACAAAATAGTTTATAATGGCGGGATAACTCCACAGATATATTATACTCCTAGTATTATTGGAAAATACTCGTTATACGCTGACGGAATATATCTTGCTTGTTATGACATAATAGATGATTTCGCAATAGAAAATTCTAAGATAATACACTCTACAAATGAAAATTTAAACAATATTACTTATTTAAATAATCAAATCAGTAATCAAACTAGCAATAGTATGAACAAAACTACTTTTATTAATGGATTAAATATTTCTCTTATCTCAAACCAGTATGATTCAAAAAACACTTCTTCAATTGTTATAGATCTTAATAATTCGCTTATTCAGTCAGAAACAGGAAGATTAAAGAAAAAAATTATTCTATTCAAGATAAAAAATAGTCTAAACGAAAGTTTGAACGCTGATACTTTTGTTTATGAGAAAGAAAAAATCGTTGGTACAATTCAAAACACTAATTCAAATAACAAAGATTACGCTTCGAATGTAAAAGATAATATTTTAGAAAACAATTTATTATTAAATACGAGGATTTCTGTTATTGATTATACTGCAAACACTTCAATTTCTAATAATGCTTACACTCCTGATTTTCTCGTTATTAATGATACAAGCGCGAGTTTACAAAATGCATCACTTGACGCAGATATAGAATTTGTTTCTGGAAGTGTTAAGAAAATAAATTTCAAAAATTTGGAATATAAAGAAAATATGGAAGTAGGAGTTGATGAAGTTACTGAAAAATTATCTTCTAATAAATTATTGGAAAAATCAGAAAAAAAAGAGTTGAAAGCTTACGCTGTAAATCTTTATGATTTGAATTTTACTGCTGCTTCTTTTACAAGTATTGCTGTAGGAACAGAATTGTGGAAATGTAAAGATTGGAATTTTACGACACAATCATGCTTTGGAACATGGAGTAAATTAATGGATATTATTCCTGGTCAAGAATATAATGTAAGTTTATTCCCTGGAGATCCAGGATTTATTGAAACATTTGATGTAAATGTAGCAATAGATATAGATATTCTTGCTCTTGATAATAACACTGTGGTTCTAGCATGGATAAAGAATGGAACAACCGTAACCGGAAATTTTGAAATATGGAATACTAATGGATCCATAATTGTTAATGATACAACATTTGATGCAGGAATGGATACTCAAAGTCGAGTTTCGCTTGATTTAATTAATACTAATGATTTTATAATTGCTTCAATTGATGGTTCAACAAATATTTCAAATTTCTATTTTTATAATCGTACAGGCAGTATGATTCAAAGTGCAACAACAATTAGTGCTAATGTTGGAGATTTTAATGATTTATCTGTATGTCAATTGGGCGATAGATTTATTTATTCTTATATTGATGCAAATCCTGCACAGTTTGATGGTTCATTTCAAATAGTGAATAACTCTGGAAATTTTATAGGTACAATAACTGATGTTGATACAACAGTTACAACAACTACTGCTCTACAAAACTTTGTATCTTGTGCTGCAATTAATATTACTAACTGGGTATATTTATACTATGATGTTACATCATCAGATGTAACACTTAATGCACGTACAAATACTGGAACTAATGTTGTTCTAACTGATTTAAATGCTAATGTAGGTACAACATCACAAGTTGCCGTCGCAACATCAAGAAATGAATATATTGCGAATTTATATTATAATTCCGTTGCTGCAACTCAAGATGTAATATTAAATATACGACAATTGAATGGCGCAGTTCTTACTAATATTGCAACAGTTACTCCTGATGCGACAGCTGGCGCAAATATTCGTCTGGATATTGCAGAAATTGATGCTTTAGGAACCAGCTACTTTGTTCCGACGTGGTATGATGCAGGAGATACAACAATAAAAGCGGCAGTGTACAATGAAACCGGAGGACAAATAACTGCTCCATTTATTGTTACAACCACACCTAACACCGGATATAGAATTGTTGCAGTTGCAGGATATAATTCTAATGCAGAACTCGGACTTTGCAATGGAACATTTGTAATTGCATATACAAATAGTAGTGGAAATGCCATATTTAATAAATATTTAATTAATGGATCTCAATGGAATGGAATTTGTCCTGATGTAACGCCTCCAACTGTCAATCTAACGTATCCTTCAAATGATTCTATTGTCGAAAATAATAATATTTCATTTAATTTCACAGTAATTGATGATAGAGATGTTGTACTCCCTAATTGTAGTTTATATACAAATTTCACAGGAAATTTCATAATTAACAAAACAATATATAATGTAACTTCTGGAATAGAAACATCAATTAATGTCACAAATATCGATGATGGAAAATATATTTGGAATATTAGATGTTATGATAATTCATCAAATAACGCTTTTGCCATAAATGCTCCAAACAATTTTACGTTGTATATTAACAAAAATATTCCCTCAATAACCAACCCTCTAATAAATAGAACTGTTTTAAATCAAAGTAATTACGTGCAACTTAATGTGACAATTAGTGATAGTTTTGGAATAAGCAATGCATTATTAACGATGTTATATCCTAATGGTACAAAAATAAATTATACTCTTAGTAATTCTGGAAATAATTATTATTATAATTTTAATAATACTGTTCAATTAGGGATATATAACATTACTTTAGTTTGGGCAAATGACACTTTAGGACAATCAAATCAAAATAACACGTTGATTTTATCTTTTAATGTTACTGCAAGCCCTCCGTCGGATTTCAATCTTTTAGCCCCTACGAATGCAACAGTTTCCACTAATCTAATTCCGAATATGAATTGGCAGCAAACAACTGATGAAACATTTGCAAATTACACGTTAATTCTAGATAAGGATTCAACATTTGCAACTCCAGATTATACTTATGCAATTTCTCCAATAACAAATACTTCTTACATATTAGGATTTGCACTTGATGTAAATTCTGTATATTATTGGAGAGTTATAGCATACGATATTTTTGGAAATAGTAAAAATTCAACAAACGATTTTATATACATCACAGATAACTCAGGCCCACTTATTACTCTAAACATTCCTGAAACTAATTCTTTTGTACTTATGAGCAATGTGTTATTTAATTATACTCCGATTGATGCAAATACTATTTCGAATTGTACATTATATACAAATGCTACAGGAACATTTTCTCCAAACCAAACAAATTTTACTATTGCAAATACTCTTCCTAATTATTTATCTATGAACTTAAATGACGGATATTATTTATGGAATATTTTATGTTTTGATCAAGTTGGAAATTATAAATTTTCAAATAATAATTTTACATTAAAAATTGATACTACTCCTCCTAATGTTACAATACTAAATCCTCAAAATAATACTTATGAAAATAATACTAACAATGTGTTATTTTATGGAAATGCAACAGACGTAATGACTGGTGTGGACAATTGTTCTCTAATAATAAATAACACTGTTAGACAAACCAAATCCGTAACTGAAGGAATAGTTTTTAATTTTACAGAATTTGTTTCTAATGGTAATTATGTATGGAACATAAATTGTACAGATTCAAATGGATTTATTGGAAGTTCAGTTAATTATTTTATCAATGTAAGTGTCGTTGATACTAATCCTCCACTTATACAATTGAATACTCCGACAAACAATGAATATATTAATACCTCGACAATAATATTTAATTATACTGTAGATGATGCCTCAGGAATAGAAAATTGTTCTATTTTTATAGGTGGAATATTAAATTCTACAAATTATACTGTTAGTAATCATCAAGATAATTTATTTACTATTTCAGAATTTACTTTCGGAACAAAAAATTGGCGTATAGCGTGCTATGATAATACTACAGAAAGAAATTATCGTCTAAGTTCTACAAGAAATTTCATTGTAGATTTAACAAATCCTGTTGTGACATTAAATATTCCAGGAAATTCAACAACTCCCTTATATCTAAATTACTCGACTATAGAATTTAATTATACTCCTAGTGATGCAAATCTTTATTCTTGCGCATTATATGCTAATTTTACAGGATCATTTATAGAAGAACAAATAAATTTAACTCCAACAAATTCTCAAAATAATTATTTTACTCAAACAATTAATGACGGTAATTATGCTTGGAATATTTTATGTACTGATTTATCATCAAGAAGTAGTTTTGCTTTACAAAATTATTTAATATTAGTTGATACACATGCTCCTGATTACTCAAATATTAATGTTTCTCCATATTCTAATTCGCCGTATAATTCATCAAAAAAATATTTCTTTAATATTACTTGGACGGATAATTTTGAAATTTCTCAAGTTATTTTTGAATCAGATATTGATTCGTATGCATTATATGGTATTTCTGGAAATTTAACAAATTATACAATTAACAGTTCTGACTTAGGAAGTTCAAAAAATTATAGTATTAATTTTACTAATATTGCTGCAGGAAATTATGTTTATACATGGTATGCAATAGATGCTGCAGGAAATTTAAATAAGACCGAGCTTTTAACTTACAATGTTTCGCAAGAAAATTCTAGTGTGAATTTATTAATTAATGGCTCAGATGCCAATTTTAGTATTAATGAAGGAAATTATGTTAATTTAACAGGAACATTATTAGTTCCATTAATAGGAGTAATAGATTTGTATGTGGGTGAATCATTAATAAATTCAGGAATTGCTCCGATTTATAATATTACATTATTTGAAAATCCGGGTATATATAATGTGACTGCATTTTATAATTATTCTCAAAATTATTCTTCAAGTTCTGATACACATTTTGTTATTGTGAGTGATATAAGTTCTCCGCTAATAACGTTAAATGTTCCCATAACTAATTCTCCAATAGCTTCAGGAGAAATAACTTTGCAGTATATTGTGAATGATAAATCCGATATTGCTAATTGTAGTTTATATATCAATGGAACATTAAATCAAACAGATAATTCTATTACTAGAAATGTGACGCAATTCTTTGTAGTTTCCTTACCCCAAGGAAATTACACCTGGACTGTAGATTGTTATGATAATTCTTCAAACCATAATTACAATATTTCTACTACATGGATATTCAGGGCACTTGACGCATCAGTCATTAATCTAGTCGTGTCTCCATTAGAATCACAATATGAAATAGTAGAAAATGCTATAATCGAGATAAATACTACCGGGCAATTTAATGACACATTAAACACTAATTTTACAGCTGATATAATATATGGAAATACTTCCCTTCCTTGGTGGAATACGAGCTTTAAGTATAGAAAGAATCTGTTATTTACAGAAAATTATAATAATTCAAGAGATGTGACTATGGATGTAAATATAACAGGATTAAGCGCATTAATAAATAATTGTACTACTCAAACAAGAATTGTCGAGATTGTTATATATAACGGAACGATAAATCAATCTATTATTCCATTTGAAATTCTTTCAGGAGATGATAGTAATAATTGTTTTGTAAGATTTAATGTAAATATATCTGCACTTCAAAATAATCAAACAAGATATCTAATATACTATGATAATACAAGTACAACCTCTGCTACTCAAACAGTTCCATTAAAGGGAATAAATATTCAAAGAGATACTGTTTCTGCAACAGGAGCTACTCTTACTGTCGGCATTACTAGTGCAAATCGTAGTAAATCTTTCATTTTATTTACTTCAAGAGTTGGTTCAACAGGACCAAATCAACACGAGATAACCAGTGATATGCTTATTGATACTCAGATAAGATTCGAGAGATATCTTGGCACTACTGCTGCTAATATTTATTGGCAATTAATAGAAGGTTCAGATATTAATGTTCAAAGAGGATTGACTTCTTTTATAGCTACAGACGCAAATATTAATGTAACTGTAAACTCTGTTAATTTATCAAATTCATTTTTGATAATTAATGGACGTGTTAATTCTGGAACCGCAGGTCAAGCACCTAGAGGAATATTTGAAGGACGATTTATTAATTCAACAACAATTTCTCTATCAAGAGGAATTACGGGAACGGCAGCAATTGCGGGATGGCAAGTTGTTGAATGGTCTAAGACTAATGTTCAATCAAATAATTTAACTTTAACTGCTAATCCTGTTATTGTTAATATTAATCCTGTAGTTGTTAATAGATCTTTTTTAATAATATCTAGAACCACTACAGGAGATACTGGTGCAGATACCAATTATGTTTTAGGATATATAATAAATTCTACTGCAATAAATATTTCACGTGTTGGAACTACAGGTTCTACAGTTGTTACATGGTTTGTTGTTGAATTACCTAATGAATATTATATTCAATCAGGTCAAGTCTCTACAACAAATTCTGTAAACCAAGCAATAACTTCTGTGGATATGTCACAAACTTTTAATTCAGAATCTTGGTCTTCTACTCAGACAGGAACAACTTATACTAATGCAATGATGACTTCTTTTTTGACGAATTCTACTAATATGAATTATACAAAACAAACCGCAGTAAATACAAATGTTATAGGATGGTTTGCAATACAATCAAGAGATCCACAATATTCTATAGATGATACTCATAAATTTATAACTCGAGAATCAAATGTTACTGGAGCCCTCGGAACATATAATTTGGTTTGGAATACTGCTAATCAATCATTTGGAAATTATTCTGTTGTTGTGACAGCAACAAAAGCGAATTATACTACCGCATATGATTATGGAACATTTGAATTAATACCTGATCAAACTCCCCCAAATGTTACTCTTTTAACTCCACTAAATGCTACGGTCTCTGGATCGGGATATTTTAATTTTACTTATGTTCCATTTGATTTGACTCTCGCAAGTTGTACATTATATATGGATATAAACGGGATTTTTGGACCTCAAGCTACAAATCTTAGTCCAATAAATAATGCCTCAAACACTTTTTCTTCCATCTATGTTGGTGCGGGATTCTTTAATTGGAATATAAATTGTACTGATTTATATAATAATTCAGGATTCTCTCCTTATAATTATACTCTTAATATTACTGGACCAGACTTGGTTATTACAAGAGATGATATATGGTTTAGCAATGATTCGAGATTAGAATTTGGAAATATAACCTTATTTGCAAATATCACAAATCAAGGGTTGAGTCCAGCAAATAGATCATTCATTGTACAATTTTTTAGAGGAGATCCTGATACTACAGGAATTCAAATCGGATCGAATATTACAATAATCAACATGACTGTCGGAGAAGTTATAACAATAAACACTACATATTTATTGACTTCTGGGTTAAATAATATTTTTGTGAAGTTGGATTCAAATAATTTATTAAATGAATCAGAAGAATCTAATAATAAAGCAAATAATAGTTTAAATATTGGACTATATCAATATTATTTTGGGAATGTGTCACGAAATTTTGTATTCGGATCTCCTTCTGGAAATTTAACTGTATTCTATTCAGAAGTTAATAGTACTCCTAATGGCTACTTATTTATAGCAGATGCAGATAGTGTCTTTTCGTTCGCAAATCTACAAGCATTGTCTAGAAATATAAATAATAATTCTGTAAATAATGATTTTTCTGATTTGGATATATCGTTGAATAGTACTGGATCTTCCGGCTCTATAAATGAAGTGTGGACCAATAATACAGATTCTCCTTTGCATGTTGATATAATTAATTTAACTTCAAAAATAATAAACGATGTTCCTTTTATAAATAGCACTACGAATAGTAGTTTTGAAACAGGCATATTATGGGATACTAGTGATGATTTGTCATTAAACTTACAATATGATCCCACAGATAAAGAAGATGTCGTATTTGTTACTAAAATATCGACACCAATGATTGGAAGTTATGGTACATACAATTACGAGTTGAAAATACCTTCCAACTTAAGATCTTATTCCGGTAGCGTTAATATGGTAACATTTTATTATGAATTGAAATAATATACTAGCTAAAACGATAAATAAATTAAAGATATACAAATATATATAAATTTTTAAATAAACAATAACATAAACATATAAAATGAGGAGAGGTGAGTATTGAATAGGAATTGTTCTAACACTATTGCTATTTTAGCTAGGTTTACCTATTATTATCATGTTTGAATTATTCAAAAAGACGGACGAAGAAAAAAATTTAGATAAAAATGCGGATAAGCAAAAATTAGTAATGAGTAGTTCTTCAGATACCGCTATGGCATCTTTAGATCCTCCTTCAACATTGCCTGAATTAGCGAAAGACTTGTACGAGAAAGAAGAGGAAAAGAAATCAACTGTCAATGAACCTGTTGAATCTGTAAAACTTTCCGAATCAAAGATTCCCAAAATTTCTATGAACAATATTCCTAAAATTACCTTTCCTACTGTCTCATTAGAACCGAACAAAGATAACGTTCCACAGTTAGATATGGATCTTATAAAATCACACACTGTTCCTAGAGAAGAACATAGAATAATAACTAAACCATTATCTTCACAGACAAGTCAAGCAAATAATTATGTTGATTCAACAGATTCTTTCTTATCTTTACTAAACAACAAAATTGAGGGAGGATTTTTTAAAGAATTCCAAGATTTTATTGTACAGAATACTCTTAATGATACTTCAAAGAGAAATATATTGGAGGACTTATTGGGCAAAGATTTAGTCGAAAAAATGGTCTTATATCATAGTACTAGAGATTCTGAATTGCCGTTTTATTTATCAAACAATGAATTAACAGCTACTACGAGACATAAATTTGAAGAATTACAAAATTTAGAACATTCATGGATTAGCACAAAACAAAAATTAGATATATTAAAAAAATTAAACAACACATTTGAAGTAGATATAAAATTAAAATCCGAAGAATTAAAAGGCCTACTAAAAGAAACACTTAAGAGATCAGACGGTGTTTCTCCAAGTGTTAATACACAAAATATTTCTACGAATTCAAACACCATGAAAAATGCGATAGATGTAGTAAATAATAATCAAGATACTACTGATGTTCATAAAAATGCTTTTAGTATAATGACTTACGCTGTTGATCCTTCAAAATACTTCTATATGCACGATGGAAGAGTTTTAAAATCCTTGTTTGATTTGGTTGATGCTTTGAAAAATATTGACGACAATACTTTCTATCATCATGTGAATACTCAACGCAATGATTTTTCTAACTGGATAAATGGTGTATTTGAGCATCATATTTTGGCAGAACACATAAAAAATATTAGAAATAAACATGAATTATTAGAATTCTTCAAAAATAATACTTATTAACAATTATAGATATTAATATATTCGTTATTAATAATACTTTGAACAGTTTTGTTACAAAGTATATAAAAATATACTTATATGCTTTCTTTAAAACAGATAAAAAGACTTTTATTATTCTTTATACTTATTTAAGGATTATTTTATTCTTATTATGTGTTAATAAGCCTTTAAAATTCTTTAAATTCCCTAGTTTACATAAGCGAAACATTTATATATGAGTATACCTATTTGTATATTAATTTAGTATTGTGTTACAAAAATTGTTTGTAATAATTAAATAAAAATCAACAGTAAAAAACAAGAACTCCGACGTAGAGGTGAACAGAATGAACCAAAAATTGGTTTTATACACATTGTTAGCGTTATTAACTATATCTATGGTAAGCGCTATACCAACAGGACCGCAATCTATGACTGAAATTGCAAGCAGTAGATGGCCTGAAGCAGCATATTTAGCTACAAATAATTCCGCAATAGCCGGTAATGTTACAGAATTAACTCTAAATGGTTCAACTGTCACTAGAACTTGGCAAGGTTACTTTGGTAATATAACAGGTATGGTTGTATTGGGAGATTCAGCTAATAATACACTATACGATTGGAGCGTTGCAAGTCCACACGGTCAAGTATACGCACTTAAGAGTTCAGGAATTCCAGCATGGTCAAGCATTAGATGCGCAAATCAAACAGAACTACAAGCAGAAGATACATTATTGGGTGTAAATTCATCAGTAGATGTAGATGCTGTAAATAGAACTTTTGTTGTAGGCGGTGCACCAGACCAAATAACAAGATTTGGAGCAACACAATTAACTCATCCTCTATTTTATGTTGGAAATGTATCAATAGTTAATAATACGTGTCCAGTAGCAGTAATGTATAATAGTACGACACAACCATCACCTTACTTCAAAGAAGTATTATTATCAGATGGAACAGCAGATCTAATATATACTGGTATAATCGCTCACACATTGAATCCTTTTGCAGAATCAGATGGTTTCGATGATAGAACACATGATTTCGAGATGATCGTTGGTGAAAATGGACATGGTACAGATGTTGCTGTAACGACATACTGGTTCTACCTAGAGCTAACATAAATTTTTTTTATAATTATATTTATTTTTAGGCAGAGAATTACATCCATATAGTTATTAACAAGGAATGCGTGAATGCAACAGTATCAACTGGAAAATCAAATAATCAATGTATAGCTTAAACTTATAATCAACCAACGAGGCAAAATGAATCACAGAACTAGATTATTCTTAATCGGGATGATTGGTTTATTAGTATTGTCCTCATTCATAAGAGCTTTGCCTGCTGGTCCTATAGTAAATTATATATCTAATACTACATCAGCAACTGTATCTGTTAATAGAAGCGTAGATGCTAAAGGTACAATCACTACAATAACTTTAAGTGCAAGTCAGCAAGATTACAAGTGGAAAGCTTATGTTGGTAATGTTACTGGTAAATTAGCATTAGATGATGCAAACGGTAAGTCTATCTATGATTGGGCATTAGGAGGCACAGGAGCAATAGGAGAAGTGTATGTTTCAAGGGCTTCAAGTGTTAACTGGAATAATGTGTCTTGCGTTAATCAATCTGTTTTAGATTCTGAGCAGACAGCAATGGGAATGATAGGAAGCTCTCCAGATAGCATAAATAGTACGTTTAATTATACTTCACACAAAACTTTTAAGGTAGCAACAGTAAATATTACAACAAGTAGTTGTAGATCAACAGCTACTTATCTTAATGATACTGCACAAACAGTTAATGAAACAGCATTATTTCAGGAAGTTTTATTGAAAGATGATATCCTTAATACTTTTGTTTATGCTACTATTATCGAACCAACAGCACCATTAGGTTTTGATGGAGCTAATAAATATGACTTTCAAATGTTAGTGGCAGAGAATGAATCCTCAACGGTGCCAACATTGTATTATTTTTATTTAGAACTAGGATAAACTAGTTCTAAATAGTGTTTTTTTTCTTTCTTAAATTATTCTTCTATGTTTAGTCTTTTGTTTTTAATGTCTTTAATTCTATTTAGTTCTATTTGTAATTTTCTAATTTATTCTAATGTGATTTTATTTTATGTCGTACCATTTTTTTACGAAATTTTAAAGAAGTATTACATAATAAGTATTTTACTGTTATAAAAAGCATAAAATATATAAATAAATCTTACAAGATAAGTATTTATGCTTTGTTTTATTGCTATTTTGTTAATATCTTGCTAATATCCTGTTAATTTGAAATAATGGAATGAAGATTATCAACTCAACAAATAACACGTATGTAAGTGATTATAGTTCTAGTTATACTGCTAATTACACCCTAATTTTATCTAACGCAAATTCAATAACACCCCGATTTTCTTTAAATAAGATATTAGTTCAGGATAATGAAACAACTCTGCTAAGAGAAAAAGAAATACTTATACCATTGAGTATTATACAAAACAACAGTTCATTAGAATCAATAGTTCTGTACTTAAAGGATGTTGTAGGATTAAAATTCTCAGAGATAGCACGAATACTAAACAGAGATCAAAGAACAGTGTGGGTAACATACAACAATTCTAAACGGAAAAATATCAAACAAATCCTCTCTAAAAATACTATATTCATTCCATCAAACATATTCTCATCAAGAAAATTCAGCATTTTAGAGACAATAGTTCTACATCTAAAAACGAACGAAAACATGACATTTACTCAAATTGCAGAATCATTAGGAAAAAATTATCGCACAATATGGACTGTATACAGAAGAGCGATGTTTAAGGTAAATTATGATTAATAACGAAGATAATAGGATAGAGAAGAACGACAATTTAGTTAAGAAATTGTTTGCTATAAATAATATATTCTTAATACTATTATTATCTTTATTAGGTTTAACAATACTTTCAAATGTATACGCTATTCCTGTAGGCCCAACAATAATATTCAATTCCACAACTAATGGTTCTCCTACACCAGCAGCACAAATAACAACATATGGTGGATCATTCACCACACTTGTATTGAACGTTACTGGTGAAGATTATAGATGGAAAGCATACATTGGTAATGTTACTGGTAAATTAGCATTAGATGACGCCACGGGTAAAGCAATATTCGATTGGTCTGTAGCAAGTGTAACAGGAGAAGTATATGCTACAAGAAATACGTCGATAGATTGGTCTACAATAGCATGTGCTGATAATACTACTATAAATAATGAAGATATAGCATTGAATATGTCGTTAAGTGCTCCAGATACAATCAATAAAACATTTGTGAACAAAGTGCATAAATCATTCTATGTAGGAACCACATTAATACAGAATAGTACGTGTAAGGCAGTAGCAACATATGTTAATGGTACAGCACAAAGTGTTACAGAGAATGCAGTATTCCAGGAAATACTATTAAAAGATGGAACATCTAAACTAATATATTCTACTCTGATTAATCAAAATACTACCGGATATAATAATCAAAAATATGATTTCCAATTGATTGTAGCAGAAAATGAATATCAAGCTAGCCCAACGACATATTATTTGTATGTTGAATTAGTATAATTCGTTTAACAGAATTATTTGTATGTCTAGAAAATACTCTTTTTTTAATTCTTTATTTTATCTGTCTTAAAACATCTAATTCAATGTTTAATTAATTAATGTATTTGATTAATTAAAATATTATATTTGTTAATGTAATTTATGAATGAAACGAAAGGTTTAAATATAAGTTCATCCGTTAATATATCAAGATACAAAAACGTATACTAAACGTGTTGTATTTCGTCGTCAGAAAATTAAAGATTTTAATCAAAAACTTGGATTGATTAAAATTTTTCAAACTTGGATTGAAGGATTGCGTGGATTTATGAATACAAATTTAAGATATTCGGATGCTTTAGAAACGTTTTCTGTAGGTATTTATTCGATAATAAATTTTACATTTTTAAATATTCTAAATTATGATGTGAAAGACGTGGGAGGCTAAAATGAAGTGGGATAAAATATTTATTATGTTAATGATTGGATTGTTGTCTGTAGTCGTAGTTACTGCAGTTCCAACAGGACCATCAGCTACAAATATATTGAGTAGTAGCAGATATGGTACAGCATCAGCAGCTAATCTTTCAGCGATTGCTGGTAATGTGACTGAGATAAATTTCAATGCCACAGCTGTAACTCAGACTTGGCAAGGTTACTTTGGTAACATCACTGGAACAATAGTTCTAGGTAATTCTAACAATCAAACATTGTATAATTGGAATTCTGCAAATCCATCAGGAGAGATTTATGCTACAAGATCAGCAGCTACTCCAACATGGGCAAGTATTAAATGTGCAAATCAAACTGAAGTAAATTCTGAGGATACGACATTAGCTACAGGAACAACAGATGCTGACAGAGTAAATTATACTTTTTTAAACACTACAGTATTTAGTAATTTCTACGTTGGTACTCAATTGATTAATAGAAGTGCACAAGATTGTTACGCTGTAAGATTATACAATTCAACAGCTGAATCATCAAGTAATTTCCAGGAAGTATTATTATCCGACACGAGTGTTGTGTTATACACTGCATTGTTAACTCAGGATTCTACTGGATTCGATGGTGCTACACATGATTTCGAGATGTTAGTAGGAGAAAATGGTCATAGCGGTGATTCTTCAACAACGCCATATTACTTCTATCTTGAGATACAATAAACTTTAATTATTTTTATTTTATTCTTTTATTTTTATTTGATTTATTCTTTATTTATTATTAGTTCTTCTTGTCTTTGTTCTTTGTGTTATCTGTATTGCTTTGTGTCTGATTTTTTATGTTCTTAAATGATTCCTTACGTTATGATGTTGGTTTTTTTTTCTTTATGTTTTCTTGGTTGTCTTTCTTAACTAATCTTGTTTTTGATCGTTACTTATTTCCAATCGCTATGCATCATTAAGAGTGTATATTTATGCCGATTTGCCTTCTTACTTCTTATTTGTTTTCTTGTGTATCATTCATTATAATATTATATACTTCAGATGCTTGTTGATAAATGTATATTTTTATGTTTAGGTATGTTTTTTGTTTTAAGGCTCTTTAAAATCTTATTTCAATATTTAATTAAATATAGTAAATGCTATATTACAGTAACTAATATATTATATTCTTTTGTTTATTTAATTAAATACTGTCTCATGTTCTTTATTTTACTTTATGAATGAAACGAAAGGTTTAAATATAAGTTAGTACATAGATATATTAAGATACAAAAATGTATACTAAAATACATTAAATTTGTCGTCGGAAAATTAAAAGATTTAAGCAAAATGTTTTTTGTTAACGTTTTCGCGTAAGAAAACGATAAAAAATACAATAAATAAGCTAACAATCACAAATTAACTGTCAAGAATTGCTTGGAAATCTCGAAGGTGGAGACAATGTTCAAAGTAGATGTCTCTATGCACTTTTGAGGGTTGTGGATTTATGGAACAAGAGACGTTATTCACGTCATCGAAATGGGACATCCTAAAATGTTTGGAATCAGCTAAAAAGTCACCATTAGATTTAGCTAAAGAAACGAATACTTCTGTTGCAAATATTTCTCAACAATTAAGATTATTAGAACTAGCCGGATTTGTAAAAAGTGAGAGAATCTCTAATAGAGACAAAGGTTTACCAAGAATTCTATACTCACTAGCGGAAAATTATTCTTACCTTGTTGTATCAACTCCAGGATTTGTTGATAAAAAATTCTTAAAATTACAAGATTATCAAAAATGCACATTAAGAATATGGTTCTTAGATAATCCTTCAGTACAAAGATATGTTGAAAGATTCTTCTGGAGTATTGAAAAGCATCTAGAAAAAATCGATATTCTAGCAATGGACACTAAAGATTCTAACACTATAAATGTATATATTTCTACAGCTAATGCTGATATAAAAAAATCCATTAAAGATTTAACTATAGATGGTCAAAATGGTTCGAAAAAATTTGTTGTAACATTTGTCAAAGATCAAGATTTGAAGAAATTATCAAACTTATATGTTATTCATGATTCAAAAAATGTGGTGAACAAATAAAATGAATTTACTAAAAATATTCGGAATAGTGCTGGTAAGCGTACTATCACTAGTATCAATAGCTTATGCCGTGCCAACTGGTCCGTCTAATATCAATGTAATCTCTAGTTCAAGATATCCTGTAAGTTCAGCAAGCAATCTTTCAGCTATAGCTGGTAATGTTACTGAAGTGAATTTCATTTCAAATGCTGTAACTCAGACTTGGCAAGGTTATTTTGGTAATGCTTCAGGTACTGTATTATTAGGAAATTCAAACAATCAAACATTATATGATTGGAGTCAGGCTTCACCATCTGGAGAGATTTATGCTACTAGATCCGTGTCTACTCCAACATGGGCCAATATTAGGTGTGCAAATGTAACAAATGTCGATGATGAAGATACTGCCTTAGGTGTTAATCAATCTACAGATCAGGACTCTGTGAATAAGACATTCCTAAATACCACTACATTCCCACAATTTTATGTTGGTTCAATTAATATTAATACAACACAATCATGTTATGCTACCGCATTACGTAATACAACAGGCATATCACAAAGCTTTAAGGAAGTACTTTTGCATGATAATGCCATGATGATATACACTGCATTGTTGACACAGGACTCTTTAGGTTTTGACGGTGCTACTCACGATTTCGAGATGTTAGTAGGAGAAAATGGTCATTTAGGTGACACAAATCCTACACCTTATTACTTTTATTTGGAGCTACAATAATGATATACATAAAAGAAAAATGGATGGAGAATTTTATTAAAATATTGTTTATTATACTAATAGTTGCGTCTATAGTTAGTATATTTGGACAAGTTATCGCATTACCAAGTGGTCCAACATTAAATTATTTATCTAATACCAGTGCTCCAACAATATCTACAAATAGATCTCAAGATATTAAAGGTACAATTACAACTATTACTTTAAATCTTGCTCAACAAGATTATAAGTGGAAGGCTTACGTTGGTAATGTTACTGGTAGTTTAAGTTTAGATAATGCTAACAGCAAATCTATCTACGATTGGGCATTAACAAGTATAACTGGAGAAGTATATGTATCCAGGGCTTCAACAGTTAATTGGAATAATATATCTTGTGTAAATCAGACTGTGATAAATTCCGAGCAAACAGCATTAGGAATTGCATCAAACATCCCAGACAGTATCAATGCTACTTTTAATAATTCAAAACACAAAAATTTTGTCGTGGCTACAGCCAACATTACTAATAGTACATGCAGAGCAATAGCTACTTATCTTAATGATACTGCACAAACAGTCAATGAGACAGCATTATTCCAGGAAATTTTATTGAAAGATGATATAACTAATAGCATGGTTTATACTTCCATAATTGAACCAACTAAACCATTAGGATATGATGGTCTAAATAATTATAATTTTCAGTTATTAGTTGCGGAAAATGAATCTGCAACAATACCTACAACATATTACTTTTATGTAGAGTTAGGATAAAATGAAAAAATCGACTAATATACCAATAATCGTAGCATTGTTAATAGTAGTTGCTATATTATTTTTTGTAGTTCCTACTTCATTTGCTGCAAATATTGTTGGTACAAATTATAAAAATGTAACTGTACGTACTTCTGTAAATATTACTAACTCTAATCCTGAAGTCTTAGCATTAGTGGCTTATGATACATCTAATGTTTCATTGAATAATATTACAGTAAATGCTGGCGCGTTGAAATCTATTAGTTGTAATGCTAGTGTTAGAGATTGGAATGGTTATAATGATATAACTTTAGTATCTGCAACTCTATATCACATTACCAATAATTCAATTGGTCCTAATAGCAACAACACTCATTATACTAATTCATCTTGTACATTAAATGCAAGTACAGGAACATATACTGGATGGTATACTTGCACTTTTGATTTATTATACTATGCTAACAATGGTACATGGACATGTAATGTTACTGCTAGAGATACTTATAGTAAAAATGGATCATTAACAAATACTACTTATTTGTATCCTGTTTATGCATTAAATATTACTGATGGCATAGATTACGGTCCTGTTGCTGTAGAAACATTTTCAAGTGATATTGGAGCAAACATTACTAACTTTGGTAATATGAATATTAATATCACTGTAGAAGGTTATGGTGTTACTCGTGGTGATGGTTTGGCAATGAATTGTACTATTAATGGTAATATCACTGTCGGTAATGAGAAATTTGCTACAAGTGCAGGAGTAGCTTATGCTTCAAAAAATAATTTAACAAGTTCAGCAGCTCTTATTCCAGGATTGATGATGCCTAAGCAATCTAACGATACGCAAGTGATTAATGCTACATACTGGCAATTATATATCCCTCCAAATCCTGCTGGTAACTGTACAGGATTTGTAATATTCAGTGCGGAAGCACCATAAGTTGTAAAACTATATACTTTTTTTTCTTATAATTCTATTTATTTTTAATCATATAATACTTTTTGTTTTTAGTGTTTATAGGTTCTATTTCTCATTTATTCTTATTTTTTTTAATTGTATCTATTAATAGAATTTAAGCATAAAGTAAGTAAAAAAGTAAGTAATTTTATAAGTAAATAGTTAAATTTAAAAACACGTTAAACTAAGAAATAAGATGGTCGTACAGTTTAAACGTAAACTTTATCCAAGAGGCGGGAGTTATGAAACAACTATTCCTATACAACTATTATTCTCTTTAGACTTATCAAAAAAACACGACGCAATATTCGAATATGATCCTAAATCTAGTAGGTGGTACATCGTATTTAAAGAATCAAAAAAATTCAAAGATAAAAGATAATACTAAAAATTTAATTAATTAAAAAGATAAAATGAAATATTATCAAAACAAAGTGTTATTAGTATCCGTAATTTTAATAGTTTTAGCGCTATTCATATATTTTGAACGAAACAATTATATGAGTGGATTAACAGGCAGTGCAATAACCAATACACAAGTTACAATAATACCAGCTTTGCCAGCTAACTGTTCCTTACATTTAAATCCTGGATGGAATTTAGTTTCATTTTATTGCTTAGGTTTATTTACTGATAGGAGTGCTGTTTTAAGTTCTATTGATGGACAGTATACAAAAATATTTTCGTATAATCCCTATGATACTAGTGATCCATGGAAAAGTTATAATCCTAATCTTCCTGCAGGTATAGTACAGCAATTGAATAATATGGATAGAATGTCTGGATATTGGATATATATCCCTACAGGTGCAGACTTAACTTATGAAGGAGTTAATAAAACTTCATCAACCATAACTATGAAGACCGGATGGAATCTTATAGGATATCCGAGTATTACTACTAGAAATATAAATAACACTTTAAACAATATATCTTTTACAATTATACAACGTTATAATACTACTTCAGACACGTGGTTAGTATATATTAATGGTTCATCAAATAATACATTAAACACCTTAGATACTTACGTAGGGTATTGGATTAATGTAACTAGTGATCAAAGTTTAATAATTTATAATCCATAAAATGTTTAACAAAAATTTTGTCATCGGAATATTCTTTTTAATGTTTATGTTAGTTAGTACTGTATATGCTTATCCTTCTCTACCAACAGAGTTTTATGGTCAAATATATGATCATAATCTAAATGCTAGTGGTGGCACAGTCACAACGTATATTAACAACACACTTTGTGGAAGTTTTACAATAATAAATTCCGGTTTTTACGGAGTATTATCTTGTTTGGCCAAGGATACTGATAATTATAATAGTAGTGGAGGAGTAGATGGTGATAATGTAACTTTTGAGTATAAAGGAGCTCCAGTAACTATCATTGGTAATAATTCATTTGCATCTGGAGAATTTAAAAGTGTGATAATAAGATATCCTGAAGTGGTTTGTCAAGATACATTTTGTGACGCATTAGAAAATTGTTCATCATGTCCATTAGATTGTGGACAATGCGCTGGAGGCGGTTCTGGAAGTGGTGGTGGCGGTGGTTCAGGAGGAGCTGGTGGCGGTGGTGGCTCTGGAAGTTCTGGTGGTGGCGGTGGTAGTGCTGGTGGAGGCGGAGTTGTTAATGGAGGATGTACAGAAAATTGGGCTTGTAAAGATTGGAGCAACTGTTCCATTCTTGGCATACATAGTAGAAATTGTACTGATGTAGCAAGTTGTGGATCATACACTAATAAACCTAAAGAAGTTGAAGAGTGTTTGTATGAAGGTAATTGTTTTGATAATTTAATAAATTGTCACGAAGGTGTATGTGAAGAAGGTGTTGATTGTAACGGTCCTTGTGAGAAGAAATGTGCAGAACAGCAACAACCATTAGGTAACATTACTATAAATCTTCCAAAGATAGAATTTCCAAAAAAAGTTTGTGAGAAACATGTAGATTATAGGGATCCAGCATTATTAATATTTATCTTTATAATATTGATTGCGATTATTATAAGATATGTTTATACTAATCATATAATTACTAAATGGCGTAAAGATGAAAAAATTACTCCTTTGCAGCGTGCTAGAAAAATTAAATCTGCTAAGAGAAAGAACTTATTATTTGTAATAACGCTATTTTTCTTAACTATAGTATCATTTCTATACAGTTATTTCTTTTTATTGTGTCCTACAGATTTTATTAAGTATTCTTGGTTATTAATAATATTGTTAATACTTATACCTTTAGTGGTGAATACTGTTATGAAGAAGTTTGAATATAGTGCTGTAGAACATTTAGATAAAACTAAACGTTTGGATGATATACATTATCAGAGTATATTAAACATGATTGAGTTAGAAAATAATATTTTAGCAGATGAAGAAAATGTTATTGCAAACAAATTATATGAATTATCAAAAAAGAAAGAGTTTAGAGAAATAATCGAGAGTAATCATACTTTAAAGGAAGTATATAAGAATCTAATAAAATTATATACAGATTATAAAGATAAGAAAAACCCTTTTAATATAGAAAAAGACTTTTGTGATGAAATTAATACTTTAGACTTAGATGAACAATTTAAAAAAGATATTAGTACTCATCCAGAATTAAAACACTTATTTGATAGATTAAAGAAATTGTATGCGCAGTATGAAGAGAAACAAAAATTATACGATAAACTTGATCAAATAGAACAAGGAAATAAAAATGAAAAATAATTTAATATTATTATATCTATTTATTTGATCATTTCTATCTTCATTAAATTAATGTTTCCAGCAACATTGAATGGTATTCCTGCCGTTATTATAACGAAATCTAACGATTCTACCAATCTCTTATTTTTTACTATTTCTAATGATTTTTCTATCAATTCATCCGTATTTTCCGGGTAAGATATCAGTATAGGTGTGACCCCCCAAACTAATACTAATTTTCTAAATTCTTTTTCATTAGGTGTTATAGCAATTATTGGTGTTAATGGTCTATGTCGAGATATCTGTTTTGCAGTATGTCCTGTTGATGTGCATGTTATTATTGCCGCAGCCTCTAAATCTCTTGCTGTGTGGCATACTGCCTTGCTTATGGTGTCAGTAATTGTAGGCTTATAATCTCTATCATCATCCCTTAGAACTTTTAATGATCTTAATGTATGTTCTGTTTTTCTAGCTATTTTATCCATAATATCTATTACTCTTAATGGATGTTTTCCTGATGCTGTCTCTCCGGATAACATTATTGCATCACTGCCATCGAGTATTGCATTTGCAACATCTGTTGCTTCAGCTCTTGTTGGTCGAGGATTTTTTATCATTGATTCAAGCATTTGCGTTGCTGTAATCACCGGTTTGCCTTTTATGTTACATTTTTTGATTATGCTTTTCTGCACACTTGGAATATTTTCTATTGGTATTTGTACACCTAAATCTCCGCGTGCAACCATTATTCCATCACTTACATCTATTATTTGATCAATTAATTCTAATGCTTGGAATGATTCTATTTTAGCAATTACATGTATATGCTCTGCATCGTTATTTGCTAATATTTTTTTAACTTCTATAACATCTTCTGGAGTTTTCACAAATGATTGTGCTATGAAGTCTATTCCATTTTTTATTCCAAATTCTATATCACTAATATCTTGTTCTGATACTCCTGGTAAATCTACTATAGAACCCGGTATATTAACATTTTTTCTAGTTCCTACTTCTCCACCTATTGATACTATACATTGTGCTTCTGTGCCTTTTATTTCTTCGACCCTTAATTCTACTGTTCCATCAGCGATATATATTAATGATCCTTTGCTCACTATTTTTGGTAAATTTTGATATGATACCTGTATGGTTTTTTCATCGCACCATTCAATTTCTCTGGTTGTGACTGTCAATAATTCATTATCTTTTAGTATTACCGGCTCTTTGAATTTTCCTACTCTTATCTCCGGGCCTTTTGTGTCTAACATTATTCCTATAGGTATTTCTAGATTTTCATTTATTTCCTTAATCATATTTATTACTTTTAGATGATCTTCATGCGTACCGTGAGAAAAATTTAATCTTGCTATATTCATACCTTTTTCATACAATTTTTCAATCATTTCTTTATTATTAGAGCTAGGTCCTATCGTGCATACAATTTTTGTTTTTCTGTTCTGAAAGTATTTATCCATATTTTCCCTCATCTTCTTTAATTCTTGTACTTTTGTTTCTCTGTTCTTATGTTTCTATTATCCTTATCTCTGTTTAAATATTTTCCTATTGTTTAGTGGTTTAATTTGCTAATCCGAAAAATATTTAAGCTTTTGAGCACGGAAAATGATAAATATCATAAAAATCAAATAACATATATACATCAGTAAACTAACTATTCTAACATATATGTTATAAAACAGTAAAGTATTTAAATCATTAGTATCATAAATGTCAATTAGTATAGGATTTCGGATAGTGGTTTATTTCAGTGAGGAATTTTAATGAAGAGAGTTAACATATTGTTAGAAGATGAAACACACACCAAAGCCAAGGTGATTGCTGTTCTAAAAGACATGACTCTCAACGAGTACTTCGAGAAAGCTATTCGCGAAGCGGTTGAAAAAGATCAGGCAATTCTCAACAAGATAAAAACGAAATAAAAAATATCATAGTTTAAACTATAGAGGGTTGCAAAAAGTCAGTCAAAAGAACGGCATACTTAGTTAAAATGTTCACTAACAAAATATTTAAGGATATTGTATTGGAAAAGGTTGTATTACTAATAGTTCTAGTTATGTCGCTATTTTTAGTATCATTATCATTTGTATTAGGTCAAGTAGCAATTCAAACAGTAGATATTCCTCCTTCGATTGATGAAAATACTATGTTGAATATTTATTTTGATGCAACAACAGATTTAAGTACAACTATCAATTATTCAATATATGAAAATGGTATTTTAGTTTCTAACAATAACAGCTTCAGTAATTTTTTCAATTACACATCGGCTGGTTCATATTTGTTTACACTATATGCCTCTGATGGTGTTACACTATATTCAGAGAATAACACAGTTGAAGTATTAAATATTCCTTTAACTATAGTGCTTAATAATCCTAATAATGGTGTAGTTAATTCTAAGAATATTTTAATAAATTCTACGTTATCCACTTATGCTGATGCATGTACTTACTCGATAAACAATTCTATAACTGGAACGTTAACTAATTATAACAACAATTTATTTTACAAATATATTACTCTTAACTCTGACGGGGCATATTCTTTAATTGTTAATTGCTCAAACATTTATGATACTATAAGTACTTCGACATCTTTTACTGTTGATACTACTAACATTGCTGTTCTATCAAAATCGTATACTATAGGCAATAATAACGTTGTTACATTTAATCTTACTACAAATATGCCGGGTATATGTAAATACGATTCCTCAGACAAGAGTTATGATTCTATGTCTTTAACTTTTACTAGTACTAACGATGTAAAACATTCAACAGCTATTAATGGTCTATCTGATGGATCCTACATGTATTATATTAAATGTAGAAATGTTTATGATAATATTACTTTAACAAATACTGAAGGAATTTCTTTTGTAGTAGCTAATAAACCTGTGGCTAGTATTTCTTTAAGTAAGAGTCCACCATTAAAAGCCGGAACTTATGAGGTCAGACTAACAACAAGTAAATCTGTACCTATTGCTCCAAGTTTGTATTATAATTTTAATACTGACGCTTCAGCAAGATATGTGACATTAACTGGTTCTAATACTGAATGGAAAGGGTATATTATAATTTCTGAAAGTACTAGTGGCATGATTGGTACATTTCACTACAGTTCTAATGATGGTTTTGGAAATATTGGGAACACTATTAGTAATGGAGAAATATTCTTGATTGATACAATCAAACCTATTAGTTCTAGTAGTTTACAGTCTGTAGTTCAAGATGATGGAACTATACGTTTAAAATGGTATTATGATGGTGAAGAAGTTAGTAGATATAATATTTATAGATCAACCAATAACAATGTTGATTATGTTGATTATTATGACAGTGTAAATTCGCAGCAATATGTTGATCGTGATGTCATCAATGGAATAACATACTATTATAGAATTGCAGCTGTTGATAAAGCTGGTAACGATGGTATATTATCAGAGATAGTTTCTGAAACATCTACTAAAAATTATGTTGTTAATACTGCAGATAATACTATAACTGTACAGAAAAGTTTAGATGGTGCATTAGTTCCTAAGATTGATCAATTAGTATCTGAATTAGAAAAATATGTTGTAGATATCGATACACAGAAATCTTTGTTAGAAGAAACAAACGATCCTAATAAATTAAAGATTATTACTTTATTAAAACTTAACGATAAAGCAAAAACTGCTAAAGTAACTCTTAATGCTATAATTACTCAAGTTAAAGATATTAAGAATCAGGATATTAAATCTTCAGAATTAGATGTGAGATTGAATAAGTTGAGAATGGATGCAATTAAAGCTAAATCTATGGTTGCTGAGGATATTGTTGTTAGTGAACAGTCTAATTATGATCAAGTGACTCAAGAATCTGACGTTGACGATGCTATTAGTCAAATTGTTAATCTTAATCTTTCTAAGACTGTTTTAGAAAATTATTCTATAAGTAACAAAAAATTACAAGATTTTATTACCATAAATACTGACATAATGATTTTCAAAATACAATATATGGGTAAGGATGATTATGATAAATATACGCTTGTGAAAAAAATCGTCAGTAGTTCTCAAGATTTAAAGGATATAGTAATTATTGAAAATATACCTAAAAATTTTGAGACAAAAGCATCTAATATTATTTTTGATATTGATAGTCAACAAAAGCCATCAATTGTTAAGGAAGATCCAGTATTGCAATGGAGTGTTGATGCATTTAATAAGCAGACTATATATTATATGATTAATAATCATGTTGATATTTCCTACGCTAAAAATACTAGAACTATAGTTTTATATAAACCAACTTTTAAATTTACGCAAACGCTAAACACTGATTCTGGTAACACATTCAATGCTTTAACAGGATTTATAGAATTGGATGTTGGTGATGTCGGAAAAATATCTATGATGCAATGGTTGGTTCTTATTGGTGTAGCATTAATCATAGGATTGTCTACTTATTATGTTGCTTTAGATCGTAAGGAGAAGAAACGCAATGTTCAACGTGTTAAAGATCATAAAATAATACTTCCGAATAAGGTGTCGCAGAATAAAATTGTCGCAGTTACAAAACCTGTGGCCTTAACTCAAGTAAATACTATAAAGTTTAATCTTAACAAGAAACTTGTAGATGCTAATACTTTAATAAATAATTTTGATTATGAAAATTCTAGAATTGTATATAATCAATGTATGCAAGCATATAATCAAACGGTTTTTAAGGATTCTACAGAGCGTTCCGATGTCAAAAATATGTTGAACCATCTGTATATAAAATTAACCGCATATAGACTTATTTATGAATCTAGAAAAAATGTACATTCTAGAAATTATGTTAAATTACGTCAGGATTTGAAAAACATTAACGAACTATATACTAAATTATATCGTTCATTAGAACATGTTGATGAAGATAATAAGGTTTCTGAACGAAAGTTTGTAGATTATGTTGCTAATTCACGAAGATATCTAGAAGGAGTGGCTTCATAAAATTATTGTGCAAATTTATAGATAAATAAAAATTATTAGAAATCTCTTATTCTTTCTTTTCTTCAACAACAGGTGTTTCACTTTTAACTTCATGCGTGTGTTTATGTTTCCTGCTGTATAATGATTGTCCACATTTAGCGCATTTTCTTCTGAGCCTTGAATTTTTATGTCCGCAATGTGGACACTTTCTTCTGCCGAATATTATTAATAGTAATAGTATTATTATTAATATTATCAATCCGTATGTTACATAATCAAAGCTCACTAATTTGAATGCGTATTCTCCATACACTGTTTTTATTAGAGCGTTCTCTCTTTGTCCATAATATCCTTTAACTTTTACCAAAGGATTATTTTGTATATCAGCATCACTCATTACTACTTCTACAGGTATCTTTGTCTTGTCTCCTATTTTTAGTAATACTGCTTCCGGTGATGATATTGTGATATATTCTCCATTGATATATAGATCTAGTATTTCTAAACTAACATAACTATCTACTGTGCCTATATTTTGAATTGTGATTATGAATTTACCTTTACCCTTATCATATGAGACATCTGTTATATTTATTCTGGAATCATCTAATATTTCTACATTCTCAACCGATATATCTCCTTCTAAAACGTTTTCTAGTGATCTTTTACCTTCACCAAATAATGTATATATTTTAGCTGTAATATTTTCTCCTTCTAGAACTACATCATAAGTTATTGTTTTATACTGGTTCTTATCTATAAATATTGGATCTTGATCTCCAACAACCTTATTTTGTCCATTAGCGGTTATGGTTATAGTTCCTTTTAAATATGCTCCCAGATTTGCCTTGTTCTTATATGTTACCCATAAAGAATTTGTGGCTTTATTATACATTATACTATATATTCCTAAGTCTACTGCATATCTCGGCATCTGAAATTTATCTAAGTCTTCTACTGTTGCTATTGGTCCAGTAGGCGTTCTTGAACCTTGTGCAAATTTCACGAATACACTTAATCCTAACTGTCTTCTTATAGCCGTTGCAGAATTTATTAGTTCGTTTCCTATTAATACTGCTACTTGAAAATCTGATGCTTTAATATATTCTTGTACTTGAGATGGTACTGTTCCTCTACCAATAAATAATACAGGATCATCTCCCGACATTATGCTCGATTCTATGAATTCTCCATTGCTCATTAATATTTGCTTAGAGTTTCTGACTTTTTGATATAATTTTACTATTTCTATATTATTATCAAATCTATCTCCCTTATTTATTGTTTCTGGATTATATTTTGCGAGTCTCGTTTTTACAGCTTCATCTACCTGTCCAAGTATTATTAATTTACTAGGTTTTGCATCTGTTAAGAATGTATCTACAGCTCCTATGTTTCGTTCACTAGTAAATATTACATAATACTTATCTATAACAGCATATGATGCTGCTGATAATGCATTATATCCGTAAGCATCATCTACTATAATATATTTAGTTACTATTTTATCTTTGTTTAATCTTTTTGCCAGGTCTAAATTTGCCGTGTTTGTAACTATCTCTTCTACATTAGTATATCCTTGAGCATCCATTACACTTTTATAATTTATGACATAGGGTTGTGATCTTGATGATACTATTAACGTTCCGTTAGCTTCTTTTGGTATAGAATATAGTAGTATTGTTCCATGCCTAGAACTTGTTAGAAACAAGCCTGGTTTCTTATCAATCAGACTAGCATATAACGTTGCAGAGTATACATCTTTCCAATCTGCAGAATTTGAAACAACTTTTTCTAAAGCTAAACTTGATGGAATACATATCAATATCATAAGAACTATTATAACTAATGATGTTTTGTTAATAAAACTATTTTTAGACGTATTACCAAAAGTATTATTCATTCACCCACCAGATTAAAATATACGCTCAATTAGTATTTAAATGTTATGTTATTTTTTGTGATTTAATAAATGATATTTTGTGCTTAAATTTGAGTTCTATGTTATGCGTATTTTGTGCTTGGATGAGCACAAAAACAGAATTAATGCGAAACATTTATATAGCCGTATACATATTTGTATATTGATTTGGTATTTTGATACACAGGAGCGTGTACCCATTTATGATTTCATATAAACTACAATAAATTTAAACAAAAAAATGATTAAATCAAATAGTATCCTATTAGTGATATTGACATTTCTACTTGTTGGTTCTATATTAACCATTCTGCCTGTATCCTTTGCTGCAAATATTGTTGGTGGTAATTATAAGAATATTACAGTCCATACTTCTGTTAACATTAGTAATTCTAATCCTGAAGTTTTAGCAATGATAGTATATGATACAACTAATGTTTCCTTGAACAATCTCACTCTTAATGCGGGTGCAACAAAATCTATTACATGTAATGCTAGTGTTAGAGACTGGAATGGATTTAATGATATTGTTAAAGTAAATGCAACATTGTGGCATGAAGCAACATCAACATATAATGCCAGTAATGATAATAGTTCGCATTATACTAACACTTCATGCATTCTAAATTATAGCACAGGAACGTATACTGGTGTTTATACATGTACCTTTGACACAATGTATTATTCAAACAATGGTACGTGGATATGTAATGTTACAACTACTGATAATTATAATGCTACAGGATCACTAACGAATACAACATATATTTATCCATTGTACGCTTTAAACATTACTGATGGAATTGATTATGGTAATGTTCCTGTTGAAGGAATGTCAAACGATATTCAAGCTAACATAACTAATTTTGGTAACATGGGAATCAACATTAGTGTAGAAGGATATGCTATTACTAGAGGTGATGGTCTGGCAATGAATTGCAGCATTTTTGGTAATATTCCTGTAAATTATGAAAAATTCGCTCTGGATAATAACACTGTTTATGCTTCGAAGAATACATTAACCACTACTCCCGGAATGATTCCTGGATTGACAATGCCAAAACAAATTAATAGTACATTGATACTTAATTCAACATATTGGCAATTATACATTCCACCAAATCCAGCAGGTAATTGTTCAGGATTCATAATATTCAGTGCAGAAGCACCATAAACTTTTCTAAATTTTTTTATTTTTTTTAATTAATATTCTTATATTTTAGGAAACTATAAAAATAGGTATTCTCAAGTAAGTGTTATTTCAGTAGTTTGATCGCTAAGGGTGGGTGTTTGAAGAAATTATTTTATAAAAAAGTACTATTTATGTTGTGCTTGTTTGTATTATCATTAATTATTCTTGATACTGTTATTGCTGTAGATGGATTTGTAGCATATAGATCAAATACTGGAGTAAGTACGACTAGTTCTCCTAAAATTCGTTATTGGAATAATACTGCGAATGCAGGGAATGGTTCTTGGAGTGCTGAAATTGAACTTGCAAGTGCAGGCAGCCCTGTAAGATTTGTTGTATTAAAGCAATCACCTGTCGATTCTAAAATCGTTCTTGTAACATCAAGCGATGATGGAAATATGGATGGATATATTTGCATGAAAAATTGTGATAATGCGAGTTATTGGGATTATACTTCTAATATCGGAACTGTCAGTTTGGTTTCTTCTCAAAGAGGATTTGACATTGCGTTCGAATCCAATAGCGGTGATGCACTGCTCGTGTATGGAATTGTGAGTGCAAATGCCGCGCAAGATTTAGCATTCCAAGAGTTGCCTGTTTCAACAACAAGTTTTAACGGATTAACGGAACAATATATTAATGATGGAGGACATGCTACTGATCTTGTATATATGTGGATAGGGATGGATAATAATCCATTGACAACATCTAATGAAATAATTATTGCAGCATTCGATGATACAAATAATGATTATAATGCATGGGTATGGAGCGGTTCAGCATTTGGAGCGTTAAATGCTATCACAACAGGAGCTACAGGAACATCAAATAGAGAGGCTCATGCTGTGAGATATGCTGCGGATGGAAGCAAAGGAATGGTTGTAAGCGGTACTGGTGGAGCTGGAGCGATAAATTCTGAGTATTGGAGTGCAGGCGCTTGGACCGTTGTTGCAGCTATAGATGAAGATGCAGGTGATGGAGCTGCAGATGTTCAATGGCTTAGTTTGAAAGCAGATCCGTCAACAGATGATTTGCAACTCGTTTTTCAGGCAAGCACTTCAGACTTGGGAACCGCGTACTGGAATGGTGGACCTACATGGGCTGTAACTTCGAACATTGACACAGGAGTTGATGTTGCAACGGCACGAACTGCAGATTTTTCATGGAATCCTACTGGAAGTACCGGACAATTAGTTTGGGATACTGATGGTGCTGGAACAACATTAAGTCAAAGAACCTGTGCTCCGCAATGTACTGCTGCAGGATTAACTGTTTCAACATATGCTGGAACTGGTGCATGGGTAACTTTATTTAGAAATCCCACTACTGAACTCGTAAAATTTTTAGGATTTAGATTAAACAATGCATTCGATATAGGATCGTTCTGGTATAATGGAACTGGAGCCCTTAATTATACTAATTATGCAGACAATGTGATAACAGGAGACACGACAGTTACAACATTCGAATCGTATTTCTTTGATTATAGAAGAGATGTTCGTCCACCCGGATTAACAATTATCACGCCTAATCAGAGTAATATACTTCAATGGCAAAATTATATTTATTTTAATATGTCATCGAATGAGTATTTATCAATTGCAATCCTTGATTTTAATGGAACAAATTATACTATGAATATGTCAACAGATATGAATTGGTATTATAATCTGACGAGCTTGAACGAAGGTTTGTATTCGTACAAAATTTATGGAATTGATCTGGCTAATAATACTAATGTTACGCCAACTTGGAATATCACTATAAATTTTCCACCGAATATAACTTTAATTAATCCTCCTAATAATACGTTAAATATTACGACTGGGAATATTACTTTTTATTATAATGTTACTGACACTTTAAATAATGTTAGTACTTGTTCTTTAATTATTGATGGACTCTTTGGTGTCGTTAATACAACAACCAGTCCTGTTAATGAAACGACTACACTAAATTTTACGTACTTATTAACTAATGGTCAACACAATTGGAGTATATGGTGTAATGATACAAACAATTTTAACAGCACATCAGAAATGAGAAATATTACTATAGCTCTTGATCCTATTATATTATCGATGGATATAACAGATAATCTTTTACCTTCAGGCGAAGTAATACTTAATGCTGGGTCAACTAGATTTGTGAATTGTACTATAATAGCTAGCGATCCACAAGGTACTGGAAATATTGCTAATGCCACGGCAATGTTCTATTATTATTTAAACAAATCTAATGATCCAGATGATAATTGGGTACATTATACTAACACTTCATGCGTTGTTGCAAATATTACGTTGCAGAACAAAACTTTTAGTTGTGGTTTTTATCCATGGTATTATGCTAATAATGGTACATGGTATTGTAACGCTACTATAACAAATAATGATTCTTTATCAGCATCTAATAATACTTCAACAATTATACAGTCTTTATATGCTTTGAACGTTACAGATGGTATTGATTTTGGTAATGTGGAATCTGAAGTTTCCTCGCTAAATGTTACAGCAAATATTACTAACATTGGCAACATGGCAGTAAATATAACAATACAAGGATATGCTTTAGCTATTGGTGATAATACAGGAATGAACTGCAGTGATAATACTAATATCACAATTACTCGAATAAAATTTTCTAAAATTACTACTGACGATTACACGACTAAAACCTCTTTAACTGGCAGTGTTCAAAATTTAAATTTACAAATCCCTCGTCAAACAAATTTAACTCAAATGATTAACACTACTTATTGGCAAGTTAATCCAGATCCAGGAATATCAACAAGGATATGCACAGGATACGTGATATTTACTGCTGAGGTTCCATAAGATAAGATATATTATTATAATATATTTTACCATATTTTAATTTATACAATTTGGTCGTTACAACAGAAAATTTATAAAAGCTTAAAGTAGAGTTATATTGGTGGGTGGTATATTGAAAGATACCTCACGGTATGTTTTTATGGTGTTTGTGATAGTTTTGTTGTTTATTATAGTATTATTGCCGTCGAGTATTGCTCCAAATATTGTTGGCAGTAATTATAAAAATGTTACTGTGATGACTAAATTAAATATTAGTAATTCTAGACCAGAAATATTGTCGATGATTGTATATGATGCTACTAATTCTTCATTATTTAATATTACTGTAAATGCAGGCGCATTTAAAACTATAAGTTGTAATGCTAGCGTTAGAGACTGGAACGGATTCAGTGATATAACTAATGTTAATGCAACGTTATATCATATTACTAATAATTCCATCGGTCCCGACAATAACAATACACATTATACTAACACTTCATGTAATCTGAATGCTAGCACAGGAACGTATACGGGATGGTATGTTTGTAATTTCGATGTTATATATTATGCTAATAATGGTACATGGAATTGTAATGTTACTTTAAAGGATACAAAAAATTCTACAGGATCACTCTATAATTCAACTTTCTTGTATGGTGTTTATGCACTGAACATCACTGACGGTATAGATTATGGCAGTTTGTTAACTGGCGATTTTTCTAATAATCTTACAGCCAACATAACTAATTTTGGTAATATGGGAATTAATGTTAGTGTAGAAGGATACGCTTTTACTAGAGGTGATGGTCTGGCAATGAATTGTAGTACTAATGGTAATATAACTGTTGGTAACGAAAAATTCTCTACATCTCAAGTAGATTATGCTTCTAAAATTGCGCTAACTAGTTCTCCGGCACTGATTCCTGGATTGACAATCTCAAAACAAATCAACGATACAGTTGTTGTTAATACTACTTATTGGCAATTATATGTTGATTCAACAAATGTTCCAGCAGGAATATGTACTGGATTTATAATATTTAGTGCAGAGGCACCTTAGAATGAATATTATTAAAAAAAATATTTATATTATATTAACATTAAGTTTTGTTCTATGTCTATTATTGGTTGGTGTTGTTAATGCTGTAGGTATTTCTGTAACTAAAGGAGAAATAATTTTTGGCAATGTTTTAAAAGATGGTTATGCTGAAGATACATTTTTTGTATCTACTGATGCGCCATTTGACGTTCCTTTATCTTATGAATTAGGTGGCGATATTAAGAAATGGGTTACTATAGATCCTGATCTTAATGATCCGAACATAACAGTAACTGTTAATAATACTAAATATCAACCTATTAGAGTAGTTATTACTCCTCCAGCAGATACGCCTATTGGTGATTACACAGGTTTTATCAGAATAATTACTGGGGCAATAAATAAACCTGGAGGACAATATGGTACTAATCTTCAGGCAGCGTTTCTTGTTAGAATAAGAATTAGTGTTACAGGTACAGAATATCTTTCTTGCAGTGCTGGAGGTATAATTATTAGAGATACTGAAGTTGGTATGCCTCTAGAGTATTATATGTCAGTTAGTAATAGTGGAAATATACGTGTTCGTCCGAATGCTACTGTTGATATTTGGAATCAGGATCAGACAAAATTATTAACAACAAAACAATTGTTATTTAATGATGTTGAGGTTTTACCGACAACTTCTAAAGCATTTACTAACAAATTTGGTGCAGATCTTCGTGTAGGACAATACTGGGGATACGCTACAGTATATCCTTGTGAAACTACACAATTAGTAACGTTCAATGTCTATGAAAAGGGTGGAATAGTAGATAATGGTGACTTTATTAGAATTGATAATCCTTCATGGGCAAAAATTGGTGATGTTTTACCAATAGCAGCAGTGTTCAAAAATCTTGGTACACGTACGGTTAGCGCAAAATTCAAAGGAGTCATAACTTCTGATAATAGGATTATTGAAACTATAGACACCGAATTTTATGATGTTGCACCAGGAGAAATTAGCACTATACAAACATATTTTACACCTAAAAAATTAGGACAATACATTATTACTGGTAGAATATTATATAATAATAAGTTAAGTTTTGAAAAAAGCTCTGTCATAACTGTTAATGAAGGTGTAGAATCACAATTTAGTTGGATATATATTTTGATACTAATAATTATAATAATAGTTATATTACTATTGTTAATACGTATTAGAAAAAAGAAACATAAAATTAATAGATTATAAAATATATTCAACACACTATATTAATAAGGTGATGCTATGTTCTGGCCGTTTCATAAAGAGGTGAAGTTAGTATGTTTCGACATAGATAATACTTTATGTGATTCTGGTTCTGCAGAGAGTGAAACAGAAGCTTACATGGCTGAAATCATAGCTAAAGATATTAAAAAATTACAATCAAAAGTTAAACGTAAAATTAAACATTCTTGTTCATCAGTTACTATATTAAAAATTTTTAATGATATAAAAAATTCACATATGCATCATGACTTAGAACCAGAAGGATTTTCTAGAAATTTATGGTTTAAAGAAACTATCGAACATTTAGATAATGATACTAATCTAGGTATAAGTATGAATACATTAATAAAAAATTCTGACATGTATGAAAAGAAATATTGGGATTTTCTGAGTAGTAAAGCAAAACTATTTCCCAATACTTTATCGACTTTAGATAGTTTAAGGTCTAAAGGGTTAAAGTTAGCTACTATAACTGATTCTGATGGTAAGAGAGAAATTAAAATTAATCGTATAAAAACTACTGGTTTAGATAAATATTTTGATTATGTAATAACTACTGACGATACAGGATTAAATAAGCCCGCTATAGAAAATTGGCAACATTTAGTAAAAATTTCAGGACTTAAACCGTCAGAATGTATAATGGTTGGTGATCATCCAGATATAGACTTAGTTAATGCAAAAAAATTAGGTTTTATTACAGTGTGGACTAAAGAACATTTGAACATGGATTTACACCATAAATATGTGAACTATGAAATTAAAGATATAAAAGAAGTTATTGACATAGTTGAGAAAATAAATAGATAATTTTCATTATTTGATTGTGTTATATGTTTTTTATCTTGTCTAACAAGTCTTTGTATGTGTCATATTCTATGATTTTTTCAGCATTTTTTCTAAATTCAGAAAAATCTAAGTCTTTTTTTATGATTAGTATTATTTTCTTTTTTAATTCAATAGCTTTTTCTAATTCCAATTTCATTCCATAACTTGGATCTTCGGATTTTATAAACGCTAAGAATATATCTGTGTCACATAATTTATTCGTACAAAAGCTATATATTTCCTCTGTTGTTAGTTTCTTTCTTCTGAATTCTTCCTCGAGATTTATAGAGCAAAAAACTTCATGTTCGTTCTTTTCCAATATGTTTGTGATGTTATTGAGTGTTTTCTTTAATTCAGAAATATTTTCTCCAGTGAATCTGTATGAAAGAAAAATTTGTGTCATTAATTATTCACAACAATCAATCTCCTAGATTTGGATACGAAGTTCATCAATTTTCCATCTTTGTACTTGCCACATCCTAAGAAATCTTGTCGACCATCTGTATTAGTATATTTTGTTATAACAAAATGTCTTCCTGTATCTTCAAACTCCAAGTCCACACCTTTAATCCATTCAATCATTTGTTCATGATTTAATTCTACAACGTTTTTTGTAGACTCGGGACCAATCATTTGACTACCTTCAATACTTAATCTTAAACTTTCTTTATATAATTCTCCAAAGTACATTCCTATACTATCAATTTTTAATTTGTCATAAGGAAGTCTTTCAATGTTTCTGGATACTAAATATATCCTGTTATCTTTATTCATTAACATTATATATTCTAATTCTGTTCTTGTAGCATTATATCCGTATTGTTCTTCTAATTTTTCTAGAATATTCTTAGTCTCTCTAGAATTTAGAATTTTCATATTATTAATGAAATGTATATTATGCATTATACGCCCCAGACAGGATTATCTTTTCTCATAATCTCAGCTATTTCTTTAAGTAATGCGGTTTCCTCTTTTGATAAGTACTTTGTTAAATTTTTAATTTTTCTAAAATCTGCTTCTGGTATTGCTGAATAGTATATTTCTCCTTCATTAATTTGTCTTCCTACTGTTAATCCTGGAAGTGATACGGCTGCCTGTTCTTTCTTTTCTAAAGTTTTGACACTTTCCTTATTTTTCTGTATTTCCTTAACAACTCCTAATACTGTGCCGTCTCCTTTCATAATATTTGTTCCCGATATTAATTTACCAGTCATCACTTCTACACCAACTATTGCAGGATTACTTGCTCTAAATGTATAATTTTCTAGATATTCTATCTTGCAAGGTCTTGTTAATCCTTCTAGTTCTTTTTGTTCTAACCTTTTATTTTCTTGTTCTTTCCAATTATCATAGTCTTCTATAAGTTTATAGATTATATTGCTTGTAAGTATTTTTACTTTATCATTCTTTATTCCAGAATCATCTATTATATTAAATCCTAATATTACCGATTCTGTAGGATCTTTTTCATAATTACTTTCTGCGTCTGTAATATCTTTTTTTGTAATATTTCCTACTGATGCTTTTCTAATCTTTATGTTTTTATCTTTTAATAATTTTATTAGCGCTTCTAAACTTCCAATAGTGTCTGCTTTAACAACAATTCCTTCTTTGTCAGTTTCCATTATTACTTCTTCTATCTCTTTTTGTATCTGTAATTTTAATTCATCAATAATTTTTTGTGGAGTTCCTTGTGGACAACTAATTAATGGCATTCCTGCTATTACTCCTTCTAGTTCTGGCGCACTAACTCTTACACCTGTAGCGGCATTTATCTCTTTTATTGATTGAAATTTTGTCTTCTTATCACGCATATCGGTTAATGCTTTAGGTTCAAATAACCCTTTAACTTTTGTGATTATTGGTTTTTCTATTCCGCCAATTATAAGTATGTCATTAACACGCATTATTCCATCGTATAATATTGCATCCATGCATATTCCCATTCCTTCAACATTCTTTATCTCGAGTATTGTTCCCTTTGCTGGACTGTTGGGTTCTAGATTGCATGTTAAAGTATTTTCTAGATATCTTTGTGTTAATCCTGTCAAAACCATTAATAATTCTGGTATTCCTAAACCTGTTTTTGCACTGCATGGAACGATTGCTAGCTGTTTCGTATAATCACATCTATCAAATCTTTCTGATTCCATCCCAAATTTTTCGCTAATGAATGCTACAACCTGATATAGTTTAGATTCTATATCTTGTGATACTTCAAAATTTTGCGCATTAAGGTTATCTAGTAATGTTTTCTGTTTAAAATCATCATTCACTCTAAAACCGTTCATTAAATCTATCTTGTTTAATACTATAATAAATGGTGTCTTATAATTTCTTAAGATTTCAAATGCTTCAATGGTTTGTGGTTTGAATCCTTCATTAATATCAACTACAACGATTGCTATATCTGCAAGGTTTCCTCCACGTTTTCTTAAACTTGTAAATGCTTCGTGTCCTGGAGTATCTATAAATAGAAGACCTGGAATAATAAAATCGAATTTAACATTTAGTTTGTCACAAAAATTTTTAAGAACATGTAATGGAACAATACTTGCTCCTATTGCTTGTGTTATTCCTCCAGCTTCAGTATCAATTATTGTAGTATTTCTAATTCTATCTAGAATGCTACTCTTTCCATGATCAACATGACCAAGGACTGCGATTATAGGAGATCTACATTTACTCATACTTGTTGGATAGAATAAGGTTTTTTAAAGGTAATGGTTAAACAACTTTTTAAATCAATATACGCTACAATAATTATGAATATACTCTCAGAAGGCAAGGCAAAGTTTTATGCTTCTCAAGATAAATCAGGAAAAATTAGTAAAGAGCTTGAAGTATTCTATAATCCTCTTATGAAATTTAATCGTGATGTCTCTGTACTTTTGCTTAATTCAGTGTATGGATCTGGTGACATTAAAAGTATTCAAATTGCAGATATAATGGCAGGTTCTGGTGTTAGAAGTTTAAGATTTTTGCTTGAGTTAAAAAAAGGTATAATAAAAAATATAACTGTAAATGATTATGATACAAATTTCACAAAATTATTTGAAAAAAATTTGAATTTAAACAAGATAAAAATTAGTGAAGATATAATTTTAAAAAGTGAAGATGCTAACAAATTGTTATTAGACTCTGTTGGCTTTGATTATATTGATATTGACCCTTTTGGGAGCCCTAATGATTTTCTAGAAACAAGCATAGTTAGGCTTTCAAGGAATGGAATACTTGCTGTTACTGCTACCGATACTGCTCCATTATCTGGAACTTATCCCGATGCATGTCTAAGAAAATATTGGGCAAAGCCGCTTAGAAACTATTTAATGCACGAAGTGGGATTAAGAATATTAATAAGAAAAATTCAACTTATAGGAGCAGATCATGATAAAGCGTTAATCCCTATATATTCCTACTTCAAAGATCATTATAATAGGATATTTTTCAAATGTATCAAGGGAAAAAAAGCGGTTGATGAAATACTTAAGATGCATAAATATATGCTTTATTGTAATCATTGTTTAAGGTACGATGTTTCAGAGTTTAATAATTATAAATGTGAATGTGGAAGTTTGATGATATATTCCGGCCCATTATTTACTGGAACATTATGGGACAAGAATTTGGCTGAACAAATATTTAAGGCAAATAAAGAAGAGAATAATATTAAATTTTTAGAGACTATCTATCAAGAATCTTCTTTAGGTTTAGGGTTCTATGATATTCATAACTTATGTAAAAAATTCAAAGATGAAATTCCTAGTTTTGAAAAATTGATTTCTGAAATAAGAAAGAAAAATTATGTTGCTACAAGAACGCATTTTACTCCTCTAGGTTTGAAGACAAACATGCCTGTAGATGAATTGTTAAAATTGATAGAAAAAAGTTAATAATTATAAAAATTATTTTCTGATTTAGAATTCAAGATTTATCCGATTATTCTTCTAATGTCTGAAAGTTCAACTGATTGAACTCCTTCGATTCCAGAGATTTGTGCTTCTAAAGCATCTGTTCCGCCTAATTTTTCATCCATCAAGAATGTTATACTTACAGATTTTAATCCAAAAGCTACTGGTTGTACATCTACTTTTTTCTGTCTTTCATCTGAGAATGCTGTTATTAACTTTAATGCCTCATCTTCTATATGCTTCAAGTCTATATCTGGACTCTCAGGCATTATTTTTAATGTCGCTATTGCTGTACCCATTTTTTACCTCTTAATATATGATTTTATAGAATATCAATTATCTAGTTTGGTCCTTCAAATCCGCACTCTGGACACTTATATTTTGCAACTATTTCTCTGCATTTTCCACAGCGTGCTATTTCGTGTTTGCCACAATTAGGGCACATGAATTTTACTGCACCTTTATTGTTTGTTAATGATACTTTACAAGTTATACATTTATCTGCCATATTAATCACAGTAAAAGGAATTTTAGGGTATTTATAAATCTTATTTTTTTACTGACTGCCTTATAGTTCAATATGATTTATACAAGTGTATCTTAGAATGCTTAAAGTTGAACGATTATAGATTTGTGTTTACCTTCGATTTCTGTTATTTCCTTCTTAATTTTTTCAATATGTTTATTCGCTTCTATTTCTCCTTTCTTCATTAATTCTGTTAAATCGTCAAATTCCATAACTCCGTGATATTCTATATCTGGTTTAATGAGCGTGTAGGGTACACTGCATCCTTCTAAACTTTTTTCAACTATCACGCGTTGCATTGTGAGTGATGCTTGTAATACAACATCTTTAAAATTGCTATCTTCATTAATTTTGATGTTTTGTTTAGAAACATCCACAAGTATGAGATAATCTACATCTGTTAATAGGTTGAATGGTAATGGATTAACAACTCCTCCATCTACACATATATTGCCATTAATTTTTCTTGTCGTAAAAAATCCTGGATATGATAAAGAAGCCATTACTGCGGGAACTAATGGTCCACTGCCGAATATTATCTCTCTTTGACTAACTATGTCTGTGGCGTTTATAAAAAGTGGTATCTTTAAATCTTCAAATTTGAAAACTTTTTTTGGACTGTCGTTGAAATATTCTGAGATATATTTTTCTAATTTTTGACCTTTAATCAGTCCTTTTGTTGAGAATGAATAATCATATATATCTTTTTTTCCTTTGATTTTTATAAGTAATTGTTCTATAGCTTCAGGATCTGGATCATGTGCATAACATGCACCTATTAATGCACCTATACTACATCCAGCAATAGTATGTACTTGAATATTATGTTTTTTTAAAACTTTTAATGCTCCAAGTTCTGCAAAACCTCTTGCTCCTCCACCGCTTAAAACCAATCCTATCTTGACCATGTTACACTATCAGATATTTGTATATATAAATTATTTGAATTATATTTTTTTACAATCCTATAATCTTCCATAATCCGCTAAATACTGTAAATCCATCAAACATTGGTATTGGAAGCATGTTGAATATGAACAAGAATAAGTTTATATTTTTTGTTAGCGTCCAGAATTGTATGTGTTTTATTTTCAACTTTTTATTATATTTTAATACCAGATATCCTGTTATAAATAATATTAGATTAATTCCTGGACCTGCAAATGCTATTAGTGTCTGCTGTAATGCCGTAGCACTACCGCTTATACTTACATATGCTGGCACGAAGAATATGAATGGAAAACTTACAAGTTTTAATATTACTGCAAGTATTAACCAGAAATATGCTGCGTTAAAAACTGCGTCGAGTCCAAAACTTAATGCAGTAATTTTGTGTCCTATCTCGTGTATTATGATTGCTGGCGCTGTTACCATTGCTGCAAACCAGAATGCGTGCCAATCAAATCCTTTATTTTTCTTAAGATATTTTTCTAAAATGTCTTCATTAGTTTTAATAGGTTTAAATGCGTCCATGAACACAAATCCGATAGCAAAAACCATTAGTATCGCATCGAATATTTCCATTGGTGATATGAACATAGTATGATAGAATTGTTACTCATTTTTAAATATTTCTAATGTATTATTTCTTATCTACAATCTTATACACTTGATCGTTCTTTCGAACTTTTTGAGAAACTTTTAGTCCAATTGTTAGTCCTTTCTTTGTCTTGTCTACAAATCCTTTTTCATCTTTCATTTCTGTAACCGTTGATTCGTAATGTCCTGTTGTTGGTCCATGAATAATTATTGAGTCGCCTTTTGATATTGCATTATCTTCAATAAGTATTTCTGCAACATTTATTTTAGGATAATAATTTAGAATTTTACCCACATAAATCTTTATCTTTGTGGCTTCGCCTGTTCTAGAACTTGACCATTCATTCAAAGGTTTTCCTAGATAAAATCCTTTGGAAAATCCTCTGTTAAATACTGTTTTTAGTTTTTCTAGATTAGATTTCTTTAATTCCTCAAATTTTTGGTCCTTGCCGTTTTCTAAATAATAATCTATAACTTCTCTATATGCTTTTACCGTAGTATATACATAATCTGGTGTTCTGTTTCTTCCTTCGATTTTGAATGATACAATTCCTGAATCTATTAATTGCTCTATAAATTCTAATGTACACATGTCCTTTGGACTGATTACAGCATCTTCTCCTAGTAAAAATTCATTATCTTTATCTAATGAGTCTGATGATGATATTCTATACTGTTTGTTTTCATTAGGATTTTGTTCATAAACCTTGTAATTTCTTCTACATGGTTGTAAACACTCGCCACGATTTGCACTTTTACCAAATAAATGGTGGCTAAGCATGCATCTTCCTGATACTGAAACACACATTGCGCCATGAATAAATGTTTCAATTTCAACATCCAATTTATCTTTCTTAATTTTCTTGATTATTTCTTTAATATCATCAAGTGAACATTCTCTTGCGAGAACTACTCGTTTTAATGTAGGAATATTTTTCTTGAAGAATTTTATAGATTCATAATTGCTTATAGAATTTTGTGTTGAAAGATGTGTTTCAATCTTATACTTGACGCATAATTGTATTACTGACATATCCCAACAGATTATTGCATCAACACCAGCATTCTTTGCAGCTTTTACAACTTTCTCCGTCTCTTTTAACTCTTTATCATATATTATGATATTTAACGCTAGAAACGCTTTAACGCCTGTTTTATGACATATGCTAACAATTTTTTTTAGATCTTGAAGTGTAAAATTTCTTGCAGTTGCACGCATATTAAATCCTTTAATCCCAAAATATACTTCATCGCATCCAGCATCAATTGCTGCTTGAAGTGTAGTAAAATCATTAATTGGGGCAAGAATCTTAGGTTTAATAGATTTAATCTTATTAGTTTTAGTCATGTTCGTAGAATTGATTTACAGAATAAAAAATTAACGTTTATTCAACGTCCTTTAATCCAAGTTCTTTACGAACGCAGTGTGCTATAAAGTCTTCGTGAGTCTCGAATTTCTTATCTATCTTGATTTTTTTGTCTACAGCTTTATTCAATTCAAGATTTTCGCCTTGTTCAAACTTCATTTTTTCACCTTTATTATTTGTATAAACTATATTTTTGAGACTTTACTATTATTTTATATATCTAAATTCTGAACTTCTTTCGCGTGTGTTTCTATAAATTCACGTCTTGGTGCTACTTCATCACCCATTAATGTTTCAAAAATTCTGTCCGCTTCTACTGCATCTTCGATTGTGACTTTCTTTAATGTTCTTAAGTCTGGATCCATTGTTGTTTCCCATAATTGTTCAGGATTCATCTCTCCCAAACCTTTGTATCTTTGAATATTAACATCTGTTCCGATCTTTGCAAGTAATTCATCCTTATCCTTGTCGGTTAGGCAGTAATATTTCTGTCCACCTTTCTTTATCAAGTATAATGGTGGTTGTGCTAAATATATGTGTCCTTGTTCTATTAATGATTTCATATATCTATAGAATAGTGTTAACATTAATGTTCTGATGTGTGATCCGTCAACATCTGAATCTGCCATTATTATGATCTTGTGATATCTTAATTTTGCAATGTTAAATTCTTCACTAATACTTGTACCGATTGCTGTAATTATATTAGATATTTGTTCACTCGTTATTACTTTTGCAAGTCTTGCCTTTTCTACATTCAAAATTTTTCCTTTTAATGGAAGTATTGCTTGGAATTCTCTTTTCCTACCTTGTTTTGCACTACCGCCTGCGGAATCTCCTTCTACAATGAATATTTCACATTTTTTAGGATCTGTTTCTGAACAATCTGCAAGTTTTCCTGGAAGTGTGGAAAATTCTAAAACATTTTTTCGTCTTGTTAATTCTCGGGCCTTTCTTGCGGCTTCCCTTGCTTTTGCTGCAAGCATTGCTTTATCAATTATTAATGCCGCTGTTTTCGGATTCTCTTCTAAATATGTAGCTAATACTGAACTTACAATACTATCAACAATTCCTTTGACTTCTGAATTTCCTAGCTTTGTCTTAGTTTGTCCTTCAAATTGTGGTTCAAGGACTTTTACCGAAATAACTGCTGCTAATCCTTCACGAACATCATCACTACTTAATTTTTCTTTCTCTTTATATGAAGGATTTTTTTCAATGTAATTATTTAATGTTCTTGTAAGTGCAGTTTTGAAACCAACAAGGTGACTTCCACCCTCAACTGTATTTATATTATTAACAAATGAGTATACACTTTCATTATAACTATCAGAATATTGTATTGCAACTTCTACATCAACAGAATCTTTAGCCTTAGCGATAAGCACTGCTGGATGAATAGCTCTCTTACTTTTATTTAAGTACTCTACAAAACTTATAATTCCACCTTCATAATAATATTCTTTTTCTTGACTTTTAACATTTCCTTCAGTATCACGATCATCAGCTTCAATACGTTCATCTCTTAATATTATATGAATTGCCTTATTTAAGAATGCTAATTCTCTAAGTCTAGTCTCGAGTATTTGAAAGTCGAAAACTGTGTCAGTAAATATGCTATCGTCTGGCCAGAAATGAATTGTGGTTCCTGTATCTTTAATATTACATTCGCCTATGATTTCTAATTTTGTAACAGGAACACCGCACTGATATTTTTGATGATAGATTTTACCTTCTCTTTTTACAGTTATATCCAAATTTTTAGATAATGCAGATACAACACTTAATCCCACACCATGTAATCCTCCAGAAACTTTATACGTATTTTTGTCGAATTTTCCACCAGCATGAAGTTTTGTCATTACGACTTCAAGTGCTGACATATTAAATTTAGGATGTAAATCTGTTGGAATTCCTCTACCATTATCAATTACTGTTATAGAATTATCTTTACCAATTATAACATTTATTTTATTACAGTATCCTGCAAGTGCTTCATCAATACTGTTATCAACAATTTCGTAAACTGTATGATGTAATCCTGTTCCTGAAACACTACCAATATACATTGCAGGTCTTTTTCTAACAGCATCAAGGCCACCAAGTACTACGATGTGTGATGCATCATAATTTCCGTTCTGATTTACATCTTTTACAGGATCAGTCATCTTAAGCCCCAAAAATTTTCGTCATAAATTTTTACAATAAAATCTCGACTAAAAATTATATAATTGAAGAAGCTATATTTGTTTATAAATGTTGTTGTTGACTTTTTTGATATCTGTCGTCGAGAAAAATTGTTGTTAAATGTTTTTAATTGTTATTTTATTAGACAGATTTATTTATTTTTATTACTTAGTTTCAGTATTTTTATCTTATTCACATGTTATTTATTTTTTTGATTAGTGATTATTTTTATTTTATTATTTCTGATTTTATTTTTATTTTTTTCAATAATTTTTTATATTATTTTGTAAAACAATACTAAATAATCTGTTTTTTAATTTTTTTTTAATAGACGAGAAATTTCTTTATAAATATTTTTTATGGTTTTAATTAATATTTTCAGTCGATATTTTAAATAAGAAACTATTTAAATGAGTTCCCTTATAAAGTATTTCATAAAACATTAAAAACGTTTTTGATAACTAAAATATTTTTTTAACAAACAAAAAATCTAAAATGTCTTACGATAAAAAAATTTTGCGTGATGAATCGAACGTCAAGGGAGACCCTTGGTATAATCTTAAGTCATATTTCTCCGATGGTGATGATGAGTGAAGGTTGCAATTCTTTCTAATTTATTCAAAAAAGAATCCGACTTCAAAGAAGTTGAAGATGACTTAATGGAAGTTGGTAATGCTGTGAAAGATGCTTTAGAGAAAGCAGGTCATCAGACAGTGTTTTTTGACGTCAATGAAACTACTTTTGAGCAATTACGTAATTCTGATGTAGAATTCGCATTTAATGTATGTGAAAGATTTAACGGCTCAAGTTTGTTTGAACCACACATTGCATCAATGCTTGAGTTATTGAATATTCCTTACACTGGTTCAGGCCCATTAACTTTAGCAACATGCATTAATAAAGTAAGAGTTAAAGAGATTCTTATGCATCATGGTATTTTAACTCCTAACTATCAAGTATTTTATTCTAGGAACAAGAAATTAGATCCAGAATTAAAATTTCCGCTAATCGTGAAACCTGTATGTATGGACAATAGTATAGGTATAACTAATGAAGCAGTTGTTCACAATGAAGAAGATTTAAAGAGTAGAATAAGTTATATTTTAAGAACTTATGATCAACCTGCATTAGTTGAAGAATTCATCGATGGCAAAGAAATAACTGTAGGCGTTTTAGGAAATGGAAGAACTGCAACAGTTTTACCTCCAGCAGAAGTTGTTTTCAAAGATTGGCCTACCGACGATAAAATATATAGTTACGAAGCAAAATGGCTCAAAGATACTGATGCATGGACAGGAGTTTCTGTAATGTGTCCGGCTGATCTGCAAAAATATCAAGAATATAGAATAAAGAGGATAGCACTTCAAGTTTATAGTATTTTAGGATGTAGGGACTATGGAAGAATAGATTTTAGATTAAGTAAAGAAGGTGTTCCTTATGTTTTGGAATTAAATCCTAATCCAGGAATAAGTCCTGAACTAAGCATTGAAGAACAACCAGACTTTATACCTTTATCTGCTTCCAAGAGCGGTATGAGTTATGATGAGTTAATATTAAAAATATTTAATGAAGCACTCGACAGAAACAATTTAACAATAAAAATTATGCCTATTCCAAAAACTATAAGCACTGAAAATGGTAAAGTTAAAGTCGCTCCTGAAGTAACTGTTCAAGTTGAACAATCCAAACCTAAAGAAAGAACAAAGATTGATCCAGATATAGTGTTATAAGTATGATAAAATTTATATTTCTACGATAGTTGGTGTGGGTATGCAGATAATTACTGATACAAATAATAGCAAGGATATTATTAATAGAGTAATTAGTAAGCATGGATGTGCTGCAGAACATAATTACTATTGTTACATATATGGTATTGAACCTTGGGAAAAACCATATTCAATGATTTTTGATGATGATATAGGAATACTTGCAAAGTATGATACTTCTGACAATGACTATTATGTTTTTACGGAGATACTTGCGCCTGTTGATAAGAAAGTCGAAGTTTTAAGAAAATTTTTAGATAATGTATTTTCTCAAGAAAAAAAGCCTAGAAAAGTATGGGTTGAATTAGAAACGCCAACAAGAAAACTTGTTGTAAAATCCTTGAAAAATTCTAATTATAAGTGTAATAAGATAAATTATACTTTAGTATGGCCTGTGTTTGAAATGGACGAATGGAATGGAGATTTAATGCAAGGTGGCGAATGGAAGGATATGCGTTATTATTGGAATAAATTTTTTAAAGAACATAAAGTAGAATTTGTGACTGCGGACAAGGTTAGTAAAGATGAACTCAAACAATTAGTTCATAATTGGAAAAAGAATAGAACTACTGGCGACAGGGCATATATTGATTATTATATTCATGCTATTGATACAGGTTTTGCAGGTTATGATGTTAACAGGATAATGGTTGTTGATGGTAAAGCTGCAGCGATTAGTGCAGGATTCAAGCCAAGAGAAGGTTATTATTATTCTAGCATAGGATTATATGATAAAAACATTGATCGTAGCAACGAAGTGTCTAATATGGATGATTTAATCAATCTTAAAAAATTGGGCTATAAAATTGTAGATTTTGGTGGCGTAGAAAATAAATCTTTAGAATTTAAGAAAAAATTTAGGCCCACAAGATTTTATAAAACTCACATATTCTCAATACAATTAAAATGATTACTATACGACGTTCTAAACCAAAAAATTTTCTTGTTATAAAAAATTCTGTTATAGCAGTAGAAAATGCATCCTTCGAGAAAGATGTAAGATTTGTATATGAAGATAAAGATTTTGATAATTTCGAATTAGAAACAGGTTTATGTTATATTATTCTTGACGGAAAGAAAATTATTGGTTATATCATGGCCGGCCCAGTTGAGAATGATTCTAGATACAAAAAGAGTAAGTATTGGAATACTAAAACAGTCCATCTCGATAGTATTGCTATTCATCCAAAATATCAAGGCAAAGGAATCGGTGTAAAGGCGATGAACAAATTACTATCTGATTCCAAAAAACGCGGTTTCAAGAGAATTATTCTTGATGCTACTTCTTCAGGAATGTATAAACTTGCATTAAAGTATGATTTTAGTGTTGTTCGTCATTACAAGAAGTGGGAAGGCAATCGAGAAAACTATTTTATGGAAAAAGTTTTATAAGGTTTTTAAAAGATTAAAAAATAAAAATAATATGTTACAATTCTAAACTTACTGTATTGTTATCTTCTTAATAAGAATTGGTGTTGATGGTCTATCTTGTGAATTTCTTTGAACCATGCTTATCTTATCAACAATATCTTGTCCCTTAACAACTTGACCAAAGATTGCATGTTTTCCATCAAGCCATGGTGTTGGAACCGTTGTTATGAAGAATTGACTTCCACCAGTATTTGGTCCAGCATTTGCCATTGATAATCTTCCTGACTGATTATGTTTTAATCCTGGTCCGAATTCATCTTTAATCATATAACCTGGTCCACCAGTTCCATCGCCTTTAGGATCTCCTGTTTGTACCATGAAGTTTGGTATTACTCTATGAAATGTTACGTTGTTGTAATATCCGCTTTGTGATAATTTGATAAAGTTTGCCGTGGTGTTAGGTGCTTTATCTTCGTAAAGTTCTGCTTCTACAGTTCCCATACTAGTTTCTATAATTGCATGTCTGTTCATTTTTGTTTCCTCCCCTGTATTGTTATTTTTAGAATTTACACATCCGGCAATTATAAACATGCCGGAAAACAATATTATTATCCATAAAGCATTTGTTTTTTTCATTTTTTCACCTATAATAAAAAGAATATTATCAGGAACCAAATAATGTATATCAACGGCACTATAATAAATACGCTAAACTCTGTTTTTCTATGGAATTTTTCAACTTTATCAGCATGTTTTCTTTCAGTTAATTCTAGTAAGAAAACATTTAACACTATTGTTGCAAGTATTATTCCGTATGTAATTACCATAAATTGATCGGCCATTGTCATATATCCGACTGGTGGTATCTGATTGCTAATAGATATATGAAACATTACTGAGGCAGTAAGTGCTGCTGTTGTCATTGTAAGCCTTGTTGTTATCTTGTCAGGATCTAATACAAATGTAAATAATACTATTAATATTATAAATAATATTGGTAAAAATGTCTTAATGAAAGAATTCATGAATATTTTTTCAATCTTAATATGGAATCTATATTGTGAATATTTCTCATCATAAACATCGTATGTGTGCTCTACTGCATCTGACTCCCACTTGTCAAGCTCCCATCCAGTAAATATTATGCTAGGATCAATTCCACTTTCTTTATCATTCGTCACATAATTAATTACATCGATAGTATTTCTTTTATCTTCAATAATTATCATCATATCTTGACTATCGAATGGAAATTTTCTCAAATCTACTGGTGAATTTAGTGTTGCTTGAATTCTGTAGAATTTTTCTTTTGGCGTATCAATTATTTTATCCACGCTTGTTGCTCGTCCGTTCATGAATTCAAAGCTTTCTGGACTGCAATTTTCTTCACATTGAAAATTAAGATAAAAGTCAGCTGTAAACGAACCAGTTGCTACATCGAATTTCCCTAAATTCAATATATACATAGAAACTTTGACATCTTGCGCGTGAACTTGTGGCACAATTAACAATGCAAGTAACAAGCTAAAAAATATTATAAGATTATATTTATTCATACTATTCAACCCCTAATTATTACTATGGAAAAAATGTTTGTTTTTAAAGTTTGTTAAAGAAGATTTTATCAATTAATTTTTCCTTCTATAGTAGTTACTGTTTCGAAATATTTATAAAATCTTTGACTTTCTTTCATTTTATGGAAGAAGTGCTTGATCATGTACTTAGATCGCATCGAGGATGGATTGCTCTAGTATATGGTCCTATGTTTGCGAAAAAATCTACTGTATTAATTGATGAATTACATAGGGCAGAAACTCATGCAAAATTAAATGTTCAAGCATTTAAACCGGTTATAGATAATAGATATGGTAATAGATATATAGTTTCTCATGATGGTCTGAAATTTCCTGCTACTGAAGTAAAAGGTACTTCTGGAATAGTTGCTAAACTTGATTCTGCTGTTGAAGTTATAGGAATAAGTGAATCACAATTTTTTGATCCGGAACTTATAGATTTTTGTTTAGAACAAAGACAGTATGGAAGAAAAATAATATTAGAAGGATTACTTACGGATTTTAGAAAAAAACCATTTCCATTTAAAGGATCAAGAAAAACTATGACTGATTTATTAGTTCATGTCGATTTCCCTATACCTAGAATTGCTTTTTGTTATTCTTGTGGAGAACCAGCAATGTATACTATGAGAACAGTTGCTTCCAAAGCACAAGTATTAGTTGGTGGAAAAGATGCATATGTTGCCGCATGTTATAAACATCATCAAATTCCAAAATTAGATTAATTCTAAATAGATTTAGTTTTTTATTTACTAATTTGCTCTTATATATTTTATATTTTCTTATTAGATCTAAAGCCCCTGACGAGAGTTGCACTCGTGACCTGCTGCTTACTCGGAAAATCGGAGATTTTATGAGTTCCAAAAATCCCGGATTTTTGATACGAAGCAGCCGCAATAGCTACTATGCTACAGGGGCATTATCTTATTATTTTTTCTATCTTTCCTTTTATCAGTAACGCTTGACCGTCCTTTAATGCCACAACTTTATATTTTACTTTTTTTCTAAACTCTTCTACTTCTTTTTTTAATTTATCTTTATAGTGAGGAAATATAGCTGTATTTGTGATATTTAATCCCTTAAGGTTTTTTAATCCTATTTCGTTTTTGTCGCCTTCACTTCCCCATCCTGCTATTTCAATTGTCTTATGGATTACTATGCTTCCGGCGCTTAATCCTATATATAATTTGTTTTTCTTAATATGATTTGTTATTATTTTATCATATCCTGTTTTTTTTATTCTGTCAAGAATATAAAATGTGTTTCCTCCACAAACGAATATTATGTCTGAATTTGTTATTTTTTTTACGTTATCATGACATATATTGATAGTTGTGATGTTTTTATTCTTGAATCCATTCTTTAAGAAAAAACTTCTAAAATATGCGATATAAAAGTAATGTTCTATTCTTCGAACCGTATGAAGTATGATAACTCGCTCTTTACTTCTATCCTTTGGTATAAGGCCACAAAAAGCTTTCTCTATCTTCTTGCTACGTATACCATCAGACGTTAAGAGCATTACCATGCCTTTAGAAGAAGAACTGAATTTATAAATCTAATTTTTCTTTTATTTCTTTACTAGAAAGTTTTTTTTGACATTCGTTGCATACACCGTACTGTTTTTTTCCTTTACGGTATACTGTGCCTATTATTTTATTCATGAATGTAATTTCAATCTTTTTATTGCATATAGAACACTTCATTTTCTTATTATTATTCTCTTCTTATCCTTGCCTTTAATTCTTTGTTCTACTTCCTTAGATTCCATTGTTTGTAATATTTGATCTAATTGGTCGAACATCTTTTTTAAGTCTACAAGGTCTGTTTCTAATTCCCATGTTGTTTTATTATCTTTTTTCTGATTATTTATAGCCATATTCATCTTGTTGGCTAATTTTTCTAAGAATTCTAGAGATTCCTGAACGGCATCTTTAGTTTTATATGTTCCTTTCTTAAGGCATTTTTTTATTTCTTCTAAAGAATCACGTTCAAATTTTTCTAATTCGTAAGGAATATATGCTCTATCCTTTAATTGAGATTCAGATACACTCTTTAAATAATCTTCACTTAGTGGCATATTATCCTATAATTATGTGTTGTTTTAATATTTTATGCTTTATTAGAACTTTGTTCCTTGGCAAGTAATTCTTTCATGCGTGGCCATTCATCTTCATCTAATATGTATCCTACACATTTTTCTGAACCACATCTACATGGATGTTTCTTAAAATCGTATATATCTTTCTCGTTAAGTTCAAAACCGTAATTATATGTTATCTCTTCGCCTTTCTTTATTTCCTTAATTGTGTCAATCCATACTCTTCCATCGATTATATCAACTTCACAGTTTGGATCACATGAATGATTGATGTATTTACCGTCATTGTCTGGAACATCTCCATCTAAATCCCATGTATCATCTATTTCAAAAATATATGTTCCAGCATGATTCTCAGGATCGTTAGTATGTTTTTCAAAAGTATGTCCTAATATCATATCGCCAGCTTCCTTATCTACTTTTATGCCTACATATTCCATTATTCTAGTTCCTTTTGGAATATCGGCTCGTGCAAATACTCCGTGCCTATGTATGCCTGAACCACCTACTTTTACATATGGGTGATTATCTTTAGAGTCATGTTTATGTTTTTTGTCGTTTGTTTTGTTCATTTTTTCTTTACTTCATCAATTCTTTCTATTGATTATTTTTTTATAAAAAATATAAATATTAGGAATGCGGACACTATTATTGTAGTATAATATATCTTTCTATTCCATGCATAAATTTTTGCACCATCAAAATTCCATAATGGAATCATATTAAATAATGCAAGCCACGCGTTGATTAAATATCCTGAATTAATAATTTCTACAATCAAAGTATTTGTAAATTTCATGAATAGTAATGGTAATAGTAGTATTGCAAGTATGATATTTGTTAACGGGCCTGCCAGGCTTATTTTGCCGTTTTGTCTATAATCTATATTTCCAAAAATCATTACGGCACCAGGTGCGATGAATACTACGCCAAGAAAACTCATTAATACTCCTAATCCTAACATTGTAGTATCTGCACGAAATTCTGCCCAACATTTATAGCGTTGTGCTATGATTTTGTGTGCCAGTTCATGTAGTAAGAATGCTAGTCCGACTGTTACTGCACTGATTAGCATAAATATTAGAAATTCTATGCTGAAGAATGATGAAAATGTTATTCCTTTATCTACTGTTCTAGCTATGGCGAATGCAAAACTTACAAAAAGCCATGCTATAAACAAGTCCTTTAGCTCTTTAGATGATGAGTGCATCTGTATTCTGCCATTTTTTGATTTAAAATCATAGTTTTTATGCATATGTTGTTGGAACAATGAGTTGTTTTTAAATTTGATGCATGTTAGAAGCCTTGTCTATTGCTGTTTTATTTATAATTTTATAGTAGTTACAACAGTAAACTTTATAAACGTGCCTTGACTATTATATTATATTATTACACGTGGGGGATATAGATGAGAAACACTTACATCTTAATGATAGTACAGGCATTATTAACACTATTATTGTTCTTTTCTGAAAGTTACATAAAATATGCTACTATAACATTATTTATTCTTTTAGATTTAATATTATTTATTTCATTACTTATGGAAAAGTGGTCTTATGAAGAATTATTAACTTTTAGTGCAATATTTTGTTCAGCAATATTTTTAGTATTTTATTTATTCATGAAGTCAATTTTAACAACGGTTTTTGGCATTGTATTAATGTTGTTATTCCTTGTAATTGCTATGCTAGAATTTATGGGCAAGTCTACTATTAACAGTAAAGATTCTAGAAGATTTGAGTCATTACAAAGACCTGAAGATCCTTTATATTATTATGACATAGAGTCTGAATCTAGAATTAAGAGTGTTCCTGAACCTGTAATGCATGTCAAACATGAACGTAAAATTTCTAGAGAAGTTCCTCACGAACAAAAAAGTTCAGAATTCATGAAAGATAAATTAGCATCTAAAGCTGTAGCTTACGAACTTGAGAGAGAAGCTCAACAATTAAAGAATGCTGAAAAATTACTGAATGAATTAGAAGTGTATAATGCTGGTCAAGAATTACTTAAAGAAACAAGAGCTATGCAAAATGTTCAGAAAAAAATTGATAGTGCAAAGAAGGCTCAAGCAGCTCAAGAATTACAGAGAGAAGCTGCAGAACTTATGAAAGTTCAGAAACAGGTTGATTCTGTAAGAACAGTTCAAGCAGCTAAAGAATTGAATAGAGAAGCCGCAGAGATAATGAAAGTTCAAAAACAGATTAGCAGTATTAAAAAGCTACAGCAAAAACAAGAGTTAGACAGAGAAGTTAAAACTCTGAAAAATGCTGAACAAAAAATTAAGCAAGTACAATTCTTAAATCAACAAGAAAAAATAGTAAAACAAGCTAAAGCAATTGCTAAAGCGCAGAAAGAAGTTGATGGAATGAATAAGAAAAACAAAAAATCAATTTCTAAAACTTCAAAGAAATCTTCCGGAAAAAAAGCTAAAAAAGTTAGTAATGTGAGAACAGTACGTTCCAAAGATGAATCATTCTATTTCGCAACAGATAACGGTAACACGTTCCATGAACCAGGATGTCTTTCTATAAAGAAGGTTCCAAAGAATAAACTAACATTGTACACAAACAGGAAAGATGCTATGAGAAAAGGTTTACAACCATGCAGGGTATGCATCCCTAAGTGAGTTGATTATATATGACCGGTATTATTATCCCAAATAGAGATGCTATAGAAGATATTGTTCGCGGACATTACAATTGCATTGCTACTATAACAGAAGCTGTTATGAGTGTAAATGATAATATGCCTATTCTTAATTTAACATTAGACTTTGGTAAAGGAAGAAAACCTCCGCAGATTCAAGTATCTGGAGGAATTATTACTGTTTCGGATCCACATTATATAAAATTGTTATTTGATTCGTACAAAGTAGTTCGTGCAGATGATCTTCAAGGAAAAAGTGTTAATGTATATCTGCACGGTTCTGATATAAGATTAAATAACATATTAGGTATAGAGCCTTACCTTGGATTAGTGGAGTCTGGACAAGGTCAACCAACTCTAGCTTTTACTAGAAAAATAATGGATTAGTTTATTCTTAGTAATCTAAAATTTTCTTTTGTGTATTCATTTGTCTTGCTAGTACGCTCTGGTTCAAGAAATGATCTAGAGAGTAACCAAATTTTTTTATATATTCAGATGCAAATCTTAACATTTCCTCTTTTGTATCAAACATAAATGGTTTGCTGCTCATTGTATTCTTTACAGCTTGCCTTACAACCCATACTCCTAATGGTGCCCAATATTCATCAGATACGAATCTTAAAGCGAGTACTGTTGTTTGTTTCTTAATAGCTTTTAATTGTTCAAGAATACTTAATCTGGCTGCGTAATATCCTCCAACTGTTTCTGTGGCATAACCTTTACGGCCGTAATAATTTTCCCAATCATGACTAGAATCCTTATTACCAATCATTGTTTCAAAAAGTTCGTATGACCAAACTTCAGGATAACATAAAAGGATATAATAATTGCCAAAATAACTTCCAATATATATAGTGTATTTATCTATTTGAGAATAATTTTTTACTTCTTTGATAAGGTTTTTTCCTATTGTATCATCAACGGCTGTAATGGACCAACGTGTTGGAACAAGTTTCTTGTTTGTATCCAGTCCAAGATGTCCGCTGCTAAATATTTTTGTTAAGTAATGATTTTCGTAACCTTTCCCATGAAGTATATTTAGAGATTCTGTTGATGTTAACTCGTCATTAATTATGCTGTCAACTTTTGTTGGTATATGAACATTTTCAGTAATCCTCGCTTTTTCAAGCTCCACTTTTGGACCATGAGGACTAACTTCATTATGAAAAACTAATTTGAATTCAGGTTTCTTGTTTAAATAAATTTCAGTATCTACAGGTTTGTCTGCTAGTGCAACTTCACTAAACACATCTCTTAATCTATCATTAAATCCTCTTATACTACTTTTGAAACTAGAATTTATGAGCATCGAACGTTTCTGAATAATCTCATTAATATCAAAACCTTGACTAACCCATTCTTTAGGATCATCAACAGTAGAATCCTTAATAGTGTTATCTGTATTAAGTAATCCAACATTTACATTGGGATAACCGTAATGTCCTATAAATACATTATAATTTTCACCATAAAAATCTTTCTTAGAATTTTCGTTAAATGCTTTTCTAATATGCAAATGTTCTTTTAAGATACATACTGGTCTATCGCATTTACCTTTGCCTATACATCTAAAACAAAGTTCTCCCATGAATATGAAATGTTTATTGTGTTTAAAATGTTTATGAGAGGTTGTCTTGTGACACGATGTGTGATTAGTTATTCCATAATTTTATAAATAAACTTATTTTCTTTAAATTATGATTACAGATTCAGAGTTAAAACAGTTAAAAGAAGAACTAGTCTCATCAAAGAAACCTATTCTTATGTTTGATGATGATACTGATGGACTTTGTTCTTACTTATTGCTTTATAGATTCTTAAAAGATTATACTGACGAAATAAAAGGTGTAATATTAAAAACAGGTCCAGAACTTGATGGAGACTTGTTTGTTCAGAAAGTTAAGGATTACGATCCTGATAAAGTGTTTATTTTAGACAAAGCAATTGTTAGTCAAGATTTTATTGATGGAGTACATAAAAAAGTAATCTGGCTTGATCATCATCCAGTTCTAGATAGAAAAAATGTGTTATATTTTAATCCAATGAAACACGAGACTCCTGGAATGAAGGAAGATAATAGACCAACAAGCTACTGGGCATATAAGGTTGTAGAAAAAGACAGGCCTCAAGATATGTGGCTTGCAGCTGCAGGAATAGTAAGTGATTGGCACATTCCTGAATTTTTGAAAGAGTTTTCAATAAAATATCCTACACTGCTTGATTCTAAGTTTAAATATAAAAATCCTGGTGATATAATATTCAAAACACGATTAGGATTGCTTATTAGAATCATGTTTTTTAATTTAAAATTTTCCACTAAGGATTCGATGATTTCTGCAAAAATAATATCCAGAATAAACGATCCTTTAGAAATAATTGATCAAACAACAAGTGCTGGAAAGTATATCTATAAGCAATATGATAAATTTAATAAGATATATGAACGAATAAAATCTCAAAATACTGTTGGAAAAGGAAAACTTCTTGTGTTCACTTATTCGGACAGTTATTCTATAACTTCAGAATTATGTAATGAATTAATATATACTTATCCTAAAAAATTCATAATTATTGCAAGGTTAAAAGAAGAAAAATATATATGCTCTTTTAGATCGCCTGTTTATGACGTTCGTGCAGTGTTAGATAAAGCTTTAGTAGGAATTGATGGATATGGTGGTGGACACGAGCATGCATGTGGTGGCGGAATAAACGCAAAAGATTGGGACAGATTCTTGGATAATATTCGTAAAGAGATATATATTTCTAAACATCATACCAAATAAGAAAAGGTATGATTTTTAAGGAAAAGCTTAGATCTTAAAATTAAATTATTATTTATACAAATCTTTCCTTAAAAGTTTCAAAATATGTTATCATCAAGGGTAACAATATTGGACCGATAAATATTCCAACAATTCCAAACATAGCAGCTCCACATATTACTCCTATAATTACGCTTACTTGACTTACTTTTGCTCTTGCATGCACGATTTTAGCGAGTAAGAAATTATCAATTAAATTAATTATGAAAAAGCTGTATATTAATAATCCTATTCCCCTATATAACATCCATTGATCATTAGTCAAATATCCTCCCACAATCAAAAAAAGCGAAGCAGGAAGCCATATAAGCGCTGTACCGGCTGTCGGGATTAATGTGCAGAAAGCAGTAAGAATTCCTAGAATTACTGGAAAAGGAACACCAAATGCATAATATCCTAAAGTTCCAACTAATCCTTGAATAAATGCAACAAACAATTGTGCATAAACAACAGTATACGTTATGTCGCCAAATTCTATAATCAATCTTTTTATTGACTTTTGTTTCATCGGGAGCAAATTAAGAGTTTTTTTAAGTAAATTCTCCCAATCTTTTAGTATAAAATAAGATATTGTCAATATAAGAATTATTTCCGCAATTATAATTGGTATAGTTAGAATAAATATAGTTATTTTTTCCTCTATAATTGGTAATAGTTTCGGTAATTGTTTATTAAAACCAAAGGTTGTCAATCTCTCTGCACTAAATGCTTCTGCCTGATTAAGTAATGCGCATACTTTGGAATCTGCACTATTACATCCAAAACCAAATACAGCTCCTTTCTCAATTTTATCTGATAATGAATGATAGAAAATATATCCTTGTTGTGTAACTTCGAATGCCAAAAAAGCGAACGGAATTAATATTATAATCATAACGATGAGAAGAGAAAGAATGATTGAAGTAAATTTATTTGATATTTTTTTGCTTATCCTTTTATAAACAGGAAAAGATACATATGCAAGGAGAATACTGCTTAGTATAATGACTATCATAGGTCTAAGAAAAATAAAAAATAAAACTAATACAGATATAAATAAAATAAAAGGAACTATTCTTTTGTATTGATGCGCGTGATTATCGAGGAGTTTCATTGTATGAAGATATTTTTATGATTATGTTTTACCCCAAAATTTTGCTTCTTTTTCCATTTTTGCTAGTCGGGTGTAGTAATCCGGAAATTCTGTTAAATGTGCTAAAGCAATTTTTCCAGTCATCACAGAATTATCGTTAGAAACATTAGTGTATAGATTTATTCTTCCATGTTCTAATTCAACATTCATTCCTTTTCTAAATTGTCCAACATCAAACTTTTCCCATGTTATTCCTAATTTAACACCTACTATTTCTGCTTCTTTTTTTGTAAATTTATTTTTTGATTTCATGTAGCATCACATTTTTTATTACTATTATTTAATAAGTCACTTTCTCTGTATTGAATGAAAATAATTATATATGCACATCAATAAGCGATGTACATATATTTTTCTTTCAATCTAATTATGCTTTTTCTTCAGTACAGCCGTAACTGCTGCACCAACAACTGCTCCTGTTGCAGCAGCGATTAATACTGCCTTTTCAGGGTTTTCTTTGATGTAGCCATCGACTTTTTTCTTTACTTCTACAGCTTTTTCTTTTAAGTGCGCTATCTCTTTCTCGCCGCTTTTTTTGATGCTTTCAGCTTTATCCATTACTTTATCGACGCCATCATGCGTTTTTTGTCTTATATCAGATATTTCTTCATGCTTCATTTTTTCACCTTGTTTACTTTACAATTTTTTTATTTATCAGATTCTGATAATTTTAATATTAACCCTACTACAAAAACAGTTATTCCTATAGAAAAGAATGCTGTAGAATTGTTCCACATTAGATACTCTACTAAAAAAAAGAATAACGCAAAGATTAATAATAATCCTCCAAATCCTATTATTGCAAAGGATAATATTTTTCTTAATATTCTTTTTTCTATTTGTTTTATTCTATCATCAACATTTTTCATAACTATTTCGGCTCCTTCCACTATTGGAGGAAGTATAGTTGCTGATATTATTTGAGGAATAAAACTTAACACATCTTTTATAGTGTCCATGAATCCGTGTTTTTTTTCTTGTTCAGTCATTTTTTTGTCCTCTTCATAATAGTTTTACTATCATTTTGTAAAAATGCTCTACCACATTTTTGTTTGAATTCTATTAAACAATTTTCTAAACCATATTTGTATTCTGTCATCTGGTTCTACGTCTACTTTCATAAATAATGTTGCATTATTATCTTTTGTATCTGTGAATGTTATAGATAAATCTGATTTACCAACAGGAGTTACAAGACCAGGATAAGGATATAAAAAATCATACTGACGTTCTATAGTATCATAACATCCTCCTATTTTGTCCTTTGTGTGTGAGGAATCACAAATTACAGGATTCCATCCATGATATTTATTCATAGGACTTACTTTAGGTATAGCAACATCTCTAAATTGAAAAATACAAGAGCTATGTGTCATTTCACAATGTGATATTATATTATACCATGTTGTAGGATTGTAATCATTATCGCTGTCAGTAATAGATATAATTAATCGAACTGGTTTTTGTTCATTTTTTATTGTTCCTAAATCATATACATAAACTCCGTTAACATCTATTGTTGGACTAACTGTATCAACATATTTTGTTGCATGATTATTATTAGGATCAATGGAATAATAACTTAATTTTCCAAGAATTGGTGCAGCAGCATTAACACTTATAGTTGCCAAACTTATAGCAATACACAATATAATTATACTTGTTAATTTATTCATTTTTTTACTCCTTTAGTTATTTGTCTTTTCATTTCTATAATTTTATTTTTCTAATGTGCTATTATAATTCCAATCAAATTGCTCCTAGTCCAAATGCCAAGATAAATTCAATCTGATCTTCTCTTAATTTTTGTTCTTTTTCAACCATTGTATAGTTTATATTGTACTTTGTTATCTATATTTCGTTGATGTTTCTGCTGTCCCAAAGATCTATTGTTTCTTCAGGTATATCATTGGATTCATATAATTCATCCGTTATTTTTAATGCTCCAAATTTATTTACGTACATCATTTGTTCACCCCTACATTTATGTATAATTTAAGTATTATTTATCATTTAAAGTCAAATCTAACCGAATATGTGTGTGATCCAGTAAGCGAATTGATTCCACCAATTACCTATAGTTGACCATATACCTGTAGGTGAAGATTCCAATGCAACATTACCTGTAATTAGGTTTCCACTATTACTTGTATTTCCATTATTATTTTGATTTGTTGCTACAGTATTTTGTTCATTATTATTTTGATTTGTTGTTGGTACTATTGGTGTGGTCGTATTTTGTTTTGGAACTGTTGCTTGTCCTGGTGTACATGATTTTGTTCTTGTCAATGTTGTATTGCTATTGTCTGTGTAACATATTTGTGAACTTACGCCTTCTGAATTACATGTTGACCATGTTTCACATTGCAATGGTATTCCTCCTGATGAGCCTCCACTACTACCTCCTCCACTCGAAGATGTGACAACTGGTGCAGCAGCTTCTGAATATGTTACAAATTGTGTAAAATGTTTTGTCCAAATAATTAAATCGTTTCCAACATCTATTTTACAATCGCTTTCAATAGGCAGTAAGTCATTAGCAACTTGAGTATCATTCAAACAAACATTAAGTATTTTTGTAAATACTCCTGCTCTCGAATAACCCGTAAGTTTTCCTGCCTGACCAGATATTACAAGTCGAGCTGCATTATCAAATGTCAATTTAGTATCACCATAGCCCACTTCAACAACTGATAAAACAGTGTTAGTCATTCCATTATTTACTGTTGGCGTTACGCTTGTTAGAACATTAACTGTTGGAACATTCATTATGCCATTCCAATCCTCAGGACCAGAAATGGTTGTTCCTGAAGGCAATGTTACACTATAATCAGTTCCTAATGTATCTCTTGAAAGTGTTAAATCATTTGATAAATTAACAGATGTAAAATTTGTTGTTACATTTGTTATATTATTAGTTACTGAATTAGTCGTTGTTAAAAGAGACAAATCTAATGTTACTTGTTTTGTATCTTCTATGGTGTTTGGTACATTAATATTCGTTAAAGGCGAACCAACCGGAACAAGTATATCTGTTGAATTTTCAGTTACGTTCATAACTTCAGAATCTGCTAATGTTTGATTTTCTGTTGGAATGTCTGTCATGTTAGTTGTCAATGCAGAGGTAGTATACCATGGTGCATAACTTACATTGCCAGAAATAACGGCTGTAAAATTAGGATTAGCACTGCCCCAATAATTATACGTTGCGTTAACAAATGGGTGAGTAGAACTTATACTAATATCATTATTAACAAATCTATTTTCGTGTGCAACTACAACAGTGTTATCTATATCTGAATATCCAACTGCTATAGCTTCAGTACAGTTTGAAATCGTATTACCTGTTATAGTAGCACGAGTTCCTGTTCCGTAATAGTCCGTTACTAAAATTCCTGCCGATGTCGAACCGTCATTTGTTGTAACGCCCTTGCAATTTGATATAGCATTGTTAGATATTATTGCTGATGCTCCCGCACCTACTTCTATTCCATAATCTAAAAAATCACCTGATCCTTTTCCGACATAAGTATTGCCAGTAATCAAAGCGTTACCAATCGCTGGTCCACTATACGCTCCACGAACATGAACTCCTATACGTTCAATGTTGCTGAATGTGTTGTTGCTGACTGTTATATTGCCAAACACTACGATTCCGCGGCCAGAGTACGTGCCTGCTTTAATGTTCTTTATAATATTATTGTTAATCGTTCCATCACCATAAGATGCTATTGCCCAATTAATTAATCGTGTTGGTGCATCACCATCTAGTGTTACATTACTTAAATTGAAATTCACACCGGTGTTAATCAGGAACCATGCTGCGCTATCAGCATTGTTGCCTGCAGTATCGGTTGATGGCTTTATGATTGTCGTTAGTTTATTAACTCCGACGATAGATACATTTTTGCTAATGACTATTTGTCCAGTTTCAGTATACGTTCCTGGTCCTACTTTAATCGTGTCGCCGCTCTGAGCAACTCTATCAATCGGATATCGTTTTATTGCAGTGTAAATACCAGCAATATTAACAATATCTCCTGTTGAACCACAGCCGATGCAATCCCATGTACGCATTTCATTTGCTGGAGTCCAAACAGTTACAGATTTATCGAATGTGTTTGCAGTAAGAATAGCGTTCCAATCCAATGAACTATAACCTACATTTCCTTTGTAATTTCCCCAAGCAATAACATGTCTACGATCTGCTGTTGTAAATTCATTATTAGTAATTGTTGCTGCTCCAACAGGATACACATCCCATAGATCTGCTTGTGGACCAACAAATTCAATTCCATCCATAACGTTCTCAAACTTATTACCTATAATTACACGATTAGCAACATCTCCACTCCAACCTGCACCGCTGCTAAAACGGATGCCAGAACCATATAAGCCTGCTCCGCCACCATCTAGTAAGTTTCCTTCAATTCTATAAGATTGTAAATGAGAACTGTCTGTTCCCGAATCATACTTTGGATCGTACATATAGATTGAAGAAACTCCATCCATTGCATTTATTACAGAATTTTTTATTACAACATTGTTCCCAATCACTTCAACTGTTTTAGTGTTCTCTCCACCGTTCCATCCCAAAATTGTGAAACCAGAAATTACTACATTATCAGCTTGAACAAATATTGTGTCCTCATGCCCAGAGTTTAACAATTGTCTTTTTGGACTGATTGTTGCAAGGACATTATCATAATTTGTTATTACATTTCCATTATTATCAACACCTTGTATAGTGACTGATTTATCTACAAAGATATTGAAATCACTAGAACCTGCTCCGCCATCAACTTGATTACGGGAATTCGCTTCATCCTGGTTATATGTTCCAGGTGTGACATCAATTATATCGCCACTAGTGGCTGCATCAATCGCAGCCTGAATAGTATAAAAAGATTGCTCTCCTGAATCAAGAATGTTATTTACATTCGTATCAATGAAAACTGGACCTGAAAAATTCGTAGCGTTAGAAGTATAAATAGATATGTTGTTAGAATCTAATGTTACTGCTGTTTGTGCTAATGCTCTTCCGTTTAATGTTGCTCCAGTTAGCATTGCAATATTTGTAGCATCTAAAATATTTCCACTTAATACTGATGTTGTTCCAAGTGTTGTTGTGCTAGCGACTTGCCAGAAGATATTTTTTGACTGGCAACTTCCATTTAATATAACTTGCTTTGAAGAAGCAATATTTAGAGTATTTGCTATTTGAAATATAAACACACCATTCGAGTCTCCTTGACAATCAAGAACAACATTGTTATTTATCAATACCGAAGTACTTGGACCCCATTTGTAAATTCCTGGTGTTAAAGTCATTCCGCTAATGTCTCCTGCTCCAAGTTCGATATAATCTGCGGATCCTGTGCCATTAACTCTTCCAGCTGCATCATTGTAAGCAGTTGTCATATCATTTGTTGCAGTATTAATTTTAGCTGGGGTTGGAACAGCATAGTTATATGCATATATTTTTCCATTCACTAAAGTTGATGTAGAAAATTGATTAGAACTATCTAGAGTTAACGCGAAATTTCCTGTTATTGCTGTAGAAGTTACTGCAGGGCCGACACCAATATCTCCAACAATAGATGTTGTACCAGTAGAAGATATTCCGGAACCAGATAATATAACAAAGTCTGCAGTTGATCCGAGATTTACAATCGCGGGACTTGATGCATTAACAAAGTATACCATAAATAAGAAAATTATGAGAATAAATACTATTGAATATACAACGATTTTTGATAATATCTTTTTCTGTTTCATTTTTAATCCGCCTCTCCCCTTGTAAACATATTAAATAATATGTTCTTAAACAATATTTTTTTATTTTTTTATACAAAATTTATCTAGCCTTGACTTCTCCTGGAGATGCTGAAATAGTATCTTCTGTATTCTCTACATCTCCTTCGGAAAATCTGTAGTGTCTTGTAATTTTAATTCTTGCAGTATCTTCGATCACATCTCCTGTTTTGTCAGGCAGTAATCGCATATTATGAATATCAATTCCTTGAATTTCTATCTCTACTTTTCTTATACTTGAATGGTTTGGTGTGAGTACAATGGTTTTGTGATCAGGTCCCCATTTTTTCTCGAATGTTCCAGATGTATAATTAAATTTAGATAAAGGAATATTTGGAAGGGTTAAGCAATTCGCTTTCAAAAAAACAATATACTCGCCATAAGTCATTATAGGAATTATGCCTTTGCCCTCTTTCTTGCTTTGATTTTCAAAACGTATAGTGTCTTTTCTTTGTATATAGTGCAAACTATTCTTTTGATTTATGTTACTTTTAATTTCGTCTAATTTATCTTCTTTTGATTTTTCCATTGTAATAATGCTCCATTTTTTAAAATGATATTTTTTTCTTAAAGTGGCCCAGCAATTGTTGGTAATATTAAACTGACAATAATTGCAAAAATCCATATAACTACAGCTATAACAAAAGATTTTATCCAACCAATCTTATATAAACTACCTAGAGCGATAAGCCAAGCTATTCCACCAATTAATGCAGCAACCCAACCTATTCCTATAAAATAAGAAGTGAGTGAAAATATTATTGCACCGACAAGTGCAGTTAATATAGCTGTACCAAATCCTTCTTTTTCTCCAAATAATTTTGCAGCTATATAAATAATAATTGATGATATGATTAAACTTATCAAAAATCCTATTAATGCTTCTAATACTATCATAATAAACCTCTATTTCTTGACCGTGTCATTACACAATTTTGTGATAATGATTCCTAATATAGAACCTAAATATTTTTTGTTAACATTTACGTTTTCATTATTTTTTTTCCTGCAGGTCTGTTTTTTACCATTCCTTTTCCACCTGCGCTCTTTGCAGCTCTTTTCTTTGCTGCTGTCATTCTTCCGCCTCTGCTTGATTTTGCCATTTTATTTCCTCCGTTTGTTATAGTCTATGTTTTTAATTAGCCAATAAATTCCTACAATTATTAGAATAATTACTAAGATGCTGAAAATCCAGCCGAGCGACATAAATCCATAACTATATCCGCTCATCATTCCATAACTTCTAAAACCGAATCCGAAAAATTCTAAGAGGATTAGAATTGCTATAACAACAACTATTCCTATAATAAAATTTTTATTATCTTTCTTTGTCATTTTTATTTTCCCAAATTTAATTTACTAATATAAATCTGATAATTATTTAAGCTTGTTTGATCACGTGAGCTATTACTGAAATTGCAAATAATATTACAAAAATTATAGCTAACCATTTAGCGATTGTAAATGATGTTCCTGAGATGAATCCAAATCCTAATATTCCAGCAATTACTGCTACTACCAAAAATATTATCGCTAAAAACAACCAGCCTCCTAAACCTTTTTTATTCATTTTTGTCTCCGTTATAATTATGTATTCTTCACAGTAAGTTTATATCACATTTGAATCAAATGTTCTAATTAAAAAAATAAAAAAATGTATTACGCAACTTTACGTTGATAAGCTTTTAACCAAATATGTGTGTGATCCAGTAGATGAACTGGCTCCACCATCGACCTATAGTTGACCATATTCCTGTAGGTGATGATTCTAATGCAACGTTACCTGTAATTTGGTTTCCATCATTTGGTGTATTTCCATTATTATCTTGAACTACTGGTGTAGTCTGATTTACTGCCCAAGTGTTTTGTCCATTGTTACCTGTGTCTGTTACTGGTGTAGTTACGTTTTGTTTTGGAACTGTTGTTTGTCCTGGTGTACATGATTTTGTTCTTGTCAATGTTGTGTTGCTATTGTCCGTGTAACATATTTGTGAACTTACGCCTTCTGAATTACATGTTGACCATGTTTCACATTGTAATGGTGTTCCTCCTGATGAACCTCCACCGCCTCCTCCTGTGCTTGCTGGTGGTTGTACAACAGCAGCATCAGTTGTAAAGCTTGTAGTATTACTTACAGAATATCCTGCTTTATCATAACATGTAATATTTACTGTATAAGCTGTACTAGAACTTAGACCGCTTAAACTAGCTGTGTATACTCCATTACTTAAAATTAAATTGCCGCTTCCCGCGCCTGTATAAGTACAATTATTTATTCCAGAATACATATCACTAGCATTAATAGTAATGGTTGCACCACTACTAGTTACACTACCGCTGGATACACTGTTTGTTACTGGTGCAGTTTGATCTACATAAACTGTAAACGAAGTCGTGTTTATGTTTGTAGCATTATCTCTTACAGTTAAGTTTACATAGTACGTACCATTTGTAGTAACAGTATATGTTTCTATTGCTGAAAGATTAATTGTGGTTGCTGTCCAATTCTGTAACAATCCTCCTGTAGAATTGTATACTGATAATGTCCAATTTATTAAGTTAGTATCATTAGCAGTAAAGTTAATACTTAATGTTGTGTCATTAGTACCGTAACCATTACTTACATTGTTGATACTATTAATTAATGATGTTGGCATAATTGTATCTATAAAAACCATTCTATTACTAGAGTTAGTTACAACAGATCCGTCATCACAACTCATATACCAACTATTGTTACCTTCGCTTAATTGTGCATTAGCAGTAATAGCAGTATTAGTATTATTAACAACTGAACTATTTGTTCCTACAGAAACATTGTTTGCATACAAAGTACAAGATGCTGTTGAAGCACCAACATACTTGAAAGTAAATGCTGGCATATTACTAGTATTCCATGTATTAGTTGTAGGATTTACTAAAGTTACTACTGGTGAACTTGTGCCAGTTGGCGATGTAACTATATTGGATTGCAATGTAACTTGATCAGTTGATGCAAATAATTTACCAGTTATATTAGCACCAGTAAGTGCGTTTACTTCTGTCCATGCGAATACATTTCCATAAAAAACAGTGTTAGTTCCAATAACTGTTTTACCTGCTGTTCTCCAATAAACATTTTTTGCTTGTGCACCGTTTGCTAAAATTATATTACCTCCTGGGGCTCCAGTAATAAGAGTGCCTGTACCGACTATATTAAAAATCCACACGGAATTAGGATTACCTTCTGCATCTAGAGTTAAATTTCCTTGTTGTATTATTACATTGGAAGCAGTCTTATAGACTCCACGAGTAAGTGTTAAATTGCCTAATTCTGTTGGGCAAGATATTGTTGGTGCGTCAGGATTTGGGTCTGCAGCTAAATATGTGAATGCAATTCCTAAATCAGTTTTTGCTTGAGTTATCATTGCACCGCTAGTTGTCCATGTTGCTCCAACAGGTAATGTTGAATAATGTAATGGATAAGGAAATGGTGCCGGATTAGAATCATCGGATGCGTATGATGTTCCGCCTGTAAGTTCAGTAAAATCTCCTGCAGGTCCAGTTGATGTGAATCCTGTAATGAACGTACGAGCTTGATCTTCTACACCAATATCTCCACCTGTAATATTACTGCCTACTGTTGTTGTGACTGTTTGACTAGCTAAAATTACGAATCTGCCTGCTTCTCCTAAATCTGGAGCAGTTGGATTTTCTCCTACTGCATTAACGTTAATTGCACTAATTAATAATATAGTTGCAAAAATTGCAATATACATAAAGATGTTTGATGATGTGTTTTTTTGTTTCATTTTTGTTTCTCCCTTATCGTAAATTTTTTGTTTTTTTTTATTCTATAATTTTTTCAAATCTGATTTTGATTTTCTTTTATTTATTGTATATTCTTATCGTAAAATTTTTATTACTTTCCTCCAAAGAGTCTTGAGACCCATGCAAGGAAATTTTCCCACCACGAATTTTTACTTCCACTTTGTGTTGTTCCGCCAGCTTGTGTATTTTCATTATTGTTTGTATTATTTTGACTTGCTGGTGTACTTTGATTTACAGTCCAAGTGTTTTGTCCATTATTACTCGTATTTGTTACTGGTGTAGTTACGTTTTGTTTTGGAGCTGTTGTTTGATTTAATGTACATGCTTGTGTCTTTGTTAATACTGTATCTCCAGTAGTATACTTGCATGTTCTTGTACTGATATTTTTTGAATTACATGCTGACCATTCTGTACATTCAAGAGTATTTGAGCTTCCGCTAGTACTTCCTCCTGAACTTGAACTTCCGCTTCCACTACTTGTTCCTCCTGAACTTCCACTGCCTGTTCCAGGAGTAGGAGTTGGTGTAGGTGTTGGATTTGGTGTTGATGATCCTGATGGTATTGTGACAGCATTTGCATCTAATGTTACTGCTGTTTGTGCTAGTGCTCTTCCATTTAATGTTGCTCCGGTATTTAGTACGATTGCTGTTTGACCTAGAATATTTCCTTTAAAGTCTGATGTTGTTCCAAGTGTTGCTTGACCTGCGACTTGCCAGAATATGTTCTTTGCTTGTGCACCGCCACTTAGAATAACTTTTTTACCATTTGCTATATCAAGTGTTTGCGCTATTTGGAATATCCATACATCTGTTGAACTTCCTGATAATGTAACATCTGTTGGTATTGTAACTCCAGTTCCCCATTTGTAAAGTCCAGGTGTTAATGTCATTCCGCCTATATTTCCAGCGCCTAATTCAGTATAATCTGGTAATGTTCTTCCAGCTGCATCAGTGTATGCTATTTCCATATCGCCTATAGCTACACCCATAGCAGTTGGTGTTGGTGGGGTATAATCTGCTGCATATATTTTTCCTGTTACTAAAGATGATGTTGCGAAAGTATTTGATGCATCAGAAATTAATCCGAATCCTGTTATGAAAGTTGCAGCTGCTGGACTTAATCCAATATCCCCAACTATTGAAGTGGTTCCAGTAGTTGAAACCCCTGATTTTGATAGAATAACGAAATTGCCTGCTGTTCCAAGATTTACAGCTGATTGTGCTGCGTTGACATTAAATGCGCTCATTAATAATATAGTCGCAAAGATTGCAATATACATGAAAATATTTGATGTTGTGTTTTTTTGTTTCATTTTGGTTTCTCCCTTAAATTTATTTTAAATTTTTATTTTGATTGTAAATTATTTTTCTGAATAGCAGCGCAGCAGCTAATAAATTAAAATATTCTCTCGTCTAATATGTTTAATACAGATGTCCTTTATTTTTATTTATCCTTATTTTTTGTGATGTGGTACACCATTTTGTGGTTTTCCGCATAATGGACAAATCAATGAAAAACCAACCAATTTAGTTTGATCTATTGACTTTTTACAGTATTTACATATAATCTTATTTTTAAGATTATCACGAACGTTGTTGCTTTTTGTTGTTTTGTTGCTTTGTTTCATTTTAATCTTTTCATCGAAGATTATTATAGTTCAAAAAATCAAGCATGTTATTGTTCGGGATTTTAAACCTGTAACAATTCCCCAATAATATAGATAAGTAGATGAAGTATAAGGATGCTTGGTTGGGATAAACAACAAGAAAAGACTTATTTGTTGGAACTTCAGAAATGATTTAAGCACAACTTAAGTCGTTGAAAGAAATTTTGGACATTTAACCTCTATATTCATTTACAATCGTTTTTTTGTATCTAGAGGGAATAATTCATATTCAGAAATATCTTTCTTATCAATGATTTCCATTAACAAACCAAGAGGACTTTGTGTGATAATTTTATCAACTGAGAATGTGTAAACTTCTTTTATCTCAATATAATTTTGATATTTGGTTTGAATATTAGAGATATACTCCTCTTTTTGTGATGTGTCTCTAAATCCTATTAATAGAATATGAGATGCTTGTGCATCAGCTACTCTGTACGCTGCGATTACGTATGGTATTTTTGAGATACGCTCAGCAATTGAACTATCAGAATATTTATCCCACACTGCAGGTTTTATGCGGATGACAAGTAATGCCATGGCGTGAATGCCTATTTTTTTAAAATCTATTATCGGCATATATCCTTCTATGATTCCTAATTGTTCAAGTTTTTCTCTTATCTTAAAAACTGCCTGAGGAGAAATACCCATGTCTGTTGCTATTTTGCTGTCTAGAATTCTTGAATGTTCTATAATCTTACGTAATACATCTTTATCATTCTCCGTTAACTTTGGAGAATTTGGATCTGCTTTAAGCATAAAGTTGAAAAGACTATCAAGATTATAAAGCTGCGTTAAAAATCTCTCTAAGAAATTTTTTAACTTGAGTAATATTTAATTTTTCTTGTTTATTGGAAATAATTCATATGTAGAAAAATCATTCTTATCTATAACTTCATTTAGTAAGCTAATCGGATTCTGAATTATTATTTGATCCACTGAGAAAGAATATGCTTCTCTTATTTCAATTTCGTTTGCATACTTAGTTTGCATTTGAGAGACAAATTGTTCTTTTTGTGCTATGTCTCTAAATCCTATTAATAGAATGTGTGATGCTTGTACATCTGTAACTCTATACGCTGAGATGATGTACGGGATTTTTGAAATACGTTCGGAAACTTCAAAGTCTTTGTATTTATCCCATACTTCAGATTTAACGCGAATGATAATTATTGCTAGAGCGTTGATTCCTATTTTTTTAAAGTCTATTATCGGCATATATCCTTTTATAATTCCTTGTGATTCAAGTTTTTCTCTTATTTTAAATACTGCTTGAGGAGAAATACCGATTTCTTGTGCTATTTTGCTATCTGGGACTTTAGAATTTTCTATAATTTTACGTAAAACTTCTTTATCGTGTTCTGTCAATTTTGGAGAATCGGAGTCCGCTTTGAGCATAACTTCTTTAAAGCATTCAAATATAAAAATTTTCTTTAATTTCTCGATATATATTTTTCTACTTTTATGTTTTATTGTCGCTATAGCCTAAATATTTCTATTTATTTTAAAACTATCAGTCTCTCTTGTTTTGTGCTTAAATCGAAACATTTATATATAAGTTAGAGTAAATACTACTACTAATAAGTAACAACTTATTTCGTTGGGGGATTTATATGATCAATCGATTATACAATGATATAACTGTTTCAGACTTGACATTATCTCAAGTTGAAGCGTTAATAAAAGACGACGATATTGAATACTCTGGAGACTACGGTTTCAAAGTTCAAGATAATGTTAAACTAATATTTAGTATGAATTAATTATACAAAGAAATAATACTCAAAAACACCTCACCTTTTTTGCACGAAGGACACCAATCACCTCACCCACTAATTTTCTGATTTGTTCTTCGTGCACTTTTTTTTATTCAGTTAGCTATTTTTTATACTGGCATAATCTTCTAAAACTATTTTATCTACATTATCTAAATCTGTAACCTTGTAAAGTTTTCCTTCACCAATTTCTACAATTTTTTTAGCTAGTTCTAAACCTTTATTATCTAAATTTATTCCAACCATTGAAATAGTTATACGATTATTTCTAGCCTGACTGACAGCTTGTAGCGTTTCATTTTCTGGAATTGTTCCTTTCGTTGGCAGCGCATCAGTCAACAATATAAGATGTTTAGTATCATTTTTTGGAAATAATTCTATTGCTTTACCAATAGATTTAGCTATATCTGTTTCCATCGATGCCTTAATTTCTGAAAGTTTTCTTAACAATTCCATAAAATCTAATGTTGGCGGAACACACTCTTTTATTTCAGAACCAAAAACCACTAGTCCTACACGATTTTTCTCTTGGATTGCTTTAAATGCTAATGCTATCCCTGCCTTCTTTGCAATCTTTAATTTTTCACCTTTCATACTTCCAGAAGCATCAATACCATAAATTATAGAAATTTTACCTTCAGTTTTTCTGTCATATGCTTTCAAGTCTTCTTTAGAAATTTCCGAATGTCCACGACGTAGAGATGTTTTGATGGTTTGTTTAATTGCCAAATCTCTATATCTATTATTTTTATATGATCTATAATCTTCTTTGTCACCATGAATATTTTGCTTCTTACTTTTTTTCTCACCAAAACCTTTTGGTATTAAATGATCTAATTCTTCAACATATAATACTAATGCGCTAAGCGTTAAGCCTTTATCTGTTATTGTTCCATCCTTATTTAGAAAACCGTCTTCTTTCAAATCATCAATTTTATCATTAATTTTTTTCTGTAATTCTCTTTTGAATTCAGGAATATTAATATTTTTTTCAATATAATTAGGACTGTAACCAGTTAGTTCTCTAATAATAACTTCGCCATACAATTTTTTTGCTAGTTTGTAATCTTTAATTAAGTTTTGAAATATCATATCAGGAGTTAAACTACCAATACCTTGTGTAACACTTTCAGAAATTAATCTGCCATCACTAATATTTTCTTTATCATCTTCTAGAATAGAATGCATTAATTTTTCTTCATCAGTCTGACTTTTTAATTTACCTTTCTGTTCTTCAACTTCTTCAAGTTTTGGTATAATTCTTTCTACATCCTGTGAATCATGTGTCGTTTCTAGGCTAGGTATAACCACTCTTTCTGCCCTTAAATTTTTTGAATTCTTCAGCTAAATATTTTTCTGGAGTTTCAAGATATTTTATTGAGGGCTTTAATCTTATTCTGTGTGATATTACTGATAACATAACTTCTTTTATATGTTCGCTATTTACTGTTTTGTCTTTAGATAAGTATGCTACAGCCTGTGCTCTTTCATATATTCCGAGGCTTGCTCTCACTGATGGTTTTTTATCGATGTTAGGATCGTTACGTAAACTTCTAATGAAGTCTATTGTATGATTTAGTAAATCTTCAGGGAATGTTACCTCATCAATTCTCTTACCTTTCATAGAAACTATTTTTCTCTCTATTTCTAAAGTTTCAGGATATCCCATATATATCATATCAAATCTATCCAGGAATACATCACTTAAAGTTTCTGTACTCGTATCTTCAGGATTCATTGTACCAATAAATACGAATTCTGCTGGGAAATCAATATTATAACTACCAATAGTTACTTTTTTCTCCTCTAAAACTTGTAATAATGCATTCTGTAACTTTTCACTACATCTATTTATCTCATCAAAAAATAATATTCCATTATTTGCCCTAAATATTTTACCAGGAGTGAATGCTTCAATACTTAATGGACCATACTTCATAGCTTTTATTGGATCAATATCTCCAAGTAAATCTTCAGCCGTCAAATCTGGACTACCCTGTATTCTAATAAATCTATCTTCACCACTGACATTTTTGTGTTTTATCTTATCTTTATTGTTTAAACACTCAGGGCATATTGCACGTTCAGGAGTGCAGTTGAAGCCACAATTATTAACTTTCATGTCAGGCAATATTTTAGCAATATTTTTTGCAAGAGTTGTTTTACCAATACCAGGATTACCAATAAGAATTACGTGTCTATCCATTAACAGTGCAGATTTTAAGTCACGCTTAACATTTTCTTGACCCAGTATATCTTCAAATTGTTCATCAATAATTTTTCGACGTAAAACGTCACTAATAAGTATATTATTCATAGTACCACCTAGGGCCGTTAATGACGATACTATTTATAAATGTTTGTCTAGAATAATGCAATATTTTCTACTATATTTATACATTTTGATTAGAATAATAAACAGAAATATATTATACATGCACTAATTACAGGAACTAAAAAATTATCATCGATAGTATCATTATAAAATCTTATATCTAAAGATTCGACACTCATTGCGATAATTGCTGCAATAGTTGCAAAGATCCAATTTACAAATAGGCTTGCCGCTATACTTGCAAATATTATTCCTACAATTGTTCCTTCAATAAGTCTAGTATCGTTTAATGGATGTTTAATTTTACCATAATGTTTACCAATCATTGCAGATATACTATCTCCAAAAGTCCAAATCATAAGTGATGCTAACACAATATTTTTATCAAAAAATACGGTTATTAATAATACTCCTGCGAATAAGTATATTACTCCTTTGCCTGGAGCCTTTTTACGTAACTTTTCTCTCTCAAAAATTTTTAAAAACCAATGAATTATCGGAATATCAAAATGTTGATATATTAGAGATATAACAAGTCCTATAATTATTATACTTATAGTCATCCAAGGTTTAAGAAAGTCAAAATAAATTAATACAGATAATACTAACCCAAGTGTTATATGAAAAAATTTTCTTCTAAGTTCTAACCAATCAATATTTCCACGCATACTTCTCACCAATTTTAAGGAATATCCATCCTATACTGTATCCGATTATCGCTCCGCCAATTACATCACTTAAATAGTGTACTCCAAGATATATTCTGCTGAAACCAACAAGTATCGCAAACGTCCAGAATATCCATTTAATTTTCGGAAAATTTTTACTCATTACAGGAATAATGCTAAAGAACATCATTGTGTGTCCTGAAGGAAATGAGCTCATACTTGTTTGTATGCTGCTGTTTATGTTTAATGCTTCAAAAGGTCTTGGTCTATTAATCAAAGTTTTTAGAATGTAGATCATTAATGGATCTATAATAACAGTTAATCCTAGTGCTAAAAATTTCCTCTGATTAATTATTAACACAGCTAAAAGTATTAACGCAATCCAAGCAAATATATACATTTCTCCAAATAATGTTATTAGATAAAAAATCGTTAACAATAACGGATATTGAATATTATCTATAAACAGGATGATAACTTTATCCAATAGAAAACTTACTAAAAATATTATTAATGATATTATGTAAGTAGGAATATTTACATCAAGTAAAATGTTTTTTGTATTATTTTTGTTAAGGATTTTTTTCATATTATCTTAATATTTTTTGTTCTTCTACTAATAAATTCTTGTTTGCATAAATCTTGTAAAAATATTTTTGGATCGACATACTTTCTTGGCATTACAGCATATATTCTGTTTCCTTTGATGCATGTTTTATGTTTCAATTCGGTATGTTTTTTCAAAAATTTTTCATAATCTATTTTTGCGCTTATTGGTGGACCTTCTTGTTCAACTTCTTTACTCATGTTTTTATCGACTATAAAATACATTTCAGCAAATCTTTTGTCAAAGATGAAATTCCAGTTACTAGCTAAAACCTTAAAATCATTTAACTGCATTTGTTCAATTAATGTTTCATAAACTTTTAAAACTTTTGTACCTACAACGTCTTTACTGCCATCGAGAGTTTCGATATTTGCCTGTACTATGTTTATTTGAGAAATTGTTTTTGAATAGTTTACTTTAACGTTTTTTGTTTTTTCTGAAATATCTTTTTTTATTTCAAATTTTTTTATTTCAAAAAAATCTTTAGAAGGTTTTTCTAAAAATCTTTTCGCAGCATCAATAAATATTATTAGTTTTTCCCTACTTAAAGCTGCAGCACTATTACGTTCAGTTTGTATGGGATCAATAATTATTAATGGTGAAATTTTACTTTGATTTAAATCTTTCAATGGATTTTTTTGATGTTTTTCTGGATCAATGATTATTGGTTTGTTAACACTAATATCTTCATATTTACTAAATGCCTTTAATAGGTTGATAAATGATCCGTAGTATATTATTAGTATGTCTAGTATGTGTCCACTAAATCCATTAACATAACTTTCTGCACCATAAACTCCATTAGTTTTGCAAAATTGTTTAGCTAATCTTATCTCGTCCGTGAGTTTTGAGTTTTTATCTGTATACTTTTTAACCCATGTCACATGTTCTGGACTCAGATCTGTGATATTTAGTGCTTCGTTATGATTTTGTGCATGCACTAATATAACTGGTATTACTTCAAAATTTAATATTTTGTTTTTCTTTTTTTGTTCAAACTGAAAATAATCTCTACTACCGTGTATTCTGTCCAATTTTTTGACTTTTAATTCTTTACACAAAATTTTCAATATTTTTTCAGTTAATTCAGAAATATCATATTCTATATACGATTGATTATATCTTACAAATAAATCTATATCATAATCATTTTTTAAGAATGTTCCTTTAGCTATACTTCCACCTTTAACACATTCAGCTACTAACTTAGATTTTTTAAGTAATTTATTTATTCTATCTACAACGCTATCTACATCTACTAGTATGCTATTATCTGGTCTAATTTTGTCTTTTACAGATTCTAAAATTTTGACGTATTTATCCACCATGGCATATTTTAGTATGATGTGTTTTAAAATTTTCCCACTTTTAACGTAAACTTAATAAATCTTGATTACGATTATTGCGTTAAAGAGGTGTTTATGCTACTGGAACAATTAATCTATATAGCAGTTATAGTCCTTATTGGCACTGTAATTCTATTGCTTCGTAGAAAAGCAGAAGGCAGCAGATCAGGATATAAATTAGCATTAATACTATTAGGATTATTATTAGGTTTATCTACTATTGGTAATAGTCCTGTTTTTTCATTCGATAAATATTTTTTAAAAAGTTTTAGTGTATTCTTGCTAATAGTTTTATTGTTTGAATTAAGCATCAGATTAAATTCTGAAAACATTAAAATAACTCCTAAGAATATTAAACTATTTTTTAGTATGTTATTAATAAATATAATATTTTTAAGTTTATTCACAGCGCTCATATTAAAAATAAATTTTCTTAACGGAATATTATTTGCACTCATAATGTCGTCTATAGAATATTTTTTAGTTGATCAATTAAAAGAAGAAGGAGATTTAGCAAATCCGTTAATAATATTTTTTGGATTTAGCATAATGGTTTTTTACAGTTTGCAAGGATTAATGTTTGACAATGTTTTATATTTCTTAAAATATCTCTTAATAGGTTTGGGAACTGGTGTAATTATTGGTATATTAGTTTTCAAGAGCATGAAAAATAATTATATAGATCAAGTACACGAACTAGGTCTTGTTGCCGTTGCTGTAAGCACTTACATTATTACAGAACAATTAGCTGGTTCAGGACTTTTTGCTGTAATGATATTGGGTGTATTTTTCGGAAACAGTTATGTCAGAAAAACATCTTCACTATACAGTTTTTCACCTTTTATATTCAAAAGTTTAGAAATGTTAATATATTTAATGATAGGATTTGTTGTGGCTTTAAATTTTAATGACGGAATATTGTGGAAAGCTCTAGCTATATTTGCATTATATATACTTTTACGATTACTAATTATACATTACAATTATAAGCATCATTCTATGCAAAATAAGTTGTTATTAACATTTGCACCTAAGGGAATGATTGTTGGTGTGATGATTCTTGTACTTGGAGTGTATGTTACTGTTGAAGATGTTCTAATACATGCTATGCTGCTTGTACTAATTTATAGTTTAATAGCAGGAATATGCATAGAATATTTAGAACATAAAAAATTATTACGGCTAGATAAGTTATTCAATATTCTAATTAATATACGATTTGGACGTAAGAGAGATCTTCCAAACAAGAAAAGGTTTCATACATACTACAAATAAACTCTAAAACGGAAACTTAAGTTATAGATTGCCAGGAAATATGCTTCTAGCGAGGATACGGTTTATAAATACCTTTATAAATTGCCTGGCATTTCTCGTGTATATGATTAGAATTATACTTGATACGAATTTTTTGATGATTCCATCACAATTCAAAGTTGACATATTTTCAGAATTCAAAAGATTAATGACTGAGCAATCTTCCTTATATGTTTTAGAAGCTTCAATAGACGAGTTAACAACAATCTCTTTAGGTAAAACTAAAGATAATGTACATGCAAAAGTGGCTCTTAAGCTTATAAAACAAAAAAACTTAAAAACCCTTCCAAATTCCACTAATGAAAAGTATGCTGATAATCTTATCTTAGAGGGTGTTACAAATAAGGATATAGTCTGTACGCAAGACCAAGCCTTAAAAAGACTCCTTAAAAATAAGCATAAAGGTATACGCTTGATAACTTTAAAATCAAAAAAATATCTCGATTTCGAGTGAGGCAAAAAAATGTACTATAAAACAAAAGTTAAGGATTACGTCAGATTACCACCATCATCTTTTAGCGAAGATTTGGAATTATCACTCACTCAAGAAATAAAAAAGAAATATAGTGGTTTTATAAGTCAAGAGTTAGGATTTGTTATTGATGTAACTGGTGTAGATACAGTAGGTCAAGGAATAATATTACCTGGTGATGGTTCAGCACATTACAATGTAGAATTTACATTATTAACTTTTAAACCAGAAATGCAAGAGATAGTTTTAGGAAAAATAACTAACGTTGCAGATTTCGGTGCATTCATCAACATAGGACCAGTTGAAGGCATGATTCATATAAGTCAGACTATGAATGACTTTGTATCATTTGGTAAAGATGGCGTTTTAAGTGGTAAGAACAGTAAACGAGCATTAAAAGCTGGCGATATATGTCGAGCAAAAATAATCGCTGTATCATACAAGGATTTAACAAACCCGAAAATAGGTTTAACAATGAGACAGATAGGACTTGGCAAGGAAGACTGGGTAGATGAACCAGCAGAAGCTGCTAAAGAGTCTAAAGAAGAGAAGAAGGCTAAATAATTGAGGTTCAAATGAAAAAAAAGGTATGCAAGAAATGTAAAATCTTTGTTGATGGTGAAACTTGTCCATTATGTAAGAAGAATAATTTCTCTAACAATTGGCAAGGTAGAATAAATTTCATTGATGTACAAAATAGTACGATTGCTAAAAAGATTAATGTTGAAGTCAAAGGCGAATACGCTATTAAGGTAAAGTGAGGTTAAAATGGATGTTGAAGTATTAAAAAAGAATAATGAACCATTGATGCATCGATCATATTTCGAGGCAAAGATAGTTTTTGAAGGTAAAACTCCTTCAAGACCAGAGTTAATGAAAGATTTATGTCATAAATTATCATCAAAAGAAAATATGACTATAATTAGGAAGATTAATACAGATTATGGTTCTGAAAGAGCTTTACTAAACGGTTATGTTTATGATGACGAAACTGTAATGAATAAATTAGAAACAAAATTTGTTAAATTAAGACATTTAGCAAAAGCTGAACAGAAAGCAGAGAAAGAAAAATTCAAAGCAGCAAAACAAGCAGCAGCTGCAGCAGCAGCTCCAGCAAAGGGCAAGAAAAAGTAACTCAAAAATTGAGTTGCAATTAAAATAATAATCAAAGGTGAATAATAATGGCAGCAAAACCAGCAGCAAAAGGTGGAGAAAAGAAAGGCGGACCAGTAAAGAAAGGTAAACAGTATCATATGTATAAGGTCTACGAAGTAACAGGCAATTCAGTAAAGAGAAAAAATAAGACTTGCCCAAAATGTTCTGTATTAATGGCAAACCACAAGGACAGATGGACATGTGGCAAATGCGGATACATGGAAAAGAAATAATTTCTTTTATTTTATTCTTAATTCTTTTAGAAAACAAAAATTCTTAATATGTTTTTATTACTCTTTAGTGATTAAATAATAGAAAAATTTATAAATCTGTTATTTTCTTATATCATTATATGGAATCTCACTTATTTTATCTTCCACAAAAAGTTGATGAACAACAAGTCTCTAGATTAGCTTTAGGACCGTTGATGCCTTCTGAATATCGTAGAACTTTTCCCGTATTTGTAAATAGTCCAGAACTAGGAACAAAAACTGGAACAGTAGGATTTATGGATTTCATAGATCGAAGAGTAACTTTACCTCAATCTATAAGCAATCGAGGCATTGTTGATGTAATCAGTGTTATGACTGTCGGAATAGAACCAGGATATCAAGGCAAAGAATATTTTCGTGTAATGCATGATGAACTAGTACGATTAGCGTTAGAAGAACATAAAGACGGTTTAATGTTTGTAAGTCTAGGAAATAAAGACTTAAAACGTAAACTTATAGTAAAATATGACTATGTTCCATTATCAGAAAAAGAAGTTGTAAAAATGTTAAAGTAGAATTCTAATGTGATGCTGTTTTTTATTAGTTTGTTTTTCTTTTAAGCTCAAAAGCGTAAAATACTCTATTCTCATCTACTTTATTTTCACCTATTAACTTTACTTTAAATCCTGCTTTTTCAGCTTTCCGCTTCATTTCTTCTACAGCTCCAAATTTAGCCTGGCTAATATATATTCTTCCATTTTTCTTTAAATGATTATGTACTTGCTCAAAAAATGTGTTTTGCACATTCAAATTATCATCCCAAACAGTTCGTTCGGCATAATCTGAAACTGAATGTGGTGTAAATGGAGGGTTCATTGTTATAACATCAAATTTTTCTTCAGGTTTTATTGCACTAAACATGTCGGAAAGTCTTACTTCTATGACTGAGTCAAACTGGTGTGTTTTTACATTTTCTTTGGCGCTCTTAACAGCATTTGGACTGATATCTATTGCTAAAACTTTCTTTGCTCCCTTTATAGCTGAAAATATAGCAATCACGCCAGAACCTGTACAGAGATCCAAAACATCATCACCAAGATTTATTTTATAATTCTTCACAATTGCCTTGCTGTCTTCGTGTGGCCAGAAAACATTTGGATAAACAACAAATTTTTCTCCTAAATACTCTACAATTGTTCCTTTTCTAGGAGAATTTCTAAATTTATCTTGCATTTGCTTCTGAATTTCATAAATTTTTTTCATACTCTTTTTGTCAAGCATAATTTAACCTAGAACTCATTATTTATAATTTTTTCCATAGCTCTGCCTGATTATAAAAATTTTGCCTTCACTTTGATCGTTGGGGGTGATGAGTGAAGGCAAAGAATTACATCCATAACGGATCGTGAAAACAACTCAGCGTGATGCTAGATTCTTTGCAAACTATGTGATTATAATAATAAAGATAAAAAAAATAAAAGTGTAAGAGTTTATCTTACAATTTCTATGCCTAATTCATCAGACATTCTTTGTCTGTTAGCCTTGGCTTGTTTTGGTGAGACCTTACCCATGATGTATGGACTCTTAACACCAGTAATGATTGTCATTACTGTTAATTTGCCCTTCATGGACTCGGAGACTCTTGCTCCCCATATTACGTTTGCGTCTTCATCCATTGACTCAGTTACTAACTCGCCAACTCTGCTGATTTCGTCCAAAGTCATATCATTTCCACCACTAATGTGAATGATTGCTCCTGTAGCTCCTTCGTAGCTAATCTCTAATAATGGATTGCTTAATGCTCCCTTAACAGCTTCTTCTACTCTGTTGTTAGTATCTGATGCACCAACACCAATAGCTGCTACTCCACCATCAGTCATTATTGCCTTTACATCTGCATAGTCTAAGTTGACTAAGGATGGTATTGCAATTGTTTCTACGATTCCTTTAATCATTGTTGCTACTAATTCGTTTGCTACAGCGAATGCTTGTTGTACTGGTAAGTTACCAGCAATTTGTACTAGTCTGTTGTTATCAATTACTATTACTGTATCTGATACTTGTCGTAATTGTTGTAGGCCAAATTCTGCTTTGTCTACTCTTGCTCTCTCAATCTTGAATGGCATAGTTACTGTTCCAATAACTATAGCACCCATATCCTTAGCTGTTTGTGCGATTACTGGTGCTGCTCCAGTTCCAGTACCGCCGCCCATACCAGCACATATAAAGACCATGTCTGAACCTTTCAGTGCTTCCTTGATCTCTTGAATACTTTCTTGTGCTGCCTCAGTTCCTCTTTCCGGGAATCCACCACATCCTAATCCTCTAGTAACGTCCTTTCCTAATAAGAATTTTCTATCAGCTTCCATTAAATTCAGGTGTTGCTGATCTGTGTTACAGGCAATTATTTCTGCTCCTTTAATGCCTTTCTTGTATAGCCAGTTAACCATATTGTTACCAGCACCGCCAGCACCAATAACTTTTATGTTGGCTTGGCCAACTTCTACTCCATCATATCCATTTGCGTTTGTTTTCACGAAGTCCATGTTCTCTAATCCCCCAGGTCGGGCCCTGTCTTTTTTTATAATTGATTAATCATCTTGCAATATGTATTTTGCAAAATATAGCTTTGACTATGAAAATCTTTATATACTATGCTGTACTAACTATCCTTAGAATAAGTTTTTATCTCGCCAAAGATAAACTTTCGTTATCGCGCTTTTCGCCAAAAAAGTACGATATCAGTTTTGTTTTTCGTATACTAGTGTTTTAAGTTTTCGCCAAAAAACTTTAATTGATTCTTTTAATCATTAAACTAATATATAAAGCTTTCTGTTGTTTAAACTATTGATTAGTAAATATCTTTTGTAATTTATATTCTAGAAAACATCTTTCAGAGTGATGTTCGTGCTTATTTGATATTTTTTCGTTTCAGAATTTTTATTTTTCTAATAATATTTCTTTCTTACCCGGATATAAATTCATTGCAGCCATTTGTTGATATTGTATTTCTGTAAGCACAAGATGTGTTATTGTGAATGCATATTTTTCTTTTATTTTTACAATTATTTCTCTAATAAAACTATTATCAATGCTTTCTCCTATAACTAATAAGCTTGCCTTATCTTTTTCTTCACGACCATAAAGTATGATTGTTTTGATTCCTTCAATCTTATTAGCTTGATCAACGAATTCATCTATTATGGTTTTCTTTTCTTCAAATATTGTTTCTAGATATTTTGTTTTCTCATTATTTGTAAGTTGATATATCTTTAGATGTTTTATTTTAGTACGTTCAATTATTTCTAATTCCATTAATTTTTGCAACAATCTATGTGTTGTAGCTAATGATACTTTTGTTTGCTTTGCAATCTCTTGAAGGTACAATTGTTGGTCCTTTTTCTTAAGGAACAACTTTAGAACAGACAGCATTTTCTTGTCAAACAGGTTTTCAAGTAATTTCTGATTCTCCATAATATGCTGTTTATAGACTCCTATATAAACTTTTCCATTTATGAAAACATCTTTCAAAAATGATTTTTATTTATTTGTGTTTTGAGAATAATTTGTGCTCAAATAAAATTTATTTCTATATTTGTAATGTTTTTGCAACGGTTTGTGCTTCCTAGAAATTAGTTTTATACTAACCTACCTTACGTGCCTTACATCCCTATATGACATGTCCATATCTTTTGTTCTTTGTATATCTCTTTCCTTTAAAGTTGTTTTTCTTAATAATGAACCTGTTTTAAGATCAATTTTTTGCAGTAATGCCTCTTCCATTCGTAACAATGTTTCTTCTCTTCCCAATATATCGCTTAGTATCTTGATATTTTCTTTATTGTTAACTATCTCTTCATCTGTTTTTTCCATAAGATCTATCTGCTTCTGCCATATAGGTTCTATTGATTTTAGCAATCTCATAAGCTCATTCAAGTCATTAATCGTTTCTTGTTCCAATTGTCCAAGTTCTGATGACTCCTCATTTTTAATAAGTTCTTTCAAAATATCTATTCCTTTCAGACAAGATTTTTGTTCCTTATCATTATCTAATTCATCTGCATCGAACATTCCTTCAAGTTTTTCAATCTCAACCCGTACTGTTTTGAATGATTCTTTGCTTGGTTTTTTTAGAAACTCGTAATAGCTTTTAATCTTAGAATTATGATTAAGTATTATATTCTGGAATGATTTGATTACTTCATCCAAGTCTTCATCAAGGCCCTTAAGCTTATCAACACTTTCACGATAGTACTTTCCAGCATCCTTTTTCTTCTTTAATCCAAAAAATCCTTGATAAATGTGCTCATTAATTCTCATAATATTAAAGAAATGAACTTACATATATATTTATTGATTTATTTAATATATCCACCTTTCTGTAAGTTCCACAATTTTTTATATTCCCCAGGCTTCTTTATTAATTGTCTATGTGTTCCTGCTTGTACTATCTTTCCTTTCTTTAGAACAACTATCTTGTCAGCTTTCATAATCGTGCTTAGCCTGTGTGCTATTATTATTGTTGTTCTTCCTTTCATTAACTTCTCTAATGCTGCTTGTATGTCGTGTTCTGTTTGTGAATCTAAAGCTGATGTTGCTTCATCTAATACTAATATTTTTTTATTAGCAAGAATTGCTCTTGCTATACTTACTCTTTGTTTTTCTCCACCGGATAACTTAACACCCCTTTCTCCTACTACTGTTTCTTCTTTTTTCGGGAATTCTTTGATTATTTTATCTAATTGTGCAAATTTTATTGCTTCCATTATCTCTTCTTTTGTTGCTTCAGGTTTTGAGAATCCAACATTGTTATATATACTATTATCAAATAATACGCACTCTTGTGGCACTATACTCATTTCTGATCTCAAAGTTTCTTGCTGTATATCTCTTATATCTATTCCATCAACCTTTATTGATCCTTCATCAACATCATACAATCTATATAATAGTTTGACTAATGTAGACTTTCCTGATCCGGAATGTCCAACAAACGCTACTTTCTTATTTTTATTAATTTTCAATGTGAAATCTTCAAAAATTTTTCTCTGACCATACTTAAATGTCATATTTTCAAAATCTATAATTCCATCGTTTATGATTATTGGCTTTGCTTCAGGCTTATCTTTTACTTCCTGTTCAACTTTATTATACTCAAACAAACTCTGGAAATCTACCATTACCCTATAGTATTCTCTCATTCCATGCACAAATCCAAATAATGGATTCATTAATGTTCCATACACAGTATATATGAATACTACAGTTCCAAGACTTATTTCATTATTGATGAATCTAGTCAACGGTACATATAATAATAGAAATGTTCCTATGCTTAATATTAATGCTTGACCTGCATCAAGCCATCTGAAATAGTCCCAATTCTTTTTCATCCAGAATCTAGTATTTTCAGTAATATCCTGGAATTTGTTCTTGATATACTGTTCTTTACCGAAATATTTTATTGAATCTATATTAGTAAATATGTCTGCTATGTTTCCCTTTTCAAAATCTTCAACTTCGTTTGCTTTTACACTTGAAGGTTTCTGTATCTCTTGAACAACGTAACTATATGATACGAATAATATAACCGTTAAGAACACAATCAGTCCTGTCGTTAAATCAAAAAGTATTAATGATGCTGAAACTATAACTAACTGGAATATTAATGGTGCTACATTAAATGCTATTATATCAGTCATTCGTTCAACAGCTCTTCCTCCTCTTGTTAAACGTGATATCATTGATCCAGTTCTATTACTAGTGTGGAATTTGTGTGATAGATCTACAATATGATTGAAGAATCTTACTTTAATATCTGTAATTAATCCTGATTCTAGTTTGTTTATAGAATTTAACATAAACCATTTTAGTATGCTTCTAATTATTACTACACTAACATATATTCCAGCAACCATTACTAATGCTTGTACTAACGCTTCATTGCTTAATGTTCCTGATGCATGTTCAGTTCCTTTGTCTATAATTATCTTAAATATGAATCTGTCAGCTACATATGTAGCTTCAACAACTAGAACTATGGCTAATAAGATTATAAATAGTACACGATATTTTTTTAATAGTTCTAGATATATCCTTAGGTTATATCTGAAATCTATCTTTTCAGGTTTATCACTCATAACACAACCCCTACTATATGAGCACATTAACACTTTATAAAACTTTGTCTTCACTTTACGGAGAATTTACGTGCGCCTTTTACAAAAAGTCGCGTCAAAAGTGTGTGTTAACTTTTAGTTAAGCACACGAATACTTTATTCAGAATTTAGAATCAGTACTGTTCCTTATAAAATCCTTCTACTTGATTTAATGTAGAACTTTCGTCAGGTCTTCTATCCATTCTTATTCTTACAAGTCTTGGGAATCTTAATGCATATCCTGAACTGTATGAAGGACTTTTTTGTATCTCTTCAAACTTTAATTCTACAACGATGTTAGGTTTGATTGTGACTTCTCTTCCTTTTTCTGTAATTATGTACGGCTTTAGCGCTTCTGTAAGTTCATTGAATGATACTATATTCTCATCATTCAAGTCTTCTTCTCCCTTCTTTTCTTTAATTCCAGTTCCAAACTTTCCAATTTCAAGATAATTGTCAGTATCTTCATCATATATTGCAACAGTGTATGATGTAAGCCAACCAGTTCTTTTCCCTTCGCCCCATTCTGCTGCAACGATAACAACATCTAAAGTTTCCATTACCGGCTTAAGTTTTATCCATGTTCCTACTCTTGAGCCAGGTTTGTATGGCGCATTAATATTCTTGAACATCACACCTTCATTTCCAGCATCAAGACTCTTTTTATAGAATTTCTCTGCATCATTATCATTGTCTGTTATTACTTGCTGCGCAAGTCTAATATGGAATGGTTTCTCTTTTATTATCTTTTCAATCAACTTTCTACGTTCACTAAATGTTTCCTTAATAGTTGATTTACCATCATAATATATTATATCAAAAATGTTTAATTCTACAGGAACATCTTTAGCCATTTGTTCAATATCATACTTTCTCTTTATTCTTTGAGAAATATTCTGAAAAGGAACATACTTTTTTGTTTGAGGATTATAGCCTACCGCTTCTCCATCAATAATACATGATTCTGTAGTAATATTTTCTCTAATCAATTTAACTACTTCTGGAAATTGTGCGCTAACATTTTCTAACCTTCTAGTATGTATGGTTACTTTATCTCCATGTTTTCCAATTAACATTCTAAAGCCATCATACTTATATTCAATAGCTGCTGGCCTTCCTACTGTTTCAAATGCTTCGCTAACGTTTTTAGCTTTTTGTGCTAACATTACTTTTACTGGCTTTTGTGTATTTAACTCTAATGTTTGTAAAATGTTAATATCATCATCAATAATCATTTGAGCAACTATTGCATAATCATTAGTCACATCATAAGCTTCCTGTATTGAATCACGAATCTTTACAAGTTCAGAACCGCCACCAAAACTGGGGTCTTTACTTTCCAAATCAACCTTTCCACCATGTCTCTCATAATAAGCTATTGCAATTGCATCTCTTAGCGTTCCTTCTCCTAATCCTACACGTAAATCTTCTAGAACAGTTCTCGTAATATATTTTGCTTCTTTAGGCTTTGCACTAGTAAGTAATTCAGCGATAGTTTTTAATTTCACATCTGTACTTCCAAGTCCTTCGATAGTTGCAAGTTTTTGAATGTTTGAGAATACTTTGTCAACTGTTAAATCTTGACTAAATAATGTGTGTTGTCTTTTCTTTTTTATTAATTCTTCAGATGTTAATCCTAAATCCCCTGTTTTCTTCCATGTTTTTTCAATATCATCTGTAGTTATTCCTGATGCAATATTTAATGCTTTAACAATTAATTTTGATGCCACACCTATCTTTCTATCATCAGATTTTGGAAATACTATTCCTTGAACTAATAACATGATCTTATCAACATCTTTTTTAGGGCAATTTTTCAAGAATTCAGCAAGTATTATGGTCTTTTCAAGCCTCTTACTTGTACTTTCAAGTTTCTCATATAATTCTGTTAATTGAATATAATCCATAGAATAATGATATACCCTACACTTTTAAAAATTTGATGAAAATAGTCCTAGCAGTCTATGTTTTCATAACTTTTATAAACTTCTATTTATTCACGTGAGTATGGGATTGTATGATGATTTACTAAAGGGTGGAGAATCCCTATTTAAGAACGAGTACGCATTAGATTATACTTTTCTTCCAAAAACTGTTCCTTATAGAGAGGCACAACAGAAATATCTAGCTTCATGTATAAAACCTTTATTGATGGATCATAATGGACGTAATGTTCTGGTCCATGGTCCACCAGGTGTTGGTAAGACTGCTGCATTAAAACACTTACTTCGAGAATTAGATGAAAGCGATGAATTTGCAGAAAAACTTTTCCCAATATATGTTAATTGCTGGCATAAAAATACCACATATAAAGTAGTCCTAGAATTATGTGATCAAGTTGGTTACGCATTCGTACAAAATAAGAATACTGAAGATTTATTCAAAATAGTTACGCAAATTATTAATAAAAAAGGAGCAATATTTGTATTCGATGAGATAGATAAGGCTGAAGATACAGACTTCCTATATATACTATCAGAAATGGTTTTTAAAAAAACCATATTTTTAGTAACGAATTATAAATCTTGGCTTCTAGAATTAGATGATAGGATTAGAAGTAGATTAATGATGGAACAGACAGAATTTCCACAATATAATGCTGAAGAAGTTGCTGGAATATTAAAAGAGAGAATCCCTTATGCATTTAACACTAATTGTGTTGATGATGATGCAATAATAGCAATTGCTAACAAGGCAGCTGATTTAAAAGACTTAAGGATAGGAATGTTTTTACTTAGAGAATCTGCAGTAGTTGCAGAATCTAAAGGCAGTAAACGTGTTAAAGCAGAGCATGTACAGTCAGCTATCTTGAAAATAGATCAGTTCACAATTAAGAGTACTGATGATTTGGATGATGATGCTAAAAATATATTAAAAATTGTTAGAGAATATAGTGGTAAAAAAATTGGTGACTTATATAAATTATATGAGCAGGCCGGCGGTAAAACTTCTTATAAAACCTTTCAGCGTAAAATCACCAAGTTAGAAGAAGGTAAGTTTATTTCTTTAGAAAGAACTCATGCTGGTGGTAATACTACTATTGTGAATAAAAAATTAACGGAATATTAAGGTGAGATGATGGTGGTAGATGCAACAACAATAATTCTTACAGCAGTCTGTACAGGAATAGGTATTCCTATCGGAAATGCTATTTATGAAATGTTTTTAAAAGACTATTTTAAAAAAATAAAAGCTCATAACAAAAAACTAAATAAGTTGAAAGATAAATTAAAAAGCAGATTGTTACACTATAAAAGACCTTGGGTAGCATTATTATTAAATTTATTTCTTTGGGGTATTGGATATTTCTATGTCAAAAGAAAAAGATTATTGGGAGCATTATTATTGTTAGTCCAAATATTTGTCGTCGGAGGATTCGCCTTCGGACAAGGAAGTGTAAAGAATATTTTTGAAGGCATAAGCAGTGGATTTTTAACAATAATAGTTGCAATATATCTTGGTGTGGATGCGTATCATCTTGCGCAAGAAGTAAATAAAGAGAAGTGAAAATAACTAGAAATTATTCTTTTTTTAATATTTTATTTTGTTCTTCTACATTACTTATTTTCTTCTATTTTATTTTGCTCTCCATTTTATGTTTTTCATCGACGGCACAAAGTTGTTCATAAATATTTTCTATCAAATCATAATTCTTTGATTCTTCTAGTGTTACCCATGCATGATCTATTAGTTCATCTTTTTGTTTTAATTCTACCCTGCCTGAATCGTAATCTGCATGTAAACTAACAATTATCGTCGAGAAGCCGCTTGGTCTGATAAATATTAAACTAGACACGTATCCTATGTTCTTAATTTTTATATTTGTTTCTTCAAAAATTTCTTTCTCAAGAATTTTTTCAAATATATTTAGCCAGTGATCTTTTGTATCTTTGTGTGTGTTAATAAAATCTTTTTGTTCTATTTTTCCTCCTGGAACACACCATTTTAGAGGAAATGCTTTTTCTTCAGGACTACGTTTACATATTAGATATTTATTTTTATTATTTTCTTTCTTATATATTATTCCTGTTATTGCAACATAATTTGTTTTTTGTTTTATTTCTTCTATTTCCATTTTTACCCCCGTCGATAAAATCTTTTTGTGATTGTTGTGTTGTTGTTGTCTTATTGTTGTTATTTTTACACAATATTTAAATAATTCCTCGAATTAATTCGAGTAAGTACAATTAAGGTGTGAAATGCAAAAAATGCTTAGTAAAAAAGAACGTAACGAAATATTCAAATTGTTTTTAGAGAATAATAAATTAAAATTTAATGAGATAGAAAAGGTTTTGAAAATTCGTTCTAATATGGTTTCTTATCATCTGACTAGCATGGTAAAGGATGGTTTATTGACTAAAAAAAGTGAATATTATATTCTTACAAAAAATTCTGAGAAATACATCCCGTTATTTTCCGAGGTGTCAGATTCCGATGTCGGCCCATTGCCTGTGATTCTCGTCGCTGTAATGCATAAAGATAAGATACTGCTTGTTAAAAGAAATAAACGTCCGTATAAAGATTATTGGTCTATGGTTGGTGGAAAATTATTATTACATGAGGATGTTAAGAGCGCAAGTATAAGAAAAGTCGTACAGAAAACTAATTTAGATGTGGAGTTTATTTCTTTAAATAATATTTTACATGAACATGTTGAAGGTGAAGGTATTATTAAACACAGTTTTATATTGCTATTCACTAAAGTTCGTTCTAAGAGTTTAAAATTTGGTGAAAGTAAGGCTGGAGCATTAAAATGGTTTGATCTAAAAAAACTTGACAAAATACAAATTATTCCTTCTGATTATTGGTTAATAAAAAATTCTTTAAACAAAAAGATTAATGTCCCTCGAATGTATATGTGTGAACGTGACGGCGTAATAGAATCACACAAGATTATTAAATAATATACCACTTAAAGGTAATGACAATCTTTTTAAACACTATTATTTTTCTTTCGGTATGGCTATAACGCCAGTAACATTTTCAAATGATAGACTTATAAATTTATGTTCGGCTTGCGATATTTCCGAGCTTGAATTAGCTATAGCTTCAAACCATTCCACTTTTGAATCTCAAATTTTTTCCGTAGCTGAACTATATCTAAGAAAAAGTATAGCTTCAGGAATGGAAAAAAAATGGGCTTTATCAAAAATAACTTATCCAAATCTAGCATTATTGCTCTTCGGAAATGATTCGAACTCAAATACTAGAAAAGCAGGATCAATACTAAGTGATATTTATGAAAAGAGAAAAAAACGAGTCACAGAAGCTGAATCAGTTGTTTACGATACATTAACAAATATCTCTTTATTCAGACAAGCTATTGGACAAAAAGTGTTTGGCCATAATTTCAAACTAAATATGTTAGTTCCAGAAAAAAATCCTTTTAATTACTTGTTGAACTCTGCAGAACAACGCGCTGGATTAAAAATTCCTGTATATCTTAATGAAAGAATATTTTTTCTATTAGGTGTTATGCGTGCTTCGGCTTCTAGGGGAAAAGACTTAAGAATTTCAGGTCAGAACGGTGATGCTGATTTTTATTGTGGTGTTTTAGAAGATATTATTCAAGAAAATTTTAATATTTTACCAAGAACGGCAATACTTCCTCACGAATACCATTCCGCTAAGAAAGGCGCTTACGTGCTTAATGATGTATCTATGAGTTTTAACTGGTGTTCCGTCAAAAAATATGTGAATGATTTTTTTAACGTTTTTTCTAAAGATGGATTAGAAATACCTAAATTTGTTCCTGAAAGCCATGTTGCGGATATGTCTCTCGCTTATTTTATGGGGATGCTCGCTGGAGGTTCTAGTGTTAGTGTTTATCAAGAAAAAGCAAAGCCACATCAATTCCGCTCACCAAAATTAATACTTGAGTTCCATGACAAGGATGGTAAATACTTGTCTGAAATATTAAGAATTAACAAAGAGCAAGGATATATGTTAGATTTTAAAGATAACGTTGCTAGGCCATCATTTAGATATTTGAATAAGAGAGATGTAATTAGATTGACGGAATGGAAAGTCCCATTTTATATATCGGATACGCAAGTAGGAATGTTTGTTAATAACAGACAATTATCTAAATTGTTTTCTAATGGACTTATAACTTCAACAGTTCCAGGGTATCAGACTTAGCACGATTGTGCTCCACTAGACACACTGGACTTTCTGAAACAGGGTATATAAATAACTAATTCTATTAAAATCTTATCGAGAAAAATTGATTTTATTTGTTGTGTGTAAGGAGGAAAAATGGTTGTTGACGAATTTATAACTGAACAAAACTTTGTATTTGATGACACAGGATTTGTTGAAGGATTATTCTGGAATCAGATTAATAACTTGACTAGAAATACCAAGGGGTGAAATCATGAAGAGAAAAAATATTGTAAAATTATTGGAAACGTATGAAGGAAGAGACTTCTTCTATGAACGAGCTAAAAATTGGGAAAACAGTTCATTAAACATTAAAGATGAAATGATTGTATAAGTATATCTTTTTATACTTTCTTTTTACACTAACTTTTTAAACTAAAAAAATATCCTTCTTTTATGATTGTAATCAACTTTGATGAATACAACATTAATCGTAAAAATATTCTACAAGATCTGCCTACGTCAGTGTTCGTATATCCTACTGATACTATCTACGGTATTGGATGTAATGCACTGGATGAAAAGCTAGTTCAAAAAATTAGACAAATAAAAAAAACAGCTCAACCGTTTTCTATTATAGTTCCTAGTAAAGAATGGATTTATGAAAATTGTGTTGTTACGGAAGAAGCTGAAGAATGGATTAGGAAACTTCCTGGGCCATATACTTTAATTTTACCTTTAAAAAATCCTAAAGCTGTAGCTAAAAATGTTTATAATATTAAAGATGGTAATGCAACAATTGGCGTTAGAATGCCTAATCATTGGTTTTTAGCATTATCTTATATTTTGAAGATGCCTATAGTTACTACTAGTGCAAATCTTCCTGGTCAAGATTTTATGACTTCACTAGAAGATTTAGATTTAAGTATACGAAATAGTGTTGATTATGTGTTTTATGATGGGCCAAAGAGAGGCACTCTTTCGACAATAGTGCATTTAGAAGGGAAAAAAGTAGAATTAACTCCTAGACATGATTTAAAACCTATTCATAAAAAAATTCAATTCCCATTAAACGAAATTACTTTAACTAGAAAAAAATAATTCTGACATGTGGTGTTTTATGAAGATATTATCAGCTGGAGACTTACACGGCGATTCTGGTATAGCCAGAAAATTAGCAGATAAAGCTGTTAAAGAAAATGTTGATTTAGTAATTCTTTGTGGAGATTTAACTCATGGTGAAGAAAAAACAGATAATCTTATAGGGCCGTTTGTTAAACAAGGTAAAAGAGTTTTATTAATACCAGGAAATCATGAAAGTGTTGCAACAGCAGATTTTCTTGCTAAAGTTTACGGTGTAAAAAATATTCACGGTTATGGTATTAAATTATTTGATCCACGAGGTCATAAAGAATCCGGAAAAAATTCTAAAGACAAAAAATATGTTGGATTGTTTGGATGTTCTGGAGTAAACCTTGGTATACATCAAATAACTGATAAAGAAGCTTACGACTTGTTAATGAAAGGACATCATTACGTTCAAGATGCTCAATGCAAGATAATGGTTTCACATGTTCATCCATCAGGAACAAAAATGGAAAAGTTCACACAATTCTTCGAAGGCTCAAAAGCTATTAGACGCGCAATAGATAAACTTCAACCAGACATAATGCTTTGTTCTCATGTCCATGAAGCAGAAGGTTTAGAAGAAAAAATAGGAAAAACTCGAGTGATAAATGTTGGTGCTAAAGGAAAGATTTTTGAGATATAAAGAATATGCACTTATTGTTTACTTCTTTTTTTATTGTTGATTTATTATTTGCGGAATGACTCGAAAACTTTATATATTGTCTACTCTGAAGTAGTATGTGACACAAGAAATAGAGAGAAAATATCTTATATGGGAATCCGGAACAAATTATTTTACAGAAGCATTATCGATAATGTATCCTTCAATTGATGCATTAAAGGATGATGTCACTAATAACGGTGCACCAATAAGACAAGGATATCTTTCACTCACCACGGGACGAGAATTAAGTGATTTAGTAGGTATGAATGTCGATTTTATTCCGAGCGAAGCTAGACTGAGAGATAAGAAAAAGAAATTTTATTTTACTATCAAAGGGAGTGGTGGACTAGAGAGAAATGAATTGGAAGTCGAAATCGAGAGAGAAATTTTTTATCAGTATTGGCCGCAGACTAAAGGGCAAAGGGTTGAGAAAATTAGATTAAGCAGACCATTCGATGGACATACTTTAGAAATTGATGTGTATACTGATAGAGATTTGATTGTTGCAGAAATAGAGGTTCCTACTCTGGAAGAAGCGGAAAAACTCGAGATTCTAGGAAAAGATGTAACGACAGATAAAAGATATAAAAATAAGAATCTTGCAAAATAAAAATATTTTCTATATTTATATTGTTTGAGCTAAAGCTTTTATCCTTTAATCACACCTAATGGAACTAATCTTGCAACCATGTTTCCTATGCCTATGCCGTGAGAAACGCGTATTACTTCATCAATGTCTTTGTACATTTGCGGAGCTTCTTCTGCTATGCCTTTTATTGATCCTGCTTTAACTTCAATGTTCATATTCTTTAGCTGATCAATAATATCTTGACCTTTTAATGTTCTAAGAGCCTCTGATCTTGAACCTACACGACCAGCTCCATGAGCTGTACTACCAAAACTGACTTCTTCAGCTTTCTTTGTACCAACTAACACATAACTTGCTGTGCCCATACTTCCTGGAATAATTATTGGTTGTCCATAATCTCTATAAATCTCTGGAACTTCAACACGACCAGGCCCAAAACTTCTTGTTGCACCTTTTCTATGAACGCAAACTTTTCTACTTTCACCATCTACAATATGTTTCTCAAACTTTCCAATATTGTGACAAACATCATAAACTACATCAATATTATCTTGACTTCCATACAATTTTTCGAATATGTTTCTTACATGATACGTTATTAATTGTTTATTGCTGAATGCAAAATTTGCTGCTGCACCCATTGCCTTCAAATATTCTTGTCCTAAGTCAGAATTTATTGGTGCATTAATTAATTCTCTATCAGGTAAATCTGCGTGTCCATATTTTTCTTCCATCTTCATTATATAATCTGAAGCAACTTGATGTCCTAATCCTCTTGATCCACAATGTATCATAACAACTACTTGTCCCGGATGTGTTATTCCAAATGCCTTAGCAATTTTTTCATCATATATTCTATCAACTTTCTGTAATTCTAAAAAATGATTTCCTGAACCAAGAGTTCCTAACTGTGGAACTCCTCTTAATAATGCTTTTTCTGATATTACTGTAGGATCAGAATCTAATCTTCCATTCTCTTCAGTTCTATCAATATCTTCAATCTTACCATAACCTTGTTCAATCATATATTTTGCGCCATGATTCATTGTTTCCAAAAGTTGCTGTTTCGAAAATTGTATCACACCTTTTCTACCAGTTCCTACAGGAATTTTTTTAAATAATTCATTTAATAATTCCGTTCTATGCTTTAATATTTCGTCAAAATTATAATCAGTTCTCAAAAGACGGACAGAGCAATTAATATCATAACCAATTCCGCCAGGAGAGATTATTCCTTCATCCATGTCGAAAGCAGCAACGCCGCCTATTGGAAATCCATAACCTTCATGACAATCAGGCATTGCAATTGCATTACCAACTATGCCTTTTAAGCATGCAACGTTCATTATTTGATTAAACGTTTTATCACTACGAACTTTAGACATTAATGCATCTGAAGAATAAATGACTGCAGGAACATTCATCTGTCCATGCTTTTCAATCTTCCAAGTAAACTCGTTTATTTTAGTTGGTTCAACCATTCTTCTAAGAAGAGCCCAGGCTTTAAAAATTTAGTTCTCACGAAACAATCATAGACTTTTGCTGCATCAAATGCGCAATATTTTGGCACAAGAGGAATTTCTTCTGCTGCAGTTAATGTTCGATCTATGGCATAATCTGTTCCAGAATGTATCACTTTCGCATTTGGTCCTAATCTGTGATATACTCTGCGCCTATTTTGTGGATCAATAACCATTATGTGGTATATTGCTCTTTGTTTTAGACTCGAACTCTCAAACGTGATTACTGAGCTTAATTCTCTTCTAACTTCTGTGAAACAGTTAACAATTGGCGCTTTATGAGTACTTATCTTTTCGTCAATATCCACAAGTCCTTGTATATACATTTGCGTTCCAAGACAATTTTTTCCATGAGTATCTGATTCCGTTGCAATTTTTACTCTACGTAGAAATTCATCGTACGTAATTATGCTCGGAAGTAGTTCTATCATATTAGAAAGGAATATTTATCCTAATTTAAATTTTTCTTATGAATAAACAGTTATTTACAAGTCCACAACAACTTGAACAGTATATTTTCCTTTTTCTTCATCAAATTTTACATACATCTCATTATATGTTACTGCCTTAACTTCACCATGACCTTCTAAGTTTATTGCTTGTGTGCCTTCCATTATTGCTTTTAATTTATACATTTCATCAACATGTATTATTTGTATCTTTTTAACTACTCCAACAAATAATTCTGCACTCATTAAAAAAATAACTTCTTCAAGAAAATTATATAGTAATGTTTCAAGATTTGTTCCTTCAACAATTACATCTCTTTCCTGTTCATCAAATTCATAATCTAGAACTTCTTCTATATTATATATTATACTAATCATAGCTTCCTGAGCATTTTTAAAAGCTTCCTCTAAAGTGTTACCATAAGCTTGAAATTTTGCATCAGCGGTCTTATCAAAAAATTTATATTTATCAGTTGATTGATTTTCATCCATAACATTAAGAAGAATTATAGGTTTAAAAACTTAATCACTCATCTAAGAAATTTTTTGGCAAATATACTATTTCTATGCCTAATTCTTTTGCCATTTGATGCTCCCATGTGGCTCCATGACTGGATTCCCATCCATGAATAAAATAGAATTTTTTTATATATCCTGATTTGAATACGTGTGAGTAAAATCCGTCTAGTAGTAATTGATTTTTTTCTTTTGTGTGTGTGCCTGTAATATTTTTAAGATGTTGAAAACGTTTCTCAAATGGCGTCCAATTAAATATAGAATTTCCCTGATCTGCCAATTTATGTGTAGTCTTTTCTATTACTTCAAGATTTTTCTGTAATGATCCAAGACCTCCAGTAGATGCTGGCCCGCATACTTCTCCAATGGGTTGAGGCATATCCTTTAGAACGTCAATAGCAATATCCTTTAAATCGTCATAACTTTTAGCTTCATCTATTGCTTTGTAATGTTCATCCTTATAATGTTTTAGTGAATGATGTTTAACACTCATGGAACCTTTAAGAACTTAAGTATTATAAAAATTTATTGTTTAAAGTCTTCTAATATCAAGATAAAAAAACTACTTAATATTTTTTAAGTAGATCACCAAGTGATGCTCCTATGGCACATGGTGCGCTAAGTATTATTACTAAACTTACGAAATATTGTGGCGCTATGATATATTGTAATCCAAAAATGTACGCTATACTAGATGCTACTAATAGTGCGATAAAGTAGAACATTATTATTCTTTTAATCCAAAACTGTCCAAACTTTCTATTCTTTTTATCAGCAACCTTACTATATCCTATAATATATATCTCTAATGTTAACAGTATTAATGTACATGCAACTATAATGTATAAGTGCGGTTCTGGAATGTTTACAGCAATATTTATTGTACCCAAAGAGAATAGTACGCTAAATCCGAAGAATAACGCCCCTATAAAAGCTCTAACCCAATCTTGTTTAGAAAAGTGATCTGGTGTATGATCGATTAATTTATCTTTGATACGCTCAACGTCGTTCTTTATTATTTCAGTCTCGAATTTTACAACATCGAGTTCTCTCTTAATCTCGTCGATTTCTCGCAAATCATACACCTCTTTCTAATAATAATATTATAAGTAATTTATATATTTGACGATTAATAATACATCCCACATAATTGACTAATTAATATATGCGTTAGCCATATATTGTTGTGCCATTCTATACGTGTTAAAAAAACTTGCATTTATAGCTATGCAATGTCTCATTATATCTGCCCATTTATCTTTATTACCATAAAATGTTGGTATAATAACGTTTTCTAATTTTTCATATAAATCTCTAGCTTCATCTTTCATATCCGAATCTTCTCTAAATTCTGCATCTTGTGGATGTGGCCCTAACGACCATCCAGTAATATTTTCTACACATCCTTCAAGCCACCATCCATCAAGTGTTGAAGCTTGTGGTACACCATTCAATGCTGCTTTCATTCCGCTAGTGCCTGATGCTTCTAATGGTCTTTGAGGATTATTTAACCAGATGTCACATCCTGCAACCATTTTGCGTGCTACTAGCATATCATAATTTTGTAAGAATACCATTTTTACTCTACAATTTTCACTATTTATTTTGTTTGCTATCTGAATAACTTTTTTAATTAACTCTTTACCTCTATAATCTTTAGCATGTGCTTTTCCAGCAAATATTATTTGTATATCTCCTACTTTTTCGGCAACTTGTTTTAATCTATCAATATCTTGTAATATTAAATCTGGACGTTTATATTCTGTGAATCTTCTAGCATATCCTATAGTAAATCTTAAAGGATCGAACTTCATGTTAGTTTTTTGATTTACTTCATCTATCAATTGCTTCTTAGCTTCCATATGAGCATCCAGTATATCTTCTTTAGGTATAGATAATCCGTATCTTAACGTGAACGGATCTCTAACCCATCCAGGAACATATTTATCATATAATGTCTTGAATGGTGGACTAATCCATGTTTGAGGATGTATGCCGTTAGTTATTGCATCAATAGTATATCCAGGAAACATTTCTCTAGTTATTTCACCGTGTCTCTTAGCCACCCCATTTACATATGTAGAGAAGTTTAAGGCTAGTAATGTCATGTTAAAATTTCCATCATGTATTGCTCTATCCAGAACAAATTGAGGTGCATATCCGTTGAGCATTTTTTTAAATAAATCTGTTTCGAAAGAATCGTGTCCAGCTGCTATTGGTGTATGTGTTGTAAATACACACTTATTTCTTACTGCTTCAATGTTAAAACATTGTTCATCTTCACCACATTCATAATTTTGCATTCTATGTAATAATTCTAATGTTAATAATGCGCTATGTCCTTCGTTCATATGATATTTTTTAATATTATACCCTAAAGATTCTAGCATTCTGACGCCGCCTATTCCTAAAACTATTTCTTGAGCCAGTCTATAAGATTTATCTCCACCATATAATGATGATGTTAATGTTTTATCGTAAGGTGTATTATCATCGGTGTTTGTGTCTAAGAAAAATATTGGAATATTATATCCTGAACATCCTCTAATCATGTGTTTCCATACTCTTACTTTTACTTCACGTCCTTCAATATTTACACTAATAATATTTGGCATTAATACCATGAAATCATTAACGCGCCATTCTACAGGAGTTTCAATTTGATTGCCGTCGTTATCGATTACTTGATGAAAATATCCTTTAGAATTTATTAGTGTAATTCCAATCACTGGTACACGCATGTCAGCAAAACTTTTGATTAAGTCGCCAGCAAGTATTCCTAGGCCACCAGCGTAAGTTGGTATAGAATGACTTATTCCAATCTCCATACTAAAATATGCAATGTGCTCACGATCTTGACCCACAACCATATATTCATATAATATCTCGAGTTTAAAAACTTGTTATACTATTTTTAAGGGATGACAAGAAAATGTATTATTATATGTGTTATTAAGAAGATTATGGCCCCGGCGCGAGTTGAACGCGCTACCTTCGCTGAGTGAGAGCGACATCATACCGTTAGACCACGAGGCCGTTTGAATATTTTATTGTCGCTTAAAGCGACATTTGTTTTTTCCGAGGTTTTTTATAAAAAAGCTCGCCAGGTGTTAGACCACGAGGCCACGTATTATGATAATTATTCTTCTTCTACAAAAATTCTACATCGACTTCCATTTGGTCCCATGTAGGATATTGTTCAACAATTGCTGGGATTAGGTTTAATGATTTTAGATGTTTGGCAAGTTTTTTAACAATTCCTATGTTTGTTATTATTCTTAATTTTTTATCGTCAATATCTAACATATTATTTGGTATAGATAGTTCTTTAACAAGTTTGGAACGTATTTCGTGTAATTCTTTAAGTATGTGTTCACGTTCTGTTGGTAAAATATTGGTTATTATTGTTTTATATCCGAATGATGGTTGGAGATTATGTAAATATATTGCTCCACGAACGATGGTTCCATCTTCTGTTACTATATCAAATATTTTCTTAGTATTTTCTGCACGCAATTTCAATCTTTGTCTTAATTGTACACCATCTTTTAATTTGCATGTGCAGTAATGAACATTTGATTGAGGATATTTTGTTTCGGCATATTTCATCAATTTTAATGCTAATTCTTGCGATCCTTTAACACCATAAGATAGTTTGTCTTTAGTATGAAAATCTCTATCCACTAATTCACAACTATTGGTATCAGATATCTCCAGTTCATTAAGGTTTAAGAAATCTATTTTTGGAATGAAATAATCAATTAATTTAATAGTTTGAACATCATATCCAGGAATGCTCGGAATTTCTACACCCAAGTCAAAAACGTATTTTCGTTTACCTTTATCAAACAATAAGTTAATATTTTTCCAATGCGTATCAATAGTGAAGTCTGGATGCACTCTTAATTCATCAAGCCCGGCTTCTTCTAACATTTTAAGTCTTTCAGGTCTTAATGATTCTAAGATTGTGTATAAGTGTATGTGATATTTTTTTCCAAATTCTTTCTTTAATGCTTTAATGTATCTGCATGTTCTATCTATTCTGCTCAATGGGTCTCCCCCCGTAAATCCTGCTCCTTTAGCTTTACATGCTTTAGATTCTTCTATTAAGGCATTTATTTCATTTTCATCTATTAATTGTCTCTCATTAGCATAGATTACGTCAGTATTTTTCTTTTGCTCTGATAATGGGCAATAGAAACAGTTCTTTGGACATATACCTGTAACAAATACTACTAGTTTTCTACCAAGAACACATTGTCTACATCCTTTAGCTAAATCATTATATTTCCATGAATAATATTTTGTTTGTTCCATAGTTTCACTAATTTGCGTAAACAATTTTTGATACTCAAAAATTATATAAATAATTTTTGATAATTATTATATATTATATTTGCTGTTTCTTCTTCCGTTAATTCTTTTATCTGAGCAATTTTCTTTATAGTATATTTTACATTGTCTGGTCTGTTTGTTCTTCCAGGAAATGGACTTAAGTACGGTGCATCGGTTTCTGTAAGTAATTGTGTAATAGGTGTATCTTTTACAACCTGTTGAAAATGTAGTGATCTATCAACGTTACATGGTATAGAAAAATACCATCCATTATCACGAATTCTTTGTACAATATGTTTTCTTCCAGAGAAGCAATGCATTATAACTTTCTTATCTTTCATATTTTCCTGTTCTAGCAATTCTACAACATCTAACTCTGCATTACGTGAATGTAATATTATTGGAACATTATATTTTTGAGCTATATTAACAAATTTTTTAAGACAATTTTTTTGAATATTTTTTCTTTTATCATTCATAACTAATTCTTTATAGTCTAGGCCTATTTCTCCAATAGCTACACACTTTTTGTTTTTTATATTTTCTTCAATAAATTTTATTTCATCATTAAATTCTTTTTCTTTACCTTTCTCAATCATTTCAAGACAATGTATAGGATAAATTCCGAGTGCGATTTTTACTATGGAATGTTTCTTTGCTATTTCGATTGTTTTTCTATTACTTTCAACATCCACGCCATTAGCTACAACTATCTTAACATTATTTAAGGCACATTCATCTAATATCTTATCTATGCCTCCTTCTTTCTCATAACCTTCAATATCCAAGTGTGCATGTACGTCAACTAACAACATGATATCAAGAACAGAATTGGTTTTTATAAAGTTAATCTAATAAGAATATATTATCTGTAGAGTTTTTATATTGTCATGAATATTATTTCTATTCTGAATGTATCAAATCTAGAATCATTTCTTTAATATCATTACGAACACTTCTTGCATAATCTAAGCCTAATCCGTAGGGATCGCTAAAAGGCTTATAGATTAATTTTCCAGAACTAGTAATACTTTTTGGACAATCATCAATGTCGCACATTACAACAATATTATCGACATCATTAATCATGGAACTAGAAAATTTTTTCACAGTTTTTTCTGAGATATCTATACCTTCTTCTAGCATTATCTTAATAATGTCTGGAGCAGGATGAGCATATCTTAATCCAGCATTATTAGAAACGCCTGCACTTTTAGCATCTGATGAGTTTGTAAAATGATTATAATATCCTTCAGCCATCTGACTTCTAGCAATGTTACCATAACATAAAAATAAGACTTTCATAGTGTATTAGTAGAATAGCTGTTTATATTTTTATTGTATTAGAGTTCTTTATCAGATATATCCTACTATTTTTGTTGTTTTCTCACTTTCTTTTTTTTAATTGTTTTAGATTATTATCAAGATCTATGCCGTACTTTCCGTCACCATATTTGTATATTAATCCATCCTGATTCATTAAAGATTGTAGATTTAATTGATACTTTCCTTTACCCGTAATATTTATTGCTTCAATGTCAAAAATTATTATCTCCTTATTATCATCATCTTCTAGTTCGTAGAAATAATTTATTTCATCATATGATTCTTCAACCTTCTTTTTAGCCTTACTGTTTTTATTATTTTTAACAAAATAGAATAATTTACCTCCGCATATACATCCGTTAAGTATCTCTTCAGAACCTTTTTCGTATACTTCTCCACATTTTACACATTTATGCTGCATCAAAATCACTTCTTCTTAATATTATTTTTACCTGTACCTTTTGAATATTTATTTATATAATCTTTATGAAAATATATTTCTATACTTTCAGGATTTTGTTTTAGTTCGCTTATTATTTTTGCGGGACCAATAATTGTTAATCCTGTACTTTCACCGATTAATATTTTTGCAATGTTATGTTTAATTCTAGTTATTAGATTATGTTCATGATTGTCGTGTACTATTCCTATTTCTAAACCATTAAATTCATCGTTAATAGAATTCATTGTCTCTCTTATTAAATTTGCTTCATCAATACTGTTCAATCGTCCATCAATTAGTATAATATTTTCTTCTTTTATAAGTTTTAATATCTCTTCCATTCTGCCCTTAGAATTCATGCTAGAAAGTTTCTTATTCGACAAATATTTGAATTTTAACATTTTAGAATTAACGTTTAACCTTTTTTCTCATAACAATTAATTTGTCATATAGGTCGTCCATATTCTTAGAAAACTTTGCGCTTATACCTATAACTTTATATTTTGGAAATGCTTGTTGTATCTTTTCTAATTTTCCTGATTTCAAATCTATTTTGTTGGCTATTATCAAGAAAGGTATATTTCTAGCTTCTAGATTACCTACTATTGTTAAATTTACTTGATTAAGAGGATTTTTTGTTGAGTCAATCATTATTAGAACTATATCTACATTATCTAGCCATTTAATGCTTTCAATAACACCTTTAGTTGCTTCACGTGCACGCTGTTTTGCTTCTTTATTATTCATTCCAGCTTTTACAAATACTTCATAATCTATACGCGTGGCAATGCCTGGCGTGTCTATCAAATCAAACTCTATTTTTTTGCCATTTCTATTGACTAGTAATTTTTCTTTAACATTAATTTTTCTGGTTTCATGAGCTATATTTGAGATATCTGTAAATTCACTATCAGAATTAATTACATCTTTACACATTCTATTAGCAAGCGTAGTTTTTCCACTGTTTGGTGCACCATATATTCCTAACTTAAATATTCTTTTGTCAGCGAATATAGTATCCCATACATCCATAAATACTGTTTTAAGTTTTGCTATCATAATTCACACTCTATTACACCATTATCATATGATAAGAGAATTCATCTATCCATACAGGTTATTTAAAAAAGTTTTGATTTCAAGAAGTTATTTTTTGCATGGTAATATTTCCACCATTTTTTGTAACGTTATTCATTCCCTTGCCTACTGTCGATGATCCTTTGACATATCCTTGTTGAACGAAGTAAACTCTTTCTCTACCAGCATATCTTATAACTATTTCTGGAGTATTGCCAGCTCCGGGTATTATATCTATACTATAATTTGCTCCATTAATACTCTGCGGTAATTCAAACTGTCTATAATATCCATCTGTTACTGATTCGGCAAGTTTTATTTCATTAACAACAAGATTTTCAACCTGCTTGGCAGCTTGATCTGTCTTATCCCTATTTGCATCCACAAGTTTTGCTTGAATTACTATATAGAATACTAAAAATGTCATTATCATGAAACCTGTTAGTATAACAAATTCCATTGATGTTTGAGCTTTACGATTCATATAATCACACTATTTCAACTGTGAGATGTATACATATGTTGTTTTTGATTCAAATTTTAGTTGATGATTTCCAGGCTGAGGAATATTTGCTGTCATCGCAGTATTACCACAATTAGGAGGGAGACTGCCGCCGGAACATGCACTTCTAGGTGCACTTCCATACTGATACCCTCCAGAAATATTTATTCTTGAAAAGAATACTGCTTCATTTATTCCGCTAGACAATTCATATTTTATTACCAACTCTTGATTGTTAAGTATATATACGTCACGGACATTTTTTGGATAACGTAAATCTTGTGTTACAAGTGATCCATCTGCTAATCCATATATAGATTCAGCGTTAGTTATTATAGAAGTACCAATTTGTGTGATTTGCGTCCTTATCGATGCTTCATTAGATGTTTGTGAGTACTTATAGAAGAAATATCCTCCTGGTATAAGTATAGCGAATGATACTCCAATAATTATCAAGTATTCAACAGAAATTTGTGCTTTAGACTTTTTTAACAACATACACCTCTTTGATATCACATACACCTTATGTATAGATGTGTTATAGCTGTGTTCTTTACACGACCTCGTACACTATATATAGTTTGTACATTATACCTTATTAATGGTATTTATTTAGTTTATGCTTTTAATACGCTTATAGAAATAGTAAGATTTATAAAAATGTGTTTAATTCTTGAACTTGTATGAGCGAACACAACGGTGATAAGGAACATTCAGAACATAATCATACTCATAAGAATGGATTCTTTTTAGGACTATATGATAAACATTACAAAGCATTACTAATAATTTCATTAATATTGCTTGCATTCTCGTTTGTTGTTATTGGTCACAAATATGTTACTACAGGAGATTTCGTTAGCAGGGGCGTATCATTAACTGGTGGTTTAAGTATTACACTAAAAGCACCTACAAGTGATATTAATCCTGATGAGTTACAAGCATACTTACTAAAACAATTTCCTAAAGCAGATATTAACGTCAGGACTTTTGGTGCTGCGGACAATTTGAAAGTATCTATAGAAGCGTCTGGTGTTAATGATACAGAATTTATTAATTTATTAAAACCTAGGTTTCCTAATTTAACTGATGAAGATTTTGTTAAGAACAAGCAAACTGTCGGTCCAACATTTGGTGAAGCATTCTTTACACAGACATTAAAGGCAATATTTATAGCATTTTTATTCATGAGTATAGTTATCTTCTTATATTTTGGAGAATCAACAAGAGATAAATGGATTGCATCAATATTAACAGTAATTTCAGCATTTATGATATTCTACGCAAATTCCGCAATAACATATCTTGTTCCAGTAATATTGTTCATAATATGTATAATTATATACATTAGAGATAGTATACCAGCATTTGGTATTGTACTATGTGCATTTTCAGACATATTCTTTTCATTAGCTATATTTAATCTATTCGACTATAAATTGAATATTGCGGGCGTTGCAGCATTCTTAATGCTTGTCGGTTATAGCATTGATACTGACATCTTATTATCTGTACGTGTGTTAAAGAGACGTGGCGGTACAATATTTGATAGGACAGTTGATGCATTGAAGACAGGTATGACTATGTCAGTATGTGCTTTACTTGCTGTACTTGCAGCATTAATATTTACACATTCAATTGTTATTAAGGAAATAATGTTTATATTATTAGTAGGGTTAATTGGTGATATAATATTTACGTGGATCCAAAATGCAGGCATATTAAGATGGCATTTAGAAAAGAAGGGATGGAAATAAATTTAACATATACTATAATTAATTAATATAAGTTGATATTTATGAGTGTTAATAAAATTTTTAAAAATTGGAAGATATGGTTTTTAGCAATATGTATAGTCATGGCTATAGTTGCTATATGGCCAAATCCTGTAGCTGATGGTGTAGCTGTAAGAAGTGTAATTAAAGATTCTGCAGCATCACTTGCTGGAATGCAAAATCCTAAACCCACAACAACACCGATGGGTAGAGAAGTTATTCATTACGTTAATAATATTCCCATAAAAGATATTACTGATTATGCTGACATAGTATCGTCATTAAAGCCTAACACTACTGTTATTATCAAAACTAATAGAGATACGTACAAGCTAAATATTAAACCATTATTATTAACAACAGTATTGAATGATACTGAATTAATCAATTATACTGAAACAATATATAATTCTACAACCAATGAATCTTTCAATGTTACTGAAACTAAACTTGTAAATAAAACTTTACAAAAAGTTGTTGGTACTGAAGATATTGGATTAAGAGTTTATGATGCTCCAAAATCTAATATCAGAATGGGTCTAGACTTACAGGGTGGAAGTAGAGTAATATTAAGACCTGAACAACAATTAGCTCAAGATGATTTAGATAGTCTTGTAGAAAATATGAAACAGAGACTAAATGTTTATGGACTATCTGACTTGACTGTTAGACCAACCATTGATTTGGATGGTAGAACATTTATTATTGTAGAAATTGCCGGAGCAACTGATGAAGAGGTTAAGGATTTATTATCCAAACAAGGTAAGTTCGAAGGTAAAGTCGGTAATGACACAGTATTCAAAGGTGGTGCAGATATTAAACATGTTTGTAAAACTCCTGACTGTTCAAGAATACAACAATGTAACAAAGGTTCCGATAACAGTTATTTCTGTAGATTCATGTTTGCTATAACATTAAGTCCTGAATCTGCACAAAGACAAGCAGACAGAACTAAAAATCTAGATGTTAAAATAGAAAATGGTGAAGGTTTCTTGAATGAAACATTAGACTTATATTTAGATGATGAAAAAGTTGATAGTCTACGTATTGGTGAAAGTTTAAAGGGTAGGGCAGAAACTGAGATTAGTATAAGTGGTAGTGGGACCGGATTAACTCAGCAGGAAGCAATGAATGATGCAACAAATAATATGAAGAGGTTGCAAACAATATTAATTACAGGATCATTACCTGTTAAGTTATTGATTGAAGATACAAGCAATGTCAGTCCAGTATTAGGTGGAGAATTTATTCAAAACACATTATTTGTAGGATTAATGGCTATGATTTTTGTAATAATTGCTATTATGATTAGATATAGACGTTTAGTGGTTTCTGTTCCTGTAGCTATAACATTATTATCAGAAGTTATTATATTACTTGGATTTGCATCTATTATCGGATGGAATATCGACTTAATAGCAATAGCAGCAATAATTATTGCTATTGGTACTGGTGTAGATTCACAGATTGTAATCATTGATGAAATGAGCGGTAAGCATCAAAATGAAGAATCAACCGGATGGAAAGATAAAGTTAAGAATGCATTCTTTATTATAATGGCATCATATTTAACAATGGTTGTAGCAATGTTGCCTTTATTATCTGCAGGAGCAGGATTATTGAAAGGCTTTGCAATAACAACTATTCTAGGTGTTTCTATTGGTGTATTCATTACAAGACCAGCATTTGCAGTAATCGCAGAAAGCGTCCTAAGAAAAGAGATAGAATAAATTTATTTAGGATTATTATTAGTAATGTTTATAAAATTTCTACGCTTTCTAAATATATGAAGCGCGCAATACTTACAGGATTTGAGCCATTTGGACCATACAAATATAATCCTGTTCAAGATACTGCAAGAGAATATAATAGAAAAATATTAGGAGATATTGAGATCATAGGATTAGTTTTACCATGCACATATTATGGAGCTTTTAAATTATTATCTGAAAAAATAGACGAGCTTTCTCCAGATATAATTATTGGTAGCGGACTCGCTTCTAGAATTCAACGTATAAGACTTGAAGCATTTGGAAGAAATGTTATGAATGGAAAATATCCCGACAACGAAGGAAGAAAGGCAGATAATGAACCTATTATTAAAGATGGAAACTTGCTATATCAAACAACTTCAAATAGTATTCTCTTAGCAAGTGCTCTTTATGATTCAGGAATTTCTGCAGAAGTATCAATCGATGCTGAGGGATTTATTTGTAATTCTTTAATTTATCTAACTGCAAAAAGAATTTCTGATGAAAATATTCCTATTAGGTTTGCTTTTTTCCATACTCCCTGGACAGAAGATTATTTAGATAGAGTAAACTTAGAATCTGGTAAAGTGACAATTAAAAAAAACAATTTAAGGAGAACAATAGAGCTTTTAGTAAGAAATGTTGAGCGAAACATATAAATTTCATCCAATTATTCACAGAAATAAATTATGTCTTTATCTTCTTCGATTTTTTTTAAAATTTTGAATTTTCCTTGAATTATCTTCTCAATAATTTCTCGTTTTTGACTTCTCTTTAGAAATGTTAGTATAAATTTCTTTCCAACACGTTTAATTTCGTCTAGTCCTTTAGAAATGTTAGTAAAATTTTGAATGGCTGTTAATGAAATAACTATATTAAATTCTTTATCTGTGTACGGAAGTTCTTCAGCTCGTTCTACTTTAAATTTTATTAATGGGTTATGTTTAATCGCTATTTTAATCAGTTCTGAACTCGGATCAATTCCGTGTTTTTCCTTAGCTTTAAAGAAACCCGTACTAATTCCAGTTCCACATCCAACATCAAGTAATTTATCAGAAGAGCTAATAAAATCTTTTAATCGAGAATCGTTAACTATTTCTTTACCGATTAATTCTAATTTCTTCAACTGTTCCTCACTATGTAGTTCATCATATCCTGAAGCGATACTATCATAATATTCTTTATGTGCTCCTATTTTATGTTCTGTCATAAAATTCTTAAATCATTAATAGTTTATATGTTTTATGACAATAACATTTTCAAGCAGTAGAAACCTGACAGCAGAAGATCATGATGCTGGTGCTGCGTTGACTGAGAAATATTTTAATACATCAGGAGATACAGAACAATTACAGATAAATAGTGATAATAAACAATGGTTTAGAAAAAATTTTCCGGAATCATTGACTGTGATAAAGGAAGATAATAAAATTATCGGATTAGCGTTTGTATTTTTATCAGACGATTATTCCATGCAGAAATTTATAAGTGGCGAAATGTCAGAAAATGAATTAACCGAATATTTTAAAAAAAATTATTCTTCCCAAAAAAAAGATTTTACAAATTTATATCTATGTTCTGTGTTTATAATTCCAGAATATCGTGGGAGAGGATTGGGCGAACAGGTTTTACTTGCTAAAATAGAAGAAATGTCTCATAATGTAAACTTGCGAAGTCTGTTCTATTGGGCATATTCAGATGTCGGAGAACATATTTCTAAAAATATCGCGAAAAAAACTACACTATTACTACACAGGAGATCTGAATGAATAGATTTCTCCTATTATTAAAAACTAGTCGCCCAATATTTTGGTTAGTTGCTCCTTTAGTGTTTATTGGAGGATTAATTGTTGGTGAAGCAAAATTCTCTGTATTGTCTGTTATTCAACTAGTTCTGTTGTCATTTCCTTATTCCTTATTTGTATTTGGCATTAATGATATATATGATTATGCATCTGATAAAATTAATTCTAGAAAAAAATTTGTCGAAGGAATTGCTTTACAGCCAAGATATCATGAATTCGTTAAACACTCTGTCCTGATTGCAGGATTTGTTTTATTGTTAAGTTCGTTATTCACTTTAAACATTCTAAATATTATGTCGATGATTTTATTACTGTTTTTATCATATTATTATTCTTCAAAACCATTAAGATTTAAAGAAGTTCCTCTACTTGATTCAATAACTAATGGCTTAGGATTTTTGTTTGTGGCTTTATTAGGGTTTAGTTTTGGAAGTAGCATTGAACAATTACCAATAAAAGCATTATTTGTTGCTGGATGTGTTTCGGCAATGCATGCCCTAACAACAATTGTAGATTATCAAGTTGATAAGAAAGCAAAGGTCAAAACATTTTCTACAGTTCTCGGAAAGAGAAACGCAGCATTATTTGCCTTACTGATATTTATAATGACGATAATTTTTTCAAATATTCTATCAATAATAATCCTTTTATATTTAGCGATATGTGCATTATCGAGTTTAATGATTATGATTTATCCGAATGAAAAATTTTCATTAGTTGTCAATAGAATTTTATTTGTGTTGTTCCTTATAACAATAGCATCTTACTTGATTTTTAGATTTTAACGTCAACTTTTTAAATCTCTCTTTTGTCCTTATATTATTATCATAAAACGGGCTCATGGTCTAGTGGTATGACGTTTCCTTGACGTGGAAAAGGTCGCCGGTTCGAATCCGGCTGGGCCCAGTTTTATTTGTTTTATACTTTAATGTTATTCTCCTTACCATCAAATATATAAACTCGTTATATACATAGCATTATTAGAAAGAGGTGTATATGTCTTACATTGATATTCCGAAGTATAGAGTTAGTCCAAGACCAGAACGTTTTCTAGTTAATCAGATATTTGTGGAGATATTATTAGGAGTATTACTATATCTTGGTATATTTGTTAATTATTTTCTGATTAATGAATCTATTCCAGAATTCTTGAACGGAATTTTTATTGTTGGAATACTGCTTACATTAATTATTGATGCACTATTATCTTACATGAAATATGGACATTACGTTTATGAATTTCATGAAAATAGGCTTGTTGTAACAGAATCAGACATTAAAACTGTTCCTTATGATTCTATTAAGACTATGCATTATACACATAATTTGTTAGATGATTGGTTTAAGACAGGATCTATAGTATTAAATCTAAATGATGGAAAAAAAATAAAGATAAGATATCTATATAATTCTAATCAAGTATTCTTCTGGCTGCAAAAGAATCTACGTCACTAATTCTTTTGCTATCTGTTCGCTCTAATCGTTACTTTATCGATATGCTAATTCATATTGCAATTTTCTTAGCATTATTTTGTTTTATAAATATTCGCTCACCTTATGATAACAAAAGAATCTACGTCACTAACGTAACATTTATATATTAATTATAGTAGAATTGACGATATGGATTTGAAGCCGTTATTTTATACAATATTTAAAACGTTGAATCCATACTCTTATGACGAGTTGACCGATAGACGTTTAAGTTATGCACTTAAGTATTTTGCATTCATCACAATATTCTGTATAATTCTTATGTTTATACTATTCATTCCTTTCCTATTCTATACACATCAATACGTTGCTGAAGATATCGCGCACTTTCAGAATCTAACAGTAGCCTCAACGTTTACATTAAAGGATTCATTTAACTTATTATCTGATCCTATAATAAAGTTTGATTCCAAAAAACAGAACATTAGTGATGAGTTTGTTCTTATAACTCCCGATACAGCATCTTATAGGCAATTCTTTATGTTTGGTAAACAAATAGATATTCCCTTAAATAAAGGCTTAGATATTGCATCAAGTCCAAATGCTAATGTATTCATAAGTTTAGGATTACTCTTCTTACTACCATCATTATTCTTTTGGTCAATAATATTTTTTATGGTATACTTTATGATGATAATATTTGTTACATTCATCTTAGGATCAATACTTGCAGGAATATTTAGAGTAAATATTACTTTATTGAAAACGTTAAAAGCATCGATATATGCTTGCACGATATTCATAGTCCTGCAGTTAGTGCTAATGCCTTTCTTTAGATTATTGTTATTACCGTTAGCACTATATTGGATATTATTTTTGATTATTTTATTTTTATGGCGTGATGAAGAAGATGAACGAGAAAGGCGTGGACAGGATAGGGAAGGTTCAAGCAAGAATAAAGACATGTTTGGTCGTAAGGATAAGCCTAAGGATTCATGGTGGCCTGACAAAAGAAATATAGTACAAGATGCGTATGATGTTGACGAACATGGCAATCTTAAGAGTGGTTCGAAGAAACATCACAATGAAGATGATGAAGATGGATATGTGAGATTATAAATACATTTTTCTATAAGTATATCTTTTTACTCTTTCTTTTTTGCAACCATTGTAACCTTATAAAGTATTTTCTCTGGAGTGAAAACAATAAACTTTAAATATCGCAGTTGCCATATATGTTATTATTGTAATTGATTATTATAATCGTGAGGTATTTATGGAATCTAGAGAGCAAAGAATTGCCACATTAACAGCAACATTAAAAGCTTCAGGAATAGCAAAAAGTGATAGTCAGGCTAGGATGATGGCTGAAGAAATGATTGGTGTAGAAGAACATGTACAGAAGAGTTATGAAGTAGAACATGCAAAAGCACATGAATATTTACAGACTGCTAAAAATTTGGGTACAAGACCTGCACAACAGACACAAAAACCTGTACAGGAAGTTAGATTCTCGCAACAATCAAATTCTCAAGATACTCGAACTCCAAAAATACAGGAATTACCTCAGCGAGAAAAAATTGAATCAGTATATACTGATGTAAACATTAATTCTACTAAACCTTTAGCACAAGCAGTTAATGAACATGATACACACAACCCTGCCATTGAAGCTATAAAGAATCAGATGATGCATGAGCATATAATTCCATTAGAGGATAGAGAACAACCACTACAAAAAGAACCATCTAAAGATGTACCTTCTGAAGTAGATTATCATGAATCGACTGATTCATCTGTTGAAAATTCAACAATTCAACCAGTCGTTGATACACCGGTTGAGCAAAATGAAACAGTTGAACAACCAACATTAGATACTCAAAAACTTGTAGAGATGATGGAAGAGGATGGAAAACTAGAGGAACATACTAGAGAAATTAAAGAAAAACCTAAGGATGTCAAGCCAAAAGAGGCTTATGCAGAAAACAGTATTGATCTAGGTAATGTGTTTAATTTTAATAAGAAATAGTTTATTTAATTTTTTTAATAATATTGTAATTGATTCTGAATGGGAAAATAAGCTTGAAATCACTGGGTAGTGAATAAAATCGAAACCTTTATAAATAATATTCTACTACACAGTGATAACTTAATGTTTGTTGGGGGTTAAAATGAGCGCAACAAAGTCAATATTATTTGGATTGTCATTACTTACTGCTGCTGAATTAACAATTGTTGAGAGAGCATTAGCAGATTTTAATTCATTAAAAAACGCTGCAAAGAGTATTCCTAATGCAACTCAATTAAATGTTCCAGAAATTCCAAGTAACGTTGTTATTATGGATCACACTAGAAATCCATCAGGATTTAAAGGATACACTGGAATCGCAGCTGCTCCTGCAGTAGACGATTCAATTGCTAAAATAGCAGATGATCTTGGTGTAATGCAATGGTACGTGACACCACGCGGTACAATATTAAGATATAAGAGTTTGCCTAATGGTTCTATAAAATTACACACTTCAACAAACGATTCATTAGCATATTTACAGATGGTTGGAAAAGGAATATTTGATTCAACAATACTTAAAGAGAATCATGCACCTACAGTTAGAAGTCAATTTAATGAATTTAGTATGCCTATAAATGGCGGTAGAAAATTCATCGGATTAGCATCAACTTTATTTGATGATGTAGATCCTGGAGACAAACAAAGATTGTCTTACGCAGGATGGTTAACAGATCCTTCAAAAGCATTATTTCAAATAGTTAATGATACATTATATGTAACACCACTAGATACTGGAAAAACTAATTTAGTGTTAAAAGTAGCTGATCCACAAGCTGATTCAGTAAAGATGACTATACCAATAACTATTGGTGCACCAGTAACATCTGTAGATGATAAAGTAACTAACGGTGTTCCTAATAATTTCAAGGTACAGAATTATCCAAATCCATTTAATCCATCAACTAATATAGCATACACTTTAGAAACTGATGGTAAAGTAAGATTCGAGATATTTGATGCATTAGGAAGATTAGTAGAAACATTAATCGATGAAAGACAAAAGGCAGGAACACATACTATAAATTATAACGCATCAAAGCACAATCTATCTTCAGGAATATATTATGGTAGATGTACGGTTAAGGGATCAGACGGATCCTATAAATTGTCAACAGTAAAACTATCGTTGACAAAATAATAAAAATTATAAAGTTGGAGAACTTATTATAGAATGATAACGGGGGTTTTAAACATGAAAAAAGTCTTTATTGCAGTACTATTATTGTTAATGGTTGGAATTGTAAGCACCTTTGTAAGTGCACTGGATTTACAAGTTGTAGGAGTATACACTGATCCTGCAAATCCACCAGTATTAAATCAGAATGCTACTATAAGAACTGATGTACAGTTCGTAAACGGCACAGGTCCAATAAGTGGAGTGTTATTAAATATAGATTTCGGCAATGGAGCAAGTTCAAGTAGAACCGTAACATTAAACACAGTTAGTACTGTGTATTCATTCTTTGATTCAGTAAAATATACTAGCACAGGAGCAGTAAACATTAATGCAACAGTAGATCCATTAAATACTTTTGCTGAAGATATTGAATCTAATAATCAAGTATTAAAATCTGTAACTGTTACACCATCAGGTCCAGCAGTAAGCCTACAAAATGTAATATTACAAGGCAATCCTGGAACTAACCCAACAACTTCCGTTAATCTAGTAAACAATGGTACAGTAGATTTGAATACTATAACTATTGTTTCATCAGTATTAACATCAAGTACAAGCACAATACCAGCATCAGCAGTCACAATAAGTCCATCAAGTATAACATTGTTAACTGTTGGCTCAACTGCAGGTCTAACTGTAACCACATATATCCCAGCAGGCCAAGCAGCAGGAACATATACAGGAACATTAACTTTAGGATATAATAGTGCAACAACAACATTCCCAATAACAGTTACTGTAAACAATGTTGCTACAGCACCATCATTCTCTGTAAATGATTTAGAGTTCATACCACAAGATGGAATGAGAGGACAAGATGTAAGTCAAACATTACGTATGACTAATACTGGTAATCAGGCATTAACATTGAATTTATCTTCAACTTTACCTTCAGCATATAAGGTAAGATTTAGTTTATCAACAGTTACAGTAAATCCTGGAGCTAGCGTTGATGTTACAGTAACTTCATACGTACCATTATCACAAGCATCAGGCAGAACACAAGTTAATAGCGGAATAGTTGTATCATCAACTAATATCCCTGGTCTAACACAAACATCTAACACATTCTTTACAGTATCAAGCATGTTAGAGATATACAAGGTAGCTTTAGAAATTGATGGTGATACAAGATCACTTAGCGCCGGAGATACTTACGAAAAGGATTTGAAAGCAGGAGCACCAATAAAATTAACAATATCTGTAAGAAACAATTTCTATAGTCTTCAAGATATAGACATTAACGATGTAAGAGTAGATGTTAGAAGCTCAGGAGCTTTAGATGTTGATGAAACTGATGATTTGAATGATTTATCATATGGTGATAAAGATTCAATATCAATAAGTACAACAATACCTTCAGATGCAGAAGATGGCGACTCTTATAATATAAATGTAAAAGCAACAGGTAAGGACTCATATGGTGCAGCACATTCATCAACATACAATGTGAGATTACAAGTTAAGAGAACATCTCACGAAATAACAATTCAAGATGTATCATTAACACCACAAAGAATTGTATGTAGTGGAAGAGCAACAGTAAATGCACAATTAAAAAATACAGGAAGATACAACGAAAATAAGGTACACTTACTAATAGAAAATGCCGATCTAAACTTAAAGCAGAGATTCTACGATATATCTTTAGATAAAGATGATACTATAAGAAAGACATATACATTTAATATCGGAAATACTACACCTGCAGGACAGTATGATGTAATATTAACATCATTCTACAATACAGAAACAGATAGTGATACTCAAATTGCGACATTAACTGTTGAACCATGTCCAAGTACAGCTACTACGAACAATCCAAATGCAGGAACAGGAAGTAACACACCAACACCTAATTATCCACAGGTAACTCCAGTAACAGGAGCATCACCAGTGTATGGTAGTTCATCTTTTGGTGATAGTACAGCATATGTGGTATTATTAGTAGCAGGAGTAGTTGTAGTATTAGCAATACTAATAATATTGTTAGCAAAGTTTGTATTCTAAACTTTTTTATTATTTTTTTATTTTTATTTTAACACTTTTTCTTATAAAACTTTTTCTTATAACAATATATTGAATTAAATAAGGTGTAATAGTTTAATTATAGTTTGATAGTTTAGTATCGTAACATTTATATATACTCATTATAGAATTATTATCAAAAGTGGTGAGTAATGAAGTTAATATTCCATGGTGGTGCAAGAGAGGTTGGGAAGAGTTGTATTGAATTGGTTAGTAACTCGCATAGATATCTTCTTGATGCTGGTTTAAAATTTAAGGAACACGGTTTTGAAGCACCATTTCACGTTTTTGATCTTCCACGTGTTGATGGATTATTTTTAAGTCACGCACATTTAGATCATTCTGGTGCATTACCTTTATTTGAACATTATAATCTTATCTGTCCAATATTTACCACGGAACAAACTAAAGAATTAACCAATATTTTACTTGAGGATTCATATAAAATAGCGCGTATCAGACATTTACATCCAGCATATGCAAAACCTGACTTACATAAAGTTAATAATGCAGTAAATATTGTAGATTTTAATAAATCTTATAATTTTAAAAATGTCGAATACAAATTCTTTAATGCTGGACATATTCCTGGTAGTGCAATGATTCTAATAAAGACTGACGGTAAAAAAATATTATATACTGGAGATTTTAGACTTAGAAGCACTGAAATAATGAAGGGTGCAGAAACTGATTTTGATGAACATATTAATAGTGGTGATCTAAAAGATATTGATGTACTCATCTGTGAAACTACTTATGGTGGTAGAACTTTAAATAATCATGACGTTGTTAAAAAGAATTTTCTTGATAGAATTGAAGAGGTTATAAAAACAGGATCTGTAGTTATCCCTGTATTTGCTTTAGGCAGAGCTCAAGATGTATTATTAATGTTATCTGAACGTAAATGGCCTGTACCCATATATTATGACGGATTATCTGTAAAAATGACCAAAACTATACTTAGAAATAATCCATCTTACTTGAATAATAGACCCTTACTTTATGAAATGTTTAATAGACGTGTGGATCAAATAACTAAGCAGAAGAAACGTGAAAAAGTTATGGGTAATCATGGGATAGTTGTTACGACAAGTGGAATGTTACAAGGCGGCCCTGTACTTGCATATATTGATAACATGTGGGGCAATCCTAACAATGCAGTATTAATGACAGGTTATCAATGTAAGAGAACCAATGGACAATTATTACTTGACGAAGGATACATTTATTTAAATGGTTGGAAAACAGTTGTTAAATGTCAAGTTGCAAAATATGATTTTAGTGGGCATTCAGATGATCCTCAATTAAGAGAATTTATTACAAAAATTAATCCTAAAAATTTAATATTACAGCATGGAGATCCAGAGAGTAGCATAAAAGTTAAAGAATGGGCTGAACAAGCGTTAAAATGTAATGTGTATGTTCCAGCAGTTGGGGATGAATTAGAATTCAAATAGTAATATTATTATAAAAACTGTCAAACAAGCATATTTTCTCATTTGTCAAGTAATTTATTAAAAGATTATTTTTTCTTAAAATTTCTTATTATTTTTAAGACTTCTTCTGGCGTATCTGCAAACTGTATATAATCTAATTGTTTTTCTGTTATGAATCCTTCTTTTACAGCGTTGTTTTTTAACCAGCTAAATAATCCTTTCCAATATTTTGTGTTTACACAAATAATCGGTACTGTATCTGCCATATGAGTTTCTACAAGTGTAATATATTCAAAAAGTTCATTCAATGTTCCATATCCTCCAGGATAAAAGACAAGTGCATCACTTTCTATAGAAAGACAGAATCTTCTAACAAATAGAAAGTTAAATGAATATTGATGTGTAAATAATTTGTCCTCAACATGTTGTTCTCGTTGAATGAATTTTGCTTTGAATCCTATTGATAAAGTTTTAGCACGTATTGCGCCACTGTTAGATGCTTTCATAATTCCTGGGCCACCACCACTTATTATTGCGTAACCATTTTTTCCGAGAAGATATGCTGTTTTTTCACAATTAATATAATCTTTTTCTTTCTCGTTCGTAACATGTGATCCAAAAAAACTTACCATATTTTTATGTATACTTCTAAGAAGTTTTAAACCATCAATAATATCTTGTGAAGTACTATGTGCGGTTTTTATTATGTGATCATATTGTTTTTGATTTGTTGGTAAAAAAATATTATTTTTTTTCATAATTATTCCTCTCATGTATTGTTATTGTTGTATAATTCTATTTATTTTTAGCGTATGCGCTAATATTTTTTCCAGCAACTCTTGGACCGTATCCGTCTTTTAGTTCTTTATTTACTGAAGTGAATTTAAATTTATTTTTATTGTTTATCATAACTATAATTATATCTTTGTTGATTACTTGAGAAAATTCATTAATTAATTGTAAACACATACCACAAGGTTTTATAAATTTCTCAGATGGGAAGTACACTGCAACCGCCTTATAATCATATTTGCCATTTGCTACAGCGTGATATATCGCACATTGTTCTGCGCAAACTCCGAGACCTGATATTGTTGTTTGAACATTACATCCTTGAAAAATTTCGTCTTCTGTTGTAAGAACCGCAGCACCAACGCCTTTAGGAGTAATTGGATGAAATGCATTGTTGCTAGCATCAACCGCTGCAATTGTTAGTCTTTTCAGAATATCTTTTTTCAATGGTTTAAGCATTTTATCTTACATAAACTAATATTATATAAATGTTTCTCTTCAATATGTTATCTATTCTAATCTATGTCTGCTTTATTCAATATATTAGAATAAGAATGGTACGATGTTCTTGAGTATGTCCAAACGCGTGTCTATGTGTTCAATAATTTTCTTTAACTTTTTTTCTTGCATTTTTAATTCTATTAAGAATTTTTCAACATCTTCAATTAATCTTTTAGAATCTTGTGTATCAATAACTCCTGTTAATAATTCGCTTAGTCTTTGCAACCTGTTTACATCATCTAAATCTATGTCTTTCTCTTCATCTATAATTAGTTTTTCTCCTTCTTCCAATCGTTGTCTGAATCCTATTAAATCTTTTATATCTTTAGACCATATTTCTATGCCTGTAGTCTCACCAAATTTATCTTTAACACTAATTATAGTTAGTAAATACTGATTAGCTTTTACTTTATCGTTGCTTTTCAAGTAATCATAAAATCTGTGTTGCTCAGCATTACCATACATATCTATTAATGTCTCTTCAAACTTCATGAAATCTCCCTGTATATCTCCGCCTGGTGTTAAGTGCGGACCAATCTTCGAAAGTTTTTCTAGAGTAGCTTCTTTAGGTAATTCTATCTTCGCAAAAAGTTTATGATTATGTAAATTTAAGTAATGATTCCATTCCTTCACTATGTCTGGATATGTTAAGAATTCTAAACTGTGTTTATTACTAAAACCAAAGGTCATGCCTATATTTAAGATGTTATTTTAATAAAGTTTACTGTTTTTATAGAAAGTTATAAAATTCTCTAAAATATTTTTATTTAGAATTTGTTTTTAATCGTCTCTTTGCTTAATCTTCTTTAAAATGTCTTCTTTGCCTTTCCAGTCTAATATCTCTTCTAGAACTTCCGTAATCATTTCAACAGGTATTATTTTAATCTTTGATAATTTGTCCTTATCTACTATAATATCTTGAACGTTGCTTTTTGGTACAATTACGTTTTTTATTCCTGCTGCTATTGCAGCTTCAATTTTTGCACTAACACCGCCAATTGGTAGAACTTCTCCACGCACTGATAATGATCCAGTCATTGCATAATCTTGTTTTATTGGGACTTTCTTTAATGCTGAAATGATTGTTGTAGCGACCGCAATACTTGCCGAATCTCCTTCTACCCCTTCATATGTTTGTAGGAATTGTACGTAAACATCTTTTGTTTCCTTAATGTCTTCACCAAAATATTTCTTAATTATTGCTGAAACATTTTGTATAGCTTCTTTTGCTATTTCTCCAAGTTTTCCTGTTGCTATAATTTCGTTTGTTTTTCCTCCTGGTGTTACTTCTGCCTCTATTGGCATTACAATACCAGAATAGTTTACTCCTGAACCAATTACTGCAAGGCCGTTTACTCGTCCAACTTTTTTACCTGTTACAACTATTATCTCATATTCCTTCTTTCTTTCAATAAATTTATCGGATATTTGTTGTTCTAATGATCGCGCAATCTTTTTAGCTTTTATTATATGATCTTTCGTGACATATTCTGCTTTTTCTTCCATTGCTACATCGCCTGCAGCTCTAATTAATCCGCCTAAATCTCTTAACATTAATGATAAGTGTCCTTTTCTATTAGCTCTTCTTCTACCTTCCTCTATAATATATTCTACAGCTTCCTTTTTGAAGTGTGGAATCTTTTTATCTTTATGCACTTCTTGTGATACAAATATCGCTATCTTATTACGATTTTCAGCAGTATCAAGCATTGTTTCATTCATGAATATTTCATAACCATATCCTCTAATCCTGCTTCTTAATGCTGGATGCATGTGCTGTACTGTTTCTACATTTCCTGCAGCTACTAAAATGAATTGACATGGTACAGCTTCCGTTCTAACCATAGCGCCTGCACTTCTTTCTGATTGTCCTGTAATAGGATATTTTCCTTCTTGTAAAGCTGTTAGTAAATCTTGTTGTGTAGATGGGTCTAATGTTGATATCTCATCAATAAATAACACTCCCATATGTGCCTTGTGTATCATTCCAGCTATCACTCTCTCATTAGCTGGTGTTCCTAATCCTCCAGACTGGAATGGATCGTGTAATACATCACCTAACAACGCGCCAGCATGTGCACCTGTTGCATCATAAAATGGTACATGTTGTCTATCGAAATTATCTACAATAACTTTTGGTGCACCTTCACTACCCGTGCCCATCATCTTTTTGCCGACATTCATAAATATTACAAACCCTACCAAGAACATCATTCCTCCAAGGAAGAATGCTGCAAACATTATGTCTGATTTGTAATAGCTTCTTACCCACCATGGTACAACCATTGCAAGTACTGCAAGTATTAATATAATTATATTTTGAGTCTTTAATGCGCCACCATTTTGTGTCTTAGATTTAGCGACTAGTTCTCTGCCCTTTCCAGCTGTTATTGTTCTAATTAACGGCTGATTTTCATCATTAGCATTTGGTAACGCTAAAACATCAACTAATTTCTCTCTCGGTAATAACTCTGCAAGAGCCATTCCAAGCATACTCTTACCTGTTCCTGGTTCTCCGATTAATAGAACGTGTCTTCTTTGTCTTGCTGCTTTCTTTATTACATTAACAGCATCTTCTTGACCAATAACTTGATCAACCATCATTTTTGAGATAGGAATATCTTTTGTAGTTTCATATTTCAAATTCTTTAAATCAATTTTAACTTCTGAAACCTTGGAATCTTGAATCTTTGAACTAATAATCTTGGCCTTAGAATTTTTACTTTTAGAACTAAGTACTTTAGTCCGAGAATCCTTCTTCTGTACCTTTTTATTCTTACGCTTAGCCATAATACCCCATTAAAACAATATACTGAAACAATATTTCATTAATAAATCTTTTGAATCTTGCCTACTCTTTTAATATATTCTCAACATCTGCAATATTAATTATAGGTTTAGGACTTCTAGTTGTATCATCGTGACCGATTCTAGAACATGCACTATTAACGTAAATATCTACAAAATTAAAATTTTCTAACTCTTGGAAATTTAATTCGTTACAGTAGAATATGAATACTTGTTTATCAGACCATTTTTTTACTATATTATCTCGTAATCTATCAGCTCTCTTACTACTATTCTGTCCACGCTTTGTTGTTACAAGTATTCCTATATTTTTGCTCGTTAAAAACTTTAACAATGCACCTTTAGAACGTTTTTGAATAGCATCATACATTTCCTTTTCTAAAATTTTTAATTTATTAATTTTAGGATCATAGCAATAAACATCTTTCTTATTATTTACTAACAATGCTTGTGGATGAAATACTCCATCACCTATACATAAGAAAGCATCAAATTCCTTACCATCATGAATACTGTTATGTGCATCAAATGTTTCCATATTACATCCTAGCAATTGTCCTTTCTCACTTATCATACCATCATATAGAAAATTTTTAGATTTTGTCATTATGATAGTTTTCCCATGAGCTTCTAACTGTTTTTCAATATCAGGTAACTGATTTAAGAATTGAACACTACTAAATAACATTAATTTATTTGGAAGTTTATCTACTATGTTCTTCGGAACAACTATCTTTCCAGTATACTTTGCAGGTATTAAAACTATAGACGTCATATTGATAGTAACTTTAAGGCTTTTATAAAGTTTTAGAATGGTAAATCTTTTATATAAGTTCATTCTTTATACTTATTGGTGTATATTTTATGGATATTGTTCGTGATTTATTGTTGAATTATTATTTCTTAACATTTATTGCTGCATGGATTTTATCTACTGTTATAAAGGCATTTTTACATTCTAGAGCTAATGCTAAGAAGTTTCATTTAAAGGATGGTTTTCAGAATGGTGGAATGCCCAGTTCACACAGTGCAGTGGTTACATCAATAACAATGGCATTGCTTTTAAAAACAGGTTTTAGTGAATACTTCTTTATATCAATGATATTTGCATCTATTGTAATTAGTGATGCATTTAGAGTTAGACAAAACATAGGATTACAAGGAGAAAAGTTAAATGAATTATTAAAGAAAGCTAATCAGAAAACTATAGAAGTGGTTTATGGGCATACATTTCTCCAAGTAATAGCAGGGATAATTTTAGGCATATTATGTGCATTATTTTTTAATTTTATACTATTCTAAGAATTAATTAAATACTTTTGATGGCAAATTTTATTTATATGATAATATTAGTAGAGCTAATATTATTATTGTTAATATAACCATTAACATTCTAAGAAACGTTGCTGAATGTATTTGATGATCCTTAACTTTTCTAAAATCTTTATACTGTTCAGCTAATTTTTGTTCAAACAAAGTATTATATCTTGCTTCTTCATTATTAGAATTTATCAATTCATTTTTATATTCCGGAGCACCGTAACCTTTACCACTGCTAACTTTATCTCTTACTATTTTTTTTACAGAACTTTTCTTAACCCTCTTTTTAACATTCTTTCTAGCCATATACTTGAATGTTGTGCTTGGTATATTAAAAGGTTTATTACTATTCTATAATTACTAAAGATTTATGTTTTACAGCGATAAAGTTATAAATGTCTTGCTGATAGATATTTCTAAGTATTATGGTCGAGTTAAAAAAGAGTTTAGGATTTTGGAGTTTGTTTTCTATTGTTGTTACCTCGATGATAGGCACTGGAATGTTTTTCGGTACAGCTATTGCTGCTAAGGAGGCTGGTAATGCTTCTATACTTGTATGGCTTGTTTTAGGTGCTATCACGGTTTATGTTGGTGCTTGTTTTGGTGAGTTAACAGCAATGTTTCCTAGTGCTGGAGGAATATATGAATTTGCGAAGCAAGCTTATGGTAAAGGTTTGTGGTCTTTTATTATTGGTTGGACTTCTTGGATTGTGATTAATATAATGAATTCTTTGTTAATAGTTGCCGCTCTTGATTATCTTGTTCCAAAAGATTATGGTATCCTAATAAAAGTTGCTCTTGCAATAGCAATAGTTCTCATACTTAATGTTTTTGCGTATCTCGGTACTGAAGGTTTATCCAAAATTCTAGGAGTTTTTGCAATATTAATTATTATTGTATTAATAACTATTATTGCTGTAGGGTCCGGGCATGTAAGTTATTCGAATTATACTCCTTTCTTTTCAACTCCTTTTATAGGATTGTTTGTTGCATTGTTTTTTATTGTTGAAACCTTTTTTGGTTGGGAGAATGCTACATTCATGGCTGAAGAAACTAAGAATGCAGAAAAAGTTATTCCTAAGGCTTTGATGTGGGGTTCAATATTTGTATCT
>JAGVGF010000006.1 GCA_020057295.1 archaeon
CAACTGATCACTATAAGAAGAACCAGACTGAATCTGCAACAACTGACCACGAACATCCTCAACCTGAGAATTAACAGAATTCAACTTCTGCAACATCAACTGATCCTTAGACTCTACAGACTCACCCAATTGATCTATCTTCGAACTATATTCAGAAATTCTGCTACTAGAAACTTCCGCTAACGATTTAATTCTAGAATCCAACTCAGAAAACTTAGAAGAATCCATAGTTATATTAGTAACACTAACAGTTGATGGAGTTATATTTGATGGAATAGTAATTGATGAATCAACATTTGATGAAGCACCACTAGCAGGATTAGTCACATCTTGTAGGGGAATATTAGTTGTCTTAACAGAACGTTCTAAATTATCAGATGATTTTTCGACATTCGATTGTTCTCCAAAAGTAAATAATACATTATCATTAGAATTATTATTTAATGATAAAACAGGTTTATTTTCTGATTCAGACATTTTAGATATTTTTTTAGAACTGGATTTAGGTTTAATTTTTGATTGTTCTTTAATTTGTGTATATAATTGGTGTATATCATAGTATACTATTTTCTTTTTTGAAGAATCCATAGAATTATAAGATTTCAATGCTTCAGCATACTTGCCTCTGGAGGCATCTACGTCAGTATTTAAAAGATTATAAGATTCATTTATTAACTGATACACCTTAGACATCAAAGGATCTTTATCTTCCTCTGATGTTTCAAAAAGTTTGGCTTGCTCAGCAGTATTAATCAAACTATGTTTTTCATCTACATTTTGAATAGATGATTTTGTCTGCATGGATGTTTTTATCGATTGTGAAACATTATTCTCGCCTTTAAGTTTTGATAATTGAGTATCTATGGAACCGTAATTTTTTGGATCAAATATATCTTCAGAAGATTCAACAGCATCAACACCAGAAACTTCATCATCAGATATCTGAGAATTTGTTTCAGTATTTATCTTACGCGGCATTGAAGCGTATGCTCTACGAATATTTTCTGGAACTTCAACATTAGAAGTTACTGATTGTTCTTTCTTATCAGACAAATCTTCTGAAGATTCTATAATTTGAGTTCTGTCTATGTTAAATAATTTTTCTATGACGTTCTTTTTTTCTTCATCAATTTCTTCAGCTATTAATGATTGAATTATTAATTCTAATTGTTTAAGATAATTCTTAATTTCATCTTGTGTCATTTCTCTATCTACAAGATATTCTTGTTCTGATAATCTGCTCAAATAAGTGTCTATACCTTCCTTAACAACAGTTTTTATGTATATTTTTTTTAATTCTTCAGATAATTCTTCGTAAGCAAATTCGTAATCTATCTTAAGATATTCTGAGAAGAAACCTTTAACAAGCATGTAAACTTCTGATTCTTCGATAAAATTTTTATTTAAAGAATCTTCTATCTTATTAACATACTTTTTCTTGAGAAGAGCCTTACGTTGACTCTCTGGCACCCCTTTTTCCATACTGTGTCTATTCAAATCAAGAGATATTTAAAGGTTTTTATTTTTAAGCGTATTGCTAAGCTTATAAAAACAAAATATATTTAAATACGAGAATAAAGGATATGTTATTCATAATTTTAAGTTATCAAAGTAATACAGTCAACGCATAAAAGGGGTGTATATGGTTAAGTCTACTAAGGGTTCTGATTATAAGAATCCTAGAAAGAATGAGATGGATATTCTTGTTAAGGAATATCAGCAACAATTCATTAACATTAGAAGAGAAGTTGGGAAGATTGTTGTTGGACAAGACTTAATTATTAATTCTCTCATCGAAGCATTATTATGTAATGGACACGTTCTTGTTGAAGGTGTTCCAGGTATTGCTAAAACTTTAACAGTAAGAACTTTATCTATTGTTACAGGAGGTCAATTTTCTAGAATACAATTTACTCCAGATCTTCTACCTACAGATATAATTGGTATAACAACTTACGAAGAAGGCAGAGGATTTTATTCTGTTAAGGGTCCAATATTTGCAAACTTCTTATTAGCAGATGAGATTAATAGGGCTCCGCCTAAAGTACAGTCAGCACTTTTAGAAGCAATGCAGGAGCGTCAAGTAACTATTGGTAAAGAATCATTTGCATTACCAATACCTTTCTTTGTAATGGCTACGCAGAACCCTATTGAAAGTCTTGGTACATATAAACTTCCAGAAGCACAAATTGACCGTTTCATTTACAAATTACAGATGAAATATCCTAATATTGATGATGAGTTAAAAGTATTACACCAAAATAGTACATTAACAAATATGGATCAGTTTGACATTCAACAAGTTATGAATCCTGAAATAATACTAAAAGCACAAAGAGATGTTAAACGAGTATATATGGATAAGAAAGTCGAGAGATATATTGTAAGTATTGTTGATGCTACAAGAAATCCTGAAAAATATGGTATACAAACTGGCAAATATATAGAGTATGGTACATCTCCTAGATCTAGTATCGCACTATTTATTACTTCTAAAGCTCATGCATTAGTTAAAGGTAAACCTTATGTTACACCAATGGATGTTAAAGAAGTTGCACACAATGTCATGAGGCATAGAATTATACTTAACTATGAAGGACAAGCAGAAGAAATATCAGCAGATACAATAATTGAAGAGATATTAAAGAAGGTTCCAATAGTATAAATATAATATTTTATAATACGATAAATAAGTTGAAACGATTTTAATGAAAAAAACTATATTCATGTTCTAAAATGGCTATTAAAAGTTTTGAGGCAGACCTCGTACCAAGAATTAGAAAATTAGAAGTTTACGCTAAGCAGTCAGTACTTAACGAATTAATAGAGGGTAATTGGACCGCATCATTCAAGGGTCACGGTATGGAGTTTTCTGGATATAGAGCGTACACTTATAACGATGATGCGAGTATAATTGATTGGAAGGCTTCGCTTAGAAGTAAATCATTGCTTGTTAAAGAGTATGAAGTTGAAAAAAGTGTAAGCATATATTTTATGCTCGACGTCAGTAATAGTATGTTATTTACTAGTACTAAGAAGTTGAAAGCAGAGTATGCAGCTGAAGTTGTATCGTCATTAGCATTTACAATGTTAAGAACTGGCGATGCCGTAGGCTTAAGTATGTTTAATGATAAATTAGTAACTAAACTTCCACTTAATCTTGGCCGTAAAATGCATCACATGATGGTTAAGGATTTATCTAATGTTGATAATTATGGAGGTAATTTTAATTTTAATAATTCAATGAAATTATTATTTACAGCTGTAAAGAGTAAAGCCGTACTAGTTATAGTTTCAGACTTCATAGGATTAAGTGATGATTGGTATAAAATGTTGAGACTTGCATCACAACGTTACGAAGTTATTGGTATAATGATTCGCGATCCTAGAGATAGAGAACTTCCTAATGAAAGCGGACAGTATTATCTTGAAGATCCTTATAGCGGAGAAAAATTGTTAATTGATGTAAAAAAATATGCGGCAGCGTATAAAAAATATGTAGAAAATGAAGAAGCATCCATAGAGAAACATTTCAGAGCCACAAGAAGCGATTTACTAAGATTAAGTACAGATAAAGATTTTTATTATCCTGTAGTAAGATTTTTTAAGAAGCGTGCTGTAACACATAAAAGTTAGGTGAATAATGGTATATTTCAGTTTTATACATCCGGAATATTTATGGTATTTACTTAGTGTTCCATTACTAATTGTTACACATTTTGCATTACTTAGATATATCAAACATAAAGCGTTAAGATTTGCAAACTTTGTAGCAATGAAGCGTGTTAGTGAAGGTAAAATTATTGTACGTAACAGCACAATACTTGCATTAAGAGTATTGACTGTATTTTTACTTATAATGGCCATTGCAGGTACAACATATTGGTATAAAGGTTTAAGTTCTGAAAGTGATTTAGTTATCGCTATTGATACCAGTTCTTCGATGACTGCTAAAGATTTTAGTCCTAGTAGACTTGATGCTGCTAAAGATTTTAGTAAGAAGGCTGTTCAAGAGTTTAAGGGAGAATCTAATATAGGAATTGTAACTTTTTCAGGTGTTGCAGTCATAGAACAATTGCCCAGTAAGGACAAGAGTAAAGTATTGAACACTATTGACTTAGTAGATTATTCACAAGTAGGTGGTACAGATATACCAGGGGCAATAATTACTGCTACAAATTTACTAATCCCCGCAGAAAAAGGAAAAAATATTATATTAATAACAGATGGAAGTAATACTGTTGGCGGGACAGTAAGAGATCCAATAACAGCAGGTGTTAAATATGCTAAAGATAACGGAGTAATAATATATACTATAGGTATAGGATCAGATATAGGACCTTTAGGATACCTCCCAGAATATTACAATATTAGTGCAGTATATGATGAAAATACGTTATTAAGAATTGCTAATGAAACTAGTGGCAAATATTATTATGCAGGTACAAATGCAGAATTAGATAAACAAATACAAGAATTAATGAGTAATACTGAGGAAGCATATTTGCATATAGATTTAACGTTAGGATTGCTAATTATATCGCTTTTACTAATATTCATAGAATGGGGATTAATAAACACAAGATTTAGATCAATACCATAGAAGTACTACTCTACAGTTACGAAAATAGTAATCTTTATAAACCCTACATTATTTCTAAGTACAGAATATCTAATATCTATATAGATTAATCAATATAATAAAATGCAAACACATATTCAAACAAATCCTGGCAATAGCTATATTCCTATAAATCCCTGGCTAGATGCAAAACCAATAGATTACATTGTTAAAGGAAATTTTAGAGTAAGAAATTATGGTGAAACACACTTTTTTCCAAAACAAAGCCTTAGAGAAGGCTTAAAAGAAGTAATAATATTCAAAGAAAATAATAAAAAATACGAAATACCAAACGGAAGTGTATGGGTATATGACAGAAGCAGGGGATATATTCCAGAAATACTTCGTGAAGATGTCGGTTGTGGAATAACAGGATACATTATAGAACAATTAAACTATTCTCCAAAAGATGTTAGAGAAATACTTAAATCTATAAGAGATACAGGCATAAGAATTGGCAGAGGCAATCATTTTATAGATTTTTGCACAGCACATCCAAAAGCTACAGATAGTAATATGCTATTTCTACATTCAGATTTTCATTTTGATCACAAACATCCCATATCCTTTGAGGGCGCTAAAGCAATGGAACAAGAATCTAAAGATCGAAGACGTGAAAGTATAGAAAAAATAATTAAGGGATTAGATATAAAAGGAGAATTTTATAATGATTGGACACACAATACTGTAGAAGTTGGTGAAGAACAAACTATATATCGTAAAGGCGCAATAAATATTCAGTCAAGTAATGGAGAAGGAATATTAGCACTTAATCCTTTTGAAGGCTTTTTCTTTTATGCAAGTAAATGGGGAAATTATCATGGATCCATGCAGCACGGTACTGGAAAAAAAGCTGCAAAAAAATTTGATAAATCAAAACTAGAAATTATAAGAACCGGTAATGTAGAGGGATTGGTTATTGATAGAACAAATATGCCTGAAGACGTACATAAATATTATAACGAATTCAATGCATTTTACGAAACATTCTGTAAAGAACAATTAAGCATAGGATATTCTAGACCAAAATTAGTAGTATATACTGGTTAAGCAGCTATTTTAGAAAATTTTCTCTTAAATTCTTCAAATCCTTCGGCGGATTCCAAAGGAATAATATGAATATTTGTTTCTTTAGATTCATCAGATAATAACAAATTATAATGATCAAAATTTAAAGTATCGTCGCTATGTAATGCATACATTATATTTGAACGATTTCTATGAGTCAAACCACAATCCAATGTATTCATAGCTGTCAAATATTGAAGATAAATCAGTTCTTTTTTGGGTATTCCAAAATGATAAATTAATTCACCTTTATCACCTGCTTTTTTTTCTCTAAGAGGCAAAATCTTTATTTCAGCAACAATTCTGTTTACTAAAGCATTTGCTTTGCGAGTTATACTATCACTTAATTCCACAAGTGACGCGGAATTTTTAAGAAATATATCCAAAATTTGGTAAGCTTCTAATATTTTTATAGTAAATTTTTCTACATCATCTGTTGTCCAATCAGAATGCTTTTCAGTAATATATGAGCACTCTGACAATTTATTTTTTAATTCTGATAACACGCCTAACAAGGTTTTTTGTAAATTCACAGCATTTTGTGTAACATCATCCAATTCTAATTTTTCATCCTTAGACAATTTATTTATTTCTTTGGAGTCGAACAATCGATGCTGATCATATATTTTACCAAAATACATTTTTATTTTCTGAAAGGAAACACCTAATTCTACAATCTTATGTTCATCCTTATTTAATGATTTATCAGAAATATTTTTAGCATTAATTTTCTGTTCAAATAACACAGCGTACCTACTAACTAAGGAATCTATTTCGCTAACAAGTTTTTGAATTTCTTCAAAGTTTTGAATCAATTCTTCTGTGCCTAAGAATTTATCCTTCATAAATTGCTGTCGCATATATCTAAAAATGTGCATGTATGCAAATTAATTCTAGAATTTAAAAATGTTTACGTTGCAAACAGATAATCTCTAATATAACTTAATGTTACACCCACTATACTACAAAGAACTATACCCCAAATAATATCTACTAATAATATCGTTAACGACCAATCTTTTAACATAGAATAATTGGTTAATTCATAAAAACCATACAATAATAGTCCAAATAGTGCACTATATGCTATTCTCGGGCCCAAATCTTCACCAACAGGTATTCTAGGCAATATTAATAATACAAATCCTAAAGATATAAGAATATATGTTAATCCTGCAGCAAATATATTTGGCTTAAATGCATCATTGCTCATTCTACCTAAAGTTGATAATTCTGTCTTATAGAAACCGTTCAATATCACACCTAACACAAGCATATCTAGTGCAATAATTATTATTAAACCAGCAATGAATAGTTTAATATCGCCTGACTGAGACATGATACAAATTAAGTAGGGGAGTATATAAATTTAATGTGAAAATACCTTTACACACAATCATGTTCTTTCTACAATATCATCAAGATTTTCTCCTGTAGCCAATACAATCAACGCAACAAATAGAAACAACAAGCCTATAAAATCAGTGATATCTGGAGTGTTCCACGTTCCTATAATCGCTCCTGTAATAGTATTATTCTGTCCTATAAAAAAAAACATGCCTAGAGAGAAGAATATCACACTAAGAGCCCTAAAAATGTTTCTCCTACCCATATATTCATTTCAGTAATTTACACATTATAAATATTTCTTTTTAATTTAGAAAAAAAGATTATAAGCCCCCGGCGAGAGTTGCACTCGCGACCTTTAGATTACAAGTCTAACGCAATAGCTACTATGCTACGGGGGCATAGTATAGTTCATAGAACCCACAAATGTTTTATAAATGTTACGCACGGCGTAACAGCTTCGAATATAATGAGAAGATATTATTGTTTATTATAGCGTTATTCCCATTCGTAATTGCAATCTTTACACAAGTATTTGTACATGTTTGAATGTAATTCTTCTATAACATTATCACTGTCGCATATTGGGCAGAACATATAGTAATATTGGTGTTTCGTATTTAAAAATATTTCTTTAATAAACTTTATAAATTAGTATCGATTGCGATATATCGTGTGAGATATATCTACATAGATATAGTATATAAAAAATATAAAGGTGTGCATGCTTAAGAATCAGCTTAAATTAATAGTTTTAAAAAAACTTGAAGACAAAAGTCTTTCAGGATATGATTTAATTAAAGAGATATATAATTCTACAGGAACATGGAAACCAAGTTTTGGTTCAATGTATCCTTTGCTTAAGGAATTACATGCAAATAAATTAGTAACTGTCAAAATAAGCAATAGAAAAAAGGTATATTCTATAACTCCTTTAGGTAGAAAAACTCTTAAGGAAACTCTTGCTGCAAGTCAGGTTGTTATCGAGACTATGGCACGAGAGTTTAAAATGATGGAAAATATATGCAACACACATGAGAAGAAAAATTTAGATGTGCTGCTTAGAAAAATTCATAGTGATAAAGCAATATTTGGGAATGTTAACGACGAAATGGATAGATTTCAAAGAATTACGATGCACCTATTAACACACGGAAAATTTGAATCAAAAGAAACAGAGATTAAAAAAATATTAAACGATACAATAAATAAATTAAAAAAAGTTTAAGAGAATAGAGATAAAATAAAATGACTGAACGCAAACCAATTATTGAATTGAAGGATGTCTGGAAAATATATCAGATTGGAGAGGTAAAAGTTGAAGCACTTAGAGGATTAAACCTTAAAATTTATCCTGGAGAATTTGTTGCTATTCAAGGACCTTCTGGATCAGGTAAAAGCACCGCTATGAATATGGTTGGATGTTTGGATATTCCGTCAAAAGGGCATGTATATCTTGATGGTCAAGACATTTCTAGACTTAAAGAATCAGATCTTGCACAAATCCGCGGTAAAAAAATTGGATTTATATTTCAGAAATTTAATTTAATTAATACATTAAGTGCTGCAGAAAATGTTATGTTACCATTAACTTTTTTGGATGTTCCGGAAAGTAAACGTATCGAAATAGCTGATAAAATGTTAAGAATGGTCGAGCTAGATAATAGGACTGAACATAAGCCTAATGAATTATCTGGTGGACAACAACAAAGAGTTGCAATAGCAAGAGCACTTGCTGTAAATCCTGATATAATACTTGCTGATGAACCAACAGGAAATTTAGATAGTAAATCTGGAGCTACAGTGATGGGTTTCTTAGATAAATTGCATAAACAGGGTAAAACTATTGTAATGGTTACTCATGATGATGATTTGGCACAGTATGCTGAACGTATTGCTGTACTTCGGGATGGCGAAATTGTGGAGAAAATTAATCATACTAGAAAACACGGTAAACTCTTCAAAGAGTCTAATGAATAAGATATAATATTTATAAAACACAAGGTGATAAAATGAATAAGAACATAATGTTTATTGTAACAATGTTATTTGTACTATTAATAGTACCAATAGTAAGTGCTGAGGTAGGAATAGATCTTACATTAAGTAAATACGAACCATTTCCAGCATCTCCTGGACAGGTTGTAAAAGTATGGCTATTAGTGCAAAATACAGGAGATACTGACGCTAAAGATGTAGTAATACAATTAGCGCCTCAAGCACCATTTAGTTTGTACAATCAGGCTAGTGATACTAAAACCATTCCTATACTGGGTGCACAAAAAGATTACTTAATCGACTTTAATGTAAAAGTTGATGATAATGCAGCACAAGGATATAACAATTTAAAAGTTAAGTATAGCTATGGCGCAAATCCTTCAATGCAAGATAGAAATTTACAAATATATATTCAGGCAAAGGATGCAACATTAGGAATTGAAAGTGTTAAAGTTGATCCTGCTGAGATTAGTCCTGGTAGTGATGGTAAAATAACTATTACTGTAAAGAATAATGCACCAGCATCAATGACTGATTTAACTCTAAAATTACAATTGCAAGCAATAGTTGGATCAACAGTTGTTGATTTACCATTTGCTCCAATGGACTCGAGCGTAGAACATAAAGAATATCTATTAGAGCCAGGAAAAAGTGCAGACTTCACATATACTTTAAGAGTATATCCTGATGCTGTATCCAAGGTCTATAAGATACCATTTAGTTTAACATATTACGACAGTATTGGTACACAACGTAATAAAACTGACTTTATTGGCGTAGTTGTCAATAGCGTTCCTGATCTTTCTGTGTTAATCGATAAGACAGATCTTTCAGAACAAGTTAAAACAGGATCAGTAACATTAAAAATTGTTAACAAAGGTTTGAGTGATATTAAATTTCTGAACATAATAATGCGTAGCAGTCAAGATTATGAATTATTGTCAAATTCTGACACTACATATGTTGGTAATTTAGTATCTGATGATTATCAAACTGCCGAGTATAAAATTAATGTCAAAACAACCAAGAACCAATTAGCAATACCAATAACAATACAATATAGAGATGCTAACAACAAATATTACGAGAAAAATGTTAATGTTGCATTGAATCTTATTGATAGCAATAAATTAAATCCTACAAAAGGCGTTGCAGGCTATTCATGGATAACTATAATAGTTGTCTTATTGATTATCGGCGGTATTTGGTACTACTTCAAAAACAAAAACAAGAAGAATAAGAAAGGTCAAATATACTAATAATTCTTTTTTATTTTAATTATTTTTATTTTAATAAGCATTCATTTAATTTTTAAAAATATTTTTTAATTAATATGTTAGTGATAAAATGTTCAAAGACTACTTCAAACTAGCGTGGGAAAATATTACACATAGAAAGGTTAGATCATGGCTAACGATTATAGGTATAGTCATAGGAATAGCAGCCGTTGTTGCGCTTATAAGTTTAGGACAAGGTGTAAAGAAAGTTATTACAGATGAATTTGCAAAAGCTGGTACTGACAAAATATATGTGTTACCGGGAGGAGGACTTTCCTCTGGACCGCCAGGAAGCGTTAAAGGACTACAACCCTTAACAGAACACGACACTGAAGTTGTAAGAAGAACTAAAGGAGTGAGAGAAGCCACAGGAATATTACAGAAACCTGGAAAAATAGAGTATAATAAAAAAATATATTTCTCGTCAGTTGTTGGAATGCCACTTGATGGAACTCAAAAATTACTTGAAGAAGCATATAATTTCGAATATACTGTTGGAAGAGGATTAAAATCAGGAGACAAATATAAATTAGTTATTGGTAGTGATCTTGCTAAAGGTAAAACACTCGGTAAACCATTGACTGTTGGTGATAGATTAAAGATTGAAGGTCAAGAATTTGAAGTTATTGGGCAATTAAAATCCATGGGTGATCCAGGTATTGATGGCGCAATAGTTATTCCTAAAGAAACGTCACAGGAATTGTTTAAAGTCAATTATCCTCAAGGACATGAAGAGTCACAAATAATTGCACGTACAGAAATTGGGGAAGATCCTTCTGTTATTGCTGAAAATATTAAAAGAGAACTTCGTAGAAGTCGTGATGTTAAAGAAGGTGAAGAAGATTTTTCTGTTCAAACTACTGAACAATTGTTAGCATCATTTGGAGTGATACTTGATGCATTATCAGCAATAGTTATAGGAATTGCTGCTATAAGTTTATTTGTAGGCGGTGTTGGTATAATGAACACAATGTATACAGCAGTATTGCAAAGGACTAATGAGATTGGTGTAATGAAAGCTATAGGCGCGAAAAATTCTCATATATTAACCATATTTCTAATAGAATCAGGAATGCTAGGATTAATTGGTGGAGTGATAGGATTATTAATTGGAATGGGTCTTAGTTCATTAATCGCATTTGTTGGTAGAACATTCTTAGACACACAATTATTATACGCATATTTCCCTTGGTATTTAATACTTGGAGCATTATCATTTGCATTTATTGTAGGAGCACTATCAGGGATATTGCCTGCAATACAGGCATCGAGGCAAAGTCCTGTAGAGGCATTACGTTACGAGTAAGGAGAATAAGATGATTTTAGATTATTTAAAATTGGCTATTGAAAATATTTTACATCGTCAACTTAGAGCATGGCTTACTGTTCTTGGAATAGTTATTGGAATAGCAGCAGTTGTAGCATTAGTAAGTTTGGGTCAAGGTCTACAATATACTGTTGAACAACAATTTGTAAAAATAGGTGCAGACAAAATAACCATACAAGCTAAGGGAGTTCAAGGAGCTCCTGGAACAAGTTCTGGAAATACTATTTTAACAAAAGATGATTATGATGTCGTACGAAAAAGTTCAGGAGTCTACGGTGTAGTAGAAGTATTAGCCAGATTTGGTAAAATAGAATTTAATAAAAAAATAAAATATACTTATGTTAGAGGATTACCGCTTGATGATACAAAGAATATTTATCTCGAAACAGGAGTGTACGATGTTGACCAAGGAAGATTCCTTCGAAATGGAGATAAAAATAAAGTCGTTGTTGGATCAGAATTTGCTAAAGAGGTAAATTTTGGAAAACCTATAATAGTAAACGAAAAAATAAAGATTAATGATAAAGAATATACTGTTATAGGAATATTCAAAGCAGGAGGCAATCCAGGAATATCACAGGCAGTAGTGATGACTCTAGATGATGCTAGAGAATTGTATAGCGAACCAGATGAAGTAAGTATGATGCAAGTTAAAGTTAATGATGCAAAAGATATTGATAAAACAGTTGAAAATATAAAAAAAGATTTACGAAGACATCGTAATGTTAAAGAAGGTCAAGAAGATTTTACTGTTCAATCTACAAAACAATTTATAGAATCATTTCTAGTTGTGTTCAATGTTATTACTGTTCTTCTAGTTGGTCTTGCATCAATATCACTACTAGTTGGAGCGATAGGAATAGCTAACACTATGTATACAGCAGTATTAGAAAGAAATAGAGAAATAGGTGTAATGAAAAGTATCGGCGCTAGAAATTCTCAAATATTAACCATATTCTTAATAGAATCAGCATTGATAGGTTTACTAGGAGGTATTATAGGTGTAATATTAGGAGCTATAATAAGTAAAGGTGCAGAAATTGCTATAGGTGGATTTTTGGGACCTGGATTTTTTATGGTATTTTTACCATGGTGGTTATTAGTTGGAGCTGCAATGTTTGCACTAATTATTGGAACAATTTCAGGAATCCTACCAGCAAAACAAGCTTCATCGTTAAATCCTGTAGACGCGTTAAGAGGATGAGTCATAAAAATTATAAATAACAACATACAATGTATATCATGAAACAAAAATTTTACGACAACAAAAAATTATTGCTTGAGCTAATACCATTATTACTTGTTTTATGTACATTCATAATTGCATGGTACGTTTATCCAATACTTCCAAACAAAATTCCTTCTCACTGGAACGCTGCAGGACAAGTTGATTCGTACAGCCAGAAAGCGAGTATTTTTGTTCTTCCAATAATATTTTTAGTAGTATTAATATTATTGTTTGTGCTACCAATACTAGAGGTATTTAGAGATAATATGTTGAAGATATATACATATTATTATTGGTTTAAGATACTCTTCGGAGTATTTTTTACAGTACTATTTATCTCTACGATTTTGCCAAATTTTGGTTATAACATTAATGTTGCAAAAATAGTTATGTTAATGATAGGAATATTATTCACAGGCTTGGGAATAATACTACCTAAGCTTAAGAGAAATTTTATATTCGGTATAAGAACCGGATGGACTTTAAGTAATGATAAAGTTTGGGAGAAGACACACAAAGTTGGAGGGATATTATTTTTAATATTAGGTATAATAACAATAATAATATCGTATTTATTAGCTCTTGAAGTATTATTTTATATTTTTATAACACTAACTATATTAATAAGTGTTTTCCTTGTATTTTATTCATATTATCTATACAGAAATATTGTGAAAAGGTGAGTTAAGATGAAATTGTCTGGATGGATTTGGTTGATTGTTGGAATAATAATTTCTCTAGTTTCAGGATATGTGTATTGGTTCATTCCAAAGGATGGCAAACCAAATATGGCAATGGCATTTTTCTTTTTTATAGGGATAATATTTATACTTGTAGGAATAATTAAACTATTTTTTAAAAGTATGAGTGAAAAAAAATCAATGATGGACTCTATAGAAAAACCTGAATCTGAAATTGCTGAAAAGACTATTGTAATAAATACTCCTAATGCTATTGATCAGGCTGTCAATCAAATGGCTCAAACACAACAGACTGGTTCGCAAATTCCTACTCAAACTCAGCAACGAGCACACACGCAATCTAATACAAAACATAATAATACATTCTATAAAACGCATGAATATAAAGGTCCTGTACGTTCTGTACCATCAACAAATACACAGAATAGTCCTCAACAAGCACATCACGCTACACCACATCATGTACAAAATTCTGAACATGGTCTTAAATGTAAAAAATGTGGCGATGTTAATGCAGGTCATGCTAATTATTGTCACAAATGTGGGAATAGACTAAAATAAACAATATTTTTAAATACTAATTCTCGTTAGTATCATTATGAATACTCTTGAGGCCATAAACAATAGGCGTTCTGTGCGTAGATACTTGGATAGGCCTGTAGAGTTTGAAAAAATTACGACAATTCTTGACGCTGCAAGAAAAGCTCCAACTGCAGGCAACTTACAGGACTGGAGATTTATTATAGTTTCTGATCGTGGATTAATTAAACAAGTCGCGTCATATTCTATTGAACAATATTGGATTCAAACCGCACCACTGCTAATTATAGTATGTGCTGTTCCTGAAAAACATGAAATGTATTACGGCCTTAGAGGTAAAAGATTATATAATATTCAAGATTGCGCAGCAGCAATACAAAACATTCTGTTAGCATCAACAGATTTAGGATTAGGAAGTTGTTGGGTTGGCGCTTTTGAAGAGGATAAATTAAGAGCATTATTCGGAATTCCAGTAGAAGTAAGACCTCAAGCATTTGTTACACTAGGATATAGCGATGAAGTTCCAAAAGATAGACAACTTGTACCAATCGAAAATATAGTATACTTCAACAGATACGATGCTAAGGTTGAGAAACTACACATACTATTAAGAGATTATGCAGTTGAATGGCAGAAACAAGGAGAAAATATTAAACACGGTACCAGAAGACACTTCAAAAGAATAGGCGAAGAATTACAGAGAATAGGAACTAAAGTAAAAGAAAAATTACAAAAGAAGAAGAAAGTTTAAGATTTTTCTAGAAATTAAAAATTATAAAAAAAATAAAAATACAATTTAGAACTCTTCTGAGTCTTGTGTTGTATCGTACTGTTGTTCAGGTTCTTCTGTTGTTTCGCCTTCTGGTGCTGATTCTGTGCCTGCTTCTTCTGTTGTTTCTGCTGCTGGTGCACTAGTTGTTTCTGCGCCTGCTTCTTCAAATGCTCCTATTACTTCAGCGAATGCTACTTTCTTTGCTACCTTTTTGATTCTGATTTTGACTTTGTCCTGAACTTTTGTTCCTGGAACAAATATTACGAATCCTTGCTTCTTAGCAACACCGTCGCCTTTCTCTGCAACTGATTCTATGACAACGCTTAACTCTTCGCCCTCTTTAACAGGTACGAATCCGCTTCCGCCGCCGCCACCGTAACTTCGACCGCCACCGCCGCCACCATAGCCGCCGCCACTACTTCGACCGCCACCGCCACCGCCGTAACCGCCACTACTTCGACCGCCACCGCCGCCGAAACTTCTTCTTTCTCCTCTATCTCTTCCATATTCCATTTCATACACCTTTAAGTTATTGGAGTATATCACTGCCTAGAACAAGATAACAATCTCTAAATTTTATTTAGAATTAGTACACATTGCCCTAACATAACATTGACTCCTATACAACCTACTAATACATCATCTTTTATAAATTTTATGAAGAAAAGCTTTAAATATAAGCATTCACAGGAACAATTATAATAATTCAAAAGGTGATTAAGAATGGGTAGAGATGAAAGTTCAATAACAAAATCGACATTAAGTCCTGAGGATTTAATCAAACAATTAAAATCAGACATGAAATCATATAACGAAATTCTAGATGGATTTAGCGCATGGCTAAAGACAAGAAAAGTGCATAAGGATACAGAAGTATTAACAAATATGGCTAAAAAGATATCTGATGATACAAACAGATTAAAATTAGGCATAGCTGGTCAAGATTACAGATTTCATGAAGAAACAATAGAGGCGGGGAAAAAATTTTCTAATTTTTGTGCAGAGATTAAGAAAAAATTTCCTAACTACACTTACGAATATCAATCCAGCCAGAATATTTGTACAGGGGTAAGAATAATAGAAAAAAGATCTTTTAGAAAAGATATCAATGTAGCAGAAATCTGGGTATCAATAAGAATCTTTGATGATAGAGTAAGTACCGATACGTATTTAAATATAAAAAGAGATAACAAATATAACGAACTAAAAACAGATTTAATAATGAATCTAGTAGAAAAATTTGGAAAAAATCCTGTGTTAGTGGAATCTGATGAAGTTAGGTTCAGATAGAGTTAGGAAAAATAATAATTCAAAAGGTGATTAAGAATGGGCGGATTTCCAGAAGGGACAAATATCATAGAAGAAAATGTTAGAGCTATAGGAACTCAGATCAAAAATGATTTCCGAATGTTTGATGTTGCAATTCTAAAAGATAGTTTTAGTATATCTAAAACAACAGGATATTTTTGGAATAGAAAAACTACACAATTAGCAGAATTTGTTGTATCACAGGAAGGAGATAAACTCGTTATAAAATTTGCAATAATAAATGATAATACATTAGATTATGTGAAAAGCAGAGTGATATTTTTATCACAACAATTATTTAAACAGAATCCTACATTAATAGAAGGCAAACCTCTAGCTAGGGGAATGATGGGTTAAGTATTATATTAAAAAATAAAGGTGATTAAGAATGAGTGCAACAGATGGAATAGAACCAAAAGATATAGCAACCAGTAAAATAACTCAATTGAAAGAAGATCTTAAAACATTTTCAGAAATACTACAAGGCATAAATGTTCAAGTTAAGGCAGTCGATAAAGATAAAGGTATTAGTGCGCAAGATACTAAAATCGCTGAATTAACTCGACTCGGTAAAAAAATAAGCGATGATGCGTACGAGCTAAATTCTGCAATTATAGCTTTAGATTTCGAAGCTAAAAAACAAAATAGAGAATTAGAAGTAAAAATGGAAAATATTAGAGCTGTTCTACGTCAATTCGAACATCAAATTAAAGGATTTGAAATAGAAAATAATGTTCATGAAGGACATCCTAGCATAGTATTAAAAACTTCTTCAGGATTTGTCTTTACACAAAAAAGAACCGTCTTAAGTCTTTCAGTGCCAAAAGCAGGCGAAAAACCTCAAGTATTCTTATGGATAGACGGGGATCCTAAGTGGGATTATATAAAGAAAAGTGTTACTGAAGAGATTCAAAGACAATTTAGAGTAGATCCTATAATTACTATAGGCCAATATAGCAATTAAAAGTATAAATTTTCTTTTCTATTTTTTATATTTGAAATATAAGAATAAAGTATATAAAGAGAAATACTCGTTTACAAATAGAAAGAGGCGAGAATGTGAGTGAATTATTTAAGATTATTCAAGTTACTCCAAATGATACTACGAAAATTCTAATCAAAGAAATATTTACTATAACAGTCACTCTACAATTGTTGAATCAAAAGATAGATGAAAAAGAATTTCTAAAAGATATAGATTTAGAGTTATGGACCGACCTTAAATGTGATGAGAGTAAAAAAGTTTTCAAAGAAGATATTCAAGGATATGCTGCAAAATTAAAATTTCACAACAGAACAAACGATATATTTACTTTCGAAAGAACATTCATCCCTAGCGAAGCAGGATTCTTTAAATTTATGGTAAGACACAAATTTAATAATTCAATAAATTGGGGATGGTTTCAAACAGAAAGTGGAAAGAAAGAAATAGAAATTCATGTCGAACCTTCTTGGTCTAGTAATACAGTAATCTATAACGCATTCGTAAGACAATTTGGTGCAATAGATAAAAATAATGACGGAGTTATAAATCCTGGTGAGGGAGGAACTTTTAATGACTTAATTAAAAGAATGTCATATTTCAAAAAATTAGGTATAAATACTATATACTTAAATCCTATACAATCAGCTGGAGAAATATTCAAGTACAGAACTGAAGAGAGAAATTATTATGAGAATAATTTAACTAATCATTTACCTGTTCATATGCATCCAGGAAGTGTATATTCTATTAAAGACTATAAATCAATAGATCCTGAATTAGGATTAAATGAAAATATTCCCGACACGGACCAGTATCATGAATTTAAGAGATTCTGTAAAATTTGTCATAAAAATGGCATAAGAGTAATTCTAGATATAGTTTTTGATCATACTTCAAGAGATTCGTTCATACAAAGACTTCATCCTGAATGGTTCATCTATAAAAAAGATCCTATGTCACTAGAGGGAGAATTTATTACACACGATCATCCTGATGCAGATAAATATTGGGGTAAACCTGAACACGCATTTAGCCCTTACGATCATGGAGTATTCTGGACAGACTGTATAATGTTAAACTGGAATTATTATTATAGTCTAGATACGCTTGCACCTGATAAGAGTAAACCTCCAAGGAATCCATCTATCGAACAGATGAGGGATTATTTCAAAAATGTATTAATATATTGGATAAAAAATTATGGTGTTGACGGATTTAGATTAGATGTATCATATGCTGTTCCTGCTGAATTTTGGCATGATGCAATACTTGAATGCAGAAAATCTGCAAAAAATATTTGCGAAGAAAGAGAGAAACATCCACGAGCACAAGAAGTTGCACCTTTAAGTCCTGACATATTATTTATCGGAGAAACTTATGTAGATAAAGTAAATGAGCTACAGAATTGTGGTATAAGTGCTCTTAATGGAGATTTTTCCTCAAAGGTGTATACTGTTGAAATGCTTAAAGGTTACTTAGATTATGCATATAACATTTCAGGAAATTTCTTTCCTAATGGTTCTAGATGGTTGTTATTTCCTGAATGTCATGACTTTAATAGATTACCAAAGAAATTTGAAGGATCATTAAAAAATAAAGATTCTGATGTGAAGTTGAACAAATCGCGTTGGGTTTTAGCCGCACTTCTTCCAGGAATACCGATGCTACACAACGGGTATGAAGTTGTTGAACATGAAAATGTAAGTGTACAAACTTATTCTACGATAAATTGGAATTCTGAAAAGAATATTTCAGCGTATATTTCAAAAGTTAATCATATCAGAAATAAATATGTTGCATTTCAGAAGGGAAAATATATCTTTGTTGATAGCGAACAGGGAACCACTAATTCGGCACAACTTTACTCATTCATAAGATATCACCAATCTGAAAATGAAATCGAAGCATTCTTAGTTGTCGTGAACATGGATTTTAACAATAAAGTCGACGGCATTAAAATCGATTTACCAAACATACCTGGTTTCGATTTAAATAAAACTTACGAACTTACAGACTTGTTGATTGGAGAAATTCATAAACGTGAAGGCAAATTCTTAACTATAATTTTAGGTCCTGGAGAGAGTCACATCTTCAAAATAAAGCAATAATTGACAAAATCATCCTAAAACATTAAATTTATGCAGTTCTCAAAGCCTTAAAATCCACAAAATATATAAATAAGTTCAACTCACCACATCTTAGTTGACTTAAGGTCAACTACAAGCATGATTATTTTAATATTTAAAGGTGATTTATATTAAGAACGACAAAAATTCGCATAAAGAAGAGATAAAAATTGAAGTGCCTAAAGAGCAGATTATTGATCCTAAAGATGTTAAAATTGACGAATTAACAGACACTCTAAAACGTTTACAGGCAGAATTTGAAAATTATAAGAAACGTGTAGATAAAGAACATGTTCAAAACATTAAAACTTCCAATGCCAAATTAATTAAAGATTTACTTGCAATATTAGATAGCTTTGAACTAGCATTGAGAAATAATCAAGAAGAAAATCACGAGATATCTAAATTCAGAAAAGGTTTAGAATTAATTTACACACAATTATATTCAACTCTTGAAGATTATGGACTAAAAATAATCGATACTAAAAATCAGAAATTTGATCCATACAAACATGAAGTGTTAATGGTTAAAGAATGTAGTGAACAAGATGATGTAATATTGCAAGAATTTCAGAAAGGATACATACTAAATGATACAATCATTAGACATTCAAAAGTTATGATTGCGAAACATACAGAAGATAAAAAACAATCAGAAAATAAACAATAAAATATTACGGGTGATATAATGGGTAAGGATGAAGAACAAAAAATAAATTTTGTAATCAATGACGGAGACAGTTTCTACGCTAATGAAATTAGCATAACATTTGGACCTGCACAATTTTCTGCAGATTTTAAAAATATCAGTCCAAGAGTTGATATGAGAGGACAAGATGGTTCAAAAACATTCGCATTAAAACATAATGTGGTAATAATGGAACCATTCCAAGCAAAAAATTTCATCAAGGTATTAAATGACGCTATTGTAAGATATGAAAAAGATTTTGGTACAATAGAAATGCCAAAACAATTGAAGGCAGCTGAAAAGAAATTCAAGCTAGACAATAAGCCATCAAAAAACACGCCAAGTGTTCCATCATATTTCGGATAAGGTAAATAATAGATATTAAAAATTTAAAATAAAAGACAAAAAAAACAAACATAATCGGAGGGGATTATTATGAGTAAAATTATAGGTATTGATTTAGGAACAAGCAATTCAGCAGCAGCAGTATTAGAAGGTGGTAAGCCTAAAATTATTCCATCAGCAGAAGGTGCAACAATGTACGGAAAAGCATTTCCTAGTGTTGTAGCATTTACGAAAGATGGACAATTATTAGTTGGAGAGCCAGCACGAAGACAAGCAGTGAGCAATCCTGAAGGAACCATAATGGCTGCAAAAAGAAAGATGGGCACAGACTATAAATATAAAATAAATGGAAAAGATTACACACCACAACAAATATCAGCATTCATTCTACAAAAGATTAAGAAAGATGCGGAAAGCTTCCTTGGAGAAAAAATCGAAAAGGCAGTAATTACAGTTCCTGCATATTTTGATGATAATCAAAGACAAGCGACTAAAGACGCTGGAACAATTGCAGGATTAGAAGTTGTAAGAATAATCAACGAGCCAACAGCAGCAGCATTATCATACGGTTTAGATAAGGCACACGCACATAAAGTGATGGTGTTCGATTTAGGTGGAGGAACTTTAGATGTTACAATAATGGAGTTCGAAGAAGGAGTTTTCGAAGTTAAGAGCACATCTGGAGATACACAACTTGGCGGAACAGATATGGACAATGCAATTGTAGATTATCTTTCTAAAGAGTTTAAGAAAACAGAAGGAATAGATATAAGCAAAGATAAAGTAGCAATGCAAAGATTAAGAGAAGCTGCAGAGAAAGCAAAGATAGAATTATCAACAGTAATAGATACTGAAATAAATTTACCATTCTTGACAGCAGACCAAAATGGTCCAAAACACTTCACACACAAATTAACAAGAGCAAAACTTGAACAAATAATTGAGCCAATAATTAAGAGATGTAAACATCCAATAGAACAAGCAATCAATGATGCAAAATTATCCTTTAAGGATATTGAAAAGATAATCATGGTTGGCGGACCAACAAGAATGCCGATTGTACAAAAATTCGTTGAAGATGCAACAGGAAAGAAAGTAGAAAGAGGAGTAGATCCTATGGAATGTGTTGCATTAGGAGCATCAGTACAAGCAGGAGTACTTGCAGGAGAAGTTAAAGACGTTCTATTATTAGATGTTACACCATTAAGTCTTGGTATAGAAACTCTTGGAGGAGTATGTACAAAATTAATAGAAAGAAATGCAACTATCCCAACAAAGAAAAGCCAAATATTTAGTACAGCAGCAGATAGTCAAAATGCTGTAACAATACACGTATTACAAGGAGAAAGACCTATGGCTTCAGACAATAAAAGCTTAGGAAGATTCGACTTGATAGGAATTCCACCAGCACCAAGAGGCATACCACAGATAGAAGTATCTTTCGATATTGATGCAAACGGAATCGTTCATGTTGCTGCAAAAGATTTAGGAACAGGCAAGGAACAAAGCATAAAAATTACAGCATCACAAAAATTAAATGATGCAGAGATAGAGAGAATGCGTAAAGAAGCAGAAGTACATGCAGAAGATGATAAGAAAAAGAAAGAAGAAGTAGAAATAATCAATCAAGCAGACACTCTAGTATACACTGCAGAAAATTTATTCAACGACATGAAAGGTAAAGTTTCAGATACTAAACTTGATGATGTCAAAAAAGATGTTGAAGGTTTAAAGAAATTATTACAAGAAGAGAAGAAGAACGTAAACGACATTAAAACTAAACTTGATGAAGTAAATAAAAAGATTCAAGATATGAGTGTTGAAATGTATCAGAAGGTTTCTGAAGAACAAGCAAAAAAACATGAGGGAGCTAATGCTGAATCGACTACAAACGAGCAATCAGAAGATGCATCTCCTAGCGATGATAATGTTGTTGATGCAGAGTTTACAGAAAAATCTGGTGAAGAAACAGGAAAAAAGAAGAAAAACAAGAAATAAATCACATTTTTCCACAAACTTAAAAAAGCCTTAAGCCACTTTAGTATAAAAAAGTAGGTTTTAAGGTGAGCATAATGGATAATAACGATTTACAGTTGTTAGAAATTAGAATTGAAAGAATTAAAGCAGAAATTGGCGATACATCTATAGGATTATCGTTACTTGGAATATTTTTCCTAGCATTAATACCGCTGTTTTATAGCATTATAGGTATTTATGGTTTCACATTGAAAGATATTGAAGTGCCATTAGCAATTTCAGTAACGATAGTACTTATGGCTACAATATTTACGATAGTGCATTGGGATAATAACAAGAAAAAGTTGGAAAAAGTATATGCAGAAAAAGAAGAAATGATTAAAAACATCCAATTGCAACAACAAGTGTTGGCTGTCGCTCAATCTGCCTTAAAGAAGAAAAAATAATTTAATTTTATATAAGTGATTTGTTATGGCTGAAAAAGATTACTATAAGATTCTAGGCGTAGCTCGCAACGCGACTAAAGAAGAAATAAAGACTGCATATAAGAAGCTAGCAAAACAGCATCATCCAGATGTTAATAAGGATGCTGGATCTACTGAAAAGTTTAAAGAAATTAATGAGGCAGCATCAGTACTTGGTGATGATGCTAAGAAACAACAGTATGATCAATACGGTTCTGATTTTGAACGTAAATATCATCAAGATTTCTCTAGAAGTTATCAAGGAGCAGATTTTGAAGATATGGATTTTGGTGACGTTTTTGAAATGTTCTTTGGTGGCGGATTTAATACTGGCAGAGGACATAGGAGAGCAAGGGGAAGAGATTTAAGGTATGATACAACTATTACTTTGGAAGAAGCTGCAGTCGGCGTTAAAAAGAGTATTAATTTAGAGAAACCAGAAACTTGTGAAGATTGTGAAGGTAGAGGAGGAGATGATTACGATACATGTAATGATTGTAATGGTCAAGGTGTAAAGAAAGTAACTCAAAGAACCCCTTTCGGAATGTTTTCATCAGCAGTTACGTGTAAAAAATGTCAAGGTCATGGTGAAGTTATAAAAAATGTTTGTAGTACATGCAAAGGTAAAGGTATTGTTACAAAGAAAAAAACTTTAGAAGTTAAAATACCAGCGGGTGTTGATAGCGGTGCACAATTAAGATTACAAGAAGAAGGAGAAGCAGTAAAAGGCGGAACAACTGGAGATTTATATATATTCATTGATGTTAAGAAACATAAATATTTTGAAAGAGCAAATGATGATATTGTACTGGAAATTCCTATAAGTGTTACTCAAGCAATTCTTGGTGATGAAATAGAAGTTCCAACACTTGACGGCAAAGCGGTATTGAAAATTCCTGAAGGTACACAGCCAGAAACCATATTCAGAATGAAGGGTAAGGGAATACAACATCTAAATCAGCACGGTATAGGAGATGAACTTGTAAAAGTTAAAGTTGAAATACCAGAAAAATTAACCAGAAAACAAGAAGAATTAATCAAAGAATTTGATAAAGAGTCTGGCAAAAAGAAAAGTATTTTTGATAAATTATTCAAATAAAACACCTAACACTTCTTAGTACTACTGTTTGATAATTAATTCTTATTTATTTTCTATTATCTACAATAGTGCATTTTTAATCGTTTTTTTAGAGTATTTTTCACTCGCCGATAGAAAACTTTAAATACTACTTATGTATTAAGTCAAACATAAAAAAATGTTTTCAATATGAGGGTGGTTTGAAATGAAGAGATTATTATCTATCATGAGTGTTTTTTCTATATTAATACTGTTATTTGTTATGACTGGCTGTGAGCCTAAAGTCAATGTTCCTCCAAATGTTACACTTGAGGGTGCAATAATTAGTTCGGGTAACACAACTGTCGCACTTAATGAGACAGAAATAAAACCTAATGAAAATAATACAAGTAGTAATGTAAGTGAAACTTCAGAATATGAAAATGCCGCTTACACTATAACAGCTACTGAAGGAGATTTAGTTGTATTAAAATTAAAAGCAGTAGACCCTGATGGTTTACCATTAACGTATTATTATAGTGCACCATTTAACGATAAAGGATTATGGCAAACAACTGATGGAGATGTAGGAAAGTATCTAGTAAAAGTTACTGCTGCAGACCAATTCATCAATACATCAGCAGATGTTTTAGTAGTTGTTAATCCAAGTAATAAGGCACCAGTAATAGACTGTCCTGAAGACATTAATGTTAGAGAAGGAGAAACAGTAGACTTAGACTGTAAATTCTTCGATAAAGAAAATGATCCTATAGTTGTAGAATACAGTGGATGGATGACTAGTCCAACATACACTACAGGATTTGAGTCAGCTGGAACTCACAAAGTATTTGTTAGAGCTTCAGATCCAACACATAATGTTACAAAGACCATACTTGTAAATGTTGAAAATGTTGCAAGAGCACCAATATTCTTACAACACTTTAAGGATATGACAGTTACAGAGAGCGATATCGTAACACTGAATCCAAACGTTACAGAACCAGATCAAGGGGAAATTGTAATAGTAAAATATTCAGAACCATTTGATTCAAATGGTGTTTGGAAGACTAAGATAGATGATGCAGGAGTATATCCTATATCGGTTGTAGCAACGTCACAAGGATTATCCACTAAGGAAACATTCACATTGACTGTTAAGATGCTAACAACACCACCAGTAATGGCTTTAATACCAAACATGACAGTATCTGAAGGAGACACAGTAACAATAAAGCCAGAAGCAAAGGATAGACAGAATAATCCAATAACATTTGAATACAGTGGATGGATAAGCGATTCCTCATACACTACAACATACGATGATGCATATCCAAAAGGTTGTGATAAACCTGGATGTACTGCAACATATAAGATCACCGTAAAGGCAAGCAACGGATTATATGATGTATCACAAGATGTGTATGTGACTGTAAAGGATAAGAACAGACCACCAGTATTCGTCTGGCCTACATCACCATAAACTTGTTGAATAAACAAGAATTTTTTAATTCTTTTTTTATTATATTTTTATAAAATTTTATCTAATTCTAATTTTTTAATTCATATATTTGATTAAATTTATATAATTCTAATAAATCATCATCGTTATGAGTAAATTAGAAGATTTAGAAGCTGTAAAATCTAAGATTCTTACTGAAATGAAGTGTCCATTAAAAGATGCTGCAAAAAACTTAGTCTTTGGTAAAGGAAACCCTGATGCTAATATAATGTTTATAGGAGAAGCACCAGGAGCACAAGAAGATGAACAAGGGATACCATTTGTTGGATCAGCAGGCAAAGAATTAGATAAACTCCTTCGAAGCATTAATTTAACTCTTGATGATGTATATATCGCTAATATATTGAAATATCGTCCTCCAGAGAATCGCGACCCTACGGTTGATGAGATATACAGGCACACACCTTATCTTATTGAACAAATAAAGATTATAAAGCCTAAAATTATTTGTACTCTAGGAAATTATTCTACTAAATTTGTATTGGCACAATTTAATATTCCAAATATGAAGAAAATTGATGGGATAACTAAACTTCACGGCAAAGTAAATAATATACTTATTGATGAAATGAATTTCATGGTTATACCATTATATCATCCAGCAGCAATGTTATACAATCCCAATCTCAGGCCGATATTAGGAAAAGATTTTCTTGAAATGGAAAAAGTGTTGGTTCAAAAAAGAGAATAACTACAAAGCGTATAATAAACAAATATTTAAATAGGATATTGCCATAATCACTGTATGATTGAATATTTTTATAAACACAATAACAAACATGTTGTTGGTAATTCAAAAGATTACGCGCAATTCAAAAAGGATATTTCTACAAAAGGGTTCTTATGTTTTATGGTACAGAAACCTACTGATATAGATATTAAAAGTTTATGTAAAGACTACGGTTTTGATGAGAGACCATTCAGAAAATTTGGAAACGAAACAAGATCATTAAGATATAACTTTAATCCCTTAACATTCACATTTACAGATTATTACACTATAAATGGTAAAGTTAAAACATCACACTTGCTGTTTATCATTAAAAATAATTTATTAATTCTAGTCGTTTCGGAAAATTCTAAGTATTATAGTGAATTATTCCATAAAGTTGTAAGTAATGCTCGTGCAAAAAAGAAACACTCTGAAGCGTATATATTGTACGAATTTTTACATCAAGATGCTAAAGAAAATTATGATGTTTTGGAAAGCATGGATGATAAAGCCTCTGCACTTGAAAAAAAGGTTTTAAGTAATGTACGAAATGATAAGGAAGTAATTCATGAAATTGTTTCTTTAAAGAAGGAATTAGTACAAATGTCTAAAAGATTATGGGCATCTTCTAAAGTAATATTCACTATTAAAAAAGATTTAACATCAATCACATTAACTAAAGATGAAATGTCATTACTGGACGATATTTATGATACCTTTTTGCATCAGATAGATCTAATTGAAACTCAAAAAGAAACAATAACAGATTATCTTGAGATATTTACTACAACAATATCAAACAGGTTATCAGCAACATCTAATGAGTTAAATATGGTTATGAAAAAAATGGCTGCATTGACTATAATCATAATGGTTCCTACACTTATTGTAGGAATTTATGGAACTAATTTTCATAATCTTCCAGAAATAACATGGAAGTATGGATATTTTTATATGTGGATATTTATGGTAATAGGATCAGGATTAACATATTACTTCTTCCATAAGAGAGGATGGGTTTAGATCTGGATTATAAAATGTTTATGTGAGACATAGAGATTATGGACTTCGATAAATGGTCGTTTGAGAAGAAGAAAGAATTTTTAAAATCTTTAAGACATAAGAATGCTGATCAAATCTACGCAGTATTCAAAAAAGAAGGTTTAGAAATACATAAGGGTGCTGAAGGTGAAGATTTTATTATGATGACACCCTCAGGGCATCAATACTATTTCGCTGTCAAGCCACTTCTAGCAACAAAAACAGACATTCAGAAAAAAATGAAAGAAAAGTATAAACACAAATATTTTCTTATAGTGAGAGAATAAATTTGTAGAATATAAATTTACAAATTAAGAAAATTTATAATATCAAACCTTAATACAAAAATATGAAAATGTTAGTGTGCGGAGACTTTCACGGAAGTTTTCCTATTAAATTTAATAAGATAATTAAAAAAGAAAATGTAGAGTTAGTTATTTCTCTTGGAGACTATCCTCCATTTCATTATAGAAAATTATGGTTCAAACATTGCTACGGAAAAGATGTTGAATTATGGGAAGTTATTGGAAAAAGAAAATATAAAAAATTGATCTTTGATGATTTAAAACATGGAGAAAATTCTCTGAAATATTTAAATAAACTCGAGGTTCCTGTTTTTACTGTTCTTGGAAATATGGATTATCCTGACCCCAACGATGTGGCAGATACAGATAAAAAAAGAGTTAAATCAATGCCAAACTGGGATCGTGCAGATAACTTTTCTAATTTGCTAAAAAAATATTCTAACATTAAAAGATTCGATTACAAGGCTCTAAAATTTGGCGAGTATGTATTTATTGGAATGAGAGGACACAGTTACCCAGGACGTCCAAAGAGTAAAGGATTCAGAAAACATGCAAAAATTCTTGATGCATTATTTAAAAAATTCAAAAAGGAAAATAAGGCTAGAAAATTAATTTTTGTTTCACACATCGTCCCATATAATACCAAACTTGACAAGATAGGAAAACATGCACCTAAGATTGCCCGTGGAAAGCATTATGGATCAAAGCTCACAAGACGAATAATCGAGAAACATAAACCAATACTAGCACTCGGAGGACATATCCATGAATGTGTTGGAAAAATAAAGATGGGCAAGACCACAGTAATAAATCCTGGAGCAATACATGAAGGAAAAGCAAGTATTGTTAATTTGGAGAACGGAAGAATTAAAAATATCAAGTTTATAAGATAAATTTATAAATAATTATTTGTTTCTATTATCATAAAAAATTAATTAGTAAAATAAGTTAATAGAAGGTGATTTTATGGCATGGGGTTTTGGATTAAAGGCAATGTTTGTAACGATTATAGCATCATTCTTTCTAGTTATAATGGGAATGTTATACTTCATGTTCACATTATGGATTGTGAAGGTTGGAGCAAGTTTTATACTACCTGAAATGTGGAATGCAGGAAAGATAGATGGCAGTTATATGGTGATAGCAGCAGCATTAATCAGCGCAGGTAGCATGATTGCAAGTTCAATGCAAAGACAATAAGAAATTGCTATTTGATTAATGTGATTTTTTATTAATATTTTTATTTTTCAATTTCTGAAGTTTGCGTATCATCAGGCATAGGAACTAATAATCTTCCAAACATTTGTAATGGTGAATCATACTCGTGTTCTGGAGTTAAAATATGATCACTTGGATGGAAACCTATCAACGGACTTGAAAATCCTAAGTTTGTTATTCTACCGCCTTGAGCTGGATCAACAGGTCTGACTATATATTGCATTATACTTTCTTCAAGCTTAGTAGATTTTGGTTGATAATACTGTATTCTTCCATCAAGTTTATGACTGATAAATATTTCTTCAGGAGTTAATTGCATCATTCTATGAATATCCTCTTTAGAATAATCTAGTAATTTACCGGCAAGTTTTTTCTTAAAGCCATATTGTGCAGCGCTTCTGAAAAATGTTTCACCATCTTTATACACAATCATTCCAACATTTTGTATGGGATTAACCTGATTATTATGTAATACTGAACATGCTGCTTCTATACCATCAGCAGGTAAATGCTGATCTATTAAAAGAACCGCTTGGTTTGGTGATAATAAAAGATAATTAACATATGTGTTGCCTAAATTCACAATTTTTTGAGTAACTTCATATTGTTCTCTTAATCTATCTATAAGATATTCACTCATTTTTCGTTTTTCATTTTGAGTTATCATTTGAACACCTTTTATAAAATTTTTATAAATTATTAATTAAGCAATAATCTTGTGTGTGTTTCATCAGACAAGAATCCTTCTCTCTTCAAATCTTCTAGTATAAATACTTCTTGTCTTAATTCTATCTTGTATTTTTCTAATAGTTCTGTAAATCTTTGTAAATCAGCCATATCTCTGAATATTGCTTCAATCATATAGTCATAGCCATTATTTATTCTTAATACAGAGTTTATATTTTCATTAGTCATCAAAAAATCTCTAAATTCTTCTCTTGACTCTTTAGATATCTTAAATAACATATTGATTTTAATATCGAATCCTAATTTTTTAAAGTTTATTAATGTTGTATGTTTATGTATTAACTCTCGCTCATACTCTCTTAGCTTGTCGAATATCGTACTAACAGGAATTTTTGTATGCCTGCTAATTGTTGTAAGATTTTCTCTAGCATTTCTACGAAAATAAGTCATTAACAGTACATCTTTCCTGTTTTTTAGTTCCATACGAATCCCTCCGTACTACTACATTTTCGCATTATTATAACAACATACTGTTATAATATAAAGAGTACGTGCTTCAGGATTATATATCCTCCTTATAAGAAAATCCTGAATGCTTCAGAAAAATCCTGAAACAGACACCTATCAGTACACAACATATGGTATGTTTGTGCTAAAATATATCAAATAAAGCTGTTTTAGGTCTTGAAACATAAATGTTTAATCAAAATCCTGAAACAGTCTTGAACAGCATAACCTTTAAAAACAACATTCTCCTATAAGCACTATGCGTGATACAGAAGAAGTTATCTTAAACATATTCAAGAATAATTTAAGCAAGGAATTAAATACAGAATTCTTAGTTAAAGAAATATACACACAAGAGTATAAAGAGATTGAAGAATTACTAAATAGTACAGATCGTACAAATGTCCATAATGGTAAACGTAGAAAGTTTCAACTACACAGAAAAATATTATACTATATAAACAAACTTATAGAAAGCGACATAATAAAAGTTTCTAAAACCGTTGATAAGGGTGAAAAATATTTTGTTCTAAAAACTGAGGAAGGAGATACAATAATAGAAAAGGGTTACAGAAAAATAATAATAACTAAGCCTACACTCTCAACAACACAAATTGAGCAATATGAAAGCAAAGGCGTAATGAGAAAATATAGAGAGGATTCATGGATTAATAGATTTAATTCTATACTGTTAGAATGCTCAAAAAATTCTGAATCAAGCAGATTGTACAATTTAGTTAAAGAGTGTTTGACAGATGTTAATGATACAGTTGCATTAAACGAATTTGAATATGTATTAAGAGAAATGAGCGAGAAGGAAATCACAGATTTTCTTAATAAAATATGTAGAGATACAGAAAGCTATGATAAAAATATGTCTATAATATTAAACATAGCAAGCGTTAATAATAAGATATATCATTTTATTGACGAATACACTAACATTAATCCTAAATTTGTTAATGTAATATTTAATATAAGCAATAAAGATTTACAAAAGAATTCGAAAATCATAGAACATATAATCAAAGAATTTTCTAAACAAAAAATAAAGATTAATATAAAAAATAATGATTTAAGCATTGCGCCTTACTTTAAGGGAAAGGCAGGAATATACAATTTTGATGATGAAGATTGGGATGTGTATACAAAAAAATTCAGAGGAAACGTTATCGGTGTAAGTTGTTCACAGTCACAAATAGCTATAAGTATCAACAGATTTTTTGAAGTATATCATACTGACGTAGAATTCAGACATGCAGTACTTAATGCCGCAAAGACATTACTAACAGCAAATAATATTCAACGACGCAAATCTAACGAATATTTTAGAAACATAAACACTCTTAACAATCCTAATGCTGCAGATTTTTATAAATTCAGCAGAAATTATATAAGATTTTGGAACTATGATTGGCATAAAGACATTCAAGAAAATAATAATTTATTTGAACTTATAAAAAGTACAAAAGAGTTAGTGGATAATTTTTGTTATAGTGAAGAAACAGTCTATAAGAGTTGTGGCATACCGATAAGATTTAAGATAGCTTTCAGTAGCGCATTCAGAAATTTTGATCCGAAATTTATGGGTGAGCGTGATTATAAAAAAGCCACAGTTAAGAGAGCAGAAGATTATTATACTGGTGAGATGAAGAATTTTATAGTAATTAGAGAAAAAATGTTCGAAATATTCGACGGTGGAGATAGATTAAGAATTTTTAGAACCAGCGATTTTGAGACTACGGACATAATACACGAATTTAGTATTTTATTGAATACATACAAAATTCCGCTATTCACTTACGATTTTAGTGGATTGCGTGGAATGGTAAAATTAACAAATTTCCTGTAAGTTTAAATTAGTAAAGGAGTATGATAGAAGTACATGATAATAAACGAAAAGAACTGTATGGATGCGTGGAAGAAATCTTTAAAGCATATTATAGATAATGGTGCAGACTTTAAGGATAGAGATGAAAGAATTTGTAGGGAAGTCTTGAATCTTATAGTTAATATTGAACATCCAGAAACTGATTATGACGCACCAATAGATTCTATGCGTAAATTTGAATGGATATATCCTTCAGTTGAGGAATTATCATCAATAATACTTAATAAAGAAGATTTAGCAATATATGAATTTAGTTATGGCCCTAGAATATTTAATTTTTTAGGTAAAAAAGATCAGATCAATGATTATATTATACCATTGTTGAAAAAAGATCCTAATAGTAGACGTGCAGTGATATCATTGTTTAATCCTGCAACTGATTCCGACATATTAAACAAGAGCGTCCCTAGTTTATTATTCATATATTTTAAAATCAAAGACGGTAAGTTAAATACTACTTGCTTTATTAGAAGTAATGATTTCTTTATAGGTTGGCCGGGTAACATTTATCAAATATATTTACTACAAAAATATGTTGCTGATAAATTAAATACTAAAACAGGAGCATTATCCACGATATCATGTAGTGCACATATATTTCAAGAAAATCTCGAAAATATAAATAAAATATTATAAAGAATATATCAAAAAAAATAATATTAGAAATCACTAATTCTCGAGTGTAAAACAAAAAAGTTTATAAATAAGTTGCCGCAGTTGTGAATTATGACAAAGAAAGAATATCAAGACGGAGAAGAACCTCCAGTTGATGAATTTGAATCTAATCCTGAAAGTTTAAGGGATGCTGACGCAATTACTGATGCAGAAGAAGCATTCATGGAAGGATACGAATCAGGAATGGATGAGGAAGAAGAAGAGGAAGAAAAAGAAAAAGTCGATGAATTTGATATATAATCCTCTACAGTAACACTGTTTCTAGACTACATTTAAGAAGCTTGTCAAGATATAATTTTTAAGAAAAATTTAATTATGATTCTAGTCCGAATGAATCTGTAAATTCTGCAATCATCTTGTATTTATTCAAATAATCAAAGCCTTTCTGTGTCAAAGAATATGTTTTGCTATCGCCTTGAATATTTTCTAATATAAAATCTTTACCCATTAACTCTTTCAAGTATTCTTCCATCATTTGATGAGAAAGGTTGCTCTTATAAAGAATATGGGTTGGCTTAATACGATTGTTTTTGTCATGTACTGCCTTCAATATATCGTAGATTATTCTTAATCTATCACGTTTTTTTGCCATTTTTACGCTTTTGTTTCTGTTTTCCAACCCTTAATATAAATAATAAATTAACCAACACCAGTATGTAAGCTATTAACTCTAATATGTGTCCTATAACATAATATGTTGAATTATCCATAGCAAATATAAATTGTAAATATGCTATAAATAATAATATCATTGCAATAAGTACAATTAGTGATGTAGACTTACGCGTAGCCCAATAATTTCTTAGATAATAATAAACTATAAATCCGAGCAATACTGCAGATAACATGTATAATAAAAATGTCTTATAAGGACTAAAATATAAGGCTGAAAATACGAGCAAGAATAACAGTATAAACGTCTGTAAACTATAGATTCTTAATGCAACATATGCTAAAAGTAATAATCCTATGAGAAATAATATTGCGTGTACATAGATTCCGAACAGATTTAATAAATATACGTCCTGTAATTTTATCAATCCACAAATATCATCATCCAATCGCGCCATCATTATAAAATTTAATACAGATTGAACAATATAAGATGCTGCTATGAAAAAGAATGCTAATGAGAATAATTTTATATTACGTTCTCCTGATATCTTATAGATTTTCCAAGCATAAAAGCTTACTAGTAGAGTGATTACAGCAAATAATACTTCTAATAGTATATCATATCCAAAGAACCATTGTGGTGTTATAAAGACGTTACCCATACTTATAGAGTAATTGGACTGTTTTTATAGTTTATGGAAACGGCCTACATAAATATATATTGATAACAACACAACAATACATCTATATTGGCTTAAATATTAACTTAATCCATATCAAATGTTAAAGATTTGCTTCTTATATTAGAGACCATTTTCTGGATAAATGCTTCTTTGCTAACACCAAACTTGACTTTACCATCAAGTGTTCTGACCGCTAGTGTATGATTTTCCATTTCCTTATCACCAATAGTAATCATTAAGGGTATTTGTAGCAACTGTGCATCCCTAACTTTTTTAGGAGTACTTTCTGTACGTTCATCGACTTCTACACGAATACCGTGTCTATGCATTTCTGCTTGTAAATCTTTACAATACGCAGTATGCCTATCAGCTATAGGTAACAATTTAACTTGAACAGGACTAAGCCATAAAGGAAATTTACCAGCAAAGTGTTCCGTCATTATTCCAAAAAATCTTTCAAGAGATCCTAATATCGCTCTATGAATCATAACGGCATACTGCTTCTTACCATCATTATCAACATACATTGTCTCAAACCTTTGTGGCAAATTAAAATCAAGTTGACATGTTGGACACTGCCACTTTCGTCCTAATGCATCTTCTATATCTATATCAATTTTTGGACCATAAAATGCTCCGTCACCAGGCTTAACTTCATAAGGTATATCTGCCTTCTTCAATGCACTTGCAAGTATTCCTTCAGCCTGATCCCACAACTCTTTAGTTCCAAGCGACTTTTCTGGTTTCGTAGACAAATAATATTTTAATTTAAAATTAAATACTTCATTCCATACATATTTAATAAATTCTAGTACGCCAAATACTTCATCTTCTATCTGATCAAATCTACAAAATATGTGTGCATCATCTTGTGAAAATTTTCTAACTCTGACCATTCCTGTTAATGTCCCGGAAAATTCGTTTCTATGCAATGAACAGAAATCTGCAATTCTTATAGGCAAATCCTTGTAACTTTTTACATCTCTATTATATATTAAACAGTGCGATGGACAATTCATGGGTTTTAATGAAAATTCCTGACCCTCAATATCAAGTACAAACATATCGCTTCTATAATGTTCCCAATGTCCAGATGTTTCCCACAATTTTTTATTGTACATTTGAGGAGTTATTACCTCTTTGTATCCTCTCTTTTGATATTCAGATCGTATAAAATTTAGTAATTCATTATATATTATCGTTCCGTTAAATAGAAAAAAAGGCGCTCCTGGAGAATATTCGTGAAAATAAACGAGATTCAAATCCTGTGTTAATTTTCTATGATCTCTCTTTTCCGCTTCTTCGAGTAATTTTAAGTAAGCATCTAAATCTTTCTTTTCAATAAATGCTGTACCATAAATTCTTTGAAGTTGTTTGTTATTACTATCTGCTCTCCAATATGCTCCAGCTACTTTCATAAGCTTAACTGCTTTTAATTTAGAAGTTCTTGGAACATGAGGTCCTCGACATAAATCAAAGAATTCTCCTTGTTTATACATAGAAATTTTTTCAGTAGCATCATCCATTGCTTCAATCATTTCAACTTTATAGTCATTTGTTGCAAACAATTTTAATGCATCACGCTTGGATAATTCTTCTCTATAAACCGGCAAATCTTCTTTAACGATTTTTTCCATTTCTGCCTCTATTGCTGCAAAGTCGTTAGTACTAAAAGTTTTTTCAGAATCAATATCATAATAAAACCCTTCCTCTACAACTGGACCAATAGTTAATTTAATGTCAGGATACATTCGAGTTAATGCTTGCGCAAGCAAATGCGCACTACTATGTCTTATAACTTCTAATCCTTCTTTGTCTCTTCCAGTAATTATTTGTAACTGTGAATCTCCAGAAATTTTAGAGGACATGTCAACTAATTTGCCATTGACTTTTGCTGCTAACGCGGCCATTGCAAGTCTCGGACCAATCTTTTCAGCAATCTCCATAATAGAAGTTTCCTTAGGATACTCTGCTACATTACCATCAGGAAAAGTTATTTTAACAACACTCATTCAAATCACCCACGCAATACAACTGCGTATAATAGCAAAAATAGTCGAGATTTTAAAAGTTTATTATTATATTGAGAGTTTATCTAATAATAGATGTTATAATAGATATTATCCTCTTCTGTTCATTCGATGTTTACGAAAAAATAGATTTAGAAATAACAATATAAAAAAAATCACTAATGACACAATCATTCCTATCTGCAGTTCTGTCATATCAGAGAACTTTTTTCCACTGGTGGAAAAAACATATAGCAGCAAAGTAAATATTAAGAAGAATAAAATCATAAAAAAATATATTAGTTTACGTGTATTCATAAAATATAAAAAATATTTTTATAAATTATTTCTTATCAACTTTGTACATGAACGTATTTCTCTTGCCTGTGTTCTTGTACTTGATTATATTCGTCTTACGTAATTTTTTAAGACTCATAGTTACTGAGCCTATAGAAACTTTTAATTTTTCAGAAATTTCTCTAGATGTAAACCATTTACCTTTGTTTTTACATAAAAAGTCGTATACTTCCTGTTGACCCATTATAATAACCCCCGTTAATACATGAAACTCATGTATAAAATATATGTTCTAAAATACATGAAACCAAGCATGTATTTAAGCTTTTCCTTTTCACTCGATAGTTATAGCATATGCAAAAAAAGACATCGTCAATATAATCGTCTTTTTTGCACCCTAAAAATGATAAAATCATTTTTATGGTTTATAAATGTTGATTTATAAAGAATAAGCACAAAATAAGACGAAAAATTAACGTTTAGGTTTAGTAAACAAGTTTACAACAACTTCATAATCACTTTTTTTTACGTATAAGCTATTCATGCCATCAGATTGAAGTTCACTATCATGCTCAACTCTAAATGGAATGTTATTAGCTTGAAGAACAGCAACCAAGTCTTTATCATGAGAATCCATACCAAACAATCCCGCATTTTCAATTAGCGTATATTGTATCCATCCTTCAGAATCCATTTTTTCCATCAATTTAGTTTTTTTATCCATAAAATCACCTATAATACAAATCCTAAAACAATTGCTACTAATCCTACAGCAATAATAGCATATGCTATCCATAAATCCATACTTAAATTTTTGAAATAATCAGAAAAACCATCAGAATCCAATGTTATTTTCTTATCTGCCATCTTAATTCACACTTAAAGCTTTCATCGTCTTATTGCCACAATGTGGACATACCCATTCCTGAAATATACTATTACCAGAATTTAATTTTCCAGCCTTCTTCAATTCAGATTTACACTTTGAACATACTTCCATACTATTCACCTCTTGAATCTTAGAAAGACTTGTTTATATAGTTTATTAATTGAAAATTATAATAAAGCCATACTAATAATTTTATAATTATCGTAGATGTATCTCAATTATATCTCTATCCTGTAACTTGTGATCTAACATAAATCTTTGTCCAGGAAATTTTGAACTTTTACCCCAAACTCTACAGAATTTGAATTTTGAAACAAAATCTTTATGTAACTTATTACATATATCTTCAATTTTTGAATTTCTAGCTATAATTAACGGAATTTTTAGGTCTGCCTCTTTGCTTGGTTCCTTCAAATATATTCTTATTAAATCTAATTTTTCAAATATCAATTCTTTTAACTGCTCAATATAGATTTTGTCCTTTGCACTAATTGCTAAATCTGCTTTTAACTCAGTAACAATTTTTTCAACTTGTTTTTCTGTTGCTAAATCAATTTTATTTACAACAATGATTGCAGGAATATATTTTTTATTACCCTCTAAAACATCAATAAATTCATCAACATCGATATCAGTTCTTATAATAATATCGGCATTATTTATCTTAAATTCTTTACATACAGATTTTATTGTTTCCTCATCAATCTTGGTCAATTTTACTGTACTAGCAACCTTTATTCCACCATGCGAACCCTTAACTATCCTAACTTCCGGTTTCTTTTTATTTAATCTTAAGTGCGAATCATATATCTCTTTTTTTAACACGTCATAATGCTCAGGAGCATTCACATCAATAATTAATAGTGCTAAATCGGCAGATCTCATTACGGACAATACTTCCTTACCTCTTCCTGTTCCAGCTGCTGCACCTTTAACAATTCCTGGAACATCTAATATCTGAATTTTTGCATCACCAAAATGCATTATTCCAGGAACAACAGTTAATGTTGTAAATGCATAAGCAGCAGTTTTAGACTCTGCATTTGTTAAATCATTTAACAGAGTAGATTTTCCAACTGATGGAAATCCTACAAGAATTACTGTTCCATCGCCTGTTTTTCTAACATCATAACCTTCCATCTTCTTGCCGCCAGAACCACGAGTTTCACGTTTTTCCTTAAGCTTGGCAAGTTTAGCCTTCATTAAGCCGACGGCATGTTGTGTACTTTTATTATATTTAGTCTTAGCAATTTGTGCTTCTATCTCTTGAATTTCTGAATTATATTCTACCACAATGATGAATATTCTTAACTTGTTTTAAAGTTTTCGCGTTTAGAAGGATAAAATTTAAATATAACGTCTCCTAAAACCATTATATGAAAAAGGGGTACTCAATAATAATCATCTTTTCTATACTATTATTATCTTTAAGAATAGTTAGTGCAGCTTATTCTTGTATGGATGGATCATCAGATACTCCTTGCGTGTGTGGTCATACTCCAAACTCTGCTCAAGGATACGGACAAGTAATCATTGGTGGCGGTAATGTTTCTATAATATCATGCGATAATATTGATGATGATGCCTGCCCAGAAGATTTTATGGATCCAGTAACTAGACAAGTTGGTAATTGTAGTAGTTGTCCTGACCCTGATTGTACAGCAACAGTCAATGGAGGAGTGTTAGAAGACAGAACAGGTGCTCCTGTTGAGAAAGCTGTAATAACTGGAAATCCTATTAAGTGGAATCAGAGTGCAAATCTTGAGCGTAGCAATTTGTCAACAAATGCTCAGGGTAACTTTACGCTTACAGCGTTAACTGGAACATATTTTTTCAGTGCATCAAAAGGTGCTTATGATACTCAATTAATAGAAGCAACAGTTATAAGAGGAAAAACAGCAAGCATATATTTCAGATTAATTAATGGTACATGTCATTCAGATTGTACAAACAGTTATGGTAGATGTAATCAGGCATGTGATGGTGTAAACTTTACTGATGGAATGTGTAGATTCTATAGTACAGGAGCATCACCATTAAGGAATGATGCTGGTGCAGTAATATTTGATGGTAGCATAGCTTCTCAATGTAATAATAGAATGTTGAATACAGAAATAAGATTAGGTCAAAAAAATGCCACGGCAGCATATTTTATCAAATGTAATACCAATACAGCACCATACAGCAACGCACCGTACATTAAATACTATGCTACAGCCTCAACAGATACTGGCACAATAAAGAATTTGATTAAAGTTGAAAAAATAGCCAAATATAATGATATACCTGTAAGAGTTGTTATAGCATATTGGCAATCATAATTGTAAACATTAACTTTAGCAAAATTTTTATACCAAATTCTATAGTTAGACACAATATTAGTAAAAAATGGGGTGAAGTGTGTTTAAGAGATTAAAAAAGAAAGGCTACTACTTCGTTATTGATGCGCTAATAGGAGCCACAATTATTTTCTTGTCATTAATGATTATATTAAATAGTGGTTCAAGACCTACAAAGGTGCAGTATAATTATGAAATGGCTGAAGAATATACTTCATTTATTATTAATACTAAAATGGAAGATTTAAACAGCGAATTGGTTCTACAAATGATTAATGACGGACGTATTAAAGATACAAGACATAGTATTATAGAACAAGTTGACGAATTTGATTATAAGTCGATGAGTTCCGATGCTACAGCATTGGTTCAGAACATTACAGAACCATTAATACCACAAAAATACGGATTTTCATACACGTTAATTAAAGGTGTCACACGAACACTAATTTACAGCAGGGCTTCTCCTGATATAAATAATGCTAAAATAGTTATTGCATCAAAAAAGATTACATTTCTTCAAATTGATAGTAGCACAATGTTTGGACCTGCACTTGTGGAGATTAAAATATGGGCATAATATTAAACAATAAAGGTAAAATGAAAAAAAAGGCAATATTGTTCTCTCTTATATCTGTATTGATGTCTATATTGTTTATAACATTATTTTCTCAAACATTTAGCACAGTATTAGAAGATAGGATACCCGGAAGCAACATCAGAATAAAAGTTATTGATGTATACACAAGAAATTTTGAAAATTATGCTTCTGAAAGTATAAAGATATCAACATACAGGGTGTTAGAATCTTTAACATCGCGTGGTTCTAGTCAAGGATTTTATACTGATCAAAATGATTTCAATAGAAAATTTTACAATTGCATGACTTGTGGAACATTTGATTGTTCAGGGTCAGTATTACAACAATGTCCTATGGGCACTTCAGGTTATGATTTAAATTCTAGAATGAAAAATATTTCCGACTTATCATTAGCACAATTAAATATTAAGACAGAATATAAGATACACAATGTAACAATAAGACAGGATTACCCTTTCGAGGTCGAAGTTACAATAAATATCTCATATAATATAACAGATAACAGCGGTAGCGGATATTATGCTAAATGGATAAAAAATAAAGTGATAACTCAAAGTGTATCCATAATAGGATTAACAGATCCTTTGGCTAATATTAGTAGTTATGGAAATGTGTCAAGAAAAATTACAAAATATAACGGTGTATGTGTTTTTAATGAAACTTGCTGGAATCTCGCTAACACAATTACATTCTATAATAGTAATGATTATAGATACTATGTTGGAGGAGTAGGATTTTTACAGAGATATTGGAATGATCTCACACCATCATCATGTTGTGGACTGGAACGTATAATGCATCCAACAGAATTCAAAATAGCATTCCCAGTTTACAGAAATAATAGTTATATAGACCATTATTATTGGAATGGCACAAATAATTGCTCTTTTGGAAAAATACTAAATTATACGTTCAATGGAGATAGTGTAAGTTTAGATGAAGAAACAGCTGCAAGGTATAAAATCAGTGCATATGGAACAGAGTTTTGTAAACCTTAAATCAAGTACTACTATATAATAATCAACAAACTTTTTATAGGCTCCTGGAGAATGTTTTTAAGCATAATCATTGAAAAATGGGTGAAGAGGTAGTTAGAACAGGGGTGGATGATCTCTTAGACTTGTTAGCGCGTAGTGCTAAGATTCCACTTACTGAAGCTGCAGCTAAGTTAAAGGTAGATGTAGGAGTAATCCAGGCATGGGTAGATTTCTTAGTTGAAGAAGGTATAGTAGGCATAGAATACAGATTTACTACACCTTACATATATCTCAATAAAGCTGTTAATGCTAAAAAAGTCGAAGAACTAGATAAAGAAGAGAATTATAATATACAATTTTTTAAGAAAAAATTCTGGGAAAAGGCCAAATCTAATAACATACCTGAAAGTCAAATAGAAATGTTGTGGAAAAATCATATAGTTCAAGCATTAGATATTCAAAAGAAATATTTCTATTTTGAGTCACAACGTAGGAAATTACAGAAAGCAGATGAGTTATGGAAAGAATATAGGGAGTTAATACAATACACTTAATATGGAATTAGAACAATATTTGGAACGCGACATAATAACATTCTTAGATAGTAAAATGGATAAGGATGAAAAAAATGTAATTGATAGAGAGGAAGATTACGGATTATATTTAACAAGAGATTACCTTAAAGACATATCTTATGCATTAGATAATGATGAATTAACTAAAGCAAAAAAATTATTCGATGAATTGAAAATAAACTATAGCAGACTTCCTAAAAATAGTGTAGAGCGTAAAAAGATTTATTCTATATTAGAAAAAATGTATGAAAAAATACAAAATTATGTTAAAATCAAGGAAGGAAAAATAGAAATTATAAGACAGGGCGATAGTGAAATATTTAAGGATAAAACAGATAAATTTACAGAGCTAAATACCGGATCACCAACCGTTGAAGAGTCTAAACCAGAAGTATCCATGCCTGTAAAGCAACAACCAGACAATACAGTAAGACCTCAGAAACATAAAAATGTTGAAGAAGATAAAATATTCGTTACAAGTAAAGGCAAGATAATTAATTCTAAAAGTTCTACAACACCTATAGAATCTAATATCACAGAAAGCAGTATAAAGAATTCAAAAAAGGATAATATAAAGTATTATGATGAAAAAACAGAATCTGAAAAAGAAGGCGATATTAGTAGCTTAAATGTTTTTGTTAAAAGTAAATCGGAAACTCCTATTTTTAATCAATCTTCAAGTAATATCACAGAGAAAGAGAATAAACATTTAATGCGTAACGAATATAGAGAACATTCATTTAAGGAAATTCCTAGAACTCCAAGATATTCTGAGGAGAAATCTCTGGATTTAGAACATCTAAAAAACGACATAATAAATAAAACAGTTGAACAGGTTGAAAAATTAAAGACACACATTACTGAAAAATTGTTAGATGAGATTAAGAAAAAATTAGAAGAAGAGAACAACATACAGAATCAGAAAATCGAGCAACTAAAACAAGAAATAGTCGCTCAAGCAATGAATGAGATACGTAAAAAAATTGATCAGGAGAAACGTTCAGAAACTCATAAAATTGATTTAATAAAAAACGAGATACTTAGTGAAGTATTCGAAAAAGCACAGACAATGATTGCTATTAATGATAAACAACATAATGCTGATCCGAACAATCGTGTTGTTGTTGAACATTATCGTATTGAAAGTCCTACATTAAATATACCCGCTCTTGATCGCAGCGATATCATAAGATTTACTAAACCATTAAAAGCTGAAGAGCATAATAAGAAAGAAAACACTAGCGATATTAAGAATAATTTGATAGATATCAACAAATATTCTGATAATCAATTACAGATAGTTTATGAACAGGCAGTATACCATATGTTTAATGATAAGTATGAGGATGCTGCTAAACTTTTTAGAAAAATAATTAATTTACAACCAAATAATAAAGCTGCAAGAATTAGATTACAAGAATGTTTAGACAAGGAACCAGAGCTAATGAATAATACAGAAGTTGCTGATGATAAAATTATTCAGCCACTAATTAAGATACAGAAGACCGCACATCATAAGGATCCAGTAATTAAAGAGTATGATGTTGAAGATTTTAAAAGCGACATGACTGAACATGCACATAAAATGACGAAGAAAATCGAAGAAATTCATAAGAACAGGCTTAGACATAAATATTCTGATGAAGAAATACAAAAATTATATGAGGAAGCCATATATACAATGTTCCAAAATAATTATGGAGAAGCCAAGGAACTTTTTGAAAAATTATTAGAGATTAGGCCTGAAAATAGGGCTGCTAAGATTAGATTACAAGAATGTTTAGAGGCGATGAGTAATGCTTGAAACAAGTTATCCTACACAATTTGAAGAGACTAAAAAAGACAAGAAAGTAGAAACATACCTTGATAAGTATAAACTAAAGATTAACGATATACTTGTTGAAATTAATATAGTTCTTTATGAAGATGAGCCTACACCAAAGTATATGGTTTCATTAACTAATATAAGCGATGCTACTAAACTTATACTGGAAAAAATTAGACAAGAATTTATCTCTAGAGTAGATTCTAAACAGATTGAAAATGCAAATAATGCCAATGAAAGTAAAGATAAATTTCAATCGGAAATCACAACGCTTATTAAAAAATATTTTCCATCAGCCAACGAAGAAACAACTAACATGTTAGTAAATTATATTATACAAGAAAATCTTGGATTAGGAAAAATTGAAATATTATTGAAGGATATATTTTTAGAAGAAATTGTTGTTAATAATCATTCTGAAGCGCTATGGGTATATCATAAAAAACACGGATGGTTAATGACTAATATTAAATTAATAACTGAAGCTAAGATCAGACATTATGCTACGATGATTGGTAGAGAAGTTGGTAAAGAAATTACTACATTAAGTCCATTAATGGATGCACACTTAAGTACAGGAGATAGGGTAAATTCTACACTATATCCTATCTCGAGTAAGGGTAACACAATTACAATAAGAAAGTTCTCCGCAGACCCTTGGACAATTACTAAATTCATTAAAGATAATACATTATCTGTCGAAGCTGCAGCATTTATATGGTTGGCTGTACAGAATGAATTATCAGTACTTGTTGCAGGAGGTACTGGTTCTGGTAAGACAAGTATGTTGAATGTTGTTGCAAATTTTTTCCCGCCTAATCAACGTATATTAAGTATTGAAGATACTCGAGAATTGACTCTGCCAAGTAATTTACATTGGGTTCCTATGGAGACAAGACTTCCTAATCCTGAAGGTAAAGGAGAAATTACGATGCTTGACTTGCTTGTTAATAGTTTAAGAATGAGACCAGATAGAATATTAGTCGGAGAAATTAGAAGACAAAAGGAAGCGCAAGTAGTTTTAGAGGCAATGCACACCGGACATTCAGTATACGCAACTATTCACGCTAACAATGCTGATGAAGTTATTGTTAGATTAACTAATCCTCCTATTGATATTCCTAAACCAATGATTTCTTCACTTTCAATAATAATTGCACAGTCTAGGAACAGAAGAACTGGTAAGAGAAGAACATTACAAATCGCTGAAGTAACATCAACTGGTGATGCACGCATATTAATGCAACTAAATGTTGGTGAGGATAAATTAGAAAAAATGAGTGATTCCGAGGCAGTACTCGAGAGGCTAAAACTTTACACAGGTTTGAGTGCTGAAAATATCGCTAAAGATTTAGAGCAAAAAACTAGAATATTGAAATGGCTTGTCAAAAATAATATTGAAAACGTTGATAAGATTGGTGCAGTAATGTCAAGATATTATTTAGGAAACTTAAAAATAGATTAAATTATAAGAAATTCACAATCAATAGTAATGTTAAATCATTAAAAAAAAATATTTTTTGAGGTGTTAGATGGGGTTTGCGCAAAGTTTGGCATTACAGATGCCAGACTTGAAGGATAAAATAAGAAGCGCAGGTATACATAAGAAACCTGCGGAATTTGTTGACGAATCATTAAAAAATGCTTTCTTCATGTCAATAATGATTAGTGTTCTATCAATATTTTTAATACTACAAAATGAACTCTCCATATTGATGGTTTTTGTAGTATTTATAATAAGTTTTGCAATATTATTTTTTTTAATGCTTAAAAGATTAGACGTAGCTATCAGTAAAAGGGAAAAAGAGATTGACAAAGATGTTTTGTTTGCTGGAAGATTTTTACTTGTAAAATTGAACAGCGGCAAACCTTTAATTAACGCATTATTTGATGCATCCCAAAGTTATGGCGTTGCAGGCAGTTATTTCCAAGAGATTGTTGAAGATATAAAAATGGGCACCCCATTAGAAGAAGCTTTAGAAAGAGCATATAAGACCACTCCTTCGAAAAGATTTAAAAAAATATTATTTCAGATTAATAATGCATTAAAAATTGGTGTAGATGTATCTCAACCACTAGAAGCAATATTACAAGAGATATCGGGTGAACAATTACTCGAAATTCAAAAATATGGTAAGAAATTAAATTCTGTAATAATGTTTTATTTATTGCTAGCAATTGTTGTACCATCACTAGGAATAACATTATTTAGCATAGTCGCATCTATGATGTCGCTAAAACTTGATTTAATAGCATTTGTTGGAATATTGGCCGCATTAGTTATTGTGCAATTCATATTTATTGGAATGATAAAAGGAATCAGACCTAATTTGAACATTTAATTAAACAATCATTAATAAAATTAAAAAATTTAGATATTGGAGACGTAAATGGTTTTATTTGCTGAAGAGTTCGGAAAGGCATTCATATTCAAAAAGTTCAGACCTAAGATTAGAAGTTTCTTTCTAAAAGCAGGATATGAAGATGTACCTTACGAATTATTTGGAATATTATTCTATATATCATTAGTGCTAACATATTTTATCTACATATTAGCTATATATCCAAAAATCACAACACTTCCAGATAACGGCGGATTAACTTTGATGTTGTTAACTTTTATAAGTTGGGTAATTGTTCAGATAATAATTCTATTTACTATTATTATGTATATGTATATTAGTCTGAATATTAAAGTATATTCAAGAACTAAAAATATAGAATACATTTTACCAGATTATTTGCAGATTGTGTCTTCAAATTTGAAAGGAGGACTATCTTTTGAGAAGGCGTTATGGTCTGCTATCAAACCAGAATTCGGCGTTATAGCTAAAGAAATAACCATGGTCTCCAAGAAAGTAATGACAGGAAATGACTTGGTTGAAGCTTTAGAGGAATTTACTGAAAAATATGATTCACCGATTCTTAAAAGATCTTTTGATTTAATTATTGGAGAAGTCGAGAGCGGTGGTAAAATTGCAGAAATAGTTGATAGAGTTATTGATAATATTAGAAAAACTAAAGCATTAAAAGAGGAAATGAACGCGGCAACTACTACTTACATGATATTTATCGGAGCTATAGTTATTGTTATCGCTCCAGGATTATTCGCGCTATCATATTATTTATTGCATGTAATGATTGGTTTCAGTTCACAATTATCTTCGCTTAATAGTGCCAACATGCCTATCAGTTTTTCTTCTGATAGTGTGAAACCTGAAGATTTTAAGACATTTGCCATAGCAGCCGTAATTATTACTTCATTTTTTTCATCATTAATAACTTCGCTTATAGAAAAAGGAGATTTTAAAGGAGGAATTAAATATATTCCAGTATTTATGGTTTCATCAGTATTATTCTACTTTATATTTTTAGCAATATTCGGATATTTTTTCGGAGGAATAACTCCTACAGGAGCAGGATTAACTTAAAATATAATTGCATAACATTGTTAATATCAAATAATAAGAAATAATCAAATTATAAATGTAAAAATTTATAAAATACTAAACCAAAGGTGTAATCATGTATAATAAAAAAGGTCAAGCAGCCATTGAATTTCTAGTTACATACGGTTGGGCTATAATGGCGGCAATGATTGTTATTGCAGCATTAACATATTTTGGAGTTACAAACCCTGCTACATCTCTTCCTGATAAATGTATATTCTCTAACGGTTTTGATTGTAAAGATTTTAGATTAACAGCTAGTCAAGCACAGCTTCAATTAACTAATGGTTTGGGACAAACCATGTTTACACTTTCATCAAAAACTACAGAAAATGGAGTTGCATGCACAATAAATGGTGCAGCCAGTATAGGACAACTAGATCCTGAAGAGACTATGAGCGTGGTATGTAGTACTCTTCCAAATGCTCCTTTTAATGTTCGTGAAAAAGGGAAAGTCAAAGTTTCTATTAATTATTTAAAAACTGTAGGCGGATATAATCAAGTATCATTAGGAGAATTATATGCCATAGTGCAGTAGAGATGAGTAAAAATTCAAAATGATTAAATTAACTAAAGGTCAAGCAGCATTAGAATTTATGCTAACATACGGATGGGCATTACTTGTACTTGGGGCACTAATTGCTGGATTAGCATATTTTATGCCTCATCCTAAGTCATTATTACCAGATAAGTGCGTATTCGGTGCAATAACACCATGTTTAGGTGTACAATTAACAGATGCAGAACTAATAATGGTGTTAAGAAATAGTGCAGGTCAAACATTATACGATTTTAATGCTACAACCATAATGCCTAAAAATGTTAAATGTAATGTTATGGGATTATCACAAGCAGATATACCTGTAGATCAAAGATTTAATATCACATGCAATAATGCTATCTTAGGTTTTAAAGATGATACTAGAGTTAGGATATTAATAACATACAAAAAAATTAGGGGCGGATTAGACCAAACAGAGATAGGTGAAGTATATGCGAAATAGGGGTCAAGCAGCAATAGAATTTCTAGTTACATACGGTTGGGCTATATTAGGAGTTTTGATAGTTATAAGTATGCTTGGATATTTTGGAATATTTAATACTCAAAGATATGTCAATGATGTATGCTATTTTGGTGATCAAATGACGTGTGAAGATTATATATTATATAATGATTCATGGACTAATGTTACTCTAAGAAATAATTTTGGTGTAGCAGTAAGCATTAATGGAGTAACAGCAAAATCTGATTATGGGACAGTGAGTTGTTTAAGTTCAATTCCAACTACAGGAAACGCTATTCCAAGAACCAACATACCTCCAAGTAATACTTTTGAATTAAGCTGTAAAATATATGATATTGCAGGTGCAAGATTACCAATAAATAATAAAATAAGGTATAGAATGATTGTGGAATTTAATAGAACTGGATCAAATAATGCTCATAATCAAACAGGAGATTTAACAGTAACCGTACAGAAAAAATAATACCATAATATACGCAGAGACATTTATCTTTCACAAATCAAAATATTTATAAACAATTAACGATTACCTTGATTAACGAAATCGTTCTAAGATTTAATGATCAAGAAGTAATTGGAAAGCAAAGGCGATAAACATTGTTAAAATGTTGAAAAGTAAAGGTGATTACATGGAACAGATTAAGACAGGAACAACTACACTAGGTCTAGTATGTAAGGATGCTGTAATACTTGGTGCAGATAATCGTATTACTGCAGGAAGTTTTATTGCAGGTAAAGATTTTGATAAAGTTATACAAATCAATGAAAATATTGCTGTAACTGTTGCTGGTTCTGTGAGTGATATTCAGATGTTTGTTAAAATGTTTAGAGCAGAATTAAAATTAAAGAGTATGAAGACTAATAGAACTATAAACGTTAAAGAAGCAGCAAATTTTGCTGCAAGAATAAGCTATGAAAATGCTAGATCATATTTTCCAAGCATCGCGCATTTACTAATTGGAGGATATGATAATACGGGTCCAAGAGTTTATGAAGTTCATATGGATGGATGTATACTAGATATTAAAGAGTATGTAAGTACTGGTTCTGGTAGTATAATTGTTTATGGAGTATTAGAAAATTCTTATAAAGAAAATATGAGTGTTAAAGATGCTGAAGATTTAGCTGTTAAAGCTATAGGAGCTGCAATGCAGAGAGATTCAGGTTCAGGTAATGGTCTTATTGTAATGACAATAACTAAAGGAAGTATTAAAAAAACTGTGCAGAAAAAGGTTTCTGGAAATCTTGTATAAACATTTTAAGTTATACAATTAAATAAATATAGTGATAGAATTATAGGTGATATAAGTGACTAGTGAAATAGTTAAAGAGATATTAAAAAGTATACCGGAAGGTAAAATTAGTGATGTAAATTTTGAAGGCGCAAACATTGTTCTTTATACAAAGAAGAAAGAGTTCTTTTTAGATAACGGCGGTATAATCAAGGGGATTGTTGATGTTATTAAAAAACGTGTAGAATTAAGACCTGATCCAAGTATTTGTCTAGAAATAGAAAAAGCTGAAAAGGCTATACGTAAAGTAGTTCCTGAAGAAGCAAAACTTGGTAATGTAATATTTGATCCTCAAAGATCTATAGTAATTATTGAGTGTGAAAAGCCAGGAATGGCTATTGGTAAAGACGGTGAAATACTACAAGATATCAAAAAGAAAATTTTATGGGTTCCAGTTATTAGAAGAACTCCTGCAATAAAATCTCAACTTATTGAAAATATTCGTGAAGTATTATATCAGAATAACGATTATCGTAGAAAATTCTTACACAAGACAGGAGAGAGAATATATAATGGATGGTTACGTCGACAGAAAAAAGAAGAATGGGTCAGATTAACATATTTAGGAAGCGGTAGAGAAGTAGGCAGATCATGTATATTACTACAAACTCCAGAATCAAGAATATTGCTTGATTGTGGAATGAACATGGGTGCTGATACTCCAGAAACAATGTATCCATATATGGAAGCTCCAGAATTTAATATTTCACAACTTGATGCGGTAATTATTTCACACTCACATCTTGATCATTGCGCGTTAGTTCCTTACTTATTCAAGTTCGGATATAGGGGACCTGTATATTGTACAGCTCCAACACGAGATATAATGGCATTACTACAATTAGACTTTGTTAAAATCCAACGTGAAGATGGTAAAGAACCAATATACAATAGTGATGATGTTAGAGAAATGGTTAAACATACAATAACATTAGAATATGATGAAGTTGCAGATATAACTCCAGATATTAGAATTACAATGTATAATGCTGGACATATTCTTGGTAGTGCAATGGTTCATATACACATTGGTAACGGATTACATAATTTATTATATAGCGCAGATACAAAATACGCTAAAACATCTATGCTAAGTCCTGCAGTAACTCAATTTCCTCGTCTAGAGACTTTAATGATTGAATCAACTTATGGTGGTAAAGATAATATTATGCCACCAGCATTAGAAGCAGATGAGTTGCTTGGTCAAAGTATCGGAGAAACAATAAAACGTGGCGGTAAAGTTCTTATTCCAGTTCTTGGTTCAGGAAGAGCTCAAGAAGTTATAGTGTTAATGGAAAGATTAATCAGAGAGAAGAAAGTTCCTGATGTTCCAATATACATTGATGGAATGATATGGGATGTTACAGCGATACATACAGCATATCCTGAATATTTGAATAATGATGTTAGACAACAAATATTTACTAAAGATAATAATCCATTCTTAATGCCAAATCTTAAAAGAGTAGGCAGTCAAAAAGAGAGAATACAAATCATTGAAGAGACAGGTTCATGTGTAATACTTGCAACTTCAGGAATGCTTGTTGGAGGACCATCAGTTCAATACTTCAAAGCCTTAGCAGACAATCCTAAAAATAGTTTAGTATTCTCATCGTATCAAGCTGAAGGATCACTTGGTTCAAGAGTTCAACGTGGAGAAAGAGAATTCATGTTTAAGAGCGGTCAGCAGGCTGAAGTAGTTAAAGTAAATATGGAAATATTTAAGTTAGAAATTTCTGGACACTCTGACAGAAAAGAATTAATGAATTTTGTTGGAAGATGCAATCCAAGACCTAAAAAAATAATAATTAATCACGGCGAGAATTCCAGATGTCTAAACTTTGCAAGTTCTATACATAATCAGTACAAGATAGAGACTGTCGCACCAAGAAATCTAGACGCTATCAGAATAAGATAGATGATTTTTGACATAATGATAATGGAAACATAATTCTTCGTCCCATACTAATAGTAAGATTTATATAGTGGTTTTTATAGATTTAATGTATGGCGATAAAATTAGGCGAACCATTTCCTATTCTTAATATTCCTCTGACTGTAAGATATAGAGGCGTCTTCGATTATGACGGACTTTATAAGATGATGCATGCGTGGCTAGTCAGTAAAAGATTCGTGTTTCATGAAGAAAGTTATAAGGATAAGGCTTCCACTCCAGCAGGTAACGAGATTCAGGCTAAATGGAAGGGAGAGCGTAAAGTTACAGAATTTATCAAAGAATACATAAGAATAGAATTTCATTTATGGGATTATGCTGAAGTTGAAATAATAAAAGACGGAAGAAAAATTAAGAGCGGAAAAGCGAGGTTAGAAATAAAGTTTTTTGCAGATTTAGAATTAGATTACAGTCAGAGGTTCGCTGGCGATGATTTTTCTAAAAGGTTAGGAAAATTCTACGTTGAGAAAATCATATACTGGGATTGGCGTATAAAATATGCTAATGCTTTAGAATATTTAGTTTATGATCTACACACTAAAGTGAAAAAGTATTTAAACATGGATACTGGTAGTAGTGCATATTAACGGTGAATTATGGCTGAAATTAAGACATTAATCGATGGCAAATCTTTATCTTACGAAGGAGTATTTAATATTAAAGAATTGTATAAGATTATTGATACATGGTTTAAGGACAGAGGATATGATAAACAGGAAATTAAAAACTGGGAAGATGTTAGTGAGAACGAGAAACAGATAGTTCTAGAGATAATACCTTATAAGAAAATTTCAGACTATGCAAGAATTGACATTAGAATATTTATGATATTTTCTAGACTTTCAGAGATTGAAGTAGAAAAAGATAATTTAAGATTTAAAATGAACAAGGGTCGTGCAGAATTCTACTTCGACGCATATGTAGTCACAGATTATGAGAATAAGTGGCAAACTAGACCCATATTTTTCTTTATAAAAAACATTATTGAAAAATTTATCTACAGAATGTACACTGTAACATATGATTCTGAAGCCATAAGAGATACTACAGAAATAGAGAACGAAATAAGAAGTTTCCTGAACATGCAAAGATTCTAGATTCTATCATTACCTTTAAAAACCGATTATTATTCTTTAATATTAATAGTATTACTGCCGTGGTGGCACAACCTGGTACTGCGCAAGCCTGGAAAGCTTGTTTCGAAAGATTTCCCGGTTCAAATCCGGGCCACGGCGTATATATTTTCTATAAACACATTCAACTCAATACATTTTAGGAATATTTAAAAACGACATCTAATACAGCTTCTATGTGATAGATACCATTAATCCTAAATGGGCAATTAATAAGAAGAAGATAGATATAATATTTATTATAGCCATAGTTTTATTATTATGGTTAACTGTAATTTCCGCGTTTATTAGTCCAGAATCTGTTAAAGACTGTATATTTGCAATCCTTGTTATGGGTATATTTTATACAGTACAGAAAAGATATCACGTACCAATAATTATAATAATCATAGCAATATTACCATTTTTCTTTCACCTATGTGGTGTGATTTTCTTATTCTACGAGGAATTAATATTGGGTATTGGTTATGATAAAATAATACATTTTGTAAACGCATTTTCAGGAACCATTGTCGCTTTTTATCTTTTAATAGCACACTCTAAAAAAATGCCTTTATTAAAAGTTTTTGCTGCAATATTAATAGTTGTGGGAATAGGTGCAATAGTTGAGAATATAGAATTTATTGGATCAAAATATCTTGACATGAAAGGACCAACAATCTTAAGTCAAGACAGTTTTTCAGCTAGTGTAAAAAATTCAATACTAAAAAGATTCACGTTATCAGAACAAGTACAAATAGATATGATAGAACAAGATACGCCCTGGGATATGTTATTTAACACTATAGGTACAATAGCAGGAGCATTAGTCATCTGGATGTTATGGCATGTTGATAAGGAATATCTTAAAGAAAGAACACATGTTCACGAAGAATAACTTCTGACAAGCAATAATTAATTACTAAGTAAGGTATCGTTTTCTATACCGCACATATTTAAATTATTGTGCTTTACTGTATATATGAAGAACGTATTATATTATAAATTTGTGAAATTGCAAGATTTAGAAAAATTACAATCAAATCATGAAAATGTTTGCAAGAAACTAAATCTACTTGGAAAAGTAATTCTCGCACCAGAAGGTATAAATGGATGTTTATCTGGAGAAGAAAACAACATTGAAGCATATGTTAAATTTATTAAAAAAGAATTTTCTATAAAAGATATAGATATAAAAATAACAAATACGAAGGAACATAATTTTAGAAAGCTTTGGATAAAAATAAAGCCACAGATTATTGGAACTAAGAATTGGAATGCTAATATAGAGAATACTGCAGAGTATATTGAGCCTTCTGAATTAAAGAAATTACTTGACAACAAAGAAGAAGTATATATTATTGATGCACGAAATAACTATGAATATGATTCAGGACATTTTTCAAATGCACTTTATCCTAATATTAAAACATTTAGTGTATTTCATGATCTAATTAAGGATTTAGAGCACTTAAAAGACAAACAAATTGTGACGTATTGCACTGGAGGAATTCGTTGTGAGAAGGCATCAGCATTCCTAAAAGAGAATGGATTTACTAATGTTAAACAACTTCATGGCGGAGTAATCAATTACGCTAAAAAGAATGGTTCATCACATTGGGAAGGCAAATGTCTAGTATTTGACAATAGGAATGAATTAGATATGGATGATATAAAGAATTTTTCGGATTAGAGTAAACAATCAACTATTTTAACTTCTGTTCAAATCTGTTACGTTACGCGTAACATTTATAAATCATCTAAAATTCCCTATACTATACCCGTTAGGCATACAGTCAATGATTCTATTGACCGCTGTCTGTTCACTACAATCATGTAGGAGGGCCACATGAATAAAAAAGAATGCTTAGAAGTAATACAAAAGTTAAGGAAAGATAATCCTAAGAAGAAATTTGTACAGATGGTAGACTTAATCATAAATCTACAAGATTTAGACTTTAAGAAGCCAGAACATCAGATTGATTTCTACATAACATTACCACATAATACTGGTAAGCAAAAGAAAATTGCAGCATTAGTAGATGTAGATTTATTTGATGAAGCAAAGGCTAGTTGTGATATGGTCATTCCATTGTATCAATTTGAAGAGTATGCAAAAGATAAGAAAAAAATCAAGAAGCTTGCAAAGCAGAATGATTATTTTATTGCACAATCAACATTAATGGCTAAGATTGCAGCAACATTCGGTAGAGTTTTAGGTCCAAAGAATAAAATGCCTAATCCAAAAGCAGGATGTGTTGTATTACCAAGAACTAATCTTAAACCATTATATGATAAATTACAAAAGACAATAAGAATATTAGCAAGAAATAAACCAATAGTACAACTAACTATAGGCAAAGAAGACATGACTGATGAACAGCTAGCAGACAACTTGTTAATAATATACGATCAATTAATACATCATTTACCTAAAGAAAAAAATAATCTGAAAAACATTTTCATCAAGACCACAATGGGTCCTGCAATGAAGGTGGAGGTATAAGATGACACTTAGCGACTCCACGGTAAAAGGTAAAGGCAGAGCGCATGTATCTGATGCTAAATTAAAGGCTGTTCAAGATATTAAAGATGTCATTGAACATTATCCTGTTATTGCAATCATAAATTTAGAAAATCTTCCAGCAAGACAATTGCAGAAGATGAAAACTAAATTAAGAAAAGATTTAGAGATAAAGGTTGCAAAGAAAAGCGTAATTGAACATGCACTACAGCTTTCTACTAAAAAAAATATAGGAAAATTATCAGAATATCTTGTTGGTAGTCCAGCATTATTATTAAGTAAAGAAAATCCGTTTAAAGTTTACAAATTATTAAAACAGAGTAAAAGTGCAGCAGCAATAAAAGCTGGACAAATTACTCCTAAAGATTTAGTACTACCGGCTGGTCCAACACCATTCGCTCCAGGTCCAATAATCGGAGAGCTTGGAATGTTAAAAATCAAAGCAGGAATCGAAGCTGGTAAAGTAGTTATTAAGGAAGATGCACATGTCGCAAGTAAAGGCGATGTTGTTAACGACAAATTATCATCATTATTACAAAGACTAGGAATAGAACCAATGGAGATAGGTTTGAATCTTGTCGCAGCATACGAGAATGGCGAGATATTAGTAGGAGATGTCTTGGATATTGATGAAAAAGTATTCATGGAAAAATTACAGACAGCAGCTAGAGATGCATTAAATTTAGCAGTTGAAGTAGCATATCCATCAAATGATACAATTACATTACTGATACAGAAATCATACAGAGAAAGTAAAGCAATAGCATTAGAAAGAGATATATTAGCAGACGCAGTAGTAGAGCAAATATTATCTAAAGCTGATGCACAAGCAAATGCTGTATCGGAAATAGTCAATAAAGAATAAGTTGACAATAATATTTAAAAAAATACAGAATATAACAAGATTATATTTTTGGAGGTACATAAAATGGAGTACGTATATGCCGCAATGCTTTTACACAAAGCAGGACACAAAGTAGATGAACAACACGTTAAAAAAGTATTAGAAGCAGCAGGCGCAAAGGTCGATGATGGCCGAGTAAAGGCACTAGTTGCAGCATTAGAAGGTGTTAATATTGACGAAGCAATAAAGAATGCAGCAGTCATGGCAGCACCTGTAGCAGCAGTAGCAGCAGAACATAAGCCAGCAGCAGCAAAGAAAGACGATAAAAAAGAAGAAAAACAAGCTGAAGAGCAGTCAGCAGCAGGCTTAAGCGCATTATTCGGATAAAACCGAAAATATTTTTTATTTTAATACTATTTTTAACAAATATTTTTTATTAAATTGTTTAAGGTGAATTACCTAAAATGTTGGATGAATCAGAAATTTCAAAGTTATTAGCAGAGTACAATAGTGTTAAGACAGAAGTTAGAGATTTAAGAAATAAGATTAATTTTCTTGACAGAAAAAAAGAAGAACTATTTAGAGAAAAGAGAAAAATTTCTTCAGATATTCATTCTAGAATAAGAGTTGCTAAAGATTCTAAAGATAAACGTAACAATTTAACTGAAGCTGTAAAAAACACAAAACATTCTAAGGAAGAGATTGAAGCAAAAATTATCGTATTAGACGAGGAAGTAAAGAAATTACGTGAAGAGAAATCTAAGGTTTTACAGAAGAGCGGTGTTGAAGATCCTATGATGTTAAAGAAAAACATCAAAAAATTAGAATTCAAAATTGAAACTGAAGGTTTAACATTTGAGAAAGAAAAAGAGATGATGAAAGTTCTTTCTAAGATGAAGAAGCAGTATGAAAATACAAAATCTATAAGTGATATCGAGAATAAATTAGGTTCTAAATTCCGTGAATTAAGAGATTTAAGAACAATGATAGATATGACTAAGAAGATTGTTCAAGTATCGGCTAAAGAATCACAAAAACATCACGTTGAATTAATCGAATCATCCAAAGAGATTGATGAACTAAAGAAAAAAGAAGATGATTTTGAAGGCAATGCAAACAAGTTTAAAGCAGAAATATCAGAGCTGAATCAAGAATTAGATAAAAAGTTTGAATTAATGAACTCATTAAAACAGAAATTAACAGATAACAATGTTAGATTAAAAGAAGATCAAGAAAAATCTAATCACGAGATATTGAAGCAAAAGGATGAACAAGTCCAAGAAAAAATTAAGACAGGAAAGAAATTAACAACAGAAGATTTATTAATTCTACAGCGAACAATGAAAAATTAAGTTATATTATACATTCTCAAAATATATTATAATCTTATTTTATCAAACTTTTTAAATTCTAATTATTAATCAATAACATGACATGCCCATTCTGCGATGTTAAAACACACGTTAAGAAAATAGTTAAGGATTTTAAATATTGTAGAGTAATATTTTGTAACCCAAGATTAATGCCTGGACATCTTTTAGTTATACCAAAAAGACATGTAGAAAAATTATCTGAATTAGATCAGAAAGAGCTTAAGGAATTAATCACTGTTCTAATAAACTATCAGGAAAAATTATTGAAAATAAGTCCTGGATGTGACATAAAGCAACATTACAGTCCATATCTAAAAGAAGGTAGATTGAAAGTTAGACATCTACATCTTCAACTCCAACCAAGAAGAAAAAATGACGCATATTACAAACATGCAAAACTTGCATCGTTATACAAAAATATTACAAATAAAGAAATAAAAGATGTGATGAAAAAATTAAAATAAGAGTAAATCGAGATAAGTAGTTATCTTTATCAAAATTTATAAATTCTATTAGCATTATTAGAAGCATGACACTATACTTTATAGGTATCGGACTATGTGATGAGAACGATATAACTGTTAGAGGTCTAGAAACTGTCAGAAAATGCGATGTAGTTTATTTAGAGAAATATACTTCTGTGCTTCAATGTCCTATTGAAGATTTGGAAAAATTATATCATAAAAAAATTATTCTTGCAGATCGTGAACTTGTTGAAAGAAGAGCCTATGAAATTTATGAAGGCGCTAAAGATAAAAATGTTGCTTTCTTAGTTGTCGGAGATATTTTTGGCGCTACAACACATACAGATTTGATGTTAAGAGCTAAAGAGAATGGTGTTGAATGTGAATTTATTCACAATGCATCAATAATTAATGCTGTAGGTATTGTGGGATTAGAATTGTATAAGTATGGAAAAACAACAAGCATTCCATTCGCAACAGAGAGTTTTAAGCCAGAGACACCCTATGAAGTCATTAAGATGAATCGAAAAGATGGATTACATGCTTTAGTTTTGCTTGATTTAAGACCTGATGAAAGTAAATTTTTAACAATCAATGAAGCTATAAGATACTTATTACACATTGAAAATAATCGTAAAGAAAATGTATTCACTGAAGATACCGTATGTGTTGGATGTGCACGTATAGGATGTAAAGATTTTAAGATCAAAATTGGTAAGGCTAAAGATTTACAGCATGAAGATTTCGGCAGACCATTACATTGTCTAATTATACCCGGAACATTACACTTCATCGAAGAAGAAGCACTAAAACAGTGGGAATAGTAACCTATTTAAATACGGATTATTATAATCTATCATGTTTAAAAGAGGTTCGAGAATGCGTCTTAAACGCAGATTCTATAAGAGAGGTATTTCTCCATTAATAGCTACTGTTCTATTGATAGCTTTCGCTGTATCTATTGGTACAATGATTATGAATTGGGGAAAAGATGCTGTGGCTGTCGGTGATTGTACAGAAGCTAAACTTGAAACTCAAGTGATTAATTCTAAACCATTATTTTGCTATGATACATTAAACAACAAGGTTAATGTAATGGTCAAGAACGTTGGGAGTGTAGATGTTACTAGATTGAAGATGCGTGTAATAACTCCTGATTTTAATACTGAAGATAGAGAAATAGTTGATAGTAGTATCAAAGCAGGAGATATTAAAACTAAAAATATTGATTATACTAAAGCTGGAAAATTCCGTGTAGAAATAATACCTGTAATCACTGTTGGCGGAAAAGAAAAAATTTGTTCTGAAAAATACATATTTGTAGATGATATAGATCGATGTAACTAATTCTAAATAACTTTATAAAAACATCTAACATAACAATTAGTGATATGGAACTCCGTTTAAACATTAATAAGACTATTGAACAGAATGCCGAAGTGTACTTTGAGAAAGCCAAAAAGTATAAGAAAAAAATTCCTGGAATATTAAAGACCATAGAATTGTATAAGGATAAACTTTCCAAAGCACAATCAGCGTATGATACTGAACAATCTAAACCTAAAATTGAAAAGATTAAGAAAGAATGGTTCGAAAAATTCAGATGGTTTATATCATCTGATGGATTCTTAGTTATTGGTGGAAGAGATGCAACTACTAATGAGATTATAGTTAAAAAATATATGAATAAGAATGAGATAGTATTTCATACAGAATTGCCGGGAAGTCCATTTGTAGTAATAAAAAATCCTGATAATCAGAACATACCCGAACAAACTATCAAAGAATCCGCAGAATTCTGCGCAAGTTTTAGTAAGTCTTGGAAGTCTGGAAGAACAACAGCAGAAGTATATCACATAACTCCAGAACAGGTTAGTAAAGAAGCACCGGCTGGAATGGCCGCTCTTGCTAAGGGATCGTTTATGATTAATGGAAAAAGAAATTATGTGAGTCCTGCATTAAATCTTGCGATATGTAATATTGGCAGAATAATGGCAGGTCCTGTTTCAGCTGTAAAAATACAATGTGAAGATAAGGATTTAAAATATGTAGAAATAATACAAGGTGAAGATAAATTAAGTGATGTCGGTAAGAAAGTACAGAGAATAATCGGTGGAGAATTGGATGATATAATAAGAAATCTTCCATCAGAATGTGCAATCAAAAAGGATAAGAGGTAAAGAAATGGATAAAGTATTCAAGGAACTAAGGAAGGAATCAAAAATTTTAGCCCCGAATATAATTATTGGGAAGAATGGTTTAACAGATGGTGTAATTAGAAATATAAATTTCGAATTAAATAAACAAAAAATTGTAAAGATAAAGATTCTCAAAAGTTATATTGATACGGCAGGGAAAGATAAGACTTTTGCAGATATAGCAGAAAAAACTGGTGCAAAAGTAGTTCAAAAAATAGGTTTTACGATAAGTTTAACAAAAAGGTAACTTATAGACAAGAGATAAGAGTATTCATTCAAGCGTAAGGTTTATAAATATGTGTTTCTAAGGATATTATTGCGTAGATGTTAGTCTCTTTAAAAAGAGGATATTTGTTTAGTAGGCTCATACAGATGTTTAATTGAGTGTTCAGCCGAGTTCATTGTAGCTAGACATGATTTCGAGAATTCGCTAGCAACTAAACAAATATAAAAGAGGATATTATGGCTGATGATAAAAAGGAAGAAAAAAGCCCTATCGAACTAGTTGGTCAAGAGTGGAATTGGGCTGAAGAAGAATTTGAAGATAATAAAGATGTATATGTAAAGACTAACTATCCCGAGCCTCATAGAAAGTTTAGGATAATTTACGAAGCATTCTCATTATCTATGGAAGAAACATATTATTGGATACTTAATGCTTTACAACAAGATATGGCGTATCCTAAAGTTGAAAAGATAACAGACATGTTTTCTAGTGCAGAACACAGTTCGATATTTGGTCAAGCATCACAAAGATTAAGCATACAACAGGATCGTATACAAAATCTACTCGCTACTGTTGGTAAAATGGTTAAAGATGTTTTTGCTCTGGTTAGAGAATTAAGAATTATTGATGAAAGAATAGCTGCTTATGATGCATGGAATAAGGAACACAGCAAGTCTGCAGATTCTACTTTAAAACAATTATATATTGACTTTGTAGAAAGTCAAGGCGGTCAAACCAAACCATCTTCAATATATGGTTTAGCGCAAAATTTAGGTTACGTTACATTACCAGATTTCTATTTTAATACTCGTGTTTTTAAAAAAGAAGATGTCGATAAGACTGTTGATGCACTATCTACCAATAGCAATCTTAAAAATGTTTTAAGAAGAAAATTATTCGAGTTCATTGTGTGGAAGGAAGAGACTGAAAAAGAAATTAGAAATAGGAGAACGTTTAGTTTACAATATTTAAGGCAACATTGGGCTGTTATCAAAATGTATATGGGATGGTTAAAGCCTTATTTAAGAAATGTTAAAAGACTTAGTATGAATGATCAGCAGATGCTTGGCCCAGAAATAATTTCTGCATTTGAAACTGCTGCTTTAGAAATTGAAATATTAGCTTATGATCCAACAAAAGCTAAAAAAGATGTTAGTGGATGTATATTAATAAATTTCAAATATTTTGTCAAGCCATCATTAAGTTATCAACAGCCAGAAAGTTATCAGAGAGGTCCAATACATGTTGGTAAGGTAGATATAACTATGAGAAGTTATGGTTGGTCACAGGCTGAAGTCGATGCGTATAAAAATTATCGTAGCAAGGAAGAGATGGACTTACTAGGAATTATTGACGCATCATTAAAGGCTGCAATGGATACGTTATCTGAGGATTTAGAAAAATATCTTGCACAAGCCGGAGAGGAAGAATTCAAGAAAAAATTTGAGGAAAAAGCTGCAGCAGAAAGTAAGGATGATAGAATATTTATTTACAAATTTTTAAATATAAAGACTGTAAAGAAAAAACAACACGGTGCTAGTGCTGCCGAACCGTTTATTGCAATATTTATGGGATTCGGAGAAATATTGGGAGCATTTCTTCCATCAAAGGTCGAGCAGATTAAGGTCACAATTAGTGATAAAAATGATAAGGCAAAAAGTGATGCGTCTGGTAAGTTAGTAAAATTATGGGGAATATATAAAAAGTCTCATCAAATGCTTACATGGTAAATTTGTAGAATATAACATAAAAATAAGAAAAGTAAAAAACTAATTATAATATAAAATGGTAAAAACTGCTAATGATGTTATGGATATTACTCCTTTAGAGAGAATGGATAAATTAGAAGATATAGAGACAGAGAAACGTGGAACGATTGCTTCTAAAAAGAAAGAGTTTGAAGAATTAGAAAAAAATACAAAAAAAGGATTAGAAGAACTAGATCAAAAGAAACGTAAAGAATTTGAAGAATTAGACAAGAGAAAACAAAAAGATTTAGATGAACTAGATAAGAAACGTAAAGAACTCAAGGATTTAGAGGATAAAAAATTAAAAGAAATTGAAGAGACTGAAGCGCTAATTGAGAAAAGTTTTCAAGAATTGATGCGTCATAAAAGAATATTATTAAAAGAAGAGGATGACAAGGATCAAGATCGAAGAAAAACTAGCGCCGCAGAGATTAACTTAGAAGAGGTCGCAAATACAGCGCCGAAAATTGTTCCTGAAGGCGTGCATATGAATTATAGTAAATTTTTTGAGAACTTGCAAGCCCCACAAAAGTTTTACGAAATTAATAATCCATCATTTTATGAAGGATTAACTGGTTTAAGAAATAAAGCTGCTACAGGACAGATTACTCCTGAAGAAGAAATGTTTGTTGAAAAACTTCGTAATCAATTCGAACAATTTACACAAAATCAACAGTATACTGAAAATGATCAGAATCAATATATTAAGAGATCTATGAGTGTTATCGATCAAATTGGTAAATACCATAAGATGAGGAGCGACTAAATGGCTATATTTAATATAGATTATTTTAATACTTTAGATCGCGGATATTATAGTGCTCAAACAATGAAAGATGCTAAGGAAGCTGGTACGTTTGTTGATTTTCCACAAGATGCTGGTCCAGGTACAAAATTAACTGCTAAAGAAATTGGTACTACGATGGCTCCAGATACGTATCCATTACAAGAATTACAGGCTAAGATAAGGACTGGAGCTGCAAGATTAGAGATTGGTTTTGCTGGTGCAGGTAAGAGTGGTTTTGGCGGAAGGGGAGCTACACCAGAAATATTAGGAAAACTTGAAAGAGAACAGTTTAGAGAATTACAAAAGGTCAGTGATGTTAAAGTTACTACACACGCCACATTTGGCAAACAAGGACTTTCTGGATTAACACAACAAGGATTCAGTGAGGATGAAGCTCAAAAAACTTTAAAAGAAATAAACAAAGCAATAGATTTTGCTGCAACAGCAACTCGCGGTGGAGCGGTAGTATTTCACGCTGGCGAATGGCAGAGACCTATAATGGATGCGGGCGAAAAGAATCCAGATAAAACTTCAGCACGTGAAAGAGTTTTCAGCGAGTATGAAAACGAATATCAAAAGGCTCCAATATTTTTAGCTGATGAACGTACTGGACAAATAATGGCATTAAATAGAGATATGAAATTCTATTTCCCAAAAGAAAAACGTGATCCAAAAACAGGCATGGTATACGTTGAAACAGCACAAGATGGCACTCCTATAATAGAAGAGATGGATTATGGTCACGCATTAGGTCATATTAAACAACGTTATAAAGATAAACCTGAAATTCAAGGTAAGAGTGATGCTGAAATACTATTATATGGTTATAGGGAACAACAATTGAAAGAAGCTAAAGGTACAGCTTTAAGATATACGGAAAATTTAGATAGTTTCAAGAAAAAATTAGAGTATGTACAGGATCAACTCAAATTACAAGAAAAAATGTGGAATAATACTTCTGAAGAGGATCGTTGGAAATTACAGGAAAAGGATCCTAACATCCCAACGATTTATAGACCTGTAAAAGATATTTTAGCTGAAGAAGAAAAAAATCTTAGACATCAAATTGAAGGAGTACAAACTACGGCAGCTGCAGCTCAGGAACAGTATAAAAAGATTGAAGAGGAACAGAAGAGATTTAAGCCTATTGAAGAAGTTGGTATAAAGAGAACAGCAGATACTTTAGCCAAAGCAGGTATAAAGGCAATGATTACTTCAGATCAGTATAAAAAAGATTTAACTGAACCAATATTTATCGCTCCAGAAAATGTCTTCCCAGAATTTTATGGTTCACATGCAGATGAAATGATTAGAATAATACAAGATTCTAGAAAGACAATGGCTGATAAGTTAAAAAGGCAAGGATATAGTGCTGAAGACGCTAAAAAGAAGGCAGAAACACATATTAGAGCTACACTAGATACAGGTCACTTGAATAATTGGCGTCAACATTTTCAGGCTAAAACCGATGAGAATGGTAAGGTTTTAGAAAATCCTGAGCAAGTTGATAAGAGATTTAAGAAATGGTATCTTGAACAAGTTCAAAAGATGGTTGATAAGAAAGTTTTAGGGCACATACATTTAACAGATAATTGGGGTTATGATGATGAACATATTACACCAGGTCAAGGTAATACGCCTACAAAAGAAGCTGTTAAAATTTTAGAGGAAGCTGGATTTAAAGATTTCATTGCTGAAGTTGGAAGCTTTAATTCTAATACAGTATTACAAGATACATTAGCAGAATTAGGTAGTCCAGTATATGCACTTGATAAGAGAATGACATTCGGAAAATTACGTCACGGACATTTTGGTTACAATGCACCTCCAAATTATATAGTTGGAGGATATGCTCCTAGTAATGACTTCAGGTTGTGGAGCGAAGTGCCATTAGAATAAAGTTTAAGACATAAAGGCAAGACTTAAATTTGAACTACTATTGAATGGTCATTAAGCTTAATAAAGTATTAACGTTTTATTATAACAAGAGGTGGGTTGATTGGATTTTAAAGTTGAAAATCGTAAAAATTTGCATGCTCAAAAATATTCTAAAGAAGATGTAGATATAGTTTACGAATTCTCTAAAGATGTAAAAAAAGAATTAGGAGATATGCTTAAAGCAATAGTCCTATTCGGTAGTACAGCAAGAAGAATAGACACTAATAAGAGAGGTCATGATATAGATATATTATTAGTATTGGATGATGTTAGAATTCAATTATCTCCAGAACTTATCCAAACATATAGAATTATAGTTGAAAAAATAGTTATAAAAGTTTCTAAAAGAATTCATGTTACAAGTTTAAGATTAACAAATTTTTGGGAGTATGTTAGAGCTGGAGATCCTATCGCAATAAATATTTTAAGAGATGGTGTGGCTATTATTGATACAGGATTCTTTGAGCCACTACAATTATTACTTTATCAAGGAAGAATCCGACCTAGTGCAGAATCAATACACAATTATTTGTTGATGGCACCACAAACATTACAGAATTCTCGCGGACACATATTACAAGCAGTATTAGATTTATACTGGGCAGTTATTGACGCTGCACATGCAGCATTAATGTACGTTAACGAGATACCACCAAGTCCAGCACATGTGTCTGATATGATGGAAGAAAAATTGATTAAACCAGGATTACTAGATAAAAAATATGCTCACACGATGAGAATGTTCTATACGGTTGGTAAAAGTATAATGCATGGCCAGTTAAACGATATTAGCGGAGATCAATATGATGGATATTATAGAGAAGCATATGATTTCGTTCTAGCAATGAAGAAATTTATAGAGAAGAAATAAATTCTAAAAATTTTTAAAATGCATAATTATTCTAAGAATATGAATAAAGATAAAACTAAAGATATTCCGTCAAAAGATTTCAATCTACAAAAAAAGCTTTGTCTAGAAAAATTATACAAACCAGATAATAGTAGGAAAGGTACTGTTGATAAAGCTATAATCCCACTGATAGAATATATTAATTCTTTAGATAATTATTACACCACAAGTTCTTGTTCTGGACGTATACAATTATTAACTGAAGCTGATTCTAAACATGATGTTAAATGGTTATTATCAACACATTCGAAAACAACATATGCCAAAATTAATCAAATATTATCTTCTAAAAATTTAAAAAAGTATTCTAAAGACAGGGTTTGGTTGAGACAAGAAAATCTTATTTTACATGTAGCGTGTAGAACGATCGATGATGCTAATAGATTATTGAAAATTACACGCAATATAGGATTACGTAGAGGGGGAATTATTGCTGACTCTAAAATAATCATTGTAGAAATTTGCTCAACAGAAAAAATGAGTATTCCGGTAGCGGATAAAGGTAAATTAATTGTGTCTTCTGAATATATTAAATTAATATTAAAGATTGTAAATCAAAAATTCTCCAAAGGTCAAGACAGACTTCAAAGATTAGAAGAAGGAATAAAAGAAAAATTAAAATAGCTTACAAAAATATAAAATAAAAAGCATAAATCAAATAAAATATTTCTATTGTTTTGAATTCAACACTTATACACATTCATATCGCTTAGTGAGCCACTTACACATACTTCTGATGCATCTTTAAACACATCATTATATTTATTCCAATTTGCAAGTACTCTTGTTGCCATCGTCGTATCCTTTGCATCATATCCGTGTACTAATAATTTATAGCTACTTCCAGTTTTTACTAAATGTATTTTTCCGACACCAGGAGTATCTTGTACCGTACACTCAACAGGATTTCCATAAATACTTGCTGCTACAAGATTAGCACATATTCCACCAACAACAATCATATTTGTATTATAATCATCATTAGATATTTGATCATCAAATATAACTATTCCTGGAGGGAATGGATTATTTCCAGCATATCTTTGCATACTTGCAACTATGTCGGTTATACCCATCACATCATCAACAGCGGCTCTTCTACCAACAACAAACATTGTGTCAGGTTGACCTCCTTTATTTAAGAATGGTTGAGGGAAATCTTTTAATGTTTCTGTTGATTGTTGTACTGTCACGAGTGGAGCACAAGCATATACTGTTAAAGAATTTGTTAATTCTCCTGTAACACATAAGCTATTAGTATTGGCTGTAATGTTTTCAAGATTATAATCTTTCCAATTTGCAAGAACTTTTGTAGCCCTCTTCAAATCTTCATCGCTATATCCGTGAACTATAATTACAGGTTTATCATAATCAGTTACTATGAAATCTATACGTCCAACACCTTCAACGTACCCCTCGGCACAATTTGTAGGATTATCATAAACTTTTTCAGTTATGCTATTACTACATATTCCACCAATTACTATAAATCCTTTAGAGTCCCAATCATTTTGAGTTATTTCTGTATCTAACTTAGCCCATCCTACTCCAACGTTTCCGGTTTTATTAGAATATCTTTGTAGACTCGCCGCAATATCCACTCCTGAGAGAACATTTACAGGTGTTGCTCTAGCACCTACAACAATTACTCCGGTAAAATCTTTTATGTCATTAAAGAAATATTTAGGATAATCTTTAAGGATCAGTGAAATTGCTGTACTATTCTGTATACATGCACCATTAATACATCCATTTTGGCATGTTTGCCAACCTCTCTTGAAAAAGTTTCCATCACAATAATATTCTGATACAGATGGTCCTGTAGGACTTGGTGCATTTAAACAATTTGTACAACACGAATCATTAATAGAAACTACAAATCCGTCAGGGAATGTTTCTGTAACAGTTCCCTTAGTATATATATTTCCATTATCAGACTTACTACAAGTAACATCTGCTAGTTTTGCAAAGTGTCTAACAAATTTCTGCGACGCATTATAAGATCTTCCACCATAATCATAATTCATAGTTACAAATATATCATATGTTCCGGATGTTAATGCTAATGGTAAATTTATGTTGAATTGTTCAGTTGAATAACTATATCCTGAAGATAAACCGGTCACAGTTTTTACTTCAGATAAATGCAAAGCAGGTATACTTAAAGTAATATATACTGCACCTACTGTTGATGGGAAGTTATTGATAACTGAAACATCAGCATAGATATAATCTGCATTATATGCTCCTATAACGACAAAGTCTTGTGGATATACATTAACACTATGGAATTGTACACCTGAGTTTGTAGTAGAATTAATACATGCTCCTAATCTACATCCATTTGGACAATCATTCACTATGAAAAATTCTCTATATGCAGGCAATGTTGCTTTATCACAGTACGCTTCCGCAATGTAGCATGCATTTCCACTACATGAATCGTTGTCAAAATTATTATAGTGATACCCTTGACCATTGTAAGAAACATACACAGAACTTCCTGATATAGGTGTTACACATTTATCGTTATAAAAACTGCCATCAACAGTTGTAAAACCTTTAACATAATAATATTTGCCACCGTCAGTATCTGTACATGTTGAATAAACATCTTCCGCAATATATCTCGCATAATATGAACCAAATATTACTGGAAAATTGGTAAAAGGTCTATTTTCACCAATTACAATAACAAAATTTTCTGAAATCCATACTAGAAGGGTGTCGTTGTCATTATCTACATTGGCCGATACATATTTTCTACCGTTATGTTCCAAAATTGTGTATGAACCTTTATTACTTATATCTGCTAAAGCAACCTTTAAGAAGGATTGCGCTTCTGAAGAAGAAGAGAATACTGCAACAGTAGCTCTTGCTGTAATATCATTAGTAGAATCATAATATTCTATATTATATGCTGAATGCTTAAAACCATATTCTGTGGATTCAATTAAAGAAGGAGTTCTATTAACAAAATTTCCGATAGTAGTCACTATAAGATATTTGGAAAAGTCTATAGATATTGGAGTAGATTTACATGCTCCATCATCACATCCGTTTGGACAAGTATATTTTTCTCCAGATCCGCCTTTGTCAAGTGTACAAAATAATTCCATTACAGTATTACTATCATAACAATGATCTTCGCCAGTATCATCTTCAAAAGTTACAGTCCCTTTTAAATAATAATTTTTACCATCTGGATATTGCGAATTAGCGTCAGTATCTGTACACACTGATGCTTTCTTATATACTTTGAATTGTCCATGCATTGTTCCAGGAGAGTATCCTGTACCATCATTGAATTTTAGAGTCCATGAATTGTCAAAATTATATTTTATGCCATAATATCCTTGCCTAGTATTTAGTCCTGGACTGTTAGAATAAAATGGGCCATAAGTTCCTGCACGCCATGCAGTATTGTGATTAAATATTAATTCTCTACCCACAGTAAAATGTCCTAAATAAATTTCAGAAGGCATTGGAGGATAATATCCGTAAAACGATCCTAATTTTATAGTGTGATTAAATAAATATAAATCTACATTAGCTGCTGCATTAAACCATTCCATTTTAACATAATAATCTCCATCTTCACGTATTATTAAACGATTTTTTTTTGAGGCTGAATCGGTATAAGTTTCTGAAGTAACATCTAAAGCATCAAGATTAGAGTCTGTAGAAGAGTACTGCAAACCATCAGTTACTGCTCCTATAGCCATTCCAATATTATTAGCAGCTAAACTTGTTGTAGATGATGCATATATCATCCCTACAATACCCAAAAATGCAACTATACCCACTACATATAGAACTATTGATTCTTCACGCATCTTAACCCATCCTCCTAATAAAAGTATATTAATCGAAATATTTTATAAAAACTGGATAAACTAATATTTAAAGATATCCTTTTGTATATCTGGAGAGAAATAAGGTGTTAGAATTAAAATTTAGAATTATATTATAACATCTTTTACTGTAACATACGTTATGCTTATTTTTTGTAATTGCCCTATTGCTAAAAATTCTGAAACACTATTCACACTCAGTATACATCCATTAGAATTAACTTCTTCTATAGTTATAGTATTTCCCGCATAGTATGTTGATGCACCTTCTCCCAACGTTACGGACAAAGTATTAGTATCATAATTGTTATTAACAGATACTAGTATTTTACATGATCGTGTTTCCTGTAATACTGCTGTTGCTTGACCAACATTTGGCAAGGCACTGGTTATGGTTGATTGTGCTCCACTCTTTAATGCCAATATCACTATAATAACTATTGCAACGATAGCAAATATTGCTATCAAATAATTATTAGTTCTAGAAATCCTTGGCTGTTCCACATGTTTCTCAACGTGCGTTTTAACGCGCTTCTTTGCAACCATAAAGTCATCTTAGAGAATCTTATTTATATATTTTGTGTTATGAAATCACAATGTGTAAGATAATTATTCTACAACAGCGATTATATCTTCATATCTTTCTTATTTTTGCAACGAAAAACCCTTCAGTATCATTATCGTAAGGATGTATTCGTAAACATTTTGATACTTCAGGATTAATAACTAAATCTTCAAATTTCAGGATAGGCTTTGTTGTGTTTATTCCTAATTCCTTAAAATCTATAATTTCTAATTTTGCATTAGGATACTTGTCTAATAAATATGATACTACAGCCTCATTTTCTTCAGGCTCTATTGTGCATGTACTATATACCATTACGCCATTAGGTTTCAACAAATTAAAAGCTAAATCTATAAGATTTTTCTGTATTTTACTCAATTTAGTTATACCGAGTGAATTCCACATTATAATTGTCTTTAATGATTTTCTAATAGTTCCAGTGCCTGAACATGGTGCATCTACTAAGATTCTATCAAATCTAAATTCTGGGTGTTCTTCGCTGATTCTCTTAAACCGATGTTCTTGCATCATAGTCTGTACAGCATTTCTCACACCACACCTTTGCATATTCATTCCAAGTGCTCTAAGTCTTGCCCCAGCAATATCGTTGGCAATAAGTATCCCTTTATTATGCATATACATCGCTATCTGTGTAGTTTTACTTCCTGGAGCAGCACATAAGTCTAGTACAGTTTCTCCAGGTTGTGGATCAAGTACTACTGGTGGTATCATTGATGCAGATTCTTGGACATAAACATATCCTAAATGATGTTCTATTAAATTTCCTAAGTCAAAACGTTTGCCATCTTTGTATGTTATCCAGAATCCTTCTTTACACCAAGGGATTGGTTCTAAAATCCATCTATCGGATAACATTTTTCTAACTTCTTCAATATCTGCCTTTAAAGTGTTTACACGAATACATTTACGAATATATGATGTTGAATAATTCATAAATTTATCATAATCTTCACCTAATAATATTCTATAATGATCTTCAAATCTTTTCTTAACATCAACATTACGAGGAATTTTTTCTAACTTATGTGCACTGCCAGAATCATTACATTCAATGCAGAATTCATTAGTAGATGTATCAACATCCTCATTAATATTATCGCTGATATTGTTTTTTTCTATATTCTCTGCTTCTGCTGCTGCTTGATCTATATCTAATAACTTAGCCATAATATTCAGAATAAGCGTTAGTTTATAAAAATTGTTGATAGTGAAAAGAAATTTACTGTAATTTTGGTTTACTGCAGTTTAGGCAAGGTTATTTCTGGTGGTGTATTAAATTGATATTTTTCTTTAACAAAATATTTACTAATTTCCATCATTATAAATCCAAGACAAGATATAGAAAGTATAATTATCCATTCCATAAATCCTAATGGGACAGTACCAAATACTTGCTGCAAAAACGGAACATATATCACGATTAATTGTATTCCTATAGAAGCTGCTATCCCTAATGATAACCATTTATTGCTTAATGGACTGATTTTTTTAAACGAAGCAAAACTTCTAGCACTCATTACTGCAAACATTTCAAACATTACAAGCGTAGTGAATGCTACTGTCTGTCCAAGTTGTAAATTACTTTTATAATATATACTAAATGCGAATAATGTTCCTAAACCCATAGCTACACCAAATATTAGTATAAGCCATAGCATTTGTTTTGTCAACGGATTCTCTTTAGGATTCCTCGGGCTATGCTTCATAACATCATCTTCTGCAGGTTCAGATCCTAAACCTAATGCTGGCAAGCCATCTGTCAATAAATTCATTAATAATAATTGTAAAGTAATTAAGGGTAACGGAAATGAGAGCAATACTGCAAAGAATACAGTAGTAACTTCACCGACATTGCAAGCCAATAAATATTTTGTCGACTTGATAATCCTATCATAAATATTTCTACCTTCAGCAATAGCATTGACTATGGTTGCAAAATTATCATCTGCAAGAATTGTTTTAGCAACCTCTTTACTAACATCAGTTCCTGAAATACCCATAGCTATACCTACATCAGCTTTTTTTAATGCTGGAGCATCATTTACACCATCACCAGTCATAGCAACAATGTGTCCTTTCTTTTGTAATGCTTCAACAATTCTAGTTTTTTGAATTGGAAGAGCTCTTGCGATTATCCTTATATTATCTATTTGTTGTTCTAATTCTAAGTTAGATAATTTGTCTAATTCTTGACCTGTTAATACTATATCACCATCACGTAATAATCCTATCTGTCTACCTATAGCTTTAGCCGTCGTTGGATGATCTCCTGTAATCATCATAACTCTAATGCCTGCAGTACCACACTGCATTATAGCTTCCTTAACACCTTCTCTTGGAGGATCAATCATTCCAACAAGTCCTACAAAAATCAAATCTTTTTCAACACTAGAAACATCATATTTTTTTAAACTGCTAACGTCTCTATATGCAAGAGCTAAAACACGTAGTGAATCTTCAGCAAAGATATTATTAGAACGTAATATTCCATCTTTATCACTCTTAGTTATTAAACGTATTTTACCATCAATTAGAATTTTACTACATGATCTTAAAATAAAATCTGGAGCTCCTTTAACATATGCTTCCGTTTTTTCATTAATATAATTTTCATATATTACAGACATTAATTTTCTATCCGAATCAAATGGTAATTCCTGAACTTTACTAAATGTACCTTCAAAATATTTTTCATCTAATTTACCTTTTCTTGCAAGTACAATTAATGATCCTTCTGTAGGATCTCCGATTATCGACCATTTACCATCGCTACTGTCAGAACTTTTAGAGTCACCAGTATTGCTCACAAGTTTCGCATCATTACACAAATATCCTATTCTAAACAACAATTCTAAGCCTTTTAGATTTTTATCATCTAAAACCTTATTATCAACAACAAATTCTCCAACAGGAGCATATCCTGAACCCTTTACTTCAATAACTTTTTTTCCAGTATACATTCTAGTTATAGTCATCTGATTTCTAGTTAATGTTCCTGTTTTATCAGAACATATTACTGTAACAGCACCTAAACTTTCAGCAGCGGGTAATCTCTTGATAATCATATTTTTTGATGCTAATCGTTTTGCACCGCGTGACAAACTAATGGTTACTATTGCAGATAATGCTGAAGGCACAGCAGCCACTGCTAAACTCAGAGAGAATATGAATAAACTCGCTAAGAATTTTCCCCACTGAACGTTACTTCTATCTAAAGTTATTAAACCTATAACAAATACTACAACAACTAATCCTAAAACTATATAAGTTAATTCTCTAGACATCTTTGCGAATTTTATTTCTAATGGTGTTGCAGTTTCTTCAATTTCTGAAATCGTTTGAGCTATCTTTCCAAATTCTGTTTTTTGACCTGTAAATGTAACAATTCCTTTACCATCTCCTCTAGTTACTATAGTTCCACTAAAAGCCATATTTTTTTGATCAGCGACAGATGATTCAGGTTTTAACTGTGTAACTAATTTTTTTGCAGGAACACTTTCCCCTGTTAGTGATGATTCATCAATTTCTAAACTGTCAGAATCTATTAATCTAATATCTGCCGGGACAATATCTCCCTCCTCAATTAACACTATGTCTCCTGGTACTAATTCTCTTGAAGGAATTTTTATTTCTCCACCATCTCTTAAGACTTTAGCATAAGGTGCACTAATTTTTTGTAATGCGTCCATTGCTTTTTCTGCACTGTATTCTTGAATAAACCCTAAAATAACACTTAATATTATTATTGCAAGTATCCCATAAAATTCTAGATGTTCTCCAACGAATAAACTTATTAGAGCAGCAGCAATTAAAAGCAATATCAAGAAATTTTTGAATTGATTAATAAATATTTTTAAGGCGGTGTTTTTGTTTTTTTTGTCTAATTCATTGAATCCATAATCTTTAATTCTCTTCTTAGCCTCAAGAGTATTTATTCCTTTATCATTAGAATTAAGTCTAAGAAATACATCTTTTACAGATTCATCAAAATACAACAGCTCACCTCTAATACAATTAATGCAATACTAGTATAAACCCGAAAACCATATTTATAAATATTCTTATTTATTTGAATAACAGGAACATAATAAGATTTATATATTAGAAATCTTCAGTTATTCTTATATGGTTGAAAAGGAAATCTCTGAAGAGGATTTGAAGAATATGTCTGCTGAAGAGATTGCAGAATTACAGAAACAAAATTGTATATTTTGTAAAATTGCTAGCAAGGAAATTCCTGCAAAAATAGTACACGAGGATTCTGATTGTATATGTATTCTCGATATTAATCCTGCATCTGAAGGACACATATTAGTATTTCCAAAAAAACATTATATGATTATGCCACATGTTCCTGAAGATATACTTGCTAAAATGTTTAAGAATGTTGAATTGATGTCACACACATTACTAAAAACATTACAATGTAGAGGAACTACGGTGTTTGTTGCTAATGGAGTGGCTGCAGGTCAAAGAGCACCACATGTTCTTATACATGTTTTTCCTCGTCGAGAAAATGATGGTTTAGTTCAATTGCCTAAATATGAAATGAATGATGAACAAATTTCTAAATTAAAATCCTTGTTGAAACCTTATATTACACAAGTGTTTGGCGGAAAAAAATCTACAATTAAAGAAGCTGAATTTATAGAGAAGAAAAACGAAAAGATAGAAGAAGATATTGTTAATGAAGAAGTTGTTAAAGAATTAAAAAATGATAACGTAGAAGAAAAAGATTTGAAAAAAAATCTCAAGAAAAAATCCACAGATAATAAAAATAATGAAGATAAAAAAGAGATTAGCAAAGATAAAAACAAAGAAAAGAAATTAGATTTAGATGATATATCGAGGTTATTTGGATAATGGAATGCGTTATTTGTAATAAAAATTTTGAAAATAATATTTTATTCGAAGATGATAAAATTATAATAATGTTAGCTGTTGAACCATCAGTCAATGGACACATACAAATATTTTCTAGAGAACATCATACTATACTTGAGCAAGTGCCTCAAGATATTTTGAATTTAATGGTTAATGCTGCTAATAAAATTTCTATAATATTATTTGAATTATTAAAAGTTCACGGTACAAATATAATTGTTAATAATGGTGTTCCAGCGGGTCAAAAAATTCCGCATGTATCAATAGATATTTTACCTCGACGTACAGAAGATAATTTGAAACTTGATTGGACATTGAAACAAGCTCCTCCTGAAGCACTTGATAGTATTCATAGAATTATTGAAGAGGGAATGAGTAAGTCTGACATTATAGCAGTTACAGATGATAAAAAAGAAGAATTCAAGAAAGAGATTAAAGAGGAAAAAGTCGAAGAAAGTAACGATCAACCTCGTGAAAAGAAAACTAATTATTATCAGCAGTTGTTTGAGAGAACTCCTTGATTTTTATTAAAAAATTTGAGAAGTAAAGTTTTTTAAAATTTGTTAAAAAAATAAATTATCTATAATATTCTTCTAGAAATATTAGATCGGATTGCAAGCAATCAGATTAGTATCCTTTCTTCTTCTTATAGCATTCTTTGCAAAAAACTGGTTTTCCTTCTGTTGGCTTGAATGGTACTTCACATTCTTGTCCACATTCAGAACACGTTGCTTTATGCATTTCTCTAGGGCCGAAATCTCTTCGGAAACCGCCACTGCTGCCTCCGCCTGAACTTCTACCGCCTCGATTGAATCCTTCCATGCGCTTACGCCTCCATTATAATATAAGGAAGAAACTACTAGTTATAAAGGTGACGGTATTTTAGAATATACCAGCATAATACATTATTATCGTTGCTATAAACGCCATTAAGAATGCAGGTATAAAGGGTATACCTTCCTTGATTGTTACTGTTTTAATCTTTCCTTTTGCAGCATATTTTTTTAATAATACTATTTGTTCTCTTGATATTCCTAAATCTTTTGGTCCTGTAATGCGTTTTTTATCAATCCTTACATCCTTGTATATCCAGTCACCTTCTGTTAATTTAGATATCGATATGTCCTTGACCATACAGCTCTCCTCAATAACTTTTACAAATAACCACACATAAAACATTACATAGAACATCGCAACGAAAGATAAAAGTATCAGCCTAAATTGTTCTGGAATAAATAAAAATACGCATAATAGTAGAATTATTGTCGTGAATAACATTACTCTTCTGATTAATAATATTTGACTTTTTTGTGACCACTCTGCTAAGCTTTTAATAAATATTTTACGATTTTTTATGGCAAGACCTATACTCCATATTAGTCCATAAATTGCACCAAATAATATTATATTTGCTAGTAGAATTAATATCCAAAAATTATCTTGACCGAATAATGGAAAAAAATTAAATCCTAAGACAGCGCCGAGACCCATTATTAGTTTACTATCTCCACCACCCCATTGTCCCATATAAAACATCGCGTATGCTATTATAAGTCCTACTATAAAACCCATAATTGATTGTGATATATAGGTGTAATCTAAATATACTATAGAATATATAACCGATATTCCTAACGCAATAAATGTTAGACCATATGAAATATAATCAGGAACTTCTCTCTTCTTTATATCTGTAATTGTTGAGATTACAAGAGCAACAAATGCAATGATTATAGCAATTAAAAGCATAAATCATATTTCAAGGCAGAGTATTTAAAGTTTATGAGTTTTAGTAACTCCCCCATAATAACACAATATTTATATATTAGTATATCTTTTAGTATATTGGTTTATATGCAAATTCATAAAATCTGCAATTTGTGCGGAACTGGATCTGAGGAAACAGCAATATTTACGTGTAACTATGCTAAAGGCGAGTTACAGATATGTTTAGGCTGCCTAGCAGAAGGAATTCTAGAAACTGCTGCACAAAACAAACCTAAAATTCCTGCAACTAAACAAAATCCTGAAATAATCGATCCGATGCTGTTCGATTTAAGCATTCCAGACGAAGTTTACGGCTTTGCCTGCGAATCATGTAAAAACATTCTATTCGCTGATTCATTTCCAGTACAATGTGAATCATGCCAACACATCAATCACGAACACGTTCTAGAAAGACAAATTAAAAAATAATCGAGACAATAAAATGGAAGAAAAACACAGTTTATACATTGTAGGAATAGTTGGAATAGTAGCCGTTGTTGCACTAGTAATACTAACATTAGGCGGAAACCAAAACAACACATCAACATCAGAAGATCCAGCAGGACAAGCAATGGTTGTTGCAGATAGCGTAGCAGGATGCTTCGTGTACTGTGATAATACATATGTTCCTCAAGGAGGAGCAGACGCTAGCGGAATACATCAAAACAGCGATTGTAAAAATTGGTGCAGAGGATACTACAATAGATTCTTACAATAAAGTATAATTTTTTTTCATTAACTTTTTAATTCTTTAAACATTTAATCAATCATGAAAGATAAATTCGATTGGAAAAAAATCGATAAAATAGTATATGATAGACTTCATGATGAAAAATCTGGCCACGATTATTCTCACGTTAAAAGAGTTTTTAGTAACGCTATGATTATTGCAAAATCTGAAAAAAAAGTAGATTATGATATTCTAAAAGCCGCATGTTTACTACACGATATAACAATGATTAATCCTAAAACTCATCATGTTGAAAGTTCTATAACAGCTGGAAAGATACTCAAAGATATGAACATATCTGATAATAATATTTTGAAAATTCAGCATTGTATAATTAATCATAATAGAAATTTTGGCAAAGAAAAACCACTTCCAAAATCTAAATTATCTATTGAAGCTAAAATATTGGTTGATGCAGATAATATTGATGCATTAGGAAGCATAGGGATTGTTCGTATGATACAATTTTCTACAAGGCAAGGAGTTCCATTGTTTCATTCCAAAAACGATAAATTAGATACTACATTATATGGTAACATGAAATTTATGATAAATATATCTAACAAAATGCTAACAGTTTCTGGAACAAAACTTGCAAAGACCAGAGTTAAAGTAATGAATGATTTTCAGAAATGCTTAGCTGATGAATGTAAACAATCACATTTATAAAATAATAATTGTTTCTATGCATTACCAATGATTTGTGAGGCTCGAATGAGCTGAATGAGGTATTATATTTCTAATGTAATACCAAAGGTATATAGGGAGAACTTTGTTATTAACCGATAGCTTCGATGAAGTCGAACTATCAGTTTTAATAAAACTTTTCCTAAAAGTTTTGGAGGAATAAAAATGGATCATAAAGGATACGAACTTGTTGAAATAGCAAGAAAAAGTGGAAAGATAAAGAAGGGAACTAATGAAGCAACTAAGATGGTTGAACGTGGCACTGCAAAGGCAATAGTCTATGCAACAGACGTAACACCAAAAGAGATTGTGATGCATATTCCATTACTAGCAAAGGAAAAAGGCATACCATGCTTTGAAGTTCCTAGTAAGGAAGAGTTAGGTGCAGCAGCAGGTTTAACTAAACCAACAGCAGCTGTCGCAATAGTTGATGCAGGCGATGCTAAAGCATTATTAAAAGAATAAATTTTGAGGTCTAAAAAATGGCTGATAACAAAAAGAAACCTATGAAATTCGACAATGCTCCGCAGCAAACTACTGCAAGCGAAGAGCGTAAGGGTGGTAGTGTAAACTTCACTTTAGCTGTTCCTGCAAAAGTTGAGGAAGTTGTTGGAAGAACAGGTACAAGAGGAGAAGCCACACAAGTACGATGTAAAATCCTAGACGGCAGAGACAAAAACAAAAGTATGAGAAGAAACGTTCGAGGACCAGTACAAGTTGGCGATATATTAATGCTTAGAGAAACAGAAATCGAAGCAAGACCATTAAACAAGATGGGTAGAGGAAACCAATAAAGGTGAAAATATGAAATGCTCATTTTGCAATAATGAAATGTCAAAAGGCACTGGTAAAATGTACGTAAAAGTATCAGGCCAAATACTTTATTTCTGTTCAAGTAAGTGTGAAAAGAATATGTTAAAATTAGAAAGAATACCACGAGAACAAAAGTGGGTCAATAATGCTGTTGAAAAGAAAACTAAGTGAGAAGATGACAGATAAACCAAAAGTAGATCCGAACGAACCAATAATGCAGAGAACATTAATATTGTTCAAACCAGATTCTGTACAACGAGCAATCGTTGGAAAAGTCTTACAAAGATTTGAAGATGCAGGATTTAAGATTGTTGGTATGAAAATGCGATGGATTGATAGAAATTTCGGTAAGAAACACTATTTTGATGTTGCACAAAGACATGGCGAAATTGTACTCAATAGATTATTGAACAGTATTACTGAAGGACCAGTAATTGCAATGGTATTGGAAGGAATATCTGCGGTTGAACAGGTAAGAAAAATTGTTGGAAGTACAGAACCAAAATCAGCTACGCCTGGAACAATAAGGGGAGATTTCGCGCAACACTCGTATGCTGTTGCAGATAGCAAAGATGTCGGTATAAAAAACATCGTGCACTCTTCTGGAAGCTTGAAAGATGCAGAATATGAAATCGCATTATGGTTTACACCAGACGAACTTCACACATACAAGACAGTACATGAAATACATGTATTTTAATTTTTTATTTTAATATACTATTATAATTAACTAAAAATATGGAGGTAGGAGAACATACACTTGTTTTCCTAAAACTTTATGGGAGAAAAAATGGTTGATCGCGTTATGCGAATCATGAACAAGCCTGACTTTATTAGAAATATTGCCACATGTGCACATATTGATCACGGTAAGACAACATTCTCAGATAACTTACTTTTTGGTGCTGGTATGATGTCACAAGAACTTGCTGGAAAAGCATGTGTTCTAGATTTTCACGAAGATGAGAAGGCTAGAGGAATCACAATCGATGCAGCAAACGTTTCAATGGTACACGAGTGTGAAGGAGAAGAATATCTAATTAATTTAATTGATACTCCTGGACACGTAGATTTCGGTGGAGACGTAACAAGAGCAATGAGAGCAGTAGATGGTGCAATAGTATTATGTTGCGCTGTTGAAGGAATCATGCCACAAACAGAGACAGTATTGAAACAAGCATTAAGAGAGCGAGTTAAACCGATATTATTCATCAATAAAGTTGACAGATTAATTAAGGAAGTAAAATTAACTCCTGAAGCAATGCAAGAAAGATTCATGAAGATTATTAATCATGTAAATAAATTAATTATAGATATTAGTCCAGACATGGGACCAAAATGGCAAGTAAATGTACTTGATGGTTCAGTATGTTTTGGTTCAGCATTTCATAATTGGGCAATGAGTGTTCCTTACATGAAAAAGAAAGGATTAACATTCAAAACAATAATTGAAGCATATGATAACGATAGTTGGAAAGAATTAAAGAATATAGCACCTTTACATGAAGTAATTCTAGATGCTGTAATTCAACATCATCCAAGCCCGGTAAAGTCTCAAGTATATAGAATACCAAAGATATGGCATGGAGAAGTAGATAGTACAATTGGACAATCATTAATGCATGCAGATCCAAAAGGACCATTAGCATTTGTTGTGACAAAGATGACTATAGATCCTCAAGCAGGAGAAATATGTGCAGGAAGAGTATTCAGTGGAACTGTACGTAGGGGAGAAACTGTCAGATTAAACAGAGCAAAAACAGATGTACGTATACAGCAAGTATTCATTTACAATGGAGCAAAAAGAGAAATAGTAGACAATGTTCCAGTAGGAAACATCATTGGAATTGCAGGTTTAAGAGGAGCATATCCTGGAGAAACTGTTTCATTTGGTGAAATGGATACATTCGAAGCAATCACACACATTTTCGAACCAGTAATGACTAAAGCAATCGAAGCAAAGAAGGCATCAGACTTACCAAAATTAGTAGAAGTATTAATACAAGTCTCTAAAGAAGATCCTTCAATAGTAATTCAGATTAATCAAGAAACTGGAGAACACTTAATGTCTGGTATGGGAGAATTACACCTTGAAATTATAGAAAATAGAATCAGAACAGAAAAAGGAGTAGATATTCAATCCTCACCACCAATTGTAGTATATAGAGAGACAATTACAAAGAATAGTCCGGGATCATTTGAAGGAAAATCTCCAAACAAACACAACAAGTTCTACTTTACTGTTGAACCATTGAGTCAAGAATTAAGAGATTCAATAAAAGCTGGAAAGATTCCAACTGGAAGAGTAAAGAAGAATATGCAAGATTTATGGGCAGAACTTGAAGCCGCAGGAATGGAAACTAAAGAATCAAGAAAAGTTAGAGATGTATACAATGGAAACTTATTAGTAGATGGTACAAGAGGAATTGTACACATTGGTGAAGTAATTGAAATGGTTTCTGATATGTTTGAGGATGTAATGATGAAAGGACCTCTTGCAAAAGAACCATGCATCGGTGTAAAAGTAATTTTAGATGATGTAAAACTTCACGAAGATGCAATTCACAGAGGACCAGCACAAGTATACCCAGCAGTAAGAGAGGGTATAAGGGGTGCGATGATGCAGGCAAATCCATTAATGTTTGAGCCAACTCAAGTATTACAATTTGATGCACCGGTAGAATTTATGGGAGAAATCTCAAAGTTAATCAGCAGCAAGAGAGGACAATTATTAGACATGCAACAGGAAGGAGCACATATTGCAGTAAAAGGAAAATTGCCTGTTGGAGAGATGTTTGGACTTTCATCTGATTTAAGATCCGCTACTGAAGGACGAGGAAACTTCTTCGTATTAGACCAGACATTCGAGAAATTACCTGAAGAATTACAAGGTAAAATAATCAATAACATAAGAAGCAGAAAAGGTCTAAAAGGCGGCGAAGAAGAGCAATCTGAATAAATATTTATTATTTTTTCTTTTATTATTTTATTATTCAACTTATTTCTAAACAACAACTATTTAAATAATCATTCTTATCGTAAGCTATGACTTTCATCATTATATATGTTACACATAAGAATTTGAAAGAAGCAAAAAAGATAAGCTCGCATCTTCTTAAGAAAAGACTCATAGCATGCGTGAATTTCTTTCCAATAGAAAGTAATTATTGGTGGAATAATAAAATAACTAATTCAAAAGAGATTATCTCATTGTTGAAGACTAAGAAAGAAAATTGGTTGAAAGTAAAGTCAGAAGTTAAGAAAATTCATCCATACACAACTCCATGCATTATGAAGTTTGACGTTGAAGCAAATGATGATTATGAGAAATGGATTAATAAAGAAATAACATAAAATTCATTGCCAATCTATCACTTTCTAATGGAAAATATCCTCTAGGTATCTTTAATATATTCTCCTATACAAAAGCAAAATATTTATAAAGGAACTAAAATTCCTAGTATCATCCCGTTGTTGGGGTAATTATTTAAAATAAAGTTATATTTAGCTTACAATATTAGGAGGAATGTAAAATGGCAAAGAATAAGGAACATATAAATCTTGTATTCGTAGGTCACGTAGATCACGGAAAATCAACTACTGTAGGTAGATTATTATACGATTCTGGTAATGTAGACGAACAAGCAATGAGAAAATTAAAGGATAAGGCTCAAGAATTAGGAAAGGGCGGATTCGAATTTGCATTCGTTATGGATAATTTAAAGGAAGAACAAGAGAGAGGAGTTACAATTGACTTATCTCACAAGAAGTTCGAAACTGATAAATATTTCTTCACAATAATCGATGCTCCTGGACACAAGGACTTCGTTAAGAATATGATTACTGGTGCATCCCAAGCAGATGCTGCAGTTTTAGTATGTGGTGCAAACGAGATTAAGGGAACTGAAGGAGTTACAGAATTACCACCACAAACAGTTGAACACGCAAGATTAACAAAAATCTTAGGCGTAGGACAATTAATAGTTGCTGTAAATAAAATGGATATGCAGGGTTACTCACAAGAAAGATTTGAAGGAGTAAAGAAAGCAATCACAGCATTACTAAAGACTTCCGGTTGGAAAGTTGAAAATGTACAGTTTATAGCTATTGCATCATTACCTGGAGAAAATATTGTAAAAAAATCCGATAAGATGCCATGGTATACTGGACCAACATTATTAGAAGCAATTAACAATTTAGCTGTTCCACAGAAACCAACTGATTTACCATTGAGATTACCAATCCAAGATGTATATAACATCACAGGTATTGGTGTAGTCCCAGTAGGTAGAGTTGAAACTGGTGTAATTAAGGTTAACGATAAGGTTGTAGCAGTTCCAGGAAGAGAAGGTAAAGGAGTTCCTGGAGATGTAAAGACTGTCGAGATGCATCACGAGCAGATGCCAGAAGCAGGTCCTGGTGACAATGTCGGATTATCAATCAGAGGATTTGGTAAGAAAGATGTTGCAAGAGGAGATGTTATTGGTCATGCTACTGATGTTCCAACTGTAGCAACAGAATTCACAGCACAGATTGTTGTTTTAAATCATCCAAGTGTAATAACTGTAGGTTATACTCCAGTATTTCACATACATACAGCACAGGTTGCATGTACAGTTTTGGAGATTGTTAAACAATTAAATCCTATGACTGGTGAAACATTGAAGGAGCATCCAGACTTTATCAAGAATGGAGACGCAGCAATTGTAAAGTTCAAGCCAGTACAACCATTAGTAATTGAAACTCACAAGACAATACCACAAATGTCAAGATTTGCAATCAGAGATTCTGGTTCAACAGTAGCAGCTGGTATGTGTATTGAAGTTGTCAAGAAACAAATGTAAATATTATTTTTATAATTTTTTTATTATTATGATATGATGAACTAACTGTTCACCATTGGAGTAAACAATGCAGAAGGCAAGAATCAAATTAGCAAGCACCGACATCAATAAGATTAATCAGACATGTGAGTATATCAAAGATGTCGCTTCAAAGACTGGCGTAGTAATTAAAGGACCAATACCTCTTCCTACTAAAAAGTTAAAGATAACTACTAGAAAAGGTCCATGCGGTAACGGTACAGCAACTTGGGACAGATTTGAAATGCGAGTTCATAAAAGATTAATTGACTTAGGCATTGATGAAAGAGCATTGAGATTAGTCATGAAGGTTCCAATTCCAGAAGGATTGAACATTGAAATCGAAATGATTGATGAATAAATACTGATTCTAAATTTTTTATTTAAGAACAATTCTTTAAAGTTTAATTGATTCACATTTTTGTGATTTTAATTTTCTATTAACGTCTCTAATGCTTTCAAAGCATAGAATTTTATATCTTCTTTAATATCTTTTGCAGATTCTAATTCCTCACTAGTAAACCATTTACAGTTTTCTGTTTTTTCAGTTTCTGACAGAACAAGTTCATCTGTTTTCGCTTTAGCAAAAAATGTGAGTGTAACATGTTCATGATTCTCATTTATTCTGTGTCTATTCATGAATATTGGCGGTATAAGTTCTTTATAATTCGCATATTTCCATAAGGGATGATTATGATTAAAGTACAATTCAACATCTAATCCTACTTCTTCTTTAACTTCACGTATTGCCGCCTGATTTGGATCTTCATCTAGTTCGATATGACCTCCGACGCTCAGCCATATATGATATTTATCATGCTTTCGTAAGAGAACCTTATTTTTATAAACAACAAAAACTTCTACACAGAAATCTATTTTTTCGTGAATGTGAGGCATAATATTAAATTAGTATCATAATTTATAACTTTTTTGTTAATTGCTTTGCTTTTAGTAAACTTTATTAATATCTTCGATGAGTTTTATGTTTATGTCTGATTCGATAAAAGTGGTGAGCTTTAATATAGAGTATTGTGCGTCTATAACTCAAGGTTATTGGGAATATGCTTTTTCTTGGTGGAAATATATTATACCGCATAATATTAATGCTATATGGAAAATTTCTGAATTAATTAATAAAGATGATATTGATATAGCCACATTCACAGAGATTGATGGTGGAAGTTATAGAACTAAGCATAAGAATTATCTTAATATAATGTCTCAACTAACTAATCTTAAGAGAAATACATTTTTCCCAGTACACAGTCTTGGTAAATTATTTAATCAAGGTAATGGGATATTAACAAAATACGATTTGATAGAAGCTAAAAATATTAAGCTAGAGACTAATGGAGAAAATAGATATTTAAGCGTTAGTAAATTAAAATTCGGCGATACAGAAGTTAACGTGATGACTACACAATTAGCTTTAGGACACATTAGCAGAGTAAAAGAATTAAGACATATTGTTAGAATAATTAATGAAACTCCTGGACTAGTAATATTTACGGGAGACTTGAATACACATAACGAAAAAGAATTAGATATATTAAAAGAGACTAGATTAAAAAGGATAGAAACACCGCAAACATTTCCATCATGGGCCCCTAAAAAAAGGTTAGATTATGTATTTTACAGTCCTGAATTTGAGGTAGTAAATAGTTACGTTCTAGAAGAGTTAAAAATCTCAGATCATTTACCGATAGTTGCAGAATTTAAAATAAAAAAATAAAGTAAAATAATTATCTCACGCTAGTATATCCGCCCTTAATACCTTTCTTTGAGAATACTATCTGATATAATTGTATATTTCTACATCTAAACGAACCAGCGCAACTTAAAAGATAGTATCGCCACATACGATAAAATCTATCATCATATATCGGTTTTGTTCCTTTTAGTTCATGCCATGTTCTTTCAAAGTTTGCATGCCATCCCATCAATGTTTTATCATAATCAGCACCAAAATTGTGCCAGTCTTCAAGAGTAAAAAGTCCTTCAGCTGCTGCTGTAAGCTGTTTTGCTGATGGCAACATCGAATTAGGGAATATATACTTAGCAGTCCACGGTTCTGTAACAACTACAGACTTATTTCCGGCAATAGTATGCAATAAGAATAATCCATGATCCTTCAAACATTTGTTTGCAAGCTCCATAAATGCTCGATAGTTCTTGTAACCTATATGTTCACATAATCCTACAGATACTATACGATCAAACTGTCCGTGAGCTTCACGATAATCTGCTTCTATGAACGTTACAGGTAAACCTTTACACCATTCTCTAGAATAAGCAATCTGTTCTTTACTAATATTGTAACTTACAACTTCACAACCGTATTCTTTTGCCATGAATCTTGCAAGTCCTCCGAATCCTCCTCCTAATTCAAGAACTCTCATTCCTTTTTTTAACTGAAGTTTTTCACATACTAATCTTAATTTTGCAACTTGTGCTTGATCTAATGTTTTTGCATTCTTCCAATATCCACAAGTGTACTGCATATTTTTGTCAAGCATTCTTGTGTACAATTCGTTTCCTAAATCGTAATGTTCCTGTGCTACAACTTTAGATTTAGATTTTGTTTGTTGATTAAACAATAACGATTTTATTGCTCCAGCCACAATTATTGTTTTTGAAACATGTTTATCTAATTCAGCATCTAATACTTTGTAGAAGAATTGGTCTAAATCTTTTACATCCCACCAACCGTCCATATATGCTTCTCCAAGTCCTAAAGTACCTTGTGACAAAATTCTAGAGTATAAATTAGGATTATGTACATGTATGTCCCACGTATTAGGACCATCAATTACGACTCCTGCATGATTCAACAATTTCTGTATTTTTTCTTTCATAATAAATACCTCGCATTTATTTTTTATATTTTTATTTCTTATATTTTGAATAATATCTGAGTTCAGAGTTATTTTCTCAAAACACATTTATCATACAAATTTTTAAATCTGTAATTAGCATCATATTTTTTCTTTAGTTTATCGTAAGTCTTTTTATTATATAACTCCCAAAATTTTTTCTCATCGTAATACGCTGTTGAATATAAAGATTTTTTTCCGCGGAGTTTCTCTACGATAAATTCTACTTTCTTGTTTAAGTATCCGTCTTCTTTACCTGTTTTTACTACATCCCAGAATCCAAAATTAATATATAATATTTCTGGTTTCATCACGTATAAATCGTATTTCGCTTTACCGTTAAGCGGTTGTGTTGGGCACATCCATACAGGAGCTATTCCTATCTCTTTTTGAAAAAAATCCAAAAATTCTGGAGCGTTTGCTATAGGAATTTCTACATCTTGTATAACTGATTCTTTTTTTATTCCAAAAAATGCATCTATCTTTTCTAATATTTTAGTTTTTCCTGCAAATGCACGTATTTTCCAATAAGTTGTAGATTTCAAAAATTTCTTACCAACTAAAAATCTTACAATTTTATTTTGCACTCCAAAACTTGATGAACACCAGAACCAGTCAGTATCCCATCTCCAGATATAATCTTTTATTGTTAAATAATCAGTAGTTTTTGTTTTTATCGATTTATAATAGATATTCATATAAGTATAATCACTAACATAAGGAGCAGAGCTAACGCATTCTCCAATAGTTAGATACATTTCATTTTCACTAAATATAGATCCATCTACAAATGTCAAATCTTTTGATTTTCTATATTTTTTACAATTAGAATTCACAGCATCAAAATAAGATTTAGAATTATCATATTTAGTGTGTGTTAACTTCACGTAAGGAAGTGTTTTTACAAGTTTGACTTTTAATCTTAATACATATCCAAATGTTCCGTAAGAGTTCGGAAATCCATAAAATAAATCTTTATATTTATTAGTTCTAGTGCATACGACTATTCTTCCATCGCCAAGTAATAGTTCTAATTCTTCTATTGTTTCATGAACTAAGCCGTATTTGAATGATGAAGATTCAATCCCTCCACCAGTTGTTGCTCCTCCAATAGTTATGGATTTTAATTGTGGAACGACAGTCGGCATTAAACTATATTTTAGTGTCTCTTCTACTAATTCTTCGTACGTTGTCATTCCTTCTACATCTGCTATAAGATTTTTTGAGTCAATATTAAGAACGTGATTAAAATTTTTTACATTAATCTTTTTTGCATTAACATCTCTGTGCCTAAACAGATTTGAAGTATCTTTCTGGAGAACAACTGCACCATCAATTGATTTAAATTCTTCTAATAGAATACGTTTACGTTCTTCAAAACCCCCATAACTATCCATGAAATTATCAATAATAATGCTTTTAAAAAGGTTGCTAAAATGAAAGTATAACGCCGACGCCCAGATTTGAACTGGGAAACCTTTCGGAAATGGTTCTTTTGGGCGAAAGACCAAAAGTTTCGAAATAGCATTTCGCCATTCGAGACCATCGCAGTACCAGATTGTGCCACGCCGGCATAGTATATGAGATAGATAACATCTTATAAATTTTCTCGAAAAATATATAAAACAGCATTGGTTTCAAAAAGTATACTTGGAGGATTAAGAATGGATGATATAGAACCTTACGATCACTTAAGAACAATATTAAGAGCAGAAGGATTCATGGCAGAAATATATAGAAGTACTAAAGGAATATATTTAGGAATACCTGTAGAGCAAATAGCTCAAGATAAAAATAAACAAAGCATGGTTAAAGAAGCAATGGATAGAATTGCTGATGATTTAGGATTACATCCAGAAACTCATATATGTCAACACAGAATACAAATAAAATATTCTTTACTATAAATATGCGGCAGCTAGAACATATCGATAATTTTTTATAGACATAATATTCTCTAAATGTATGGCGTCTAAACCTATAATTATTCCAGACAATAACAATAATTATTCAATTGAACAATTAAGCGTTCCAACACATTATCGTGAATATTTAAGTAATGTAATGATTCCAAGAGGTCTTATAAAAGATCGTATTGAAAAACTTGCTCAAGAAATTCACGAAGATTATCAAGATAAAAGTATACATTTAGTGTGTGTATTGAAAGGTGGAGAAAAGATTTTTGCTGATTTAACAAATAGTTTACACACGTTAAATAGCAGATATGGTCAGAAAAGCATTCCTATAACACATGACTTCATCAAAGCTTCAAGCTACATCAATACACAGACAAGTGGTTCAGTAAATGTATCTACAGATCATAAACAATTAGAAAGTCTCAAAGATAAACATATACTTCTCGTTGAGGACATAATCGATACTGGAAAAACGATAGTTGCATTGAAGGAAATAATATCGAAGCACAATCCTAAATCATTAAAGGTAATTAGCCTATTAATTAAACGAATTAATCACAGTAATGGTTTTGTTCCAGATTATTGTGGATTTTCTATACCAAACGAATTTGTCGTTGGATACTGTCTTGATTATAATGAACATTTTAGAGATTTACAACACATATGTGTTCTCAATACTCTTGGAAAGAATTCATTCAAAGCATAAATATAATATCGCAAAATATTTATTTCTTATAAGCTGCTTCTAGTATTCTGGAATAGTTTCTACTAATAAAATTAGAAAGATGCAATAACGCTTCTCCGCCAATACCTGCTGTATTCAATCTTGATGTTCCATTTTCAGTTATCATAAATTGATTTACGAAGTGTCCAGATCCATCAGTTAGCCATCTAATTGAATCATCAGTTGTTTTTTTATCTGCTTCCTTTCCACCTAGGAACATCTTTTTTGAACCATCACCATAGGTTTTTATTTCTATTCCAGCATCTGCAATTCTATTTTTTGGAAGAGATACATCTAAATGTTGTAATCCAATCTGTGGATTAAGGTGTCCGTCAACCCATTTTAGCACAACATCTATTTTTTCTCCATAAACACCTATTGCAAGATATTTTGCAGTTATTGATTTGCCATCAGTACTAATTCTTGCACGAATACGGCTCTGATCTGAACCAGATTTTAATTTTACAATAGTTTCTCTACGACCATAAGTATCGTTATCAATATATGCTTCAGAATCTAAGATTTTTTCTAATGCATCTAAATTTAATTCTGATGAAGGATAATAAGCTCCAACATATCCTGTGAAAAAATGGAATAAAGGATACTCTCTTAAAATTGCAGCCTTTGAAGATGCATCTATTAAAGCATAAGCAAACACAGGATCTCCTACGGATAGATTTAATGGAATAGTATTTCCAATTGCGGCAGATTGTGTATGATTTTTGACAAGATGTGCAGCTTCTATATATTTTTCTTTAAATGTTTCTGTTACATCTACTTTAGCAATACTGTGTTTTAGTTGTTCAAAAAATTCTTGTGGAAGAAATCTTAACGGATAGCTTAAGCCGTATGCTTCTATAGCTGCTCTCTCAACAAGAAATTGTGATATATCTGGATGTAAGCTATCTAAATGTTGTTCAAATTTTCTAAGATTACCCATTCCTTCAAGTACAATGTCAGCTCTAGGGAAACTAAACTGTGATTCTGCTATATGATATATTTCTGCAAATGTTATAAGCTTTTTTCTTAATACATCCACACTTCCATTCATTATTTTAGCAGCATTTCCATTCATAGAACCAGATTCTAGCATATGGTCTATTCCTTTAAAACGTGTATCTTTATAGAAATCTACGGATTTTTTTAATATAGCACCAGCTACTTGTGTATCTCTTTGAAACTGTTCAAGATTCTTTAATAGTGTACTATTGTCGACCATAAAAACCCCTAAATATGTTATTACTAGAGAGTGACATCTATTTATAAATTTATCGTTATATTCAATAATTTATAGACTACAAACCTTCACGAAGAACTTCAAAATCAGAATAATCTTGCAACAATTCATCTCCTTTTTTTATATCTGTTTTGGCAAATATTTTTCCAAAAGATTTTGCATAAATATTAGGATTCTTAGAATGATTACAGAATCTAATATCGTCATGCGATAAATGCCACATATTCTTGTTTTTATCTAAATAACCATAGTGTTTAAAGAATTCTTTATACTTATCCGTAAGAATGTCAAATTCTTTTACAGAAAGCCATACATCAAGATCATGATTAGGAGTATAAACCAATTCTCCCTTAGAAATATCTTCATTAGCAAATACACCAGCGCCATGAATCCTACTCTTTCCAACCTTAATCTCTACGTGAAACATAAATATCTAAGAAAGATACGCGATTAATCCATTCAAGCGTTTCTCAGGAGTTGGAAAATATTTATCAGTTTTTAATCTAGGATATTTCGTTTTTAGACCTACATATATTTCTCTTATTTTTTCTAAATTAGTTTTACACTCACCATAATCTTCACTAGTTATACAACTTAAACAAAGTCCCCACAGATTTTGTATTTCTCTATCTTCACTTTTAAAATCTATTTCTAACATTTTTAGATGACGACTAACAATGTTATACTCTCCTAAAAATCCGTTCAAAAGTTCTCTAGCTTCCCTCTTATCAACCATAAACTATCACCTAAATGTTTAATGGCAAATATACTTTAAAAATGTTTCCAAGATAATTTGTTAAAAAAAGTTAATGCTCCAGCAGATTAATGGTTATCTTTATTTTTCTTTAGAAAAAACTTATTTTTTGGCAATGTTCCACAGCAATTCAAAATATGTTTTGAATGAATTGGACACAGATTTGCTCGTTATTAACGTAGCCATTGGCGTCTCTCCCCAACTTAATATGGCAACTTTTTTGCCATAAATAATCATTGTTATCGGTATTGAATACGAATCAGGCAAATATTTGATTTCGGCATATGCTACTTTCCTTAAATCATCTTTTTGTTTTGTTGATTCAGTCGGTATTACCTTTGATTTAATATCCAATTCCTTTTTTCTGTTCTGAAAAGCAATAAAATCGTGTTTCATTATTTCCATAAATTTTCCCGAAGAGCCATATGCTATGTATTCTTTATACAGCAAAATATCATTAAGTATGGATTTTATTCCTTTTTTTCCAACATATGTTTGGGATTCTTCTACTTGTTTGGTAGAATTGTATAATCCAGAAAGTTCCGGCAATATCTCATTTGCGGCTTCTTCTTTTTCCTTTATCTGATTAAGGAATATTTTTGGGTCTGTCGCTCTGAATATTTTTCTATTTGCAGATATAGCATAACTTATCACGCCTTTTTCAATCAATCTTTCTGTCGCGTCATATGTCGCAGGTCTGTTTATTTGCGCCTTCTTGCTTAATTTACCAACTTGTGCATCTCCTATTTCTAATAACGAGACATATATTCTCGCCTCGTTTTTTGTGAGTCCTAATTTTTCTAGTTTTTCGCTTATCATTGTCGTAAATATGTTTACAACATAAATTAATATATAAGTTTAACGTTACTACTATTAAATAATTAATAAAAGAGGTAAACAAAATGAAAACACAAAAAATAAACTCAGCATTCAAAATCGGAGCAATATTAATAGGACTAACAGGAACATATATTGCAGGATACTTTAACGGACAAAACAATACTGAAGAATACTATGCAAAGAAACCCGTTCCAGAGTATCATATAGAAATTAACAGACAAAAAAACCACATAATGAGCATAGACCTGCAAACTTCAATGAATGGATTGGAACCAAACCGTATAAGAATAAATCCAGACGGAACAATCGAAGACATAACTAAAAATAATCAAAACAGATTACAAATTACTCCGTTTGCAGATTATCAACACAAAGAACTAGGTCTGCAAGGAACATACAACTCACAGATTAATTTACAAATAAAAGAATCCAGACTGCTAGAACACAACAGCATAGACGCAAAAGTTTGCCAATATAATTAGGGAACATTGTCCCATGCAAATGTCCTGAGAGGACGAATGCTCCCGCCGGGATTTGAACCCGGGTTTCTACCGTGAGAGGGTAGAGTGATTGACCGGTCTACACTACAGGAGCACATTCTTAGAACTGAAAGTTGTTTTATAAATATTTCGTCGGTACGAAATAGTTTCGAACGAATTGAGAAAAGATAATTATTTATACGTTATTCAGTCGTGAAATTATAATAAATAAATTTCACTACCGTCGATAAAAATTCATAAGTCTTATAAAGAAGTGTGGCTTTCCAAGCACAGGTGATATGAATGGAATTTAAGGAAATTGTACAGAAGAGATATGCTACTAAAACGTTTGATGAAAAACAAATCCCACAAAATAAAGTTGACGAATTATTAGAGTTAATAAGACTTAGTGCTTCCTCAGCAAATATTCAACCATGGAAAATAAAAATAATAAAAGATCATAAAATAAAGGAACAACTTGCACCAATATCATGGAATCAACCTCAAATAACAACATGTTCTCACCTTTTAGTATTCTGCGCAGATAAAGATGTACAAACCAGAGTAAAAACTATTGAAAAGAATCTGATAAAGAACGGCGCAACAAATGAAAGTTTGAAAGGATATATGGAAATGATAAACGGAATAGCAACAAGAATGAATGATGAACAAAGTTTAGCATGGGCTCAAAGACAAACATACTTAGCAGTAGGAAACGCAATCAACGGAGCAAAGAGTTTAGGATTTGATTCATGTCCTATGGAAGGATTTAATGCAACAGAATATTCTAAAATATTAAAGTTGCCTGAGAATCTAGTGCCAACATGTTTAGTGCCTATAGGATATGCAACAGACACACCAAAGCCAAAAACAAGACTACCAAAAGAAGAATTATTTTTCTAAATTTTTTTATAACTCTAAAAATGTAGAACACATACCGACTGTAAGAATATATTTATCCGAATTTTGACAAAATCTGTCGTCCCATTTTTGCAACATACTCTTTGGTTTCTTTGCTTCCTTTAGAAGTAATGTGAATTAAGTATGTATCTTTGCAAATCCAAAGATGATAATAATAAACATTCGGCTCATTATTAATATTACCTCCATAATCGTTCACATTATTAACACGAAATCTGCTTTGATCTCCATAATCATTCTCACTTATAAGTCCTTCAACACTATACAAGTGTAGGGAATCATATTGATATGTGCCATTCAGGGATTCAAAATTTGTAAATTTCTTCAATTCAACAATTACTTGACTATCATTCAAATTATTAATATTATAATTACAGACACTATACTGCATCAGCGGCGAATACTCGCTAGTTTCATATTCCTCTGTTTGACACTCGGTCCCGTTGATTGTTATCCCGAGTTGTTGAAGATCTTGTTCATTAAACACCAACTCTTGAGTTCCTGATAGTGTACTGTTTGTAATTATTGTCGAATTAGATGAATTATTCACTATTGAACATCCTGTAACAAATATCAGGAAAATCCCTAAAAGTATAATCCTCTTCATAATACTTTTTCAATTTACGGATTTATATATTTTATTATAAGCGATTTTGTCATCCACAAAACCTTTGACTGTAGAATTAGTAGATGAACCCACGCAGTTCGTGAGTTCGTCACTTTTGACTCGCCTTTTTGTAAAAGGCGACGGGCCATGGGAGATTTGAACTCCCGACCAACAGATTAAGAGTCTGCTGCGCTACCAGGCTGCGCTAATGGCCCACATCGACTAGAATCTGAATGTGTTTTTTAAAGGTTTTGATTTGAGTAAACTTTATAATAACATATTGCTTTCAATAAATATGGAAGTCGCAGGTATGGTAATAGGAACGTTTCTGATTATGGTATTGTTCTTTTTAGCTATAGCTGCCATAGCTATACTTGCGTTAGTATTTTGGATATTAATGCTTGTTGATTCTATAAAGAGAAAATATAAAGATGATAATGATAAAATAGTGTGGGTTTTGGTAATAGTTCTATTAGGAATTTTAGGAGCAATAGTATATTACTTTGTTATTAAGAGAGATAAAAAGAAATAATTCTATAATTTAATTTAAGTATTTATCTATAAGTAAATAAAGGTATAAATATAATACGCCGCGGCCCAGATTTGAACTGGGAAACCTTTCGGAACTGGCTCTCAAGGCCAGCGCAGTACCAGATTGTGCCACCGCGGCATTTGATCGCTTGGTCGATCATTAAACTTTACTGTGGGTGGCGAGATTTGAACTCGCGACTTCGAGCTTATGAGACTCGCACTCTAAACCAAGCTGAGTTACACCCACACGGATATAAATTTATCTATGAATTAAGAACAAATGATTATTTATAAAGGTTATTTATAGAATCTACATGCTTCTTAATTTTTTAGCTAAGTCTTCTAATACTTTCGGGTCAGCTTTTTTTGCTAGACAAGGATCTAAATCATTAACGTTATTCACAGGAACAAGATGTAAATGCACATGGTCAACAGAAATTCCTTCAATAGCCAAACCTATCTTTTTAGCTTGAGTTACTTCTTTTAATTTAACAGACAATTTTTTTGCAGTCTTAAATAATTCAGAGTAGAGTGGGTCATCAACGTCAAAAATATATTCTTGATGTTCTTTAGGAAGCAATAATGTGTGACCAGGATGCATCGGATTAATGTCTAGAAATGCATATGTTTTTTCATCTTCATATATCTTATAACTAGGAATTTCTCCCTTGATGATTTTACAGAATATACAATCATCTTTTTTCATTAAATCACCTAAATATTTGACGTAATTAATTATTCTAAATATTTCTGTAAATCTGTTAATTCTAAAACCTTAGGATCATATTCTCTACGATTTCTTCTATCGATAAGTATGCCTTTGATACCTATAGCTTTAGCTGTTTCCATGTCTGAATCTATACTATCACCGATCATTACAACATCTTCAGGCATTAAATTATATGTGTCAATAATATTATTATAGAATTCTTTTTCATTTTTTAAAGTTCCAGTATCACAAGATAATATTATTAGATCAAAATATTCTTTAAACTTATACCGTTCGATTACTTCTTTACTAAAGCAATCAATATTAGCCACGAGTATTAATTTATATTTACCTTTTAACTCTTCCAATGAAGATAAAGTGTCAGGATAAAGTTTAGTTAATAATTTATTTTTATTCCATAAGCCAACTAATTTATCTATCAAATAGTCTTTAGGAACAAGATGAAATTCTTCACATACTTTAGCAAATGCATCTTTCAATGATGCATGTGTCTGTGTCATGAAAACTTTTTCAAAACGCATTACAAAATCACTAAATGGCGCATCGATTCGTAGAATATATTTAACCTGTTTTAATGGACTTGGAAATACTCCATTTTCTACTAATGTACCTTGTAAATCAAATATTAATGCTTTAACCATAAATAGCCCCCATTATTACGAATAATTAGAGTGAGGTCAGGTTTTTAAAGTTTGCTCTTTATCCTCTTGATTCTTAAAGAACAACCATCCATTTTTAGCCTTAAGAAATTTTAATAAAGTATATCTGCCTTTTAGTTTCTTACCATGTAGGACAAATACGAATTTATTATCATGAACACTTTCCATCTCGTAAAAGCCATTATCCCATATTTTTACTGAACCTTTACCATAGCCTTCCTTTATTTCTCCATGAAATGTTGCATAAGAAAGCGCATGATCATCTACTAATATTGCAAGTCTTTTTACACCTTCTTCAACTGATGGCTCTTTTGGAACGGCCCAAGATTTTAGAACACCATCTAATTCAAGACGAAAATCCCAATGTAAACGTGTAGCATGATGTTCTTGAACTACAAATATTAGTTTTTTCATTTTATATGAAATAGAATGCTATGGCGATTATTAAATATAATGATATTAATTGTACCCCTTCAAGCCAATTACATCTTCCATCACCTGATAAATAATTTATAATCATTACAGCCAGAAGCATGGATAATATTTCGAATAAGGTAAATACGAGCGAAAACCCGTAATTAAATATTGCACTGATAAATACTAGTATCGGAACGACAAATAACGCTATCTGTATCGCGCTGCTAAGACCTATCTCGAGAGCGGTATCAATATCATTTTTTAGAGCAAAGTGTATAGCGGTAGATTTTTCTGCCACATTAGTTAAAATTGCAATTAATATTACACCAATAAAAGTTTCAGTCATACCAAGCGAAGTTACGGCATGTTTTATAGTATTTACAAGTAATTCCGATTCTAAAGCGACAAAGAGTACTGCAATCAATAATATTATAAAAGCAGTTTTTTTACTTAAAGTAGGTTTTTCTTTCGTTGCTTGTATCTCATCACTAGAATCAAAAAGATGTTTATGAGTAAATAATGAAAATGATAATCCTGCTATGTACGTTAATGCCAAAACTATGGATATAGCATTACTTATTGCGACAGCATTCCCTAATATTACTATCTCGGTAGGGTCAGCATGGGATGTTAGTGAGTAAACCGTAGGAATTGCAAGTCCTGCAACAGCGATAATCAACATTGTTGAAGAAACACCTACAGAATTTTTATTGAATTGTTGTTCTTTATACTTTAATCCACCGAAGAGAATACTAAGACCTGTTAATAATAACAGATTTCCTAAAATACTACCTATGATTGATGCCTGTACAACAATAACAAGTCCTTCACTTAAGGCAATAATTGCAATCATTAATTCGATAATATTTCCAAATGTTGCATTAACAAGTCCTCCGATAGTAGGATTGCTTTGCAAAACAATTTCCTTAGTACAATATCCTATGATTGTCGCTAAAGGAAGTATTGCAAGTATTGAACTAATAAACGCCATTGTTTGATTATCAGTAAAAAAAGAGAAATATACACTTATAGGAATAAATATTAACATCCATAAAATAATTTTTTCTAAAACATTAAGTACTATTTTCTTCGAATGAGTCATTAACGTTCCGTGTGAATAAGGATTTATATAGTTTTCTTAAAAAGTGTCAAGAAATATAAATTAAAACGCAACAAAAGTGATTTATTCAGAATCTATTTCGGAAATGATTTTACTTGAGGTAATAATTTAGCTATTTCTTTAGCTGCAACATCGTGTAAAATACTATTTGTTGCAAAATAAGATCTTGTAAGAACGCTACTTGATGCAGTGTAATCAATAGGTAAATCGTCAAGAGTTCTTAGTTTTCCGCCCGCTTCTTCTAATAGTATTTGTGGTCCACAAACATCCCATTTACTAGATGCATAATTAGTATTTACGTGAATATCGAACTCTCCCATTGCAAGTCTCGCGAGCTTAATCCCGCTGCTTCCTTCTGGAATCTTGCTCTTTACTAAAAGATTATCCGAAACTACATCAAGATCGCGACTATTATTAAAGTTATTTCTAGTTACAAGAATTGCATCAGATAGAACACCAATCTTACTAACAGATAAACGTTTAGTTATCTCATTGTGAAAATAATATGCTCCCTTTCCTTTCTCTGCAAACCACAGCCTTTTATCTGTTGGGGCATAAACCAAACCAAATTCTGGAACTCCATTAATACATAAACCAATTATTATTGAAAACGAATCTGAATTACCAACAAATTCTTTTGTTCCATCAAGAGGGTCAATCATCCACACCCTTCCAGAGTAGCTAGGAGGTATAGCACCATTTTCTTCAGATAGAATATCATCCTTTGGAAATAATTTTTTAAACTCGCTTCTCAAAAAATCATCCGATTCTCTATCAGCAATAGTTACTGGATCAAATTTATCTCTCTTATAATCTACAGAAAAATCCTTACGATAATACTTCAATAAAATATTTCCAGCTTCTTCTACAATAGGGAAAACTTTATCTAATAAAATAATATTGTGATTATTCATATCAAATAGGTAGAATACAATATTAATTTAAAAATTTATGGGCTTCCCAAGAGTCGAACCCGGGGTCTTTCCGTTGCGAACACACGTACCCTTTACAAAAGGTTACATCGAAAGTAATCAAGGACAACATAAAGTTGTCCGAATTTCTACAATAAAATAACATGGACAAGCCGGGAATCGGACCCGGGGTCTTTCCGTTGCGAACGGAACGTATTACCATTCTACTACTTGCCCAATTATTAACAATTTAATAAAAGGTATTATAAACAAACTTTATAAATTATTCTCTTATCTTGAATGATATGAATATCAGTGAATTACAATTAAGTATCAGAAAGCATGCATTAGCTAATGCTGTAAAATTCAATGGAAAAGCTAATCCTGGTTCTGTAATAGCAAAGATAATTGCAGAATTTCCGGAAGCAAAATCTGATATGAAAACAGTAAGTAAAGAAGTTAATGAAATTATAAAACATATCAACGAATTACCTTTGGATGTGCAAATGCATGAGTTAGAAGAACAATTTCCAGAAATGTTAGAAAAGAAGGAAAGAGAAGAAAGAAATATTTTTGCATTCTTAAATATTAAACCAGGAGAGAGGGTAAAAACGGGATTTCCGCCAGGACCGGAAAAATATCCGCATATAGGACATGCAAAATCTGCATTAGTAAATTATCTAATAGCAAAACAGTATGGCGGAGAATTTGTATTAAGATTTGAAGATACAAATCCTAATCTTGTAAAAGCAGAATTTTACGACGTGATACAAGATAACTTAGCTTGGGTAGGGGCTAAATGGGATGAGTTACAATATGCTTCTGATTATATGGAATTATTTTATGAGTATGCTCTTAAAGTAATACAAAACGATAAGGCGTATATGTGTTTCTGTGATGATGAAAAAATAAAAAAATCAAGAGCTGAAGGACAAGCATGCAAGTGCAGATCACATACTGTTGCTGAAAATCTAAAATATTGGAACGAGTATAATACATATCCTGAAGGTAAAGCAATACTTAGACTAAAAATTGATTTAGAACATCAAAATAGCACAATGCGTGATCCTACTATATTTAGGATTATAGATACGCCACATGCAAGACATGGAACAAAATATCGTATATGGCCTAATTATGATTTCCAAAATTCTATAATGGATGGATATTTCAAATTAACTCACCGCATACGTGGAAAAGAGTTTGAGATGCGTAACGAATTACAAAGATATATACAAGAAATATTAGAATTACCTCAAACAAACATCTACGAATATGCCAGATTTAATATGGTGGGTGTTGAAAGTTCTGGCAGAAAAATAAGAGAATTAGTTCAGAGCGGAGAGTATATTGGATGGGATGATCCTAGACTAACAACTATAGTAGCTCTTAGAAGAAGAGGATTTCTTCCAGAGGCAATAAAAAATTTTGTGTTAAGTAGTGGAATGAATAAATCCGAAAGTACAATGACTTGGGATGATTTGATAATACAAAACAAAAGAATAGTGGATAAGACAGCTAAAAGGTTTTTCATGATGCATGATTATGAAACAATAACAATAGAAGGAGCACCACATCAAATATTAAAATTAAGATATCACCCAGATATTGATGAATTAGGACATAGAGAATTAGAAGTAGAAAAAGAATTTTTAATACTAAAATCCGACTTAAAAGAATTGAAAGATAATGATTTATACAGGTTTATGGATTGTTTAAACTTTAGAAAAAACGAGCAAATATATACTTTTGATAGTCAAGAATATGAACATTTTAAAAATAAAGGCAGAAAAATAATGCACTATCTACCAGCGTATGGAAATATAGATGTAGAGATATTTATGACTGATGCAACAATCATTAGTGGAGTTGCAGAGCATAATATAAGGCATTTAAAAGTTAACGAAGTGATACAATTTGAAAGATTCGGATTCTGTCGATTAGATGCAATAGAAAAAAAGAATGGAAAAGAAATTTACAAATTCTGGTTCACACACAAATAAAACTAACACACAGATAAAATCTTTGCATCTTCAATTTGTTTTTTGTTTCTCAAAGCACGATATGTGGTTATGGGTCCGCGAGTTATCGAATTCTTAACAACGCCATAAGCCGTTCCTAGAGCATGTCCAACTGCACCAGTTGCATATCCAGCAACTAATCCCAAAGGTACGCTAAGACCGCCTGATATTATTGCCATAGGAAGATATGTGCCAGTAATTGAATCATCATAAGGGAAACTGTTACCAGCCAAAAAATTCCAAGCACAATATCCTGCTAACGATGCTAAGCCTAAAAATGTTGCTCCTCCGCCTAAAAGAGCGGTTGTGCAACTTACATTATCAGCACAGTTGGAGACAGATTCTCTTATTTTATAATTTTCAAATAGTTCTCTATTAACTACGTTTTCTAAATCTTTATTTTTTGTAATTGTATTGTTCATTGTTAATCCCCTCTTTTTTAGAGATAAAAAATCTCTTATATACCACTATGTAGTGAATATTATATTTAAATGTTTGTTGGTTTAAAAAACCGACATATTTATATAGCTAAATTATTAAATTAGAGCATGACCAATCAAGCACTCGTTGATGCTCTTAATTTTTATGGATTCTCAGATAAAGAAACAAAAGTGTATCTCACAACACTAGAATTAGGTTCAGCCACAGCACAAGCCATATCCGAAAGAAGTACTCTTAACAGATCAACAGTATACGACATATTGCGATCACTAATATCTAAAGGAATAATATCTAATTCAGAAAAAAATTCTACACAGTACTTTGAAGCAGCAGGACCAGAAAAGCTTTTAGGAATACTAGATGAAAAACGTAACAAAATACAAAACGTGATGAAAGAATTAAAGTTAGTGCAAGAATACGTAGTAAATAAACCAAAAGTAAGAGTTTTTACAGGAAAAGAAGGATTCAACACAGTGTTGGAAGATATATTATACACGAAAAAACATACAGATGTAATATCAACATCAAAAATATTTGACATAATGAGATTTGACTTTCCACACTATATAATAAACAGAGCCAAATATGGAATTACAGCGAGAGTAATACAAGAAGACTCGCAGGAAACAAAAGATCTAAAAAAATCTGACAAGAAACAATTAAGAGAAACAAGATCTATAAAATCATGGAATATAAACAGCATGATGTTCATGTACTCAAACAAAACAGCAATAATAAAATTAGTAGAAGGAGAAATAATAAGCATATTAATCGAGGATAAAACATTATATGAAGATAATGAAAAAATATTTGAAGTTCTTTGGGAAAAAGCAAAATAATTAAATTTATATACAATATAACTAATAAAATCTAAAGGTGATATCATGAATGAATGGGTTATAGTTAAGACGAAAATTAAGGAAATGGTTGGAACATATAATGTATCACAAGATTTTACAGAAACATTAAATGCTAAAGTAAAACAGATGATACAAGACTCTATGAAAAGAGCAGAAGCTAATGGTAGAAAGACAGTCATGGGACGAGACTTATAAGAATTTTTTTATACATAACTTTTTTGTTCTAATAACATTTTCAGTCGAAGAATAGTACTTTGTAAAATAGGAATCTTAGGATTATGTTTGTCTGTAGACTTTACTTTTATCAACAATAATTCAGCATTTTCCAAATCATTTCTCAACTCAAGAAGTAAAGGATCATCAATAATTCGTTTAACTTTCTCGTCAATTTTTTCAACAATTTTTGTTTTAGTAAATACAGGCTTTAAAGGATAATGCAAAGGAATGTGAGACACTTTCTCGTCAATAGTTTTTTCTATTTTATTTTTTATTAAGGGTTTAAATTCTTGAATAGGTCTAGCAGAAGTAACAGTTGGCAATACAGAACTCGACTTGAATATTTTATTTAACAATCTATCTTTCTGTGCACTAAGTACTAAATGAGCATATAAATCTAGACGAGGATTTATCATTTTACATTAATCCTAAGAATTTTTTTCTTGAAGTTGGAGGACCATCTAATGGAGGCATCTGATCCATTGGAGGAAGATCATTCATCGGAGAAAATTGCCCCTGATTAAAATTCATCGACGGAATAGCATTATTAGGTTGCATCGTAGGAGGCATCATAGTCCTATTATTAATATTATTTACTGACGGAGGATTCATCTGCACATTATTCATCATAGGTGATTGTATAGATTGATTACCACCTTGCATCGAAGTTTTTGCAACAGTTAAATTGTCGTTAATAGCAAGTAATGCTTTTGCAATCATCTCGTTCTGTTCTAACAATTTATCTAATTTCTCTGTAGGTTTTGAAGCTTGATATTCTTCAATTATGTCCTTCTGTGCATCGTCAAGAATAGTTATCAATCTATTAACCGATATTGTAAGTCTATCCATAGAATCTATTAATGCACGACCTTTTTCGCCATCAGTTAAAGAACCTCGCTTAATTATTGATAGTTCCTTACGTAAATCGTCAATCTCATGTTTAGGCATGAGCTCGTAATCATCAGAATCTGGACCATTATCCATACTACACCCCTTTCAATAAGAATACTAGTATTTTGATTTATATATTTTTCCCTTTTGATAGACTTATTATCGAATAGCATTATCAGATAAATTATCGAACAGTATTTAAAAAAAATTTATAAATATACCACAATTTATCAGTTTATGATTGATATAAAGCTCATTAGAGAAAATCCTGAACGTGTAAAGGATAATATTAGAAGAAAGTTTCAAGATGAAAAAATAAAATTTGTAGATGAAATTCTAGAATGGGATAGAGAACTAAAAATAATTAAAGGAGAGTCTGAATCATTAAGAAACCGAAGAAATGTATTGAGTGAAGAGATAAATAAACTGAAGAAAGAAAAAAAGGAAATAACTCACGTATTACAAGAAGTTAAAGAAATACCTGAAAAAATTAAGAAGATAGAGGAAAAAATATTACATTTAGAAGATAAAATCAATAAGAATATGCTTCAGATACCAAATATCATTTATGAAAATACACCCTCAGGAAAAGATGCTGGTGAAAATGTTGAATTAAGACGTTGGGGAACTATTAAAAAGTTTGATTTTACACCAAAGACACACATAGAATTAGCTGAAAGTCTTGATATAGCAGATTGGGATGCTTCAGCAAAAGTTTCTGGGACAGGATTTTATTATTTAAAAAATGAATTAGCATTATTAAATCAGGCATTGATAAGATTTGCTATAGATTTTATGATAAATAAAAATTATGAGTATATAGAACCACCATTAATGTTGAATGAAAAAGCAATATTTGCATCTATGGATAAGACAGCAATAGAACAATCAGTATACTCTATAAAAGATGAAGATCTTAATTTAATAGGAACGTCTGAACAAGCAATACTTGCAATGCATACTAATGATACAATTCCAGAATCAGAATTGCCTAAAAAATATTTTTCATATTCTATGTGTTTTAGAAAAGAAATCGGAGCGCACGGTATAAATGAGAAAGGATTATGGAGAACACATCAATTTAACAAAGTAGAGCAATTCATTTTTTGCAGTCCAGAGGATTCAGAAAAATATTATGATGAGTTGTTGAATAATTCGGAAAAAATATTACAAGCACTAGAAGTACCATATAGAGTAATAGAACTTTGTACAGGAGATTTAGCGGATTGGAAATATAGAAGTGCAGATGTAGAAGTATGGAGACCAACAACAAACGAATACGGTGAAGTAATGTCTTTATCAAATTGTACAGAATATCAGGCAAGAAAATTAAATATTAGATGCGTAGATAAAAAAGGAAATAAACGAGTTTTACATACACTGAATGACACAGCACTAGCAACATCAAGAATAATGGTTGCAATCTTAGAAAATAATCAGAATATAGATGGTAGCGTCACAATACCAAAAGTCCTTGTGCCATTTATGCATGGACGTACAGTCATTGCTCCAAAAAACAGAGTTCAGACAGCATTTACAGGACAAGAAAAAGAATAATTCTCACTTAATAGTGACAAATTTCGTAAAGTATTTAAAGCAAAGAATTTGTCATTCAAATATAAAAATAGTAGAACAACTTATAAAAATGAACAATCCAACATTAGAATCAATAGCAAAAGAACCTTTCAAAAGAGATATAAGAGGAAGAGTAATATGGTTCAAAGAAGATAATGCTCGACTCGCAGCAGCATACGTCTTGAAAAATCTAGGTTATGATCTCGATATGCCTCGAGAGAAAAAAGTTCAATTTCTAGAACAAATAACAGAATATAAAAGTATAATAACTCCCAAACATAACGGCGCAACAGGATTCTTATGTGAAAGGGCAAACCTTGCAGGATTATTAAATCACAGCAGGGCATATATGGACTACGTAAAAAGCAGTCCGTTAGAATTCTTCAAATGGTTAGATCCGACTATTTTAGATACTAAAGAACAACATCATGTGCATGAATGGGACTTATCAATGAATTATTGGGATGATAAACATTATGATATTCATGAGAGAAAGATTAGAAATGCTGTTCAGCATATGTTTGAGGAAAAACTTGGATACAGTTCAATAATGAGTCCTGAAGAGAAAGTAGAAACGTTTAGGAGTATGTTTGAATATAAAAATTCTGGAGAAGGAGGAGCTTTAAAATACTGTTACAACGTTCTTAAATTAAGAGGATTGATGAGTATTAAAAGGTCATATCTTGAAAATGTCACAGGAAGTCATCATGCACTTCTAAAATGGTTTTTTGAAGAAGACAAGGAAACTTGGAAGCTAATAGAAGAAAAATACTATAAAGGTAGAAAAGAAAAATAATTCAAATTACCAAGTCTCAAATCTTTTATCCATTGCTTCATTAAGTAGCTTATCGGCACCCAATGATTTGTCAACTACAATATTTGTTTTTCCACAATAAGGACACTTAGAAACTTCTTGCGTAGATTTTCTGGAAAACTTGTAATGACAGCTGGTACAGATATATCTAACCATCTTTTCAGTCTTTTCTGAAGTCTTCTTAACTGGTGGTTTATGTTCAGCAGCAATTTCCGAGACACTAGCTGTTGCACCCTTTAATGAAGAATTACGCTTATAACAGTCTACACATATCATATTTTCTCCACTAGAATCGGTTCTCATGTTGTGCATTAAGACTTTTCTACCACAACTTCTACATACAATTAATAAATTATCATCCATAATAATCACCTACAATCGTTAATAACTATTCTATAATAGTGTAAAGATATTGTATTTATTTATATTTTTTTCTCTATTGCTTGCGTTAAGTCCTTAATATTCTCTATGGCTATGATTAATTTAGGGTTCTTAATCTTTATATCATCAAAATGCAGTGTTATTTTGTCAGCAGTCTCTAAAATGTATCTTAACCAGAACTCTACACTCTTATCCTTCCATGAAATTTTATGTTCTTCAAGAAAATCTATGAACTTTGTTAACTTAGTTAATGAATCCTCAATATTTGTTATCACCATCAAGTATTGTGAATCACTAATTTTATGTTTGTGAATATTCTTTACACTAAACATTGTGTCGATATCCAAAAATGTGACATATAATCCGTCAATTATAGCTTCAATTTCTTTAATATCTACGTCATGTTTTGTCTTAGATTTGAATTCGGATTTTATCCTATCGATATCTGTTCTGAATATAGACATTGTTAGTATCATGGTATTAATTTTTCTATCTTGCGTATGATGCACATGATAGTGAGGAAAAATATGTTTTTGTAATAGCTTATCAATTAGTATTAATATTAGTATCGCACTAAGTATCAACTGTATGTATATTACTATCTGTAATGTTGAACTTGCATTAATTTTTACAACACCGAATATCGTAGCTGTAAGAAAGCTCAAGTATAATGATTCTAACAACCCATTAAATGTAAAGGATATATTCAATCCATTAAAAGTTAATTCCGAAAAAATAAAAGGCAATAATGAATATATTATTGCGAATAAGAATATAGAAATAAGCCACGACATAAAAAAATTTAGGAACGAAGTCTTTCTAATCCATTCAAATAATCCCACCTTTTCTGTCATGTCCATAAAATGATATACTAAATTTATAAATATGATTATTTATTGATGACGCATTATTCAATAAGAGTTCTTAATGCTGAAAATAAACAAAAATAGAGACATTTTGTGCTTATTTAAGCATAAACCATAACATTTAAATATAACAACATACTAAAAGATATTCTAGTATACAAAAGAGTATATTTGATGAGAGTTTTAGATAATTGAAATATCAATAAATATCGACGGTAAAAAACATTTAACGGAACAATTAGAATCGTTGGAACAAAGTAGATTAAAATGGAACAAGAATTAATGACATTAGGAATACTATTCTTCTTTGCACTAGTAGGAGGAGTACTAGCATCAAAATTCAAACAACCCATGCTTATGGGATTATTATTAGTAGGTGCATTCATAGGACCACACATGCTCGGATTAGTAGAAGATACTAATATGATTAACATGATGATAGATTTCGGAGCAATCCTTATGTTATTCATGATTGGCCTAGAATTTGATCTAAGCAAGTTAAGAAAAATCGGATTAAAGGCTATAATTGTCGGAGTACTAAAAAGTGCAATAGTTGTATTTGTAGGATTCAATGTAGGACTATTATTAGGATTAGGCGTACCAACATCATTATTCATCGGCATAATAATAGCATTTAGCAGTACTGTAGTAATTGTAAAAGTTTTAGAACAAAAAGAATTAATGAATAGACAAGAGGTACCATTGTTAATTGCTGTATTAATAATTGAGGATATCTTGGCAGTATTAATATTAACATTCTTTTCTGGGATGATGGATAAGAATGCTGGAATGATTAACACTGCACAAAATTTAGTAATATCTATGTGTTCATTAATAGTAGTATATATGCTATTCGTAAAAATTGTTAAACCAATATTAGTAGCAATATTAAAAGATAACATGAGTGAAGAAGTAATGACATTCTTGGCATTAACATTATGCGCAGGATTCAGCGGATTAGCATACTACTTAAATTTAAGCCCAGCAGCAGGAGCATTCCTAGCAGGAAGTATTATAGCATCGTTATCTGAAGCCAAGAGTTTTGAAAAAGCAATCGCACCATATAATCTAATAATCAGCAGTTTGTTTTTCATAGCAATAGGAACATTAGTAAATTTTGCATCAGTAAAAGTAAACATCATGTTAATACTCGTATTAGTACTAACAGTAATATTAACAAGACTGTTCGCCTTTGGACTAATAGTTTATCTATTCGCAAATTTCAAGGGAGATAAAATGTTTTTCAGCAGTATGGCTATGTTTAGCGTAGGAGAATTTGCATTATTAATAGCTCAACAGAGTAAAAATTTCAATATAGGCATAGATTTAATGAGTATAAGCGCAGCGATAATATTTATTACAGCAGTTTTGATGTCATTAACATTAAACTATAGCGACAGATTGTATCAGCCAACTAGCGAGAGCGTACCATATGGATGGAGAAAGAAGATGGATAGATACGCAGGATACATCAAATCATTATCGGAAGAATTAGACCTAGATAATAAATATAGCCAAAATTTAAGAAAGAATTTTTTCGGCACAATGATGGGAATACTAATAATCTTACTAACAATATTTGGATGGCGCAAGTTGTCAAGCATACTATCAATTAACGAAGTAAGTCAGACCATTATAACCACATCATATCTTGCAACAATCGCACTAATCATAATTACAATGTTTTATGTAATATTCAAGAGCCAAAAAGTGTTAAAATCGTTGAGTGAAATATTTACTAATGCAACAAGCAATAGAAGTATCAAACATAGCAGACATATAGTTATTAGAGCATTTATAGCATTCACATTATTAATAGTTGCTTTAATATTCCCTTTCATAATGTTCATGTTTGGATTACCAACAATATACGTATTAATACCCTTTGGACTATTAATATTATTTGGATGGCAAATACATAAACTATCAGACGCTACAGCAGATACAACCAGTAGCTTTCAAAGTGTAGAACATTGGCATAAAGAACACCATAACAAACTAGGATGGAGAGCATAATTAATTCGTGCGAAAATCATCTAAAGAAGAAATTTTTTATTTTATTCCATATTTTTATTCTATATACATTTCGTGTATTAATTCTATGAATGTAGTAATACTCCATGTTTGACACAAACATCCTCCGGATTTAAACCATCCGCTAGAGGCTAATTCTGAAGCGTAGCCAATAAATCCCCAGTACAGTATGTCTTGTGTTGATGCATGCATTATTTTTTGTATATAAGTATCATATTTTTCTTTATTTAATCTATACATTGCTATAGCAGCAAGATTGTTTATCCAGAACCAACTATCGCCGCGATGATAGCTTTTATTATCAATTCCTGTATAATATGGTTGATATAATCCGTTGCTCTTATCTATAGTGCTTAATCCACCACATTTTACTGTATCTATATCCCATTCGCACCAAAGTTTACTTAGAGCATTGTCAAAAGTTGATTCCCAATCCTTAGGAGATACTAATTCAGGATATAAATAATAGGCTAAGAATATGTTAGGCCTAACAATTTCACTCATTGTGCAATCATATCCGTCGTTTAATACATTTAAGCCATTAACTCCTTTAAAGAATTTGTTACGTACAATCTCTGTTGTATCTTCTTCTAATTTTTTATAGTTATACTGATTATCTGTAATGCTTACAAGTTTTTCGTGTTTTTTAACAAACTTATTAGCTAAGTAATTATTCAATAGATTCATTAATTTTAACATGTTTAAAAATAGTGTTTGTATCTCTATCCTTGCACCCTCACGATAATCTGTATTATATGCTGAACCATTAAAGTATGTGTCCATCCATGTCTCCAGGTTACCATTAATTAATAATCCCTCCTTAGAATAATTCTTTAATAAAGATTTTATTGTGAACTGCAGCCTCTCTCTAATATATTTGAGATCATATAATGTGAAGTATACATCAAAATTATTACGTTGTTCGCAAATAATCATATAATCATATATTCTCTTAAATAGCCATCCTATACCATCAGCGTTGCCTAATTCTGTTGAAGGATATCTATTAGATAATCTACCATCAATTTTTATATCGGACAAGTATCTTAATATTATCTCCTTAGAACTTTCGTATCTATGTTCTAGAATTAATGCTTGCATAGATATTAGTTCGTCTCTAGCCCAGTATTGATGAAACCACGGAAGTCCAGCCCATAATCCGGTAACTTTCTTATGATCTACTTGTAAATGCATTAATAACCCATCAATAGCATGCACACAATTAGCATATGCCATTGCAACTTCTGGACCGGTGACTTTATGTATTTCGCTCTTAGTCTTAATAACATTCTCAATATAATGATCATATACCGTTCCTATTTTTTCATCATTATCACTTATATCATTAACTTTAGATATTGCTTCTTCTTTATCATCACTAAATCCGAAATATAATTTAACATTTTTTTTGCACAACACTTGTAATGCATTATACACATAGCGCTCAGGATCGTTCTTTCTGTATGCATCATAGTGATAATATTTGTGAGACCACGTGTTTTTTAAAGTGTATCCAAAATTTGCGCCTTTAATTGCTAGATAAGATTTTTTAACCATTTCCTTTAATGATTCATCTCTATATTTAGTGTATTCAACAAGTAATATGTTCATGCCTTCCAATTTGTAAATTTTATAGATTCTTCCCTTATCATCAGAATCATATATTCCTCTAAAGTCTAAATCTATATTTATAAGTCCGTGGTACGATGATACATTGTATATCAAACCATTTTTTGCTATAACAAAATTCTCAATGACTTCAGAAGATCTGCGTTCAATGTTTGTGAAATTATTTATTAACTCAGTAGGATCTTTATCAATATATATGTTATCAACAGTCTTGTAGAGTGTAAATCCGTCGCTTGAACCTATCGCATTAAACCATCCTGTAAAATTTGTTATAGCATCTTTAGGATTAGCAGATAATGCAAAATAATGTCCGCGTCTACTAACTAAAAATAATGACAGACCACGCTCTAAAGTATTACTAACATCTTTACTAACTTTTAATTTTTTTATCTTGTGTGTTATTAACATTTTATTTTCACAAAGCGAAAATATAAAGCTATTAAGTGACAGTAATTAGCTGCTTATCTCTTAACGGTTATATTAATTATCTTACTGTTCTCCCCTGTAGAATCTTGCAGCTGTTTCTGGACTAACCTGGTTAACAATGGTTTCTGAGCCATGTTCTACACCACCCCAAAGTTGTATCCTTGGAGTTATTTCTATATGGAAATGCAGAGTTTTAGCCGCAGGATTATTCATATAACCTTTAGGCGTACAATGCAGATAATAATTATATGAACAATTCAAGTCTTTTAATCTGGACAAAACTCTCTTCATAATAGAAGCTAAATCTAAAAGGGCGTCATCACTAATTTCTGTAAGTGAGGCATAATGTTTTTTTGGGAAAATCCATATCTCATAATTAAATCTTGAGGCATAAGGAGTAAAAGCCACGAAAGTATTATTCTCAAAACATCTTCTATAAGAAGCATTCTCTATATTTAATATTTCACAATGTGGGCAGGTTTGATAAGTATTAACAACAGTTAATTCTTCTCTTACTAATCTAGGAATATGCGCTAATGCTAATATTTGACTATGTGAATGTTTTACAGAAGTTCCTGCATCTTTACCATGATTCTTAAATAGATGAACATATTGTATGTGATCTTTAGAATATAACTCCTGCATTCTATTCTTATAGACTGTCAACAAGTTTTTTATTTCTACTTCATTAAAATCGTACAATTGTTTATTATGATCATTAGTTTCTGCAATAACTTCATGATATCCATAAGCATCAGAGAATGTAAAATATTTATTATCTGTCTGTATAAAATATTTACCAAGAGGTTCAACGATTGGAAATTTATTCTCAAACCATCTTATGATCCAAGGATTACCAAATCTACCTTTTTCTTTAGGTGTTAAATATTCATTTCCTGCACAAAAATGACATGCAATTTGATTGTCAGAAAGATTGTTTGGATGAATAACACCATCTCTCCTAAAGCTATCAGGTCTTAATGTACGTTGCTCTGCAATTATTACATATCGATCCAAAATATAATCCTTACGTAATTCCATAAATTTTACCCCTGATAATTTCTTTTATAAATCTTAGTCGCGTATTTTTGAATTTTATTTACCTATTTTTGCTAAGGCCATATTGTGTGCAGTGATATAATTTTCAGCAAATATCTTCCAATCTGCTAAACTTGCAAAATTTTTAGCATTTAATTTTGCATCTATACGTTGTTGCTGTGTAAATTTCGAAAATTTAAACATGATATTAGCAAAATCATCAACAACTTTATCTTCAGACTTATTTAATCGTTCAAGTAAATAAACACCATCCTTACGAGCATCATGATTTTTAATGAATGCACCAAATCCGCTTAAATCAGTTGTGAGAGCTGGAACGCCCAATGCTACGCTTTCTAAAGGAGTGTATCCCCAAGGTTCATAGTAACTAGCAAACAATCCTAAATGACATCCTATAATCGCATCGTAGTAAGGTAAATCAATGAATCCATCATTACCATCCATATATACTGGCTCAATTATTACTTTAACCATATCTTCCTTGCGATTCATCAAACCATTTTGTTTAAAGGCTATTACAAGTGCATTATTTAATTCGTCAATGTTATGTGTAGAAAATGGAGGATTGCCTTTACGTTCAAAAGCAATTAAATCTTTCTTTAAGTGAGTATTAAAAGTGTCATGAATTAATTCTTGCTCGGCATTATCTTTTTTTGCCAACATATCATAAATCATTCTGGTTAATATTTCTGCACCATTACTATTAACATAATTTTTTATATGCATATAATAATTTTTATTTTCCAAGAGTTCAATCTTTAAACCATGATTCTCCATCGGTATCCAGAAAAACACTGTGACTGTATGAACATTAGATCCAGAATCTTTTTTCAATTGTTCATTAAGTTTGCCCAAAGCCTTTATTAGAATATCATATCCTTTATTTTTATATTCGTAACGTCCAATAGTATAAAATATTAAGTTTTTGTCCATATCAAAAGTGTAGTAAGGAAAATAAAAATATGTTAGGAATTCTCTAATTTTATCTCGTGATACTCTATGTTTTATTGATGTATCTTCAAAGCTTGGGAATTGTGCAATATCCAAACCGTTAAACAACAATATGTCGGGTTTTCTTGATAAAAATCGTTCAGATTCTATACCAGTAATTTCCGATACTGTAGTAAATACGTCAGCATTTAAAGCTGCAGCTTTTTCAGTTAAATGTTTAGCTTCTACAGTAAATCTGTATGCTTCAGATAGCGGTTCTATATTATTAAGAGTATGATATAAATCGATGCCGTTGGAAGCTAAAGTTCTACCTAGAACAGTAGCATGAGTTGTAAATATTGTGCCTACAGATTTGCAATTCTTTTTTAAGTACAACAAACCGCATGCCGATAACCATTCATGAAATTGTGCAACAACTTTTTTATCTCTTAATGATTTATCGTTTAAGGAACCGATGAGCTTTCCTGTACAATAAGACCATAACAATGGTTCTTCAAAATCCCAGTATCCTCTTAAAGAATCAATTTTATAATCGTTCCAAAACATTTCTTTAATATAATTTTTTTGATCGATAACACCCATAAATTCTATTAATATAACCTTAGGCTTACCCTTAACATCTTCCCATGTACCAAAATGACATTTAATATTTTCGCGTGCTAAATCATCGAATACTTGTTTAAATTGTGCTGGAGGAGGAGATTCTGTAAGTTCTACACGAGCATTATTTTCAAAGTAGGGACCGATTAAGTAATAATTTTTATAATATGATTGCATCTGCTCTACTTTAGAAGTTAGCACAGTGTATATTCCGCCAACTTTATTACATACTTCCCATGACACTTCAAACATATAATCAGCCAGTGCATTAATCATTTATTCACCTATGACAATAACTTATAAAGTAATAGTACAAAGATCAATATTATTAATATAAAATATAACAAAGTCCATAAAATATTTTCACGATAATCATCATCAATCTCTTTACCTAAACCTTTTTCTGGACGATATTTGTCTTCTTCATTATGACCCATACTAGATAATTTCTTATCAGATAATTTTTTCCTAGAAAATACGTGAAACCATTTCTTTCTGTTTTTAGCATCTTTTAATTGTTCATGATTTTTTTCTGTGTTGCTCAACTCAGACATTACAACTTTTTTAGTTGATTCTCGAGTTCTTTCCATCTCCACTTCTTTTCGAGTCATCTTCATTATAGACTCTTCAACAGCTATTTCATTAATTCTATCTTTGAGAATATTTACGGTAGTATTTTTTGATAACACATATCTTATCTTATCAGCTAAATTCTTATCTAATAACACAAATTCTATCCAGTTAGAGAAATCATTTTTTTGAGTATTAACAAATTTCGAGAATGCTACATCAGAAATCTTTTCTAAGGCTATGGTTAAATCTAATAAATTTCTTATTCTACTACCATCATGTAATACAAACTCTTTGTCATGCGGAGCATTTATCACCAAAATCACCTCTTTAAATAAAATTTATGATTAAATTATTTTTTATTTAATTTTTCTAGTTTCTCGAATAAATATCTATACAATTCTATACTCATATCTAGTCTATTTCTTAAATTATGAATCTTCTTGGATAGATCCTCTTCTCTAAATACATCAGTTATCCAGTTCGCAAAGTCATTTCGTGTATCATTAACATGGTAACTAAACATATCATCGTTTATTGTTTGTAGAATATCTGCTAATTCTCTATAATTCTTTATCTGTCTTCCATCACACATCACAAAATATTTGTCAGGTGTTACCTCAACAAAAAGTGTATATTTTTTTGCTACAGGTTTAACGACGGATTTCTTTTGTTTCTCGATCGCACTTTTCTCCTTTTTCACACTCTCACCTCTAATTTTAATTCTGAATAATTAATCGTAATCTAACGGATTACTTCATTAAGCATTTTTGCCGGTCGATCAGTAATCCTATGTTGAACATGATATTTATCTTTTAATTCAATTACTATGCTTTTTTCTTGAATATGTTTTTTCATTCTTAAAATTAAGTCATTAAGTATATTCATAAAATTAATGTATGATTCATAAGGTGTATCATAAGGGTTGAAATATTTATGTACGTCTCCATCATTAAAATATTTTGTACACATGTAATAAAAGTGATCACTAGTGGTAAGTTTTCTCCAATCTTCTAATAAAACTTTATTATTTAATTCTTTAACCATTTTTTCTAGAGCATAAAGTTCAGTTAATGCAGAATTTTGCATGTTATTACCAATCCAAGCACTTAAATCTCTCTCAATATCAGCCCATGATACAAAATTATGTATGTCTAACTCTGCTACAGGTTCATTAAGTGCTAATTCTGAAGGCCATACAAAATGCGTGTGAGGATTCTTAAATAATTCGTGAGGTAAATGTCTTAAGAAATTAAATATTCCTGTATCTTCCCACTGATGTTCACCGAATGTTTCATAATCCATAAACAAATTAACAGAATGCTCTGCATGTTGATTTAACCAAGTAGCATATTTCTCCGCAGTTAAGGGATATTCTTTCCAAGACTTTTGTCCGAATCTGAAAGCTATATCATCACTTAACTTGTAATTTTTCAATAATAATTTTAAATTTTTAGTTGTTTTAGCTTTGTAAACATAATTCGGACTACGCCAATCTAAAATATGATCTGCGCCCTCAGCAAGTACTGCTTTAAATCCTAAACTTTCAACAAAATGTGCTAATTCGTTATTAAATATTAATTCAGTATTTCTAAAGACGACAGGTTCTTGACCAAATAATTCTTTAATTTTTTTACGATGCAATTCTATCTGCGCTTTAAACTCTTCTTTAGAGTAAAGATAAGAAAGCGAATGATAATATGTTTCTGATAAGAATTCTACACATCCTGTATCGGCTAATTTTTTGAATGATTCTAAGACTTCTGGAGCATACTTTTCAAATTGTTCTAACGCTACACCGGTTATACTATATGAGACTTTAAATTGCCTGCCTGACTTTTTGTAAGTGTGTATAAGATCAAGTATTGCTTTATTTGTTGGTAAATAACATTTTTTAGCAACCTTCTGCATTACTTCTTTATTTTTATGCTCATCAAAATAGTCGCTAGTATTGCCTATATTAAATACCGAATACCTCTTCATTCTGTAAGGTTGGTGTACTTGAAAATAAAAACATACATTTGGCATAATTAACTCACCTTATATAAAATTTGTACAATAATCACGGAGCTTTTTCACCATGAGCGTGTTCGTGTAATACTAAATTATAAATGTCAATACATTTTTGTGCTGGAACATTCCAACTAAATGTTCTAACTTCTATTGCACCATGATGTAATAATTCATGATGTAATCCTCGATAATTTAATACTGTTAGTATCTTGTTAGCTAATTCGTCAACATCCCAAAAATCTACTTTAAGAGCGTTCTTTAAGACTTCACTAACGCCTGATTGTTTAGAGATTATTACAGGAACATTATTTCTTAATGCTTCTAAAGGCGTAATACCAAAAGGCTCGCTTACTGAAGGCATCACGTACAAATCTGCGAGCTTGTACATTCTATCAACATCTGGTCCTGAAGCCCATCCAGCAAATAGTACTTTACTACCTATACCTAACTGCGCAACTCTATCAACAAGTCTTGCTTCCATATCACCATTACCTACTACAATAAATTTCACTTCAGGATCATAATCCAAAACTTTTTTTGCAGCCTCAATAAAATAGTCAGGACCTTTTTGTAATGTTAATCGTCCTAAATATAACACAACTTTTTCATTCTTCTTAACATTAAAATTAGGTTCATCAGTAAAATCTACAGCATTATGAACTACAACAATTTTATCTCCAGAAATACCATAATGCTGCATAATTTTTTGTTTAGTAAAATAAGATACCGCGATCACTCTATCAGCTTGCAACATTCCTTGTCTTTCAATATCATAAACATACTGATTAACGCTGTTGCCTCCAGTCCTATCAAATTCTGTAGCATGCACTTGAACAATTAATGGTTTTCCAGTTGCCTTTTTTGCTTCAATACCAGCCGGGAAAGCCATCCAATCATGACAATGTATAACATCAAATTCTTCAGTCATAGCTATAGCTTTTGCAGCCATTGATAAACGATATACTTCATCATAAATATTTCTACCGTATAATACTTTAGAATTTTCAGATTTAGTTTTTAATGTTTCAATATATTGTTCATAATTGGTAGAATATTGCGTTTCAGTAAGATAAGGTTTTAACAAACTATCAATACGTTTTATCTTAAGATTATATCTAGAAAGATTAGATGCGATTAAGAGTTTAACGAATTCTGCCTTCATATCTTCTGGCCCATGCGGAATGACGAAAGTTACATCAACATTCTTGTTCGTTAAACCCTTGGTTAAGCCATAACATGCTGTGCCAAGACCGCCCGACATAAATGGTGGAAATTCCCATCCAAACATGAGTACCTTTAACTTATTCATACCCACCTCTTTAAGGGCAACCCACTAGTATCTCTAACACAAAATATCTTCATTATACTAATACCCACTTTTGTAATACTAGTTACGTGAAGAAGATATATAAAAATGTTGTGTTTTTTTAAGCCTAAAATAAAGTCTAAGATATTTTTCTGAGCTTGAAAAATTATGTTTTTTAGGATTTTTCGCACAAAAAAAGCACAAATAAATAAATAACTTAATAACTTTAATAACAACTTAATATAATAAGTTAATTTAGTTTTAAATAATCGTAAAATTTATATAGTTCCTATGTCTTGTAAAATAACATGAACAACATAACATACGAAGAAATAAATCCTGAAATATTTTCAAATAACAAATGGCTTATCCTCAAGGAAATAGCTGAAGCACCACAATCGCCTAGCGATTTAGCATTAAAAACAAATACGAGCTTATCAAACATAACACAACAATTAAAATTGTTAGAAGCGTATAGACTTGTTCGTAAAGAGAAATCTGAAGAAAAAAGTAGCGGTAAACCAAGGACAATATATTACATTAACACAGAATTAGTATACTCTGTAATTCTAAGAAATGGCAAGGCTGAACGTAAATTGTTTATGATTGATAACGCTAACAGTCTATTTTTTAATATCATCTTTAGTATGAATCAAGAAGATTTAACATTTATGCTTAAATTCAGTTTCAAGTATGAAGATATTCTTAAAAAATGCAAGGCTATAGGATTCTTAAAATCTACAAAGGACAGTATTGAATTGTTCTTAATAACCGATCATTTAGATGAGATAAGATCAAAGTTTAGCAATATATTTGTTGATGATCATCATGGTAAAACTAAAAAAATAATTAATTGGAGCCATAACGAGTTTGAAGTTAATGATGGTCTAACCCGTAAAGATAAATATTATATGGATATGATTAAGAATGTTCAGATAATACATGACCCTAACTCAATATTAAGAAATATAAAGACACACAGAGAAAATATGTAGGTGTGATAAATACTTGATTTAATAAGAGATTAAAAATGAATAAAGTTATTAAATTTTTAGATGAATTGAATGATGAAGAAATTTATGAGTTTGAGAAAGATTTAAAGAGTGGTAGTTTACAAAAATTCATAGAGCAAAAAAAGGAATATTATAAAATTAAGGATAAAATGTGCAGTACGTGCGGTAATAATGTTAATGAAGATTGTACTGTTTTAATCTTTGGAGATCCTAAGATAGGTGTTCGTAAAAAGGCTCACTTCTGTGGCTTTGATTGTCTGGAATATTTTATTAATAAGAATATTAAAAGAGTAAACGTTAAAAAGAAGCGATAACCCTTAAATTATTCTGGTGAGTCTATGGCATTACAACAGTTAAAATCATTATACGAAAAACGCAAGGCTAACCTTGTTAGTTTATTGGAGAGAAACCCTAAACTTGATCCTGCGAGACAACATCAGATTTATGGGGCAATATGTGAGATAGACATATTGTTAAAAACTATTGACCATTTACGTGATCAAGAAATTCAAGAGAATTACGAGCTGGATGCTAAAGGCAGAGGTATGCGACCAGGTAGCATGTAAGATAATTAAATAAGACATTCATGATTAATATTTAAGGTGATTTATGCCATTAAGAAAGTTAAAAAACATTTACGAGAAAAGAAGAAGTACTTTAAAGAATCTTTTAGATACTAATCCTAAACTAGATAAATCTAGGAAAAGTGAAATTACTGGTGCAATAGCAGAAATCGACGCTTTAGCTAAAACAATAGATACATTAAGAGAACAGGAGATTGAAGAAGGTAGATTACTGGAAGTTAAAGCTACGAGTTCGTTTTTAGATAATATTCCATTAGTTCAAAACTTTAATGATAAAGTCAAATTAAAATTTGATAATTCTGCAACAAAACAAGGTTTGGTTGATGCTTTTAATAAAAAGTGTGCTTCTAGAACTAAGTATGAACTGTTTGGACAAATTGCACGTGGTGAAGGTTATGAGCATATTGCTCAAATATTTTTTGAAACAGCATCTAATGAGCGAGAACAGGCACGCATAATACTAGAGTTTATGAAAGAAGATAAAGATACAGCGCACAATTTACGTAATAGTGCTGATCTTGAACGTAAAAATCACGAGTATTACTATGCTCAATATGAAAAAATAGCAGGTGATGAAAAATATCCTTATATTGTTGAGTTCTTTAAAGAATTGTCACAGATTGAAGCAGAGCATGAGAAAAGATTTTTAAAATTATTAAAAACTTTTAATGAGAAAAAAGTTTTTAGAAGAGAAACCGTTGTTAGATGGAAGTGTAAGAATTGTGGATATATTTTTGAGGGTAAAGAAGCTCCACAAAAATGTAAAGTATGTAGACAGGGAAGAGCATATTTTGAGTTAAATCAAGAGAATTATTAAAGTATTTCTTAAGAATAATATAAAATGTTTACAGCTTATATTTGATCCCATGTTTTTTCTTGGTTAATCAATGATTCTATTATATGTCTAACATGAGTTATTGATATTCTTTTCTGTTCTTCTGTATCTCTATTTCTAATTGTTACAGTTCCATGTTTATCGGAAGTTGTTTCTATAGAATCATAGTCAACAGTTATGCAAAATGGTGTTCCTGACTCATCTTCACGAAGATATCTTTTACCTATGCTTCCTGAAATATCATATCGTACGGAAAATTCTTTTTGTAATTCATCATAAATTTTCTTTGCTACATCAGGAAGTCCATCTTTTTTCATTAATGGAAATACTGCTACATTTACTGGACTCATATGCCACGGTACTAAGAATTTTGTTTTACCTTCTTTTTCATCAATTCTTCTATAGAATAAATCAAGTAGCGCGAATGTTGGTCTGTCTGTTCCGAATGCTATTTCTATAATATTTGGTGTTTCTGTTTTTTCTGCTGCTGTTGATTCTTCGTTGAATAATTTTAATTCTTTGCCTGAATGTTTTCCATGCTGTGTCAAGTCATAATCTGTTCTATCATGAACACCACATAATTCGAACCATCCGAAACTGTTAAGTTTTACTTCAATATCCCACGCATCTTCCGCATAGAATGCCTTTTCATCAGGGAAATGTTGTCTTAACCTTATCTTATCTTCAGGGATTCCTATCTGTCTAAATAATGAGTATGCCATATATACAGCCCATGCGTAAGCCTTATTTTTGAAATATCCTTTTTCCATTGCTTCATACACAGATAAAGGTTTATGCTCATGATTTTGTTCTTGGAACTGCCAAGGCCATAAAGGCATTTTTTCATGTTTTATGTCATCATATTTTTCGAAATTATTTTTTTGTTCTTTAAATAAGAATATTTGTGCTTCGGCTTGTGTAAATTCTCTGCATCTTAAAACATGCTGTCTTGGACTTATCTCGTTACGATATGCTTTACCAATCTGAAATACTGCATAAGGAAGTTTTTTTCTAAAGAATTCGTTATATCTCAAGAATGGAAGATATGTTGTTGTTGCAGTCTCTGGTCTGTTATATGCTTCTACATCAAGACCAACAGTTGTTTTCATCATTAAAGTGTGTCGCTTGATTGTTTTAGCAAATTCCGATTTACAGCTAGGACATTTAACATGATTTTGTTCTATAAAATGTAATAATTCATCATCTGTCTTATGATCAAAACTCTGTTCAGGAAATAATTCGCTAAGTAAATTATCTACTCTAAAATTTCCTTTACACTTAGAACATGTAATTACCGGATCTGTAAATCCTCCTAAATGTCCTGATGCCTGCCACACTTCCTTCTGCATTACAGTAGGACATTCAACTTCCCAGAAACCATTCTTTTGATATAATTTTCTAATTTGATTCTCTACATTATTCTTTAATAATTTTCCTAAAGGAGCGTAAGTATAAAATCCTGCAAGTCCGCCATATATTTCTGGCTCAGGACCCCAAATGAAACCTTTCTGCTGCATAAAACTAAGTAATTCGTCATAGAATTTGTTACCTGTTTTGCTAGTATTATCAACCATAACATAATGAGAATGACGAGAATTTAAAAATGTTATTTTATTTCGACACTAAATTTATAAATTATTAACGTTTTAAATTAGCATGGAAGATTTACATAAAGTTTGGTCACATAGATGGGTTACACCAAAAGCCAAATGCAGAAATTCTCCGATACAAGGATTAGGAGTATTTGCGATTGCGCCAATAAAAAAAGGAGAGCTAATAGCGATATTAGGCGGAGTAATTGTTCAAAAATCAGAGATAAGAAAATATTGGAAGATTATGGGACATGTTGGAATACAAATTGCTGATGATTTTTTTATTGTGCCGACAACAAGAAAAGAGTTAGAAGAAACCGGTGTTTTCAATCATTCATGCGAACCGAATATAGGATTTGTAGACAGTACACAGTTCGTTGCAATCAAAGATGTAAAAAAGGGCGAAGAATTAACTTTTGATTATGCATTTAATGAAACAGAGAATGAATCTTTTAAATGTGAGTGTGGATTTAAAAATTGTAGAGGAACAATCACGAAAGAAGATTGGAAAATACCATCAATCAGGAAAAAATATAAAAAATATTTCTCTCCTTATTTGAAAAGAAAAATATAAAAAGTTATATATTAAAAAAATCTATAAAAACTAATCAAATCAATCATCATATTTAACAAACTTGTCTCCCTTAACAGTCTTAACAATTAATGGTTTTGTAACATCGCCGTTCTTATCAAATGTTAGTATTCCTGATGCACCAGTATAATTTTTAATTGTATATATGCAATTTTTCACATCGTCGACATAATCACCATATCGTTCAATGCATAAACTAAGTATCATGAGAGAATCATAACCGTTTGCCGATATCATTTCCGGACCAGAATCATATTCTTTTGTATATTTATGTTTATATAATAGCATGCTATCTGTTTGTGATTTATCGTCATAAGGATAAGGGTATATTATTGATTCATTAACATAACCTGCTATTTGTATTAGTTCTTGACCCTCCATAGGGCTCGGACCATAATAATTCATACTATAACCTAATTCTCGAGATTGTTTAATAATTTGCCCAACATTTCTAGGAGAACCTAATATAAATAAATGTTTAGCACTGAGTTTTTTTAACTTTAATAGATAAGTTCTAAAATCTGATTCTTTACTATCAAAATATTGTATAGAACCGACAGCATTAGTTTTATTATATACCTCTAAAAAAGGTTTTAAGTAAGAAACACTATAGTCGGTATTTATAGCTATAATATATAATTTTTCGTCGATTCTCTTTGATAAATATTCTGCCCAAAATGGTGCTTCTTCCATGACATTTATTTGTGTTCTGAAAATATAATCACCCATTAGACTAATTTCACTGGCTTGGGCAGCTGGAATAATTGTTAATATCTTATCTTTTTCAGCAAGAGGTGCTACAGCCAATACTTCTGATGAACCATAAGGTCCAATAATATAATGTACGTTATCAATATCTCTAACTTTAGTATAAGCAGTAACTGATTGACGTGGATCATACTGCGTATCTTCAAAGATTAACTCAAAAACATATTTATTTCTTGGGATAGCATTAATATCTTTTTGAGCAAGCAGCACTCCACGTCTTAAATAGTTACCGGCTTCAGCCCTAACACCAGTGAGTGGAGCTAGGACGCTGATCTTGATGATTTGTTTAGATTCTTGAGGAATCTCTTGTACAACGTGACCAGTTGTATCAACCCGACCTGTTGTATCTGTTTCAATACCTGTTGAAAGCAAGTATACAAATGCGCCCATACAAGCGAGTATAATCACAATGAATATTATTATTCCCACATTTCTAGACTTAAAAGATTTAACCATGAAAGAGTAGTATCTAAATCACTATTTAAATCTTTGTTGTTTTAAATAAACAACAATATTTATATATTCTAATTATTAATAAAAAAGATGGATTCAGATAAATTAAGGGAAGTAGGTCTCAACGACAAAGAATCAAAAATATATCTAACATTACTACAATTACAGGAAGCCATAGTATCAGATATAGCTAAAAAAAGTAAACAAAACAGAAGTTCATTATATGCCATTCTAGATTCTCTATGCGATAAAGGCATCGTAACATACATCATAAAAAATAACACAAGATACTACAGAGCTGCTGAACCAGAGAAATTGCAAGATATGTTAAAAGATAAAGAAGAAGCACTAAGATTAATGATGCCAGAATTAGCAGCACTATTCAAGCCCATGAGCAAAAGACCTGTAATAGAGATTCTGGAAGGAAAAGAAGGAATAAAGACCATGTTAAATGACATAATACATCAACGACAGGAGTGGTTAGCATATACTGCACCCGGGGCAGGCAAAAGAATAATGGGACAATATGTGAATTTATTTCATAAAAATAGAGAAAAAGAGAAAATACAATTAAAAGCAATTTTACTAAATACTCGTGAAGGGCAAAATAGAGCAAAAGAACTGAAAAAAATGAAATATACAGAGGTAAGATTTATACCAACAACATATAAATCTCCAGCATCAAATTGGGTATACAGCGATAGGATTGCAATAATGTTCTGGGATGAAGAGTTTCCATTTGCTGTGAGAATTATTGACAAAAAACTTGCAGACAGTTACCGAGAACATTTTAAGATGATATGGAATGTATCAGAAAAATCGTAATTAAAACATTAATCTAACCATTCTAGTCTATTCTAATCTCGTCTTATAGAAATGATGATTCTGTATCGGAACTATTTGCGAATATCGTATCATGTCATGAAATTGACTTCGGACTTTATTCAATTTCTCATTTATATGAACATAATTATTATCAACTATCTCAAACATATAACTGAATTCTCCAACGCATGCGAATCTACGCACAACTAATGGATCAAGTTTTAGTTGAGAGTTAAATTTTAAAAAATCATCAAATTTATCGTCAGCAAATTTTAATAACACGCTATAATACATGAATCCTTCCCTATCAAAATCTATTACTGTTAAAAAATTCTCTATCACTTTATTTTTTATTAGATGTTTTAGTCTATTATGGACAATATCGTATGTTAACCCTGTAATCTTAGATAGTTCTAACGCACTTAATCTGCAATTGATGCTTAGTTCATTCAATATTTTTTTGTCTTTGTCGTCTATTTCTACACTAATTACGGGTTTTTCTAATCTTTGAAGTATAAAATGTGAAGTTATTATCTTTTTCTTTACGAAAAATTGTTGTAACTCAAGCATCATCTTGTATAAATCCTTAGTGATTATTTTTAGGTTATAACTATATTGTGTAATAGATTTCATTATAATTATGCATCCGTTGATTTGACTTAATTCTTTGATAAATTCTGTCTCATCTTCTATGTATCGTGTTTGTATAAAAATATAATATGTCGCATATCCTATTTTTTGATAATCGATATATGCATGAAATCCTTTGATAACCTTGTCCTTAACTAATTTATTTATTCTATAAAGTGCGGTTTGTTTACTTACACGACATTTTGTTGCTAAATCTTTTAGCGGAATGCGTGCATTATCCCTTAAAGCGCTTAATATTTTTATATCTACCTTGTCTAATTCAGAACCTTCAAATAAATATTCTATCATTCCATCCATAAAATAGTATAATTATGTATTATTTATATATTTTTCCTAAATTATTAGAATTTTCTACATTGTTATTTTATTATGCCAAGAAGCTATACTAATACTATCATTATTTGATTCCGAAATATTTTCGGAAAAATAAGAAATAGTGTAATAAATATAAAACAATTTAAAAAAAAAATACGAGGGATTAATATGGCAAGCGTAACATTGGATAAAGTTGTACAGAATGTTGGAACATTTAAAGGAGATATAAAGGAACAACGAAGAGATTATGAGAGAGCAAAACAAGGCGTCGAATTATTAGATAACGACCTAAGTAAAGAAAAACTTGAAGATGCATTAAGAAGAGCTTCTGAGTATAGTGAATTTAACATACCAACTGCGCCAGTAGATACAGAGATAGTTCGTGGAGATGTTTCATTTAATGTAAGATCTGAAGCAACAACTAAAAGACCACAATACAAAACAGCTGTTACAGGAATAGAAAATTACATTAATGGCACACATTTTTTAGTTAATAATGGACATACAATTACAGGAGTTGTTAAAGAAGGAAATAAATGGTATGTAGCAACAGACACTTTACTCGAACATTGTGAAATTATGCTAGCAAGCATAATGATTCCGGATATTAAACAAACAATAACATACATTCTAAGCGGAGATTTGTCTGCCGAACCAACACCAAAAACAATTGATTTGGGAAGTCAAAAGTCTTCACGTGCATTAAATGCAGAGAATTTTGCAAATTATGCAAGAAGAGATAGATTGAGACAAGATCTAAGTAAATTTGTTGAATCATACGAGCTAGCACTATCTCAAGAAGAAAAAACAGGAGAAGGTATTGTACAAGTAAATACTAGAGCAGGTTACAAAGAAGAGAAAATTAAGAGCAAAGGTGCAAATTGGGCATATGTAGCAAAGACTCTGATAAGAATTAAAGAAAAAGATGATGAAGGAGAATTAAACATGCTAGCTGATTCGGAAACAAGTCTTGCATCAAAGAAGCGCGAATTACCATTCTACGACTTGAGAACAAGAGATGTAAGAGGAAGCGAAAAAGTATATGTTAGTCTACAAAGTGTATACGATAGAATACAAGATTTAAAGGAACAGGAAGTAATCAAATCAAGTAGAAGTAAAATCAAGGCACAAGAAATCGTATAAGATATCTAAATAAACGTAGAAAAATTTTTATTTTATTTTTTTATATAAGGTTTTTATTTTTTTCTTATACTTTTTGATGTTTTTCCAAATAAAGTTTCACGTGCGAGTCAATCATAGGATTAGCACCCTTATCTAATTCATAAATAATATTTTCTGATGTTCCACCCCATGAATATTTACCTGATTTTTTATCAATTTTATAGATTTTAAACTCTCCTGTGGATACGCCCTTCTTTAAATGATAATATATTAATCTCATCGTCACAGGAGGATATAACTCTATATATACTTTGTATAATTCATAACCATGTAATTTTTTATAGAAATATAATATCTCTACAATATTCTGTCTAACTTTTGATCCTAATGGTCTTCCTTGTTTTCTATCAGGCATAATATTTATTCGATGAATAACTTTAAAAAGTTGATGCCTATATTGTTTGTATGCATCTATTAATTTTATCTGGGGAAAACTTAGAATTAGCAAAGATTGAAGCAGAATCATTACTTGGTTTAGAAAGTACATCGCTTGTTAATGAGCAATTATACTGTACAATACCAACAGAAAATATTAATAAAATTTCACGATTAGCATACACTAAAAAAGTTTATGAGATAGCATATATCACAAATATTAACAATTTGGAATCTTCACTCGAAGCATATCCTTGGATTAATAATTATAAAAAAAATTTTTGTATAAGGTTAGAATCAAATTCTCAACGTAATGAGAAATACTATGCTAAATTTGTTTGGAAAAGCTTAGAAAAACACGTAACTCCAAAGGTTAATTTAGAAAATTCTGATTTATTAATAGAAATATTTATTCATGAAGATGCAGCGATAGTATGCAGATTTATTTATGAAAACTTTGAGGATTTTGAATCTCGTAAAGCACACTTTAGGCCAGTATTACATCCAACAGCGATGCATCCAAAGATGGCGCGAGGACTTGTTAACATATTAAATCCTAAACCTAAAGAATTTATTATTGATCCATTTTGTGGTGCATGCGGTATATTAACTGAAGCGGGTTTGATGAATTTAAAATTTAAAGGTTATGATATCGATAAAAAAATAATTTCCGATGCTAAAACAAATTTACAACACTACACAATTAATTCTAAAAATTATAAAATAATAAAAAAAGATTCCACAACAATAAAAAAATTAAAGAATATAGTCACGGATTTACCTTATGGACTTAGTTCTAAAAAATCTGAAGAATTAAACAAATTGTATTCTAAATTTTTAAAAAATGTTTCTGGTAATGCTGTTATTGTGATGCCAGATTTTATTAATTATAAAAAATTATTGAAAGAAAATTTATCAAAGAGACTCAAAGTAGTTAAAATTATAGATTATTACGTGCATAAGAGCTTGACCAGAAAAATAATAATTATAAAATAAATTATTTCTTGAAATGTTCCTTATGTGCTTCATCTTCGAATAATTTTAAAGCATCATCTACAGACATATTTTCGTGGACCATCATTCTTGCAGCTTTGCTTATAGCGTAAGGTTTATCGTGTTGCCATACATTTCTTCCTATAGCAAGTCCTGTGACTCCTGTTTTTAAAACTTCGTCAATTTTCTTAAAGAAGGAATGTTCATCAGTTTTACTTCCACCTGCAACAAGAACTTTTGATCTTCCAGCACATTTTACAACCCATTTGAATGCTTCAGGATCATTAGGATACTTTATCTTAATAAAATCTGCACCAAGTTCTTGACCAATACGTGCAGCGTAAGCTAATTGATTTACATCAAGTTCGTTAGTTATTTTTGGACCATTGAGATACACCCACGCAATTACCGGTATTCCATAATCGTGAGATTGCTCGATTACTTTTCCTAATGTTTCGAACTGTTCTGGTTCCGTAACACTGCCTACAGACATCTTGTAACCGATGGCACTTGCACCAATTTTGACAGCTCTATCAACAGAACAGAAAGGTTTTGAAATTAAAGATGCATCTGTTAGACTGGTTTTTCCATTAATTTTTACAACTAGAGGAACATCTCTATAATAACTGTGATAGAATTTCTCAGCAATTCCAGAATGAACTATTACTCCATTGTACATTCCTTCTAACGCAATATCGAAAATATATTTTGGATCAACATTTTGCAAATTAAGATCCACAGGACCGTGCTCTAATCCTTGATCGTGTGCAAGAAGTAGTGATCGACCATTCTTCATTAGCTTACTAGTATTAACTCTCATAACACACCTCTTTAGCTATAATTATGAACTATTATTTTAAATAGTTTCCTATTTGAGAAGGATTTATTCGTATAATATTTGATTTATGTACTTGAAAAGAGATTTGTGATCTTTAAATATTTTTTTAGCGCCTTTCAGATATTTTTCTCCAAGAGTTGTTTCAATTGCGAGTACATTAAGTTTTGATCTTATCGCACTTTCTATTCCTAGAGGAGCGTTTTCAATAACAATAATATTTTTCTGACTCACATCACTTTTAGTCAGTTTTAACATCTTCAAGGCTTTAAGATATGGTTCTGGAGAAGGTTTTCCATTTTTAATATCATCACCAGAAACAACAACTTCGAATAATCCACTGAAATATTTTTTTATGATGGTGTTAGAAAATTCCTTATTAGCGCCTGTAACTACAGCCATTCTAACACCTTTAGACTTAAATAGTTTAAGATTTCTCAAAACATGCGGGAACATCTTTATTTTAAACGTTTTAGCTAATAATCTCTTCTTTTCTAAATATATTTCATGCTCTTGAGCTTCTGTGAATTTTATATTATGCCTTTTTGCAAACAACTCTATAGTCTGCTCATAACTCATTCCTTCACAAAGTGCCAATTCTTCGTTTGTTATAGAAACATTATGATCCTTAAACGCCTTTCCCCAAGAGCTAATATGATACTTCATACTGTCAATAAGAACGCCGTCCATATCAAAAATGATAATTTTTGTCATAGAATCAAATCCTAATTAAAGTTATATTTATTAGTTAGATTTATTTATAATTTCTTCTGTAATACTTGTCTATGATCGCGCTCTGCCATCACAAAAGCTCTTGTATCTAACAATTTGGTTTTAGCCCCTAATCCAGATATTAGTGATTCTGCATTTAGCATTCCGAGTTTTAACGAGGAAGATATATCTTTACCCATTATTATAGAAGCAACAAATCCTGAAGCAAATGCGTCTCCTGCTCCGGTAGTTTCTACAACTTTTACTTTGGCGGGTTTTGCGCTATAAACATACTCGTCATAACTATTATAACAATGCGCACCGTTATGTCCATCCGTTATCACTATAATTTTTGGACCGAGCTTCGATACTTCAAATAATAGGTTGAATATGTTATCAGTATTATCTGATACTAATGCCTGCGCTTCTTCTTTATTGAATATTAATATTTCTATATTTTTTATTATTCTTTTTATTTTGCTCTTGTTAGTATTTATTAAATATATGCTTGGATTGTATGCTACGCTGATATTTTTACGTTTGGCATATTGTATAATTTTTTCTTGGGTTATTAAACTTTCCTTTAGCATTGATGACGCATATATCCATTTAGAATCAATGTTTTTAAAATCTATATCGTTTCGTGACAGGTCATCATTGCATCCCTTATAAGTAAATATTGTTCTATCATCATGTACTGAATCTAATATTACTGAGTATCCTGAAATATCACCATATGCTCCTATAAAAGTTACATGTTCTTTAAATAAACATTCTAGAATTGTTTTACCATTATCATCTTTACCAATTTTTCCTAGATATGCTGTTTTTAGTCCTAATCTTGAGAATGCTACTGCAGTGTTTGTTCCGCCACCACCTATGAAAAATTTTAATTCTTTAATAAGTATTTTAGCACCTAACGGGTATGCTATATCTACATGTTTATGTATCCTTAATACTTCCGACTGTGTAGGATCTGTATGTACAAATACGTCAACAGTTGCAGAACCAATGGTTATAATATCATACTTGTTACCGAACGGAGCCATACACACCTCTTAATACTCAAATCATGAGTTAGAGTATTTATAAATTTTGTTTAGAACACTATTTAGAATCTTATATTGTCTAGTATAGAATGTGCATTTGTACTGTTTAAGTGTTTAGAAAATTCATTCCATTCTTTCCCGAGTTTTGTGCTAAATTTTGTTTGTAACATTTTAGTTTCTTCATCACTAACTCTAACATATTGATCTATATCTATCAAGCCGTAAGGATATCCTAAAAATATAGGATCATTAGAATTTTTGTATAAAATAGAGAATATTTCTTGAATATCTCCTTCAAACTCTTTTTGTATTTCAAATCTAAAAACATAATCGGATTTTTTGTTTAATTTTACGAAGTATAATTCTGCTAAATGTTTAGGATTGTTGTTTGTAACAATAGGGTAATAAGTCCAAGAATTTAATGAAGAAGTTTTACCTAAATCTAATAATTTTTTTGTGATACTTAAACCGTTTTTTGTCACTAAAGTACATGTTTTGCTCAACGCACAAACTTTTTTGGTCAATAATAATTTATCTAAATATTTATCCTCTAAAGGATATCTCGCTTCCATTGTTCCATCTAATAATATAAAATCTACATCCTTGCTGTGTATATATGCATATTCTAATTCTGCGAATCTGCGTATTATAGAAACAATTCTGCTAACACCACATTTTTCTATGCCGTTTTTTAATAATTCATCATCGGGATTAAATATCATATTATTAAATGATTTGTCTGGATACGTTTTTACAATAAATTTTCCGTTGTCTTCACGTATAAAAATATAAAATTCTTCTTTATTGCGCGACAAACGTTTATTATTAGTATAAATTATACTTCCTACTCGTATTATACCTATACAAAATTCTGCACTTTCAAACAAGACACTATTCCCTCCATCCACAAACATTATTTTGGAATCAGAATTAGAAGTTATGTTTCGGATTTCATGAAAATTTTCTTGACTAATTTTCAAAGGAGCATATTTAGAATTCATTAATAAATAATCATCGCCGACATCTTTTTTAGAAACTATATTTCTTAATTCTTTAACCAAATTATCCATAATCTGAAGAATAAAGAATGATATAAAAATGTTATTAAAAAGAATTAGAATAAAAAAATAATTGATAAAAAAATTATATTTCCTTCTCTGGATGGAAAGGTTTGCACCTTTTTACAAAAAGCTGCACCAAAAACATAAAGGTTGCCAAAGGCAACTCTTATATCCCTTTTTCTGGATGGAATGGTTTTGGCATTTCGTATAATGTCTTTAATTTTAAGTATTGTTTAATAGTGTTTTGTAATCTATATACAGTCTTGTATAGGTTGACTTTGTGAGTTTCAATCTGTTCCTTATATATTCTATTTCTAAATAATTTATCTACTTTTTTTAGTATTGGATGTGTAACCCATTCGCCTTTGTAATCTAACTGTAACCATGCTTCTATATCTATTATGCAATCTCCACGATCTGTCTTCATCTTATAACCTTGATGCATTATCTCTATACTTTTCATGTTAATAGTTGTGAAATCTATCTTAATAAAATATCTATAATAATCACTATTTGTCGGATCTTTAACACAACGCCATCTAATTCTATGTTCCTTAGCTCCTGTTCCTAAAATTCTTTCTAGATAGAATACTTCAGGATTTCCGGAAGTTCCACGCTCGCCATAAATATCTCTGAATCCTTCTTCATCAAGCCAATCATGTATTAATTTGTAAAGGTTTTTCATGTGGAATGTTTCTTCATTCTCAACCATTACCTTAGCCACTAGAATATCTTTACTACCCTTATCAGGAGTGTCCCTCTTTTCAAACTTAAACAATTTACCCATACATTCACAATATAAGGTTTATTATTTAAAAATTTTTGTATTGGAATGTTTAATAATATATTAAAAAAAATTAGAGAAAAATTAATTAATTAGAATACTCCTGCCGCTAACAATGCATATAGCATAAATCCTAATGCTAATACTATCGCAACGATTATAATTGTTAGCCATGCTGTTCGAGTTGCTGAACTAACAGTTTCTACCTTAGTAGTACTCGAGATACTGCTTACAGTAGTGGTTGTATTAGTTTGAGTATTTGTAGTTTCATCAGAAAGATTGTTTAACAATGCATCTGTTGACTGAGCATTCGTTGTATCAACGCTTGTCTCTGGTACTTGTATCGGTGCTTTTAACGTTCCAGTCTTCTTCTTCGTTGTCTTAGGAGCTTTCCTTTTGACAGTTTTAGTTACACTCTTTTTTTTAGATTTTGATTTAGCCATACACCATGAGTATAACAACCCATATTTAAAGTTTAGTCCCTACTATAGAATAAAAAATACCGTTAAGGGTGTTTAATCAAGCCATTCTTTGTTTTTGATCTTTTCTGGAAGATATTTCTCAGAAATAAAACTAATACCTTTAGACGAAAGGGACTGGATTTCTACTTTGGCATCGAATTCTTTCATCATTTTGAATTGTCGTTGCCAATCTTTGTGTTTTGCGAACCACTCATAAGCCTGCATCTGCTTAATTCTTGATCTGTCCTGATCTGTTAATTTAATGAAATGTCTTTTTAAGTCGTATTTAACAATATCATCCATTGACACTCCTAAGAATCTTACATCTGGAATTGCCATCTCATCAGCCATGTGTGCAAGTGCAATACTTCCAAATTTAATTACACTATAAATATAAAATCCATATATATCTCCATCTGTAAGTACAAGTATGGGTAAATTGTGTTCTTTAGATAGTCTCTGTAATAACCTTCTTATTCCCCTGGTTGTCTGTCCTTGAGAAGACATGATTATACAATTCTGTTTTTCCCAGAATCTATCTTCATGTAAACGCTCCCAAACAGCTGCCTTTTCCATGTATATTACAAATTTTGCATCAACCTTCTTGAATTTAATATTTTCAACATTACTTGGAATAGACCATCCTCCAGAACCAAGTTTAGACCAATCAATAGTATCACCCATATCTTCAATTACAACTTTTCCTGCAACTGAACCCATTTTGTTCGCATTTACATTTAAGTTTTCTCTTGAAAATCCCGTGATTAATTCCATATCCTCAATAACTTTATCAGTCTCTTTTTGATCATCAACAATATTTATTTTAGTATTTGGAATAGTACGCTTTGCCATATAAAATACATCTCGCAGACTTGCGTGTTTTTGAACATCAAGAAGAGTTTTACATATTGCTGCAACTTCTATAGTTTGCAAAAATTTCTTTGAATGAGCTGCATTGAAGAAGAATCTTTGAGCAGTTTTATCTCCAAGTCCTAAAGTCTTAGATTCTTTATCATAAATAACATTACTAAGTCCCCTGACAGCTAACTCTATTTTTGGATTTTCACCTTTCTTAATATCTGAAACTACTGACTTACCTAAATTTATTAATTCCTCTCGAGGAGTTCCAGTCTTTCCATTAGCTGCCTTACGCTCAGCATTCGATGCATTAACATTTCCAGTTTTATGAACATCTTTAGAAGTGTTTGATTGTGAGAATGTCATCTGTACTTCTTTCTCTCCTTCAGCTTCTTTAACTGCTTTTTTTGTTTTTGGTGCCATTTTTTATTCTAATATATTTTTTAGTAATGTTTTACTCGTCTGATTCCTGAAGTTCATCATCCGTATCATCATCTGATGCAGACTTTCTTGATTTATCATCCTCTTCATCTGCATCTCCTTTTAATGATTCCATCTCGAATATTTGTTGTTTTATTTCTTCTTTATTTGTCATTGCTTTTAATTGTTCCAATAACAATACCTTATTTTCTCCTGTTAATCTTGATAATGCATCAGCTACTTCTGGCATGTATCTCTCGAATAAATTAGCCCTTTCTAACTGATTTTGTACCCTATGCTTTTTAGCTACATATAATTGTAATTTTCGTCCGGCTTCTTGTAATCCTAACTTTATCTCTTTAATTATTTCTGGATAATGAGCAAGGGCTTCTTTAGATTCTGATGTGAATGGAACCCATACTGAACACATGTGTATTAATATCGTTAATGGACCAGACGGTATTGAACCATTACTTTGCTGTATGCCATAAGATTTCCAATTTGTGCCAACCACAGACTTTGTAAATGCACAGGCACCTTGTTGATATAATAATGGAACCCTGTTCGCAAATCTTAATATTGTTACTTGATCTTCCTTACTTTGTGTTCCACCATATGCTAATCCTACTTCTATCTGAAAAGGATTTCCCCTATAAACAAATATAGGTCTAGTTATAGTAACATAAAATTCTGCATTAATTTCTTTTTTCAGACTTTTTTCTAATAATTCCTCTCCTATCGGACTTAGACAATCTGTTGTAGGAGCCATAATTTTTGTATCTTTGAATGCATGCATTAACTTTTCTGCATCTTGCATACTCATATCTTCAGGTTTTTTTCTAGGATCAATCAACGCCTTTTCACATATCTCTTTAGCTGTGCCTGGACCAATTCTTGATAAATCGTTTAGTAAGAAACTATTTAATGTTCTAGCCTCAGTATTTTTTAATAATTTCATTAATATTCCTAATTCTAAACCGTAAGGATGAGGCTTAATTTCTAGTGGTTCTTTAGGTAGTTTATCTGTTGCCCGAGCATAAATAAACTGTTCTGCTTTAGGATTAGTATAAATTATTGTTGCATGTGGATTGACTATTGCAGTCTCTTTAAGATATTGATCTACAGATTGATCCCCCTTAATGTAGCTTCCCTCTAAATCCATCTCGATTTTTGTACCATGATCTTTAGAATCCCAAGGTTTTATTTCATCAATCATTATTTCTGGACTATTATTTTGAGTATTTAAGTGTAATTCCATGTAATGTGCAGGTTTATTTTGTTCGGTCTTTGATATAATTTTTGTAGGTCTACCAGTTGTTAATTGAGAAAACATTACAGCTGCAGAAATTCCTATACCCTGCTGTCCTCTTGATTGTCTTAATCTATGAAATTTGCTTCCGTAAAGAAGTTTTGCGAATATTTTTGGTATTTGTTCTTTTACAATTCCTGGACCATTATCTTCAACAATAATTCTATACCTATTTTCTGCCATTTCTATTATTTCTACACTTATCTCAGGCAGTATTTTTGCCTCTTCAGAAGCATCTAATGCATTGTCTACTGCTTCCTTTATAGCTGTAAGTAATGCTTTTCGCGGATTATCAAACCCTAATAGATGTCTATTTTTTTCAAAGAATTCCGCTACAGATATCTCTCTTTGTTTCTTAGCCAAATCTTCAGCAGTTATCTTTTTAGTCTTATCGGACTTATCCTTTTCAGCCATTATTGAGAGAGTTCAGGAAGGGATTAATAAATATTTCTATTGAGTAGCATATAAAGGAATAAAATAAACGTTTAACAGCGTCTTAGAATAGTGTTGAAAGAACCAACAATATTAGTATTAAAGTATAGCTTACGAAATTTATTAAGAAGGATAATTGTAAGGATTTAATCCAAGGATTTTTACATTTTTTTCTTAAAAATAGTCCTATTATCGGAAATTCTGTAAATGCACTTAGTATAAATGCTGGATAAAGCATGATAATTGTAGCTCTAGGATCTTTAGAACCCCAAAGTATCAAAAAAGATAATATAAAACCAATTATTGTTGACACAATGTTTGCACATGCAACCATTAACGCATCATAGCCAAATTTCAAATCTATCTTGTTATATTTCAGTACGAAATAAGTTACGATAGATTCTACTAAAACTATAGGTATTAATAAAATTATGCCAATCAGACCATAAATATTCATTAATGCAGGCATGTAAGTATCAGCAGCAACAAAAGGTAGAAATATTAAAGATGCAATAATGTAAGGTAAAATGTTTTTCATGGTGTTCATTTTGAAATTCACAATATTTAATGATAAACTAAGTTAATAAATGTTTTTATAACTTTAATTAAACGAGATAAAAAAATAAAATAAAAAAATAGATATGAACAAATAGTTTGATGTTTAATTAGTGCCGTTCTGCAATTCTATAATCTGTTTTATTATTTCTAATAATTGATTATATAACTGCTTTAATCTCAAATCTTTATTCATTGTGTCCGTAGGCACTGTTGGCATCGGAACAGGAGTAATCACATTTTGATTACCAACATTTACTGTTATAGTACTTTTAGCACTTTGACCATTCTCATTCATTACTGTGAACGTTACAGTGTATTTTCCAGCATTGCTGTAAGAATGTGTAAATGTTGAATCTTGTGTAACCATAGCTATATTAGTTGCTGCATCAGATGACACACCAATATATTGTGGTCTGTCTCCCCAATCAACCATATATCTCAAGTTCTGCCCATTATCCTGAACACTTAAACTCCATGTGCCTTGCTCATTAACATTCAATTTTTGTGGCCCGCCAACACTTTCAATAACTGGTTCGTTAATTACGGGAAGTATTAGTTTTGGTCTTACATCAACTAGTTTTGATGCAACATTGTTATTCATATTCAATTCATTGTCGGTTTTAACACTAACTTTGAAAGTGTACTGTCCAATTGAATTATAAGTGTGTGCTGTGTGTAATGTTACAACATCTCCAGGTTTAATTGTTTGATAAGATCCTGTTGCCATTCCAGTACCTGAACCATCACCGAATTCATAGTTTATAGAATAATAGGATGCATCTGCATTACCATAATTTTTTAGTCTGATTGTAAAATCTACTGTATCTCCTACGTATATAGGATTATTAAATTCTACATCACTGATTGCTAAATCCGGATTAGAGATAGGAACAATTGCGTTATCAACACGAACTGTTATTGTTGATTCTGCTGTTAATCCTTTTTCATCTATTACAGTAAATCTTACAGTATATTTTCCAGAATTAGTGTATGTGTGACTAAATGTTGAATCCTGTATTGCTATTGATTCAGCCATGGCTTTAGAACTTCCAACATTAAATATTACTTTTGGTCTATCTCCCCAATCAACTTTATATCTTAAATTCTGTCCATCATCATGTGCACTAATCTTCCAAATACCATTTTCATTAACAGCAAGATTTTGTGGTCCAGAAACTTCATCAATAACTGGTGCAGTGTTTACATTAATTATATTTTTGCTTAAATAATATGTAAATTCGACCATTCCTGTTTGAAATAATGTTGATGGTGTTAATTTTAAAACCGTATTTGAATCTTCATTTGAGGTTATAGTAGAATATAATTTCATGTGTGTATATACTGCACAAGAATTAACATTCTGATTTAAGGTACATACAGTGAAGTCGATTCTAGGATTTGGATCGTTGCCTTCGTACGCAATATTATTTAGTTGTACACGAAAATTTGAACCTGGTATATCATAACTATCATGTAAACCTATTTGAAAAGAACGTTGCTGTATTGCTATCTGTGATGTTGATATAGCGTTTGCTTCTTCTATACTGGTTGCTGTTGCTAAAGGCATACTCAGTACTAATCCGATTAAAAAAATACTAAACAAAAAGTTTTTTACATTATTTTTTATATTCATTTTTCCCCCTGCGATGCATTTTGTATCATTTGTATCGCTCAATTATTTTTTAAAATTTAATTTCTTTAATAGGGTATAAACTATCTGTTATAAATAACCTTTTTAGAATTCCAATGAAGTAGAAGTCATAAAGCAAATTGTTTATATAGAAATTTGTTGACTTTAAATAACATAGAAGTTATGCGTGAATTTATGCTAATAGAGATACAAAATTTAGAATCCTGATTCTTCTACTGATCTTTGTTTCATTATCTTCTTTTGTCTTTCTAACCATTTGTATACATTAGCATGTGGACTTCCACCAAGTAATGATTCTACAGCTCTCTTACATGCACTTACATCCTCTACATTACCAATCATACTAATAGTTTTACCATATACGGATATTGAACAATCAGTTAATCCTTCGATGGTATTTCTTGATTTTCCATCTGCACCAATAACTCTTCCCTTTAATCTTTGCTGATGTGATTTTTCTTTAGAATAATCATTTAATGAAACTACTTCTAGAATATAATCTTGTTTTAATAATTGTTTAGCAATTTCTGGATTAAATCCTCGGCTTATTGCCTTAATAACTTCTCTTAATGCGAATAAATTTATTGCATCCTTGCCTGTTAATGTTACATCCCCTTCTTTACTATCAATATTAATTTTACAAGAGGTCTCTTTCTCTAAATCATTCTTAGTTTCGCCTTTTGCACCGATAAGTACAGCGATTCTGTCTTTAGTTATACGTAAATCGTAACTATACTCTTCTTTGTTTTGTTCTACAATATTGTCTGATTCCCCCATAAGAAATAGAAACAATCAACGGTTTTTAAAGTAGATTATTTGAAGAATATATAGAACGATATTATTTCTTGGCTATTTTCCATAATAAATCAAAATGTTTCTTATACATTTGAGCTACTAATTTCGATTTAATTACAACAGCAACAAGTGAAGGATCCCAAATATTGATGTTAATTTTATCTCCATAAATAAATGTAGCAACAGGACTACTGTATTCGCTTGAAATATAACGCACTTCAGTATAATATGCTGGAGGGTTTTTCTCAGTATAAATTCCAAAGTAGGGGATTTTCTTTGCTTTTGCATCTCTGACCCATTGTGCTGCAAATACTGGAAGTTTTTCTCTAAGTTGCCCTTTAATACCAAAGCCATATATCGGTTTTCCATCGCGAATCATATCTCGCCACGCAGATTTCATGCCTTCATCTCCTTTATAGACTTCTACAGAGATTTCATCACTCATAATATTATTTAATCGAAGAATTTCTGGAAATAATGAATCGAGAATATTTCTTTTTTCTTCCAGTAATTCGTAAAGATTTTTAGGGTTTGTTACTTGAAATTTAAGTGTTTTGCCTTCCTTAAAGTAAGTTATTAATCCTTTTTCTTTGAGTTGTTCAAGGATGTCATAAATGTTTGTTCGATGAAAACCTGAGTCTTTTGAAATATCTTTTACAGTGCATAACCCTAATTTTAATACGGTAAAATAAATTGTTGCCTCAGCATCAGTAAAACCTAATTGTACAAGTTCTTTCGGGTTCATTGAATCTACTTGGATGTCTGTTTATTTAAAGTTGTCTATTTATAGACACACATTGTTTATATATTAGTATTACTACACAGTAGTATATTAATTAATTTTATTCGATAAGGGGATGATACAATGAAAAACAAAAATATGATAACAACAACCAGTGTTTGCATATTAATATTAGCAATAATAGTAATTTCAGGTTGTGAGAATCAACCAATCACAGGACAAGTAATAAAAAATAATCAAAATGCTATTAATCAAAATCAAATAGTAGAGAAGAATCCTGTGAAAGTTGGTGCGACATTAGCGCTCAGTGGAAATCTAGCATATATAGGAGTCAACGAACTTAATGGATTACAAATGGCCATTGACGAAATAAATAATAATATGTCAGACAAAGTAAAATTCAAATTAATAGTAGAAGACAATAAAGGAGATGCGAAAGAGGCAGTTACAACAGTTCATAAATTAATAAATACAGATGAAGTAAATGTAATGTTTTCAGCATTTACGCAAGTAACAAACTCTGTTAAGGGAATAGTTTTCGACAGCGGAAAAATATTCATGTACGCGTCAACATATCCGAACATTGCTAGAGAAAATAACAACACATTCAGAGATTATTTTGATGCAGGAGATCACGGATTAACAATGGCGAGAGTAGTTAAGAATAATAGATATACTAATGTTTATTTTTTAACAGAAAAATCTGATCAGTGTGCACTGTACGAGAAATCATTTAATGAAGAGGCAAAAAAGCTAGGAATAAAAATCATAGCAAGAGAAGAATATCAAGTTTCAGATCAGGACTTGAAAACAAATATAATAAAGTTAGATATGAAAAAAGGCAACGCGTTAGTAACATGTGCATGGAGGCATCAGACAATACTGATGAAACAATTAAAAGAATTAGATATGCTGCAAATCCAAACATTTCATATGATAGCACCTTATTTTCCAGCAGCTAACACGCCAGAGATGAGAAAAATATATCAGGAAAATAATGCGATCACATCATGGTATGGTTTTGGAGAGACAAAAAATACGCAAAGACAACAAGAGTTCATAGATAAATATAAATCAAAATATGGAATAGAGCCCACACCAGATGCAGCATATGCTTACGATGACATTTATGTTTTAGCAAATGCAATTAATGCTTGCAATTCAGATATTCAGAACAAAAAGTGTGTTGTAGAGCAACTAAAATTCACAAATTATGATGGAGTAGGAGGACACTTAGCATTTAACGACGAAAGATTATCAAATAGAGAAGTTATATTCATGAAAATTGTTGAAGACAAGTGGCAAGTTATTACAGAATAATCTTCTCATTCGATGCGTCTAGAAATATATGCTATCCCAAGAAATATGCCTAGGCGCATCATTTATTTTTCTTTCCGACTATCTTATTATAAATTTTTAATTCATCAGCTTCTGTTATTTCAAAGAATTTTCTAAAATATATGGAGATATTTTTTACATCACGCATTATTAATTCTTTAGCATTCTGTGCACTTGTTGTTGTTCCTTGTGAAAAATCTATGAATATTGGTTCTTCATTATGGTTTAGAATGTTGAATGGACTTAAATCTCCATGTATTAATCCTTTTTTGAATAATTTATGCATGTTATCCATAACTTTTTTATAGAATTTTTTAGGATCTTTAGGAGGAGAACTCTTTAATTCTTGTGCAGGATCAGTATCTCCAATAAATTCCATTAATAAAATATTATCTTTAAATGCTAAAGGTTGTGGAACTTTAATAACTTCTCTTGCGAGCATTAAATTTCTATATTCTCGCTGTGTCCAAGAGAATATTATTAGTCTAGTGCGATTTTTAACATCAGAATATCTCGGATCATCTTTCAAATATTCGTACATTTTGCCGAAATTACAATTTTCTAAACGATAAATTTTAACAATAATTCTGTCATTACGCTTATTTACAGCGGTAAATATGTTGGCTTCTTTTCCTACAGATATTGTGCTCTCTAATCTTTCGAAATATCCTTGTGATTGCATCTGAAATAATAATTCCATAGAATGCTTACTAAACACATTTCCATACACTTTCCATTCTTCCTTATTCTTCACAAAATCATAGAATGAGACGATGTTTATAAAGTTAAAGAAAAAGATAATAAAAAAATAATTAAAAATAATTTACAAGTCGTCAGTTGTTAATACAGATAATCTTTCTGACTTAACACGTGTATCCATTCCTACTAAGAATTGAATATTAGCTCTTTCTGCAGCAGCTAACAAATCTTTATCAACTATGTCATCTAATACTACTGCATATATTCCGCCGTTTAGGCTTTTTATTGTGCTAATCAATTCTGATACAGGTATTTTTCCTAAGATTGTTAACTTGTCATCAAGCATAAATGCTGCTCGTGTTCCAATCAAGTCTTCCATCATGTCGCCAAAGCTTTCAATCTCGTTTTGATTTGCCTGTCTTCTTACTGCAGATGGTTGTACAGGTGCAGGTCTTGGAGGCATTGGAGCACTTGTTGGTGCTGACATTGGCCTTGGTGGTTGACTCGGACCATTTTGTGGTGGTCTTGGAGGCATTCCTTGCTGTGGTGGCCTTTGTGTTGGCATCATTGGCTTACTAGATTTCTTAACGCTGAATGTGTCTCCAGTTAAGTGATCTGGTTTTGCCTGATCTAATGCATTTTCTGGTGCATCACTTTTAACACCAATTTCTAGTTTAACTTGTTCAGCAGCAATTCTTGCTCTTAAACATTTATGAATTTCTTTCTTAGTTAATTCTTCTAACTCTTTACCATCTGGTGCTCTTGTTACGAAGTCTATGTCAGTAACCGATAATAATTCTTGTACTATCAAATTACCTCCTCTGTCTCCATCTACGAATACTGTAACAGTTTTCTGTTTACATAATTCTACGATGGTTGCAGGGATACTTGTTCCGTTGATTGCTATCGCATTCTTGAAACCGTTCTTTAACAAGTTAATAACATCTGCTCTTCCTTCTACCACAATTATTTCTGCTGCATCTGCTACTTCTGGACCTGCTGGTAATCTATCTCTACCGTATTCCGTTATTTCCATAACTCGAACTGATGCTGCTACTTCTTCTGCAATTTCTTGCGAGTTAGGAAGCACATTGTCTGTTAATGATCTTAACAATTCCTTTGCTCTCTCGATTACGAATTGTCTCTTGCTGATTCTGACATCTTCAATACTTTCAACACGTACTTTTGCATTACATGGACCTATTCTCTGAATTATTTCTAAAGCTGCTCCTATGATTGCTGTCTCTGCTTTATCCATTGAACTTGGTAGAACTATCTCTCCTTTGGTCTTACCGCCTCTAGTATCTAAATTTACTTCTATACGACCAATTTTTCCGCTTCTTTGAAGCTCTCTTAACTCTAAATCTGCTCCAAGCAGACCTTCTGTCTGTCCAAATATTGCTCCTATAACATCTGGTTTATCTACAACACCTTCAATTAAGATGGATGTATGTACGATATATTTTGAACTTACTGGATTAATTTTTCCCATTTAAATCACTCTCATATTATTACTAATCATTTATTATCCAGTCAAAAACTTTTAGAACAAGTTGTAATACTATCCAGAGCTTTAATAAATTCTACTACTTTGAAATGCTCTGATGTCGCCCATTTTTTTGCCATAAATGAATCGAATGAGTATGAAACTTGTTCAATTATTGACTGATCACAAATCCTTATAAAAAAGATTTGTTGCCCGCACCACTAACTCCCATGTTCAAAGCTTGGCTTTCGCCGTTTGCTCCCACAGGTACTCTCTGTGTCGGGCTGAACGTATAAGCTTGATTAGGGCCTATACCTAATCGCAGGAAAGGAAAGGCCATATTTAAATGTTGTGGAAAACGAGATTTTGTTTTCCACAGCTCAGAAATCTTGAGATTTTTGATGTTGTAGAAGTTTAGGATATTATTTTATCTAGGAGAATTTCTAGATTTTAAAATTTGAGAATAGTATGTTGAGTCCAGTTCAGAGAGATAGTGCGATGGGTTGGTTTTAAAGGTATGCGGTTAACATACGTGGGCAAAATCGTGATACTGAACCTGGACCCCAACAATAGTATAATCTAGAATGAACTTATTTATAAGTCTTATTAAGGATGCTTCTGTATTACTTCTACCCAATCTATTAATAAATGTCTTCCTATGAAATACTATTAGGTTGTTAAAAACCTAAGCATATTGAGGTGATTTAGATGAGAACGAGAGAACAAATTACTGAAGAACTTTTAAGGAAAGAAGAGCGAGTCAGGGCATGGGAACAAAAAAACATAGATCATTATGTTTATGATGAACCAAGATTAGAATATTTAGACATGTCTGATGAGGTGAGAATATGATTTCACTAGAAGACTTATATTATGTGCCTATAAAAGATGATGATAGCTATTACATCACACAAGATTAATTAATTTTTCTTACTATTGTTATGAATCCTGAATGTATATTTGAGAGTGATCTCGGTCTAACAATTTGACCTTCAATTTTCCAGTCTCTTTCGATTATCTCTATAGATTTTATGTGTGAATATTCGTGCGTTTTCACAAGTTCATTAAGAAAGGATTGTGCTTGAGTAACTTGGGGACAGTAGACTGCTATTAATCCCCCGATTTTTAATATCTTATCTACTGAATGTATGGCTCTCCAAGGCTCAGGTAAATCTAACAAAACAACATCAACATTTTCTACAGGCAATACATCATATGCATCAGCTTTCTGTACAATAACATTTTTTAAATTAAAATACTCAACATTTTTTCGTACTTGTTCAAGATTCTTTTCTTCAACATCAAAGGTATATACTTCTTTAGCATATTGTGCTAAAAAACATGCGCTTCCACCAGAACCTGCTCCCATATCTACAACAACACTATCTTTGTTTATGCCAGTTTCTGCAAGTATAAATCCTAAATCTTTTAGTGGAATTGTTTGAGCAAGTTTTCTTATGCCTTTGTATGAGTCCATAAAATTTGCATCAAATATGAAGAATTCTTTACCTTTACTAGATTTTATTACGGTTTCTTTTTTCTGTAAATCTTCCGTACTTATTACTCCTTCTGATGAATGGAAATCTTTAGAAATATCCTCAATAAAATATGTTTTACCTTCAGAAATAACTACAGATTTTTGTAGCTCATCAATATATTCTCTATGCTCTTTACGTACTAGAACTTTCTTAATCATAAACAAGAGAATCGAATCCGAATATATAAAGATTTAGAAAAAAAGGATCAGGTAGTAGTTCCGTCGTGGTTCTTTTTAATTGTTGGGGGTTTAAAAAGAATAATGGCCACTTCGGAACCACCCCACCTGAATGGGATTTATGTGATTTATGTTACGTTTTCGAAATTTCCTTTCGACCTCTTTTTGTAATTATCAACACTTTTGTCGATGTTTTGTTTTTTTACGTTAATCTTGTCAGCATTGACTTCTATCTCGCGTATGATATGACTATGATCTGAGAGATCTTTTGATGGAATAATCTTTAGGAGAATTCCTTCATTTTCAACAGTATACAAGTAGAATCCTGTACCTTCATCAATATTTAACTCACGCCGTACATCTTTTGGAATCACAATCTGTCCACGCTTGTCGCTTTGAATTATCTTGGCAAATCTTCTCATTTTGTCTGAATATCAGATATTTATTCTGAAAGTATTAAAATAATCTATTTTTTCTGACTAAAATACCAAATTACTAAGTATTCTTCTGATTATCAGAACAAAAGTTATATTTAAAACTTTCGAATTTGCAAATAAAGAAAAAATGGACGATGAATGGACGAGAAAGTAGAAAGTTAAAAAACAATAACTAAAAACATTTGCTTAAGAAATTATTAATTTATTTTCATTACGACAAAACAATGTCCTAGACCTTCACTGTTACCAGTAGGATGTTGTACATTCTCAATTTTTCCCAAGCTAGGCAAATCTTCATCCTTAACTAATGCCCCACTCATAAACTGTGTTATAGAATCAGATATTATCTTATGAAATGCTTCTTCTGACAATCCGTAATCTAAAACCCCTTTCATTCGATTTAATTCATCATATTCTCTTTTTATTAACTTTAATTTATTCACATCAACAGATCCTGGCGTAGATTTGATATATTTGCCATCGACAAGGATACATTTCTCTCCATCATAATCATATAACTCGCGCATTTTTATTGCTTTACTAACTATGTCTAAAGGCAAACTTCGCAAATTTGCTATCCCGTCAATTTGATACACATTTTTTTTCACACGCATCGAATGTCCAATCAAAGGTATTATATGATCATCAACTTTTGTGGTAATATACCATTGTGCATTACTTAATGATGCTGGTACTCCATGTTCTTTTAATTTTGATTCTAATATGTGTGTAAATCCCCTATACAAATGAGTGGTATCTTTTTTCAAATCTAAAGCATCTGTATTCAACACTATACTGTAGCACAATGTGTGTAATGGCGAAACATATACTGCAGCACCGCCTGTAGGTCTTACAGTAATATCTAGATTATGTGTTTTACAAAATGTTAGATCCAAATCATTAAGACTTTGATGTTGTGCAAGAATTATTCCTGGACTATGACTATATATTCTGGCTACTGCATGAAATGTTCCATCCTGAACTAAGTTAAGATATCTCTCATTAATCTGCATATTATAGGCAGGATTTAATGGTTGCTTCTGAACAAAACATATTTTAGATTCCAAATTCACACCTTCACCCACATGTAAAGATAGAAAGGTATTTTATATAGTTTCCTAATAATATTTTATAAGTCTAATTCAAAATCTAATTCTAGAACGTACAACTCTTACAGTCTTGATTTTTGCATCTCTTGAAATCTTTATATTTTAATGTCCATAATTTTATTTGTTTGATTATGTCTATGAATTCTTCGCCACGTTTTGTTAATGAGTACTCTGATTTTATTGGAATGGTTGTCGAATCTACTCTTTTTTGTATTACTCCTTCCCTTTCTAGTTCTTTTAATCTTGTAGACAACATTTTCGGCGTTAAAGTTGGCATCTTACTCTTTATTTGATTATAACGCTTCCATTTTTCTTCGCCCTTATATAATTCTAGAAGTATTACTAAAGTCCATTTTTTACCGACCAAATTTGATGCATTGTATACAGCACATCCCGAATCCATTTCTAACCTCTAATTTATGAATGCCAATAATATTAAAAAAACATAACTTATTTATATATCTAATGAATTTTATACCTAATATAATAAATATACCATAAATATATAATAAAAGCAAATTACAATAAATATACTTATTAAATAAATTATTTGAAAGAGGTGTGTAATGTTTTTTCAGAAGAAGGCAGCGTTCTTTGAGTTAGAAGAATGGGAAAAAGATTATATTAAAAAAAATGTTAAAGGTATTAATGCAACATTTTTTGATAAGCCTTTAACTCTTGAAAATTTTTCAAAGGTAAAAAATATCGAAATTCTAGGAGTATTCATTTATTCTAAAATCGATAAAAATATTTTAGATCAATTACCTAAACTAAAATTTATTGCAACAATGAGTACAGGTTTTGATCACATCGATATTACAGAATGTAAGCTTAGAAATATTACAGTTTCTAACGTGCCTTTTTATGGTGAAAATACTGTTGCTGAACATACATTTGCATTAATATTAAATCTTTCCAGAAAAATCACTGAATCTGTTCATCGTACACATAAAGGAGATTTTAATGTTGATGGATTAAGAGGATTTGACCTTAAAGGAAAAACATTAGGATTAGTTGGAACAGGTCATATTGCTGCACATGTTGCTAGAATGGCTCACGGCTTTGAAATGAATATTATAGGATATGATGTCACACAACATGAAGAACTGACCAGAGATTTCGGACTGAAATATGTTGATTTAAACACATTACTAAAAACTTCTGATATAATATCATTACACTTACCATTAAATGATAAGACTAAATATATTATTAATAAAAAAAACATTTCATTAATAAAATCATCAGCAATAATTATTAATACTGCACGTGGAGGATTATTAGAAACTGACGCATTATTCCGAGCATTACAAAATAAAAAAATTGCTGGTGCAGGCCTTGACGTTCTAGAAGAAGAAACCATAATCAAAGAAGAAAAACAATTGCTTTCTAGAGAATTCCAAACTACTTACAATTCTAAAACTGTTTTACAAGACCACATGTTACTGAGATTTGACAATGTAATTATTACTCCACACAATGCATTTAATAGTGTTGAAGCATTAAAAAGAATTCTAGATACGAGTATAGAAAATGTTCAGAACTATCTTAAGAATAATCCTTTAAATATTGTTAAGTAAATTTATAAAGATTAAGGGCAATGTCATTCTATGCATGAAACAGTATTTGCTAAAAAAATTATTGATGAGGCATCAAAGCAAGGCAATGTCAAGGCCATAACGCTTGAAATTGGTGAGTTGGCTCCAGTTCCAGCCAATGAATTGGTGGAATGTTTAGAACAATTAGTCGAATGGGATATACAATACACTGAAACTCTTAGCAAAATAAAATGCGAATGCGGATTTATAGGACATCCAACTATCGTAGAGAGAGGTCATGATTATTTTTTTATTGAATGTCCAAAATGTAAAGAGATACCTGAAGTGTTAGAAGGACAAGAGATAAAAATTGTTAGTGTATTCGTACAACAATAAAAGTGTAAAAATAATATTATAATAACATAAGGTGCCTATATGTGTTTAGCCGTTCCAGGAAAAATAATTGAAATAAAAGAAGATAAGGCAACTGTAGATTTTTCTGGTGTTAAGAGATCTGTTGATATTTCTCTATTAGCGAATTGTGTAATAGGAGAATATGTTCTAGTTCACGTTGGTTTTGCAATACAAAAACTTGACGAAAAAATCGCTAGAGAAACATATAGGCTGCTTGATGAAATGGACAAAGTGGAATTATAAGTTAGTATATGAACTATAATTTAACAACGAGATGATTTTTAATGGAATATGTTGATAAAATCCGTGAAATAGCAAAAGATATGGGCGAAGTCCGCATCATGGAAGTTTGCGGAGGACACACTAATACTATAATGAAATACGGTATTAGAGATATTCTACCATCTAACATTAAACTTATTTCTGGACCAGGATGTCCTGTTTGTGTAACTTCGCAATATGATATAGATTGCATGATTGAACTCGCATTAAATGGTGTAAAAGTATCAACGTATGGAGATATGATTAATGTTCCAGGCACAAAGATGAGTTTAAGAGATGCACAAGCAAAAGGTGCTGATATTAAAACAATATATTCCATAGATCAAATATTAAAAGAACCAGACAGAGTTTTTTTCGCAGTAGGATTTGAAACAACAACTCCGATGACTGCAAAATTATTAAATCATAATATAAAAGTTTTTTCTGCACACAAACTTATTCCTCCTGCAATGAGGGTCCTAATTAGCGAGATGCATATTGACGGGTTTATCGATCCTGGACATGTGTCAACTATAATTGGTAGCGATATATGGAATGAATTAAATATTCCTGTTCCGCAAGTTATTGCTGGATTTAAACCAGAATCATTAGTTAAATCAATTTATGTGCTTTTAGAACTAATTAAGAATAAAGAAGTTAAAATAATTAATGAATATCCTGAAGTAGTTTTACCTCAAGGAAATATGATTGCAAGAAAATTAATAGATAAAAATATGAAATCTTATGATGCTGATTGGAGAGGTATCGGAATAATAAAAGATTCTGGACTAATACCTAGAAATCCTGAGTTAGATGCTAGAATCATATACAAAGATATGCTTAAAAAAGTAGTTACTAAAGAAAATATCGAATGTAGATGCGGAGAAATTGTTCGCGGATTACTAGAGCCGAAGCAATGTAAATTATTCGGGAAAAAATGTACTCCTGATAATCCATTAGGAGCATGTATGGTTAGTGAGTCAGAAGGCGCATGTGCTATAGCTTACAAGTATGGTAGGAGTTTATCAGAATGAGCTTATTAGACAAAAATAATAATGATAAAAATGCTGATAATAATTGTCCAACAGGAACTTGTCCGCCAATAAAAGAATCGGATGAACACATTATAAAACTAAGCGAAGGAAGTGGCGGAAAAGAGATGCATAGATTAATATCTGAAATTAGAAAAAGATTAGATGTTAAAACTGAATGGACTAATTCGGATGATGATTCTGCTGTTACAAAAATAGGCGATAAATATTTTTTCTTCACGACTGACTCTTATATAGTCACCCCGATATTTTTTCCTGGAGGAGATATTGGAAAGATATCTTTTTGTGGAACAGTTAATGATTTAGTTGTTCAAGGTGCAAAACCTTTAGGGATTTCATTGAGTATTGTTCTAGAGGAAGGTTTTAAGAAAAATGATCTCTTTAAGATAATAGATTCTATTAACGAAATGTCAAAAATGACTAACATACCTATTGTGACAGGCGATACTAAGGTAATGGAAAATAAATCTGTTGATGGAATAATAATAAATACGAGTGGAATAGGTATAGGAGATTTCGTATTAGATAAAAAATTAGAGGAAACTGATGTGATAATTGTTTCTGGAGGAATCGGAGAACACGGGGCAGCATTACTTGCGAAGAGATTTGAAATAGAAACAGAATTAATAACTGATAGTAAACCTCTTGTTGATGAATTGCATTCAGTAAATACATTGATTAAACAAGCAAAAGATATTACAAGAGGCGGATTAGCTTCAGTGCTTAACGAAATTGCATCAAAAAATGAAGTTCAATTTCACATTATAGAAGAAAATGTTCCTCTGCTTCAAGAAGTTAGAGCATTAACAAACGTATTGGGAATAGATGCATATAATATTGCATGTGAAGGAAGATTTGTTTGCATATCTAGTAAGCAAAACGCTGCTACTGTTCTATCTAAATTAAAAAAATTTAATGCACTGAGCGCAGTAATAGGAGAAGTTAAAAATGGTAAAGGAGTTATAGTACAAACACGTTTTGGAACAAAAGTATTAAGTACACCTTCCGGAAGTATAGTTCCAAGAATTTGTTAAATCTTTATTAATAATTATTTGATTTTCAATTACTATACAATTTTTAGTTATCGTGTGATAAATAATAACTTATCTGTCCAAAACTTATTCCCCCATCTCCAGAAGGAACTTTAGTGTTTATGAATACATTTCTTTCTATCATAAATTTAGTAATAATATTATTGTAAGCACATCCGCCACTAAATATTATACTTTTAGAATATTTACTAGCTATAGCGTACATACCTTGAGCAATATAATGCTGCACCGTGGCTGCAAGTCTAGATTTATCTTTATGTATATTTTCTACTAAATATTTGAATAGCGGAGTAGTCATGAGAATATCATTTTCAATTACCGGTTCAAAATCATATGGTTCTGAAGAATGAGCTTCTAATACCATAGCAGGTCTACCATCATATGTTCTGCTATTACATAAATCTAACAACGATGCAGCAGCATCGAGTATTCTTCCACAACTAGTAGTTATAGGACAATTAAATTTCTCAGCAAATTGTTTATGCATTATTTGCAATTCTTTTGCAGTGTGATATTTTAACAAAAGTGTTTCTATTTCCGAATCATCTAAAAATTTCTTCAGTATACTGAATAACATTTTAGAAGGAGTAATTGTTGCGCTATCTCCGCCTAATTGATATTGCTCCTCAAGATGCCCTACACGCTTATTATTATGAAATATTTCTCCACCCCAAATATTTCCATCATCTCCATATCCTAATCCATCACATATTATCGCTGCAAAATCTGTAAGTCCATACTCTGCAGCTACGGAGTATGCATGTGCTTTGTGATGTTGAATCTTTACTAAGGGAATGTTTATTTTTTTTGAAAGTTCAAAAGCGTATTTGTTTGTATTATATTCTGGATGTGCATCACATAAAATAACATCTGGAATTGTATGCGTAAATTTCAAGAATTTATCTAGAGCAGTTTTATAATTATTTAACGTATCATTATTGGATGTGTTTCCTATGTATTGAGAAAGTGTTACACTTTCATTATTATATATTGCAAAAGTGTTATTTAGTTCTGCTCCCATAGATAATATTTTTATATTTTTTTTATCTTTAATAACTATATTTTCATTCAAAGTTATACTGCCTGGCACATATCCTCTGCTTCTTCTCAAAAATAAGGGTTTAGAGTTTATTACTTTAATCACCGAATCATCAATAGGGTTTTCTATAATCCTATCATGTGTAAGTATATTTTCTGTAAGTTGTTTTGAGTCGTCTATTGTTATAGGTTGATCAGGATAATTTGATGACGTCATAACTAATGGTTCATCTATATAATCAAATAAGAGATAATGTAAAGCAGTATAAGGTAACATCACACCTATTGTATCTAGTTCCGTGACGTCAGGATAAGATTTTTTACTTTTCAAAACAACTATAGGTCGTTGTTCAGATAGTAATAGTTCTCTCTCGATATTATTTAATTGTGCAATATCCTCAACCATAGAGATATCTTTACACATTACAGCGTAAGGTTTATTTGATCTACCTGTTATATCTCTTAATTTTTTTACAGCTTCAGGAACAGTTCTACATACAAGATGAAATCCTCCTATTCCTTTTACTGCAACAACAGCGTTATCTTTTAACAATTTTGAAGTTTTGAAAACAACTTCTTCTGTTTGTGTTGTGTCTTTCTGTTTCAAAAACAATTTTGGTCCGCATTCATGGCATGCAATTGTTTGAGCATGATATCTTCTGTTTTTAGGATTAGTATATTCTTCTTTGCATTTATCGCACATTTCATATTCTTGCATCGAGGTATTTATTCTGTCATAAGGATTTTTGTTTGTGATTGAAAATCTCGGGCCACAATTTGTACATGTTATAAAGAAATATTTGTATCTTCGATTATCTTTATCGTTCAACTCTTTCAAGCAATCTTTACACATGTATATATCTGCAGGTATTTCCGAGTATCCTTCTCCTGAACTTTCTAAGATTTTGAAATCAGAAAATTTTTGGTCATCAAAAGTCACAGAGTAACTATCTATTCTAGCTTGTGGTGGTATTTGCGATAATATTTGTAGAAACTTTTCTTTATCATCTACATCCACAACAACTCCCGTGCCTATATTTTTTACATAACCAGTGATATTTTGTCTAATACAAGAATTATATATAAATGGTCTGAATCCGACGCCTTGAACAATTCCTCTTATATAAAATTTATACATAAAAATCCATATATGTTTGTACTTAAATTGTTTGTTATTGATTACTGTTATTTAAATAAAATAATATCTTTTCTAAATATAGTTCCAACAACTTTTTTTGTTCATTGGTTAAATCAACTATCAAGGTGCCCCAATGAATAGCTATATCAGAATCTATTACCGGATCTGATATTTTTATGTCATAAACTACTGTACGAATATCTTCCTCTAAAGAGTATTTATTATTTGAATATGTAATTTTTACTGTTGATACTATTAAATGTAATTTATCTACTATTTCAAGTATTTTTGCTGGAAGTACTAAACAATTAAAATCGCGTTTATATTTTAGTACAGTATAATTATGATAAGGAAGATTTTTAATATCAAAATTTTCTAATAAATCATTGCCAATCCAATAAGCCTCTACACATTGTTGATTAATAGAACCCTGGTGAGCAGAATTATATCTTTCTGAAATCGTATTTAGCGATGATGAAATTTCTTGTTCGTTAACGGTGTTTTTAGAAATTTGAAAATTATTGACTCCAAAAGTCATGAATTTTTTTGTTAATTCATCACTAGACATTGTTCCACTTCCAAAGCAATAATTTTAGAATCTCCAATCATCGGTATTCCGATTATTTTTATTGTTTTTTTCTCTCCTATAGATTCCATAAGTTTTAAGAAAAATCCTAAATCAAAATCGTGTAGACTTATAATATTTCTAGTTTTTAGTTGATTAACATCTGTTATTATAATTGTTTTTGTTATTCCTTTGACAACATCTAATATTACTATTTCCCCATCTACATCTAGAAGATCTTCCGGACTTCTACAATGTACAAGTTCTACATTATGTAAATGATTAGAAACAATTCTAGCTAAACTATCTTCTTGTAAATATTCATTTCCAAAAACGTATAATTTTTTCATCTATTTGTATAAACTAATGTATAATTATTATTTTTCTTCCCAATTTACTTCTAAGAAGTGTGCACTACATGAGAAACATGGATCGTAGCTTCTAATTAATTTTTCTACATCCATAACAATATCTTCTTTAGTTTTAGAGTTTAATATTGCCGGCACAAGTGTTTTTATATCTTCCTGCATGTTTAGTAAATTTTGTGCTGTTGGAGTTATTATATTTGCATAAGTTATTACTCCTTTATCATCTAAAATATATTCGTGCCATAATGTTCCTCTTGGAACTTCTAGACATCCTACTCCTCGTCCTGCTTTTAGTGGAACTTTATCTACTGGCTCATTCTTTATTTTTAGTTCTTGACATATTTTTATTGCATGATCTATACAGTGTACAATTTCTATTGCTTGCATAATATTATTATGGAATGGATTCTTCGAAGGTAATTTTATTCCTGACTGTTCAAGTAATTTTTTTGCATCTGAACTTAATTGTGCATGATTATTATTGAATCTTGCAAGTGCTCCTACAAAATATCTATGATCACTCTTTACAACAAAATTTGCTGTGGATCTAGGTTCATGATACTCTTTGATGAAATCTTTATAATCTGTTCTCTTAAAACAACTTTTGGATGAGCAGAATTCTCCGCCAAATAATGCGTATTCATTATGATCTTTTAATGAAAACCATTCACCTTCAGTTTCTATATCTGGACATTTTAACGTAAAAAATAATTCACAAGTCTTTACAGCTTCTTCTTTTACATTTAACAACTCTGTTTTTAATTGTTCTAAATCTTCCTGTGTTGGTAATTTTAACCACCCACCCACTGTGGCTGATACTGGATGTAAATCTCTTCCAGATAAAATTCTTACAATATTATTTCCTGCTTTTACTAAAGCTAAAGCTCGTTTTAATTCTGATTTATATTTTGGAGCCATCGCTAATGCTGATTCGTATCCTAGATAATCTGGTAATGCTAAAAAATATAAATGCGTAGAATGACTTCTTATCCTTTCTCCTATTGTTAATAATTTTCTTAATTCTGTTGTTTGTTTTGATGGAGTGTATCCTAATGCATCTTCTATTGCAGAAATTGCCGCTATTACATGTGCTGAACTGCATATTCCGCATATTCTTGAGGTTATTTCATGTGCTTCAAAATATTGTCTTCCTAGAACTAAACCTTCAAAATATCTTGATCCTTCTACTGATGATAATTCACATTTAGTAATTTTACCTTCTTTTATAGATAAATCTAATTTTGCGTGTCCTTCAATTTTTGTAATATGATTTAATGTGATTTCTTTGTTCGCATTGTCATTATTTTCTTTATTAACAAGATTATGCGATTCTTTACTCATTTTTTGCTCCGACCTTTTCTTTTGTATGTTTTATTACCTCGTCTAACATAGGTAATTTTAATCCTGCAAATGTTCTCATTCTGTCCTGTATAAATTTATCGTCAAATCCTTTTTCTCTTAATATTTTTATCATTAATTCTAGATTCATATCTTTGCTTGGTCCGCGACATCCCCAACATTCTAAACCACCATTAATACATACACTATTGCATCCGCCTGCAGTTATTGGTCCAAGACAAGGTTTTCCAACATCAAGTAAACATTCGTTACCATTTTGTCTACATTCAACACAAACCGGACTGCTATAAGGGATTGGAATTTTTCCTCGTAGTACTGATCTTATGAATGTTAATATCTCTTTTTTATTTGGAGGACATCCTGGAATGTAATGATCGACTTTAATATGCATATCTACTGGTGTTGGTTGTACATCTTCTAAATCTTCAACTTTTTTGTATAGTAAATGTTCATAATTTTCTTTTAACGTAAAATTTCTATATGCAGGAATACATCCAGTACATGCACATGCCCCTAATGATACTACAAATGTTGCATTTTCTCTTAATCTTTTTACTTCTTCTAAATCTTCCTTTGACGCAACTAATCCTTCAATAAATACGTAATCATATTTTTCTTCAACATTAACTTCTTTAATGAATGGAAACGCTTTCAAATCTATTAACTCTATTAAATCTAATATTTCATCTTCGTTAAATAAAACCGATAATAAACATCCTGCACATCCTGTTATCCCATAGAATGCTACTTTAGGTTTTATTTTCGGAGCGTTTTTTATTATTGTTTTTGCTTTTACCATTTTAATTTTATTTTTTTGATATTAATATTTCAATCATTCTTTAAATCTTTTATCTCATCATATCTGAATACAGGACCGTCGATACATGTAAATTTTCCTCGAATCATGCAATGACAACAAACTCCTAAAGCACAATACATTAATCTTTCAGCACTTATAAATATTTGATCATCATTGAATCCTTTCTGTTTTAGTATTTCTATTACAAATTTCATCATTACAGGCGGACCGCATATAAATACTACTTTATTTTCATTATTCATATTTGATGCTTTTAATGCTTCTGTCACAAATCCTGTTTTTGCATCATAACAGAAATCGTGTTTCTCATTTTGATCTACTGTAACGCTAAGATTATATTGTTTTCTCCATTCCTCAATTTCTCTCGAAAATAATATATCTTTTGGAGATCTATATCCTAAAAATAAATGTACATCTTTGTAGTCTTCTCTATTTTTTTCTACATAATCTATTATTCCACGTAACGGTGCTACTCCACATCCCCCTCCTATGATTATTAGATTATTTCCTTTTAATAATTTCATAGGGTAGCCGTGCCCATATGGTCCTCTTACTAATAATGTATCTCCTTTTTTTATATTTGCAAGAGCTTTTGTTACATTTCCTACTTCTCTAATATTTAATCGTACATATTTATTTGAGTATGAGCATATTGATATTGGACTCTCTCCAATTCCTGGCAGTGTTACTTGAACAAATTGACCTGGATCATGCTCTATTTGCATATCTAAAGTTATTGTAAATGTATCTGGTGTTTCTCTAAAATATTCTAATACTTTGTATGGTTTTGGAATGTACGGATTTTCCTTCTTCGCTAAATTCTTTTTTACTGAAGATTTTTTACTCGTTTTTTCCGTTGTCTCTTTTTCTTTCATTTCATCTCATTGATTATTTGAACAAAATCTATCCTTGTAGGACATCCTTGTATACATCGTCCGCATCCTACACACATATTTACACCATATCGCTCTTTGAAATATTCTAATTGATGATATATCCTGTGTTTGAATCTTTCCTCACGTTTTTGTCTAAACACATGTTCCCCTGCAACTCTACTAAAGTCTAAAACTTGACATGAACTCCAATTTCTTACTCTTTTTCCTTCTTGTATATTACTAGTTTTTGTCTCATCATGTAGTTCAAAACAATAGCATGTTGGACAAAGATTTGTACAAGCAGCACATGATAAACATTGATTTACTCCTTTCTGCCAGTCTGGATGATCATATAATCCTTTAATATCATCTTTTAGTAATCTGTCTGCTCCTTTAATCTTTTTTTCTTCTTTTGTGATTGTGATATCTATATCCTCAAATAACGTTTTAAATTCTTTTATGAGTTCTTTACCTTTATCTGATCCTACTTCCACCAAGAAATAATCTTTCTTATCATAGAACATTAAATCGTAATAATCTGCTAAATTTAGTGTTCCACAAAAACAATATTTTGATGGAGCTTCCCAGCAATGAAATCCTAACAAGTAACTGTTTTCTCTTGCTGCCATATAATATGGATCTTTAATTTGTTCCATGAATACTTTATCTTGATGTTTTACTGCATTAAGGTCACATCTTCTCAGGCCGAAGAATATTCTTTTTGGTGTTTCTAGCTTTGGTTCCTGAATTTTGTTATCTTTAAATGTAAATACTGTTTCATTCTTTTTAAAGAAAAACTCTTTGGCTGGAAAATAAGTATTTTTTTCTAGATAAATATCCTTAACTTGTTCCTCTTTTACTAACTCAAACTTTGCAAGTTTACCTTTTAATGGAGCTACCAATTGGTTCTTCCTTGCAAATCCTTCTAAGAATATATTTAACTCATCCCTCTTTATTCTATAAACCATAGCTCACCTAGTGTAATCTTAGATATTGAATTTATAAAGTTTGTTCAAACCTCTAGAGGCATAAATCATAATATTAAATCATAATCTTTATATATTCCAATCTCAAAATTATAGTGGAAAGAGGTGTGTATGAAGTCTACAGTTAAATCTTTTAGTGTGGAATATTTTCAAGTTCTAGATTCTGAAGGTAATGTAGATAATTCTTTAATGCCGAATATTCCTGAATCTAAGATTAAAGAGATATATCATTTGATGGTCCTTGTTAGAACTTTTGATGAAAAATTATTCAAATTACAACGTTCAGGTAAAATTGGAACTTATGCTGAAGTGCGAGGAGAAGAAGCTTCTGAAGTTGGTTCTGCAATGGCTCTTGAGAAAGAAGATTGGATGTGTCCAAGTTTTAGGGAAACAGGAGTTTTTATCACAAGAGGTGCTCCTAGAGATAAAATTGTTCAAGCATGGCGTGGAGACGTAAGAGCATTTAAGGGAGATAAAAAAAATTTACCAGTTGCTATTCCAGTTGGTTCTCAAACATTATACGCTACAGGAATTGCGTGGGCTTCAAAACTAAAAAATGAGAAAGATATTACGATAGTATATTTTGGAGATGGTGCAACATCTGAAGGAGATTTCTATGAAGCAATGAATTTTGCTGGCGAATTTAAGTTACCAATAATATTTTTCTGTCAAAATAATCAATGGGCAATTAGTACTCCAAGAAAGAGTCAATCTGCATCAGAAACTATTGCCCAAAAGGGAATAGCAAGTGGAGTATACAGTGTGCAAGTTGATGGTAATGATGCAGTAGGAGTTTACAAGATTACAAAGGAAGCAGTTGATAGAGCTAGGAATGGTGAAGGTCCTACATTAATAGAATCTATAACTTATAGAATGGGTGATCATACAACTAGCGATGACTCTTCAAGATATAGGACTGAAGAAGAAGTGAAATACTGGTTGGCAAGAGATCCATTATTAAGATTAGAAAAGTATTTCAGAAACATCAACACATGGAATGATGAGTATGGAAGATGGGTTAAGGAAACTTGCGAAAAAGAAGTTGATGAAGCTATCGCTAAAGCTTTAGCAATTGAAAAACCAGGTCCAGATGAATTATTCGATTACGTTTATGCAGTTATGCCAAAAGAATTACAGGAACAGAAAAAAGAATTAGAAGAAGAAGTAAAACAGAGAGGATTATAGACGCATGGCAAAAATAAATATGGTTCAAGCCATTAACCAAGCATTGAAACAAGAGATGGAAAAAGACAAGAGAGTTCTTGTTATGGGTGAAGATGTTGGTGTAGATGGTGGAGTGTTTAGAGTTACAGATGGTCTAATTCAACAATTTGGTAAGGATAGAGTTATTGATACACCACTTGCTGAAGCTGGAATTATTGGTACGGCACTTGGAATGGCAATTAATGGATTAAAACCTGTTGTAGAAATGCAATTCATAGGATTCTCGTATGAAGGATTCCATCATATTAATCATCACATGGCAAGATTCAGACAACGAAGCGAAGGAACAGTTAATGCATCAATAGTTCTAAGAGGTCCAACTGGTGGCGGAATCAAAGCTTTAGAATTACATAGTGAAAGTCCTGAAACATTTTTTGCACATTGTCAAGGATTAAAAGTTGTTATACCAAGCAATCCTTATGATGCTAAAGGTTTAATGATTAGTTCGATAAGAGATCCTGATCCTGTCGTATTTTTGGAACCAGAAAAATTATATCGTGCGTTTAAAGATGAAGTTCCAGAAGAATCATACACCGTACCACTTGGTGAAGCGAAGGTTGCAAGACAAGGTAAAGATATAACAATAGTCACATGGGGTGCAATGGTAAGATTATGTTTAGATGTTGCTGAACAATTAAAAGGTAAAATTGATGTAGAGGTTATTGATTTGAGAACAATTTGGCCTCTTGATGAAAATGCTATTTTAGAATCAGTAAAGAAGACAGGAAGAGCTGTTGTTGTTCATGAAGCTCCTAAAACTTCAGGTTTTGGTGGAGAGGTTGCTGCAAGAATTCAAGAAAAGGCAATATTATACTTGAACAGTCCTATAGTTAGGGTTACAGGTTTTGATGTCCCATATCCACAATTTGCACTTGAAGAATATTACATGCCTAATGCAGAACGAATTATTAAAGGCATAAATTCTGTAATGAACTTCTAATATTAAAAAAACATACAAAAGTATAAGCAGAAAAATTAGGTGAATGATGGATTTTAAATTTCCAGATGTTGGAGAGGGAATAACTGAAGGCAAGTTAGTAAAATGGCATGTCAAGGAAGGAGATTCTATAAAGTCAGAACAAACTGTTGCAAGCATAGAAACAGATAAAGCTGTTGTTGATATTCCATCACCAACAAGCGGTGTTGTAGAAAAATTATTCTTTAAATCAGGGGATGTTGTTGAAGTTGGAAAAGTATTGATGAGCATAAATAATGGTGGAGCGCCAACACCAGTTAGCAATTCAGTAAAACAAGAACCTGTAAGAAATGTAGTTATTGAAAAAAAGATTGAACCTGTTTCTAATCCAGTGATCGTACAAACACAATCATACATTCCACAAAATAATTATCCAAACACAAATAATGTTTCGAACAATAATCCTAATTCAGGAACAATTTTAGCAATGCCACAAATTCGAAAATTTGCGCATGAAAAAAATATTGATTTATCAAACATTCATGGTTCTGGAGCACATGGACAGATTCTATTAAACGATATTGGAAATACAACAGGAACAGTTCAAGCAATCCAGAGACAAACTACAACATTCTCGCAAACTGTTCAAACGTCAAGACCTATTATCACATCAACTGCTAACGGACCTATTCAAAGTTTTAATGAAGTTCTAGCTACACCATCAACAAGGATGCTTGCTAGAAAAATGGGAATTGATCTAACAAAAATTAAAGGTAGTGGCGATAATGGAATGATAATAAAAGGAGATTTGACAAGATCAAACTCTTCACAAGAAAATGTTGTAACATCAATATTGCCAGTCAACGTTGCTACTAGAATATCTGCACCGATTAATTTCACAAATACGCAAACTACTCCTATCGAAATTGTTCCTATGAGCACGATTCGTCAAATTATTTCTAAAAGAATGTTCGATTCAATTCAAAGTACAGCGCAATATACTGTTATGGATGAAGTTGATGTTACAGAACTTGTTAAGGCTAGAGAAAAATATAAGGAAGCTTATGAGAAACAAGGCATTAAATTAACTTATCTTGCTTTTATTACTAAAGCAGTTGTTCTAGCATTACAAAAACATCCATATGTCAATGCGACTATGGATGAAGCAAATAAACAATTACTAATCAAACATTACTACAATATCGGCATAGCTACTGATACGCCTGATGGTTTGAAAGTTCCCGTAGTTAAGAGTTCTGAGCATAAAAATATTTTACAGATAGCTATAGAAATTGCTGACTTAGCATCAAGAGCTAAGAATAAAACTATCAAGTTAGATGAAATGAATGATGGAACATTCACAATCTCAAGTTTAGGTAATAGTTTTGGTCAAGGTTTTACTCCAATCATAAATTATCCTGAAGTAGCCATAATGGGTGTCGGCAGAATAATTGAAAAACCAGTAATATTTAATGGACAAATTGTTCCAAGAAAGATTATAACATTATCACTTACGGCAGATCATAGACTCGTTGATGGTGCTGAAGCATCAAGATTCATGAATGACGTTAAAAATTATCTTGAAGATTTAAACGCATTGTTATTGGAGTTGAGCTGATGGTTGTCGGTTCTTTAGATATTCAAACTGATGTTCTAATTATTGGTGCAGGTCCAGGAGGGTATGTTGCAGCAATACGTGCCGCACAGCTTGGGAAGGAAGTAATGGTTGTTGAAGATAGTTCTAAACTTGGCGGAGTTTGTTTGAATACTGGATGTATTCCAACTAAGGCAGTCATTCATGCTTCTAATTTTCATCAGACAATTAAAGATATGGCTTGGGCAGGAATAACTGTTAAGGATTATACAGTAGACTTGTCAAAAATGCATGCGTGGAAACAAGAAATTGTAGATAAGCTGGGAAATGGTATTAAAAGTTTGTTTAAGAATTATGGGATAGAAGTTGTTCCTGGAAGGGCTGTGTTTAAGAATGATCATGAAGTGCATATTGAAGGAAAAACCGATATTACAAGTATAAAATTTAAGAATTGTATTATCGCAACCGGTTCATCAATCATTGAAATTCAAGGGTTTAGGTTTGATGGAAAATATATTATTGGAAGTGATGAAGCTTTAGAATTACGCGATATTCCGAAAAAGATGATAATTATTGGTGGAGGTTATATTGGTACAGAAATGGGCACAGTTTATGCTAAACTTGGAACGGAAGTAAGCATAGTAGAATTCACCGACAGGTTGATTTCAGTATTAGAACCTGATGTTGTTGATGTTGTATCAAGAAAACTTGACGAGTTCAATGTTAAAAAATATTTGAAAAGTAAAGCTTTAAACTGTGAAATTCGCGATAATAAAGTTTATGTTAAGATAGAACATGATGGAAAGGAAGAAATATTAGATGCGGATAAAGTTTTGGTTGTTGTTGGTAGAAAACCTAATAGTAATAATATCGGTTTAGAAAATACTGGAATTAAAATTGATTCTAAAGGTTTTATTAGTGTAGATAAGCAAATGCGTACATCGGTTTCGCACATTTTTGCTATTGGTGATGTTGTTGGTCAGCCTATGCTTGCACATAAAGCAAGTCGTGAAGCTAAAGTTGCTGCTGAAGTAATTTCTGGATTGCCATCTGCATTTGATAATAAAGTAATTCCATTCGTTGTATTTAATGATCCTGAGATTGCATCAGTTGGATTGAGAGAAGATGAAGCAAAAGCTAAAGGTATAAAATACATTGTTGGAAAGTTTCCTTTTAGCGCAAGTGGTAGAGCAATGACTCTAAATCAGACTGAAGGATTTGTAAAATATATTGCTGAAGAAAGTACGGGAATAATTCTCGGGGTACATGCTGTTGGTCCAAGTGCTTCAGACATAATTAGTGAAGCAACACTCGGCATTGAAATGGGTGCGACACTTGAAGATATCGCATTAACAATTCATCCGCATCCAACACTTCCAGAAACAATGATGGAAGCAGCAGAAGTAACATTAGGACAAGGGATACACATTTTTAATCCTAAATTTAAGAAATAATATTATACTTTTATACAAAATATTCTAGACACGAATTTTCCCATTTTCCGAAATCTATTTAAAGACAGTATATTTAGTATACTTGTACTCTTTTTAGAGTAAATGATGGTTTAGGAGGGATTTTAATGAAACACGAAGGCATGTTTGGAAAATGTAAAATATTTACGGAAGGATACGCATACTTTTTTTTTAGATTAGTGATAGGTTTATTGTTCATACTACACGGATCTGCTAAGTTTGGATCAGGAATTCCAGGCAATTGGATGATGCTGGTTGCTGGATTAATTGAAGTTGTAGGAGGATTATTCTTAGTACTTGGATTATGGACTAGATTAGCAGCTATAATCTCTGCATTAGAGATGTTGTACGCATTCGTTGTTGTACATGCAATTGGAAAAGGAACAATTAATCCTTTAGCAAATGGCGGCGAAGCAGCACTGTTGTTCTTACTAGCATTCCTTGTACTTGTAACGTATGGTGCAGGAATTTGGGCTTTAGAAAGATCATGGAGCAAAAACGAGTGCTTCTAAGCACTTTATTTTAATTTTTTTATTTATTTTATCTTTCACAATTTTTTTAAACAGATGTTTATTCTTCGATTGTGTGTTGAGGTGAATTTTTGAGTAATAGAACATTAGTAATTTATGCACATCCTGATCATGAATCTCATGCTAAATATACGCTTGAACTTGTTGAACAGGAATTAAAAAGAAAAAATTCTAACTATGAAGTTTTAGATTTATACAAAATAGGTTATAACCCTGTAGTATCTGAAAAGGAACTTTATGGTTCAAAAGAAGAACGTCTTGATGAACAGACTCAACTGTTTCAAAAAAAAGTTTCTGATAGCAAATTGTTAATATTTATCTATCCCGTATGGTGGAACACTATGCCAGCTATATTAAAAGGATTTATTGATCGTGTTTTCTCAGCTGGTTTTGCATTCAAATATGAACCAGTCATTCCTGCCGGAATAAAAGGATTTGTTGATAAATTTTTAAGATTATTTAAGTACAGATTCAATTACGGCATGCCTGTAGGATTATTAAAAGGTAAAAGGGCAATAATACTTACAAGTACTGGAGGTCCTAAGATTTTATCATATCCGTTCACCGGAATGAGATTTAAGAAAATAATACAGAAAGATATGTTAGGATTTTTTGGCATAAAATCAAGATTGTATTATGTAAGTGGCGCGTATAAGCTTGATGATTATCAGAAAGAAAAAGTAAAGAAGAATATAAGGAGAGCATCAAAACATTTCTAATAAACATGAAACTAATAATTATCTATGGTCCACCTGCAATCGGAAAATTTACCGTAGCTAAAGAATTGGCAAAGCTAACAAGCTACAAAGTATTTCACAACCATATAGCATTAGATGCAGTCGAATCTGTTTTTACTTCTGATAAAAAAATATTCTGGAGTCTTGTTTCTGAATTTAGATTAAGAATTATTGAAGAAGCCGCAAAAGAGAACATACCAGGAGTAATATTCACTTCAGGATATCATGGACAACCTCTGGATCCTACTTTAAAAAAGATAATTACAAAGGTTAAAAAACATAAAGGAAAAGTATACTTTGTTCATCTTATAGCAGATAGAAAAGAATTATTCAAGAGAGTAACATCTGCCGAGAGAAGGAGATATCTAAAAACTAGAACTGCCTCTGATTTAAAGAGAAGATTAGCAAACTGGGATATGACCAAAGATGTTCCATTCAAAGAACCTAATCTTACAATCGATAATACCAAACTTTCTGCACGAACAGTTTCTAGAATGATAAAGAAATATTATAAGTTATAAAAAAATTCTAATTTATTTATTGTAAACTTTGTACAACTGTTATTGCTGTTAGTTCTACAACATCTTTAACGCTTGCTCCGCGTGATAGATCGTTTACTGGTTTGTTTAAACCTTGCATTATGGGGCCTATAGCATTATATCCGGCCATTCTCTGAACTAACTTGTAACCGATATTTCCGGCGTTCAGATCAGGAAATATTAATACATTAGCCTGTCCTTCAAGCATAGAATCTGGACACTTCTTCTTGTACACATCTGGAACTATTGCCGCATCAACTTGTATCTCTCCATCTACAGATAATTCAGGATTTTTTTGTTTAATAATCTTAGTAGCATTTTGAACTGTATCTACAAGTTCATGTTTTGCACTTCCTCTTGTGGAAAATGATAACATTGCAATTTTTGGCTTTATTCCAAAATTTATCACTGTTTCTGCACTTGTTAATGCAATACTTGCTAACTCTTCAGATGTCGGATCAATAGTTAAGGCTATGTCTGCAAAAAAATATACTTTTTGTCCTTTTTCCATAATCATTAATCCACTTGCTCTCTTAACATTCTCTTTAGTCTTTATTATCTGAAATGCCGGGAGATATGGTTTTGTTGAAGAATTTATTCCTGATATCATCCCATCAACAGTACCCTTATGTACTAGCATTCCTGCATAGAAATGCGACTGTCTCATTAATTTGCCTGATTCTTCTAAAGTTATTGCCTTGCCATCATGTATTCTCATTTCACGGAATTCTTTTGTAAATAGTTCTAATTCCGCTTTGCGAGTTTCATCTAATGGATCTATAATATTTTGTTCAGTAATATTTTTTATCCCTTCAGAATTTAATATTGCACGTATATCGTCCTTGTTTCCTATAATTATTGGTGTAGCAATTCCCTTTTTTAATATAATAGAACATGCCCTAATAATTGTTTTGTCAACTTCTGGAAATACTATTGTCTTCTTTGATTTATTATTTGCAGCTATAGCCTTTATAGTTACTTGTTCAATAAATGTTTTCTTAAACCACAACATAAACTCACCCTATTTTTTAATTTTATATAGACTATTTGACTACTTCTTTTTTCTAGATTTGGATTTAGATAATATCTTTTTTGAATTTTCCTTACTTCCTATCTTTTTATATCCTATCCACATTATAATCAATAATTCTGCTAGTACAACTAATGCTCTTAAGACTTTACTCATGTCACTAAAATATCTTATGGTTGCATAAAACATCGTTATTAATCCTGCAAACATCAATCCTGCTCCAAGATAATCAATCATCAAATATATTCCTAGAATTACTATTATTAATCCTACAGGTAATAATATGAAAAATATGTTTCGATTATATTCTTGTTGTGCATCATTAAATTGTTTGTTGCAGAAATCGCACGTGTCATACACTTGACATCCTTTCTCTGTATAATTGTATACCGGCATTCCACCATCTCTACTACATTGGTTTTCTGCTGGAACAGGTTGATATGTACAATTCTGATCAACCTTTGCAGGATATGGTCTATAATTATTGTATCCGCAATATTTGTCGTATGTCGGTTCTTGATATACAGCATCAACAAATAATCCTAAGAATAATGGCAAGAGAACCGTTATCCCAATAACCATTGCAACTCTTTTAGCATCCATAAAAACACCTCAAATTAACATAAAGTTGAATATGAGGTTATACTTGTTTTGGTATTTATAATTTTTGTGAATAAATTTTTAAACAGTCTTTCGTTCTATATATCATGTCACGTATAGCTGTAATCGATAAGCATAAATGTCATCCGGACAGGTGCGGGAATTATCTTTGCATTAGAGTGTGCCCTGTCAATAGAATGGGTGAAGAATGTATTACACAAAATGCAGGCAAGGCACAGATAGATGAAAAACTCTGTACGGGATGTGGTATCTGTCCAAAAAAATGTCCTTTTGGAGCAATTACGATAATTAATTTACCAGAAGAACTTGATAGAGAACCAATAAATAGGTACGGAATTAACGGTTTCGCATTATATAATCTTCCTACACCAATATTTGGGAAAGTTGTTGGAGTAATTGGAAGAAACGGGATTGGTAAAAGTACTGCATTAAAGATTCTGTCTAAACAGATTATGCCAAATCTTGGAAGAATAGATAAAACTCCAGAGAGTGTTACAATTAGGGATGTCATAGATTATTTCAAGGGTACAGAGGCACAAGCATATTTTGAAAAGTTAAGAGATGGAAAGATAAAGATATCATATAAACCTCAACAAGTTGATCAAATACCAAAACAGTATCAAGGAATGGTTTATGATCTATTAAAAAAAGTTGATGAGAAAGGAAAAATTGATGAAATTATTGAAATGCTTGAATTGAAAAATATTTTACAGAGTAACGTTACCGAATTATCAGGTGGAGAATTACAACGTGTTGCAATTGCTGCGACAGTCTTAAAAGATGCTAATGTTTATTTCTTTGATGAGCCAACATCATATTTAGATATAAAACAGAGAATGAAAGTTGCAAAATTCATTAAAGGACTTGCAAATGAAAATACTGCTGTAATGGTTATCGAACACGATTTAATTATTTTAGATTATATGACTGATATGATTCATTTAATGTATGGTCATGAAGGTGTTTACGGTGTTGTCTCAGGAGTAAAGACTACAAAGAACGGTATTAATGTATATTTATCAGGATTCTTAAAAGAGGAAAATGTTAGATTTAGAGATCATGCTATAAAATTCAATCCTTCAGCTGTAAGTGTTGAAAAGAAAGATTTATTGCTTACAGAATGGAATGCTTTAGAACATCAACAAGGAAGATTTAATTTAAAGGTTGATAATGGAAAAATATATCGTGGAGATGTAATGGGTGTGTTAGGACAGAACGGTATTGGAAAGACCACATTCGTAAAAATTTTAGCAGGAGTAATAAAAACTAAAGAAGATAATCAGTTGAAATTAACAGTATCATATAAACCACAATATTTGGAGCCTAGCGATGAACTTGTAATGTCTGCATTGCATAGAGCGATACAAAGATATGAAATACAAATAATCAGGCCATTAAATCTTAAAGAGTTATACACGAGAAAATTAAATGAATTATCTGGTGGAGAATTACAAAAAGTTGCAATTGCACAAGCATTGTCACAAGATGCGGATATTGTTTTAATGGATGAACCATCAGCATATCTTGATGTAGAGCAGCGTCTTGTTGTTTCCAAAGTTATCAAGGAAGTAATGTTTACTACAGGAAGAAGTGCAATAATTGTAGATCATGATTTATTATTCATAGATTATCTTTCTGATAAAATATTAGTATTTGATGGTGAACCAGCAATTAGCGGAATTGCAAATGCTCCGATGAACATGAGCGATGGAATGAATAAATTCTTATCAGACTTAAATATAACATTTAGAAGAGATGATGAGAATTATCGTCCAAGAATTAATAAAGAAGAATCTGTAAAAGATAGAGAACAAAAATCTTCTGGAAAATTATATTATCATTAAAATGTGAATAAATATGAATAAATCAAAAATTCATAATAATACAATAATAACTCTATTCTCTATAACTCTTGCTATAATTATATTATTTGGATCGATGAATATCATAATTTTTGATAAAGATTTCTATTATAGAGAGTATACAAAAAATGATGTTTACAGTAAAATTTCTACAAACAATCAAAATAATAATACAGCAGTAGACATAGCTCATAATGCTACGATTAATATTATGGATTATTTTCATGGAGATGCTGAACTAAAATATTTTACCAATGATGAAAAAAAACACATGGCAGATGTTAAGGTTCTAATTAATTTAATGACGACAATATATTATGCAGCAGTATTTTTATCTATAATACTTTTTGTTTATTGTTATGTCGCATTTAAGAAAGATAAATTCATGTTCGTTAAAATAATTACTCGCGCAATATTATATTCGTCTATATTTTTGATAATATCTTTGCTAATAATATTTTTATTGAGTGTATTTTATTTTGAATTATTATTTGTGTTGTTTCATCTAATATTATTTCCTCAAGGAAATTGGACTTTTGACAGCACATCATTTTTGATAACTTTATTTCCACAACAGTTTTTCTTCGATATAACATTAAGAATTTTTGTGTATGCATTGTTTCAAGCAGCCTTATTCTTTGGCATCGGATGGTGGATTAATAAACATTTAAAGATTCATGAGAAACATCACATCTAAGTAAGTCAACACAACCTATTTAAACCCTTAATATTTCTGAAAGTATAATGGATTGGACAATATTATACATACTGGTTAGCGTATTGCTTGTTAGCATAGTTTCTCTAATAGGGATATTCACATTTATTATAAGATCAAAAAATTTAGAAAAAATATTGTTATATATGATAAGTTTCTCCGTCGGAGCATTATTTGGAGATGTATTCATCCATTTGCTTCCAGAAGCATTTAATGGAACAACAAACATGACAGTGATTGGAATATATATTCTCATCGGAATATTATTCTCATTTGCTGTAGAGAAATTTATTCATTGGAGACATTGTCACGTTCCAGATCAGAAAGGACATCATCACTCTTTTGCTTATATGAGCCTTGTTGGAGATAGTGTCCATAATTTCATTGATGGATTAATAATTGCTGGAGCATATATTGTTAGTATTCCCGTTGGAATTGCCACAACCATCGCTGTTGTTCTTCACGAAATACCTCAAGAAATAGGAGATTTTGGTGTGCTTTTACATGGAGGATTTTCAAAGTCTAGAGCATTGTTTTTCAATTTCTTAACAGCACTGACTGCAATCGTAGGAGCATTAATTGGATTTTTAATGAGTGGAAGTGCAGAGTTGTTAGTATTTATTGTACCATTCGCAGCTGGAAATCTTATCTATATTGCTGGAACGGATTTAATACCTCAATTACACGGAGATAGTTGTGAAAATATTACATTTGGAAAAAGCGTTGGACAACTATTATGTGTTATACTAGGAATTCTTGTAATGATGAGTATGTTACTTCTAGAATAAAGATTTAGAAAACATTGAAAATAAAAAAATAAAGGATCTTATAATCCACCGTATTTCTTCTTCGAATGTTTTTTCAAAGAGCTCATGAGCATATCTCTCAACACTTTAGAATTTTGTGCATTCACACCATCTATATGCGCTACCACTCCTGAAGCTCCTCCAGCAGTTTCTAAATGTACATCATATAATCCAAACATTCTATCTAAGAAATCCTGATCAACGTAAACATTCTGTATCTTCTCATACGGTAAAGATATTTCTATTCTTGAGATTACACCTTTCTTTATTATTACTTCATCATGTGTCAAGTTGTAAAAATAGTATTTATAGTATAAAGACTGCCAAAGCACTGAAAGTCCAAACACTATGACTGCAAGAAGTATGAATATTAGGAATATCACTCCTATCGCCGTGCCCACCCCGCCATAACTGGAATTGAATATCACATTTATCCCGAAAAAAAATGCGAAGAATACCAAGAATATCAGCCATCCAAACGCTGCACCTAGACTCTTCTTTAGTATCTTTATTTTTTCTAAAGGTATCTTACTACATGTTGTTCCTGGAGTACAATATATTTGATTGACCATTATATCACCAACCGATATAAGTGCTGAAGTATTTATAAAAGTATTCCTTACCTTTTGCTATAGAATTACTCTTTCCTAAACTCAGTAATTACTGGATTTACAATATCGACATAAGATTCTGGATTCATTTCTATAGAATCTGTATGTGTTCCTGCACTGAATACTATCGATTCTCGCGTTAATAAACCTTCGTCAAAATATACTTGAATATTAAATAAAATTCCAAATGGTGGAACACTTCCAATAGTACATCCAGTCTCTCTTAGAACTTCATCTGGACTTGCAAGTGCAACATTTTTACTGTCTAGAAGAATCTTCAATTTTTTTAGATCTATTCTCTTGCTTGCTTGTATTACCGCTTGTATAAATACATAAGTTCCATCTTTTCTCTGTAATTTACATATGATGGCTTTTGCTGCATCATCAAGATTTGTGTTTCTTATTGCAGCAGCATCCTGGCTTGTATGTACATGTTCATGAGTATAATGAACATATTTAGCATTATGTTTGTCTAATAATTCTTTTATTTGAAGAAATGTTGATGTAGCCATTTTAGAATTGTAATCGGTTAATTATTTTTGATTAATTATTTTATGTTTATTTCTCAACTTTCAGATGTAATTCTCGTCTTACTTTCTCGTCTATATCTGATGGACATCCATCCATTGGGCATTCGCCTTGTTTATTTTTTGGGAATGCTATTACTTCTCTGATATCATTTGTTCCGCACATTAATGCTACTAGCCTATCCATTCCTGGCGCAAATCCTCCGTGCGGTGGAGCTCCGTACTTGAATGCTTCTAATAAAAATCCGAATTTCTTCTCTGCATCTTCGATTGTTAATCCTATAACATTCATTACTCTTTCTTGAATATCTCTTCTATTGATTCTTATACTTCCTGATGCTACTTCTACACCATTTAGTACTAAGTCATAGCATAATGCTCTTACTTTTCCTGGATCTGCATCTTTGCCATCTAAGTATTGTAGATGTTCTTCTTTTGGCATCGTGAATATATGATGTGCTGCATCCCATTTTTGGTCTTCAGAATTCCATTCGAATGATGGGAAATCATAAATCCATGCAAATGCAAATGCTGATTCATCGTATAATTTTAGTTTCTTTGCAACTTCTTTTCTTATATTTGCAAGGGCATCATTACATGTTTTGAATTGATCAGCAACTATTAATATTGTAGATTTTTCTTTTGCATCTAATTCTCTTATCAGATTCATTTGTATTTCTGTTGATAAGTATTTTGCTGCGCTTCCTTCAAGTCTTAATTGTTTAGATGCTTCATCTGTTATTACTTTTAATACAACTAAACCTTTTGCTTTGTAGACTTTAGCAAGTTCTGTAAATTCATCAGTATCTTTCCGTGCAAATTCATGGTCTATAGATAATGCTTTGATTATTCCAGAATCTTCAATTACATTTTTGAATACTGAAAATTCTGAATCTTTAACAACTTCTGTAACATCTTGTAAGAATAATTCATAACGTATGTCTGGTTTGTCACAACCGTATTTTAGCATTGAATCATCATATGCTATTCTAGGGAATGGTGTTTTTAGTTCGTAATTAATTGTCTTTTTGAAAATATTTTTCATTAATCCTTCGCCAACTGTAAATACATCTTCTTGGTGGCAGAATGACATTTCCACATCTATTTGTGTAAATTCTGGTTGTCTATCAGCTCTTAAATCTTCATCTCTTAAACATCTTGCAATTTGATAGTATCTATCAAATCCTGAAACCATTAAAATTTGTTTGTAAATTTGTGGACTTTGTGGAAGAGAATATGCTTTTCCAGGATTTACTCTTGATGGTACAATATAATCTCTAGCACCTTCTGGAGTACTTCGAATTAAAAGTGGTGTTTCTATTTCATAAAATCCTTGACTATTCATGAATTCTCTAGTTGCTTGCATTGCTAAATGCTTCATTTTAATATTATGTTGCATTTGTGGCCTTCGTAAATCTAGATATCTATATTTTAGTCTAGTTTCATCAGTATTATTTAAGGGATTATCTAAATCTAATGGAATAACTTCACAAGTATTTAGAACAGTTAATTCTTCTACAAACACTTCTATAGTTCCTGTTTCTAATTTCTTATTTGCTTCAGGTTTTTTTCTTACTATTCCTTTTACTTGTATAACAAATTCTCTTCTTAGAGTTTTAACTTCAGGAATATCTTCAGTATTAACTGTTAATTGTGTAATACCATAACGATCTCTTAAGTCTAAGAATGCTAATCCGCCATGTAATCTTATAGAATGTACCCATCCCGATAATGTTACATTCTTTCCAGAATCTGTTTCTCTTAGTTCATTACATGTATGTGTTCTATACATATTAATGAATATTTTACTCTGATTTTTAAAGTTTGTTGAAAAACATTAAATGAAAATACTAAGGGTACAACTATATAATAACAATATTTATTAATCCTTAGCATCAGATTACACGTTAAGGTATATTTTAATATACTAAGAAAATTTGGAGGGATAAAATGGCTGGTGAAACATTACCAATTGACGCTGTAGGAGCTACTGCTGGTGGACAAGGTCTTGAAGCAATTATTTTAGTGATAGCAGCACTGATATTTGTTGCAATAGTTGTAGGTGTAGCATTATATGTATATACTGCAATGGCATGGATGCGTATTGCAAAAAAAACAAATACTGAACCTGCATGGCTTGCATGGATACCAATAGCTAATATTGTATTGATTAGCAGGGTCGCTAGAATGCATTGGTGGCCAATATTATTATTAATACCAGGAATGATATTTTCAATATTTAATACAATATATCCTGAGACAATAATATTCTTAATATTGTATGTAGTAAGTGTATTGCTTTATGGAATATTCCACGCTATTTGGATGTGGAAAACATTCGAAAGAGTTGGTAGACCTGGATGGTGGGCAATAATAACATTTGCATTTGCAGCACTATCTACACCATTTTTAGCAATGGAAATTCCTGGACTAACTATGCTTTTAGGTATAACATTAGCAGTTATTGGAACTGCATTATCGCTTGTATTCTTAGGCTTCGCTGCCTGGGGAGATAAGGGCGTAACTAAAGCAAAAAAATCTAGAAAGTAGAAAAAGATTATTTTTTATTTTTTTATAATTTTTAATTTCTCAGAAAATTTTACTAAATTATTTCTTCATTATGTCATGTAATAATTCTTCAACTTTTTGTAAATTCCATTTTATTGCATCGCCTTTCTTTCGTAACTCTCCATTTCGTAAATCCAGTCTTGCAAATGCACCGTATATTTCGTCAACTAATTCTCTTATAGCTTTAACTTCATTCTTGTTTTTTGCTATCGCTTCAAGTACTGATCTTCTTCCTAACTCGCCTGTTAAATCGCTTAATCCTGCAAGATAAATGTAGGGATCTAAATCTAGTTCTTTGTATGTGGGTAATTTTTTGTCTTTGATGAATCCATAGAAACAGCATGCTTCACAATATTCTTCCAACGCATTATCCATGCTTCCTTTAAGTGTTGAATGTTTGTCAACAATTCTTTTTAGAGTGATTATAAGTTTTTTTGCTTCATCTAACAATTTTTTGGCTTGATCTAATTCTTTACGATGTAAAGAGTATATAGCTGACTTACTATTTTTTAATATTATCCTTGATGTAGCAATGATTATTTCTCTCTGTGCATCTTCTTCTTTCATATACGCTTCTATTTCCTTGAATGATTTTTGGTCTAACATAGTATTTGTTAATTAATTATTTTAGAAATGATATGTATATTTAAATTTATCTTCTACTCATCATCAGTTTGCAAGTACTTCGTTCGGAGTAGTTTGATTAAAATATTCGCATCCTGTGACACAAGTCACATCTCCTGTTTGTCCGCTAATCTTTAATAGTACTTGTGTAAATTTTCCTGTGTCAGGGTTCGTGAATAACACATTAGAATACCATGTAGAATTTTTACTGTACATGTTTACACGCGTATAACTATTATGTTTAGCTATGGCTACAGCATTTCCGAAATTATCTGTAGCTCTTCCAGCAGTATCTTCTTGAACCACTAATGAAGGCAATACAGGACATTTACTTGAATCCTTCTGTACACTTCCTTCGTAACATACATACTTAGTACATCCTGTAATTATTATTAAAGTCAGAATAATCGATAGAATTAATGGTAATTTCGACATGTGTTTATTCATAATATCATCACTTAATCATTAAGGTAAGAGTTTTTTATAAATTTATTGGAATTAGTAATTCTTTGATAGTATTTAGTCCTCTGTAATAATCAAAAGATTTATATATAAATTCTTTACTAAATTGAGTATCATGACAGTATTCGGTGATAGTATAAACTTTTTAGTAAAGCTTGGCATCTACGATATAGTCTTGCCGTTCCTCTTAGTTTTTGTACTTGTTTTTGCACTTTTAGAGAAAACTAAAGCACTAGGAACTGAAAGAGCTCGTGACGACAAAGGCGAATATCAAGAATATACTAAGAAGAACCTTAATGCTATGGTAGCGTTTGTTACTGGATTCTTTGTAGTAGCAAGTTCTCAACTTGTTTCCGTAATCAATAGAAGTTTATCACAAATATTCTTATTATTATTACTTGTTATATGTTTCTTGATGGTTGCAGGAGCATTACATCAACAGACTAAGGAAGGATTCTTCCTTGATCCTAAGAAACACGGATTTTATTACGGTGCATTTATGGTTATAGTATTTGGAGGCATCATTGCTATATTCCTTAATTCTTTAGGTTGGCTTGATCTTGTGTATAACTTTTTAAAGGATAACTGGAATACAGATTATATTGCGTCAGTAATATTTATAATTATTATAGTAGGATTTATGGCTTGGATTATGAGTGATCCTAAACCTAAACCCGAAGAGAAAAAAGATTAAAAGGTGAAATTATGGCATACTACGGTACTGGTTATTATGGTAGTGGTTCTGGAGGAATTTTTGCTCAAGGAATCTTTAAATTACAAGAGATGGGTATTGCAGATGTCATTCTACCATTCATTCTAGTATTCACAATCGTTTTTGCTGTAATGCAGAAGACTAAAATTTTAGGCACAGAGAAAGTTGGTACTGAGGATAAACCTCGAAAGAATTTTAACGCAGTTATTGCTTTAGTTATGGCTCTTGCTGTAATCATACCTCACGTTACTGGAACATATCCTAGTCCTGAATCTGATGTTGTAAACATTATGAATCAGGCTTTGCCTAATGTTTCTGTTGTATTAATTGCTGTAATTATGATGTTACTTATCATAGGAGTATTTGGTGGCGATGTGAGTATTGCTAAGACTTCACTTGCTGGATGGGCTGTTGTGTTCTCTGTACTCGCTACAATATTTATCTTCGGTAGTGCTGCTAATTGGTACAACTTGCCGAATTGGCTTTACTTCCTAAACGATTCAGACACTCAAGCACTTATAGTGATTATACTCGTATTTGCAATACTGATATGGTTCATTACTAAAGAAGATAAACCTAAAGATCCTAAAAAATACGGTGGTATTGAAGATCTTGGTAGAATCATGGGTTACAAAAAGGATTAATCATGGCAACATTTATTGATATAAGCATTATTAAGAACTTCACAACAATATTTACGTTCTTATTAGTGTTTGTTATAATCTACGGCTTATTAGAAATGTTTAACGTATTTGGTGAAGGCCGTAAGAGTATTCATGCAATTATTGCTATGGTTATCGCATTCTTAGTCAGTGTATCTAGTGGTGTATTGACTGTTATTCAAACATTCACACCGTGGTTTGTAATATTAATTTTATTTATATTTTTTATACTTTTTGCTGTTAGAATGTTTGGTGTTAGTGGTGAGAGTATTACTAAGGCATTTCATAACAAGAGCGCAATACTTACATGGGTAATAATAATTACTGTACTAATATTATTATTCTCTTTAGGAGCAGGTTTTGGTCAACAAACTTTAGACCAAGGTCAAACAGGCGGTAAAGTTACTAGTGTTGCTACTGGTAATCAGACTGCGCCAACTGATAGTGGTGATTTTAGTCAGAATTTATATAATACTATCTATCATCCTAAAGTTTTAGGATTAATATTGGTAATGTTGATAGTTGTTGTTTCTATGTTATTATTGACGGATGCTGAAGGACCATAAGAATTTATTTTTGTAAAATCATTTTTATTGTTTTTACGTATGGTTTTTCTGTTCCTGTTGTTGGATTTACTGTCATTCTTAATAAATATAATCCGCTGCTTAATCCATTCCCATTTATTTGTTCTGTATAAGTTCCACTTGATTGTATTCCTTCATCTATTTCTCTAACTAATTGTCCTAATGTATTATATAATCCTAATTTTACATGAGCATTCTGCTTTAGAGAGTATTGAATATTTGTTGTTGGATTAAATGGATTAGGATAATTTTGTAATAATTCATAATTTTTAGGAACTGACTCGTCTATTCTAACACTTGTTAATGTTTTTGCTGTTACTATCTTGCTAGTGTTTGATGCTACAACAGTATCTATGCCATCAGTAACTTTTCCAGTAAAAATATATGTTGTATTAGGTTCCAAAATATTTGATGGAATTGTTAATTTTGTATTTTTTGTAATTATTACTGAATCTATTTTTCCACCCTTCATATTAATAATATATCTTAGCGTATCTGTATCTACTGAAGGATTCCAATCTCTAACAACATCTACATTTGCATACTTTACAGTATCTGATACTTCCTTGAAACTCCAAGCAGATGGAGGAATATTTGCTGTTGTGAATGTTACAACGTTGGTTGCGTTTACTGTATCTATTCCATCTGTAACTTTTCCTTCGAGAGTGTATGAAGTGTTTGGTTTTAATAATGTTGAATCTATTAATACATTTCCAGAATTATTTTTTACTTTGAAAATGAGATCTAAATCCGGACCAAAAACTCTTATTAGTCCTTTTAATGAATCACCGTCTGCATCTAAGGAAAAATTTGGTGTATATATCACAGGTAGTTTCCCATTGGTAAATGTTGCTTTTGAATTATTTAATGGACTTATAATTGTAATAGGTTCTGGTGAAGTGTTCTTTGTTGTAAATTTTACAAATGGCGACCATGCACCTGCTCCTTTTGATCCAATGGTTCTTGTTCTTGTATAATATGTTGTATGTGCGTTACCGTTGAATGTTTTTGTTGTTCTGTCCATTGTTGAATCTTCTAATAATGGAACTGTTGTCGTATCCTTGAAGATTTGTAAATGATATCTTACTGCATTACTGTCTTTACTAGCAATAATATCTACTAATTTATCTACAGTAGAATTATTAGATGGACTTGTTATAAGTCCAGAATTTGGAATTACAGGTTCGACAAAATCAGTCATATTGCCCATGAATAAATCTTGTTGTTTGTCTCTCTTACGGAAATGTTGATCTAATGTTAAAGCAAGATAACTTCCATCAATTGGTTGCCATCCAGGATTAGACTGAACCGAAGGATCTGAATTAGATGGAACGGGTAAAGGAGGTATAGCAGGCCATCCATTATATGCCTTAACTATTTCGTGATTTATTCTCCAAATTTGAGAAGCTCCAATTTGAGAAGAGCCTTTGAATACTATACGATTTATATTATAATTTATACTACTAAAATTAGTTCCGGCATTCATAAATATCGTAAATGTTGTATCAGGGCTAGAATTACTTGAAACAAAATTATACAAAGAATATCCTGTACTTCTCTCCATCGTATCTTTTGCAGCAATAATAGCCAAACTGTCTAGTCTTACTAATGTACTATCACTTGAAAAATTTTCTATTCTTGTATTTACAGGATTTATTTGAGACCAGTGCGGAGGATCTTTATTTTTTGATACGTCATAAAGTCTCATCCACCATTCTGACACTAATGAATCTTTTCCCCACGGTCCCTCTCTTATTGTTTTTGGTGTTGCAAGCCATATTGTTGTATCGTTTGTAATATTCATATTTTGTTCAAATGTTTTATAATCTTGATGAGATAGTTTTACTGAATGTGTTCCTCCAGGTATTTTTGTAAAAGAAGAGTTACCATTCACGTCAGAAGATCTTGTATATTGTCCCTTATCTAAAGAAACAACGGCACCAGAAATAGGATTTCCTGCTCCATGTTTTAACTCTGTAACTTTAAAATTTACGTTAAATGTTTGTGCGAGAACGTTTGTTGTAAACATAGCTCCAGCTAATAAAGATAATCCTAATATCTTCGTCTTACGAACAATATTTTCAAGCATAATATACCATAGAATAATAGGTTTATAAATTTTACGCTTGTTACCACCTAACAGTTACTAATTTACTTAACACTTAAGTTAAATTGATCATCATATATTTCGTAATTATTATACCAACTATTTAGACCACAATAATTAGTAAATTTACTCTTACAAAGAGCATTAGTTCCACATAATTGAGTGGCAATTGATGGAAAATTTTGAAGAGGATATAAACAATCCGTCTTAAATTGCCATTTATTAGTTGTTTTATTAAAAATTGCAGGTTGATCGCATTTCTTAGTCAAATTATTAGATGCAACAAGATTATTCATAATAGACCTATAACCTTCATCGCACTTCACAGGAGAAGGTTTGCATGAATCGGAAGACGAATAATAATCATATTTTTTATCAGGACACGCAGGGTAAATACCGCCTTTATCGCCTTGACCTTTCAAAGTTAATACTTCCTTAATTTTTTTGAATTCTCCTCCAGATATCGCAACGTACTTGTTTACACCTAAATCATAAGTCATTGTCTGTCCCTCTTTCAAACAAACAGGACATCCTGTAACATTATCTTGAACAATAGTTCCATTGACACATTCCGCATGCAATTTCATTTTAGAAGACACACCATGTTCAATATTACATAAAGCAGCATTAATTTTGTTTGGATCTAAAATAACGGAGTCAGTCGTAGTTCTCTCACGATCAATACCATCTGCATCTATTATTTTGGTAGTATCAGGGAATTGATGTATTCCACAATCTGGATCCGCTGATGTTCCATTAACCTTTGCACATATAGGTGTACTCGAGAAATCATCAGGACAGAAACCATCCATATTAATACTACAAGCTCTATCTTCAACTGTAGCATCAGGATAAACTATAGCCAAATCAGAAGGAGGACTACAAGTAACTTGTAAAACAAAAGATCTTTCTGATGATGCTTTTATCCATTCTTTACCATTCCATCTTGCACAATATCCATACTCTCCCTCAACAGAATACTTTACATTTGCGACACCTGTGGATTTACAGTATTTTAATAATGATTTTTGATCGGCACAAATATTTAATTGTGCTGTAGATCTAGTAGTTTTGTTGTCAATAGCAGACACCTTAGGGCTTACAGCAGTTACAGCTCCAGAACCAACACAAGTAACAGAATTAATATCAGCACCGTATTTTAGATTTTGTCCTCCGACATAACTCAAACAAGGAGTTCCTACACCAATTTTTACTCCAACAATTGCATCACCATAACCTAAATAACTACAGAATTGTTTTAACGTGAAAGAATCACCACAAACAGGATATCTATTATTATCACCATTATACAATTTAAGTAAATCGTTGCTCGTAGAATAAGTTTGTTTACTATTAGATAAAGGTCTTCCAATTTTATAATTATTACATATAACTCCTCCTGCACCTAACTGATTAACTAGGAGAGAAGGCCATTCTGTAAATCCTTTAAGAACAGCACCATATTGATTGTATGTAGTAGCTGCATTATTACAAGTATCAATTATTATTTTATAATTTCCTGAACTACCATACCATATATTACTTCTAAAAACACCCGATCCTGGTAATCCATCACGGAATGCAGCCTGCATAGCATATAATCTGTTGGCAACAAAATGTTCTGTAGTCTCTCCAGGACTTAATGAAACGGAATAAGTTATCGAACCTCTCTGATTACCATCAACAGTTGCTCCATCTTTTACTCTGTGATTACCACCAGCAAACATTTCACCATCATAACTAATTTTGAAATCTGGATCATCAACGCTACCAATATCAACTTGTAAATTCGATACAAGATCTTGACATGTTGTTGCTGGACCATGATAATCGACAGTTATTCCAATTGCACCATTAGTATCACAAGAATATACAGCTCCATATGCACTGTTAGTAACACCAGGTATTATATTACATCTATTACCACCAGTTAATGTTACACCTTCAATTTTACAATCAATTTTTTTACATGCATTACTACACGCATCAGCAAAATCTTCACTATTACCATCATCACATTCTTCTGCACCTTGTACTCTTCCATCACCACAACTCTGACAAGTTCCTTGTCCAGTAATACTATTACAATCAGAACTACATGTTGGTACACCTATGTAAGCACCATAATAATTAGTACCAGCAGCACTCTTTCCACCATAAAATTCTGAACAAGTGTGTGATCCAGGATTTGTTCCGTCACAAGTCTCTGTTCCTTCAACAGCATTATTACCACAATAAGAACATGTTCCTCGAGTAATTGCACAAGTACTACTACAAGAAGGAGTTCCATGATTCATATCACGATCAACATTATTATACACGATACTATATTCAGAGCAAGTATGCGAACCAATATTTGTTTTATCACATTCTTCAGTACCTTCAATAATATTATTCATACATAAAGAACAAGTTCCTTTCGTTAAAGCACAATTAGTACACGATGGAGTTCCATGATTCAAATTCCAGTAAGCATTGTTAAACAATGTAGTGAATTCATCACAACTATAACCACCAAGATTTGAACCATCACACTGCTCACTTCCTTCAACAATATTATTCATACACAAAGAACATGATCCTAAAGTTATTTGACAATTACCATTACATCCTGGAGTTCCATGATTCAAATTCCAGTCAGCATTGTTAAACAATGTAGTAAAATAGTCACATGAATATCCTTCATCTAAATTAATCACTGAACCATCGCATTGTTCATAAACTCCATAAGCATTAGGCCATTGAAGAGAACCATCGCCGCATCGTGTACAGTCTGGATCAGATATCCCGTGACTTGCACATATTCCTGACGATATTCCGCAACTTGATCCATAATTATTCGGACATATTCCATCACTGGCTCCGCAAGTATAAATATTATAATTTCCAGAAGAAACATCATATAATTTTACACCATAACCGTGTGTTCCAGAATAACATGTTCCAGAACATATTGGAGATATTGATCCTGAGCAAACATAAGATGTAGTCCAGCTACCACATTCATATACACATCCAGTTCCAGAGCCGTTCCATAATGCAAATTGTTCTAAAGAGTTTAAAGGTTTTGCATCGAAAGATTCTCCATTAATAAATTCGCGATTATTCACCGAAATATCAGATAAAGTTATTTTTGGACAAATCCAGGAACTGCAATATTGTGAAGTCTGACAGACACCGGTACAATAATAATTATCTGGAGCATCGCAAGTCATTTCTGCATTTGTGTTACATGAACCTTCACAATAACAATTTCTATTATTTAATTCTCCTCCTTGTTTACTATCACACATAGTTGTTGGTGAACTATATGTTACAGCGTAAACTTTATTATTGCCTGGAGTGTTATCACAAATGTAGTTGTAACATCCACCATTAGCTACGACATACATTCCGTCTTTGTAAGACACTGTACCATAAGAACTACATGCAATGTTTTGGCATTGACCATTTACACAATTCTGATTTGCTCCACACACATTTCCACACGATCCACAATTAGTAACAGTATTTATTGGAGTCTCACACCCATCAGATGCTATTTGATTACAATTTTTTTGTGTATTACGCGCACAAGGTTCGCATCCGCTAGAATCATCACAGTAAGAATTTATGCCACAATTTTGACTAAAATAACACGATACGCCACCAGTCCACCTAGCAGTGTTATATCCTGTACTCGTACAACCAAGAAAATCAATAGGATTACAACTAGGATAAGAAACGGGATTTTTAAACACACATGCTCCACCAGTCCATGTACACAAACTATTCATTAAACATCCTGAATATGATTCGTGTGGACAAGGTGGACGCGCATAAACAATGTTTGATAATATTATTACTAAAAATATTAGTAGAACAATGGTGATTCCTTTCCAAATATAACTTCGCCTACTCATCCTCATTTTTTACCTTTTAACTCACCTTTTAGTAATACACGACAATGTTATTTAAATATATTGCGTTTTTTAAACTTAAATTTAGATAATATAAAAACTAAGAATAGTATCTGTTAATATATCTATTATGAAAATATATAATAAGAAAAATTATTTTTTCAAAATCATCTTTATGGTTTTCATGTATGGTTTTTCTGTTCCTGTTGTCGGATTTGCAATCATTCTCAATAAATATACACCGCTACTTAATCCGTTTCCATCTACTTGTTCTGTATACATTCCAGAATTTTGTATTCCTTTATCTACTTCTCTGACTAATTGTCCTAATGTGTTATATAATCCTAATGTTACATGAGCATTCTGCTTTAATGAATATCTAACATTTGTCGTCGGATTAAAAGGATTAGGAGAGTTTTGTGAAAGTTCGAACGATTTAGTATTATTTTTTAATATTAATTCTATATTGTTTGAATATTTAAATTGTCCATCATTATCTATTTGTTTTAATCTATATTCTACTGTATCAGAAATATTTGTTTCTACAAATTCATATGTTCTTGATACGGATGAACTTCCTGAACCTTGAACAAATCCTACTCTTTTCCAATCTTTAATTTTTCTATCAACATTTTTTTCTACATCAAAGCCATAATTATTTACTTCTGTTGCAGTAGTCCATTTAAGACGAGCAATATTATCAATATATGATCCTATAAACGATACTAATTCTACTGGAAGAGGAGTTGAATTAGTAGTATTTGACCATTCACTAACTCCTGCTTCGTTTTTTGCTCTAACTCTTACAAAATATTTTGTATTTGGAGAAGCAGTAAAATTTTTATCTGTTCTTCTAAGTAAAGAATCATTTACTGAAAAAGTTGTGAATGATGAATCTGTGGATATTTGTAAATGATATGTTTCCGTACCAAATGAATTTGTCCATTTAACAAGCATTTCTAAAGGGACTCCTGTTGAATTATTAACTGGTTGTGTTATAGATACTGAAGATGGAATTGTTGGACTAACATAATCTTCTATATTTAATAAGAATGCGTTTTGTTCTCCTCTAACTTTTGCCTTATGATGTCTCTCAGCAGTTTTTGTTAATATATTATCATCTAATGTAAATTCTGGAGGATGTCCGTTCGGATCCATATTACTTGAAAATGTTGTTACATAACTTTTATCATCTCCAAATCCTGCAACTTCGTGTTGTAAGATAGGAATTGTTGGACCAGGAGAAACATTTGCACTGATAATATTTATTAAACCATTTCCATCATCGAATATAGTAGTTTGATTGTTATATGGACTGTTAAAAGTTATTAGCACTCCACCATTATCTACTACATCCGCTGAATCTGTTGTTAATATATATCTTTTTTCTTTCAATATAAATTCTATGCTTGATGTGTCGGAATCTTGCCATTGCGTTAATCCATTTCCTAATGCTTTTCTAAATATTAACGAATCGTATGATGTTGCGTTGCTTAAGAATGTTTTTTTAGGGTAATCTGCAAATAGAGGGTCTTTATTTTTTGGAGCACTACTTGAATATAGATCTATCATTTTCTCAGCTGTAATTATTCCTGTTCCTTTAGTTACAGTTTGTGTTGTTTCTGGAAGCGTAAAATTTAATGTCTTATTGCTTGTAATATTTACTGCAGTTTCAAAAAAATCCATATATCCTTTTTTACTGATTCTTACATTATGTGTTCCTGATTGTATTCCTGCAATGGAGTAATTTCCGTTAACATCTGTTTCTGCAGTAATGGCACTTGAATCCACATATAATTTTACATTTTCTATTGGAACTCCTGTTGAATCTTTTAATGAAGTAATTTTTCCTTGTAAAGTGTAGTTTTGAGCTGAAGCTAATCCTGATACAAATAAAACAGGTAAAACTATTTTACGGAATAATCTACCTACAATATTATCGAGTTTTAGCATAGTATATTATGATAAGCAGTATTTATAAAGTTTTTGGTTGTAGTCACTCAATAGTGACTATTATTAAGAATTTTTTCTAATAAAATAACTAGTTTACAACAATATTTTTCTTTCCATAAATAAGATATTTTCCACTCGTACTATTAAACAAATTAGAAATTCCACAATAATAACCTATTTTATCAGTCACAACAATATCAGGGAATGTACAATTAGTAATAATACTATTTACAATAAGATCATATTTCGGATCTTCAACAATGTTACCAGGAATTACAGCTGCAGTAGGATTTATTAAACAATTGCGTACACATTCATTAGATAAAGTAACTTTTTTCTTATCTAAACCACATTTTTTAGCACATTTTTTAACAGTATCAGCACTAGAACCATTAACTCTCTCATCACCAGTTATATTCACAAATAAAGGTAACTTAAATAACGCGTTAAGCAATTTAGAACAATTATTTCCTGTATTGAAATCCGTACCTACATCACAACTATTTAAAGCCGGAAAACAATATCCGTCTGTCAAACCATATCTGAATCCTTGAGGACAAAGAGTTTTATTAGCTGAACATATAACTGTATTTCCATCGTAATTAGTTACAGCAGGATTATCCAAATTTAAACTTGCTACTAGACATGCAGCTTGACCACTAGAATTTTTATACACACAATTAGACGCGCCAGCGCATATCTTATGAACAGGAGGAACTGGTAATGCACATGATTGACCTAAAACAGTTAGTCCAAGTTTATCACGAACTTCTGCGCATGTCATCCACGTATGATGTGCAGAATCTATAGTGAAATTTACACCAGAGTTTGCAACAGGAATATTTTGTGTATGTGGATAGAATTTATCATCAACAGTATTCAAAGTTTTTGCCGCGTTTGTAAAGAATGCTGCTCCGCCAGGAGGAATTACACCCATTAATTTTCCTGCACATTTAGCAGGAATTGTACCATTTAAAGTATAATTAAATTCTATAGAAGTACTTCCTGCGCCAATACTTAAATCTCCCATTTCGCTACTATTTAATCCAATCACAGCTCCTTGACCGCCAATGTTACATGCACCATCAGTACTATTAATATCAACTTGTGCAAATCTTGCAGCAGAACAATCACCTGTAAAATTAATTACTACACGAACTTTATCTTTTGGAGCACACACTCCCCTATCACAACCAGTACCAGGATACACTGCAACATTTGTAATAGAACATAATTGACAATATACACATCCAGGATTACTACTATCACAACTCTCACCATATTGAGGTTGAGTAATTCCATCACCACATCGTGCAGCATCTTGAGTCCATTTCGGCCAATCTATAGTGCATGTATCAAGACATGGTGCATGACCAGGATAAGGCTGTCCAGCTTTTACGACATGAGTTACACCGAGTGTATCGCATATTTCTCGACCATTATTATTATGATCTCCGTATATTTTATAATAATTAGTTCCGCCAGCATTAAGTCCTCGTTGAAAATCATTTTCGGTTAAATCATAAAATGTCCTATCAAGATTAGAAATATCATATGTTTGAGTTTCATCATTACACCAACTATCATATTTAAAATCACAATGTAACGTAGCCATAAAATAATTAGGATCAGTATCACTAAGAGGAACAACATAAAAATCAGGATAATCTGGAACCCACCATCTATTAGACCAAAATTTTGAATGGTTTAAATATCCCCAAAAGCCAGTAAACTGTCTCCATTCTATGTGTGCTTGATACCCGCTTTCACAATACGTTTCAGTGCCATCACAAAGAGTTCCATTTTGTGCAAGCCAAGGAAAAGGACCTCCATTAAGATTAGTAGCTCCTTCAGAAATAGTCTGTGCAATAGCATCTCCACATCTAGTCCTAAGAGTACAATTAGGCGAGCATCCACTACCATCTTGACCAATCATGTTGTCAGGATCATACTCGTCATAAGGATCATTTGCTCTTCTTGAGCATGTTACTGATGTTGTAATATTCTTACTATTATTTGTTATCCATTGTAATCCATTCCATAATTTACATGATGCTACAGAACCTGAATGAGTCGCAGCAGCTTCATTTGAAGTTGCATAATTATTATCTATACAATATTTTACTCTGCTTGGTTTATCATCACATATAACAACGCGAGATCCGTCTGTTGCATTTGGAGAAGGATATGTTTTACTTCCACTAGTAGTATTATAATCGCATTGTTCGCCTGCATCTAATTTTCCATCACCACATATTGGACCAATAATAGTTATATTTGAACATGTAGTATTACAATAGGAACAAACAGTATTAGGTGCAGCAACACATGCTGTGTTAGTATTAAATCCTCCTAAATCACATTGTTCTGTAATACTATTATGATTAGGAGTTTGTTTCATACCATCACCACAGATTGACCAATGACATTTGTAACAATCAGCAGTATCAGTAGGACCAACATCACATTGTTCTCCATATATTGTATCTACAAAATAATTTCCACAAGAGCCATTAGTTAAAGTTATACCTTTAGTTAGTGTTGTAGAATAATAATTAGATTGTTTGTTTAAAGGAATTGGTAAACCACTATAAGCTTCTGAAGCGACTAGTGTTAAAGTTTGTCCATTACATCCAACGGGTATTGAAGGAATTTTATCGCTAAGTAAATTTGTAGGAGAAGTAAAACTACTAAGATTAGGATTGAAGATTAATAATATCATTTTAGAAATAACATTAGTAGAATCTGGAGTGTTATAATTCATAACACAAGAACCGTATGCAGATGCGAAATCTATCTGTACACTTTTTGCTTTAGAACAATCTCCAGTATAATTTACAGTAATATTTAATTTATTATCAGAATTACATGCACTATTAACAATATCACATCCATTACCTGGTTTAATATCTATACCAGTAATTTTGCAAGTTCCACACGCTCCATCGCCCATACAGAATGTATTTGCTGGACATTGTGCATCACTAGTACACGCAACACATTGCCGGAATATGCATGTAGGCTTCAAAGAATTTTTAACTACACAATCAGTATTAGTATCACACTCTATATTATATAAGTATATAGGATTTATCTGTGTACCAGCATAATACGCAAGAATGGTTGGAGGAAGAGTTGCTCCAATACCAAAATATTCCGTGTCTATTTTTTCAGAAACATCTTTAGAAGCTAGAACTTTTTTGGAAGGATATGAACCAAGTAAATCATCTTCAGTAATGTCTAATAATCTTTTTGATAAGTCATTAACAGGTAAAGATTTTACAACAACTCCACCATCATATCTAAATGATATTCCTGTAATATTATTTATTACTTTATTACCACAAATCAAAGGAAGTGTTGGTACTGTATAAGTAAAAGACGTAGTAGTTATAAGAGGAGTATTTAATAATGTATTAGATCCTGTCATGCCTTTCATCGAGCCACTACTAAATTGTATCTTACAAGAATTATCAGAACTTGCAGCATCCACTTGTATTGCTTCTGTTAATGCACAATTGCCAGTATATCTAACATTAACAGTCCAAGTAGTACCAACATTACATGCATTAGCACTACTGCTACCACATGATGAAGGAGTAATTGATGCACTTAATATTGTACAATCTTTAATTTGACAAGTATTAGTACATCCGACACTAGTATCTGGAATATTATTGGAGCAAGTAACAGGATATACATAAGCGGCAATCAGAGTATTCCATCCCCCAACATATTTGATACATGGCGTTCCAAAAGTTATTGGTGTTGCGCCAACAGTTGCAGTATTAAATCCATTCTCCAAACAGAATCTTGTCAATGAAGTAGTATCTCCACATACACCATAATAGTTAGCACCATTATTATTTGAACGTTGCATAGATGCAGTAGTACTAAACGTAACAGATGATGGAGGTATATAATCACATTGCTCGCCAGAATCTGTAATAGTATTACCACATGTTGTACATCGTGAAACATCATATCCACTACAACCAGTATTACATCCTAATGTTCCTATCCATGTTCTACCATCATTCTTTACGCCCGTACAAGTCATAGAATTCAGCGTTGTACCATCACATGTTTCTGAAAATTCTTTAACATTATTTCCACAATATCCACATTTACTATAATCAAAATTACAAGAATTAGTACATGAAACAACTCCATTATTGCAGTTCACAGCATTTCCGTTAGCATTAGAACATGAATTGTATTGACTGCAAACTTTTCCATTAATATCAGAACCGTCACATATTTCAGCAGGTTCTCTTATACCATTACTACAATAACCACAACCAGCAGAATTTAGTTTACATCCACCACAAATTAAATTTCCGTTGTTGGCCGGAACATCAGCACCATTTCCTTGTGGATCGCTATACACATTATAGTTTGCACAAGTTTTTCCATAAGCAGTTGAACCGTCACATTCATCTCCTCTATTTGGATCGATTATATTATCACCACAAATACTCGGAACCCATGAACATCCTAAAGTAGTACATTTAGCTCCACGATACGCGCTACAATCAATTGTACCATCACAATAATTTGGATTAATAGCAGGTTCAACAGTGTAGCAATTGAGAGGTGCATCTGCACTACAATCATATCCGGACCATGAAAGAGAAGGTATTTCAAATTCGCCACAACTTCTAGTTGATGGACCTTTACATATATATTCTAATTTACAAGAACTACATCCATCACCGACAACAGAATTTCCATCATCACATTCTTCTCCATCTAAAACGTTAACTACACCATCACCACAAACATTTGGTTGCCAACCACAACCAGCAGCAGTACAAGCAGAATTAGACTGCAAAGAAGAATCTTTACACTCAATTATACCGCCACAACTATGATAACATTCACTCCAAAACTGATCAGCATAGCAACCAGCAGGAGCAGTATCACATTCAGTCTCACAATTATCAACAAAATAACCATTACAACTTTGAGTTGATGAACCTTTACAAACGTACGTCTTTAAACAACTACTTGAACATCCATCGTAATTGTTTAGATTACCATCATCACACTGTTCTCCAGCAGCAACATTCATCACACTATCACCACAAACATTTGGTTGCCAAGTACAACCAGCAGCAGTACAAGCAGAATTAGACTGCAAAGAAGAATCCTTACAATTAATTGTGCCACCACAAATATTTGGATCATTGCCTGATTCAACAGTAGAGCAATCAGTAGGAGCATTTGCACCACAATCATAACCAGACCATGAAAGAGAAGGTATTGCAAAAATATCACAACTTCCAGTTGATGAACCTTTACAGACATAATCTAATGCTATACGACAAGTTCCTTGTACAAAAGCTGAACAGTCAGTTCTACATCCAGGAGTGCCTATATATTCTGCACCATAAATATTAGCACAAGTGGAACCACTAGTACCATCACAAATTTCAAAACCATTTCGTATATTATCACCACAATGTTGTGTAGTAGTACATGCATTTAAAGTACAAGAAGCAGAACAACTTTTAGAACCGATGTATCCATTAGTAATACAAATAGTTCCACTACCATCACATTGCTCATTACCATTTCTTACGTTATCACCACAAGATTCAGAAGGAACACAAGTTCCTGACCAAGAACAAGATCCAGTACATGATTCAGTTCCCGCATAACCTGCTGCAGTAGTACATGCTCGAGTATTGCCATCGCATTGCTCAGGACCAATCGTTATTGAATCTCCGCAATAATATGGAGTAACACAATTATTCCAGCTACACCAAAGGTCGCAAGATTTAGAGCCAGGATAACCGTTAACAAAACATGTTTCAGTATTACTATCACATTGTTCATTACCATTTCTTACGTTATCTCCACAAGATTCATAAGAATAACATTGATCATACCCGTTACACAAACCACCACATCGTTGAGTTCCAGAATAACCTGCTACGGTTGAACAAGATACAGTATCACCATCACATAATTCACGACCATTCCTCCAGCCGTCACCGCACATTTCTGTAGAATAACAATTAGAATAGCCTGTGCACAAGAAACAACTTTGAGTGCCAGTATAGCCGTTAAAATCTGTACAAGATTGAGAACCGCCATCGCAAGTTTCATAACCATTCTTTTTACCATCACCACAAGATTCACAAAATCCACAACCAGCCCACCGACAACTAGAACAATAATTTAGGCCATTATATCCCCCACCACAGGAACAAGAATTAGGCCAATTTTGATCACACTGCTCTCCAGGATCCAAAATAGTATCACCACAATATGCGGAAACATTAGAAGAAATAATAATTAATAGAAAAGTGCTTAATATAAAAAATATTGTTAGTGAAAATAACGTTTTATTCTTCATCATCATTACTCTTGACGACTTTTGATTTTGTCGTAGAAGATTTTTTCTCAGATTTAAATTTTTGTGTAATAGAATTTAATTCATTTACATTATCAATGAATGTTGGTAAAACTTTTCCAAATACTTTTTCCATTGCTTGCAATTGTGCACCGACGTCAATCATATGTTTATCATAATCTCCAATCTTTCCAATAATTGCATTGTGTAATTTATCGAATTGTGCTTGTAAGTCTGTCATCTGTTGTTCCATTGATGCTAACTTATTATCTGCTTTTTGTTTCCATTCAATTACTTTATTTATGTCTTTTACAAGTTCATTCCATTTCTCGTCTATGATTGCTTCTACTAATTCTTCGGGCGATCCTTGTAATGAACTCATTGAAACCCCTTGTGAAGGCATAGATTGTATTGGTGGTAATTGATTACCAAGTTGTTGCATTTGTGGACTTAATTGAGAATTTGATTGTTCGCCTGCTGCTTGTGGTGAACCCATTTCTGATTGTGATATTGCATCAAATATCTGGCTAGAAGTATAACCATCTCTTTGTAATGTTTGTATAATCTGATTATTAGTGTAGCCTTGCTGCTTCATTGCAGAAACTTGTCCAATCGGAATATCTGGACCAGCAGCGAGGTCAGATTTGTTAGACTTAAATATACCCATAACACCCTCTTTATATTATTAACGCACAATTACTATATATAATATGCATTTATACCAATAACATGTTTATAAACTTTACGCTCAACTATATATAGTATATTATTACAACATTATCCGAGTTCATCGTAACATTTTTAAACAATATATGTTTTCGTGAAATATTATTGTGGGGTAAATTTTATGGGTTTGTTTGATAACATTATCAATAATCTGCCAGAAGTATCACGTCCAAGTCAGAAGAAGTTGCCTTTTAAGGACAAGCTTAAATGGACTCTGATTATATTGATGATATTCTTTGTACTTGGAATGATTCCATTATTTGGTCTTGGTTCTAATGCATTACAACAGTTTGAATTCTTATCTATTATATTAGGTGCAAGTTTCGGATCCATAATATCACTTGGTATCGGTCCAATAGTTACTGCATCTATCGTATTACAATTATTGAATGGTTCTGGACTTTGGAAATTTGATATGACCACACATGAAGGTAAGCAAAGATTTCAAGGATTTCAGAAATTATTCTCTATATTTTTCATCATATTAGAAGCTGGCGTATATGTATTCATGGGAGGTCTTTCACCTAATGCAGCATACATCGGTACTTCATTATATTTCCAGTTAGAATTAGTTTTAGTATTCCAATTAATCCTTGGCGGAATAATGATTATGTTTATGGACGAGATTGTTACTAAATGGGGTTTTGGTTCTGGTATCTCATTATTTATTGCGGCAGGTGTTGCTCAACAAGTATTTATCAGAGCATTTTCATTTCTTCCGAATCCATCTAGTCCAGGAACGGTTACTGGAGCGATTCCTAACTTATTTATTAGTTTAGCAGGAGGAGATCCTACTACTGCGATGTTAATGATTGCATCCATTGTAGCAACTATAGTTGTATTCCTACTTGCAGTTTATGTTCAAGCAATGAAAGTAGAAATACCACTTAGTTTTGGTAGAGTAAGAGGACATGGAATAAGATGGCCATTAAATTTCTTATACACATCTAACATTCCAGTAATTTTAGTCGCTGCATTAATGGCTAATGTACAATTATTTGCAACATTATTACAAAAATGGGGTCATCCAATACTTGGAACATTTAGTGGTAGCTCTCCAACATCAGGATTCGTATTATGGATTTATGGTGGAGATGTTGTCGGAAAACTTATTAAAGGATCATTTGTACCAGCAGATTTATTTCATGCATTAGTATATATATTATTCATGGTTATTGGTTCAGTAGTATTCAGTATATTCTGGGTTCAGTCAGCAGGTATGGATTCTAGAAGTCAAGCTAAACAGATAATGTCTTCAGGATTACAAATTCCAGGATTTAGACGAGATGAAAGAGTATTAGAAAGAGTTCTAGATAGATATATTTGGCCATTGACAATAATGGGTGCAATTAGTGTAGGATTTTTAGCAGCTCTTGCAGATTTAAGCGGAGCATTATCTAGAGGAACAGGAATATTATTAACAGTAATGATTATATACCAATTATATGAGAATATTGCTCGTGAACACATGATGGATATGAATCCAATGATGAGAAAGTTCATGGGAAGTAAATAATTAAAATTAAAAAATATTTATTTTATTAATTTTTAAAATTTTTGAGGGGGAGTTTTTATGGCAGGTTTTTTAGATACAATATTTAATCCTTGGTTAGGTCAAGCGCTACTTTTACCATCATTCTGGTCCCTATTAATTATATGTACATTTATCACGCTACTTGTTACTGTAGTCTATAAATATACTACTAATCAAGTAGAGATGAAACGTATCAAGGGAGACTTAAAGAAGTATCAGAAAGAGATGCGTGAAACTAAAGATACTAAGAAATTAATGGTCATACAAAAGAAGGCTTTAGAATTAAATATGAAATATATGACCTCTTCATTTAAGTCAACATTATATACTTTTATTCCTATAATAATTATATTCGCTTGGCTTAACATGCATATTGCATACGAGCCAATCAGACCAAATACAGATTTTATTATAACTGCACAATTTGGTGAAGGTGCTAAGGGATTTATTAATTTGACAACCATGCCTGAAATGAAATTTCTGAATGATGCATCACAAGAAATTAAAGATAATAAAGCAGTGTGGAAATTAAATGGAGATTCGGGAGAGTATAAACTGAATTTCGATTATAATAATGAAGGACCATATACACACACAGTGTTAATTACTAATGATAAAACTTATACCACTCCAGAAAAGATTATTAAAGATAGTAAATTGAAATCTATAATTAACGGTAATGCTCCAGTTCATCCATTTGGTCAAGATTTTAACTTGTTTGGATGGTATCCTGGATGGTTAGCCACATACATAATACTATCATTAATACTTTCTGCAGGATTTAGAAAAGTATTCGATGTATACTAAACTATTTTTATTTCTTTAATTTCTAAGCACAAATTTGTAGGTTATAACTAGAATCAGTCATCACAAAACAAGAGAAATGTGCACATTTCTAAGTTTTGAACCCCGTCTAAGAGTTCAAAACATTTATAAATGCCCTAAAATTCCTTTATATTAGATAAGATAAGCATGTTCGAGTAAGTTTCATGGTATTCGAATAAGCACAAATTAACAATAATAATTCAGAGGTCAAAAATGCCAAGAGGAAATTTAAAATCAAGAACATACAGAAGAATTCATGTAAGAACTACAAAGGGATCTAAATTAGTTTATGCTAAGAGAAAGCCATCAAAAGCACATTGTGCAATGTGTAATGCAATACTTCATGGTGTTGCAAGTGAAAGACCATACATAATGGGCAAGTTAGCAAAGACTGAAAAGAGACCTGAAAGACCATTTGCTGGACAATTATGTAGTAAGTGCATGAGATTAAAAATCAAGTCAACATTAACAGAATAAATTTATTTTTATTAATTATTTAATTTTATAAAAAAACAAGAGATTGTCTCCCGGATTTTTCGGCGACGGAATCGTTTCTGTGGAGATGGAGAAGATTAAAATGTTTGAAGTAGGAAGAATATGTGTAAAAATAGCTGGCAGAGATGCTGGACAAAAATGTGTAATAGTAGATGTTCTAGACGATAAATATGTTCTAGTTGACGGTATGACTCGTAGAAGAAAATGTAACAAAATGCATTTAGAACCTTCAAGTCAGACTGTAGCAATAACACAAAATGCATCACATGAACATGTTATTAAAGCATTTAAGGAATTAGGTTTAGAAGTTAAAACTACTAAGGTTAAAGGAAAAACTGTAAAACCAAAAGCAGCAAAGTTATCAATAGTAAAACCTGTCGATACAAGACCTAAGAAAGAAAAGAAACCTAAAGCAGAAAAAGTTAAAGCTGAGAAATCAGAAAAGGTTAAAAAATAAATTTTTTAATCATTTTTTATTTTATTCTTTAAATTTATATTTCATTTTTTGTAAAATTTTATTATCACAACAATATTTATAAACTTATTCTCTTAATTTTTATACTATATGAGGGATGGTTATAAAAAGAGGGGTCAATTCACAATATTTGTTATTGTAGGGATAGTTATATTCTTTATATTTTCATTTGCGATATATTCTAGAGCTAAGCTTGTTAGTACACAATTAACAACATTGGCCGATAGACAAATCAAAGAATATATTGATAGAAATTCTATTAATCAATATGTTACAAGTTGTCTGGATGCTGTAGCAAACGAAGCTATAATACAAGCAGGCATTCAGGGAGGAGTATATAATTTTAGTGGACAAACGTTAAACACAGATTATGTCTTATATACCGATTCATATCATAATCGTACAGTTAATCTTTCAATAGTTATCAAAGAAAATAACGGTTGTCCAGATAGCAGACCTGCATATCAATATGTTGTAACTCAAAGTCCGGGATTTTATCCATTCACTTTTGGAAATGTATATCTTAATGCTCTTGACTCATTATACAAACCAGCATATGCTGGAGGAATAAATAATTGTACAATTAATAATTTTCATGAACATAGCGGTTTTTTTGGTGTGAATAATCTTTCAATACTTTGTGATCTTAATGGTGCTAATACAGTAGATTTTAGATATGGTAATAGTAATTCTATCAGTTGTGATTATTATAATTATGAAAACACTTTGCAAGTTTCCATGCAAGATTTTATATCTCGAGAAGTTAATAAGTGCATAAATTTTACTGAAGTTTTAAAACGTAGTCCTAGTAATATTACACTAGTTGGCAATGTTAGTTCTAGAGTTTTGTTTGGTCAACAAGGAATGGAAATAACTTTAGAATATCCTTTTACAATTATGATGTTTAATCGTCAACCTGTTACTAGAATGTTTGATTTTACCGTAAATAAGAATATTGCATTCAAAGAATTATATGATTACACGTATGAGCTAGCTAACAATGAAGTTAAAGATATTAAATTTTATATCAACAGGAGTGGAAATAGTATTACTAGTCGCAGTACACGAAGATTGGGTGAAGACGTTTTTAGTTCAAACTATATTATAGATATACATTCAGGTAATGCTTATAATAATTTTACAGATATAATTAGCGTAATTGATTATGATAATAAAATTAATGGTGAACCTTTAGTAATTAATTTTGGTATAAAAAATCGTAGACCTGCATTAGAATATATTCACGAAGGTACATCAGATTTGTACGATGTGTTGGGTGTAGAAAATGAAACGATGATACTTACACCAGTAGGTTTTGATCCCGACAGAGAAGCTGACAATGAACATTTAACATACATATATAATTTGTGGGCTGAAGATTATAAAAATGTTTACAATTACACAGATATTAAATGTCGTGAGCCCGACAATTTAAATTATATTATTGCTAATTGTACTAATGGTTTTAATATTTCCTTATCAGGCGCACCACATAATTGGTCTAATTCCACATTATATATATCAACACAAACCAATGCAAGTTATAGACCATCTAAAGAAGATACAGGATATCATATTGTTAGAATTACTATATATGATCGTAATAATTTATATGATTATCAAGATGTACGCATAATGGTATTTGATTTACCAACAGCTAAAATCAATGCAACAAACCTTTATGATGATATACCATCAAATTATACATCATATGAGGATGCATACATACTCAATGGTACAAACTCAATTGCTGGAACAATCGCACAATCTATCGGTGCAACATTATCAACATTCACATGGAATGATAGTCAAGAACCATTCAATATCACCGTAGATGTAAGACCAGGAATACAGTACAGAACATTATTTATTCCAAATATTAGCCTATTAACTTTTTCTCCAGATGTTGCAATATGGAATATCACACAGTATACGTTTGCAAAGAAGGGAGTAAGTTCTCAAATACACAATATATCATTAACCGTGAATACTTCAATGGGATTAAAACATACAGCAACATGGCAAGTAAATGTCACACAATGCGTTCCACATAAAGCAACACCATTTGTATATCCCTATCCTTATAATCCTCAACCGTATAATTTAATTAATTCACTAATGGCAAATCATACATGTTGCCTGAGCAATTATTCATACGCACCTAATACTGTAGAATGTTTTAATAATGTAAGATATGGATTAAACAGAACATTAACAGATTATAGATTTTATCCAAACATACCTCAAGATCCAAATGCAAATCCTTCATACAATATAGTTTATTCGGGAATTATTCTTGGAGATAAAACAGATAACGATATTTTTAGACAAACATTCTTAAGAAATTGTTCAGCAGATAGAGGAAACACATGTACTGGTCAAGCATCAGAAGAAAGAGAAGATGTTACAAAATGTGATGATAAAAATAATGGTGTTAGTAACATATGGGTTTTTGGAACTTATGAAAGATGCAGTGGTCCTCCTATTGCTAATATTAATGTAAATTTATCAAGTAATCCTGGATGCATAAATTATGGCTCTGGACAAACATTCGAAAAATTATCAGGAGCCGGAACAGGAAGTTGCACGGGAGCCAGCGGAAGATGTGCGACAGGCAATGGTCCTGCTGAATCATTCGGATTCGGCGTATCAGTATACAAATATAAATGTGCAGGCGGTTGTAATAGTGTTAATGGTAAATGTGAACCTACTAACTGTTTATGTGATAGAACTTGCGATGGTGGTGTTAGTAGCGAATGTGAAATTTATGGTCCCGGATCACACAACACAGGTAAATGCGACATTAATAGTATAGAGAAGGAATGTAATAATTGTAATTATCAAACAACAGGGAAATGTAAATTGACAGGATTAAATAATTGCAATGCAAATATAGATTGTGATGGAAAAACTCCTGGAATGGCAACAGGAAATTGTAACGCAGGAATAAATCCTGGAATTCCAGATAAATGTAGTAATTCTTGTGGTGTTGAAGATTTTGGAACAACATGTAGTAGTTCGTGTCCTGGAGTAGCAACAGAATGTGATACTAAATCTCCTCTAAGTATTTCTTCTAACCCTAATAAGTACTGTAATGAGAATTGTCAACTGGAAGATTGCGGGGCACATATTCCAGATATGAGCGAACCAAGTCATTGCAAAACTCAATGTACATTTAATTCTGATTGCTCTACTAATAGTTGTTGTACAACACCCGGAAAGCTAAGATTTAGAGATTGTCTTGAAATAGGAGAAACATGCAATTCAGCACCATCATAAATATTTCATTATAATAAACCAATATCAATTTGTGCTTACAAAACCAAAACATATTTAAATACTATTGGTGGGTATTAGTGTTAAAAAGGTGGGTGTTTAATGAACTTAAGGGTTTTAAAGTATTTTATAGTATTTATCCTCTTACTAAGCACGTTTATACTGGTTAATTCTTCTAATGTTAATGCTACATGTAATGTTTGGTTTAATGGTTGTTATAAGGATGCTAATGCATGTACTGTTGGTAGTGCTTCTTATAATCAATACAAATGTAGACCATTTGTTGATGTTGATGCACCAATATGTACACTCGGTAATGATCCTAAATGTATGCCTGGATGTTGTTGTCCTACATCTGCTTCTGCTGAACTTACTCTATCTGGATTATGTAATGTTACTAGAGGAACATTTAATTCTGGTAGTTATACATTAACTCAATGTCAAAATTTTTGTTCTAGTGTGGTTGCTGGTAGCAAATATAATATTACAGGAACAGTTACAATAGTTGGTACAGGTCTTGTTTCTGGTGCACATATAACTCTTAATCCTAGTGCTAAAAATAATAATACTATTTCTGGTGGTACTTATTCTTTGTACAATGTTGATCCTGGAACGTACACTGTTACTGCAGAATATAGTGGATGTAATAATAATACTCAAGTAGTAATTGTTAACTCTAATGTTGTTTCAGATATCACGATTAAGTGTGATTATTATAGTGTTAGTGGTAATGTGAATTATACTTCTGGCGGAATCTCTGGTGCAGAAGTTAAATCTAGTGTAGGAAATATTATTAGTGGAACAAATGGAGCGTATACTCTTAGTAATATTTTAAAAAATACTGCATTTGATATTACAGCTAATAAAACAATTGGCGTTAATTGTTTCGGAACAATACATATTAATCCCGTACAAAGTAATCTTGTCGGACAAAATATTACTTTAGTATGTAATACTTATACTTTTAATGGAACAATTAAGAAACGTGATAATTCTCCATTAAGCGATGCAACAGTAAGTAGTAGAGGAGGACTTACAACAGGCAATGCTGCAGGATTTTATAATTTTAATTCTGTAACTCCTGGAAGTATTACCGTAACTGCTGTAAAAAATGGAATCGCTGTTAGTGGTGGTATAATGAGTTGTAGTGGAGAGTTATCTTTTAGTTTAGATAATAATTATATCAACAAAGATTTTATTGTAACTTGTTGTACTGATAAAACTTATAAGAGTCCATGTATAGATGGTCAGATAGAAACTACTGTAGAAACAACATGTGATGATGGTAGACCTTTAACCAATACAAAGAGTTATGCACCATGTAGCGTTCCTACTGCTTGTGAATGGAATTTAACATGGACTGGATGTGCTGCTAATGCTGAAACTGAAAGTGCTGTTCCTGGTACTCCTGCAAAAATTATTGCTAATGGTTGTGATCCTAATATAATAACGCCACAGCCAGAATTAGTACGTGCATGTCCAACACAATGTGGTGATGGAAATTTAAATGTTTCTAGAATATTAAATGGTTTTGTAGTTCCTGAAACTTGTGATTATAATTATAAAAGTGGAATATATAATGTAAGTGATAGTTGTTTCGCTGCATGGCAAGCTGCCGATATTAGTAATCCTAAAAAAATAAATTTTAAGAGCGATTTAACAACAGATGCTACATGTTACATTGGAAACTGCACATGTAAAACACCTCCTCCAAAAATAATTCCTACATGTGTTGACAATCCTGGTAATCTTAGTGACTTAAACATTTCTCATATTGCAATGCAGCACGCATTTAATGTCAGCTGGAATATAACTAATCAAAGCTGTGCAAATTATGTTTCAAACTTTAGTTTAAGAATTTGTAATAATGCCACCGGTGCATGCATGGATGTACTAAATAATTATGTTCCAGTAAATAACAGTATTAGTAATAATAGTAGAGCATATTTACATAATGCTTCTGACAATAAACCAATACCTATAGTTGAACTTACTGAATATTGTTATGAATTAACAGTTACGTTTAATGATAGTATTGTTGATCCTGCAAAACGTAAAAGCAGTATGATTAAGTGTATTAAGGCTGGTGATGAAAAATGTATGAGCATACATACCGATAGTTGGTGTACAAGCAATAAGAAAACTAGTTGTTATGCAAATAATACAATTAATATTGTTCCTACTATCTGCTCAGCTACAGAATTTTGTACAAACGTTAACGGAAATGCAGAATGTGTATATCAGCCAGAGTGCAATTTATGTAATGGTATCTTCGGAATATTAAGTTATAGTGAATTGAGAATACCTAGTCTAAGGTCAGATGCTAATTTAGGAAAACTAATATGGTGTCCTTCATTAGTTCATCCAAATCCTAATCCTTCGCAAGATTGGTTTGATTCAAGTAATCTTTATGGTTGTTACTTAGATTATTCTATGTCTACAACTGTTGATCAATCGTATGATTGTGATAAAGTACTTTCTTGTTATAATTATTTATCTAAAGATTCTTGTGAAAATGATTATTGTAACAAATTTAATCAGACAGGAGCTAATGGTTGTGGATGGCAACCATACAACGGGGATAAATCACTTACTCCTAACATTTTTGGTAAAGGTGTATGTAGACCTAAGAACGAATCCGAACAACAGTGCGGATTATGTAATGATAATAATCCTTTAAAAGTTAACAGAATATTTAGTAATTGTACTAAAGACATTTGTGGATTATATGGTAACTGTTTCTTTAACACTAACGGAAACAATTGTATGAATGCAAGAGATGTTACTTGTCCAACATATACACTTCAAGACGATTGTATAGGAACGAGCAGGAAAAATGTAAGTACGGTTGTTGATTGGAATCTTGTAGATGGTTTGTTAAGAAAAGTTAGCGGAACTAATGTAAGGATTAATAGTTCTGATGCTGTTGGCTTGGGCGTATGTTATTGGGATGGTTCATGTAAACGTAATACAGATAATAAAACAGACATAGTTGATTGTAAACCAATAGCATTAGGAGGAAAACTTACTATATGTACTAAAGATTATATTGCTCCAGTAACTAAAATTACTAATCGTACAGCTTACGGATTATTAATGGACTTGAATGGCGAGATAGAAATACAAGATAATAATGCATGGCCGATAGGAGATTCAAGCATAGACACTTCATATATTAATATCGGACCATCAAAGACAACATGGATGTATTACTGCGTGTCAGCATATGGTGTAGGTCCATGTTATCCTGATAATACTATGAATTTTACTGATTCTCAACAAAAGTATAAGGTTAATTTAACTAACTTCGGTCTAAGCAATGCAAATAATAGTCAATTGTTTACGATGTATTATTTCTCTGAGGATCCTGCAAAGAATCTTGAATTAATAAAGAGTTTCACATTTAAGTTAGATACTGAAGGACCAAACGTTAATGTAAACATAGGACTTGATCCTTACAAATTAAGCAGAAATCAATGGTTAACAAATATTACTGTAGATTTACAAGTTGTTAACAACGAATTATCTCCTCCTGTAGAATGTAAATTTACAATGCATCCCCCAGAGACTATTGATAGAGTAATATCATTCAATGGTAAGGAACAGTATAATATTCCTCGAAGAGATAATCCTTCAGATGTAAAAATATATAACATAGCTACTGACAGATTACATACAGCATATCCTGAATTAGTTAATGGCGCATATACTTGGGAGTTGGATTGTTTTGATGCAGCTAAAAATCCTACACATAAAACAGGCAGCATTCAAATTGATGGAGATCTAAGAATTAATAACCCTATTCCAAAAACTAAAACATTTACAACAAGAAGTCTAGCTACTGGCACAGTACACACGTATCCTGTTAATATTAGTGTTAATACTACTGGTCCTGGATTGTGTAAATACAATGATACCACACCATCATTACCTTTCAATAGTGCTTCAATGATTTCAATGATTAATGGATCATTTAATGATACATTAAAAACACAACAACACAATGCAACTATAAATATTCCATTAAATGAACCTTATATTAATGGGACAGGATTATATTATTATTACATTGCATGTAATGTAAGTATTAATAGCGAGTATAATGTTATTACTGGTGATGATTCTGATAATCCTGCATTTGCAATTGATGATGCAGCACCCGAGACTAAATTAATGGATGCTGGAAGAATTCCAATAAAAGAGTATAATAGCAGTATTCCAGCAAAAGATGGTTCAGTAGAAGATGTATTGAGGTTAATATTATCCTGTGATGATAATAATACATTATTGAGAACGTTATCGAATGCTAGCATGGCGTTTGGTTGTAATAATACAGCAAGATACTACTGTATATATAATAGTTCAAATGATTGTACAAATACTGCAACATACACACAATTTACTAGTGATATAGTGTTGAACTATAATATACGTGATGGTCCAGATAAAAAAATGTATGGTAATAATCCTAGAATATTCTTCTACAGTAAAGATCTTGGCGGTAATGTTGAAGATATAAAGTATGTTCAATTAAAGCTTAAAAATAATGTTTTAGAGAATCCTAATGTTACATTATACAATCCTTATGATATTAGTAAAGATATTATGAATATTACTGCTAGAGGAATAGATATTAATCAAGCATTAATTGCTATAAAAGTTAATTATAGTGATGAAACTAATGTTAGTATAGCATCATTGTCTAAATATTATGAAGTTCATAAAATAGATAGCGATAATGCATATGTTCCATTAAGAGAAGATACTCCGCTTAATAATACTGGAGAATTCCTATTCTTTAGACAATATTGGCCTAATGGAAAATATAATTTAACTATTAATGCTACTGATGAAGATGGCAATAATAATATTAATACTACAATATTCTATGTTGAAGCGCCAGAAAACTTTGTACAATTACAATCACCGGTATTAGGCATAGGAACTACAAGATTCTACAACATTAATGTGTCAACATTATATGATAGTACATGCAAATATAGTACAAGTGTATATCCAGCATATATTAATCTTTCAGACTGGTATATACAGTTAGATTATAAATTATTTAATATAACTAATGTTTCTGAGAATTTATATCATAATATTGCCAATTATGATGGTGATGCTAGCGGAACGTTATATGTAATATGTAAAACTATTGATAGTTTAGATGAAAGTAATAAATCGTATGTTATGACATCGTTCCCCGTAGGATATTTAACCACAAATCCTGTTGTTAAGAATATTACATTCATCGGCCAACCAACATTCGATCCATTTAATAGTACGATAATCAATGCATCATACAATGCAACAATAATTAAAGTTATTACAGACCAAGATACCGTATGTAGAATTAATGGTACTAGCACAATATTAAACGTCTATAATATGATGTTAAATGGTTCTGGAGTTTTAGAAAATATTTCAGATTATAATAGTTACAGTACAACACACACATTATTGATAAATTACAGTGGAAGACTAGGATCCACAATCAGCGGAGTATTCAATTATACTATTAATTGTACCAACCATGCACAGAGAACAATCGCAAATGATACAAAGATATATCTAGATTTGAATTATCCTGCACCATCATTAACATACAGCGTAAATAATTCATATATAACTCGTAAGAGCATTAATGTAACATTCAACGATCCTTACATTACAAATTATACTTATAGTATTATCACAAATATTGCAGATCCTTGTACATATCTTACTTCCAAAGCATTTGGAACAATACTAGATGTTAAAGAAACATCAAAAGTATGTGTCAAAGGAGTAGATGTTTTAGGAAGAGCAGATACTAAAACAATTCCTATAACTATTAGAAACTTTGATAGCGGAAATGTTACTGTTATTAGTCCAAGATATTTAAAAGATAAATACATACTTGGTCAAACAGCAACATTTGATTTAGTTATTGATACTGATGTAAATGCTACATGTAAATATACTAAGGCTGCAGACTTCCTTGAGGGCGGAACTAATCCTTTAGATACACTATCATTTGACTACATATATAATGATGCTAGAGCTAAGTTAATGAATACTACGAATTCTACAAGTAATATAACAGGATACAACATAGGATTTGGCGAGAATGTTTTTGAGGATTTAATAATTATATGTAAAGCAGCAAATGTCGATCCTACATCATCGCCTAACATTAGCAGAGCATTCAGTGTTGCGTGGGATAATACATCTTCAAGTATCAACATTAATGCGCCACAATTAATTGATGATATGAATAATAGAATTGCGGTATTCGATATTACTACTGATGATAATACTATGTGTTATTTCAACGGAACATTATTCAACGGAGATAAAGACAATATATTATATAATGATTCAACAAAATATGTAAGTTACAAACAAACTCATAGACACACCACATATTATACTAATCCAGAACATTATGTTGGTAATGATATATTATATACATATAATATTACATGTATTAATACTGCGGGATTATCAGGCAAGAACAACACTAATATAAGATTCAAGCCAGCTATTAATATATCAGTCACACGTAATAGTCCAACACTATATCTGACAAATACTAGCTTACTCGTTTCTGCAAATACATCTATACAAGCTAATTGTTCATTGTATGTCAACAACACATTCAGTAGATGGATGGCTCCTACATCAAATAATAAGACACATAATATTTTAATAGATTTGAAAGATAATGAATATAATCTTAATGTATCATGTTTCGTTAATAGTAATATCAGTATAAGAGGAAGTACGAATTATACAGTTATTGTCGATACTAGACCTAGCAGAGTAGAATTATCTGCTAATTCTATAATGTGTAATTTATCATTCTTTAATGCTAGTTTGAATATTATTAGCGCATACGGCATTAAAAATTATACATACGTTGTGTATAACGGTTTGAATAACGAGATTAACAGAACTAAAATAACTTCAAGTATGGGTCGAACATATAATACATTATTAAATTATACAACACCTACAAATGTTAATGGTGAAGCTTACAGTTTAGAAGTTTCTGCAATATTTAATGACGGCAGCACGGATAGTAAGACTGTTAGTGTAACAACATATGATCCTGCTACTGATTCTCATTGTGATTATGTTAATCCCGGATTGACTATTACTAATAAAACAATAAATGCCAATATGGCAGAAGTAAACATTAGCTGTACTGACGCTAACAGTGGATGTAAAGGATATAGTTATGATATCATACCTGTTGGATGGGATTGCGCTACACGTGCAGTATATGGAAGTTTACAAACATTCACAAATAATAATGCATCAATAATATTAACAAACGGACAAACAGGAAGATTATGTGTAAAAGTCTATGATAATAGTGTAAATAATAATTATAATACTACTGATGTTACAATAAATACCAGAGTAGCAATATGTAGTAACGGAGAATTAGACAGGATAGACCCAGCAATAATAGCAAACTACAATCTAGCAATAGGATCAACAAATGATTACAACGAAGTATGTGATGGAAGTAATCTAAGAATAAACAGTTGTATTAATGTGCCACATAGTCCAGCATATACTGCAGGAACATTAACATGTAACCTCGGAATATGTAGCACATATAACGAATCACAATGCAGACAAGGAATGCCAATAACACTAACAACACCACTATACTTCGGAATAGCAAATAAAAGCATATACAATCTAACGATAACAACACCATCAAACAGCACATGCAGACTAGTAACAACACAACTACCAGATCCACTACCAGAAGGAGTAACAATAATAGACATATACAACGAGGCAGCTGACAAAAATTTAACAAACAGAACGAATTACAAAGAAAATTATATAACAATAAATGCAACAGAACTAAACGATACATCACTATTCAACGAATATGCTAGAATAATATGTAATAACACAGAACCAAACGCGAATGAAACAGGACAAGCATACAATGAGATACCATTAACGTTAGGATACTACGCTAATGGACCAACATTAAATATTACAGGACCATCTATAATAAGAGATTTCAATTCTAGAATAATTACGCTAACTGTAGATACTAATCATCCTAGTATCTGTTATATTGAAGGACCATTAACTGGAGGAGCATATGCTAAGGCAAATATACCACCAGGTAAAGCATTAAACAAATATTATGATTATGATTATACAAGATTAAGAACATTAAATTATATGGCTGTTGTTAATCCATTAGATTATGATAAATTCAGATATAATATTAGTTGTACTGACAGAGCAAATCTAACCACAGTTAAAGAATACAACATAACATATAACATTAGTCAAGATATTAATATTACATTTAATATGGCTAATTATTCATTAAATTCTAATGTAGAAATTGCTGTTAATACAAGCGTCATAGCTAATTGTACTATATTCATAGATGGATTTAATAACGGAACTTTCGGAGCTAACGGATTAATTCATTCTAAATATTTCACATTAGGAAGCAAAAATAATCATGAGATAGGAGTACAATGTAATATTCCTAATACCGTAATATATTCTGAAATTAAATACCATAATATTACTGTTGATTTACAAAATCCTACAGTTAATATAAGTACTATTAACACAACAACTTGTAATCTTGAATCATTCGATGTAAAAGTCAATGGCTCTGATGATACTACGCTTATATCATATAATTATACTGTTACGAGCACAGGAATAAGTTATACTAGCGGCAGCATAAATATTCCAGATACTATAACGTTCAATAATGAAGGTAACGGATTAACTGATGGTCAAGTATACAATATTGATGTATATACCATAGATCAATTTGGTAAGAACAGCGATCATAAACAATTAGCGATAACTGCACACAGTCCAAATAATAGCATCACATGTGATAGTAGAGAACCTACTATAACTATTGGTACTGCAACAATTATCAACAACACATTTGCTACTGTAGAAATTAATTGTACAGATTCAAAGGATGTAGCTAACGGAATATCTGCTAGTGGATGTCAATCAAAATATAAATATGCAACAGTTCCAAAAGGAGATTGTTCTGGACTAACAGAATCAGATTACAAAGAAGCAGAATTCTCCAACACTGATGAATATTCTAGTACGCGTAAGTTAATATTATATGGAGATGTTGCAAAATTATGTGTACGTGGAATGGATAGAAGCGGAAAATATGCATATGCTAATAAAACCATATCGTTAAATGCAATTGGATGTGGTGATGGAATAATACAGATAAAACCAACATTATCTGATTTAGGTTATGTATCAAGTTATGATAATTGGAATCAAGCATATTACGATAGTATAACATACGAATATTGTGATACAAATGGAGCCACAGGAGCAACAAATTTAAGCGGCCAATCCTGCCAGAGTCTCGGTGAAGGAGTTGGTGGAACATTATCATGCCCACATACTGGTGCTAACAAATGTAATTTCGATACTAGTAATTGTGTCAAGGGAATTAATGTTATATTAATTTCTCCATTACCGTTTGGATTAGGTCAATATAATAATTATAATTTGAGTGTTGGTACAAATAATTACACTTCAGTATGTAAAATAGGTGAATTAACATATCCTGGAGATACAATTGGTTCTTTCAATTATAATACTATGAATGTAATGAATCAGAGTGTAGTAAATAGTAGTATTAACAATTATACAATAACTATGAATGGTGGAGAGTATTATTATGCGCATAAATATATCATATGTAACGCATCAATTTCAGGATATACTGGACCTGTTCTAGGAACATTCGGAATATTAGATGTATACACGGGTTATGAAGGAACATTACCAAACATTTCATTAGGATTAGATAGAACTAAATTATTTGATTGGAATGATAGGACAGCATATGTCTACATAAATACTACTGACACTAATGGAATTGATGAAAATACTGTTTGTTATATCAATGATAGTGGAATACTATATAATACATATTTAATACCAAACGGAAATGTAACAGATTATAGTACATATAGTTCTAAAAAAGCAGTGTATGTTGATTTCGGATCTAGATATACTAATCCAGCATATAAAATGTTTACATATAATGTTACATGTATTAATCGTGCACAGAAAAATACTAGTAAAACAATCAATTTAGAATATAATATTGTTGATTATATCAATATAAATAAGACTTTCCCATCAAGCCAATACATTGGCAGTGCAACTACAGATCTTGATATAAAAACAAACATATTAGCTAGATGTACTGTCAATGATGGAACATTAAAATCAATGGACAGCACATTAAGCACTACACACACTACTAATGTTAACATAGGAAACGGATGGAAGAATGTTACAGTAATATGTACATCACCATTTGCTAGCAGTAGAACTTTAATTAATACTACAGAATTTAGATTTAGAGGAAGTACTGTTGGTCCTAATGATGTAGCAATCAATGTAACATATAATTCATGTAGTTTGAATGATGTAAATATAACATTTAATTCTACAGATGTTACTGGAACAGGAATTGATAATTATAACTACAGTATTTCATCAGGAGTCAAAGATTGGACTATTGTAAATACGGTTGGTGGAAATACACACATAAACATTAAACCATCAGTCTCGTTAGTTTCAGGATCAGAATATACTGTACAAGCAACTGCTGTTGATAAAGCTGGATTTGTATCATCAGTAACATCAACAACATTTAGAGCATTAAATAACACTGTATGGCAATGTGATAATACTAATCCTTCAATGACAATAACATTACAACCTGTAACATCAATATATAGAAAAGATGTTGAAATTAAATGTACTGATAATTACTGTACTACTAGTTTCGATTATGCATTGATTGACCAATCAGGAAGTTGTAATAGTGCAACATATATAACTAAATCTTATGATACAATAAATACAGATTATAGTACTGGAAAATTAACTATTGATAATACTAGTAAAGTTTGTGTCAAAGGAAGAGACTTAAAAGGAAATCTTGGAACATACGAGTTGGTAGTTACTGTTACTGATAGAACAAGCGGAATTATTAGAATAATTTATCCAACATTCTTAGAAGGACAATATATAACATCAAATACTAGCGTTACAAACGTAGTGATAGACACTGGTGTAACTGCTAACTGTAGATTAACAGAAGCAACAGGAACACTACCAGCATCAAACAATGCAGTATATGCAGGATCTAAAGATTTCAACGTTACAGGAAGCACATTAAAAATACATAATATAACTAATTTCACATTCACTAACGCAAACACTCTATACGATTGGCTATTCATATGTAATAGAACTGATGTGCTTAATGCTCCAGAAAGTGAAGCATATATTATGGATGTATACAGTTTAATGTATGATGCAACAAAACCAACAATAGATAGCGTTTCAAGTACAAGTGTAACAGACAGATGGGATAAAAATACAGAATTAACAATAATAACTAATGAACCTACAATATGTTATAGAGATGGAGTAATAATAAATAATCTAAATACAAGCAAATATAATGACTATAATACCAAGCACATTGAAAAGATATCTTACATATCGTTAGGAGAAACATCACAAACATTCAATTATAATATAATATGTATGAATAGAGCTAAATTAAACAGCACAAGTTCTGGAATATCAGTGTTATACGATTTAAACGATACACTAGGATTAGTAAAGACTGCGCCAGCAAGCAGTTCAGATGATATATACTTAGCAAGTAATAGTGTAGAATTACAAGTTAGAACTAATTTATTAGCAGTATGCACTGCAAACAATGGTAGTGTAACAAACGTTATGGAATTACAACAACCATCAACAGATCAATACTATTACTATAATATACAATTATCAAGTCTATCAAATATTACCAATGTAAATGTAACATGTGTACGAAGTGGAAGTATAGATGAATCACACAAATATATATTACATTCTAACGTTGTTGGTCCACAACAACCAACTGTAAGTGTATCACCAAACGTGTGTAGTTTAACTAATGTAGCACTAACATTTAATGTTACAGACGCTACAGGTGTTGGTATAAGAGAATATAATTATACTATACTTAATTCAACTTTAGGAACTGCTAAGGGATGGAGTACAATAACTAGCAATACAGACACAGCAACTTTATCATTAACACCGGATCAAACATACACTGTACAATTTATAGCAACAGATAATGCTGGATTCAAATCAAGTTTAGGTGTTGGAACATTCATTCCAAGAGCAGGAACAACATGGTATTGCGATAATACATATCCTGGAATTAATGTTAGAATAGTTTCCAATTCCATATTCTACAAAGATGTGAATGTATCATGTAATGATAATTACTGTAATACTACATTTAAATGGGACTTTATAAGTCAATCAGGAACATGTAGTGGAACATCAACATATGACAAAACAGGATATTATAATCAATTATTATCATTCAATAATAATAGCGGAAGACTATGTGTTAAAGGATACGATTACATAGGCCATAATACATACAATGAAACAAGCGTAGATATTATAAGTAGAAATGCTGGTGTGATGAATATTACTAATCCAACATTCTTAGAAACGCAATATATTATAGCACGTTCAAATGTTACCGATATTAATTTAACTACAGATATTAGTTCAGATTGTAAATACATAGCAGGCAATAGTTCAACTAATGATACTATAGCATATTCTGGTGCAACTCCATTTACAACAACAGGCGGAACAACGAATCATAGTATTAGCGGATTTAGAATATACAGTCAACCTAACGAATTTGAAGATTACTACTTTATATGTAAACGTAATGACATAGTTGCTTCAGAAAGTGAAGCATATGCTGTTAAGAAAGATTACAGAATAACTTACGATGGCACTAATCCTGTTATTAATAATTATAGTGCTACAGATGTTACTGATAACTTGAATAAAAAGACTAATATAAGATTAACAACTAATGAACCTACAATATGTTATTACAATAATGGATCGTTGATGAATAATGATAATATCAAGTTATATAGTAGTTATACTAAAGATCATGAGACTATTATTGATTATACATTGACATTAGATAATAATCCACATCAATTGAATTATACATTATACTGTATGAACTTTGTAGGACTAAACAGTACAAAAGTTAATATTTCTATACGTTATGAATTCACAAATGTCTTGAATTTAACAAAAGTTAGACCTGATGGCGTAAATAATCCTGTATATTTATCAATTAATAATACAGAATTACAAGTTAAAGTAAATATGGATTCTAGTTGTAAATATGTATTAAATGGTGGTGCTCAGACAAACATAGCATTCAGCGCTACAACAGGCAGCGAGTATTATTATACTACAACATTAAATAATTTGGCTAATAGTAATACTATAAGCGTTACATGTACAAGATCAGGAAGTCTGCCTGTGAGTGCAGTATATAATGTCTATGCTAATAATGCCGGTCCTACTAATATGAATGTAAGTGCTAATACTATAACAACTTGTGGACAACCAAATGTTACAGTAACATTCAGTGCAACCAATACTGGTGCAGGAATTAAAGGATTTAATTATACTATAAGAGATGAAACTGCAGGAACATTTATATCAAATGCATTTACTAATAGTACAACAGTAACAATAGATACTAGCGTATGGATTGCAGGTCATGTATATAAGATTGAATCTAGAGCTGTAGATAATGCTGATGTATCATCATCAAGTGATTGGATTGCAATAACATCTACAACAAGTAGTGCAACAGTTTGTGATAATACAAATCCATCATTAACTATTACAGATCAACAAACATCATTCTTAGATGTTATGGATGTAAGAATATCATGTACAGATACGATTAGTGGATGCACTAGCAGATTTAATTATTCGTTATTGGATGCCAATACAAATAATTGTACTGGCGCAACTTATGATAATACAGAATTATACACTAACAATTTAACCATTACTGATCGTGGAAGATTATGTGTTAAAGGTTATGACAGGAATAATAATTCAGGATATAATACAGAGATTGTTAATATAATGAGCAAGAATAATACCGTAAATGTTACCACAGATACGCCAATCCCTCCTGTAAATTCAATTTATCCAAACACTTTGACAACCACATCACGATTAATCAACGTAACATTAACTTCAACTCTCGGAGCAACATGTAGGTATGGTTTAACACCAAACAACAATAATGGATTAGCGAATATGTACACTAATTACATACCGTTCAACACATCAGGAGACACCACACACATAATCAGAGAATTTGATACTCAAGAAAAGTACGAACAACTAGTTGATGTAATATGTTACAATCAGAGTTTAAGTGCTACACCATATTCTAGATTAACATTACGAATAGTATATATCTCCAGTACAAGTACGCCTTTAATACAGTTTACAGCACAGCCAAGTATTGTTTATGATTGGAATAATCGTAAAGCTAAATTGATTATAACGACTAATCAAGAGACTGTATGTACATTAACTTCAGCTAACGACAACAAAAATAATTTACCAACAGATATTGGTAATTATAGTAATGCATTGACTTATCAATTAAATCATGAAAAAGATTTAGATTATACAGGATATGATATTAGTATTAGAACATTTACTTACAGTGTTACATGTAAGAATCTTGTACAATTATCTTCAAGCAATACAACCGCTATATTATATAATGTCAGCAAGAACATATCTATTGAATTAATCTCTCCATTAAATTATAATTCAAGTACTGTAGATTTAATGATTAATACTAGTTTAATAGCTAATTGTAATTTATTATTAGATGGAACTGATAAGGGAGCATTAAGTAAAGATAATACCGGATTATTCCACAACATCGTTTTAACAGGATTAGTTAACGGAACATATAATACTGAATTTAGATGTATTGTACCAATATTAGGTGTTACTGTATCTAAGAATTATAGTATTACTGTTAATACAAGTAGACCAAGAACATATTGTGGAGATGGTTTGACACAATTCATGACAGCTAATGATAATGGACAGTATGAAGTATGTGATTGTCCAAATGGTATATGTACACAGGAACAAACTAGAGGATTATATTGCGGATCATTTACAGGACAAAACTTTACTGGTCAAGGAATATTAAGATGTGCTAATGATTGTACTGCATTCAATAAGGTTGATTGTGATAAAGGTCAAGGATACTGTGGTGATGGTAAGATTCAAGTCAATAGTAATGGACAACATGAAGCATGTGATGGAACTAAATTTGCTGAAGGTATGAACTGTGCAAAATTAGGATATACTAGCGGAGAATTGGCATGTTCACATTGTGAATTAAACGCAAGCAGATGTTCTAAAACAGGAGTGACAACTCCTCCTGGCGGTCCTGTATGTAGTAACGCATTATTAGAAGGAGAAGTTTGTGAAGCTGGATCAGCAAACGTTACGTGTTTATCATTTGGTTATGATTATGGATATAATAATGCATTCGTACCATGTACATCATGCAGATACGATTTAGCTGGATGCTACTTCAACTTAACACAAATAGTAACTCCTCCAGGAGGAAATCCTTGTGGTAATGGTAGACTTGAGAGTAGCGAAGATTGTGATGGAACATTAGGATTAAATACCGTCTCATGTAAATCTATATTAGCTAATAATTATAGCATAGGTAATGTAAGTTGTAAGAGTACATGTAAATATGATACAAGTAAATGTGTCGATAGTAGAAATGGCTTGAGCAAATGTGTAAATGGTGTTAAAGATATTACTGAAGCAGATGTAGATTGTGGTGGAGATTGTGCAGGATGTTCCTTTAATAAAACTTGCTTTGGAAATAGTGATTGTGCAAGTAATAAATGTGTAAGTAGTAAGTGTGCAATTAATACATGTAACAACAGTAAATTTGATTCAGCATATGAAACAGATGTAGATTGTGGCGGAACATGTAAGCCATGTGATAATACTAAGAGTTGTACAGTAACAAGTGATTGTGTATCAGGATATTGTATTAGTAATAAATGTGATGTGAATCCTTGTGCTAATGGAATATTAGATGAGGGAGAAGTAGATATTGATTGTGGTGGAAGTTGTACATTATGTAATGTCGGACAAAAATGTGCTAGTAGTTCTGAATGTAGCACTGATAGTTGTGTTAACAATGTATGTACAGAAAAAGCTGAGCTTCCAAATACTAATCTTGAAGAATTAAAATTGATACTATTAATATTTGGAATAGTACTAACTTTAGGTGGTACAGGATATATTGTATATAGATCGTTCTTTGGACAAAATATTAGCAACGGTAAAAAACCTCCACAAAGCGGAATTCCACCAATAGCTAATATTAAAACTCCTAAACAATCTTTAGAAGAACAAAGAGGTATACAGAAACAAAAAGAAGCAATGTCTAAACGTCAAGAGATGCGTGATTCTCAACGTAAGACAATAATACAAAATTTAGAAACAACAGCTAGACCTAAAAAAACAGAAGAAGAATTACATAAGCTTGAAGAAAAACCAACATTAAAGAAAGAAGAGAAGAATGAAGAAGAATATGTTGATTTATCAAATATTGATAATAAAAAATCTACAAAGAACGATAAAGTTAGCTCAAAAGAAAATTCAACATTTGGAAAATTAAAAGATATAACAAATAAAGACTCTGGAACTAAGAAAGGCAGTGAAGCATCAACATTTGATAAATTGAAAAATATAAGTAAAAGTGATGAGATAGTTCAAAAGATTGCTCAAATGTCTGGAAGTTCTAAAGAAGATATAAAACCTGCATTAAATAACAAATTAACAGGAGAAGATGCACTAAAATTATTTGGAAACTTAAATAAAGAAAAAATTACTTCAGATGTATTCAGAGAGATATTATCTCACTTGATTGAAGGCGGTAAGATTACTAAAGAGAATGTTTCTAGCATATTATTCGAATACATGGATCGTGGAGTATTAACTAAGGGCGAAGTTGCTAAAATCTCTTCTGAATTAAAGATAATATAAGAGTACAACTCATATGAGAAAAGGTCAAGTCGCAGGACAGATATTCATATATATTATGGCAGTTATAGTAGTTGGTGGTATAGCCTTAATAGGATATTCTGCAATCAAAGGCATAGTTAGTAAGAGTTGTGATGCTGAAAAATTAACATTTAAGTCAGACATGGAATCATTAATAGAAAAATATACATCTTATGGTTCTGTAAATAATAAAGTAATTACTGCACCATGTGATTATGACACAGTATGTTTTGTGGATAGCAGTAAGATGGGAACAGATCTTACTTTATGTACTACAAATAATATTATCAAGGATAGTATACGTGTTGGTAGTTCTGATGGTAGTAGTAAAAATATTTTTGTAATATCTGGAGGAAAAACTATAGGTATAGGATATAGTTCACTTATTAGCCTACCACTTGCTCAACAAAATAATTGTACATGTATTAAACAACGTAATAAAAATTTTTATATAACATTTAATGGCAAAGGATCTAGTGCGGAAATAAGTCCATACACTCCGGGTTAAGATGAAAAATGCTTCTAAAATTAATAAACTCAACAAGAAAGGTGTTGTGGATGTACAATTTAACTGGATATTTATTATGATTACAGGATTTGTAATACTTTTATTCATTGTTAGTATTGTTTTAAGTCAAAAGAAAAATTCTGATACACAAGCAGCCTATTCTTCTATGAATCAGATTGTTACAATACTTAAAGGCAAACAGCAAGCGGGAAACGTATATTCTGAAGTAAGCCTTCCAAAAACCAGTATGAGTTTTAGATGTGATCCGGTAACTAATTATTTTACATTTAAAATTGAAGATTCTGAAAGAATACAAATGCCTTTAGAAATAATATTTGGTCCTAGAGATGTTGTTAGTAGTAAGGTACAATTTTGGAGTCAATCATTTGATGTACCGTTTCCTGTAACTATATTCACATATATGACTACAGCAAATAGTATTATAATGATTTATAACAATACAGACAGTTCTAATGCACAAAAATTATTTGATGATTTACCATCTAATGTTACAAAAAAGATAACAACAGATTTTAACGTCATAAAAGATTATACTAAATATAAAATTGTATGTATCGAAGGTAGTTGTCCAACATCATCTATATCTAGAGAATACATTAAAATCAGTCCTGCTGCAGGATTGTATAGTTATGGTAATGTGACATTTTATACTAAAACTAACACCGTACAGGGAACTGTTCCATACATTTCCAAAGCTTCGCTTCTTGGAGCATTATTTAGCGATAATGCAGAGTATTATACGTGTCAAATGAATCGTGCAATGATTCAATATGAAGTTAAAAGATCATTAGTTGAAAAAAGATTAGAGTTATTATACGATGACTTAAACCCGGGACAATGCAAAGTAAGTATTGATGTAGCATTAAATGAATTAGTAATTCCTATGAGAAATAGCGTTTTAAGTTGGCCTAGTATCACAAATATTTATTCAAAATCATATGGTATAGATGCGGGATCTACAAGTCTTACCGTAAGTAATATGGATTTAACATTGGGTAGCTGTCCAAAAATATATTAAAGATATAATAAAGATAAAACAAAATCTGAAAAGTAATCTGGAAAAAATATGTTGATAAAACGTAAAAACGGACAAGTACAACTTGGAGAAAGTACGGCAGTGATCGTTGTAGTTATTATAATCCTGTTTTTCGGAATAATATTCTGGAACAAAATTAATAGTTCAGATATACAAAAGATAAATACTGAATCTCAGGAATTATCTGTTATAGAAATTGCGAATATAGTTTCTGAACTTCCAGAGCTAAAATGTTATGAAGTTAATGTTAACAAGATAAAATGTTTAGATTGGTATAAAGTATTAGCGATGAATGCCACAGTAAATAGTAACGGACCTAATTATGAATTCTACAATAACTATTTCAAAAATTCAAAAATCACAATAAGGCAAATATATCCGACCAGCGTTAATATTACAATATACGATTCAAAACTTAGCAATAACACTAAAACATTGCTTATACCCATTCCCGTAAACATTAAAGATTACGTACATAAAACAACAGGATATGGTCTAATAATTGTAGAAGGATATTACAAAGGCTGAAATGAACATCAGACACAATAAAAAGATTAAGGGACAAATAGAAATATTTGGCTTAGCGGTGATTGTTATACTTATATCAATAGGATTTTTTATATTTGTATCGCTTAAAGCGCAACATCCAACAGAAAATCCTCAAAAAGAGTATACTAATGACAAGCTTGCTAACGATTTTGTATTATCAATATTAGATGTTAATGTAAAAGATTGTGATACCTTTACTCTTAAAGATTTAATCGTAGATTGCGGCAGAGATAGAAAGATAGATTGTGGAGGAACATCTTCATGTTTCGCTGCTAATAAAACAATTACAGACTTGCTTAATGGAACTTTTATGGTCATGAATACTAAATTTAGATTCTATTCTGAAAATCTTAAAGATAACGCTGGTAGAGAAATCATTAATATAACACATCTTAATTGTACATCTAATATGCGTCAAGGACAAAGGGGTACAGCAATAATATCTTTATACCCTTGGCCCAACAATGTTTATTTAAATATGAATATCTGCTATCAATAGAAAGCTTTATAATATATTATACCAATATTATGCTCTATGGAAGGCGATGATGATGGTGGAGTGAGTTGGAATAAGATTGTTACATTAGTTTTTGTTATTAGTGCAATGATTATACTTATGATTTTGGTTACGATAATATTTATAATGCCTATATTGAGGGAATAAAATGATGAATCTACCAGATAAGGATCCAAAAAGCCAAAGATTAGCATTATTACTAAAGATAATGGTATTCGTACTATTACTTATAGGAGTATTACTGCTTACAGGATATTTGAAGAAGATAATGTTATTTGTCAATCCAGACATTGAAAACTGTAAAGGCGGTAGTTGTAGAGATTCATGTATTAAGGATCAAGAAATAATGAATAATAATGCTGCATGCAGCGATACAAGCAAAGTCTGCTGTGTAATTAATGATAGAACTCCGAGTGCTGAATGTGTAGGATACACTAAAGGGTATGTCTGCGGTAGACTGATGATATGTGATGCTGACTTAGTTTGTGTGAGTAGATGTGATTATTGTGCACAAAATCCTGATGATAAAGCATGTGTTATAGATGCAGAAGTAGTAACCATCGGTGCTAGCGTAACTAAATTTGATGATAAATTCACGTGTGGTTGTACAGAAATGGACTGTAACAGTTTTGATAATAGTAAACTTGGAACATGTGTTAAAGGATTCTGTCCTTCAGATGTGCCTGTAGCAACTAACTATATGTGTTGCGTAAATCCTTATAAGAAATAAAAATATCAGAATAAAATAAAAATATGTTAAAAAAAAATACTCGTGGAATGTTTAGTCAACTATTAGTTATTGTATTGATATTAAGTGCAGCTATACTTATAATGTTAGTAGTTATGAAATTTTTATATTCTAATAACGCCAAAGGTGCTATTGATACATGCAGATTTAGTGTAGTTGCACAAAGCGCTACAGCACTTAAAGTAGATTCAAGCGGATTGACAAGTCCTATAGCAATTAATTGTGAGAAACGATACGTTAATTTATTCAATAATAAGGTGGAAATAGGAAATAATCCTGAAGATACAGATACTGCTCAAATAGTATATAATAATAAGCCCGTAAAGAAATTTTTAGAATTAAACGACTTTATTGTTAATCAAATTGTCGCTGAAGAAATGAGAATATGCTGGTATCAATTTGGCCAAGGAAGAGTTAAAGTCTTTGCAAATGATAAAAACGTACTTGAAAATAGCAATGTTTGTTTCATATGTTCTGAGATAAGTTTTAAAGATAATATGGGTAAATCAGAATTTGTAGGATTAGCAGATTATCTTAATCAAACATATATTGCTAATGAGAAAATGACTTATTACCAATACTTAAATGATGCTTCAATGTCTGCCGAAACTTTTGAACAGTATAATAAAGATGCAAAAAGTTCTGGAAAGACAAATATTTATGATATTAAATTATATAAGGATAAAACTTATTATATTATCTTTAAGAAAGGAGACTGGACCTTTAGGAGTAGTTATAGATTTTATCCTATAATTATTTCTTCAGATGAAATTAATGGTTATGATGCATATGATCACTCTTTATGCGATATGCAGGCAACATGAAATCTAAAGGCATAGCATTTAATAATTTATTATTGATACTTTTAGCTATGGCTGCTCTAATATTATTTAGTCTGTTCTTATACAATAAATATGCTGATACAAGAGATATGCTTGCTGTACAGAATTGTAGAAATAGTATTGCAGCACATTCAGTAGTTGCTAAGGGAACATTTAGTCAGATTTTTACAGATGTAAAATGTCCTACAAGAGATATAACTTTAGGCAAAAGTCAATTAAAAGATTCTAAAAGAATTATTGCTGAAGATATGCATCGATGCTGGTATGAGTGGGGTCAGGGCAAAGAACAATTGTTCCAAGGTGATGGAATGTTTTGTCACATCTGTGCCACATACACTTTTGATGAAAAAGGACAAAAAATTGATGGATTTATACACTATCTTGCTAGTACACCAATGTATGTCAAATATCCTGGTGATACTCTAGGAATAAAATATTTAGATTATATGAATCCATATCATACAGAAAATGCTGAACAAATGATTCAGAAAAGCGATCAGGTTATTACACCGTACGATTATATTAACACTTCAGCACAATACACTACTGTAATAGTCTATGCTTCAGGAAAAGAACAAATACAGAAATTTCTTGAAGGCGGAACAAGAGCGACTGTCGGCACTATAGGAGGTCTAGCATTAATTGCCGGTTCTGCCGGATCAGCATATATTGTTGGTAGTCTATTATTACTTAGCAATCCTGGAGGATGGGTAGTATTAGGAACAGTCGCATTATTAACTCTAGGCTATGAAGCAGTAGGCCTAGCGACTAATGTTAAAAATCCTGAATGGGTTTCATTTATGGTTTTTAGACCATACAATGTCGATGAATTATCAAATCTTGGATGTCAAAAGCTTGAAGCTAACCAAGTATCACACGCACCAAATAAATAAGATATAATAATAACATCGTAAATATCAATGTTATAAATAATAATAAAAATATATAATGGAAATATTTATATTCAATAAGTACTAGGAAATGATTAAAATGATAAAGTTTCATAAGAAGGGAGAAGCAGGAGAGGGTGCTGGATTCGGATTAGGAAATTTTGCGCAAATAGCACTTCTCGTAGGAATATTTTTAATAATATTAATTATATCGATAGTAATATACAATAAGATAAGCACTCCTTAGATTTTAATCGAACTATAAATTTTAATGTGATTATTATGAACAAAAAAGGTATAACAGCAATACTCCTTGTGGTTATAGGATTACTTATTTTATTACTAATAATGGTTGGATGGGGTAAATCATTATATGAAGGTATTGTGTCTTGGAGTAATACTTATGAGAAGCCTAAGTTAAATTATGATAATGCGTTCTTATTTAATGCACAGTACGTTAGTATTAATGAAAGTGCAGATTTTAAAGCTAAATGTTCTGGTGGAACAAATAATCAGTATATATGTACAAAACCTGTAAAAGTATTATTTTATGTGAACATAAAAAATATCGGTTCTAAGATGCGTGTATTATATCCTAACCCCATAATCGATTCCTGTAAAGGAAGTAATTGTCAAGAATATGTAAGAGTTGGTGGAAGCAGGTCTTGTGCTGTAACTCCAGGAACAGATATACTATGCGAGGCTGGAGAAAATGAGTTTAATACGGCAGGAACATATAGAATTTATCCTGCAGTATTTTGTAAAATTGACGATCCAATCAATGGATGTCAAAAGACAGGGATAAGCAGTCCAATATACTCTTATAATAAGGATAGCTGGATAGAAATCACTATTCAGCCTTAATATTGAATAAAATCATCAAAAAATTTATAAAGAACATATAACAAGATAGAGTATAAATGATTATTTTTATCGCGAGGTGCGTCATATGAAAAAGCAAGGTGTCGAGTTAAGTATGAATGTTATTATAATTGCAGCTATAGGATTATTAGTTTTAGTCATATTAGCAGTACTAGTTATAAATTCTGGAGGTAGATTCCAGGGCGGTACACAATCATGTTCTGTAAAGGGCGGAGTATGTTCAGCTACATGTTCAAATGGCGAGCTTAGCGGCGGAACATGTGAAGGTAGCAACAGATGTTGTAAGATATTTACACTGAGTCCTTAATTTTTATTTTTTCTTTCTATAAAATTTTAAAGGTTTAAAAAAAATGTTTAAGTCCAACGGTAAAGGTGTCGAGCTAGCGTTTAACACAATAATTCTTATCGTTATCGGACTACTTGTTCTATTCGTTATAGGATTTTTTATAATGCGTGGAGGAATGACATTCAATTCTGGAACATCATGTGAAGGCAATGGCGGAACATGTATACCATTTACTAGCACATGTGGTGAAGATAAACAATTAGCAGCTTGGAGTTGCGGAAGTAGTCAAAGATGTTGCGTTACAAAAACAATATAAAAAAGAAGGGAATGAGTGATATGGTTCTTGGACTAATTATTAGTCTAGCAGCCATAATACTTCTAGTTATTGTTATAACAAATATATCAAAGAGTGCTAATAAAAATGTACAATGCGGTGGGTTAATTAGCGGAACATGTGAAAAAACATGTTCTACTGGGAAATTACCAACATTAGATATAGGAGATGCTTGTGCTAACAGAAAAGACGGGTTAACTACTTGCTGTGCTGGTTTAGATGTTTCTAAGAGTACAACCAGTAATGATAATACTGGTAATGAATTATGTCAAACTAGAGCAGTTGGTGCTGATTGTAGTACACAACAATATTTTTACAAAGTGTGTAATGCTACAAAACAGTGCGTATACAAGTGTGAATATTGTGCACAAAATCCTGGTGTAAGTGGATGTGCTGGATTTAAAAGTAATAATGATAAGCTTGTAACATTCAATAGTCAATTTAGTTGTGGATGTAGCAAAGATCAATGCACAGAGAAATCTAAGACTGGTAAGTGCTTAATTAATACAGTACCTCAAGGATTCTTTTGCTCTCCAAACTTGTATTGCTGCGAGGTTCCAAATCCTTCAGGATAAATTTTATGAAAAAATATAATAATCGTGGAGAAGTGAATTGGGTTTTGGTACTAATAGTTGGTCTTATAGCTGTATTAATAATTGTTTTAATAATTAGATCATGGGGTAAGAGTGCGGATAATAATTTCAAGACATTATCTAACTGCGGATCATTAACGGGCGGAATGGGATTCTGTAGAGTTGAATGTAAGGAGGGCGAATTAAAGTATCAAAACTTTGGCGGATGTCCTCCTAAAGATGATTCTGGAGCAACATTCTGCTGTATCAATCCTGATAAGAGTGTAAGTTCTGTTCTACCAGAAGAATTTGGAGGCAGTGATACGTATAATTTTAAGATAAAATATATTGGATTCCTATATAATGCAAGTGAAGCTATGCCTACAAATTGTCATTTGATTTCTGGAAGTACTGTTAAGATGCAATGCACAAAAGGAATAGGAATAACTTTACCCATACAGATAAATATACAGAATGTTGGTACACAACCGTTAGATGTATACGGTCTTCCAATGGTCACAATTAATGATAATTACAATACTATGACTACTCCTGCTAACGGTAATACTTTAACAAAATTAGCAGTAGGAGGGGCTGAAAGTAGTGTAGCTAAAATTGTTATTGAACCTTCTAAGGCTAACGGGTTTTATAGAATTTATGGATATGCAAAATGTGAAACCCAAGAATGTAAAAATACCAATCCTAAAGGAGTATTAAGAAAATATGATGATAATGCATATATCGAAGTCACATTCACATAAATCTTATGGTTTCATTAAATAATTCTAGGAAAGGGAACTTAGTATTACAATTTGTAGTTTTATTGATAATAACTTTAATAATGATTTTTGTGATTTCAGCTTTTGGAGTAAAGATATTTGAAGGATTCTTCCCAAGTACTGATTCTTCAACAACTAAAAGTTTCACAGCACTATATACAGCTATGAATACTAAATCGTTAAGCACTAAAAATTATGATTCGGTAAAATTAGGAACATATATTGCAAAGGATCACGGAATATATTTCTTTGATAACAGTGCAACAGGATGTATAAGAGGGATAGTTAAAATATCTAGACCTACAGCATGTGATGGAAAAGCGAGCTGTTTGTGTTTACTTAAAGGACCTATAGAACATAGCGGAACGCCTGCAGATACTGATAAATATGTTAAAGTATGTAAAGATTTTAATCAAACATTCTCGATAAATCAAGATACTTTGAGTTTGTACAATTCTGGATGTGGTACATCTACAACTAATCAGTTCTATAATATTATAATTGCGCATACTGGCGAAAAAACAATGGTTATAATGGAAAGTAATGAGTCCAGTCGTAAATATGACGATGAAATGAAAAAATTAACATGCCCTACGATAGCGGATAGTGTATCGCCTTCGTATATATGTTCTGGAAAGAAAGATGGAGAAATACTCACAGGTAAAGAAGTGTTTGATGCATGTAGTGAATACAACAAGACATGGAATGTATTTGTTGCAGAATGTAAATATGATACTAATAAATATCCTAAACGTTGTGAATTAAATTGTGAAAAGTGGAAATTTGATTGTGAAACAATGATACCAAATTCCGACACTGGATGTGACGCATATAATCAAGGAGGCATAGTAAGAGTTAATGATCAAGATTATAAATATCTTCTGGAAGGAAATTTAAACACTGATAAAAGTTATGGTGAAACAAGTAACTATTTCGCATGTAATTTAGACTTGGAAGCATGTCAAATCAGTAAAAATGGAAATGGTTGTGAGGCAAAAACGGCCGCAGATATACCTTCTGTAGGAACAGGACAATCGTATATGAAATGTTATGAGAAAGGGCAATCATTTGACGGTAAAGCTGATGCTAGAAAAGCTGTAAATATTCAGAAAATACAATTATCTGGAAATTCTATTAAAGACGGTTCTTGTAAAAAAATTAATTCTAGCGAATCTGTAATTATAACAAAGAAAAATTCTGATGTTTTTACAAACTATAACGTTTACAAATGTAAGCCTGGATCTGAAGTATCTTTTGAAACAGTCGTAGAAAATAAAGCAACATATCCTATGAAACTCAGAGCTTTTACTAAACTTGTACAACTGGATGATAGTGTTCCTGCAGTGAGAATGCCAGCAAGTTCTTTGGGAGAAGTCACAGATGCAGAGATTGGACAAACTACAATATTACCATCAACTATTACTCTAACAGCGGATTTAGGATGGTATTATTCCATTACACCTTCAGTAATAATAGATGGAGAAACAACTCCTATAGATTCTTTATCTAGTACACTAGACACTAGATTTTATATAGAGATTAATGACAAGTAGCATCCACTATTAAAATCGATACCTATTTAAACTTTCATTCTATATTTATAGTGTATGTTTAGACGTCTGGGAAAGAAGGGTGATGAGAGTAAATTAATGTTTCTCATGTGGGAAGTTATTGTGTTAGCAATAGTTGTTATTGCATTGATTGTGGCGGTGAGAAGTGTTGCTAATAATAGTAGTTTCTGGAAGAAGTATTATTCTTATGACCTTGCAATGATTACTGAATTGGAGCATACTAATCAGGGCGATTTTATTATTAATTACAAACTTAAAGAATATACAGGCATAGCTAAAAGTTTAGGTTTAGTTAGTGATCAATCATATGATATTTCTTTACTTAAAGGTGTTGTGGAAGTTTATCAAAGTCCCAAAGATGATGACAAGTTCCCGACTAAATTCTTATACGGCATATCAAAAGATATTAATGTTATTGAAAGCACGATAGTATCTAACTTTTTTACTATTTCTAAGATAGGTAATGAATTACGTTTTAAAGAATCTTATGGACGTGATAAGGATGTTTGTCCATCCATATCTACTAGTGCTAACATCAGTGAATTAAAGTTTACAATATTATCTACAAATCCTAAAGTCGATTCTTACTCTACATATCTTGATGGTTTACTAAAGAATTATGGTGTTGGTAGTAATCATAGTGATGAATTACTAATAGTTTTCATATATACTAATACCACAAATACTACCATATACTATTCAGACAAACAAATCTCTAAAGCAAGTAAGCTTGGATGTATATTACGTAAAAATTTGATTGCGACATATTCTGATAAAGATATAACATTATTAAAATACGACGGATTATTAGATGGAGTGCAAGAATTTTCTACAAACAGACAAACAAATAATTATTTTATAATTATAGCATTATCCGATACTGATTTTAGTGTAAGTAATACAGACTTTGATAGCATAGTTAAAGAAACTATAAAAAATTATTATAGTTAAAAAAATTAATTAAAAATGATTAAAATAAGAAATAGAAATAACCGTGGACAAGTACAATTCTTTTTAGAGAATGTATTTAGATTAGGATTCTTAATGATAGCATTATTAGCTTTTTTTCTATTAGTTAATTTTTATGTTGTTAATAAAATAGATACAACACAATTGGAAGCAGAAACTGTTGCTAATAGAATAATATATTCTAATATTATAATGCACAACGATATAAATACTGGAAGAGTATATGTAGGAATAGTCGATAAACAGAAAGTTGACGATTCTAGAATTTTTAATCAAATAAATTATTTGAATGAGAGGCATGTAGCTGTAAAGATTAAATTACTAAATAACACTCCAAAAAACGATTTTGTTAAGGAAGCGTACATCAATAAAGCACAGTTTGAACGTTTAAAGGTGATTATTGATGCAAATCTTGGAGGCAGCGGCAAGGGCGGTGCCACGATGTTTATCAAAAAATATCCTGTTACAATAAAAGATTATAATACATATTCATACGGGACACTTGTTTTGGAGATAATAGTTCCAAACAGTTAAAATTATGATGAAACAAGGATTTAGAAAATAGTTATTAAACAAATAAAATGCGCAAAAAAAATAAATTATTAAAAAATAAGAAAGGTCAAGAAATGCTGATAGATTTCTGGACAATAATAATATTTACAGGAATAGTTATAATATTCTTGGTATTATTCTACATATCTAAAGGAGATGTTGGAAATACTGCTAAAGATGAGTTTAAATCTAAAGATGTAAATATAATATTAACATCATTTTTGCGCTCGCCAGCATATTTCGATTATAGTAAGACCGCTGCCGAAGTAATTTCAGAAGATAGTTATAGTAAAGATTTTACACGCACACAATCAATAGTACAAAAATTATTCGTCGGGGTAGACACATATAATAACAAGAAAGTGAAGGATATAATTTTATGTGTAAAGAAAGATTCAAGTAAATTAGTAGAGTATTCTATAAAATATGATAACAATAATTATGTAGTAAGCACCAAAAGTGGTGGAGAATGTGAATCTAGCTTACAATATACTTATGCTGAAGAAAACATTCCTAGACATGATACTAATTCATTATATATTAAATTAGGAGTATTGACAGTTGACAAATAATTCAAAAATGTTTAATAACAAGAGAGGACAATTGTTTGTGGTAGTTGTAGCTATAGCTGTAACTCTTGCTATAGCATCATCATATTTCATACTACAATATGTAGTGTATGCACATATTTCTGAAGACGTAACCCTAGGAACATATCAATCAGGAATGGTTGATACATTAAATGATGCTGATAAAGTATTAGTATATAATGACTTATTGGCTAAATATTCATCATATGATGCATTACGCAAATTCATGGATAATGGAGGAGTATACAATAAAATAGTAAATGATGATTCTGGATCAGATACGACTGTAACATGTGGACGTTATATCTATAATTTATGGAATGATGCTAATAAGAATTGTTATCCTGAATATACTAAAACTTATCAAAAATATTTAGATGATAGCTTGAGAAGTAGAGTTTCTAATGTAAATAGTATTCCTAAGTACTATCCTTTTACAATATTCAAGGCTTTAGATTATAATTATGAATATTACTCAAATAATAAATCCATATTCGCTGTTGCTAATGATCCATTAACGCTTTACGTTTTCAAAAATACAGCAACTAAGAACAATATAGGATTGCAATCTTATGTTGCTTTAAAAAGTGCTGCATCATTAAAAGATGGAGATATCACAGGAGTACCTTTTGACAGCGCTGTTCCAAGCAATTATCTTGCTGCTAATAATCGTAAAATAGATTCTATTGTTATACATTATACTGCTGGTGAAAGCATTAGCAGTGCAATGAGTAGGTTTAAACAAGAAAATCAAGCTAGTGCACATTATATTATCGGCGGAGCTAAAGATAATTATGCTGTTGAACAAGTAGTTTTAGACAAGGACGTTGCATATCATGCAGGATGTATTAATAGTCAAATTACAAATATATGTGCATACAAAGATCCTGTGAATTCCAAAGGAGCATTCTGTAAGGATACTACATATGGTAACATTAATTCTAGATCTATAGGTATAGAAATTGTTAATTTAGGATTTGATTGCGGTGCAACAGGTAAAGAGTATTGTAGAGCCGATTCTTTACAAACTAACATTAATGGTTTAAAGTATTGGCAAAAATATCCTGATCAACAAATGGATAAAATCGTAGCGCTTTCGGCAATACTTGTTAAAAAGTATGGTGTTAGTAAAGATAATATTATCGGGCATGATCAAATAACTGCATGTAAAAGTGATCCTGGGCCAGCATTTGACTGGACTAATTTTAAAAGTAAACTTGATGAAGCATTAAAGCTTGATATCAATCAATTAGAAACAGTGGTGGTTAGCGGTAATACTTTCAATGGATGTCCTAAAACGTCTAATACTGATTGGAAAATTGGTAATTTAATGGTTTCTAAAGACAGTTTAAATGCCGATGATACTTTAACAGTCACTTTGACAATAATCAACACTGGAGATAACTGTGTTAATGTTCAACCTAAAATATATTTTACTTCACGACAGACAACGCTTCTTAATGGCCAACCGTTTACTCCTAATTTTCCATCATCAGCCATATTCAAGAAGAGCGATGCTAAACCTTATATTAATATTGAATTAAAATGTAAATTTACTACAGATGTTAATATTGCTAATAGTGAGCAAGCTAATGGTAACTGTGTATTGTTAGCACCTCCTGCAAATGCTAATGTTCCCTTTTCTTATACAGTTTATGCAAAAGCTTCTGAAGAAAACGGTCTTAATGAAAAAACTGGATTGAATATGGAAAAACCTTTAACTGTTTATAAGCCTAAAGGGACAACTTCTGGTAGCGGTAATGGTCAAGGAATAACAGTTTCTAATGATTTATCTCCTACTGAAAAAAATCGTGTTGATCAAACTAGACAAAATCTTGAGAAATTAAATATTATAGGATATATTGGAGAAGTTGCTGATAAATATCAGATACCTAAAGAATTATTAATGGGAAAAATAACTCAAGAATCAAGTGGTATTAATTATAAAATAAAAATTGATTCTGATCCAAAAAAATCTAATTATGCTGTTGGTATTTCACAAATTGAAGGATGGCAACATTATAATTTAATTAAAGACACATGTGGCGCAGAATATGTTACTGAATGTGCAGCATGTACGAGTTGTGACCTTAACGGCAAAGGAACTACGTGTAGAAATGATTTGAAAAATTGTTGTAAATTTGAAAAGTTTGGTAACGATCCTAAATGTCAAATTGATGTTGGTGCAAGATTATTAAAACAGGAATATGATAGATATGTCTATAATTATGAAGCATATAAGAATAATGTAATGAATAGTTGTAAGGATCCTATATATCAACAAAAATATTTAGCTTATACTGGATGGGAACGTGCATTAAGAGCATATAATGGTTTTGGATGTGACCCTAAAGCAAGAAATGATCTTTATGTGGATTTAGTTTCGAAATGGGCTAGCGGTTGGGGATATACTGGAACATATCAAAATATTGTAAAAGCAGAAGTAGAAACTGGCATACTTGGAACATATGATATTAAACCTTCATATACGACAAGTGTCGGATTTGATTTTAAGATACTAGATAAATTAACAGAATTTGCTCAAAAAACAACTAAGGAGTGTGGTGGTGCTGATTCTAAGGATTTATGTGTACAAGATAATATTCAATTATTTAACACAGAAAATATACCTATTTTTGCTAAAAATAATGAACATATTAATCTAACAACTAATTGTGAAGATGATTATATCACCAAAATACTTATGGGGACAGTCAGAGAAATTGATGATTGCGTGAACAGTAATGAAACCGAATGTCAATGTGTAATTAATTCTCCAGAAGATATTAACATAAATCTTAGAGGAAGTGTTGAAGGAACAACTTTAACGTATAATGGCAATGATAAACAGCGGAATGTATATAGTGATAGAATAATTTATTCTAATGGTGGATTGATTAATAAAACTGTTTCATTAAAAGATGTAACAATATCTAAAAACCAGACAGGACTTTCTTTTGAAAATAAGTACGGTCGTAAATGTGCTCCTCTAAAGAATAGTTACGATATGTGTTTAAAGACTGATTTTAATGTTCCTGTTGTTAAGAATGATAAATTAATTTATGAAAATTTAACATTAAAATTTTCCATAAGATTAAGAGACGATGTGCCTCCAGATTCTGTAGTAAATATAGATGCATATAGTCAAAATCACACAAATAACTCTATAATATTAACTTGGGATAAGAATCCTGAATTAGATGTTGCCAAATATATAATATATTTAAGTGATGATATGAACACATTTAATAGACCTACAGACGGATTAAAGAGCGCAATACCATACAGAGTTATACCTGCAGTTCAAGGATTCGATGAATATTATGATATAGATTATCAAAATCCTGTATGTAAAGTAAATGCGGACAACACAGGAGTTTATTGTGTGTTTAATGTTGCAGCAAGTAAAGCTGTTAATGGTGCTGGAATAAGAATAACATTAGAAGAGAACAAATTATATTACCTCTCTAAATCAAATCAATTCTTGTACATACTTAATGGCAGTGATGCTTATAATAAATTGGCCGATGGTCAAGATAAGAATATAGCAATTACAGCTGTTGATGCAGATGGTAATGAAATGAAATTTATTAATATTTCATCAAGCACAATCACAGTTACGGCTGAAGATTTATTAGAATCAGGATTTACAAATATTACTAGTTACAAATTTGAAAATAACAACAATACTTTAGTACTATCATGGAATCAAATCACAAAGTATATTAATGGTAAACCATTAAGTTCAAACACTGCGGTGTATTATAATGTATATATGATTCAATCTCCTATTTGTTCTGATCAAGGAATGAGTATTGCAACCATGGGCTCCAGCCAAGGCGAGTTTAATAGTAATGCAGATAATGCTATAATTGTCTCAAGTATGAGTATTGGAGATTACTGTGTTGGTGTGACTTCAAAGACTAATAATGGCAGAGAATTTGATGGAATATACGTTCAAAAAATTACTTTACCAGCACATAGTTAAAAGGTATAAATAAAATATATTCAAGACTCTAAAAAAACCATAACACATTTAAAGCCATAAGTAAATCATTCTATGAGGGGGATTTAAAATTTAATTCGTATTTGCTCATTTGCAAGACGATGAACAAAAGGTGTTTTACATGATTCACGTACCATTAAAAGATATTATAGCTAAAATTACAGCACATACAGGACTTTCTGAAGCTGATGTTAGACTGAAAGTTCGTGAAAAGATTGAACAATTATATGGTCTAGTTAGTGAAGAAGGTGCAGCACATATTATTGCTAACGAGTACGGTATTAAATTATTTGATATTTCAGGCGAATTAAAGATTAAAGACATACTGCTTGGTATGAAGAGTGTAGATGTTGTTGGTAAGGTTCTTAGAAAATATGAATTAAGAGAATTTAATACTGAAAAACGTAAAGGTAAAGTTGCTAATTTAATGATTGGTGATGAAACTGGAACAATAAGAGTAGTTTTCTGGAATGATAAAACTAATGAATTCACACAACTTAAAGATGAAGATATTATAAAAATTAAGAATGCTTACGTTAGAGATAATGCTGGACGTAAAGAATTACATTTAGGAGATACATCGCATATTATTATTAATCCGCCGAATGTTACTGTAAATACTAGAGAACATAAAGAATATGGCAAGAAACATATTTCTGAACTAACTGACACTGTGAGTGCTGAAATACTTGGAACAATCGTACAAGTTTTTGATGTAAAATTCTTTGAAGTATGCCCACAATGCAATAAGAGATTAAGATTAAAAGATAATCAGTTCGCATGTGAAACACATGGTGTTCAGAATCCAGCATTTAATTATGTATTAAATGTATATTTGGATGATGGAACAGGAAATATTAGGGCGATATTCTGGAAGCAACAGTCTCAAAGATTGTTAAAGATTGATGATAAAGCATTTGATGCTATAAGATTACAACCTGAAACATTTGAAAAGTATAAGAACGATTTACTTGGAGTTCAGGTTAAGGTTTTAGGCACCGCAAAAAATAATATTATGGGTAGACTAGAGTTTAATGCGGAGATTGTGTTTACTGAATTGAATCCTGATCAAGAAGTCGAAATGTTAGATCACATGCGTGAAGTAGCATTAGACACTAAAACTTCAAATGCTGTAGTTAATAATGTATCTAACAGTAATACAGTAAGTCCTGTTCCAGCTAAAACTGTTGATAAACCAGTTAAATCTACAGATTTAGATGATGAATTTGAAGTCAGTGAAGACTTTTTAGAATAAAGGTAATAAAAATGGATTTTTTAAGCATAATCCAACTAATAAGTGGTGTAATACTAATATTCTTCCTACCAGGGTACTTAATATTAAGATTATTCTATAAGCATTTGAAAGGTTTAGAACAGATAGTTATAAGCATTGGCCTTAGCATATCGTTTAGCATAATTATAGCGCTAATATTAGGATTTATCGGTATATTCAATTACTGGAATAGTATAATAGCTTACACCATAGTACTTGTAGGCGTTATAACATATTATGCTATTAGAATGATAAGATGAAATATTCTATAATATTACCTTGCAAAAATGAAGAAGACACAGTATCCACAGTAATATTAAAAGCAAGAAAGATTCTTCCTGATGCAGAAATAATAGTTGTGGATAATAATTCTACGGACAACTCCGCAAAACTTGCAAGAAAAATTGGTGCTAAAATTCTAAAAGAACCAATACCAGGATATGGTGCGGCATTGTTACAAGGATTTAAAGAGGCAGGGGGAGAATATGTAATAATGTGCGATGCAGACAACACATATGATTTGTTAGAATTGCCAAAGCTATTAAAATATGTAAATGAAAAAAATAATTATGATATTATTATTGGCAATAGAATGAATAAGAATATGAAAAGAGAAGCCATGCCTTTTATGCATAAATATTTAGGAAATCCGTTTCTAAGCTCTATAATGAGATTTATGTTTAATAATAATATAAAAGATTCACAATCAGGGTTAAGAATTATTAAAAAATCTTCATTAGAAAAATTAAATCTACAATCCTCTGGGATGGAAATAGCATCAGAAATAATAATTAAGGCATTAAAGTTAAATATGAAAATAAAAGAAACAAATATCACATATTATCCTCGAATTGGAGAGTCAAAACTTAGAAGCTTTAATGATGGATGGAAACATCTTAAAATGATGTTATTATATAGTCCAGACCATCTCTTTCTTATTCCGGGTATAACGCTATTTGTATTAGGATTCTTATTAATAACCGTACTATTATTTCAAAAAATACAATTTTTCGGCATAACATTAGTAACACATCCAGCAATTATTGGAAGTCTTATGACTATACTTGGTTTTCAAATAATGCAATTATGGGCTTATGCCAAAACCTATAGGGTAACAATATTTGATGAAAGAGATGAATTAATTTCAAAGATGCATAAAGCCATTAGTTTAGAAAACTCGATGATATTTGGAAGTTTGCTAATATTACTAGGGATAATTATCGGTATTATAATCATAGCTACATGGATCCAAAGAGACTTAGGAAAAATAGATTATTTTGAAAAAAGTATATTTGCATTAACAATAATAGTTCTAGGAATTCAAACAATTTTTTCTGGATTCATGCTCAGTATCCTTGGAACAAAAAGATCTTAAAATTAAAATAATAAATTATTAAATAAAAAACACAACAAAAGAGCATAATAAAATGAAAATAGCAATATTTCACGATTATTTTGGAAGCATAGGTGGAGGAGAGAAGCTAGTTTTAGATTTGGCTCACGGGTTAAATGCAGATGTGTACACAACAGAAATAAACCGTAAAAATCTCAAAAGAATAAATAAACACCATGTACGCGTAATACTATTAAAAGATAGCATAAAATTTCCGGTATTAAAACAAATTCATTCTTCAATAATATTTCATAATGCAAATTTAAACAATAAAGGTTACGATTTTTATATTATGAGCGGCAACTGGGCGATATTCGCGTGTAAAAAACACCATTCAAATATCAATTTTATACATACACCTCCCAGAATGTTTTATGATGATAACAAATCATTCTATAAACAAGTGCCGTGGTATGGTAAAATACTTTTTTTGATTTGGGTCACTATCCACAAACGGATTTACGAAAAACAAATAAAATATATGGACAGCATTATCGCAAATTCTAATAATACACAACATAGAATAAAAAAATATTATCACAAAGATTCTGTAGTAATATCTCCTCCAATAAAAAAATATGCGTTCAGAAAATATGGAGATTATTGGCTCAGTATAAACAGAATATATCCTCATAAGAGAATAGAACTTCAAATAGAAGCATTCAGAAAATTACCACACGAAAGATTAATTATAGTTGGAGGATATATGAGTGGAGATCATGCAAAAGCATATGCAAATAAAGTATTTACAAATCTACCTAAGAATGTGAGCTATATAGGAGAAATAGATGAAAGAATAGTAGAAAAATTATATGGAGAGTGTAAAGCATTTATTACAACTTCCAAAGACGAAGATTTTGGAATGACTGTACTTGAAGCAATGAGTGCAGGAAAACCTGTTATTGCACCAAATGAAGGAGGCTATAGAGAGACAGTAATTAATGGAAAAACAGGATATTTAGTAAAAGCAAATAGTACAGAAATAATTAAGAACATTAAAAAAATATCTGTTAATCCTTCAAAATATAAATCCGCATGCATCATCCAAGCAGATAAGTATAATATATCACGATTTATAAAAAAAATCAAACAGGAATTAACTTATAAGAGATAAAATAACTAGTCATTTACGATTTTTAATAATATGATACGTCGTAGAAAGCATTTCTTTAGTACTTCTTAAGATTTTTTTAGGACTAAAAACAGAAATATGTTTCATGTCGCTTTTGTCTAACATCTTTCTTTGTCTTAATTGGCCACATCCTGAATATATATCATTTCCAAAACTATTGAGTATTCCTACACTGATATTTTTCTTTTTCAATATTTTCATGAATTTTTCAGCAGTTTCTATACTAGAGCTCTTAAGACCTGGAAAGTTATTATCACAATACATTTTTAGAGATACATTGAATTTTTTAGAACCAATCATTAATGCCAATCTTTCCGCATCTTCTGGAGTATCATTAACACCATCAAATAACAAATAGTTTATACAAACAGCTGTATTTGTCTGTTTAGAATAATGTTCCATTGATTTTATCAAATCAGGAATATTACTTATACTTTTGGGCATGAGTTTTTTTCTTTGATCTTCAGTAGTTGCATGCAAAGAAAGGTATAAGTATAAATTCAATTTTTCTTCAGTCAACTTATAAATTTTCGGGATTATTCCTGACGTAGATAATGAAATGTGTAAACTATCACCGTGATTGCCTTCTTTATTGAAAAATTTTATTGCATCTACAACATTGTCATAATTCAGTAACGGCTCGCCCATCCCCATGAATGTTATACCTGTAATTTTCACCTTAGATCCCTTACGTTTTAAATGATCTTGTACCACGAGTAATTGATCAATTATCTCTTTAGAGGTCATATCTCTCACAAACTTATCTTTTCCAGTAGCACAAAAACTACAATCTAATCTACATCCAACCTGACAAGATATACATAATGACACAAGTTTTTTATGCAGAAAGATATTTTTTGAATAAGCCAATAATACACATTCTATAAAATTTCCATCAGAAAGCTTCATTAAGTATTTTATCGTCCCTTTATTTGTTAAAGAATCTATTGTTTGAACTATGGACATACTAAATGCGGTATTAATAGTATTATCTTCAGTATTATCTTGAAAAGTATCGACATTTTTCATAAGAGTTCACCAAAAAATTAAATTTGTGCATACACGCGTATTATACAATTTATTACATACAAATAACTTAACAAACGTGCATCAAAGCATAGATTATCACTTACTATTGCTATTCATATAGTTTGTGAGAAGCACTCTTTGAACATCTTCATAGATGCCTCCTCGCTCATTAAGTCTATAATTAAGATGTGCAATATATGCTGGTAGGATGTTTTGTATGTAAGATTTTCTTGCTCCAACAACTACTCGTGGAACTTTAGTATAAACTATAAATCCTTCACACATGGAGCATGGCTCAAAAGTGGTATAGAGTGTGACATTTTCTATCTTACTAAAATCGCTAACATGTAACTTATTTAATGCATCATTGATAACAAGCATCTCTGCATGATTTCTATGATCTTCAAGTCTTCTAGAAGTAGCTTCTGAAGAAGATATTATCTTTCCATTAACAACAAGTACAGCTCCAACAGGGATATCTCCATGTTCATAAGAAGAATTTGCGAGAGCATATGCTAAGTCCATAAACTTTTTGTCATCAGAACTTATACCTAAGGTAGAATGACTTATAAAAACAACATAAGATACGAATAGAATTAATACTACAAATATAATTATAGCACATAATCCTATAAACATAAGAATCTTGTTTTTTTTCATAAAGCCGCCAATGTACAAAATAAAATAATATATTATATACCATATTTTTAAAACAGGAATAGTCTAGATATCCTGTTTATGAATCATATTAATAAATCGTTAGTTGCTAACGATACTAGACAATAAGTAAAACATTCAAGAATTTAAATATGTTTCTATAGATGTGGTTGTTTATGAATAATAGGATAGCACACTATAATTTAACATCTTTCCAGGGCAATAAGACAGATCTTTCTAACGCTCCATTTACAATAAAGCTATGATAATAATTCATATTTGGCGAACCATGGACTAGAGGATAATTATAAGAATATGCCTTTAAATTATCAAGAAGATTTTTATGAGCAGCACTAACAAAAGAATTATTATTTGTTTCTTTGTCCGATTTTAATATTTTAATTAACTCTGGGCAAGCCACAATCTTTTCTTGATTAGAATATTTCGGAGAAATTCTCATGAACTCTGGTTTAAAAGAATATATTATCCGCTTATTTGATGAATGTGAATCTTTCAAAATTTTAATAATTTTTGATTTATGGAATGTTTTTATACAAAAAGCATAGTATTCATCGTCAACATTTGTTCTAAATAGATAAATATCTGTCAATGAAAATTTTTTTTGTAAATTTTTAAGAGTTTTTAAAACTTCAGGTAGAAGCATATCGTTGTATCTAAAAACAGGAATATAATTTTCTTTCAAACCATATACTTTGTTGATAAAAAAATAAGAATCATAAGTTAATCCGTAGGATTTAGGCATAAGTGATCTTATTTTTGAATTTAGACTATAACGTAATTTTTTTATTAAACTATTTTCAAAATCAACACCATCGGCCACACCGGTATAGTTTAATCTTTGAATATTAGACAATAGTTCTTTTAAGGATTTAGTCCTCAAATCATGTAAACTAATCGGCGTACATATGTATCCTGTAGCCGAATTTATAGTTAAAGGAAGTCTCATAAGCGCTCTCGTATTAATTGTTATTTTATGATCCATAACTATACCATTATTGCATAATTGTGTAATCAAATCTTTACGTTTATTAACAAAATATTCTTCTCTAATTATATTATCTTCAATTTTTGGATCTGGAACTATGTCTATAAATTCTATATGAAAACCCTTTTTTCCAGAAAACATTATGGATTTCAAAGGATATCCCCATTTATTCATTAAATCGATAATTTTTAATGATTCTAATCGAGATTTTTCTAAGATAGGATTATCAACGTCAAAAATAAGATCATTACCTAATATTATACCACTATTCTTATTTTTTTTGTAAAATTTTGATCCAATCTCAGTAGGATCTTCCCACCTAGAAATACTGTAATGTACAGTGATGGGAGTATATTTTATTAAATGCTTTCTTAAATCATCTGTATTTTTTATACGAGATTTAATCTTTATAACTTTGGATTGAGATAAAAAAAATCTAAAGTGTCTTGATTCAGGACTTTCAGGCAACCATAAGTCAGAGTTTTTATAATACTCTTTAAGAACAGTAATATCTTTTTTAAATTTCAAATTGTTTATGAAACAAAATATTTTGTAATAAAACACGTATTTCCTAAAAAAATTTCTCGATTTAATTATCAGAGCATAAAACAAGATATCACCTTTCAAAAAGACAAACAATAACTAATGGTTGTAATTGATTATTAATTAATAAAGCATCATTAACAACAATATACAATTAACTATTTACTGTGAACATTTTTAATATATTTCTGTATAACCATAGATGTCGGACCATCTGCTATAATCTCTCCTTTAGATAGATATATGCATCTTTTGAAATGTTTTTTAATCAAATCCAGATCATGTGATACAAATAGTAAAGTTTTACCTTTCTTCTCAAATTGATCGAAAAGAGAGATACATTTAGTATTAAATGAAAAATCACCTGCTCCTAAAAACTCATCTAATAATAAAATATCAGGATCAGTATGAACAGCTATGGAAAATATCAATCTTAACTTCATTCCTGAAGATAAATTTTTTACAGGCTCACCAATACAATCTTCTAGATCTGAAAAAATCAATATTTTATTAATTTTTTTTGAGATATCTCTCCTAGATAAACCAAAAAGTGTACAATACAAATAAATATATTCGCGTACATTTAGACTCTCTTGAAAATCAAAACCTTGCTGAAGAATAGGTGCTGTTTTTCCAGATACACTTACACACCCATTGCTTGGTGTTAAAATGCCTGCAATAACCATTAATAATGTAGATTTTCCTGAACCATTAGGTCCTATTATAGCTACACGTTCACCTTTTGTAATTCTTAAATTAACGTTTTTTAAAGCATAAATCTTTTTCGAAGCGAAAATATTTGAAAATATACTCTGATGTAATGTTCCCTTTGATCTAGTCACGCCAAACAATTTATCGACTTTTTCTAGGACAATCATATTATATCCTCTCTGCTACATTTTTTATTAATTTATTAAAAATCCAATATGAAACAATAAATAATATACACGCCAATAAAGTAAAAATAAAAAGTGCATTGAAATTAGGAATTTTTCCATAAATAAGTATATCTCTACTAAAAGTTATAAGATAATACAAGGGATTTACATCCACAATAAAATATAAGCTTTTAGGGATAACTTCTTTAGTATAGATTATAGGAGTTAAAAACCATCCAAAAAATAGGACGTTTTTCCAGACATGTTCTATATCTCCGAAATACGAAAATAGGACCGAGAAAACCAATGAAATACTAGTTACTAACAGCAATTCCAATAGAAAAATATAGAATATAAAAAACATAGACAAGGATAAGCTTGCAGCATATGCTACGATAACGGTTAATATAATAAATTCTATTATATGTGAATAAAAACAACTTAATATTACTCCTAAAATCATCGACACCCTATTGGTAGAAGTTTTTTTGACAACATTCATAAAAAACCAAAATGTTTTTGATCCATCTGATGTAGCTATATTAAAAAAATTCCAATGAACAACTCCTATAAGAACATACAAAGCATAATTTGGAACGTTAGAACCGATATTCTTAGAAAATAAGAAGTATAGTACTCCAAATAATATTAACGGGTTTATAATACTCCACAAAAAATAAAGATAAGAATGTTTGTATTTTATTTTAAAATGTGCCTTACTAAATTCAAAAATAATGTTTAGATACTTTCTAAATTCATAATTGACAATCATGAAATTAAGACACTAAAACAGTTTAAAAACATTATGATTAAAAGTTCCACAAAACACAACATATTATTTCACAGTGTATATATAGACACTATCTTTGGAATATACTAAATTTAAGAAATCGCAATCCATAGAAGTTCTTGAGTAAACCAAGTTATTGAATTGCTTATCGAGTAAATTCTTTTTAGTTCCACAATCTGAATTGAAGAATAGCATAACGCGACTAATATTGCTAGCTCTAAGACTAGATTCTGGAACAGCGTATACTTTGTTATAGCTTATAGGATATACCCCTAGAGCAGGAACTCCTGCAATCATAATTCTATTATTTACACCTAAGTTACTTTTTATCCAAGATAAAGCTTCATAATCGGAGTCAGAAATCATATGTGCTGGACTAAAGTTACTATCTGCCACATAATAATAATTATAGAAAGCTCCAATTAATAAAATCAAGACTAACATAGAAATTATACTAATTGATACAAAATGATTTTTTATTTTAATAAATATTAACTCTAATGAATGATATGCTCCTATCGCTGAGAGAGGAACCATAGCAAGCATCATAAAGAATAATGATCGTTGATAAGGAAGCAATAATGTTGCTTTAAAGATAGGATAAGACAATATTGCAAAAAGCGGAAATACAAGAGTCATGAGAAGTATTCGATTATATTGCTTTTTAAACAAGAAATAAATTCCGATAATTGCAAACAATATACCAATTAAACCATATATTTGAAGCAGAGAATATTCTATTTCTTGTCCTAAAGTCCAACCTTGTTTAAAAATTAAGAAATCTTTTAACCTGGTGAATCCTGTTAAAAGAGCCATTAAAACAAACAGAGCCACACCATAATAAATATGTGTACGTTTAAGTTTTTTATTGTATAATAAGTATATAGCCAAAACTGATGTAATAAATACTGTTGCAAGAGGATAAAATATGAGTGATATAATAAAGAATACTATTGAAAAATGTCTCAAATCTTCTCTAAGATAAGTATAAAAGATTAAAAAGATTAAAAAAGTGCTTACAATTATGGGAACAAAAAATCCTAGACTGTAAATATTTATATTGCCCTTTATTGATAAAAAAAACAATCCTGCAATTACTCCGATGTAAAAATTTTTAGTAACTCCATAAGCGAATAAGAAAATACTTAAAATAGATATAACAATGAATACCGCTGGAAGAAACTGTTGATTAAGTACAGGATCAAGACCTGTAAGAGTAAAAAACCATGCAATAAAAAGATGAAATCCTAATTCAAAATCATCAAATTCCAAAGTTAGAGAAGGATTATTTGAATTTAAAGCAAGATAGGGATTTTTTGAGTATATTCCTTCTTTTTCCATGAAATACATTCCTTTAGCTAAGTGTGTCCATTCATCACCATGTATGGGATAAAGATATAACTGTGAAGCACACCCATTACATTTAGTATAATCTCTATAATGTAAGCCATAAATAAGAAAAACACCAAGTATTATCACTGCTGCCAGCAGCAGATATTTAACTTTATAACCCCCACTATTCACATAGTAAATTAGCAGAATATCCTATATAAATTTTACTGAATAACATATTTAATCTAAACAAGATATAAGAAATATTTATAAATAACACGTCTTAGAATTATAACATATTATAAGGCATTATAAAGACTATATCTTAAGAATTTTGCTAAAGGTATAAAGTTAATAAACATATTAAAATGATTAAAAATTGGGATTTAATTAAAGAATTAGCTTGGAGCGACTTTAAAGTAAGATATAAAGGCTCTATACTAGGAGTATTTTGGAGCTTTCTTAAACCAATATTATTATTTACAATATTTTACGTGGTGTTTTCTATAATTTTAAAAAATGATGTGGAAAATTATGCTTTATTCATACTTTTAGGAGTAATAATGTGGAATTTTCTTGTAGAATCTACGAACATAAGCATGAATAATATGCTTGTAAAAAAAGAATTATTGAAATCTATGTATTTTTCAAGGGAAGTTTTAGTGATAAGCTCTTGTCTGAACGCACTTATTACAGCAGCATCTAATTTAATATTATTTTTTATAATAGCCATCATTCTTAAATTAGATTTTAGTCCATATGTGCTGTTTCTATTTGTTTCTATGATTTTACTATTTATATTAACCTTAGGAACATCTTATATTCTTGCAGCATTGTATGTTAAGTACAGAGATATTACATATATTTGGGAGGTATGTGTACAGATTGGCTTCTGGATAACTCCCATAGTCTATGACGTAAAACTGATACCAAACAAATATTTGTATATATACATGATTAATCCTTTTGCTAGAATAATAAACGATGCACATAACGCTGTGTTATATCATACTCTGCCAAGTTTATACGGGTTAACATTAACTATAGTAATATGTGTGATCATATATTTTATAGGATATAAACTTTATAGTTATAGAAGTAAATATTTTGCTGAGGAGGTTTAAAATGATAAAAATAAAACACGTAACTAAATCATTCATACTACCTCATGAAAGAAAATATACCATATTTGAATATATATTATCATTTATAAAAATGAAGAGAGGATACGAAAAGTATTATGCATTAAGAGATATAAATTTAGACATAGAGTATGGAGAAGTAATAGGAATAATAGGAGATAATGGAAGTGGAAAATCTACTTTACTTAAAATAATAGCTAATATATTGGTGCCTGACAGCGGTGAAGTTATTACTCACGGAAAAATTTCATCCTTTATAGAACTAGGAGTAGGATTTCAAGATGAATTAACCGCGAGAGAGAATGTATATTTGTACGGAATATTAACAGGAATGTCCAAAAAGGAAATTGCTTCTAAATATGAAGAGATAGTAAAATATTCTGGAGTAAAAAGATTTATGGATGTTAAATTAAAAAAATTCAGTACTGGTATGAGATTAAGAGTTGCATTTTCAACAGCAATACAATCAAATCTCGACATATTAATCTTAGATGATATAATAGGTGTCGGAGATATTAATTTTCAAAAAAAATGTTTCGAAGCTTTTCAAAAATTTAAGAAAGAAAGAAAAACTATAATATTAGCTTATCATCACATCGAAGCAATAGAAAAATTATGCGATAAAGTGTTATATCTTGAAAAAGGAAGGCAAATAGCATTTGGACCTGCACCAAAGATAGTAAAAATGTACATTGAAAGAAATGAGAAAAATAAACGCAAATCTCTCACGTAAAACTATAACATAAAAAAATGCATATGAAATTAACTGAAAATATCATAATAAAAGTCTTAGGTAGGAGAGGAAGACTTAAAGTTGACGAATTTAGAGTCAGACACGACTTAGTTAAAGGAAAGTTTTTTACGAAAAAGAATATAATCACTCTTTTTCTTCAAAATAAACTCTATGGAAGGTTTATTCTCCCAAAACAAATCTATGGGCAAATATATAGTTGGAAGGAATGTAATGATGCTATATTTTTAAAATTTAAAAATATTAATGGTAAACGACGTACGTGTCCATTTTGTGGGTGGAGAGGAAAAATTTTTGTCACATTTCATTCTAAATATAACAAGATAATAAACAATGGTTGCCCTAAATGCGGATCTTTTCCACGTCACAGATTACAATATTTCTACTTAAAAAAAAAACTTTCGAATTATAAAGAGATTAACACATTAAACATTGCGCCAGAAAAATGTATGGAAAAATTTCTACAATCATATAAAAATATAAAATACATTAGTTGCGACATTAAAGCAAAAGCTATGCTCAAAGAGGATATAACTAGACTAACGTTTAAGGAGAAACAATTTGATTTAATAATCTGTAATCACGTATTAGAACATATACTGGAAGATAAAAAAGCAATTAGAGAATTATTTCGTGTTCTTAAGAAGGATGGTTTTGCAATAATACAAGTTCCTATATCAAATACATATAAAACTCAAGAAAATATTAGATTTACTGAGGAACAAAGAGAGAGGATATATGGCCTTAGCGATCATGTAAGATATTATGGATTAGATTTTAAAAAAAGACTTGAAAAAGCAGGATTTAAAGTAAAAGTAGACAAATTTGCTAATAAACTTCCAAAAAAATATATTGATAAATATGGTCTTGATTCGACTGAAAAAATTTATGTTTGTAAAAAGGATTAGATACAAATGAAAATATGCTATATAACTAGAAATTATAAGACAGAGATACCGTGGAATGGAGTGTCAACATATGTATCTACTATTGCGCCGATATTAGCAAGCAAAGGCCATGAAATACACATTATTTGCCAAGCAAAGACAAAGGAAAGGAAATATGTTAAAGAGAATATACATATTCACGCAATAACACCTTATCAACCAAGCTACTACAATAAAGATTATAAAAATAATATTTTTTTAAAGATTCTAGATAAAATAATGGGTAGAATATTATACGCTATGTCATTCAACATAAAATCCTATCTAATCTATCGAGATATTCAAAAAACAAAAAGATGTGACATATTGGAGTCCGAAGATGGAGGAGGAGCAGGACTTCTTCCAGCATTTGACAAAAAAACACCTGTAATAACATTTCTTCACACACCCTGGACTTTGATTGATAAATTGAATCAAAACAGAGGAGTAGATAGGATGTTAATAAAAATTTTAGAAAAACAACAATTAAAGAGAAGCTATCAAGTTAATGCTAATAGTTTTTCTATAATAAAAAAGGTTTCAAAAGTTTTTGATATTAAATTAGATGCTAAAGTTATAAGATATCCTATTAATACATCTGAAATCAGTTTAAAAGCGGATAAAAAAAGTCCAATTTCTGGTAAGTATATGTTGTATTATGGCGCTATAGAAAAACGCAAGGGCATAATTACGCTTGTAAAAGCTATGCAAGGTGTTTTCTTAAAAGACAAAATAATAAAATTGGTGATTATAGGCAATGAACCTATAAATACTGTCAAAGAAAATAGCTTGAAAGAACATGCTTTAAAAGAATTAAGCAAATATAGTAAAAGAATAATATTTTTACCACAACAAGAACCCGATAAGATTTTTTCTATAGTAAAAAAATCATCGTGTGTTGTTCTTCCTTCAATATGGGAGGCTTTCGGATATACTTGTCTAGAAAGTATGACTCTCGGAAAAATAGTAATAGCATCAAGTGGAAGCGGATTCGAAGAACAAATAGAAACAGACGGAAAAAACGGATATCTTTTTGAACCAGAGAACCATAAAGAACTAACAACAAAAATATTACAAGTA
>JAGVGF010000001.1 GCA_020057295.1 archaeon
ATATTTACCAGAAAATAATTAAAAGAAAAAATTGATTAAATATGCTCTATCTAATTACGCCTATGGCATAATTTTCTCTCGAGAATATTTCACTTGCAAGTCTTTTTACATATTCTAAATCTAATCCTTTAATTTCGTGTAATAATTCTTCATGGTAGTTTCTTCTGCCTCTTGTCATTGAGAAAAATGTACTCTTAGCCATTTCTAGATTTGATTCATTACTTATTACTAGTTGACCTGCTATTTTGGATTTTAATAATTCTAATTGTTCCTGTGAAATTCTGTGCGATATATTCGCGCATTCTTCTATAACTAACTCTTCTATTTGAGGAATATTTTCTTTTTGACATAATACAAACACTCTCCAATCCCCTACTGTAGAATAGAATTCATAGCCTGATTTTATTCCATATGCAAGTGCGTGTTTTGTTCTAACAGTCTTAAAAATTTCACTTGTCGGGCCGTTACCTAGAATAGAATCTATAACCATCACTGCAGCTTCTTTCTTCAAGTTCATATCTCTAACTTGATATCCTATAGATATCATACCTTGTTTTGTATTTCGGTTATGCTCTGTAAAAACTCTGCCTTCTATTTGTGGAATTTGATTGTAAGATTCCCTTACGCCGCCTTTTTGTAGATTATATAAAGATACTAATCTGACGAGTTCATCATGATTTACTTCACCGACAGCGCATATTATCATATTGCTACCAACATAGTTTGCATTATGCGCGTTTAAAATATCCTCTCTTGTAAATAATTTTATAGAATCTCTAGTTCCTCTTATCGGTCTTGATAAAGGATGGCCTTTGTATAATGATTCAGAAATTACTTGATGCATATCCATTTCAATAGTTTCTTCAGACATTGTTATTTCTTTAGATATTACTTCTTTTTCTCTTGCTATGGATTCGTCACTCATTATAGGATTTATTAAACAATCCATTGCGACATCTATTGCTGTAGGTAATTCTTCTGATAAAAAATTTGCATAAATATATGTGCGTTCTTTTCCTGTTGATGCTTGGACAGTGCCTCCACTTTTTTCTAAGTCTCGGAATACTGTTTCCATGCTAGGTCTTTTTTCTGACCCTGATACCATTAAATGTTCAAAGAAATGTGCAAGTCCTAGTTTACCTTCTAAATCGTGTAATGATCCGTATTTTACACCAGCTACAAGACCTACGGTATGACTTTGTCTATACTTTGTTATGATTGTAATGCCGTTGTTTAGAATAGTTATATTTTCCATAGGTTTAAATTATAATCATGCTTTATATTTTTTACTATTATAAAGAATAAAAACTTAGAAATGTATTATTAAAATTAAAAGAAAAAAATAAGAAATTAGTTGGCGTGACCGCCAGCTGCTTTGTTGCTTGGTCTTGACTTCTCATAACCAAAGCCCTTTCCACGTAGACCTCTTGATTTTCTTGCAGCGGATGTTATTCCTCTGTAGACTCTTCCAGTCTGTGTGATTATTCCATGATATATCTCATCTTTCTGTATTACCGGATTAGTTCTATCTAATAGAATAATTTCATACCATGCTGAAAGTCCGTCTTTACCTACGAAATAACTGTTTAATACTTCACAATTTGGAAACTTTTCGTTTGCTCTCTCTTCGGCTACTAATTGATAATTTTTAGCTAAATTCTTTTGTTGATAATTGTGTGCAGTTCTACGACCAGATCTTATGCTAGGTCTCATTCTGCCTCCTCTATCAACTCTTTGTCTAACAACAATTACGCCCTGTTTAGCTCTATATCCTAAAGAACGTGCCTTGTCGATTCTAGTTGGTTTAACTATTCTAACAGTTGTATCTTGAGAACGCCATTCTGTCATTCGTTTCCTTTGAAACTCTTTAAATTCTGGACTAGAACCCATCCAAATATTTTTTACGTGTTTATATAATCCCATTTTATTTAGCCTCCATTCGGATGAACTCACGTTTTCGTGAGGACATCACTTTTTACAAGATTTTTCGTAAAAATCTTTCAGATTCAGGTAAGCAATTACCCACAACTCTGATACAATAAAGAACTAAAACTTCATTTATAAAGGTTTTTGATTTGTACAATCTTAATTTCATAACTTTTTTAAATTAGTTCGAAGTTTTTATGTGAAAGGTGATTTATATGGAAAATGCAGAAAACCCAAACGCAGCAGTAGACAAGGTTAATGAATCTGTTTCTTTAGGCGGAAATATTGAATTAATAGGATTCAAACAAGTAAGTTTAGCAGATGTAGTAGTAGTAAAGAAATTAGTCGGACACTACACTAGAAAGATACAAGAACACTCTCAAAATTTTGAGAAGATACAAATAATATTAAAAGAGATACATAAAGTAGAAGATAATTCTAAAAATGAAATACATGTTAAAGCATTAGATAATGGTAAAGCATTTAGTTCAGAAGTTGTTGACAAAAACTTATTTATAGCATTAGACAGTGCGTTAAAGAAAGTTTTAGGTGAAGTAACACATCACAACAAGAGATAAATTTTATTCTTTATCTTTTTTCTTTGATTTTTTTTCAGCATATTTTTCTATATCTTCAGCAGTTAATATTTTATGTAATGGTGGCTTATAGGCTGGTATTATATAATATAATACTATTGATATAAGATTTGCTAAGATAAATATTATTACACATGCGAATACAGTTGTCCACTCTAGAAGAATATTAGAATATACTATAATAATTCCGAGTAATCCTATTAAATTAATATATGCTGGTGAAGATATTGTATAAGCAATCCTTTTTGGTAAGAAATGAAAAAAATCTACAAATACCAGTATAAACCCTAATATTAAAATTCCTAATGGTATAATTATCTTAATATTATCTGTAGTAAATATAAACCCCTGTATAGTTTCTCCAGATGGTTCGTATAGTTTTCTAAATAAATCTATGGCTACAAATAATAATACTAATGCATTTCCATAAGCAGTATTCCATCCTAGTTCTTCATCTTTATGTCTGCCAAAATAAAATTCCATCAATATTAACGTAGCAAGTAATGGCAAGAGCATCCATAACATATTTTCATACTGAAATGGTGCTGAAAGAATCTCGGTAGTTCTAGTATAAAAATCTGTGAGTAAATAATTCCAAGAATTACTGACAAATATGGTTACTGAACTAATTGTTTCATTAAACATCTTAATCTCTCGTATAGCTTATTTATATACTTTTTCAAAACACAAACTTTTTTAATAAGTTAAAAGGATATGTACGATGGTTGAAGCTAGAATACTTCTTATATTGTCTGTAATGTTAATATTTGCTGTTGTTGGTTATCTAATTTCTAAAAAATTAAGACAACCAGCGACAATATTTATGATATTATTAGGCATAATACTAGGTGGTAGTGTTTTAGGTTTAGTACATTATGACTCTACTCTGGCTGTAATTGCACAAATTGGTAGTATAATCTTAATGTTTGTTGCTGGATTAAATTCTAATATTAAAGAAATATTTAGTAGAAAAAATTTTCTTGTAGCACTATTCGGAGCAATTCTTCCATTAATTGGAGGATTTATAGTATCACGAGCATTCGGCTATCCTTTGTATGAATCGATATTTGTTGGAGCAACATTAACAGCCACATGTCTAGGAATAACAACTGCATTATTAAAAGAACTTGGAAAAATAAAGACTGAAACAGCCAAGATAATGATTGGTGCAGCAGTTATAGACGACATAATAAGTCTAACTATATTATCTATGGTTCTAAGTGTGCCTTCTAATACAACAGCATTTAATGTAGCATTTAATATTTTATTAGTTATTGTGTTTGTAGTATTAATGGTACTATTTGGTGAGGGATTATTAACTAAAATATTAGATTATTTTAACGATAAGGTAATTAAACACAGTCCGAAATTGACTTTTGTTCTTGGACTAAGTATGGTTTTCTTGTTTAGTTATTTATCGTATGTTCTTGGACTTGCGCCAATAACAGGAGCGTTTCTTGTAGGAGTATCGCTTGCTAGAAGCAGAGCCGTAAATATTTTAATGGCCGGAAGCGAATATTTTGAAATAATATTTACCTCAATATTCTTTATAACAATAGGAATAATTGTTGAAGTAAAAGCATTTTATACACTATTTTGGTTTATCATAGCATTAACAATTGTTGCAATATTAACTAAGCTACTTGGAAGTGGAGTATCATCATATAAGTTAGGATTAAAACCTAAAGACGCATTAATTGTGGGTGTGGGAATGGTTCCGCGTGGAGAAGTAGCATTTATTATAGCACTGAACGGATTATTGCTCGGAGTTATAAGTACGGAAATTTATAGTGCTATAGTATTTATGAGTTTTCTAACAACAATAATAACTTTAATATTATTAAAAATGTTGTATGAGAAAAGTTCTAGCGGTAGTGATGACGAACACGTAGAATTTATAGATTTGAAAATAAAACGATAAATCTTAGTATTATAAATTTAAAAATAGAAATAAATATTTAACTTAATCTAAGAATATGTAATGTTTCTCTTCTCTCTCTAATTCTTTTAGGATTCTCTTGATTATTATCTTTTCTGGGTCAGGCATTAGCTTAACGCGTTCTTTTAGATCTATGAAACTTTTGAATGGTTCTCCTCTTCGCTCTTCTAATATTTGCCACATATGTTTTTTTCCAAGACCGGGTAATAATTCTAGACTATGCATTCTTGTACTTAATGGCTGTGCCTTATTGAAGAATTCAACGAATTTTTCTTGATTTTCTCTGACAATTTTTTGTACTATTGGCTCTATTTCTGCCTTTGCAGTTGGTGTAAGCCTGTTTAATTGTAATCTTCCATTAATATGATGAATCTTATCTCTCTCTTTTTCTCCAATGTATACATCTTCAGATGGTTGTAAGAATATATCTTTTTTTGGAACTAATTCTAATAATGTGAAATTGTTTTTCCCAATTGCTTGAACTATTGCTGTTTTTTTAAACATTGGTCTATCATCATTACTATATCCATTCGGCAAGAAATCTAAGACTATAGCGAACTCTTCCTTATTCTTCGTATCTTGAGTGTTTTCCATGTTCCCCACCGATTATACTATAGTTTTTTACCTATGAATATATAAATTTTGTGCCCTCATTAGTAAGAACTTACTTTTTTTTGGGCAGATATTCTGCCAATATTTCAAGAACTTTATCTAAATTATCATTAGTTACAGTCAAAGAATAACTTTGAATTACATTCTTTAATTCAGTCATATTCTGTGGCGTTAAATCTATAATCTTTAATATGTATGCATCTCTTAATCTAGGAATATTTAATTTTTGTATTTTTGCAAACATTTCATCTGCATCCTTCTGTTTAACAATTTTTAATACTTCTAATTGTTCTGAAACCTTTGCTGTTCTGAATCCTAATTCAGTATCTCTCTTCTTGATTTCTTTTAATTCTTCCTTCAATTCAGCCATGCTGATCGGTCTTTCTTCAACAACTTTTATTTCAGGCATTACTTCACCTTGATTAAATGTACTGGATGAACAATCAATGTCTTGTCTTTACCAAGATCATTTATTTTAACTTCATAACATGTGCCCTTCTTTCTAAGTACAACTGCATTTTTACCCATAAACTTAGGTCTATACATACCTTTCTGATATGCTGGTTCTACAGATAAGTATACTTTATCCCCTACATCAAATTTTTGTAAGAATTTTCTAATACTAATCTTACCTTTTAAACCGTGATCTTTCTTGAACTTGTGTCTAGTTCTTTTTCTGAAACCATCCATTCTAGTAGTCATACTAATACCTCATAAACGTTAATACCCTGAGAAACAAGGATTTATTTATAAATGTTTTGTACGTTATTTATGCTTATTTGAGCAAGTCGTTATAGTCTTTATGAACTTCTAAATCATGTTTGTTTAAATAGTTCTCAAGTTTTACAGTAAACAAGTGATGTTTATCTTTTGTTAAAACTTTAGAATGCGTTTTCATTGCAATTGCCATTAATACAGCATCACTTGCATCTGGAATCTCCGTTAATAATTCTGGATCAATACTGTTAACAAAATCCTTTTCACCCTGCCTATCTCCTGGATGAACATTAGCACTAATTATTGTTAATTGCGGATGTTTTTTAATCAATCTTCGCATATTTTCTCTAACACGTTCATCAACTTTATGATCATTATAAATAAATTCTTCAGCATTAAATGATGTTATCCCGACATTAAACTTATCTAACAACTCTTTTAATTGATGTTCCTTCTGATGTTCAAAAGTGTGTATAATAAAACACGTATCTAGTAATACATAATCTTTAGCGTTGTTCATATCGACGTGTTTTAATTGTTCAATTAGTTCTTTCATTAGAATAAAATTCTTTGAGGTTATATATTAAGGTTGCTATTCTTAAATTCTTTTAGATATGCTTTGTAATCATCATCACTATATAGAACTAATGTCACTTCCTTAACATTTTTTGGTTTATAATTTTTTAAAACTTCGTGTACTATTTTTACTGCTATCTGTATAGGAACATCGTATGATCCTGTAGAAATTGAAGGAAATGCTATGCTCTGTAATTTATGTTCATCTGCAATCTTTAGAGAATTTTCATAACATTCAGCTAATAAACTTATATCATCTTGACCATATATTGGTCCTACAGTATGAATTACATTTTTACTTGGAAGATTAAATCCAGATGTTATTACGGCTTCTCCTGTTTGTAACCCTTTAAGATGAGTGTTCTTTCTTATTTTTATACATTCATCAAGAAGTTCTGGACCTGCTGCTCTATGTATTGCTCCATCAACTCCTCCACCACCAAATAATGTTCTATTAGCAGCATTAACTATAGCATCTACTTGTAAACGCGTAATATCTCCTCTTATTATTTTAATATTCATCTTAATCACTCTATTTTTTTATTCTGGTTTATCGATTTTTGGATATATTCCTCGATCCATAAATACTTGTTCAGTCTTTAAGACTATTCCCCTTTCACTCTTTAGAATTTCATCAGTGCTCATCAAGGCTTTCCCTACAAGTATTAATTCATCTTTTAATGTAAATACAGCAACAAAATCTTCTTTATCAATTTCTTTTTCTAACTTTACTACTCCAGGAACTTTTAAATATGCTCCAGAACATAAACTATTAACTGTTGTATCCATTACATATATCTTTCTTAAATGTGAAACGGCAAATTCGGGAGTTACTATGATATTTCGTAATTTTGTATCATCATGTTCTTGTTTATAATAATGATATGCATCCGTTAAATCTTGTAATGTTATAATATTATTTTCTGTAAATGGACCTGCTTTGCTTCTTCGTAATTCAACCATGTGTGCACTAGTGTCCATGTATTGTCCAAAATCGTGACACCATTTCCTAACATAAGTTCCTGCCTGACATCCCATCTTAAACATTACATCTCGTCCATCAATATCTAATACTTCAACGTAATAGACATTTCTTTCTCTTAATTGTCTTTTCACAGCACTTTTTACAGGAGGCATTTGCATTAATTTTCCTTGAAATTTTTTGACTGAATCAATAATTTTACCTTCTGGAATATCTTCGTGAATATGCATTATACCAACATATTCTTTACCAGCAGTAAGTAATGATTGCATTATCCTTGTTGCATTCTGTAACCCTACTGGAAGTACTCCTGTAACTCCAGGATCTAATGTTCCTGAATGTCCTGCTTTATCTAAATGTAAAATATCTTTTACAAATCCAGAAATTTGATGACTTGTTGGACCTGCTGGCTTATCAATATTAACCATTCCAAACTTTAACATTTCATCAGTCGTTCTATCTTCAGGTCTTTTTCCGAATTTTCCAGAACTAGCGTACTCTCTCTTAATAACTAATGAACGATCCATATTCTCAAACGGTAATTTAGACATAAAATATTAGAATAAGATATTATTTATAAAATTGGTTATTTTAATCGTAATGTCATAAATTCTGTGAATTCTTCAAGAAATTGCATCCGCTCTTCACAGAAACCTTTAGAAGGATATGTTACTTGATGTAATTTACTCTTTGCGGCTTGAACATATTTGGATGCTACTTCGCGTGCATATCTTATAGCGCAATGTTTAGTCATTATACTTATTACTTGATCAATTTCTTCTGTTGATGCATCGCTCTTGCCTATTATAGAATCTAATATTTTTCTTTCGCTAGGCTTTGCACGCTCTCTAGTCTTTATTGCTATTAATGTATGTTTTCCTTTACGAATATCGGAACCATAAGTATTTCCTTTAGCATCGTTATTTGTTAAATCCATCATATCATCTTGTAATTGAAATGCTATTCCCATATTTAATCCATAATCTCTAAGCAATTCTAATCTGCCATTACTCACATTTGCGAGTATTCCACCAATTTCTGCAGCAACACCGAACAAATTACCTGTCTTTAACGTAACCATTTCAATATATGCTGGTTCAGTCATTTTTTCTAAGCTTCTTAATTCTTGATATAAATCAGATACTTGTCCAATATTCACACGAACATCGGCTGCATTCAATACTTTTAACGCTTCAAATTTTAGTGTGTCATCAAAATTTGTATTTATTAATGCATCTATTGACATTCCACGGGTGAGATTTCCGACAAGTATTGTTTGACTTACTGTATGTCTTGATTGTAAACTATTAAATAATAATCCTCTATAATCCGTACTATTAACTTTTGAAAATGAATTTTGAAATGTTCCAACCATATTAACTTTGCCCCTACGTTTAGAATCCTCATCCATTATATCATCATGCATTAATGTATAATTATGTAATAATTCTAGAGCAATAGATGCTTTATACGCTTCTTCACTGGTTTTAGCTGTTAATAATTCATAAACTGCAATCATTAATGCAGGTCTTAATCTTTTACCGCCAAGCATTATTTGCTCAGAAATGTACGTGTAATTTTTTCTAGAATCAGAAGGCTTTGCAAAATGTACGTATTTATCTAAGAATGGTGTTAATTGCTTATCAACAATTATTCTGTAACTTTCCAGTTTTTCCTTAAATCCCTTAGGTGTTTCTTCAGACATTTACTTAACTCCACTCACCTCTGAATGGATTTTATAAGCCATTAAAAAGTTAATTGTTTTACAAATAGTATGATTTTTTGAATGTTGTCTTTATGGTTTATTTTCTTCTGTATTTTTCATTGTTGGGAAGAATAGTATATCTCTTATTGATACTGAATCTGTGAGTAACATTACCATTCTATCAATTCCAATTCCGAGACCGCCCATTGGTGGCATACCATATTCTACTGCTTTACAGAAATCTTCATCCATAGGATTACTCTCTTCAAGTCCAGATCTTAATTCTTTAGCCTGTTCTTCAAGTAAGTATCTTTGTCTTATTGGATCATTTAATTCCGAGTACGCATTTCCAACTTCCCATCCATTAATGTATGGCTCGAATCGTTCAATTAATGAGGAATCATGTCTATGTAATTTACATAATGGTGTTGTTTCTTTTGGATGATCTATAATAAATACTGGCTGTATTAATTTTTCTTCAACAATTTTAAATAATTGATTAATTAATAATCCTGTAGTCATATCATCACGATATTCAATCTTATGTTTGTCAAGCAATTTTTTTAGTTCATCATTTGACATTCCATTAACGTCAGTTCCTGAAAATTCTTTTAATGCATCTTTCATAGTCATACGTTTCCAAGGTTTTTGTAAATTAATTTCCTTGCCTTGATATGTTATTGTTGTTGTTCCTAAAACTTTTAATGTGACATAATTGTATGCATCTTCTACTAATTCCATTACATCATTATAATCCCAGTATGCTGCATAACACTCCATTAATGTAAATTCAGGATTATGACTTGTATCGATTCCTTCATTTCTGAATACTTTACCGATTTCATAGACTCTTTCATATCCGCCTACAATTAATCTTTTTAAGTATAATTCTAATGAAATTCTTAAATATAATTTCATATCTAGTTCGTTATGATGTGTAATAAATGGTTTTGCTGCTGCTCCACCATATATTGGCTGTAATATTGGTGTTTCAACTTCCATAAATCCTTTAGTGTCCAAAAATTCTTTTAATGCCTTTAAGATTTTTGTTCTAGTCTCAAAAATTTTCTTAGAATGATCATCCATTATCAAGTCTAGATATCGTTGTCTATATTTTATTTCAATATCTTGAATGCCATGATACTTTTCTGGCAGAGGTCTTAAAGATTTTGCGAGTATGTTATATCCTAAAACTTTAACAGTTAACTCTCCTGTTTTAGTCTTAAATATTGTTCCATGTACTCCAATATAATCTCCAACATCTAATAATTTTATTTGATCATAATTTTTAGTATCTTGCTCATTTAATAATAACTGTATCTTGCCTTCATTATCTCTAACATGTGAGAATGCCATCTTGCCTAATTTTCTTAATCCGACAATTCTACCAGCTATAGCTACAGTATCAGTAGTATGTTCTTCAGCATTCAATGTTTTATATTTTTCATGTAATTCTAAAGAATGATGTGTCTGATTAAACTTGTAAGGATAAGGATTAATTCCGAATTCTTTTAATTGATTTAACTTTTTTACACGCTCAGCAATTAAGTGATGTTCTTTCTCAAGTCTTAATTCTGTGTCTTTTAATCCTCTTAATTCCTTTTCATCCATTAATTAACACCCCGATACTTTTGAATTATTTAGCGTATGTATTTAAAATTAACGGATTTATTCATACATAATTCTACCAACGTATCAAATAAACTATTTAGTATGATAAATCATACCATTAAATTCATAGAAAAAATTCGATTGAAAGAATTAATTTAGCACTATTATGATATTTGTGATGTTCATTCTGTCAAATTAATATCGCTATCATCACAGTTATCTTTTATCTCAAGTATCCCGTACTTGTTTATACAGATCAAAGTACACCTCGTTTATTTTTTATTATTTATTCTTTTAACATTAATCTTTAGCAAACAATTCATCAAGCTCATATTTTGATAACTTTTTTTTGTTAAGCACTGCTGAACTTGACTTACGTTTCATTCCAGTCACTTCATCACGTAGCCAATCATCTTCACTTCCATTAACGTCAATATCTTCCATAATTACCCCCACACTTCAGGGATACCTCTGCTTATTTTAAACTTTTAGTGTTACTAATCAATACTCCATAGCTACTACTACATTAACATTAGTATTACACTTATTGTGTCTCATCTTCGTTGTCTATTTCCTCTTGTGTCCAAAAGTCTTTATTCATTTTTTTAACCTTTTTTAATATAGCATGAAAAACATTGTAAACATTAATAATACAAATATCATTGTATAGACTAAATAATCTAGAATAGCGTTACTCACACTAACTTTTCTGTCAATTGTATACATTTTTTTCCTCCGGTATGGAGTGTAAATATTTGTTGTTAGTGCAGTGTTCGTAGTTTAGTCCTACGACTAGCATCGATATATTACTTTTATAACCACTCTCCCCAAAACTACTCTTTTATTGATGTAGCAAGTATATAAATATTGTGGAGCTGTAAACTATATTTCATGACGACATATATATGCATGTATATATTATGATTAGTATTATGTTAACTATAATATGTAAAAGAATTTGATAATATGATTTAATCAAAAATGTTTCTTGCTTAGAACTTTTAAGTTTTTTATAGAATTTTTAGTTGTCCTGTTATCTTATCTATCTTAGTTTCAACATCAGGTCCTATTGCCATACATGTTGTTGTGCCTGGAGCAACTGTTGTATGTCCTGCATCAGTGATTACTGCTGTAATTAGATTGAGTTTTTTTGCTTCTTGTTCAAATTTGTACAATTCTTCTAGATCATTAATTTTCAGCACAACTTTTTTCATACCTTCAGCACGCCAATGTTTTATTATCTCTTTATCAGAACGATGTGTTCCCTCGACGCTAGCATGTGCAACTTGAACTGCGAGTTTACCTTTAGGAAGTTTAAGATCCATTCTCACTAATATTACTTGCTTATACTCGCTCATGATTTGATATTGTTTGTTTAATATAAAAATTTATCTTTTATATATTTCCCATACAATACGCATTATACTTCCTAACGATAAAAACATTATTAGCCAATTCTCGAAGAATACAGGAATTCCAATATTAAATAATGATTCACCATGCTCTAAACCTGCTAGTGCTAGAAAAAATATTATTGCAAAAACTATTAACATCAAAACTAATAGTAACACATTACGTTTATCATCACCCATGACACTATTATGGAATGTTAGTATATAAATTTTATTGCTGTTTTTATTTATGTTATTATTCTTACTTTAGTTATGCTAAATTATGGAGAAAATATTTAAATGATTGTATAATTTCATTGGCATGGTTAACGATTCTGAGAAAGTGAGTAATGAATTACCACAAATGCTTGGTGCACGTAAGAGTGAATTATCAGAATGGTATCATAACATTTTGTTACTTGCGGATATTGTTGATATTAGATATAACATTAAAGGCATGAACGTCTGGAAGGCTTATGGTTATCAGATGATGCAAAATCTGAAACATTTTTGGGACGATATGTTCAAAAATGATGGTATCCAAGAACTTTATTTCCCGCAAATTATTCCAATAAGTTATTGTGAACAAAATCCAGAATGGTGGGCAGGATTTAAAGAAGAAGGATTCAAAGTTATTGCAGGAGAAAATAATGAAATTCAAGGTGCATTAAGACCAACTGGTGAAGCAGCAATATATCCGATGTATGCATTATGGATTAGAACTTATAGAGATTTACCATTCAGAGCATATGAAACAGTATCAAGTTTCAGATATGAAACAGCACATACAAGACCATTAATTAGAGATAGAGAAATCACTGTATGGCACGAAATTCATACTGTACATGCAACAAAAGAAGATTCATTAAACGAAGCATTATTACACGTTGAATTCTATAAAAAGATGTGGAATCATGTTGCATTAAAACCATTAATTGTAGAAAAGCCCGAATGGGAAGTATTTCCAGGAGCAGTTGGTGGAATTGAATTTTATTACATTAGTCCTGATGGTAAGGCTATGGAAAATGGTTCAGTAAACATTCTAGGACAAGCATACGCTAAAAAGTTTAATATAAAATATAAAGACAAAAATGGTCAAGATGAAACTGCATGGCAAGTATGCACTGGAAATGGTGCAAGATTATTATCAGCAGTATTAATACAGCATGGTGATGATAAAGGATTAATAGTTCCACCAAACATTGCAACATATCAAGCAGTTATTATTCCAATAATTTTTGAAAAAGAAAAAGAGAAAACTTTAGAGAGTGCATTACAATTAAAACATGAATTACAAAAAGCAGGTATAAGAGTTCATTTAGATGATCGTGATGAAACTCCTGGTAAAAAATATTATGAATGGGAATTAAAAGGAGTTCCTGTAAGAATTGAAATTGGTCCACGAGATATTACAAACCATCAACTTGTTTTAGTACAAAGAAATGTTGGTAAAAAGATTATTGTAAAGAGAGAAAATATTGTTGGTGAAGTTAATGGAATGTTGCATGCAGTACAATCAGAATTATTAGCAAAAAGCGAATCTGACGTGCATAAATTATTAGAGTATGCAGATACAGTTGATGAAGTTGGAAGAGTAATAGATTCTGCTAAAACTGCAAAGATTCATTGGTGCAGAAACGGTAAATGTTATGACACTTTGAAAAAGATTCGTGAAGGTGCTGAAATATTCGGTTCAGACTATTACGAAAAGAAGCCAGGAAAATGTGTAGTATGTGGAAAAGATACAGAAAATTTGGCATATTATGCAAAAACATATTAAGTATAATTCTAAATAAATATTTTGTGCTTACTTACGCATAAAATATCGAAAAGTATTTAAATAACATTCTCAAGGATACGACTAGAAAGATTATGGGTGTGGTGAACTATACTAGTTACTTGTTATTTATAGTAATCTAGATAGTGTTTTAACTAAATGGTTAGTGATAGTATTAGAAAAAATTATATCGCTCTATTCCTATTAGTGATAGGTTTAGTCACATTCTCATACTTATTATTCTCACAATTTTCATTAACAGGATATGCTGCTTACGAACACAAAACTTCTAACAGTATATTATTATCATCGACGTTAAATTCTCAGAATAGTTATCTTGATTTAAATTCCTATAATCTTGCTAATGTTACTGCTGTAAGAATTACTGGGAAAGTTTATGGTGTTGGTAATGTAAAAATTTACTTAAACACTAGTAATGGTAATTATTTAATTTATTCTGGATCTTTGAATAGTAATAATGTTATTACTGGTTATGATATTTTAGATATTAATACTACAGAAAATGTTACCGATAATACTACATTTAATCAACCAATCACGATTTTAGACATAATTAATACCGATAATACTACAGGAATTTTAGTCAATAATACTGAAAACGTTACTAATATTGTTGTTAATGTTACAGAAAACTTTACAGCTAATATTACTCAGAATATTACAGAAAATATTAGTGAAACAAGTAACGAAACCGTGCTTAACATAACTGAGAATGTTACTCAAGAAATTATTACTAACATAACATTGACTAATACTACAGAGAATACAACTAATGATGTCATTGTTAATGTTACAGAGAATGTTACTCAAGAAATTGTTGTCAATGTTACCGAGAATGTCACTCAAGAAGTTATTACTAATGTTACTGAGAATATTTCTTCAGAGTTTTTATTAACATTTAACAATGTGTGTTCTGAATCTTGCGTTCTTCCTCGTGTGAATGTTTTAGGATTAACGATTATTAGTGATAACGCTTCTGTAAATATTACTAACTTAACTTATGATTATATTGTTATAGAGTTTGAGAATATTAGTCAAATCAAATCATTAAACAATACTGTGTTAATACTTAATAAAGATCAGAATATAGTATTAAATCTTAGCGAGTTTTTTACTGGAAAAATTTTATTTGATGTTACAAGTTCACAAGGATATACTACAAACATTAGTGGTGAATTATTAACTATAACTGCTGTTAAAGCTGGCGATTGGCCTATAAAAATTTATGCTGCAGGAAACAATGTTTTATTGACGAGTGAAGAGTTTACTGTAAGAATTCTAGAGACTAATAAAACTAATAAGGTTACTTTATTGCGTAAAGTTAGTCATGCTGATAAAAAAGTTTATTTAGAAAATAAACTTGGACTAAAACCTCAAAGAGGAGGACTTGGAATTCAAAGTCAAGGCAATAATAAAGTTTTGAAGGTTGATGACGTTTCTGTTGAAGAATTATTTGTTGAAAATGAAACAGGCAATTATACAATAAACGGATCAACAAGCGTAATTATTAGTGATGTAAATAATAAAAACATAATCAATATTGATGGATTGAACACCATTGACGATCTGCAAAAGATTAATGTTAATGTTCTAGATATGGCCACACCCATAATCTACGTTCAATCCGTCAATATTACTAATGCAACAATAACACTAGAGAAGAATGGAATCGTTGGTTCAATATTAACTTGTAACGATATTGATTATGATTCAAATACAGGAATTTGTTTGAATTGGCAAGGTTCAGAAATTCCTTTTATAGATAATGGAGATTCTATAACATTTACTGTTACACATTTCTCAGCATATGCTGGCGGTCAAGGTAATCAATCGCAAATGAATATTAGCGATGATACTGATATTTTAGTTCGCGGAGTTAATGTTCAAATCTTATTTTATGCAAATTATACTAATACTACTTCAGGAGTTTCGATAAATGGCACAGGGCTATATTGTCAAATACACTTTAATACAACAGGGACTTATGATGCTTATGTAAATATGACTTTTAATACGACGTCATTGATATATCAATATAATAATTCTTTTAGTACTTCAGGAATAATGTATTATCAAGTGTTATGTGATGGAACAGCATCAGGTTATGAACAATTAATTACACAAGATCCTTTTGCTGTTAGTCCTCCTCCAATAATACTTAATTCGTCTACTATTCCTTCAGGTTCATCAAATCCTAATCAAAACATTATAGGTTATTGTAACGCCACTATAAATGGTACAGGGGATGTATCTTCTTATAACTATATATGGTATAGAAATGATTCTTTCAACACTTCTGGAACTATGAGAAATTATGGTTTAGCTTGGAGTCTTAGTTCAGCAAGTTCTAATATTTGGTATGATATTGATATTTCTCGTGATGGTTCTAAACAAGTAATGTGTGGGAGTAGTGTTGGTGTTAAATACTCGAGTGATTATGGTCAAACGTGGTCTGTGATTAACAGTAGTACTCCAAATTGGCGTGGAATAGCATTGTCTGATGATGGAAAATATATTACTGTAGTCGTTCTTTCAGGATATGTGTATGTTTCCAATGATACTGGAACTACATGGACTGCTCTTAAAACTGATAATCCTAGAAGTTGGGAAGGAATTGAAATGTCTTCTAATGGAAGTATCCAACTATTAGGACAAAACAGCGGATATGTATATGTGTCTACAGATTATGGTATTACTTTTAATGCTGTAAATACGGGGAATATTTTAAACTGGAATAGTGTTGCTGTATCAAGCAATGGAAGTATAATGGCCGCAGCCGCTAATGTCGGAAATATCTGGACTTCTTATAATAATGGTTCTACTTGGACTTCTAGAGATAGTTCTCGTGCATGGTCTGGCTTGGCAATGTCTAGTGATGGAACAAAACTTGTTGCTGGAGTTTATGGGGGTTACTTGTATACTTCAAATGATTCTGGAGTTACATGGACACCAAGAGCAACTGATGCAGTCCGTAATTGGATAGGCACAGCAATATCGGATGATGGTAAAAACATGTATGCTAATGCTTTTGGAAATTATATGTATACTTCAAATGATTATGGAGTAACGTGGATACCTACTATTAGTACTGTTACAAGAAATTGGTATGATGTTGCTACATCGGCCAATGGAACATTCTCCACAGGAGTGTATAATGGAGGAGCATACAGCATCAATGATAATTTCTCCTCTAATGTAAGCGCACCAATTAACATTTTAACCGGTTTAGGAGAAAATAATGTTTATGATAATTGGACGTTTAGTTGTCAAGCTAACTCTTCATCAAGTTCAACAAGTTCATGGATGAATAGCAGCGCAGTAAATGTTATTGGCGGATGTAGAAATGTACTAACTTCTAATCAAGTAATTACATTGACTCAGAATTTATCAATTAATGATTTGTCATGTTTCAACGTGACTGCTTCAAATATTACACTTGATTGTAACGGATACGCTATAATTGGCAATGATAGTACAAATGCTTACGGAATATATTCAAATTCAACAAATACTACTGTAAAGAATTGTGTGATTAAAGGATTCCAATACGATGTGTACTTTAATAGTTCTAAGAATGGTTTAATAAAAGACAATATTATTAATACTACAGCAGGAAATGGTATATATCTATTATTTGGTTCTGATAATAATACGGTAAATAATAATACCATATACAGTAGCACCTATAATGGGAATCACGGTATCGACATTTCTTCTAGTAGTAATAATACCATCATCAGTAACACTATGTATGCTTCTAATTCTAATGCTGCAGGATTGTATTTATCTAATACTCCTTCAGGAAATATTATACTTAATAATATCATATACGCTAATCTTACTGCTGGCTCGATGGGTGGTATTCAGCTTGCCGGAGCAAGTTATAATATCATAGATAATAACACCGTCTATGGTGGAGCCTCTAGTCCTGCAATTAATTATTATTCAGGAACTAATAATTATAATAATTTAACTAATAATGCTTTATCTGGAACAACTATCAATGTGATACTAATGTCTGGAGCATCTTATAATAATATAATAAATAACACATTGAATACTACTGGTTCTGGTGTTATGTTGCAAGTCCAGGGATCTTCGGCTAGTAACGTATTTAGAAATAATACATTTAATAATTTTGGTACAGCATCTACAATGCAATTTACTAGCGGTAATAATAATGTAATAACAGGCAATTATATGAATTCAACTAATGGAGGCGGTACTGCTGTAATATATGTAAGCGGTGCTATAACAGGATTTAATATTACTAATAATACTATATATCATCAAACAGATTATGTAAAGAAAGGCATATACTTTAATAGTGTAACTTCAGGATTTATTTTGGATGGTAATAATATTACTACTATAGGATATGGTGATGGATTGTATATTTCTGGTAGTAGTGGGACTCAAACAGTGCATAATATTACTACTAATAATTATATCAACAATCTTCCAATATATTATTATGATGGTACATATAAGGCTTGTCCTAATAATCAAGTATTGGAGTTTAATCCTAACAATCAAAATATTTCACACTTACAATTTAGGGGCTGTACTAATATTACTATTACTGGATTAAACACTACAGGATTTGATTCAGTAACTATATGGGATTCTAGTTATATTAACGTAACTAATAGTATAATTAAAAATTATTACGGATTATCTTTCCTAGGTTCATCCAACGATTCGTATATTACAAATAATACTATTTATGGCTCTATCTCTGGATCTTCAGGAAATGCTCTAACTCTAGGAACACGCATGATTGTAAGATATAATACCATAGTTGTCTCTGGAGGAAGTTCTGATGGTATTGTTATGTCTAATATAGGATATAATATTATTGACAATAACACTATCACGACTAGTGGTAGCGGTAGTAGTGATGGTATAATTCCATCAGGATTGTATAATAATATCACTAATAATTATATAACTACTTCTGGAAGTACAAGCCATTGTATATATCCTAATTCTAATGATTTAATTTATAATAATACTCTAATAAGTTATAGTTGCTGTAATGGAGGCGTTATGGCAGTATATGGTTCAAATAATAATATAACCTATAATACTATCACTGCTAGTTCCTCAACTTACACAGTAACATTTTCTGGCGCACAAAATAATTATTTTACTAATAACAATATAACTGTTCTTAATGGTGTAGTTTATGCTTTAAGAGTTGATTCTAATGCAAATAACAATATTTTCAAAAATAATACAATCAATGTATCGAGCAATATTAATGCAATATATTTGACTACATCACACAATAATACATTCTCTTATAACTCTTTAAACACAAGTAATGGTATTAGTATCTATATTCTTAATGGTCAAAATAATACATTTAGCGATTTTACACTAACTAACAAAAATATAACTTCAGAATACAGTTCTATATTAAACAATAATTCATTAACAAATGTTACAATCAGCCCAACCAATATCTACTTTACAGGCGGGAATAATACTACTAATATGATGCCAATCAAATGGTGGATTGATGTTTATGTTAATAATACTGCTAGTGGAAGTGCATTCCCTGGAGCTAATGTACTTATTAGAGATGTAAATAATAATTTAACGTTTAATGGAACTACTGATAGTACAGGATACGCTACTGTCAGACCTAACGCTATAGAATATATTTTAACTGCAAACAAAAATTATACCAGCTATAATAATTACACAGTATCTACAGCTACAGGCACCGGTGATAGTCAGAGTGTTAATGTAACTGGAAACACAATAATAATATTAAATTCTTTACAATTAGCATGTAACTTAGTTATTGGTCAATCTATAATATTAACAGGAAATCTTTCAGCTAACGCTTCCAATTGTTTCAACGTAACTGGAAACAATGTTGTAATTGACTGTGCAGGATATAGTATAACTGGAAATAATTCATTAGGAACATCAGGAATTTACTCTACAGCAACAAATACTACTGTGAAGAATTGTGTGATTAACGGATTTTTATATGGGATATACTATTTTGGTGCAAGTAATGGCACAATATATAATAATAATATCACTAACAATCTTTCTTCTAGTAGAAGTATTTATCTTAAGACAGGTTCTTATAATAACGTTAGTAATAATAATATCTCACAATCTGGAACAGTAGCTGATACAATCATAGAATTGAATGGTCAATTCAATGATTATATAATAAACAATGATATACGTAGTACTTCGTCTTACTATCCGACTTATGATTTAAGATTGACACCAGCAAATAACACTTTAATACAATATAATCGTTTCACTCACTCTGCTGGAAGTTCAGGCTTAATTCTATATGTTGGCGGTTCTAATCCTGGTTCAAATAATGATATGATTTATGATAACAATATTACCGACAATGGTGGTGCTACTGTGATAGGCGTATATAGTGGAACTAATAACACTTTTAGTCGTAATATAGTCACAGGTGTCTCTAGTAGTGTCATATATATACAAAGCGTTAATGGAGATTATTTCTATAATAATACATTCCCTAAATTATGGATGTATTCTTCAAATAATCATTTATTTGTAAATAATACATTCAAAGGTACAGGCGCCAACGGTATAGAAATTCAAGATTCTAGCAATAATAACTTTACATTAGGTAATTCTACAGGCTCATACGCTATAAAATTCAGTTATACAAGTTCTGGATCAATTAATAATACATTTACAAATATTACTTTGAGTGCAACAACTACTCACATATTATTACTTGCACAAAGTGTTAATAATTCATTTTATTACAACAATCTAACAGGTAGTGGAACATGGATCAATAATTCAAATTCTACTAACACATTTAATACAACAGTCAATGGCGTTCCACAAGGTAATATTTATACTAACATTACAGCTTATGATGTGTCTGACTCTGATGGAGATAAATGGGCTGATGGTGGAGGACAATATCCATTAAACTCATCATTCGCACCAACACAATGGGCAGGATATGGTAACGATTATGGACCATATACATCAAAAATCGGATGTGGTGTAATGCGTACAGGAAATACTATAATCACATTAACACAGAATCTTTCAATCAACAGTTCAACATGCTTCAACATCACTTCAGCAAATGTAACAATAAATTGTAATGGATTTAGTATAACTGGAAATTTCACAGCTAACATTTATGGAATATATAGTAACCAATTTAATACTACTATTAAGAATTGTGTTATTAATGGATTTATGGATAATATACAGTTGAATAGTGCAAATAATAGTTTGATATATAATAATACTTTAAATGGTGCTTATGCAGTCAGTTCCTATCGCGGTAATATTTATTTGACTGCTGTTAATAATGTTACTATACTAAATAATCGACTTAATATGACTGCTAGTAACTATGAAGCTAATGTGATGTTTGGTGGCGGTGGTGTTACTGATAATGTGTGGATTGATAGTAATATTATGAATGGTAGTGGAACTTATGCTAGCAACATCAGATTTCAAGGCGGAACTATTAATAAAATTTTTGTCAATAATAATACTATTTTAATGAATTGTACTAGTCAAAATTGCAACGGTATCATTGCAGGCGGTTCAAATCCTTCATTAATTAATATAACTAACAATAATATTACTCTTTATCCTAGTTCTAGCGCATCAAGCAGTTCTCTACTAATAAGCATTCCTGGTATTTTAAATATTCTAAATAATACATTAAATGTTGCTGGTCCGAATTCTCCTGTAGATCTTTTCTCTATTACTCCATCTTCTGGTTCAAACATAAGTAATAATATAATATCCACAACTAATAGCTATAAGAATTTTATACTACCTCCTTATGCTTGGTCCAATGTAAATATCAGTAATAATTATATAAATAATAAACCAATAATTGCCTATGGTTCACTTGGTGTTACTTGTCCTAATAATCTAGTTATAAGCAATTTTACATATAATTCTACGACCAATTATTCTTATGTAGGGTTCAGTAGTTGTACAAATGTAACACTAAATAATTTAGCTTATAGTGGAGGATTGGGTGTTTATTCATCAACTCTTAATATATATAATTCTACATTTACTAACATGACAGACAGAGGTATTTATTTCGTTTCTGGAACGTCAGCATTAATGAATAATAATACTTTTTATCAAGATGGATATTTTCCTGCTGTGTCAAGTTATCTTATATGGTCACAATATACTAATTTTAACTTTACAAATAATTATGTATACTATAATAATATCTATTCACCAATAATACTTTATACTTCAGGAACGGGTTACGTATACAATAATGTGATAGATGTTAATAATTCTAATGGAGGCATATTGTTGCTTTTACAAAATGGTGCCAATAGCAGGGTATATAATAATATTATTACCGCCTATAATAATTCTAACTCTATGGGTATGAGATTGCAAAGTGGCTCATCGCCTTCAGCATATAATAATACACTGATAAATCTCCCTATTGGCATATCCTTCCAGTCTACATCCAATATTTCTTGTTATGATAATACTATAATAAATTCAACAACTTATGGTGTTTATTATTATGGTAATGGTGCCTCATCACAACTTTCAAGCATATACAATAATATTATCACTCCTTATAGCGGTCAAGGAATATATTTGGAACATTCAACGTACAATGTTACTATATATAATAATATCATAAATGGTACTCCTGGATACGGCATATATTTTACATTCGTTAAAGTAAATATTAGCGTGTACAATAACACTATATCTTCAAAAGCAAACTCTGCTGCAGGAATATATTATGACTCAAATCCTCCTACTGCTTATCCTAATTATAATGTGATAATAGCTAACAACAATATTACACTAAATGGTACATCATCTAATGGTATATACTATAATAATGGTGCAAATGCTAGTAGAGTATATGGTAACACTATAGATATGAATAATGCTGCAGGATCAAAGGCAATATATATTTCGCAAACAAATACCAGAGATAATGTATTCTACTATAACACTATACTTAATTCTCCAACATGGGTAAGTAACGCAAATGAGACGAATCAATTTAACACTACAGTTAATGGTCAAGCTCAAGGAAATACTTATCCTAATATAACTTCTTATGATATTAATGATAATAATTTTGATGGTTATGGTGAGACTGGAACTCAGTATCCTGTAAATGCAACAATATTCCCAACAAAATGGGTTGGTGTTGGTGCTGATTATGGTCCCGCAACTAATAAGTTTGGATGTGGAACAATAAGTACAACCAATGTGGTATTAACACTATCTCAAAATTTATCTGTTAATAGTTCAACATGTTTCAATATAACAGCACGAAATGTTACAATAGATTGTAACGGATTTAGTATTACTGGAAATAATAGTGCTGGAACTTATGGTATATATACAAATTCGACAAATACTACAGTAACGAATTGTGTTATTAGTAATTTCTCAACCGGATTAGGAATAAACAGTTCATATGTTACAGTACGAAATAATACTCTCCGACAATCTATTAGTTATGGCTTGTATGTGTTTGCTGGTTCTAATATTAATATCTCCGGGAACAATATAACTTCAAATGGTAATTCTATTACTTATTTTAAGAATGTATATAACTCTACATTTAGCAATAATTATCTTTATAATTATACTACTAATCATTATTATATTGATTTAAATAGTAATGTAACATTCTTTAATATATTGAATAATTCTTTTGCGGGTACAGCTGTGTCTAGTAGTAGGATGGTTTCTATGTCGGCAATAACATCTAATATATTTATTGCAAATAATACTGCACTTATAACTGGTACTACTGGAACTTCAAATATTTTCGTAAAGTTATATGGTGGATCTTCTAATATAACTATTGATTCTAATAATGTTTCCTTCTACGGTTCTTCCACTGCTGGTGGCAATTATATTATAGAAGGAGGACAATCTTTGCCTTATACTAATATATTAATTAAGAATAATACTTTTATTCTTTCTGGAGGAGTAGTTAATTATGTATTATACCTTAATTCTCATGGTGGAGGATCATACACTCTTACTAGTAATACTATTTCTGTAAGTCAGAATAATTCTGGATTATATCTGTTAGCAGGATATGGTAGGGATTATAATATCTCTACTTCAAATCTAATTAATGGCAGACCCACACTGTTCTACCATCCAACTTATAATCCTTGCCCTAATAATCAAGTATTTACTAATAATACTTTTTCATTATTAGGCTTTGTTGGATGTAATAATATTACTGTGTCCGGAGTAAATGTTAATAATACTGAGGGAGTATGGATTATTGCATCAAACATTACAATTCTTAATTCCAATTTTACTGATTCATTTGTAGGTGTTCACATCTCTGGCGGAGCATTAGCTAATATTACTAATAATGTTATTAGTGCTTATGTTATGCCTATATATATAAGTGGTAATGATGGTGCAGTGTCCAATCAATTCTTTTACAGAAATAATGTTACTGCTAAAACAGGAAGTATTCTCCAATATTACAGCACAGTTTCATCAATTAATTATATCGATAATGACTTTTTATCCCTAACTGCAAATACTTTAGAAATCTCTAGTTCAATAAGCGATAAATTCATCAACAATCGTATAACTGCTCTTTCGGCATATTATCCTATACTTTTTAGTAGTGCCAGTTATCTTAATTTTACTGGTAATAATTTAACAACTGGTACTGGCTATGGTATGTACTTCGCTGGCACTGTTTCTTACTCATCATTTTATAATAATAATATTTTTTCTAGTTCATCTGCTATTCGTGTTGCTTCCCAACTCGTACATAATGTATTTTCAGGAGGTTCAATAAATGGTACTTATGGTATTCATCTAGCTAGTTCTTCATCGAATAATAACACTTTCAAAGGTATTAACATAACTGCTTCGATTGCAAATGTATATGTGGTATCTACATCATACAATAATACGTTCTATTGGAACTACTTTAATGGTTCAGGAATATGGGTAAATAATAGTAATTCTACTAATTCGTTTAATTTTACTTTGAATAGTGTGTCTCAAGGTAATTATTATCCTAACATAACGTCTTATGATATTAATGATATGAATTTTGATGGATGGGGAGATGCAGGAACACAATATCCAATCAATGCAACAACATTCCCTACAAAATGGGCAGGAATTGGTGCAGATTACAATCCAGCAACTAATAAGTTTGGATGTGGAACAATAAGTACATCAAATATAGTTGCAACTATGAGTGTAAATATTTCAGTCAATGGTTCAACGTGCTTTACAATAACAGGTGTTAATGTAACGCTTGATTGTAATGGATATTCTATTATTGGAAATCAGACTACGAGTACGTATGGTATAATTGCTAACGCAAACAATACTGTAATAAGAAATTGTAATATACAAGACTTCTTTGTCGGGGTATATTATCAGACTGGAAAATCGCATGGTCAAATCTACAATAATAATATTACGGTAAATGTTAGTATATCTAGCGGAGTAGCCGCAAGACTAGATGGTAATAATATAACCTTCTACAATAATACTGCTGCATCTGTAGGAAGTTCAGGAGCCTCTTATCCTGTTTTCATATCCGGAGGTTATGTTAATATCACAAATAATAATTTACGAACATCAGGTGGAGGTACGAATAGTCATGCAATATTTATCTCTACAATAGTTGGTGGTGTTATAGATAGAAACAATATAAACGCAAGCGCGAGTGCCTCTAGAGGTATTTATATCGCTCAAGGTAGAGATTATAATATCACTAATAATATTATCTATGCTCCTTCGACCTACGAAGCAATATATTTACAGGATGTTCACAGAGTATTATTCTTAAACAATAATCTATCAACAACAGGAAATACTGCGATAGATCTTAGTTCTGGAGGAGGATCAACAAACGCTTCTGATAACAATTTCATCGGAGGTTCAATTACTGGAAAAATATTCTTTGAATATGATAGATGTATAAATAATACTTTTACAAACGTAACATTAAATTCAAGCAGTACTCATATTGATTTGACTGTAGGAAAATATAACACCTTTTATTACAATAATTTCACAGGAACTGGAACATGGATAACTAATAATAATGAGACAAATCAATTCAACACATCTGTTAATGGAGTTGCTCAAGGTAATTTCTATCCATCAATTAATTCGTACCTTGTTTATGATAACAATCAAAATGGTTGGGCAGAAACAGGATCACAGTATCCATTCAATAATGTAACAGTTTCAAGTAAATGGACAGGAATTGGTGCTGATTATGGCCCAGCAACAACGAACTTTGGATGTGGTAATTTGGGAACTGCAAATACTAATTATATATTGCCAAACAATGTTTCAGTTAATAGTTCAACATGTTTCATAATAACAGCGCAGAACGTAACACTAGATTGTGCAGGATATTCGATTAGTGGGAATACTAGCGCCGAAACTTCCGGTGTTTATTCCACAATGTTTAATACGACTGTTAAGAATTGTAAAATTAATGGATTTAATTATGGTATATATTTTAACGCAACAAATAATGGAACCATCCAAAATAATAATATAAATGCAACGCAAACTTCAGGGTATGGTATTTATTTGCGTAATGGCGTGAATTACACTAATGTTTTGAATAACACAGTCTCTACTAATGCAAATAGCGGGATTGGAATACTTTTACAATCTAATTCTAATATGAATTCAGTGTATAATAATACTATTTCTACTTGGGTATCTAATAGTCATGCGATCTTGCTTAACCAAAATTGTCAGTATAATTTAATATATAATAATATTGTTTCGACAAATGATTCTGGGTCAATAGGTATACGTTTACAGAATAGTAATGATTATAATGTTGTTTATTCTAATATAATCTCTACTACGGGAAGTTCTAGTCATGGAATACATTTAGTTTCCGGTGGCTCTCGGTATAATTCTTTTTACAACAATAATTTAATTATAAACGGCTCTACAGCATATGGAGTTTATTTATCTACTATACAGGCATATAATAATTTTACTTCTAATAATATTTCCTCTGCTCAAAGTTACGGAATGTTGCTTGATTCGGGAGCATATGACAACATGATCTCTTTAGGATCGATAAATGGAACTATTGCTGTGATACTCACATTCTCTTCAAAAAATAACATCTTCACAAACATTACATTAAATGGATCAACATCAAATGTTTATGCAGATTCTACTTCAGGTAATAACACATTCTATTACAACAATTTCACAGGTTCTGGAATGTGGGTAAACAACAGTAATGAGACAAATTCATTCAATACAACAGTTACTGGAATTGCACAAGGCAATTACTATTCAAACATTAACAGTTATGATATTAACGATTATATACCAGATGGATGGGGAGATGCAGGAACGCAATATCCAATCAATGCAGCAACAATTCCAACTAAATGGACAGGACTTGGTGCAGATTATGGTCCAGCAACAACAAAGTTTGGATGTGGAACAATTACGCAGCCGGATAGAACATATAATTTAACATCTGACTTAAACATTAATGGTGCAACATGTTTCATAATAGCAGCACAGAATGTTACAATAGATTGTAAGAATTATAATATTATAGGAAACAACACTCCTTACACTTATGGCATATATAGTAATCAATATTTCTACACAGCATACAATTGTAGCAACATAATAAATTTCACCGATACTGTTGAGCAGCCAGGAACAATCGGTAATGCTACAACAAACAACAGATTAATTACAGATAAATTAGCAGGAATTCCTTATAGTTTCTTACATAATGTTACAGTAAATAATACTGGAAACTCGTCAATGTTAAACTTAACTATCGTTGAAATAGTTTCAAGTCGTGGTGCAAAGATACAATCAGTAGCAGACTATTCAAGTAATTGTACAACCGATTTAAAACAAAACACTTACTGTTACAAAACATATAACATAACAACCGTAGTAAGTTTAACGGCTGGACAACAATATCCTGCAGTAACATTCCAAGTGAATTGGTCAAATCATAATAGTACAAATGTTACGCAAACATCAAGTTTTGATATTATAATACAAGCTAATCCTCAAATGTATGTTTCATCAACTAATCTATTGTTAAATTCTGGATTCAGTAATCCTAATATAACAACATTAACAGTAGATAGTATTGGTAATGTAGATTTAGGAACATTAAGTACACAAGCAGACAGTGTATTTGTAACAATGACTGGAAGTATTCCATCATCATGGATAAAATTCTCAAGTTCAGACAGTTACTGGAATAATACTTGTGGCAGCGACTGTTGGGATTTACTGTATATGAATAGTCCATTAGATCTAAAATTGAACACTACAATAACTAATTACAGTACAGCAACATACACTGGTAAAATAAATATAACATCATACATTGCAAGTTCAGTACAAACATATAAAGAGATAAATATTACTATAAATGTAACATCAAGTATAAGTACATCCAATAATAATATTAATCAAACTACAAACATTAGCAACATAAATAGTAATATTGTAACAATAAATAATAATGGTAATGCTCCATTAACTGATGTTGTAGTAACATATTACAATAACACATTACCAGCATCATGGATAATTATAAACAGTAATTCAAGCAGTTGGAATTCTAGTGGTAATAAATGGTCAGGCATAGTTGAAGGTTCTAGCGCATATTTGAATGTTTCATTAAATGTTCAAAGTTATACTCCAGGAACATACAATGGATACTTCACAATAAATACTACTGAAGGAGGAAGTTCGAGAATTAATATTTCAACAACAATCAATCCACAAATATCTCATAACACTACACTGACTCCGAACTTACATCATGGCACAACAAATATTATTCCATTAACAATAAACAGTAATGGTAATGCAAAAGCAACAAGTATTAACACAACATTCATCACTGGAACTCTTCCAAGCACTTGGATATCATTAAGTTACGGTAGCAATAATGGACAGTCAGTAAATATAGGAGATATAATCGAAGGAAACTCTAAAGATGTAAATATTACAGTAGTTATTCCATCATTCCAAGATCCCGGACAATATAATGGAACAATAAATATTACGGGTACAAATGTTGCAGATAGCATAGTTAATATTTTTGTAAATGTTACAGCCAATACATCATGGTATATTGTTTCTCCAGTAAATAAAACCAATTCATTCACATTAAATCAGGCAGGAATATTAGCAAACATCACAATAAACAATACAGGTAATAATCCATTGAACTTTACAATAAATTATAATATTGGTTATAACGCTGGGGGAGATTTGTGTTCAGGATATTATTGTCTCGGAACACCACAACCAGCCGGATCAAATCCAACAAGCATACTTATACAAAAGAATAGTACAGGAACATTTAGTATAATTATTCCAGAAAGCACAGACAGTAAAACAAATGTGGGAGTAGAAGTAAACATCAGTAATGTTAACGCGACACCAACAGTTCTAACATCCATAATAGTATTTAATGTAACAAATCAGCCGCCACAATTAGTGTACTTGAACGCGACACCAAATAATTATACAGAATTATATTATCCAATAGTCGTACAATCAATAATTACAGATGATGAACCAGAAACAGCAGTTATAGGAATGAATATATCATCAGTATACTTTAATATTACAAATCCACAAGGGACAGTCTATACCATAAACAGCACAAATATTACTGTCACAAACCTTACATTGCAAGGTGTAGCTGACAGGAAGAGATTTAATACATCATTCACAAATACCAATCTTGAGGGAATATACAATTTAACAGTATTCATTAAAGACAAATCAAATAATTATATTGCATCTAATAATTATAGTTTCCAGGTTTTAGGATATACTACAGTAGGGATAACTACTAGTCAAAATATTACATCAAGCAATATTACACAATTACATGGAGAAATCGTAAACAGTAATATTACAGTAACAATTACAGGATTAACAAACGCATATAACGCTAATATTACAGCCGTAACACCAAATGGATGGACTGTAACAACAACAAACATAGGTAATTTAACAGTTGGACAATTAGTCAATGGCACTCTTAATATCACATTGCCATTAGGAACAGTTCCAGGAACATATTCATTAACTCCTGTAGTTTCATGGCAGAATGCTAATGGATCATTCAACAATAATACCGGATCACCATTTACAGTTATAGTAAATAATAATCCAGAAATAATTACCAATAATGTAATTAATACAGTAATGAACCATAATAGCAATACCTCAATAATTATAGAAATTAACAGTACTGGCAATGTTAATTATGGTGATGGAACAAACCCTGCTTCGATAGTATTCGAGTCAGGAAATATTCCAATAGGATGGCTAAGCTTTGATAATACATTAACATTATTAACAAAAACATTAGGAATATTAACAAAGAATGTTACAAGAAATGTTACTGTATACTTGAACATTCCAAAAGGAACATTACCAGGAAACTACACAGGATTATTTAATATATCATCATTAAGTTATTCATACAATAAATATCAACAAGCAAACTTTACATTAACAATATTGATAGATTCTAATTCATGGAATGCAACAACATTATCTTCAACAAATGATTTCAGCCTGAATAGTGCAGGAAATATGGCGTCAGTAAACGTAACTAACGATGGTAACGGTAATTTAACATTCAACATAACATATCCAAATTATGGTGATACCGATTACAATTCATATACGAATTTATTTAATATTAATCAGAATGTCAGCGGAACAATAGTTAATAGAGATAATATTACATTAGTGCCTGCTGCAAGTTCCATATTGTATGTGTATCAGACAGGCAGAAATATTACATTACAAAATGTTGGTATAAATGTTACAATAAACGTTAGCGGGACAGTGCGTAATGTTCCATTAATATTTAATATCACAGATCACAATCCTATAATTTCTCAGATAACATTCTTAAATAACAGTAATGGACAAGATCAAAATTATACTGAATTAAATACACATATAACATTAAAATCTGTAGTGACTGATGATAGAGATATTAACATAACAGCATTAACATTCAATGTTACAATGCCGAACAGTACTGTGATTACATTAATAGGTTCATCAACCAATGAAAATATACTATATCAAGGACAATATGTATCGATGAATTTCACACAAGTATTTACTAATTCAAACATTTCAGGAGTATATGCTGTAACTTCTACAATAAAAGATTTAACAGGACAGTACACGACAAGCAGTCCTTACTTGTTCAATGTACTAGGAGGAACAACATTAACAGTTACTCCAAACAGCACATTATATAATGCATCTAATGTAACATTAGAAAATTCACAAAATATTACTGTAACATTAAACTTAACAAATGTTGGATATGTTACAGCACGTAATATTAACGTAACAGCAAATTTAACTAGTAATAATAGTAATTGGATTGTATATCCTCTGAATTATAGTATTTATGTTTCACAAAATTCTACGACAGTATCACTAATAATTAATATTCCAGCAAATACTACACCAGGGATATATAATATTAATCCAGCAGTGTTCTGGAGCAATCCTAATAGCAGTATAGGATCATACAATTATGGTCTAATAAATATTAGTGTAGATTCTACAAAGATTGTAAGATTTAACACATATACTACAAATTATACTATTAAACACGGTACAACTAATATTACTGTATTGAGAATAGATTCTGTAGGTAATGATGATGCATCAAACGTTATGATTACATTAATTAATACCCCTAATAATTTCACTGTAACAGCAAATCCTGGATCTATAAGTAGTATACCAAAAGGTGAGTATAGATCTGTTAATTTATCAATTACTCCAACGCAAGGATTAACTAATGGAACTTACACTTTCGATGTTAAAGTCAGAAATGATGGTAAACAGTATTATAGTGATAATTATACCGTAACAGTTGTAGTTCCTGCAAGTTATGAATGGAATATTACTGCACGTAACGCTACATTAGTACATAATTCTAACTTTACATTACATGGTGTTTCTGGACAAAATAATCAGAACACAGAATTAACAGTCACAAGTTACTCGAATGTTCCAATATTCTTTACTAACATATTAACAGGTGTAGTTAAAGATGCAGGCATAATGAATGTTATTAATCCTACCAAAACATTACAACCATTACAATCATATAATATAACATTAAATCATACAGCACCAGCTAATAATAATAATTATACAGGAGTATTAACAATTGATGATGGACAATCAGCAACAGACATAAATATACTATATGGTTCACATCTTGCAAACCTAACAATTAACAGTATCACGCCAAACATCAGCTTAAGAGCAGGAGATATAATTTCTATCAATTCTTCAATAGTCTATGAAGGCAGTCCTGTAACTGGAAACTTAACACCAATCATAATTGTTAATGGAACAACATGTACGCTTAATAGTACATCATTTGTTGGTAATTATTTCATAACTAATTGTTCATTACCATCTGCATTAGATGCAAGTTATCATAGTTTAAGGATGAATGTTGATTATTCTACAGCACTAGGAGTTATACCATTAACTAGTACACAAATTAATGGATTATACTATAAAGATGTTACTAATCCGAATGTTCAGATTATTGTGTTGGATAGTGTAGAAAACGGTGGAAGCATAACTATTTCTGTAAATACTACAGATAATACCGTCATTGATAAGGTTATTGCACAGGTCACCACACCCGTGGGAGTAATCAAGAACTTTACACTATCCAATACTAATAATGCTACAATATATAATATTACATTAAATAGTTCAACAAACCTTTCAGAACTAGGAATATTTAATGTAAGATATATTGTTAATGACACAACAGGAAATGTTAATAGTACGCAAACTACTAGTTTAGAAATTTATTCATTAAGAACATTTAGTGGTGTATTAAAAGACTTAAACAACATACCATTTGTTGTAAACTTTACATTAACAAATGGTTTAACAACAATTAACTTCTCTACCAATAGCAGTGGACACTATAATGTAACACTATACGCTAGAATATATAATATTAGTATGATATTTTCAACATATAATATTACTATATATGATGCACCACTATTTAATGTTAGTACATTAATGAATCTTGATAGAGTTACCTCTTCAGATGTTACATCACAATTGGTTGGTGCAATTAGAGGATTTGTTGTAGAAACTCAAATGCCTGTAACTTCTATGATTGTAATAAATTTCGGTTCTGACATTGTTACAAGTAAAGATAATTTACGTGTGTATCAATGTGGTGGATGGAATTATACTAGTAGAATATGTTCAAGTTATTGGTGGCAACAGTTAGACAATCAAGTTGATAAAATAAATAATGTAGTTAGTGCATCAATACCGGTATTTGCAAATACAACAAGTGCGTTTGTATTAAGTGAGATACCATCTAATCCTACACCGATATTGAATCTTCCTATAAAAACTGTAAGTATGGATATTAATCATTCAAGCAGTAAGACAGCATTCTTAGAAGTACAATCTATTGGTACAGCTGCAATAAATAATATTTATGCATCATGCACAAGTGGAACAATATGTACTAACGGATTTGGACTATTAACAACTAATATTAGTAGTTTACCTATAGGAACATTTGCTTATATGAATGTTACAGTAACAGTTCCAACATATCAAGATCCGGGATTATATACTGGCACAATGAGTGTAATTGGAGGAACAGCAAGCGATACATTCACATTAAACGTTAATGTGCCTTCATTAGTATTATACAATTATACATTAAACAACAATTATCTAAATGCTGGCAGTCAAGACACGGGAACTTTCACAAATCTAAGAATAAACAATACAGGCAATGCCGCATTAATCATAAATTTAACAGCTAATAGTAGTGATATAACATTCTCAGAATCAGGGTTTACAATAAGTAAAAATTCTTACAAAGATATATCGCTATATTATACTGCTCCAGCAAATATAGGATTATATTATTATAATATTAGTATAATCAATCCAAGTCTTGCTACTCAAAACTTTAACTTATCATTAAATGTTTCACATCAAATAGATATTACATCATTAACACCAACTCAAAGTCTTTATGCTAATGATACTATAACATTAAAGGCTAATGCGATGAATGGATTATCTTTTGTAATAACTAATGTTACATGGAATATTACAGTTAATGGATCAGTATGCACAAATTTACAATCATTATATTCTTCAGCTCAAGGATTATGGATTGTAACATGTAATGTGCCATCAGTTGCAGATCGTACTAATCATACATTAAGAGTTTCAGGATATTTTGACGGACAATATTCTTATGATACATATCCTATAATTTATGTAGATACATTCCCTCCTTCATTAGTTAATGTTACTGATAATGCTGCAAAAACTGGTGGAACAATACAAATTAATAGTACAGCAGTAGATGATAGTAACATTAGTACTGCATCAGCTACAATAATTTCGCCAATAGGAGCAACAATAAATCCTATAGTAACATTACTAAATAAAACAATAGTTTCAGAATATGTATTTACAGAACTTGGAGATTATAATATTAGTTATACAGTAACTGATGCTAATAATAACACATTAACTACAAGTAAAATTTTCGAAATATATCAACCAATCACATTTACAGGAAACGTATTCAAAGGTAATGGTCAAGGATTAAGTAACTTAACATTCAAATTATATAGACGTTCTGGTGATTTAACAGAACAATTCAGTACAGGAAATAACGGACTTTATAGTCAAGTCATCAGAAATAGAACTTATAGTGTTGTAAGTATAGATTATGGTAGTACTAATATCTTGCTTGATAATGTAAGACTTGCAAATTATGTAAATCAATTCAATCTAGATCCTGTTAATACATCAAATATAGCAATTGCGGATACAAGTAGCGTTGTTACTGGAATAGCTGTAAACACAAATATCAGTACTACAGGCAATGTAACATTCACATATAATGGAATATTCAATGGTAATCCTTCTAATCTTAAAGTTTATAAGTGTAGTAATTGGTCATACACTAACGGAACATGTTCACAATTATATTGGACATTTATTCCATCAACATTAGGATTAGGATTTGTAACATTCAATATTACAGGATTCTCAGCATACGTTCTAGCATCAGCAGCAAGTCCAGCATATGTTGTCGGTGATAGTATATGTTCAGTAAATGCTGGTGAGAGTAATAGTAATTCGCCAACTGATTGTCCATCATCTGGTTCATCAACCACCACAACCACAGTAGTTAGTAGTTCTGGAGGCGGAGGAAGTAGTAGTTCTAGTAGTGGTGGTTCAACAGCAATAAGAACATCTGAAGGTATAAGTGAAAATAAATTAAAAGAAATATTATCATTAATGTTAAATCAAGATACAGGAGTTGCACTTGATACTTCAAGAATAAGTCGTGATTTATATCCTGGAGAATTTGCAGAAACTGTATTAAAAATTAAAAATAAATTAAATGATTCCGTATCATTAAAGATAACTGTTAGTGGAGCAATAACAGATATGGTTCATATTCCAGTACCATTCCAAGATGTTGCAATTGGTGAAACCATAAAAAATAATATATCATTTGCAATAAAACCAGATGCAAGACCAGGATTATATAGTGGAGAAATTACAGTACTTAGTGGTTCTGATCAAACACTTGCAAAAATACCTGTAGAAATAAGGATATTAGAGATTAAAGACCGTTTGTTGGATATGAAAGTTACTCCTATAACTGAGAATATTAACCCTGGAGATACAATAAAAGTTCAAATTGATGTGTTTAATTTAGGAACTACAAAGCGTGTAGACTTACAAGTGAAGTTAAAACTTGTAGATCCAGAAACAATGGAATCTTACTCTGAAACTGAAGAGAGTATGGCTATTGAAACATCATTATCTGTTATTAAACCATTAAAAGTCCCACAAAATATTCCTTTAGGAAGATATATTATACAAGGTGAAGGATCATATACTAATGGTCAGAGTTCTATGATTACTCGAAGCATTGCTACAATTCAAATTGTTAGACCATGGTATAATTATATGATTGTTGGTGTTGTTCCTGTATGGATAGTATTATTAGGATTAGCATTTATATTAATTAATATATTATTATTTGAGTGGTATGAAAAGAGGAGAGCTTCTAGGATGAAGTATCATGTTCCTGTAGATTTACATACACTGCCAATGCCTGGTCCTAGGGTGTCATTCTTAGGTAATATTGCTGATACTAATATAAGAACATTTGTTGAAGTTGATAAGTTACAGACTCATACAATAATTGCAGGTTCAACTGGTTCTGGTAAGTCTATTGCTGCACAAGTTATGGTTGAAGAAGCATTAAAGAATAATGTTGCTGTAATAGTATATGATCCAACAGCTCAATGGACTGGTTTCTTAAGAAAGTGTAATGAACGTAGAATGTTAAAAACTTATAGAGATTATGGTATGAGTGAAAGCGAGACTCGATCATTCAATGGAAATATTAGAACAATAAGGGATGCTAGAGAGAAATTAAATATTACAAAATTATTGAAACCTGGTGAAATAACAATATTTGATGTTAGTAAATTAGAACCATCACAAATGGATTTGTTTGTTTCTAATACTGTTAAGCAAGTATTCGAAGCAAATCTTGAAGAATCTCCTCAATTAAAATTGTTAATAGTATACGATGAAGTACACAGATTATTACCTAAATTCGGAGGATCTGGTGAAGGGTTCTTACAAATAGAGCGTGCAGTCAGAGAATTCAGAAAATGGGGTGTTGGTATCTTATTAATTTCACAAGTATTATCAGACTTTATCGGACAAATTAAGGCGAATATTAATACAGAAGTACAAATGAAGACTCGTGATGAAGATGATCTTAATAGGACAAGAGTAAAATATGGTGATGATTTCCTAAAGATATTAGTTAAGAGTAATGTTGGAACTGGAATGATTGAGAATTCTGAATATAATAAAGGCAGACCTTATTTCATAAGTTTCAGGCCTATTTTACATTCAGTACAAAGATTGTCTGATGAAGAATTGAAGAAGTATGAAGAATACAATGGAAGGATAGATACTATAGAATGGGAAATTATGCAATTAAAAGATTATGATTATGACATATTTGATATTTCACTAGAGTTGAAGTTAGCTTCTGATAAATTAAAAGCTGGCGCGTTTAATATGGTAGATATATATCTTGAAGGAATTATCCCTCGATTAAAGAGTGCATGGGAAAAGATTGGAAAGAAACCAAAACCTTATGTTAAAGAATTAATTTCGGAAAAGGAATTAAAATCTTATAAGGAAAAAACTAAAGATTTAGAAGGACACAAACTATTTGATAAGTCATTATTCATAAAACCATTGAGTAAGGAAGTGTTGATTGTTCAGGAAAAACGTATTGAGACTAGTATGAAATTGTTTGAGAATAACATTTCTAAAGGCATGCCTGGATTATTATTAACAAGAACAGGTCCTGATGCAATGAGGCAACAGCATCCTAAGTTGAAAGATACTAAGATGATTTGGTTGAGTACTCAGATTAATAAGGAAAATGTCATATCTCCAAATATGATAGAACAAATGTATGAGGCTATGAACTTGTTTATTAGTGAATGTAAAGGAGAAGAATGTGTAATACTACTAGATGGATTATCTGTAATAATCAATAATACATCATTTGATAGAACATTAAATTTACTTGTGCATCTGAAAGATTCTACAGCAGGAAAGAATGTTACAGCTTTAATTCCTATAAATACAGACATATTGAAACGTGAGGATAAAGAACAGTTAGAATCAGAGTTTAAGACTGTTAATGGGTGGAGAAGTGATGAAGAAATAGAGCAAGAGGATAAAGAATTGAAAGTTGAATCAAAGAAAAATTTACTAAAAGAATCCAAATCAGTAAAAAATAATTTTATTACTACTGAAAATAATTATGAAGGCATGCAATTGATAGATTTATTAGATTTAGCAAAGCTAAAAGATGATACTAAGGAATTAAAACAAATATTCCATGTTATTAAATCAAAATATGATTCATTATCAGATAATTATAAGAAGGAATATCAAGAAAGTGTTGAATCTTTGGGTAGTAAATTGTACGGTGCTAATAAAATTAGTACTAGTATTAGAAGAGTTAAACATACTAAAAATAAAAAATTAATTGTTAAACGTTTAAAAATTAAACATAATAATGTATCGCATAAAATAAAAAAGAAGTTAGTTAATAAGAAGACAAAAAAGAAGAGATAATTATTTTTAAAGAGGTGTGAAAAATGTTATTTTTCAAGAAGAAAGGACAAGCAACAGATAATATTAATGATTCTGAAGCTGAAAAATTGACTGCGGATACTATTCCTACAGTTAGTGGTAGAGGTAATGCTGATGTTGATTTGCTTAAAGCTAAAATCATTGCTCAGGAAGAATATCGTAAAACAATTATTGAACGATTAAATAGACAGTCTGAAGAGATTGGTGAATTGCGTGCTGGGCTTGTTAATTCTCAACATGATCTTGAAAAATTAAAAGTTCAGACTGAGAAGACTATAAGTAAGGTTGAGGAAGTTAAACCTGAAGGATTATTTTTAGAGGTTAAGCATGTTGATGCTAAGATTGAGACATTAAAGGCTAAGATTTCTTTGGTTGATGATGTTAATACTAAGATTCGTGAGGAATTGCGTGATATTCGTGAGAGTGTTAAGGGTTTTAGGGGTTTGAATGAAGTTTTAAAGCTTGGTGAAGATGTTAAGGTTGATGTTACAACTTTTAGAAAGATTGAGGCTTCAGTTAATAAGGATGCTGCTAAGGTTGAAAATATCTTTGTAACATTACAAAAAACTCTTAGCGACATTCAACGTGCTAGAAATAGTATTGAGTATATTGATGAGAATCAGAAAAAATTAGATAAACAGTTGAATGAGTTGAATGAAAAAATTGTTTCTATGGCGCGTAAGGAAGATTTAGTTGATTTAAAGAGCAGTGTTAATAAAAATTTAGTATATTTAGATAAGGAGATGGATAAAATTAGAGCTATTGATACTAAGGTTACTTTGAATATTAGTAAGATGGATCAACGTCAGGCACAGATTGATGCGTTGCAGGAAAAATTAGCTAGTACTATTAGTTCTAGTGATATTAAGAAGATGGTTGAGATTGAGTCTGAATTCAAGGAATTAAAAGGGAAGGTTGTTAATACTGTTGATAAGGACTCTTTTACTGATTTGCGTTATATGGTTATGAAGGATATGGGTAATTTGTCTCGTAAGTTTGATCAGGAGCGTCGTGTGTTGTCTCGTAGTGTTAGTACTGCACAATCTTATCGTAAGCAGACTGTTGCTGTTGCTAGGCTTGAGAGTAAATTATCTAAGGAGAATGATAAATTAAAGCGTGAAGTTAAAATGTTGCGTGATCAATTATCATCTACAGGCAGAGATATTAAAGCATTGCAAAAGATAATAAAGAAAAACAAGTAAAAAATTTAAATTTTTATTTTTTTTATAATATATCAAATAGTAAAAGTTCTGCATCATCTTTAGAAATTATGTTTATGGATTTTTCTTGTTCTATGGATGCACCATCACCTTTTCCAAGAGTGATATCATTAATGCTTATCTCTCCAGAAATCACTTGAATCCATACTCCTCTGCCTTTTTCAATATTGTAAGATATATTCTTTCCCTTCTCCATTATAGATGAAAATAATAATACATCTTGGTTTATTATTAATGAATTTTTTCTTCCGTCATTTGATACTAATAAACATAAATTATTTTTTTTATTCTTTTCTGCAAATTTTTTCTCATCATATCTTGGTTTCAATCCTTTTTTTGATGGAATAATCCATATTTGAAGTAAGTGTACTAGTTTTTTTGAATCATTAATCTCGCTATGTTCAACACCTGTTCCCGCAGTCATAACTTGAACATCACTACGCTTAATACTAGATGTTGTTCCAGTACTATCAGTATGCGAGAGTTCTCCATCAACTATATATGTTATAATTTCCATATCCTTATGTGGATGAGTATCAAAACCTTGTTGTGAGATAACAACATCTTCATTAATCACGCGTAGAGTCCTAAAGGACATGTGTTTTGTATCATTGTATGTATTAAAAGAAAATGTATGATATGTGTTTAACCATCCATAATCAAAGTGTCCCCTATCTTCTGACTTTCTGATTGTAATCATATCTTAAGTAAATATATGCTGTTTATAAGAATTATGAAAGATACAATTAAGGGAATGCCTGTTATTTTAATCTTATTTTTCTAAAATCTTTTCCATTATCAGAGAAGTACCCTCTTCAAAAATAGTCTTATATCCTAACCTTTCATAAAGTTTAACTGCTCTACTATCTTTAAAAACTTTTAAATGAATCTTATTTAATTCACGATATAATGTTTCTTGTTCAAGAATTTTCATAATTTGTGTTCCACAGCCTTTGCCTCTAATTTGTTCTAATAATTGTATGCTGATTAGATATCCATAATCGTCTTTAAATTTGAACTCCACATATCCCACACTAGAATTTTCACATTCTATAATTCTTATATTTTTCTGATGATGATTTTCTCCAAAAGATTTTTCGTTCCAAGATCCAAAATGTTTTTGAAATGATTCCCGCATATTTTCCTTGAATAGACTAAAGATAAATTCATAATCATCATCTTCAGCATCTCTAAGAATAAATCGACATTGGTTGATAACTATCTCTTGTCTTTCTTTTTTCATACATTAATATTTTGCGTCTTTATTAAAAATGTTACTAGAATTATGTGATTATATTAAATCAGCCTCCAGCGAGAATTTCCTGCGCCTTTTAGTAAAAGTCGCATCAAAACTGAATGTTGAAATAAATTTCAAGCATTCTAAAGCCTCCAGCGAGAATTGCACTCGCGACCTTCTGCTTACGTGCAAAATGAAATTTTGGATGTTCCAAAACTTTAGTTTTGATACTAGGCAGACGCAATAGCTACTATGCTATGGAGGCATATATTATATGATGTAATATTTTTAGATGAGCTCACGCAGTTCGTGATGCTCGTCAGTTTTTAGTGCAGGTTTTTTGCGTAAGCAAAAAAAGTGCGGAGGAAGGGATTCGAACCCTCGAACACACTAAGTGACAGGATCTTAAGTCCTGCGCATTTGACCAGGCTTTGCTACCTCCGCATATAGCCTACGAAAAATCGGGATATTTATAAAGTTAATTAGTAAACTTAATAAATTCCGTAAATTATATTTTGCTTAGTTTTCGAGGTATGATAAAAATGGTAAAACTTGTAGAACCAAAATCAATGGATGAATGTGTTTACTTCACTAATAGAAATATAGGAGAGAAATTCAATGGAACGGCAAGATGTTGGGTTTTCAGACAACAGTGTCCAAAATGTAAGAAGGCATTTATGGGTAAACCAGTAGTTGATGGAAAAGCAAAAATTCGTGCTTTAGAATATGTTTGTCCTAATTGTAAGTATACAGTAGAAAAAATGGCTTATGAAGAAGGATTAACAGCAAATGTAGATTATGTATGTCCAGCATGTTCTTTTCATGGCGGAATGGTTCTCCCTTTTAAGAGAAAGAAAGTTGAAGGTGTGCTAACATTAAGATTTCCGTGTGAAAAATGTAAAGGCCCAATCGATGTCACAAAAAAGATGAAAATTATAAAGAAGAAAGACAAGAAAGTAAAAGCTGCTCCAGTCGAAGATTTGGACGATGAATAAATATTAATTTTCTATTTTTTTATTTTGATAAAACTTTATAAATTCTAGTTTAATCATGATACTATGTCTATTAATACAAATCATTATAAGAAAATACTTGTAACAAGCGCGCTACCTTATGTAAATAATGTTCCACATTTAGGCACAATGATTTGTGTAATTAGTGCTGATGTATATACAAGATTTCTTAGATTAATGCATAAAGATGTGATTTCTGTTTTAGGAACAGATGAACACGGTACAACTAGTGAAACTAAAGCAATAGAGGAGGGTTTGACTCCTAAACAATTATGTGATAAATATTCAGCATTACAGAAGGAGATATATGATTGGTTTAATTGTGAATTTGATTGTTGGGGAAGAAGCAGTAGCAAAGAAAATGCCGAGACAACAATCGAAGTATTTAATAAATTACATCAGAATGGATATATTTCTGAGGATACACTTGAACAATTATACTGCGAACAGGATAAGAGATTTTTAGCGGACAGATTTGTTGAAGGAGAATGTCCTAAATGCCATTACGCAAATGCTCGTGGAGATCAATGTGAAAGTTGCGGAAATTTACTTGATGCTAAAGAACTTATTAATCCAAAATGTAAAATCTGTAAAACTAAACCAATTGTAAAAGCATCAAGGCATTTATTTATTGATTTACCAAAGATAGAGCCAAAATTAAAAGAATGGATGAAATCTGTAGAGGGTGGATGGTCAGGCAATGCAAGAACGATGACCGAAGCATGGTTAAAAGAAGGCTTAAGACAACGATGTATAACAAGGGATTTAAAATGGGGCATAAAAGTTCCATTAAAAGGTTTTGAAGATAAAGTATTCTATTCATGGTTTGATGCACCTATAGGCTATATAGGAATAACAAGAGAAATAAAATCTGAAAATGACGAATGGAGAAAATGGTGGTTTAATAATAATGAAGTGAAATTAGTTCAATTCATGGGCAAGGATAATATACCATTTCACACAATATTATTTCCAGCATTTTGTATAGGAACAAATGATCCATACACTTTAATGAAAGAAATAAGTGTAAATGAATATTTGAATTATGAAGGCGGACAATTTTCTAAGAGTAGAAATGTTGGAGTATTTGGCGATGATGCACAAAGTACAGGAATACCTGCAGATGTATTTAGATATTATTTAATGATTAATCGTCCGGAAAAGAGCGATACAGAATTTTCATGGAAAGATTTCCAAATAAAACATAATGCAGAAATAGTAGGAAATTTAGCAAATTTAGTCAATAGAACAGTTGTATTTTTGAATAGAAATTATGAATCAACAATTCCTGAGTCATCATTAGAAGACAAAGATCAAGCATTACTAGAAGATATACGTGCTATAGAAAAAAAGATTTCAAATCTAATAGAAACTATAGATATTAAGGAAGCGTTAAAGGAAGTAATGCATATCTCAAAACTCGGTAATCAATATTTACAAGATAATGAACCATGGAAGAATCCCGATAAGCAAAGAAACGCAACAACACTTGCAGTACTTGCAAACATTGTTAAGGATTTAGCAATATTAATATCACCGTACATGCCACTTGCCGCAAATAGTATTAAAGAACAATTAAATATTTCGAGACTAGATTGGGATGATTTAGGAAAATTAACATTACATCCAGGACATAAGATAAGTAATGCACAATTACTGTTCAAAAAAATTGAAGATAAGGATGTTAATGAATTTAGAGAAAGATTTTCAGGGAAAAGAAAAAAATCTGAAAATAAAGAATCTGTTAGCACATCTTCAAACGCCGTAATTGGTTTTGATAAACTACAATTACGTGTAGCAAAAATTGTTGGAGTAGAAAGACATCCTAATGCTGAAAAATTATATGTAGAAAAGTTAGATTTAGGCGATGAGTATAGAACAATAGTTTCAGGACTAGTTCCATATTACACGGTTGAAGAATTATTGAATAAGAATATTGTTGTTGTAACAAATCTTGAGCCAGCAAATCTTCGAGGGGTAGAAAGTAACGGAATGCTGCTTGCTGCTGAAGAAAATGGGGTTGTAGGATTGTTAACAACACAAGGCGAACCAGGAGATTATGTATATATAGATTCTATGAATAATGTAAAATTGGAAACCATTAAAAATTTACCAAAGGTAAACATTAAAGAATTTTCTACAATAAAAATTTATGTTAAAGATAAAAAAGTATTATGTGAAGGTAAAGAGTTGCAAACATCTAAAGGATTATTAAGTGTAGAGAAAGTTAATACAGGCAATGTAAGATAATGCTGAAGATAAATTTAGTTAAATTCTTAGGATATTTTTTATAGCCATAAATTATATGTTGTTATATGCTTAAAATAGCAATATTTATAAATATAAAACCTGAGTTTTACATTAAATCGTTTAAGTGAGGGTGTGAGTTGAGAGTTAAAGTCTTAATATTACTATTTGCAATACTTTTAAGCGTGAATATCGTTTCTGCTACTCTGCTTATCAGAGGAGTATATGGAAGTGCAGAATTAAAAGGATATAGAGCTGCAAACGATACTGTACTAATTAATTTAACTTCTACAAGTGATGTAACATCACCTAATGTTAGTTGTACTAAAATCGATGGTACTAATTATAATTGTATAATTACGGATTCTGCTTCTAAATCAATAATGTCATATCCTTTAAACAATACTAATGGTGATTCAGCAACAGCCAGCATCAGTGTTGATAATAACATTGGTAGTGTAAGTTATACCATAAGTAATAGTGGTAGAGACATATTATTAGAATATAATATACAAGATCTTGGATTCAATACTAATAATATTTGTTCAGGAATAAGTTCAGTAGATATATATGATGGTCAAAGCGTGATAAATACTATTTATATTAATGGTTCGACTGGAACATGTATGTATACTGGCAAAACAAATTTAAGTATAGCAAATTCTGGTACTAGACCTATATCATTATTTGTTAAGGATAATGTAGGAAACACCAGAACTACTGTGCCTCAAAATGTTAGTGTAGATGTTAGCAATCCAATTATTAATAATGGTTTAGGAGTTAAATATGCTGGTAGAGATGAAGAGATTGAAACAATAAGTAGCACAGCATCGTTCCTAGTAGATGTATATTTCAGTTTTACTGAAGATAATCCATCAAATATAACTTTAGACTTAAGCAATATTAATAATAATCCAGCAATACAGTACGTTTATAGAAATTATGATGTTTCATTAAGTAATTGTCAAGTTAACACTAGTGAAACTATAAAAAGATATGATTGTATATTAAGAAGTATCCCGATGAAGACTTCTAGCAACACATTAAATATTAATGTCACAGTTTCCGATGTATTCGGAAATTATGAATCATCAACATTAACAAAATCATTCACCATAGATGATGTTGTTCCACAAGTTTCTATACAGACAGATCATTGTGATACAAAAGGAAGATGCTATGTGAAGAATGGAATTAATAATTTCACACTTAAATTTAATAAACAAAATTTTGATAAGAAAATGGTTTTCTTTAACGTTCCAGGATCCATATTTGGAATTAATAGGGTACAGAATTGTACAGCGGGAGAATGTACTGCAAGCGTACAATTAACATGTAGCAGTAACGAGTTTGAAGTTAGGATAACAAGTCAAGGAGCATTAATAAGTCAAGATGATGCAGGAAATGTCATAGCAGATTATTCTACAACAATATACTGTGATAATAATGCTCCAACAATAGAAAATATAACTGTTAATAGTGTAACATCATCAGTATTGCAAGATGTAGTATCTGGAAGTACAATAACATTAACTGCTGCAGTTTCAGAATTTGAAAGTGATGAGATACTTGCATATGCGTGGCTTGATTTATTAAAAAATAGTACGGAAAAAGGAACATGCGTTAAAAGAGGAAATTATAATGTAACATGTACATGGACCGTGAGTAATATTAATGCAGGATATTATCAAGCTAATGTATTATTCAATGTTAGTGATATTGCAGAAAATACTGCACAACAATCATATTCATTCAAAGTTTTTGGATTTAAAGGAGATAATGAAACTCCAGATAATATTGGAATAAGATTAAAGAATGTTTATCCAGAACAAATAAATAGAGTTGTATTAGATATGGCTACAAGTAATGCTATACCATATTATGTTTACGCAACATACGATTTAAATGTTATTAAAGGTAATGAAATTAGTGTATTATATCAAAATATTGACATAAGCAAATGTACATACGTTGGAAGTTTAGGCACTGTAGGTGCAAACAACGTATTTAGTGAAGTAAAAATAAATAATCCTTACGCCAAAGTTGATGAAGTAGGAAGAATAGACCTAAAATTTAATGATAATACCGATCCTAACATTCTAGATAATGATTTTATTATATCATGTAATGTTTCAGTAATTGTTAAGGAAGGAAATGATATATTCAAAAACCCTCAACAATTACAATTAGATATTCCATTCACTCTTATTAACACAAAATTATGTAAAGTCGGTGAAGATTGTACTCCAGGAGCAGTATTTGGACAAAAAATTAAGGAAGTTGAAGATAATTGGCTTGTAAAAGCAGAATTAATGGGTACATTAAATAAATGGATACCAAAACTACAAAGCATATGTAAATTAAGAGATTATTTTGCAATGGCTAAATTTTTCACAAACTTAGCAAGTGTGGCAGCAAATGCTGTTGATATCTCATTAGGAACTGGAGGAACAACAGGACAAGGTCCAGTAAATGCATTCATACATATGAATGTAATTGATCAATGTTTATCAGGACCAAAAACAACTCCATTGACTGACGATACTTTGAATATGATGAAGGATAGAGATCCAAAAGCTTATCTGTCTGCTCTTCAATGGAATGCTCAGCTTCAAAATGAAAAGGATGCTGCTGATAAATGTTCTGGAATCATTGGTGATGCATGCGACTTTTTAAGTTGTAATATCGCTGGTCAGATTAATGGTTCAGATACAACTGGTAAAATTCCTGACCTTTTTGGCAAGGATGAAAAGAAAGGATTTGTAGAAAAATTCGGTTCTGAAGCAGCTTATGCTATTGATAGAAATTCTGATGTTCCTGATGTAAGTAATAGTATGATGGCTGCTGTAACAACTAAATGTTATCCTGCAATGTATTATAATTTAAATAAATGGAGACAGACAGATTGTAATTATTTATATTGTTTGAAGATGGCTTCATATTCTGGAACGGATATTGCTGCATGTGATAAAGCTAAGTTCGCTCAACAATGTTCAACAGTAGTTGGTGAAGCATTTGAATTACCAATTGCACGTAAAGTAAAGAATTGGATGAATGGTGCATCAGACTTAGTTAAGAACTCATTCCCATTAATGTTAACTTCAGGAATAAAGAGGGTAGCATGTGGACGATATATTAGTTTTGATACTGCTAAAGGAATAGAACCTCAAAGTACTGAAGCACAAACATTCGGAATATATGCATGTCAGATACCATTACAAGTAGCAACATTCGTTGACATGACAGCAAGAAATAGACGTAGTGCAACATTCAATTATCCAGAAATTCCAGATATGTGCGAATATGCTCAATGTATTGGAGAACCGAATTGTAAACATGAACAAGATTTCTGGGATACATTAAACAGAATGAACATTCCAGTAGCAAGAAATATGACATCACAATTTGAAAAGAGTCAGAAAACTGCAGAAACAAATAGAAATATTGTTGATTTAAGAAAATTGAGAGGAATGGAAGCAACAAGAATATTATCTCCTAATGACTTTAAACAAGCGGACTATGATAAATTAGTTGCAGACTTAAAGAGTAGAAGCATCATATCAAGTACATACGGTTCAGCTAGAAATGCACAAGTTTCTGCTATAGATACACAGATAGCTAGTAAAAAGGCTGAGTTAGCAAATTTAAATAATGTAGGAGATTTGCCTTACACAGGAAGTGGTTCTAATAGAGCTGAAAAAGCTAAATTAGAAGCTGACATTGCAGATTTAGAACGACAAAAAACTTCTATAGATGTTAACACAGATGCAAACATTAAAGAAGTTAGCGCTGAATTACGTAAAAATTTAGATTGTAAAAAATCTTCTACAGGAGATTGCTCTACAGTTTTAGGATATTCTGGTACGGGCGACACTACTCAAAGAAATCTTGCTTTAACAATGACTGATGCAGAATATCAAAAATTACCTATTCAAGATAGATTATTCATAGATGATCAAAGAAAACAAGCCGTAGATAGATTAGATGCATTGAATGAACAGTTAGGTGGCAGTGCATTGAGATATCACGAGAATTTACCAGATGAAGTAAAAGATCAATTAGCTGAACGTAAAGGATTACTTTCATCAATGGGACTGTGTGGTCCAGGAACTGCTCATACAGATTGTGACGCGTATAATATAGAATTAACTAAATCCCCGGCATTATATACTGATATGCAATCTAAAGTAAAAACTCGTAAAGACAATACTGATAAATGGGTTGAAGTCAATAATGCTTATATTAAGGCTGAACAATTTGGTTCTACACTGCAGACTGCATTACAGTTCTTGCACGGCCAAAACATGTTGAATTGGATGTTTACTAGTTACTGGACTGAAAAATGGTTTGGTAAAGATTATAGTTCATACTTAGACTTTGATAAACGTAAAGAATCAATATGTAATCCAGACAATCCAACAAATTTTGGAGATATACTTGGAACACAGGAAGGTTCTGAGGGTAGTATTATAAGTTGTAACGGCGGAAATTGTAGACCTGTATTAACATATGCAACTGAAAGAACAGAATTAGAATATCCTAATAAAACAAGATATAACATTTACACTGTAGTATATTATATCGATAGTGGTGATCTAAAAGGTCATGACTTAAATTATACTGTAGTATTCAAGGGTGATGGTATAACAATAAAAGGTTATAGAAGAGGAGTTCCATTAAAACCTTACGATGTTAAGAGTGTACATAAAGTATTCAAGACAAAAGCAGTATTAAATCAGATTTGTATTAAGTTTGGAAAACCAGGATTCCCTGTAGGAGAATTATCTTCAGAAATGGAATATTGTAGAGAAATAACTTCAAACACATTTAGTACTGGAACGCCATGGAGTCCAGAACAGGAAGCCGCATCTACAGGAAACTTTGACGAGTTTGATGACGAAGGAAACATAATTAGCAGAGGCAGGAATAGTGGAAGTACAGGTGGTAGTACAGAACCGCCAGGAGTATTAGAATAAAAATGAAATATGTTACAAGTAAAAGAGGCAATAAGAAGTTCAATAATAAAGGTCAGATAACAGTATTTATAATATTAGGTATAGTAATATTATTTATTGTAGCATTAGCAGTATACTTACAGCAATCAAATAATCAAGTAAGACCTCCAGTACAACAATTAGTAGTTGATGAAGAAGTAAAACCTATTCAATTATATGTTACAGATTGTTTAACATCCACAGCTAAAGATGCATTAATAAGATTAGGACAAAACGGTGGATATATTGATGTTACTGGAATGAGAATAGATCCTAGACCATACAATTCTGATGTATTGCTGTTTGAACCTCAACAAATGCCGTACTGGTATTATTTGAAATCATGCACACAATCTAAGAGTGGATGTTTAACCATAAGAAATCCTCCAGTATGTAATAACGGTGTTGATTGTGCTCTACCATACAAAGGTCCTGGAAGTATGGAAGAACAATTAAACAAATATATTGAGACACACATAGGAACTTGTATAAACAATTTTGCACCATTCAGTGAAAGATTTACCGTATTACCCGGGGAAATAAAAGTCGACAGTAGAATTGCGGAGACGGATGTAGGTTTTAAGTTAGATTATCCATTAAAAGTATTGGTTAAAGGATCAGACAGGCAATCAAACATACCATATTTTTATACTTCACATGATATAAAACTGAAAAAGATATACACATTTGCTCAAGAGATTAGAGATGCAGAAGCTAATTACACATTCTTAGAAAGAAATACATTAAATTTAATCACAATATATTCAGGAATAGATTCAGCTAAATTACCACCAGTATCAGGTATAGAAATGTTCACTTCAGGAAAAAAATATTGGATAAGAACAGAAGTAAAACAGAAATTAATGAATGATATATTACCATACACTTTATTACTTCAGATAATGAATGCAGGAAATGCTAAAACACTAACGAGCAGGAGTACAGATCCAAAATATATCACTTTTGAAGATGGATTATACAAGAGCATGAATTTAAAAGTTTCTAATAATACATATTTTGATTTAAACGCAAATATATATTATCCTCCAGGATCAGACATATACTTTAGAATAGGTAATAGTGAAGTTATTAAGCCAAAAAATTTTGATGCAGGAGATAGTATAATAATGAAGTTAGTAAATTTTGCAATGAGTGATTACAGTTTCAAATATGATATAACATATCCTGTAATAGTAAAAATTAGTGATCCAGATGCCTTTAAAGGTGAAGGATTTACATTCAGTTATGCAATGCAAGCAAATATAAGACAGAATGTTCCAGTAAGTACTAATATAACTGTGGTAAGTGTTGTGGGTTCACCATCAATAGATTTAGAAGGAACACTGCAAAAAACTAACAGAACCATAAATATAGACACATACGATAAATATACAAAAAAACCTGTAGATGGTGTAATAATATCCTACAAATGCGGAGAACAATATAGTATAGGACAAACTGTAACAAAAAATAATAAAGCAGTATTACAAGATAGATTCCCATTCTGCGAATTTGGTGGAGAAATAGTTTATGAAAAAGCAGGATATATGAGTGGAGCAATAGATTTTGACAATCCGGAAGGTTCAGATGAAAAATATTTTAGAATAGAATTATGGCCTCTACAAGAAAAACATGTTAAAGTGTATAAGAGAACACAAACGGATATTAACAAAATCAGAAGAAGTGGTGTTGGAGGAATAGTGTTATATGCTACATCATATACTAATATTACACCAAGTGAGAATGTGTTCTTAAACATTGCTAGAATTAAAGAGGATTCAAGAGATGGAGATGTTCCGTTAGTAGGATTTATGGTATATAAACATAATAATGTTACTATAAGAACCATTACTAGGCAAGATCAAATCGATCAAATTAATAAATTATTTAGTGAAGGATTAATTGAGCAAGCTGTTAAGGATTCAATGCTAGCGGATTTAAATTTATTGCCTAATAATCCCGTGCAACAAATAGTTCAAGATAATCAAGAATATATTATGGACTTCGTTCCAGGCACATATAATATTGATGCATTTACAATGTATAATGGACCAGTAACTGTGGCTGCAGAAACAAAAACATTCTGTCCAGTACCAAAAATTTTAGGAATATGTGTAGCTGGAGAAAAAACTCTAAACTTACCACAACAAAATTTTAGTAGTTGGATTAATGGCGGTGTAAAAACCAGCGTAGTATTAACAGAAAACGATGTATATAGTAATAATACTTTAGTAATATTTGTTGCTGAAATGCCCTTGCCAACAAATTGGGACATGCTCGAAAAAAGTCCTACAATAGAAGATTATCAGAAAGATAAATTAGCGTTATTAAGACCCACAGTAGAGTAAGAGATAAATTAATATGAAACGTTTAGATGATATGCTCCGTTTAAAGAATTTTATAAGATACTTTGCTATATTCTCTATATACTTAATTATTTCATTAACATTTATTACAGCACAAGCATTAGCAGTATTAACATATGATGTTAAGGGTGATGCAGGAACTGCAGGATTTGTTCATGGTAAAGATTCTTTAGGTTTTGGAGATAATATAGAAGTTAATGTAAAAGCAGATGTTCCTAACGTTAGTTTTGTAACAGCATCTAATGATGAAATTCCGTTATCTTGTTCAAATAATGGCAATATTAGTGATTGCGTATATTATTTTCCTCAATCAGATATTCCTTCAGGAATATCACATGTACAATTCAAGTTAAGACAAGCTGCCCCAGGATTACCATCATTAATTAATGGAGAATTCTATATTGACACATATAGTCCAACAGGAACAATAAATGCTGTCAAAAGCAGTAATGGATTATTAGTATCTTACACAACACAAGATTATCTTACTAACACAGGAGAATCTGGATGCCAAGGTTCAGGCATAGGACATGTAGAGGTTATAGTTCAAGGTTCAATAAAATATTCTAGAGATATTACTACAAAAAATTGTACTGTTAATGATACATTCTACGTTAATATGACTAATAGAAATGATGATAAAGTATTTTATTCAATGAAAATATTAGATAGAGCTGGCAATGAGTATAATACGGAACAACAAAATATTAGTGGAGATTTTAGAGCACCATTAATAACCGGTCCTTTTAAGATAATGCAAGGATTAACAGAATTATCTTCCTTCTCCTCAAGTGCAGATGTAACTGCGAACATAGTATTTACTATTGATGATAGAAATTTGAATGACAGCACAGTATATGGCGATTTATCAAACGTTAATAGTAATCCTGCAGTAAGTTATGGTTATAAGAATGTAAAAGCATCATGTAACAAAGATAACAGTCAAACATCTTATATATGCACATTCAGCAATATTATAATAAGACCATCAAACAGTACTCTTAGAATAATGGTCAATGCGACTGACACTGATGAAAATACTATGTCTACATTTCTTAATTCAAAAATTCTAACATTAAAAGATAACGCCGGTCAAGTATTATATCTTGGACCAGATACAACTCAATGTACAACAGACTTATCAAGATGTTTCACAAAAAGTGGTAGAAATTTATTTTACATAGAATTAGATGGCACATCAAGTTTCAATAGAACATTATTAAATTTAGGTGTTGATGGTGAAAAAAGATTTGCAATATGCAGATTTAATGATCCTATCTGGAAATGTGCAGCCGTATCAGATGTACAGAATACTTCTAGCAGTATTAATTTGTATATGGCAGAGTCTTATGATGATTTTGGCAATGCAGTAATTACAAGTTTAGAGAGAAATATAGATGTTGATGATATTGCACCAGAAAATATTACGGTGTTAACTGTTGCTAACAGTAATAATAATATTAATTGTTCAGTATCTGGAGATACATTAAGTATAAAGCTTAAAGTTAAAGAAGCAAATCCAGAAATAAAAATCTTTGTTAATACAAGTACATTTACAACAAAACCAGTTCAGACAGGAACATGCACACTTACTGGAACTTCATGGGATTGTGTATTAAATATTAAAGATTTTGTATCAACACCAACAAATATTGTTGAAAATATTGTGTTAAAAGATTTAGCAGGAAATACGAGATCAATTCCATTTACATTCAATGTATGTCAAAGTTCAACAACAGCAACACCAGATGTTATATCAAGTGTTACTCAAAATAGTATTCCTTCAATAGATCGTAGAACAGCAAGTTACATGCCTGTAAAAGTCTATATTCCTGTAACAATCAACAATGATCCTTCATCGACATTGATGTATCTAACAGTAGATAGATGTGTTGGCGGTAATATCGGTAATAATTTAGATTTCATGAAAGGTAGTGGAAATTATTTTTTCCCAAAATATGGTTCTAGTTCACAATTAGTATTAAGTGTAGGATATAGTGGAGCGATAATGCCTGAAGGAAGTGTAGATATAAACTGTACAGTGTCAGCTCGAGTAAGAGTTGGAGGAACAGTATTCTTAAGAGATGAAAAAGAAACGTTCACAGTAAAAGTTAATGCATTCAACAATCCATTAGGAACTCCAGATTCAACAACAATCAGTGAACTACAAGCTGTGAAAGCACAATTAAGAGACATCGAAGCTACAGAAAAAAAATATGCCGATATTACAGGATTTTTTGATACGATTTGTGGTATAGCAGAACTGCTAGGAACAATAAATAGTGTTGTGCAAGCGATTAGGGGAGTAATATGGGGAGTATTAGTGGTTCTTACATCAACTCAAATATTAAAAACTGGAGCAGAAGGAATTTGGAAGGCTATCAATCCATCACTTGGAGGATTCCATAGAATAATAGAAAACTATGTATGGCCTACAGGAATGTTAAATTTTAATTTTGGGATGCTTCTTAAAGGAGTATGTTTTGTTTACACATGTAAACATTTAGACTTCGGATCATACTTAAATGTAGGATTAGAATTTGGTGGAGGTGCAAATCCTTTCAGTAAATCTTTAGGACATACTGGCGGTAATTTGGGCAATTATCAATATATGGGTAAAGATTCTTTTCTTGACAGCGATGTTTCATACAATATAGGAGGAGCTAATGCAGAACGCATGGTTAATGGTATTAATGCTCATCAATGGCTTGTCAATCCATATAGAAGCACACATTATGATGATACGTGTATGCCTGCAATATTGTTCAATACAAGAAAAGAAAAACAAATTAATTGTTTATATATGTCGTGTTTGCAAAATAATGTTAAAGCAGGATTGCCTGTGACAGTATGTAAAAGGCAGAAAGCTATAGATTCATGTTTATATCTAGAGAGTGCAGAATATAAGTTAACAGGAGATAGCGCATTTGAAGAAATGTGGAAAAACTTTTTTAAGCTTTTATTAAATAACTTAGCAGGAATTGGATTAAGCTTAGCATATCTTTGGGGATGTTCTGATTATTCAGCACCTGTTGGTGAAGATGAATATAATGTTATAGAAGCATCATTAAGAGGAGTCTTATGCGGTATATCTGGAGCCGCATTAAACGCTAAAGAAGTTTACAATTCATTCCACAATCCATTATTACAATTTTGGAACAAAAATAAAGAAATTAAGCCAGATTATTGTCAAGGATTAGATTGGAGCGAAGGAACAAGTGGAGGTGAAGGTAGTGCATACTATGGCGCAGATGACTTCACGGAATAAAATAATATTATTATCTATATTATTATGTATATCTCTAGATTTAACACTAGCTGCCGATCCAACTCCTGTATCGAGGCAAAATGTTTGGGACAGGCAAAATTTGGGTGCACAAAACATATTTTTTACTAACTGGGGAAGATATAATAGATACACAGATATAATCGCTAATGAGCAACTATTTTATCCTGTAGAACCTTGGGAGATTGAAGTTTGCACTAAAGATTTAAGCAGCGATGTTACTTTGAATCTTGGAGACGCAACACCTTCAGGTTTATCTAACGGAGCATTATACAGTGATATTGCTACGGTGCAAGCATATAGAAGAACACCACTCAACGCCACGATAGATAATAAATATTTGTATGAAATATCATGGTATTTTCATCCACAATCAGCAAACATGTTTTATTACATAAATATAACAGGACCAAGTGGCGAGGAAGTTGTTATAGATAAAGGAAGAGCAACATCAAGGGCAGGGGATTTTAGTTATAAAGCATTGTACTCTAACAGTACGTATAATAAAGTAAAAATAAAATATAAGAATAGCGTCATTGATAATATACCAATAATAATAAAATGAAAAAATATGCTAATATACAACTAGAATCGTTGAAGTGTAGTTTGAAGTTTGATAAGATTAGTTTAAAATTAATATTGATTGACATACTCTTTATAATATCTCTATTAGCATCATACGTTTTAATATACTTTTTATGGTCTAGAGTGTTGTTCTCTGCTTTTAGAGAATCTGGAGTAATAAACACAGTTCAAGCATTAACTTTTACCGCCCTGCCTAGCACTCAAGCGACGCACATACAACAAAATTTTATTATAGGATTACTTTGCGTCGTGTTATTAAGCATAATATTATATCTATTATTAATTAGTTTGTTTAGCAGTTATGGATCATCAGTATTGAACAACACAAAATACACTCTAAAATATTTCAAAAATACATTTTATATTTATACTTTACTTACTATCTTATATTTATTTTTTATAATATTCTTATTTATCATATCAAAAAACATAATGTTACTCGCTTATGGTGTAATCTTTTTTACATTAATATACGCTTATTTTATGGTTGTATATTACTTTTTTTTAACCGATAAACATTCATTAATGATATTATTAGATAAGGGATTTAAGCATGCTGTAAGATTTCATTATATGATAGTTCCCATAATTATTGCATTATTATGGTTAATTATATTCCCAGCAATACCTTATTTATTATTAAAAAATTATTTAATGCTTTTTATACCATTAACTTATTTGGTGTTATTATATTTTAGTCAATGGATAAAAAAATATTTGCACGAATTATTCATCAGAATAGATAAAGAATTAGAAAAAGTATAATTTATTTTTGAATATTAATTTGATGTATGGTGTATACTATGAGTAATAAAAGAGGTCAAGTAACAATATTTGTGATAATAGGAATATTAATAGTTCTAATTATAGGGCTCGGAATATATACTGCCACAAGGGTTACGGAAGAAAAAGTTATAATACCTCAATTACAGGGTGATGCTGGTCCAATACAGTTATATATAGAAGCATGTCTGAACGAGGTAGGAACGCAAGGATTAAATGAATTAGGAATGCATGGAGGATACATTTATCCAACAAGTCCAGAATATACAGGAACCAGATTAATTTATGATCCTTACGAACCATCGGAATCAGATGGAACACAACTAGATATTAAAAATTTGAATAGTTCAATACCTTATTGGTATTATTTTAAATCTGAACAGCAGTGTTGGCACTGTCAATTTAATACAAACATGCCTACATTGAATTCTATGGAGCAACAATTAAATAAGTATATTAACAAAAATCTAGGATTATGCCTTAAAAATTTTTCATCGTTTGAAGATCAAGGTTATATTATAAAAGAATTAAATTCAGTATCTGCGGATACAAAAATTGCTGAATCTACCGTAAATTTTATGATAAATTATTCTATAGAAATAACTCGCAATAGAGAATTAACAAAGGCAGATTTATTTTATAAAGAAGTAAATATTCCATTAAAAAAATATTATACTATTGCTCGGAATATTACTGCACTACAAGCAAATACGGGTTTTTTGGATGCATTCACGCTTTACTTAATCGGGCAATATTCCGGATTAGATTTTAAGAAACTTCCTCCAATAGGTGAATATAGTAGTGGTTATACTACGATATTTTGGTCAAAAACCAGTACTAAAATGAATTTTGAATCATTATTAATATCAAATATACCTTTATTCAGAATAAACGGGACTTCAAATAACTTTAATATAACAAGAGTTCCTAGAACGAGTGTTGCTGGAAGAATGTATGCGGGAATGATATTGCATTTGATGAATATTCAAGAACAAAAAGATTTAAACTTAGATACAAAAGAAGTAAACTTCATTTATTTAGGACAACCAACATATATGAATATTAATCCGAGTGATGGCGAATTAGTCAGTCCATCTGTAAGTGGAAAAAATATGGGAGATTTGGGTTCAACAACAGGAGGATTAATGTCTGGAGTAAAACCGGACCAATACTACAATTTCTTTTATGATATATCATATCCGGTAATAGTAACTATACAAGATAATACTCCGGGCAAAGAATATGTATTTGTCTTTGCTGTGCAAGCTAATTTAAAACAAAATAAGAGAATGAGAGATTGGATAGAAGGTAATGGTACAATAGATTGGTCTAGAGATTATGTTAAGATGAATATCAATGATCCTTCTGGTGGAGCCACATTATACGATCCTATTAGTGGAGAAAATTATACTTTTACTCAATCAGGACCAACGAAGAAATTCTTCTGTAACTCTGATCAGAAACTTTCTGGTGAGATAAAATTAAGAACTTATGATTCAATAACTTCACAATCATTAAACGAAGTAACTGTAACTCATAATTGTGGAAATTATGCTAGTTGCTATTTAGGCATATCGCAATACAATTCTACATTTGATGAATCAATATTTTCTGATAAAATGCCATTGTGCGCTGGAGGATATTTGTTACTAGAAAAACCAGACTATCTTCCAAAGAGAATACCTTTAACAACAAATTATGAGGAAAATAATAATTTAGGCGCAGTATATTTAGAACCTATATTTACAAAGAATGTTACATTAAAAAAATTTATGATACAGCGTGATTATAAGAATATAGGCCCAGCAACGGTTGCTGTAGGATACAAAATGTCGAATAGTTTTGAAGAATTAGGAAAAAATGATACGGTTGTATTAAGATTAACAAGAGTGATAAATGATGTTATGGACACTCCATGGTCACAAACAATCATATTTGGAAAAGATGCTATGAATAATAAAACTCAGTTGATGCTTCCGGCCGGAAGATATGATATAGATGCTCAATTAATGGATTATAATGGTGTTGTTATACCAAAAGAATGCAAGGCAGTATGTGTTGATGATAGTGGGTGGCAGATAATAACAGGATGTACAGAATATGACTACATTCCACCAGAGGATATACATATAGATGTTGCTATGTGGGGAGGAATATCATTTAAGAATACAACCCAAATATTTATTTCAGAAAACGATTTGATGAGTAATAAAACTTTAGAGTTCTATATTGTTAGAATGCCTAATCCTAGATGTTTAGACGATATGAATGAACCACAAATGACAGGATACTTTGCAAACAAATATAGGAATATATTAAGTCCTAAATTTGTATAGGTTCTAGAATAAATTTATTATAGATTTTTTTATCGTTATCTTAGAATTTTAATTTTCTATCCGCTGCTGTTAGTTTCATTTCCAGTATTTATTATATCCATGATGGTTACTGGTTCTGTGTATACTTGTTCGTATGTTGGTACTGTTGGATTACTATTGTAAACGTTTGGATTGAATTGTTTACTTAATTCTAATATCTTTTCCGTATTATTTTCTTTATAGTATTTGTTCATTAACTGTACTATTCGTAATTGATTGCAGAATTCTTTACTACTATTATCTGAGATTTTATCACATACATCAACATTGCCTTTCATTACAAATGCTAGATAACAATTATCTTTATATGTTGCTCCTGTAATCCTGTCACAATAATATATTTGTTGACTACTATCTGCAACTACACTATAACATATATCTTTTTGATCATTAACAAGTCTTGCACAATTAGCTGAGGCAATTTCTCCATTAGTTTGAGCTATTTGTCTAACATTAATTAATACATCACCAAATGTTTGACTAGTATTACGTGTCACTGTTCCTCCTGGTTTTGTTCCAGTTCCAGGATTTTGATTATTTGCTGGAGGAACGTATGTTATTGGTTTCTTTTCAGTAACTTTCTGTACAACTTCAAATTCAGCACTACTCTTAGCCTGCTTATTACTTCCATAATCTGCTATAGCTCTAAGATAATATTTACCCGGCTTAATATTTTGAGGTAATTGTATAGTTCTCGTAACACTTGCTGTTGTTTGTACAGCAATAGTTTCTTCCTTACGTGTAATTATACTATCAGCATCATCTACAACCAAATATTTTATTGTGGCATCAAATCTAGATTCAGAACCCATATTAGTAATGTGCAATTGATATGAAACGGTTTCACCAGCCATAAACGAGTAAGCATTGGTATTTATAGCAATATCAAGCAATGATTCCTTAGTGCTGAACATGTTAAGATTAAATAGTCCAAAAACTACTACTGCAACAATAAATATTGAAGCTACGATACCAATAATAGTTCCCTTAGAGATGTTAACTTCGTGTTTAACATTTATATTTACATTATTTAAGTCAGAAACAACTTTATTAACAATATTAGGACTAAAACCTTGACTAACTAAGGCATTCTTAATCAAATCAATATTATATCCACTATTTAACTGAGTCTGAATATAATTGCGTAATTGTAATTCTAGAGCAGGATTAATAACTAAATTAGATCCGGTATTAGAATTAATATAGTTTATAGCGTCATCAATATCTTTTTCAGAAATATTATTAGCTAATAAGAACTGTTTAATCTTATCTATACTATAACCTTGACTAATGTAATGCTGAATATAATCAACAACTTTAGGATTAATAACCACTCACCCAGTATTTCATAGAATCAAGTATTTTTAAAGGTAATGATTCTATTCATAATACTTATTCTATTAATATTTTTGCAAGTGTTATGACTATGGAGTCAAAAGGGTAAAATTTAAATATGACGTTAAATAAGAACGTATAATTAAGATTAAAGGTGATGTTTATGGCTGATGATGATAAAAAAGTTTACGAGAAGACATACAATAGCATACTAGGCGCGATACCAGTAGACAAACATATAGAAATGAATGAAATGTATGATGCAGCAAGAATAGAGGCATTAAGTGTTCTAAAAGGTAAGAGAATAAAAGATTATGATCAGGGAATAAATGTTCTAGCAGATGCATTAATAAAATTCAGAAAGAGTTCTAAACATCCAAACGTAAGTGAAGATAAAAATGATAGACACCATTACACATCACATGTTAGAGAATTTTTACAGCAGTATGCTAAAGAAAAAGGAATGGATGAAGAAGCTGTAGAAAAGATGTTTAAGAAAGGAAAACTTAGAGAAGTATTAGAAGTGATGATGGAGTCAGAACAACAATCGGTATTAGAATCAAAAATAGATCATGCAATAAGAGATATACTAAAACGTGATGAGAGTGTTGTTAAGGGTATAGCAGAATACCATTTAGAAAAGAATCCACATCTAAAGAGTGCATTAAGTAAATACAAGCAAAACCAGCTAAAAACAAACTACAACTTCCTACTATCAAGCTTGACGCAGCATTACAAACAAAGTATAGAAAATGCTTTAAATGAGTATAAAGTTCCAGATAAGAAGGAAGATGATAAAGAAGCCAAAAAGAAATAATTCTCTTTTTTATTAATTTTTTATACTTATACAGCTTTTATCTTTATTATTTTAAATCAATAGATTTATAAATAATTCTCTTTTAATTAATTTTAGTTTACAGTGGGTGATACTATGGCTAAGAAGAGGGATAAAGTTGTTAAAGATTATTCTAAAGAATATAAAAATAATGTTCCAGCACCAATAGGTTTAGATGCACAATTGCCAGCAGACATGCCTGAAGAGGCAAAGAAAAAGTTAACTGAAATAAAAGATAAATTAGATAGATTTCAAAAAAAAGTATTAGATAAATTTTCAGATTATGTTCTCGGAATTTCGTTACTTCCACCACCAAAACCGGAAGTAAATCCAGAAACAGGTAAGGAAATACCTGTGGATAAAAATAAGATATACTTATTAGCATTAGTTGATGATAGTGATAGTAAAAAGATGTCTAAAGAAGAGTTAAAAGAGAAATTATCAACAATAATGCAATCAATGGCAGAAGAGATAGATAAGAGATTAGCTATCGAAACACTATTATTAACAGAACTATGGCAATCATGTTATGATGGAAAATATGATTACTTACAAGCAATAGCGATGAGCATGCCAGTATATGATAAAGGAATGATGGCCGCAATAAAAATTGCAGAAGTACATAAGACAATGGTACTAAAAAAATTCGAGAAATATATTGTATGTTATGTAATGGGCGGGTCATTAATTCAGGGCAAGGCTACAGCAAAGTCAGATATAGATGTATTTATCGTAATAGATGATACTGATGTTAAAAAGATGACCAGAGCAGAATTAAAAGATAAGTTAAGAGCAATAATTATAGGAATGGGAATTGATGCTGGAAAAATGACAGGTATAGAAAATAAGATCAATATTCAAGTATACATTTTGACAGATTTTTGGGATTCAGTAAAAGAAGCTAATCCTGTAATATTCACATTCTTAAGAGATGGAGTCCCATTCTATGATCGTGGAATATTTATGCCATGGAAACAATTACTACAAATGGGCAGAGTAAAACCATCACAGGAAGCAATAGACATGTTCATGCATTCAGGAGATCAAATCCTAGAACGAGTTAGCTTTAAATTAACAGAAATAGCAACAGAAGACTTCTTTTGGGCAACATTAACTCCTACACAAGCAGCAATAATGTTATATGGCCTACCTCCACCAACACCAAAGGAAACACCAGAAATGTTAAGAGAGATATTCGTAAAAAAAGAGAAGATGTTGGAAGAAGAGTATGTTACAATACTAGAGAGAATACTAAAAATACGAAAAGACATAGAGCATGGTGATAAAAAGTTTGCTACGGGTAAAGAAGTAGACTCGTTAGTTGAAGATTCTAAAAAATATTTGAAGAGATTAAATGAATTATTCAAACAAATTGAAAAATTAAAAGAAGAAGAAACAATAGTTCACAATTATGAAGGTGTAGTAACCATTGTTAGAGATATACTAAAAATGGAAGGCAGAGAAAAAGTTTCTGACTTAGACATGATAAAAATATTTGAGTCCGAAGTTGTACACAAAGGTTTAATGCCAGAAAAATATTTAAGAATGTTACGAGATATAACAAAAGCGAAAAAGGATTATGATGCTAAAAAATTAAGCAAGACAGAAGTGTATCAAGTAAATAAGGATGCCAGAGAATTAATAAAATTCTTAGTAGAATATATCCAAAGAAAACGTGGCAGGGAACTAGAAAAGGTAAAAATCAGGGTAAAACACGGCAACAGGTTTGGAGAGATAATCTTACTAAATAAGACTGCATTCATAATACATGACATTGATAATGAAGATAAAGAGATAAGTAAGGCCACAGTTACATCTGAAGGCAGATTAACAGACATTAAAGAAAGTTCATTAGAAGAGCTTGAAAAGGCCATAGCAAGTACGGATATTGTACAGAAGACATTTATTAAAGAAGTAATATTTGAGCAATTAAAAGGAATATTCGGTAAAGATGTAGAGATATTGATAAATTATTGATTTAGAGAATGTGAAAATAGCGTAAAAAGCTATATTTAATAACATTTTTAAAGAATATTAAAATGCTAATATTGGTGATTGATAATGCAAACAGGTTATAAAGTAGTAGACATAATGACTAATAAACCAATAGTTGCAAGTAGAGATATGACTTTAAAAGATGCAGCAGAATTGATGGCTGGAGAAAATGTTAATAGTTTACTAATAGTAGAAAATAATGAACCTGTAGGAATAGTAACTGATGAAGATGTAGTAAGAAAATGTGTAGCAAAAGGTTTAGATTCTAAAAAATTAAAATTAAAAGATATATTATCATCAAATTTAATGACAATAACGCCAGAAAAAGACGTATATGATGCATTAATATTAATGCGTGATAACAATATAAGACAATTACCAGTAGTCAATAAGAAGAAACTTGAAGGATTCTTAACATTAAAAGATATTTTAAAAATACAGCCAGAATTAATAGATTTAGTGGCAGAAAAATACGAAGTAAGAGAAGAATCTAGAAAGATGCAGGAAATAGAAAAATTAGCAGATGATGATGGTTCATATGGATTCTTCAGTAAACTAAAATTACGTAAAGGAAAGAAGCGTTAAAGGTATAACATGAACACTGCTAAACATGTAGCAATAATTCTTGATGGAAACAGAAGATTCGCTCAGAAGTTAATGTTAGAACCATGGAAAGGACACGAGTATGGTGTACAAAAAGTTGAAGAATTACTGGAATGGTCAAAAGATTTAGGAATAATAGAGTTAACATTATACACATTCTCCATACAAAATTTTAATAGGCCAAAACAAGAGTTTGACTACTTAATGAATCTAATAAAAGATGCATTCAATAAATTCTATAATGATCCAAGAATAGAAGAATATAGCATTAAAGTTAATGTTGTGGGAAGATATACTTTGTTTCCTAAGGATGTAGTTGAGGCAATTGATAGAATCATTGAAAAAACAAAAAATAACAATAAATTCATAATAAATTTTGCACTTGCATATGGTGGAAGAGAAGAATTAACAGATGCAATGAAGAGAATAGCACAAGAAGTTCAAAATGGGACTATAGAACCTGAAAAAATCACTGAAAAAACAGTAGAAGAACATCTGTATATATCATCGGAGCCGGATATAATATTAAGAACTGGTGGAGAAAAGAGGTTGAGTAATTTTTTAATGTGGCAATCATCATATACAGAGTTATTTTTTATAGATAAAGCATGGCCAGAATTCACTAAAGAAGACTTAATTAATGTTTTAAAAGAATTTGAACAGCGTGGAAGAAGATTTGGAAAATAGATTCATCTAGATTTGATTAATTACTTGTCATCTTCACTAAATATTTCAGCTCTAAAAGTATATATTTTATTACTTAAATTCTTCCAATCATCTTTATCCATTCCAGCCTTTTCAGAAACAGATTCTAAAAATTTTTCAGGAGTAAATTTATACTCGACAGCAACTTGCGGTAATAATAGTCCAGAACTACGACCTTGAATAATCAACCCATCTTTACCAATATTAATATTTTTCAGATATTCATCAGAAGATTTAGCCTTTAAAAGTTCTGGCCTCGTAAGTATTGATATTTCAATAACAATATCCTTTAATTCATCTTTACTTAATGGAGGAAATCTTGGATCATCAAAAGCTGCAGCTTTACTAGCAGCAATAATTTGCTCATATAAAGGCATTACAGGTCTAGGAAACCCTATACAGCCACGAAGTTGATTATGTTTATGTAATGTCACAAAACATCCTCTAAGTTGTGTTAAATGCCCTATATTAGAAGTATCTGGATCAGTATCATTAAATGATGCTTCTAAAGTATTACGTGCTAACTTAAGAAGTAATGCTTGATCTTTTTTGTTCATAAAACTATAAATATCATGTAGTTTTTATAGGTTATGAATCATGCTAAAGTAAGCACAAAAAACTAGAATTTATAATCTTATCTTCTTAAAATCTTCCAAGAAAGACTCATTCTTCTTCTCTAATCTTTTAACAGCATCAAGTAAAGCCTTTTCAGGATCCTTATCATCAGTCTCGACAATAAATCTTGGCACACCAATTAATGGATGTTCAACATTGTATGCTGAAACTTTTACAGCCTTATCGTTCCATAATTCCTTCTTTAAAGCTCCAGAAAATGTATGATCTGCACCAACTATATCAAATATTATCTTCTTTTTACCTTTCTCAATAACCTTTAATTCCATAATTATGAGGAAATAGGGTTTATTTATAAATGTTTTGAAACTCCGTCGACAGAGTTTCAAAGCCCAAAAATGCATGCATTTTTTATGTTTTCTTGAAGAAAACAGTTTCGAACAAAGTGAGAAAATCTTACTATGAATGATTTTAAATGATAATCTTTAAAAAGAATATTAAAATCCTATTATTTGGGGGATTAAATGTTCGACGATAAAAAATTGCGTGAAGCATTTGAAAAAATTAAAGAAGAACGTGATGAACATTTAGAGAGTATTAACGAATTAACAACAGAGTTACAATCAGCATTTGAATACATTTCTGGCCTCGAAAATAAGTACGAAAAGATTAAAGAAATTACTGATGAACTACAAATGTTCAAAAATAGTCTTCTATTAAACGACAAGTCTCACTTTTCAAATATTATATTAAGCTTGGATGAGCAGAAATTGTTCTTAACACTATATGTTTTTGGGGAAAAAGAACCATTACAATATAAGTTTTTAACAAAGAAACTAGCTTTAGAAACAGATACAATAAAGATGTTATTATCCTCTTTATTAGATAAAAAGATACCTATAACTAGAGAGAAGATAGGTTCAGAATGGCATTTTAATATAGATCCACGTTTCAGGGAGTTACAAACCAAAGAAAACCTTATAAAAATTCATGAATCTGTATCCAAAGGCATATATGAGAAGAGTTTGAAAAATTTCTTTTAAACACACTATTTTATGATGTCTCTATTTTTTTGTTTATATTCTCTTAATACTTTATAAAAAATAACTTATTATTTCTGATTAAAAGTTTTAGCTACTATCACTCACTTTATGTTTTATGTTTGTGCTTAACAGTATAATTTTATTATATTTTATGCTCTATATTCGAAAAATATTATTTATTAGATTTTACTAAATTTTTCATGAATTTTTTTATAAAATTTTGTTTGAAATTTTTTCCTTAATTTAGTATATTGGATTATCAATATATAGTATAAACAATATATTGTATTAGCAATAAATACAAAAAATTGAAAATAATTTACTTATTTATTTTATCGTCGATAAAAATCTTAAATAACAAAATATATAAATATGTCAATATATTGTAAATTGTGAAAAAACAAAAAAATAACTCAAAAAAGTTAATACCAAAATATATTGAATTAAAGGGTTTTCTAAGTTTTTTTATACTTCATGAACTCGACGATAGGCCTTCTTCTGGCGATGAACTTGCATTAGCTATCGGTGAGCGTAGAAACACTGTTTTAACACCTGGAACAATCTATCCAGCTTTGAAGCGTTTACGTCGACAAAAACTGATATTTTATCGTAGAAATGGCAGAAAAAAAGTATATGTTTTAACTGATCTTGGTAAAAAAGAGCTTAAAGCGCTATATGTTGTTTTTGCTGATTTTTTTAGTGGATTAAAAACAAAAATAAAGCGATAAATTTTAGTTATTGATTAAATCCTTTAGTTTTTTGTTTTATTTATATTTGATTATATGTTTTAATCGAAAATTAAATATTTTGTGTTTAATTTTATGTTTTTTGATTAAATATTTTAATTAAAGATTAATATCTTTAGAATTAATTTTGTTATATTTGTGCTATTATATTTTAATCAAAAATTAAAAAATATAAGAAAAGTTATATTTATTTATCTATGTTGTCTTAAATGACGTGGTGTTCCATATACTTGAGATTGTCTCATATAAGGATTAAAGTTATTATGTCTGTGTTGTCTAAAACCTGCATTTCCTATGTTTATTCCTGCTGAAACATTGCCAAATCCGTCAGCATAAAAATATCCGCCGTCTCTGTGAATTAATCCTCTGCCTTGATAGAATGGACTTCCGCTAATGAATTCAACGTCGATCATTGGTACAGGAACGTATCTTACTATTGTTTCCTGGACTGGTTTGTCTATTGATTCTGTAGTTACTTTTGGTTGTGGTGCTGGTGTTGCTTGTATTTGTTTTGGATTACTTACATAATTGTTAATTGTAATATTAATAGGTTGAGTTACTGGTTGATTATGCGGTATAGAATGATAATGTGGTCTACAACTAAATAGTGCAAATGCTAATAAACCTGCTCCACAAACTGCAGCTCCTGCAAAACCGTATTTTATAGCTTGATCATCCATAATTATTCCCTCTATAAGTATATAAAGCATAACTAGTATTTAAATTTTACGATTTTATAGTGACAACACTATTTTTATTGTTTAATATGTTGTGATTAAATTATTTAATCAAATCTAGAAATATTTATCTTGCTTTGTTAATATTTATCTGCTTAAATTATTTAGTTTTTTATTAAATTATTTATTCTTATTTTTTGTTGTTTTAACTGTTATTTTGCTATTATTCGAAAAATTTATATACTTAGGGTTCCCTAAGTAAACAAAATACTTGTTTTATCAGTAGCAAAGGTGAGTTATGGCACGAAAATCTGTTGTAATTTCTCAAGGTATGGGCCGAAAACCAAAAGCTGCGATTTATATTAGAGTTAGTACTGCCGAACAAGCTAAAGAAGGATATAGTTTGGGGGCTCAAGAAGAATCATTAACAGGATATGTTAAAAATATGAATTATGATATTTACAAGATCTATAAAGATGAAGGAAAATCTGCTAAAGATATGAAACATAGGCCAGCATTGCAACAATTGCTTAAAGATGCTGAAAATAAACAGTTTAATGCAGTAATAGTATATAAGCTTGATAGATTTAGTAGAAGCTTAAAAGATTTAATCTTAACTATTGAGAAACTTAAAGACATTGGAATAGATTTTATTTCATTACAAGACAAGATAGAAACGGCAAGTGCGGCTGGTAAATTAATGTTTCACATAATTTCATCATTCGCAGAATTCGAGCGAGACATAATCAGTGAAAGAACAAAATTTGGAATGTCAGAAAAAGCACGTGAAGGCGGCACAGTAACTAAAGCAGCATATGGCTATAAAATTGTTGATGGCAATATCATATCAGATCCTGAAAAGTGTGATAAACTGAGAGAAATATTCGAGACATACCTAAATAATAATATAAGTCTAAGTAAATTGGCAATAAAATACGATTTAACAACAAAAGGATTAATCAGTATATTAAAAAATCGTACATACATTGGAGAATTACGTTTTAACGACATATATTCTAAAGGACAACATGATTCAATACTATCAAAAGAGTTATTCGATAGTGTACAATTGAAGCTAGATTCAACACTTTATCATAGAGAGAATATTAAATATAGCAATTTACTACAAAAACTTTCCAAAAAAACGTTACAAAAGGAATATATGGAAAAATTTACCTCTTTATTATCAAAAAAGATTATAAGCATGAACGTAGTTGACATATCCGTAGATTCTGATGAAGATTTATCCAAGTTTTCAGAACCAAAAAAATTAAAATGCGCTGGACAAAAATATTTATTAGATCAAGGATTTAATAGTAAAGATATATCATTTGATAGAGTTTTTATCAATGCTGATAAAGCAGATATATGCGGTATAAACGGCAATCATAAGACTTATTTATATCACAATACGGAAAGTTTAAATGATTTTTTAAGGTATATTTCCGAACATATCATTGTAGGTTTTTTACAAGAAAGTGAGGATAAGATAATGCTTTACACTTTTAGAAAAGAACTAGAATTCTAACCTTGTGGCAATAATAAGCCTAATTTGTTAAAAATAGCTTTAGGTGTTCTTTTGTTTGTACCGGACATTTTACCAATCCATGTTTCGAGTGCATCCCTATTTTTTAAGAATTGTTGAGACATCGCCGCGCGATCTTTACATCCTTCAAGCGTCATTAACAATTCGTAATAATACTCATATTTTATACCTAATTGTGATATATCTTCACCCACACCCTTAATTTTACGATCTTTATCATTAAGTAGTTTACCTGCTTCATCAATAACTTTTAATCCATTAATTTGATTAGCAGTAACCAGTTTAACTATGTTATTAAGTATAGTATTTTTAGGATGTTTTTGCATATATTTTACAGTTTCTAAACGTAATTTTTCACCAGAAGACTTAAACTCTTTAACTATAGTACCAAGTACATTTTGTAGTTCATTATCAGAACCTACACTAGGAGTAACATATATCAATTCTGGTAATTCCTTAATTTTTTCAATACCCTTATTCTTTAATTCATCCATTAAAACTGAAAATCTACCTTTAAACTTTTCATCTTTAGTTTTTGATAATGATAATTCTACATTCTTTAACATCTTAATCTTACATTCTTCTAATGTCTTAGTGCGTAAGTTATTAATATCTTTCAAAGTTTCTTTTATAGTTTTTGTGTTAGCCATTTTATTATTGCCTGAACGGATTGTTTGGTAGTGGAGCATTGTTATTATTATATGCTGCTCCAAATTGTTGATAATATATCATGAATGCATTACACATAAATGCAAATCTTTGGAATGCTATATAAATTACTTCTAAGTCTTGAGCTGTCAGGTTAGGATATGTTGGATCATTAAACAAATTATTCATACCTTGATTAAAATCTGCAATACCATTAATTAATCTATCATGCAAGTCATGTAAAGCAGTCCACATTTGAGGATCTTCAACCCTGTTTTGTACTTGTCCACGATGTAATTGTACTAATAATCTAGATAAATCAGCATATTCTGAAGCCCTGGCTTGTAAAATTGTTAATAATCTGTTTAATGCTTCAATTCTATTATTAGCAGCTTGAGGTGCATCAATAAAAAATAGTAAGTTGGCACGGACTAAAACAGTGTCAGTATTTGGTTGATAAGCAGTTATTTCTATCATGTAACCACCAGTATTGACAAGATTATTGAACGGTGCGTAATTAATTGTTTGTCCATTAACATTTCTAACTCTACCGCTATGATCTTGATTATTTAATCTAACATTATAATCAAAATTTGCGGCAAATCCTTGACCAGCAACATTAAAACTTACAGGAATATTAGTTCTAGGAAGATGATGTGAATAAGCTTGAGGACTAGTAATAGTTAATGTGTTATTATTATTTGTACCAACTCCTGTACCACCAAGATTTCCTTGTGGTCCAACAGGTCCAAGATTGCCTGCAGGTCCTACTTGTCCTGCCGCTCCCTGAGGTCCTTGTGGTCCGGTAGGGCCAGTTGTTGATCCAGTTCCAGCACCACCAAATAATTTAAACATTTGAATAAGTAAATATATGAATGCAGTTATAGCGGCTAAAGCTAATACTCCGGATAATAAAGGAACATTTTGGTCTATCCATTGATATAATCTACCAAAAGGTACAACCATTAAACCGTAAATTATGAGATATGTTAACGATGCACTAACATTCTTAGCATTATCGCCAGTAAATAACCCGAGCAATAAATTATATAGTAACATGGCCAGTATTAATAAAAATACTATTAAAGCTATAGGTTCAAGTTTTCCTAGATAGAAACTAGTATATGTTTCAAGCATAACCATTGAAAATGTTAATGCTAAAGCTACAGCAACGGCAATAGTTTTTGCCTCTTTTTTATTATTTGCAAAAGCCTTTAAGAATGCAATTTGTCCTATACTTAAGAATAGTAAGAAATATATTATTGCATCAATAAATTCATAAAATCGCATGTAAAATCCTGCTATATCTAATCCACTAAATGGATGAAGAATAGAAATTAGATCAAAAGTTAAAGCGTACGCAGAACTACTTAAGATCAAAATCGAAAATATATATAATGATAACTTGCGAATATTCATATTACTTGTTTATGGTTTCTTTTTACGAGCGTTTTTTATGACTAATTCTTGACGTTTCTGTATAGCATTAACTAAATCACTAGCAAATTTAGTTAATAGTTTTTGGTTGTTTTGATTGATTTTAGTAATCTTAGTTTTTCTATCAACTGTGCTAAAATTCTTGATAAATTTATTAGCAGCTTTTATGAATTCCAATAATTCAATTCTTGTCTTATTAGTTTTCTTTGGTATTTGTGTAATAATTATACTTTCTTCCGCACCTACTGCAGCAACAAATGGATTAAGATTTATCGTTGCAGGATCAATGTTAGGATCCATAATAAGCTTTTTAGCTACATTGTTCATTAAATTATTAGCTACTTCGTCAAACAATTTATCTTCAGCAGCATACAATTTGAATATTTCATCTTCTATTTTATCTATGAATGCTGGATACTTCTTAACTAAATCTGTTTCCGTTGTTAATAACTCTTTAACTCTTTCGCGTTTTCTAGTTAGCATTATAGCATTACTAGTTTCGATAGCTACTATCTCTTGAGTTCTACCTCTAATTTTTTTCAGATATTTTTCCACTTCGGATAATGTCTGATCTCTAATAAGAGAGAATTTTATAGGATTTATAGTTTTTTTTGCGACATCAACCATACTGATGTTTGTTAATGGATCAGTAGTTAGTAGATTTACAATTTTATTGATGTCTTTAAGATTTTCATTATCAACATCTTGCATACGTTTAGTTTGGTCTATTATAGTTTTCTCGCTATCCTTTACAATAATATCTTCCTGTAATTCTAAGTTAACTTCTTTATTTAAATTGTTAAAATCTGCTAGCAATGTAGGATATATTGGTGTACCCTTAAGTTCATCTATATCCTCTTGAATATCTTTTATTATTGCGTTATTTTCATTGAATAATTTTTCAACATCTTCTTTGAATTCTTTATCTATTGTAGATAGCGTAGTATCGGTATCTTTTTTACATTTCTCAATAGATTTTTGTAAATTTAGAACTGTATCTTTTAATTTAGTTGTATAATTTCGTAATGTGTCAGAATAAGTTTGTAATTGTGACTGATATTGTGCATATGCTGGATTAGATGTGTTATTATGTATTTGTTGAATTGCCTTCTGTAACTTCCAAGCGTTTTGCAATGAAATTTCTAGTTGTTGTAATAGTTTAACTTGTTCATCTCGGCTTAATTTATCATTACTCTCAAATCTTTCTTCTAAATTTTCCAAGTTCTGAATTTTACCTTCTAGCTGTTGCACATCATAATCTAAACTGTTAACTTTGTTTGCAAACTTTTGTTCTTTCTCTAATTGTTTTCTTCTACGTTTCTCTTCGCTACGTTCATTATTTTCTGCTCTTCCTAATTGTGTACTTCCGCTCCTGAAACCTTTGAATATTGCGCCTATGCCTATTATTAGTCCGATTAGCGCGATGATGAAACATGCATTCCATATTCCAGAAAGGAGTGATTGACTTTCAATGTATTCTTTTAATTTTGGAGCCATCCAAGTCACAAGTATATACATTGTAATAAATCCTACTGAGAATGCTGCAAGTTTACTTCCACCAAGATTTTTAGTCCACGTATATACGCCAATACCGAATATTAAGAAGAATATTAATGCTGCAAATGGTGCTAACATTCCAAGATTGAATCCTGATTGTCTCTCAAATATTGCCATTCCAATACCGAGTATTACTCCGATGATTATAGGTATGGTCTTATGTTCTTTGAATTTTTCACCAAGTGCACTATTGGCTACACCGATAAATAGTATAAAATATAATACTGCATCAATGAATGGTGCATATCTAAAATATGTTTGAGCAATATCTACATTTTTAGCTATAGGTTCGAGAATTTTATCTAATAAATTTGTTGCACCGAAAACGAGAGGTATAGAGAATAATACTATTAGTGCCATTATTGGCAGTACACGAAAATTTTTACGCATTCAACTCCACCTCGACATTTCAATCTATTTTTAAAACTTAAAAAAATTATTTAACAATTGCTGGACATCCATTCATTGGTAATGTTTTAATAAATGGTATTGAACATAATGCCATCTCCCAAGCGAATGGTGCAATCATTATTAGTACTGCGATAGTTAATGTATGTGGTAACTTTTCGCCAACTCTGCCTGCTACAGCTGCAGCTGCACTAATTTTAATGGCAGCGATTATACCAATTAATACTCTTATTCCTATAGTAATCCAAATACTCGGAGTCCACTTGAATAAGCTAGTGACGTAACCGATGTTCATACTGATAAAAATAAATACAAACATGATAGGAATTGCGTGTAGTGCATGTCCTAACGGATGCATTCCAGCTTCATCTTGATGAACAAATATTATTTCAAGAATTGCTAGTATTAAGCCTATAATTATAACTGGTATTATAACAATATCTGCCATACGTAATCACCCATTAGTTTTTTAATAAAATCTAGAGTGAGATATATATAAAGCTTTCTATTTTTGTGCGAGAAATGTTATATAATTTATTCTATTTTTACTTTCTGACCGATAGATTGTCCAGGCATTGCTTGAGTAAAGACTGCTCTTAACGCTCCACTATTACCGTGTATAGCATTAATTTTACCAACAATATCTTTTTTACCTGTATTGAATATTACTTTCTTACCAACAAGTTTACTTGCCTTATCCTTAGAATCTATTTCAGCTACTTTAACAACTAAATGATTATTAGTCTGACCAGTGCTGTTTCGACGATAGTTAACGATTGTTCCTTCCATACCTTAAAGGAGAAAAGGTTAATTTAAAAATGTTTCGTATGACGAAACAGTTTTGAACAACGCGAAAAAAGGTTATGATTGAAAAGAAAATAATACATCGTCACTTTCAAGTAGTATAAAACCAAAAATTTATAAACGCACTATTCTTCGTAAAATTATGATTAATATATTAATCACATCTGAAAAGAAAGGTTCAAATCCTGGTGGAAGATGTAAAGTACCCTTTAGAGGACAAACTTTAGATTTTTATTTAAAGTATTGCAATGGTTCTCAACTTCCAAAATATCATCCGTTTAAGCCTTACAATCAGCCAGTATATGAGGCAATTACATTAGCTATAGCAAAATATTTCGGACTTGAAGTGCCAAGATATTTTTTATTAATTAACAATAATCATAGTTCTGTATCATTCACATATGCTGATACATCGCTAAAAAAGAAACCTCTAGATCCAACAAAAAAATCTTATTTACTCTCAGAATTAGCTCAGTTACCAAAATGTGTAGATACTGGTCTAATGCTTAAAGAGATGGCTCAAGAAAAAGTTTATAGAGACTTGCTAATGATTGGTGATGTATCGAACAAGAACCAAAATTATACACTTCTAGATCCTGATAATTATCAATTTACACATTCTTCCACTACACCATACATATATTATATTGATTTAGGATGTAGTTTTGTAGATGCCCATGAAGGATTCATCGGTCAACGTCACGCAGTTTCTAGATTGATAAGTATTGATGAATTTGGATTAACATCGTCTGCAAGAAAAGAAATTAATCACGCCAGTGATTATCTAGATAAATATTATCTACGGACAACACATAAAGATTCAAATAAAGTACATACATTAAAATTATCTGCTATTCCAAAAATGATTGGTGATTTACCCTTGCCGCTGTTTCAAAACGGTATTGCCACCCCAAATGTATTATTATCACCTCTTGAATTAAAACTTATAGAAGGACTTTTAACTTTAAATATGGCAGAAGTTGTACATGATTATGTAAAAAATCACAAAACAGACGCAATATCTCTTGTTTCTCCACATAGTTAATTATAGCAAATATATTATTACAGGAACTATTAGACACGCCATTGATTGTGTTCTCTGTACCTTTACAATTCCTGGTATAAGTCCTATTGCAGTTGATGTTATTAATACTAACAACCCAGTCCATGACGTTAATACCAAAACGAGTGTTGTGACGAACGCAATTATACTTATAACTAATATTTTATAATTTACTTTTGAAATAATTCTAGAAAATATTTTTCCAAACCATAATGCTAAATATACTGATACTGCTCCTGCTATTAGTGCTGATACTAAAAATATTATTACAACATTCAAGGTGATTTCTGGAATTAATTTCGATATTACTATTACTGCACCGTTTCTTGCTTTATTTACTGTATATAATGCTACAAGACTTAGTACAAAACTTGATGTTCCTATACATCCCATTAATATCATAAAACCTTTATCGCCTAAATCTTTAAAAAATTGTACACTAATAACTGCTGCAATGCTACTACTAAGTCCGGGAAATGTTGAGACTATAAATGCTGAGATGTTTCCTGCAATCAAACTTAAAAAAGTTTTTTTAACCTCTAATTTAGTATATGTTTCATGATTTTGTTTTGGAATATGATTATTATCATTGATGCTTATTATTAATGTGGAAATTCCGAACAATCCAGACAATAACGGGAATAATGGATCTTTCATATTAACACTAAATACTGCAAGTCCAAGAACTCCGCTTAATGTAAATACTGTGATTGCCCATAATTTTTTATTATCGCGCCATAACATAAATATAACACTAGCTATTAATATTATAACAAAATATTTTTCTAAACCTTCATAAGAATATTTAGTTATAAGATATAATATCGGAAAAAGTATTATTCCCATTACTAGTCCAAAAAACGATCCTATGGTAAATAATTTAACAGCCATTAATCCATTTCCGTGAAGTAAATATCTATGTCCTGGAAGTACTCCTAATATAGTATTTTCATCTGGAGCACCTAAGAATATTGATGGAAGAGCATCAAGGAAAGTATGAGTAACACCAACAACAATGATATATACTCCTATAATTATTATGTTTAATTGAAATTGTTCGATTATAACCTTACTAATGCTTAATACAATTAATGAGATCATATTAATATGAATGCCTGGTGTGATGCCAGAGATTATTCCTGTAAGTATTCCGAAAATTATGGCCATAATTATTTCAATAAGTATCATTTTATTTCTCTATAGTTACTTTGTCAGCAATTAATTCTAATTTACCGTTATATTCGTCGATTTTGCCTTCGAATATGGCATTTTTTTCTTTAGAAAGGTTTGTAATGTTACTGAATATCCAAATATCTATATTACATTTCTGTTCTAATCTTATAGATGTGCCGCTATCATAATATTTCAAACTTTTAATTATTCCTTGCATCTTAACTTTTTGACCAACATCTTTTGATGTTAAATCGCTAAAAACTTTTTCTGGAATAAACTCGTAATATGACATTATAATTAGAATAAGTATTCCTATGATTGCCGTGACTAATGCAATATCTAATAATTTTTTATCATCCATAGAATTATGCTTATTTTCACGTTAATAAATTCTAACTCACGAATATCGGAATTATAACATTATTCTCATAAAATTTTCGTTAATCACATAACAAAATATATAAATCGATATGTTTTACTACTATATAGTATATACTTGTTAGGGGTATTTTTATGCGTTATAACGAAGATATGCAGAGATTACGGTCTGATTCTAGGTATGTTGCTGCAAGCAAAGTATATCGGAGTATAGTTGAATTGTCTCCACCCGATATGGAATTGCTACATTTTTTATATACAACTAATGCTAATGATATGAGAGAGCATATTAATTCGTTTATTAGTAGTGTTAATTTTAATTCTAAAAATTTACGTTCGCATAATCCACAAGCTCCAACAATATTATCTGATATGCGTGTTCTTATAGATAACGATCCAGATTTTAAGGCGTTAGACAAATATTTTACTCCAAAAATTAATTGCAGTGAAAGTATTGATTCATTAGTAAATGATATTGAATCAAATGTTGGTGTGAATATTCGCAACAAATTTGGCCAATACTCGCAATATATTGTTAAAGCTGCAGCATTAGCAATGCATCATCAACTAACACGTAAATGTGGTATTTCAATATTAGGACATTGGGTTGGCACTGCAGGAATAATATACTTCTTACAAGAAAAAGGACATATACCTAAAAATCATAACGAATTTTTTAGAGTGGCTGTAGCATTCTTACACGATTTCAAAGAAGATCTATCCGGAATAGTAATTAATTCATCAACAGGAAAACCTTACGGACTGTATAACACAGAAGGTTTAGGCAATGATTTCTTACCACAAGATAATACGTTAACTAAAAGTGTTAACACATTAACAAATCTATATAGTGAAATAGCAAAATATGCTTATACTGTTGTTGATAAACAAGGCAAAGCATTCACCAAATCAGTATTTAATGAATTTTTAATAGCTTATATGAAAGAAGATCCAAACAAAGATTCTCCTATGTATAAAATACATAAAAATCTACATCAATTAATAAATTCTAAAAATTATGGTAATTTGACCGGTGAAAAATTACTTAATGCAATAACATGGGATTCATATGATTATTACGTTAATAGCATATGGCGTAAAAGCATTAAGAGTAAAGATGATACGCCTATAATTGTAAAATTTGGTGATCAAAGTTATAATTTCATGGGTAAAGAAACTTTAGGAGATAAGGATATAGAACAAAATTTATTAAAGTTATGGATGTGGGCATCTAGCGTTTATGCAAGTGCAATTAACCTTCCACACACAAATAATTTTGTTGAAGAATTATTAGAGGATGCGTTATGCTATACAGAGCATTATATTACGAAAGATTTCATGAAAACAGAAGCTAGCATACCGTTTTATACCGCAGGATTCATGAAAATTAAAAAACTAGCGCCAATAATATATTCCGATAGACAGATTCAGTAAATTAGTAAAATTCAATACTATTATCTAAATAAATGCCTTTCTTTAATTGTACAGGTCTCCAATCATCTAATATTAAATCCGCATCAAGCCATTCTGCAAGTTCCGACGGATTACCTATAGTTGCACTTAAACCAATGATTTGCAAGTTTTTTAATACTCTACGTAATATTGTTATTAATATTTCGAGTGTCGGTCCTCTGCTAGAATCGTTTAGTAAGTGTATTTCATCAATAATTACGACCTTGATTTTTTTTAACCACGGAGTTTTATGTCTAATTAATGAATCAAATTTTTCACTTGTAGTAATTATAAGGTCATACTTGTCGAGATATGAATCGTCACTATCGATATCTCCTGAGGTTATTGCGGTTTTGAACGCGTGTGTTCTCTTGAAATGTTCATATTTTTCTGATGCCAAAGCTTTTAATGGAACGACATATACACATTTTCCCTTATCATGAAATATTGCATTCATTATAGCAAGTTCAGCAACAAGTGTTTTACCTGATGCTGTGGGAGTGCATATTAGTAAATTTTTATCCTGAAATATTCCTGCATCTATCGCTTTAAACTGTGCAGGCCTAAATGTCTTTATACGAGGTTCTAGCTTCGCGTAAATGTTTGCAGGAATTTTATTTTTATATTTTGAAATTTCCATATTGAATAAAAAACACCATATATTGTTTTTATGTATTATCTAAATATATTTACATTTCCTCAATTTCTTGGATATTTAATAAATTTAATCCGATTTTTAGAACAATCTGAACATTATATATTAGATAAAGTCTGGATTTCATAATATTTTTTTCAGATGTTAGTATAGGATTCGCATGATAAAATTCGTTGAATTTCTGTGATAATTCTAGTAAATAATGTGCAACACTTGAAGGTTTAAAATTTTTGGCAGCGTCATCAACACTATTTGAAAATTTATCTAATATTTTAACTAATTCGAATTCATTACTCTCTTTTAATAAAGATATATCTACATTTTTAAAATATTCGTCTAAGTTGTTTATTGATTCTTTTTCAGTAAATTTTTTGAATACACTATTTATACGAGCATAACTATATTCTATATAAGGTCCCGTCTCTCCATCAAAACTTAAAGATTCTTTAGGATTATATACAAAATTTTTTAATGGATCAAACTTTAAGAAGAAAAATCTTACGGCAGCTAAAGCAATTATATCAGACCTAAGATGTAATTCCTCATCAGATAAATTATCATATCTTTTACGTAATTCTTCAATACACATATTTTTAACTTCTAATAATAAATTATCGGTATCGATTACATTGCCTTCTCTTGATTTCATCTTACCTTCGGGAAGTTCAACCATTCCATAGGAGAAGTGATAACATTTATCTCCAAAATTCCAGTTCAATTTTTTAAAAATTTCAAACAATACTTTGAAATGATGTTCTTGCTCATTACCAACAACATACACCATTTCATCAAACTTGTAATCTTCATAACGCTTCTTAGCCATATAAATATCTTGAGTGATGTATACTGAAGTACCGTTAGCTCTCAATAAGACTTTCTTTCCTAGATTTTTTGATTCCAAATTAGCAATTATTGAACCAGTATCATCTCTCTCGAATAATTCTTTGTTTAAACCATCGACTATTATATCTTTGCCATGAAGATATGTTTCACTTTCGAAATATTCTTTATCAATATTGAATCCTAAACTGCTGTATGTTTCTCTAAAACCTTTTAATGCCCAACTATTCATTTTAGCCCATAACGCTCTAACTTCAGAATCATTATTTTCCCACTTGACTAACATATCTTGAACTTCATGCTCGATTGCTGGATTGTCTTTTTCTAATTGGTTATATTTAACATAATAATCTCCAACAAAATGATCAGATTTTGTATGTGTAATCTCTGGAGTGTCATTTAAACCAAATTTTTGATATGCAAGCATTGACTTGCATATGTGTACTCCACGATCATTAATTACATTAACGATGTATGGACTTTTGCCAACAAATTTTAATATGTTGTATATACTTTGACCTAGAAGCATATTTCTTAAATGACCAAGATGCAATGGTTTATTAGTATTAGGACCTGGCGATTCTATCAATACAATACTTTTATCATATTTTCCTGCACAATAAGTGTATTTTTCCGTACTAATTTTATGTAAAATATTTTTAATATATACTTCTTTATTGACATAAAAATTTAAATAAGGTCCTACGTTGTTTATCAATTCAAAATGTTTATGATCTTCTTTAATATTTATTTGGGTTAATTTATCTTTTAATTCTAAAGCAATATTATGTGGACTTTTCTTTAATTCTTTAGCAATAATAAAACAAGGTAGCGCATAATCTCCTAGTTTAGAATCTGGAGGAATTTCTATAACGCTAAGAATTTTATCCTTTGACACACCAGTTTCTTTATGTACTAATTCAATTATCAAATTTTTGAAATTCATACTCTACATATTAATACTTCGTATATAAATTTTGTCCTTGAACCAAAAATTTTAAATACTATCACTTAATCCAAAACCCTAATGAATTATAAACACTACAAACAACATATACATCACTGGATTAGTTTTCCATTCATATGGATGATGATTGTTCCTGTATTAATATTGGATGTTACAATTGAGATATATCATAGAATATGTTTTGTGTTATACGATTTGCCTTATGTTAATAGAAGTGCTTACATAAAATTAGATAGATACAAATTACCTTATTTATCATGGGGTGATAAACTTAACTGTTTATATTGTGAATACGTTAACGGATTCTTTCATTATTCCGTAGCTATTGCTGGAGAAACAGAAAAATATTGGTGTGGTATAAAACATCAGAATGTTGAAGGTTTTAATCATCCGGAACACCATAAAGAATTCTTAGAATATAATGATAAAGAATCATTTGAAAAACATTGTAAAATGCAGAAAAAGAAATAGATATATAGACAAAATTATTTAGAAAAATAAAAACTCTAAAAAATAAAATATTTTAGAAACCTTATTCTTTCTTTTCTTCAGTTGCTTCCTTAATTAATGATTCAGCACCATACTTTAGAACTTTAAGGTTTAATTGCGTTGTTTTATTGTATATAGTATTTCCAGCGACTGTTCTTCTAAGTCTCATACCTTTACGATTATAATTATTTCCTATGCCTCTAGTTGTTAATATAGCCTTTCTCATTATACCATTAACATCTTTTCTCATTGGAAATCCACAATAATCTGAACCGCCAGCTATTTCAAATTCGTAACCGTTCATTTCTAATAATTCTCCATGAATCTTTTCACCAAGCTTCTTACCGTAAAATGCTGATGCTTGATCTTCTTTTAATTCTTTCTTTATACTTTTTCCAGACTTATCTGCAATATTTATTTTCAAATCCATTTTATCCTCCCAGAGTAATGTATATCAAGAAAGTGTATTAGAATAATACTAATAACTTCCAGAGGCATACATCCTCAGTTGTTATGATTGTAGGAACAAAAGTGTATTTATAAAGATTGTGCTTAACAAAACAAAGTAGTTTTGTGCGAATGGAAGAATATCATTGTATCTTATTTACTATTCTGTTTTATTAACTCGTTTAAATCATCAACTATCTTCGTTATCTCTTCATCTTCCATACCGTGTCCCATAAATCCTTCTTCTAATGTTTCAAACATTGCAGCACCGCAACCCACACAATGAACTCCATAATCCATTATTGCAGGAACTAAATCAGGATGTTCATCAACAACATCAGCTATAAGCATACCTTTACTTATAAGTTTACTAGAAGGTTTTCTATCACGATCTTGTGTGGAAGTATTATCTATATTTACAGACTCAAAATCGTTACTAGCATTTTCATCGTTTAATTCAATATTATATCCTTTATCCATATTATCAGTTTATATCAAGGTATTATATATTTTATGTATTATTTAGAAATTTTATTCTTAAAAATGTCAAATCCTAACTTCCATAATTTTGCTTCTTTCATTAATAATTGTACAATAAATTTGCTAGGAAAATCTCTATCATGCTCGCTTAATACTTTACTATTGGTTTTTTTCTCAAATATTTCTATTAATTCATTTGCCTGTTTCTCATTCATATGATTCATTAATTCACGCATTTTAAGACTGATCCATAAATCCTTACCAAGTTTTTCATTAAACTTTTTAGTATACATATCTTTATTTTCAGCAAGATAATTTCCAGATAATAATCCGTAAATTATTCCTCCATATGTTGTGGCCTTAACTTGTGTTGCTGCATCTCCAATTACGAATATATCTTCTTTGTTTTTTCTTAATTGTTGTTTAGGATTATACAATGGAATAATTCCTGATTGGTCCTGCAAAATTTTACTTCCACCCAAAATTTTTTTATAATCATTAAGCAATTTTTGATTTCTTATACCAATAACTCCTACTCGTGCAATTTTATCATCTTCTGGCACTATCCATGAGAATTCTCCAAGATTCAATCTAATTTCAGTAACACCTGGTTCAAGATTTGGAAATTTGCATCTTGCTTGCCATCCCCAAATAAATTTTCTATCTCCATAAATGCCTGCACTTCTAGCAACTGGACTTCTAGGACCATCAGCTCCAACAATCATATCCGTATTATACTTCGATTTATTTGTTTTAATAACATATTTGTCATCTTGTTTTTTATATCCTAAAAATTTTTCATCAAGATGAATATTAGCTCCAGAATCCACAGCCTTACTGTATAGATATTGATCAAACCCTGCTCTATCAAGAACCATATTAACTTTTTTTAAGTCGATATATATAGCTTTTTTGTTTGGTGCAACAATTTTAAATCTCTCTATTTTGCTAATGATTAAATCTTTCGGAATTTTTATGATGCTCTTAACGCTATCGGTCAGTATTCCTGTACAAGCAACAGGTTTTCCTATGACTTTATGTTCTTCAAATAAGTGTACATCATTCTTTTTGGCGGCAAGACTAGAATAGAATGATCCTGCCGGTCCTGCTCCAATAACACTTATCATTTTATAGTCAAGTTTTATAGTATTATAAATTTTATTAAAGACAAAATACTACAAACCTTTATAAAAACATTTACCATTCTTAATGTATGAATTTTCAAGATTTACAAAGTGTAGAGAAATCATCATTTTACTTAGATCAAGCATTCAAAAAATCTAAGAAACAAGGTGAAATTGTATTCCCTAGAACTTCTGGAGATCAACTTAGTAGAATGATTAGAACTGAATCAGAAAAACTCAGAATATTCAATGATACATTAACATCATACATGGACAATATTGTTAAAAAATTTCCTAATATTGACAGTCTTCCAGAATTCTATAACGAATTATTAAGATTAACAATTGATTATGATATGCTTAAAAAATCATTAGGAGCATTATCATGGATTAGCAACAAGATTGATCAATTATCTAAAATATATTCCAAGAATTTAAAGAGTTGTATTAACAAACCTGATGTTAACAAGTTAATGAATGAATATTATGGTAGAACTAGCTCTTTAATGAAACAGATTGATAAAAATTTACGTTATATAGAAGAATCTCGTAAGATAATGAAAAATTATCCTACATTAAAGACAGATTTGTTTACTGTAGCAATTACAGGATTTCCAAACATTGGTAAAAGCACATTATTATCTAAACTTACTCCTGCAAAACCTGAAATAAGAGATTATGCATTTACAACAAAACAGTTGAATCAAGGATATGCAAATTATGGTTTACGAAAGGTACAATTCGTTGACACACCAGGAGTCCTAGATAGGTCTAAAATGAACAATATAGAGTTACAGGCTCATCTAGTACTAAAGTATCAAGTTCATCTAATAATCTACGTTATAGACCTAACAGAGCCCTATCCGATAAAGGTTCAGGAAGAATTATTGAAAAAATTAAAAGAATTAGACAAGCCTATGATAATCTATTTAAGCAAGACAGACATAATTGATTCTAAAATATATATGAAGGCTAAAAGAAAATATAAAGCAGTAATTAGCATAGAAGAAGTAAATAAGAAAATAGAAAAAGCCATTAAAGAACACTATTTTGAAAGTTAAAAAATAAAATTAATTTTTTGTCTCGATTATTTGACACTTGCAAGGCAACTTATTTTTGCATCTAATTAATGCTTCCTTTGCAATTGGTAAATTCTTTTTATCAACATTTACAACAAATAATACATCGTTCTTCTTAACCTGAGCTGCAAGTCCAACAACTTTACCATAAGAACCAGCCATACCAGTACTCATACGGTCTGCTCCTGCACCAGATGCTAAAACGTTTTCTCGAAGCATGTGATGTGGATGCTTTCTTAATTGTAAAAAGTATTCAGTCTTACCAGCTTTAGTTTCTAAAACTTTATTTCCTGATTGTCTTGAAGATTCTAAAGCATTATGTCTTATCTGTAATTCTTTCTTAGAAATAAGTGTTAAAGTATATTCAAATTTCTTATTAGGATTACCCATAATATATCTTACAACCTTACTATGTGGTGCTGCTCTAATAAAATTTTTAGCACGATACTTAGACTTTCTAGTATACGGTCTCTTTAAAACTTGATTATATGCTGAACCCTTTCTTAACTTTGCCATTGTAAATACCTCAAAATATTAGACGATTTATATGATACTAGAAAAAACGATTTATTTATAAAGCTTGCTTTTTTTCTAACATTATAGCCCCGTAGTGTAGCGGTCAATCATACAGCCCTCTGAATAGCAGAAATTTCCATTTCTGGAATTTCTTCTGCTGGAAGAAAGGCTGGGACCCCAGTTCGAATCTGGGCGGGGCTACTATAATTTTAATTCAAAGATTTGGAACAACAATATTATTTCTTTTGTGCTATTATTAGGAGTGCTATTTGACTTCAATCTCAAAAACTTGGGAAAGTAGAACTGAGCTTTTGAGTAAATATATAAACACTAATATTAAGTTAGATGTTATGAAAAAAAAATTCATAGTTTTAATTCTGATTCTCGTATTTGTTATTGGCATCTTTTATACCGTGAATCCGAGTAAAATTTTTGGAAAAATATTCAATAAAAATTCAGACACGGATTTCAACACAAGATCAAATGCAGATTCTGATATATTAGCTACTTCTCCTTTAAAACCAATTTCAGTACCAAATACAAGCGCATCCGCGATTACATCACCGCCACCAAGTATGAAAGGTATCAATACTCATACAGAAGTATACGGCACAGGTGCTGACCCTAATATAATCACGCTCGGCCCAAAACTTGGTGCTCATCCAGATTGGCCTACCTACTCGGCTAAGTGTGGGATGGAATTTGAGCTTAAGCATGGAACACCATTGCTTGCGCCCGTTGATATGGTATTCGTGGGCTTTTCTAATCGAAACGCTAAATATCGCATACAAAACGGAAAAGAAAACACACCTGTTAATAACACGCCTTATAATGATTTGCAATTATGGTTCGAGTCCGCCAGTCCTGATTGGCCGGGGATGATTGTAACTGTCTATCATTTATACAGCTCGCCATTGTTACTAGGACATTATCAAAATCCGGATTGTGCTGAACGTGAAGAGTGGGGAAGTACTAAAGAAGACCAAGCCGAAGGACACCTTTTTGGTGCATTTGGAGATAATATCATTCCGAAACAGGGTAATGCAAGTGCATGTGAGGCCCTAATTGGACGCACAGTAAAGCGTGGGGAACTATTTGGATTCGCAGGTAGTGTAGGTACTCACTCTATGGCTGCTTTTTGTGCTGAAGTGCCGAATACGTCAGAAAATCCTAATATTAAAAAAGGAAATCACTATCTTCATTTGGTGCAACCTAGCATATTTTTTTATTGGAAATGTTATAGTCCTGATGCTGATTTTCCTAGTGGTGTACTTGCTTATCCATTCGAGTGTGATGAGTATCAACTTCCTGATGAACAGCGTGATATAAATTTCAAGTACACATCAACGAAATAGGATCGATCATAAACTACTTGTCTTTTTCTCGTCGATAAAATATGTCTGACGGGGCTATCAATAAATTTATATATAAAATGTTCTAATTCAATTTCAGGTGATATTATGGCTAAAAAATCTAAAGAAAATATTTGTGAATGTGGAACACATTGTAATAAATTTAATGGATGCACTCAAGCAGTATATGGCTTAGGATTTATTGGAGCAGCAATATATTATATCTCTACTGCTACAGGATTTTGGATGGGTGTATTAGGTGTATTGAAAGCATTAGTCTGGCCCGTGTTTGTTGTCTTTGGCTTATTGAAATTTTTAGGGATGTAATGTTTTTCATTAACATACCTTTATAATGCCTTCTTAATCTCTAAATCTATGGTTACATTGAACATTAAAGGGCATGAAGTACAAGATATACATATCAAAGACTCTTATGATAGACGTGCATTACAGTTAATGAATAATATTATTAAACTTTTAGGAACAATCGGAGTAAGTGAAGATGATATGGATATTTCTATGAAATCTGTTGCAATGAAAAAAGCTCCAGCATCTGTATCATGGTATTTTGATGACTATCATCTCCATTATAGTTATAGTGCAGCAAATAAATTTGTTGAAAACCTTGCTATGGTATATAAAATTCTTGGGTTAGAAATTGCGGCATTACTTGAAGAAAGAAAATCTGTAGAAGCATTCGTTTTAGAATTTAGAGAAGAGCATGATGTTGCAGATCAGAGAAAACATGCAAGAACAGTATTAGGACTCGAACATGATATTATTGATATGAGTGTTATTGATAAAGCGTATAAGACACTTGCAAAAGAACATCATCCAGATAAAGAAGGCGGAGATATATCTAAATTTAAAGAAATAAATCGTGCACATAAAATATTAAAAAGAGAATTACAGTAAATTTGAGTTTTTTTTCTAGGTTTTGTAAACAATCTTATAACCCATTGCTTTAAATTCTGAAAGATACGAATATAATTTATTTTCTTTTACGGCAGGACATTCATCAGTAACTAATACTGTTTTATTTTTCCAAATAAACAAAGGAAATTCTTTACATGCTTTTGGTCTAGAAAGATTTGTGTGGATTGTACATTTATAATCTGTTAAATTAGGGCATCCGTTAATTCCGGATCCTAAATTAAAAATATACCTTTTTTTATCGCTTTCAGTTCTGATAGGCATTATTTTTAAATCTTCTTTAAGCGTATCTTTCATAAGACTTACTTCTTTTGCTGATAATATAAGATATCCTCTTCTACAACAATATGCTTTACATTCTGTATAGCAGTAACTGCTTAATGATTCTCTAGCATTTATAGCTAATGTTTCAGCGACAGTGTCTTTAATAATCATAAAATAATTAACTCCATAATAAATTATATATATTTAAATTATTTCCACAAGAACAGTTTTTATATCTCCTTCTTATGAGGACAATCTACAGTATTTTTGTAAGGATATTTTTCACATAATTCTGGTCTGCCTTTGTCATAAATTTCACAGTAATATCCTTTTTCATTAATTTTTAGATGTTTACAAGGAATTTTGAATTCTATCCAATATCCTGTTTTATCTTCATGAACTTGAATTAAATTTGTATCTAATAATTTGAATCTTTCAACTTCTGACAATACATCTTTATCACTTTCTTTAGAATATCCTATCTGAAAAGATTTACAACATAAACCACAACTTGCGCACTTAGTTGGATCAATATACTCGGATGTATTCACAAACAATGTAATATAGTCGGGCTTATAAAGATATGTTTAAAAAATATTTTGCGTCTTTATTATATTTGTCCGCCCTGATCTATATATTTCTTCATTAATCTTTCTAAAACCACGGTAGGAGTAAAACCTTTTTTACTGCACATTCTGACAAAGTCATCATATGTTGGCTTGTCAATATTATATTCTGCTCTAACTTTTTGCGGTCCCTTAGGGGTTGCTGCCATAATTATCACCTTTAATTAACGTAATCACATATTATTTATAAGTTAGATTATTACATTATAAAAAATAAACTTATACATTGATTATAGAACAAACCATTTGGTAATAAACTTTTTATACTACTTCTATATTAAGAGCCCGGGGTGTTAATTTGAGAATAGAAAATGATGTTAAACTTGACTTTAAAGATGTTTTAATTAGACCAAAACGTTCAAAACTTGCTAGTAGAAGTGTTGTAGATTTACAGAGAACATTTACTTTTAAAAATACTAAACGTGAATGGACCGGTATTCCTATTATTGCGGCAAATATGGATACTACAGGAACATTTGAGATGGCTGAAGTATTTATGAAGCATAAAATGATTGTAGCATTGCATAAACATTATCCTGCAGAGCAGCTTATTAATTTCTTTAATAAACATACTGTGGAAGAATTATCGTATGTATTTTACAGTATTGGAATGATTGAACAAGATAAAGAAAAACTTAAAACAGTTCTAGCAAAAATTGATCATAATAAGTTACAGCATATATGTATCGATGTTGCAAATGGTTATAGTGAAACATTTGCAGACTTTGTAAGAAGTATAAGACATGATTTTCCTGATAAAACAATTATGGCAGGAAATGTTGTGACTGGTGAAATGGTCGAGGCACTTGTTCTTGCTGGTGCAGATATAGTAAAGGTAGGAATAGGTCCAGGTTCAGTGTGTACAACAAGAAAAATGACTGGCGTGGGATATCCTCAATTATCTGCAATAATAGAATGTGCCGATGCAGCACATGGTATGGGAGCACAAATTTGTGGTGACAGTGGTCTAACAATGCCTGGAGATTTTGGAAAAGCATTTGGTGCAGGAGCTGATTTTGTTATGTCCGGAACAATGTTTGCAGGACATGATGAAGCATTTGGAGAAATTATAGAACACGATAATAAGAAATTTAAGCCATATTATGGGATGAGTAGTGATACTGCGATGAATAAATATTCTGGAGGAGTTGCAGAATATCGTGCCAGCGAGGGTAAAACTGTAGAAGTTCCATACAAAGGTGCTGTAGATAAGACAATCCAACAAATTTTAGGAGGATTAAGATCTACTTGTACATATGTTGGTGCAGAAAGACTTAAAGATTTAAGTAAATGTACAACATTTATATGTGTAAATAATCATCACAACACTTTACATGGTGATGCATCTTAAATCTTGACAATATATTTTTTTTCTTCATACTCTACAACATCACTTTCTTGAAGTTTCTTCTTGTTACGAGTTTCTAAAGTTCCATTAACTTTTATTGCTCCAGATCTTATAAGAATTTTAGCTTGTCCGCCTGTAGCCGCTAAACCTTGCAGTTTGATGAATGTATTTAACTCAATGTATTCTTCAGGAATTTTATTTTCTTCAATTTTTTTATCTAATAATTCGTTAGTTGACATTTTAGAATTCTCCTAATCTTTTTTGTTTTTTATCATAACGTGCTAAATATTTTGGTGGATTGACACTTACATGTTTATATCCTAACTCTTCAAGCATTACCTTAGCATTGCTGCTAATTTTTGGTGATGCAATTATACCTCTAACATTTTCTTCTTTAATACCTTTACTCTTACAAATTTTATGAATATATCTATGTAATTGCTGTACTGCTTTAAAATCAGCATTATCTCTCTTACATTCAATCACAACTACCTTGCCCTTCTTATCTGTACCGAAGACATCAATAAATCCTACTTTAGTATGTTCCTCACGGCTAAATGGTTTGAAACCAGGTTCTATTAACAGAGGATTTTCATAAATCATATCACTCATATCAGCTTCACTTCCAACAACCTCGATTTTTCCGCCATCCTCTAATTTATGTGTATTAACAAAGTGTATAAGATGAATTTTCGCATCCAGAAAATCTTTCAAAAATAAATGTTTGGCTTTAAGTATTACTTGACCTTTATCAACAACAAGTTTTACTTCAGTGCCTTCTTTCATATAATTAATAGGATTTACCCCTGTTGGCTGGTGTACAAGTAAGGTTTTATCGCTTTTAATTAATATTATTCTGTCGCCAGATGGTAAAAAACTTTCAACTTTACCATAATAATTTACTTCACAATTAGCAGCAATAATTACAGTCTCATTATTTTCTAAAGCTGTGTTAATTTTTCCGATATATTCTAAAACATCTTTGTCCAATTCAAATCCCCTAAATAAAGCAGTATAATATCATATATAAAGTTATTTATGTTACTAATACAATTAGAAATGTTTAATTAACATATAAATACTTATACCAAATAGTCCTATAGAGATAATATCAACAATTACACAAAATAAGCAGTACGCATGTATTAAGAATGCTTGAGCATATAAAAACCATAAAGCCATTAATCCAGAAGCTATACATCCAGTAATAAGTAAATTGTGTATTATCCAATTCTTTTTCTTAAGAAGCATTGCAGAAAATATTATTAGCAATGAGAATCCTAACATCCCATAATATGTATTACTAATTCCAAAAGTTCTACTATACGTGCTTGATTGTACAGTTTCACAACCATTAGTTCCAGTTATTGCTGAACAAATATTATTATAATTTAATTTAAACTGTGTTTTCTCAACCTCAATAACTACAGCTAACAATAAACATATTATGGATAAAATCATAATAGTCTTATATAATTTTGTGTGCATAATATAAGGCCTTGATAGTTGTTTATAAAATTTATGGATATAATTAATAATATCTTGATTGTACATGCCATAATATAATTCATTTTAAAACATAAAGTATTTAAACAATTATATTGTTACAATATTATGAAAACTATAACTAATCCAAAAGAAAGCGAATTACACGTAAAAACTACGTGCGCAATAGTTAGTAGAAAACCTGCACGCAATAATAACGAATTCAAAACAGCAGTTATAGCATTATATGATGTAAACAATCCTCATATGATAGATAAATTTCCAACAACAACATACGAGTTTACAAATATAGAAAAAGTTAGAATTAAAGGATTAAATTTGTCATATTATCTAGAGGGTAATGATACTGTAATAAATGATTTAGAGGAATTAATGATTATCAAAGAAGAACATGTTCTAATATTAAAAGGGTATCAATTTGAAGTTGAAAGAAGAAAGAAAAAATAAATTTTTTTTAATTCTAATACAAATTTAAAAAATAAAATAAAAATATTGTTGTTTATTGTGGTAATGAATCCGATACTGGACTATCATCTAACATTCCAACATCAGGATTAGGCGTTGTAGTTTGATCAATGCCTAAATCATCAACTGTTGCATTAGCAGTATTTTGAATACCACCAGATAATGCTCCAGTGTCTGATGTAATATTTTTAGTACATCCAGTCACAACAATTCCTAATGTTAGGACTAATAAAAATATAGTTGTTGCTTTCATTTTACTCTCCTTTACTACTGTTTATCTTACCAGCTTTTTTATCTTCTTTTTGCTCTTGTTTTTCTCTAGATTGTTCTTTTAGAACATCTTTAGATATTTCTTTCATATCCTTGCTAGCATTCTTTATATGATCCCATACATTCTGAAATTCTCCTTCTTTATACTTATAACCTTTTTGTGCATACTTGTTTGCTTCACCGATCTTTGAATTAATGTCATCGATTTTTCCTGAAAGATTATATTTTTTAGCCATAGGATTCAATTTTTCTTTGTATGTCTTTAGCTTAGCAATTTCAAATTGTGCAGCATAAAGCAACTGATCTTGTCTGTAATCGTTCATATATTTTCTTAATTCTGAAACGTTACCAGAAGCCACTATTGCTTGTAATTCTGCATTCTTTAATGCTAATTCAGTCTTTAATGCTTCCATTTCTGTAACATTAATTCCTTTTTGTGATAATCTTTCAATAACCTTGTCCCAATTCTTATTCCAGTTATCAATATGTTTCTGCAAAACTTGACCCATCTTTAATTCCTTATCACTAATACAATCAGAATATACATCTCTTGAAGTCTTTAATTCATTAATGAATGCTGTTTTAGAATCGTTGGAAACATTGTATTTCCTAAAATTCTTCTTCACATCATTAAGTACATCTGTTGCAGCATTAAAGTCTTGCCTAAATGTCGAAGCAACATACTCATCAAATCCTGTCTTATTATTACTATCCACAAATACCTTAAGAGTATTCATGTCATTAGATAATTTTTCCTTGTAGCTACTTACATTAGCTGTAGGAACATACTTGTTCAATGAATCAATCTGAGTAGTTGTAAAATTTACTTTACAAATCAGATGATCATATCTCACAATTAATGCTTGCTTTAGTGTTGCACCAGTATCCGTGTCATCAGTTTCCGCGATTACCATTCCTGTTAGTGCAAGCATCACAACAAGCATTGCAAACCATTTGTTTATATTCATTTTATACCTCACAAAATTTATTATTCAAATTTGACAAACATTTAATTTGTCATAACATAAGTATAGTTAAACATGTTTATAAACATACTTGCTAAAGCGATAATTTAAAGGTTTATAAAACCTTATTATTCTTTATAATTCCTAATAAAGACGTTTAAAACTTTATACTGGTTTTAAATGATTTTTTTTATTCACGTCTATTGGTAAACTATTTAAACAATGCTCTTGTCCTTGATTATATGAAGAATCATGCTTACGCAGCACTATTGATTAGCATTATACTAGGCATTCTATGCGTAAACATATCTTACGCTGCAATAATTACTGGATCAATATATGATTTGTCCTTGCAAAAAGAATCTGATGTAATAATAGAGATTAATACAATTCCTAAACAAGTATCCGTATCTAAAGATGGAGAATATACATTTAATGTTAATAATGGAAATTATACACTTCATGCATACACAGAGTTATCTGAGGCTAATGAATCAATAATTATTGATCAAGAAGGAAATTTTACTCTAGATATAATACTTGAAGACAAGATATTGTATCTGCAAAAAGATATTAAATTAACAGATTATGACTTAAATATTAGCACAAATAACCCTTCGGATAATAATAATAATAATAATACAAAAAATAGCATGTTTACATGGGTTGGCGGTATAATACTATTAATAGCCTTACTGTTAATAATATTAATATTATTTTTACGCAACAAAGATGCAAGAGAATCAAGTAAAAAAAATGTTGTTGAAGAACAATTAGATGAGTTTGAGCACAAACTCTTGAGTATTATCAAAAAAAATAAGCGTATAACACAGAAGGACTTACGCAGAGAGATTCCTTTAAGTGAAGCTAAGATAAGCTTAATAATTAGTGATCTTGAAAGCAAAGGTAAAATTAGAAAAATAAAGAAAGGCAGAGGAAATATAATTATATTTATGAAAGGATAAGTAAACAAATTCTAAGAACAATATGTTAACAAATAAAAAACTCAAGGAACATCACAAAAAAAGACAGCATGAGATAAAGTCTAGATTAAAAGAGTTTCAAAATAACGGCACAAAATTAAATACTAAGGAATTGTTTACAGAATTATGTTTTTGTATATGCACACCACAAAGCAAAGCTGTAAAAGTTGCTCAAGTGATTAACAGTTCGAACACGAATAAGTTAATGTGCTTAGAACATGCTAAACTTGCTGAAATGTTGCGTAGCAACACAAGATTTCATAACAATAAAGCTAAACACATAATAGCTGCAAGAAAGTTTATTCCTAATCTAAAAAATCTAAGTAAAGATAGCATACTTGCTAGAGAATTCTTGGTAAGAAATATTAAAGGACTAGGATATAAGGAAGCAAGCCATTATTTAAGAAATATTGGTTACAGAAACTTATGTATAGTTGATAGACATGTTATTAATTTAATGCATGAACTTAAAGTGTTTAAGAACAATATTCCACCAAGTACTCCTAAAAAATATGTAGAAATGGAGCAACAAATCAAAGATTATGCTAAACTAATAAATATTGATGTTGATGAATTAGATTTAACTTTATGGTCTATAAAAACAGGACATGTGTTCAAATAGTACAAATTTTGCATAAATATTTTAAAGACAAGCACAAAACATGAAAATAGTAAATTTTGGGGTGAATGATTGAAAAATCCGTTATATCTATTAAATTGCTATTTGAAAGAATTTGATAGCACAGTTACACACGTTAGTGATGATGGTTCAGAAATTACTTTAGAAGATACAGCATTCTATCCAACCAGTGGTGGTCAGCCACACGATAATGGTATAATAACCACAACAGATGGTAGATTGTTTAATGTTATAGATATAATAAAAAAGGATGGTGTAATAGTTCATAAAGTTGATAAAATAGGATTACAAGTCGGCAATATAATTCACGGAGTTATAGATTGGGAATACCGTTACAAACTTATGAGATATCATACAGCATCACATATATTATCAACATTAATTAATCAGGAAACAGGTGCTGAAATAACAGGTAATCAATTATATCATGACAAGGCACGTGTAGATTTTAGCTTAGAAAATTTTGATAGAAGCCTGATGCAAGGATTTCAAAATAAAACTAACGACATTATACGTAAAGGCTTACCCGTAAATTTTAGAATACTTGAACGCGAAGAAGCATTTAAAATACCATCACTAGTAAAATTAAGAAAACAATTATCAGAAACAATCAAAGAAATACGAATAGTAGATATAGCAGATAATAACTTTGACTTTGATCATCAAGCATGCGGAGGAACACATTTAAAAAATACTACAGAAATTGGTGAGATAGAAATATACGAACTAGAAAATAAGGGCAAAGAACGTAGAAGAATATATTTCAGAATTAAGGAGTGAATATAATGGATGAACGTATAGGGATGGCAATATTCTTAACAATATTTTTATCAATTTATGGATTATTAAATTTTTTCATATTATCAATGTATGCACGCTTATTTAAAATCGATAAGGGATACATATTTTATATCATACTAGTACTATCAGCATTATCTTATCTTATAGCAAACATGATTATAGCAAATCATAGCGATGCAATAAGCAGAGGAGTATATTATATCGCAGGATTATGGATGGGTTTCATGTTTTATTCGTTCTGTGTATTACTGATATATTTTGTGATTGATTTAGCTACTCCAATCACAAGTAAATTGTTAGGAATAATAATCTTGTTAGGTGTTTTAAGCATACTCATTTATGGAGTTTTTAATGCTGAAAAGTTGACTGTTAAGGAAATAAATATACAAACTAGTAAGAACGCTGATTTGCGTGTAGTGCAGTTTAGTGATATACATCTTGGAGCAGTATATGGCAAGGATAGGCTTAATGATGTTGTTGTTAAAATCAATGAGCTCAAGCCAGATGTTGTAGTAATAACAGGAGATTTGATTGATGGAAAATATAATTATGATAAATCTATTTTTCAATTATTAAACAATATCACTGCAGATATTTATCTTGTTTCTGGTAATCATGAACAATATGCTGGTTTCGCACTTGTTGAAGATTTGCTTAATGGAACAAAGGTTAAATGGTTGCGTGATGAAGTTATAGAATATCATGGAATACAAATTATTGGATTAAGCGATAGTGGTGATAAATTAAAAGTCAATATGATGCTTGAATCAATGAATGTAAGTACAAAATTAGATTCTGATAAATATAAAATATTATTATATCATAGACCAACAGGATGGAAAGATGCGTCAAAATATGTTGATTTAATGTTATCTGGACATACGCATGCTGGACAAATATGGCCTTTTAAGTATTTATCATGGATTGAGGCACATGCAGCACACGGAGTGTATAGGATTGATGGTGGAGAATTTATGCTGTATGTTAGTCCAGGCACAGGAGGATGGGGTCCTCCGATGAGAGTAGGCTCACATCCTGAAATAACAGTATTTAATATACAGAAACAATAGTTTATATCGTGAAGAATATGATTTGATATTAATAAAATTCTGTTGATTAAAAAGAGTCATATTTTATCATATAAAGACTTATTTTGTGCGTATTTTAATCATTTTTTCTATTCTAATGTAGTATAAAAACATAACTTTTATAAATAAGCGTGCTCAAGATATGTATGTAATTGTGCTTAGGATAAGTATGTTAGAGGCTGACAGGTGATTTGCAATGGATTCTATTGAGCGAATGCGAAGAATAAATGATTTAACCAAAGAGTTAAAACAGAGAGGATTTGCAGAATCATCGTTTGAGGCTATAAAACAAGCTAATCAAATATATGGTAGTGATGATTTGGATGATCATGTTAAGCATGGGATAATACAAAATAGTCCGCATGAACGTATGACAAAGGAGGATACAATGGGTGATGATAGCATACCTTTTAGTGATCGTAAGACAGCGAAACTCAGTGAGAACGTTGATGTACTAACTAATAAGATGAATGAAATTATTAGAGCAATAAATGATTTGGATGGCAGACTTGCAGATATAAAATCAAAGCAAGATAAAATGTTAATTACATTAAACGCTAGACCTGAACCAAGATTAGAACCAAAAATGGAATCTAAAGTTGAACATGTTGAAGCTAAGCAGGAACAACCTCATGAATCATCTCCAGCTGCGGTAAAAGATGAATATAGTATAAATCAAAGAACAGGTAATTTTCAAAGTCAAGATGTCGCCATAGATAAAATGTTTTATTATGGTAATAAAAAATAGGAAGGTGAAAAAATGGCAGAAGGATATTGTGTAAAATGTAAGGCAAAGGCTGAAATGATTGATTCGAAAGAAACAACGATGAAGAATGGTAGAAAAGCATTAAAGGGTAAGTGCAAGAAGTGCGGTACAGGAATGTATAAAATATTAGGAATGAGTAAGTAAGCTCATTCAATACTTTTTTTATAATTTACCATGGCAGATGAAGAAGAACTAGTTGATTGTGTAATGGCAGTCGATGAGACACTGTCGGAAGTTGAGGAAGCTCTCGAAGAAAAAAATTATTCTACAGCGTTAAGAAAATTGCGCGAAGCTCGTGAAGCAATAAATGAATTAAGAAGTGATGATGAATCTGAAGAGGATCATCAAGAAGCAGACATGAATGTTGCTAAAAAACTTACGTAAGAAGTGAATTCTTAGGCACATGTTCATAACATTTATAAATATAATATACTTTTCTTTATATTAATATACATAAACGTATACTAATATATTTTTATTGTATTTAATTTAGTTATATAAAAATAGAATATTTACAACAGATTGTGAAATACATGAATAAAGAGAATATAATTGATTGCATACTAGAAATAGATGTAGCTCTAGCGGAAATTGAATCGGCGATATTACACCAAAATCATATTTTAGCAATACACAAATTAAGAAACGTTCGTGAAGTGATAGATGATCTGCGCCAAGAAGATTGTGCAATGGATGATAGAGAAATAGATATGCATATTATGCAAATAATAAGATAATCAATAAACAAGATTAAATATATAAAAAAAGCGTTATTCAATAATTAAAATAATAATATTTTTAAACTCGTATTCTCATAAAGGGTTATGCCTAGCGATGATGATGATATGGGTATAGCATTAGATGACGATTCAGTAGATGACGAACCGATACCTGCAAGACGCGATACAAGGATATTTCATCGAAAAAAAGAAAAAAACGACAAAGATGATGATTTTGACGAAGATATATTTGTATAAGTTCTATTTATAGTATTATAAGGTAATTTTATCTTTATGTGTGAATATTTTCTCGCTTTATTATCACTTCTTCACAAATTATATAAAGAAGTGTGTTATAACAATCACTAGTGTATGTTAATGCACAACTATTTTGTTATTATACTATTAAAAAGAATATTTTGGAGGGATTTATATGTTAATGATAGATGATAAAAATTTTAAGAGTGATGTACTAAACAGTAAGACACCTGTACTTGTAGATTTCTATGCAGACTGGTGTGGACCGTGTAGAATGTTAGGACCGGTATTAGAGGAACTATCTGAGGATAAAGATTTTAATGGTAAATTAAAATTTGCCAAATTAAATACTGAAGAACATCCTGAATTAGCAGAACAGTTCAATGTTCAAGGAATACCTTGTTTAATATTTATACAAAATGGTAAAGAAGCTACTAGAGTAGTAGGATTTGCCCCGAAACCTGTAATGAAAGCTAAAATACAGTCAGCGTTGGACAGTATTAGTAAGTGAAAAGATGGAATTTGCATGTAAAAACATCGATGTACAAGATATTATAGCTTGTAGCTTGGGATTGAAAAAATCTGAATATAAAGTATTTGAATTATTGCTAGCAAGTAATCATGTAACAATTAAGGAATTATCAAAAAAATTAGGTCTTGATAGGACTACATTGCAAAAAGTTCTGAAGAATTTTGTATCTAATGATCTTGTGGATAGATATCAAGAAAATCTTGATAATGGCGGATATATATTTGTTTATAAAATTAGAGATAAAAGCATTCTTAAAAAAAGAATAAATTCTGCAATTGATAAATGGCATACAACAGCAAGACATGCAGTAGATAAATGGTAATAAAATAGATTTATTAGAAATTTATGATTTGAAATGTATACTTTTTCGAAAAATCAAATTTTCTTTTTTAACATTTTTCTTTGTTTATGTTCAACAAGATATTCTTTTTTAGACAATATCCATATCATCGCCACACTAGAACCTAAAAAATTAAAAACTAAATCAAAAGCATTATTCAAATAATCTCCTACACGATCTCCAGCATTAAAAAACAATACTGCGCCTAGTTCCATTATCTCATTTATTGCGCCTATTCCTAAAACAATAAAGACCATCAATAAATATAAGACTATCTTATTATAATGCATTTTTTCATGTAAATAATTCTTTACCATATCATAAACTGCTAATACTAATATAAAACTGGTTACAAAATGAACAAAATTATCATATTTTACTATATTTTCTATGAGCCAAGTGTCATAAAGTCTTATTCCATGAATGTATAGATTACCACCTAAGACATGTATCAATTGTGCGAAGCTTAAACCAACAAGGCTTGAGAATGATAATTGTAGAGTTTTATGATATCTTACTAAAAGTACAAATATAACTAGAACTATAATTCCGTAGTATACAAATTCTTTATTACCTTTAAATAAACCATACAAAGCAAAGAATAATAAATATGCTCCGGTGAATATCAAAACAATGTTTAAGCTTTTATCTTTATTCATAATATATAATTTGATAAAGTATTTATATAGTTAATTCTTTAAGAAAAAATATAAAATATATTTTTAAAATCATTTCAAAATAAAATTATTTTTCTAAGAATTCTTGCGGCAATTCTTTCAAATCTATTAGCCTCTGAAATAAGTACAAACGTAATTCTGGAGGCCAACTCTCATCAATTTCTTTCTTATAAGTTTTTAATGCCGCAATAAAATCTTCACGAACGTGTTTTTTTCCATCAATAATCTCTACAATATGTTCTCTTATCGGAAAAGGTACTCTCTTAAGATTCCAAGCCATAACTTTAAGATCTTCAGATTCTTGATTTTTTGATTCTTCACGATCCTTTTCTTGTTTTTTCCAAAAAGTATCATAAGTAAATACTGAATCATCTATTTTGGAACGTTCTTCCTTAGTGAACTTTTTACCTTGCTTTAATGAAATTTTTGCTTTAACCATATCATGCATTCTTCGTAAAAATGCTAATTTATCTTCCATTTTCATTATATCGGTATATCCCATAGTGATTATATTAAATGCAAAAGGACTGGGCATGTCTGTATATGTTTCCGTAATGGCTATGCGTTTATGTTCTATAGCTTCTATGACTTTTTCAGAATTTTTGATATCCATTAAATCCTCTAATATTTCTCTGCGTGCTTCCTTTAATATCGGAAAATCTTCACTAATCCTCCTAACACTACTAATTAATAATCTTGATGACAATTGTTGTCTACCAACACTTTTACGCTTACCCATATATGTTCTAAGAATCATCATAGCACGGGTTGCACAATGTCTAAATCTTCTACCTAAAACTTCAGATTTGTCTAATGACATTTCTGCTACACTACGCAAATCCTTAGCTTTAATAAGGTTAAATGCTCTGGCTGCTTGAATACTATCTTCAGTTAATATGTAAAATCCGTTATCATTAATATTTATTTCAACATCCTTATGTTGTACTCTAGAAATTACTAATCCTAAAACTCTTGATAATACATCGTTAACCCTTCGACCATATAATGTATGAAATATTATATATTTCTTTTTATCTTCTGTAAAATATTCTATAGTAATTCTTTTGTCGTGTGGAATAATTGAATATTCATATTGTTGATGAAAATATTCATATATTGCATTAGCACCATATTCATCTACATATAAATATTTATGAATAAAATCCATTAATTCCTCTTTACCAGAATTCTTCTCAAAATGTTCATTCATTAATCTTCTAAACTTTTGTATCTCAAGTGATAAATCAAAGGATAATGGTAAAGTTTCTGAAGCCCAACTAGGAACAGTAGGAGGTCTATTAACACTAGTTTTAACAAACGCAGTCATACCTTGAGCATACATAAATTCATATGTATTTCCTCCTAATACAAACACATCTCCTCTTTTTAATCTTTCTAGAAAATTTTCATCAATCTTTCCAATGAATTGTTCATCATCTTTAATACTTGCACCATGAAGTTTTACTTTAATGAATGATTCATCAGGAATTGTTCCTATATTAGTCATGTACAGGACTCGAGCCATTTTTCCTTTCTTACCAATCATTCCATTACTTTCATCATACCAAATCTTTGCATAAACATTTCTATCTTCTAAAGAAACATATTGTCCTGTCAAATATCTTATTACTTCAATAAAATCTTTTCTTGGAAGTGTACGATAACAATAACTTCCTTTAACAATGCCATAAACTTCATCTAGACTTCTAGATTCTTCAACGGCCATCCCAAATATCTCTTGCGCAAGTACATCTAATGGATTTTCCGGAATATCTACCTTGTCAATCTTATGCTCTATAGCAGCTTTTAGTAATACTGAACATTCAACTAAATCATCTCTATCTAAAACTATTATTCTGCCTTTAGATATATCATGTAATTTATGTCCACTCCTGCCAATTCTTTGTAGGGCTCGAGCAACACTTTTGGGACTGCCGAGCAAGATCACTAAATCTATATAACCTATATCTATGCCTAATTCTAGACTTGTTGATGACACTACACATTTTAATTTTCCTTGTTTTAATCTATTTTCAATGTTTAATCTATGATCTTTGCTTAAACTTGAATGATGAGCACCAATAAATGATCGTGCATCAACGTCAAATTTTGCACCATCTAAATCTTCATTGCTGCTGCCTTCATCTAGTTTAACATAATTTTTAGGAAATCTATCCTTCAAATGATGTACTACACGTTCTGTAGCACTTCTAGTATTGGTAAATATTAATGTGGTCTTATGATCCTGAATAAGTTTATCTAATAACTCATACATTTTATCATGCGTAGTCTTAAAATCTGATTCTATAAGATTTGGCACAGGACTCAAAACTTTGAGATCCATTTTCTTAATATTTTGTACATCAATAATTTTACACGGCCGAAATTTTTCCAATTCAGCATTTTCCATTCCAACAAGAAACTGTGCAATTTTTTCTAATGGAGAAACCGTTGCACTTAATCCTATTCGCGTGAACTCACTATTAGGATTTGCTTTTTTAACAAGAGCATTTAATCTTTCCATACATACTGATAATTGTGTTCCACGCTTACTACTTGCAATAGCATGTATTTCATCTACTATGACCCATTCTACATTATTTAATTTTTCTCTGAATTTTGGACTAGTAAGCATTATTCCAAGACTTTCTGGAGTCGTAATAATAATATGAGGAGATTTTTTAAGCATTGAAGATTTTTCCGAAGCCGTAGTATCACCCGTTCTAATAGCTACCCTTATAGCATCTAATTTATCTGAAGCTCCCTTAACACTTTTTTCAGCAATTTCTCTTAATTCCTTTAACGGCAGATTAAGATTCTTTTCAATATCATTAGCCAAAGCCTTTAATGGACTAATATATATACAATAAACTTTATTTTCAATCAAACCTTTACCAGCTAATTGAATTAATTCATTAAGTATGGCTGTAAACGCAGATAGTGTTTTTCCAGAACCAGTAGGACTACTAATAAGAGTGTTTTCTCTCCTATGAATATTCATTATAGAAAATTTTTGTGGAGGACTAAATTCCTTAAATTTATCTTTAAACCAAGTTCTAACCAATGGACAGAGTACGTTAAATGTTTCATCATCCGAATACGGTTTTGACATAAATTCAATCATAGAATCACGACGTGAAAGATATCCTTCTGAGTATATCAAATTAATTTAAAAGTGTTATGCAAGAATGTCTAGTGCTCAATCTATTTTATTTGTAAGATGCGTTTGTATGGATTTGGTTATTTTGCGTATATGCACTTTTTGTTGTTTGATCTACATCTAATTTTTCAAGAGGTGGTGGAGCAAGATACCATAAAGTTATAGCTGTAGCCGCACATACGGTTATGAATCCATACGCCATTCTTTTTTTGTATGTTATAGATTTGTTGCTTAACCAATTCTCGAATTTTTCAAGTTTAGGTCTTAAACGCCTTTTTACTTCTATGTTTAGATATGGAATTTTCATATGTGTTTCTAAATTATTTCTCTTTCTTGATTCTTTGATGGATTTTTTTCCAAAAACGTCTTTGAACACATCAACGACATAGAATCCTAACGGCGCGGCTACTAAACTTATGCCGCTGCTCCATAATACTGCAGTCCATATCTTGTCCGGATCATGCTCGCCTGAAGATAAATAAATACCTATCTTCATCAAAGGTCCAACTATAGCTCCATAAACCATATCAATTGGTATTTTGACATATGCGGGGCTAGTTGGTTTTTCTCCTAACGCTTTTCCAAAGTATTGCCTTCCTTCAGCTACGAAAGGTAATGTTAGATACAAAAATGCTGCATTTCTAAATCTAGAATTAAAGTATACTGTATCATTCATTCTTGCCAAATATTTTTCGACGTATGTTGCTGGAGCTATGAAAGAAGAGGTTATAGCTGTCGATTCTGGAATATAATCTATTATTTCATCACAGATATATTTAGCTTTACTAAAAAAAGACATAACTATAGAGTAGTCAAAATATTTATAAAGTTATTGCCATTTGAGCCGCGAGAACAAATAGACATCATCACCACCTTTTTATATTGCATCAGATTTTTACATTCAATGATAACTTTCTGGGGCATGGTAAATAGAGTAATTAATGATGCAGATATATTATTATTAGTTCTTGATTCTAGAATGGCTCAAGAAACTAGAAATTTAGAAATTGAAAATAAAGTCAAAGCTTCAGGCAAACCATTAATATATGTTTTAAACAAATGTGACTTGGTGGACAAACACGTTGTTGAACAGTATAAAAGAACTATTCCTAATTCAATATTTATTTCAGCAACTAAACATTTAGGAACTGTAAAATTACGTGAAAAAATTCAAATTGCTGCGAGCAGATTAAAGCTTGACTCAAACGTGAAAGTAGGAGTATTAGGATATCCTAACGTTGGTAAATCCTCACTGATAAATTCTTTAAAAGGAAGAAGTGCGACAAAAACTAGCAGTATAAGTGGATACACTAAAGGAATACAAAAAGTTAGAACAAGCGGAATAATATTATTAGACACTCCTGGAGTCATACCATATCTAGAAAAAGATCAGTTAAAACACAATATTATTGGAACAATAGATCACAATAAAGAAAAAGATCCAGATATTGTAGCAATGAAGTTAATGACAGCATTTCCTGGAATTATAGAACAATACTATAATGTATATGTAACTGATGATTTAGAAAAAACACTAGAAAATATTGCATTAAAAAGAAAAATGATTATTAAAGGTTCAAAACCAGACATTGAACGAGTATCCAAGATGATATTAAAAGATTGGCAAAGCGGAGATATAACAAGTAAAAAATATTAGCCAAATTATAATTAATATAGTATAATAGAAGTTAATGGAAATAAATTTTATAATTCTAAACTTTCTATTATGATTTTTGAGTCAAATTCTTTGAGATCATCATAAGTTTGACCTGTTCCTAAATATAGTATTGGCCTTTTTAATATATAAGATACAGATATTGCTGCACCGCCTTTATCATCAACATCGGCTTTAGCAAGTATTATAGCGTCAATTCCAACTGCTTTATCAAACTCTTTAGCTTGTTCTACACAATCATTGCCTGTAATACTCTCTCCTACAAATATTTTAATATCAGGTTTACATACTCTAATAACTTTCTCTAATTCTCTCATTAAATTAGTATTAGAATGTAATCTTCCTGCAGTATCTATCATTACAACATCAATATTTTTAGCTTCAGCATATTTTATCGCGTCAAATGCAACAGCTGCAGGATCAGAATTATAATCATGTTTAATCATCTTCACATTTAATTTGTTGGCATGCTCTTCTAATTGCTGTATGGCAGCAGCTCTAAAAGTATCCGAAGCAGCCCATACAACAGTCAATCCTTCTTTCTGGAATTTATGTGTTAATTTAGCAATACTGGTTGTTTTTCCTGCACCATTAACACCTATAATTGTAATTATATAAGGTTGCTTTGATTTACGTTTATCCTTAATTCTACTTATTAAATCAATTTTTTCAACATCAAATAATTCTATAACAGATTGTTTTAATGTAGATAATATTAATTCTTCAACACCTTTTCTAGAAACTTTACCATTCATTAATTCTTTTTTTAAATCTCTCTTAATTTTTTCAATAACTTCTACAGCAACATTATTTTCTAACATCACAACTTCTAAATCCCAAAATAATTCTTCAAACTTCTCTTCAGTAATATTTATTTTAGTGAATGTTTCAGTGATTTTTGTAAAGAACCCTCTCTTTTCTTCTTCTGCAGGTTTGTCTACAGTTTTCTTTGAACGTTCCTCTTCAAGTATTTTATATCTAGGAACAGCAACAACCGGTTCGATCTTTGGTTCTTTTTTAGTGATTTCTTGTGGTTTGACTTTACTTTCTAAAACATTTTCTTTAACTATGTGCAATTCCTCGCGTGGATGTTCATGAACGTGTTCTTCATGATGATGTTTGTGTAAATCATTATGCGTATGAGAATGCAAATTATCGTGACTGTGTTCATGATCATTTATGTGAGAATGTTCATGACCTTGTGTGTGAGTGTGCGGTTCTGGTTTATACTCGGGAACTTCAATAACTTTATTTAATACGATTTTCTTAGAACTTTCAACAGGTTTAATTTTAGGTTTATGTTCAGATAGTTTAATAGTGTGTTCTGCACGGTCTAATAATTCCTCTTTATCCTCAATAATATCTTCTGTTTCTTTTTTGCCAAAAATTTTAGAAAAAAATCCTCTCTTTTCTTCTTTCTTATCTACAACCGGTATCTGTTCTTTTTTAATCTCTTTTCTCTTTTCCGAAATTAATTCTGATTTCTTTTCTATTAAAACTTCTTTTTTTTCTATAACTGCATCTTTCTCAACTTCTTTAGTTAATTTTCCTAGTGCACCTTTTAATTTATCTTTTAGAAATCCGAACATTTTAACTCATACTTACTCCTGCAATCCTTGCGCTTTTTCAATGAATTTTTGTAATTGTGAAAGTACTTCTTCTTTATATTTCTCAATATCTTTAGCTTGTACTTCCATCATAGTAATAGTATCTTTAATATTCTTTTCTACAGCCACATTGCTTCCAATATTTATTTTTAACGACTTATTATCAACTAATTTGGCTTTAGCAAATATTCCACTAGCAATTGGAAATAATATTTCATCATTAGCTTTTAATTTGTCAAAATCTTTTAATGCGTCCACAGTATTATTTATCTCTAATAATTGATTATCTATACTTTCTATAACCTTCTGCAATTGTTTAATCTGATAATCTATCATTTGCATCTGTTGATATTTTTCTTGATCCATATTATCCTCCTAAAATATATTAAAATTAATTATAAATATATTAATTAAATAGTGCGCTTACTGAACGATTATTATGAACATTATTTATTACATCTGATAAAAATCTTGCCATATTAATAACTTTAATTTTACTCAATGAACCCTTATAAGGAATCGTGTTACTTACAATTACCTCTTTAGCCATACTATTCTGTAATCTTTCGTCACATCCATTGCTAAATACGGGATGTGTAGCGCAAATATAAACTTCCTTAGCTGTTTTAGCTATAACATCAGCAGCATTGGCTATACTATTGCCTGTATCTATAATATCATCAACAATTATTGCAGTTTTTCCATCTATGTCTCCAACAACATTAACAACTTCAGCTTCATTATGTCCTGTTCTTCTTTTATCAATAATTGCTATAGGCATGTTTAATCTCTTAGCTAAAATTCTTGCACGTTTTACACCACCAGTATCTGGACTAACAACAACACCATCAACAATATTTTTGTTTTTAAAATATTCTGAAAATAATGGTATAGCACTTACTTCATCAACAGGAATATTAAAAAATCCTTGTATCTGCGGTGCATGTAAATCTATTGTTAATACCCTATTTGCTCCGGCAATTGTTAACATATCAGCAACTAATTTAGAAGTGATTGGTTCTCTTGCTTCTGTTTTTCTGTCTTGTCTAGCATATCCATAATAAGTAACTACAGCAGTAATTCTTCCAGCACTGGATCTTTTTAAGGCGTCAATCAATATTAATAATTCCATTAATGAATCATTAACACTGTGGCAAATGCTTTGAATTACAAAAATATCGTCTCCTCTAACATTTTCTGAAACCTGAATATATATTTCTCCATCTTTAAATCTGGTAATTGTTCTCTTTGTTAATGGAATACCCAAATGTTTAGAAATATCCTCCGCCAACGGAGTATTACTTGTACCTGATATCAATCGTAGCTTCATCGTTAAACCCCCGAATAATTGTTTCGATAAACTAATATTAGTCTTATAACTAATTGCCTATGAATCCTAAAGCTTCATCAGCATTAACTATTTCTGGACCACCACTTGCATCACCGATAATAAAACCTTTATTATTACAGACTATTCCTGAACCAATAAAAGGAACACCCATGTTAACTGTTCCTGTAAATATTTCAACTTTTAATACTTTCTTTAATAATTCGGCTTCGTGTTCTAAAATTTCATGATGACATAATAATCCTTTTTTAGTATGGACAGCGAGACTTCCAAGAGTACTTAACTCGGCAATTTTTGCTCTTACAACATTTACTTTTAACGAGTCTTTGAACATTTTTAATTCTCTTTCACCATAATCATCACTAACAACACAGCCCTTGTCGTTACAAATAATATTATTACCTAAACATGTTAGTTTTGTGTCAATGACTTTATATTTTATTTTGTGTTTATCTAACACTGCTAATTCTGTACTGAAAGCAATTTTTGGAATAAGCAAACAATTTTTATTACCACTTAAGAACACACCAAGCAGTGAAGTTCCAGCAACACTCATCGGAATTAATGGAACATCCAATACTTCTTCAATCTCCTTCAAAAGTTTTTCAGGAACATCATTACCAAACAAACAATACTTATCATTAGCATAAATGTATAGTCCGACATTAGGATTGCTATTAAAATTAGTTACTAATACATGTTTTCTCTTACTTTTAGCTCGAACCATATCATATAAGAAAAAAGGATTGTTTATAAAGTTTATTGACTATTATCTTGCTCTGTTTTTCGCACAGCTAGTTTTACAGATATTTGATCAAAATGCTTATCCTGTTCTAAATCTACTTTACGTAAAGTATCAAGATGTAATAATGGCACAAATGTTAAAACTTTATCTTGTTTAGAAGTACTCATGACTAAATCTTCAAAAGTTAATATCTTATCTTTATTTTTTTTGCTTTTATAATGTGATTCTACTTTACCATACACCAATTCCATGCTTTTTCCTAAATCAAATTTTCTCTCAGGAAGTTTTATAGTAATCTTTTTCATGTTTGGCTTAAATTTATTTCTTCTATTCTCAACCTCTAATGCCTTCTCCAAGGCCTTTACAAGGTCAAATACTGAAACTTTTCTCTTACGAGGTTGTGGAGTCCTAGGATAAAGTTGTGGCCTGCCACTAGAATCGTAAATAGGCCTACCTTGATCATCTAAGGGTAGATTTTCTTCAATACCATTGATTGTATTATCAAAATTCGGAATATCTTCATCAATAAGTATATCTGATTTCATTTTTAGAAGTACAGCACTTGCTAAAACCATTTTGCCTGAAATTCTAAAATCTAACTCTTTTAATTTTCTTAACATCTCTAGAAATTTTTGCGATAATTGAGTTATATCAATATCCCACGGATCCATATGTTCTTGATCTATAAGAGCATAAATCATATCTTTCCAAGATAATTCATCTTCAACAAATAATAAATTAAAAACACGTTCAGAAGTCTCTTTAACCTGTGCTACTTTCTTTTCTTTTTCTAACTTATCCTCTTTGCTTAACTTACGAACCATCTGTGTAATTACAGAAATAGAGTATATATAAAGATTATGGTAAAATAAAAAAATTAATTATTTTACTTTCTAGCGTTTCTCTTACGCTTCTCTTTCTTTATTCTCTTTCTCTGCCATTTCCAACGCATTTGGCCTTTCTTTTTCCATCGTCTTGAACTTCTCTTCAATTTATTCTTCACGCAACATTTGTTGTGTTACATTAACCTCCAAATATTTTAATAATATTATTAGATGAATGTAAAAATCTAATTTTACACTCATCTAAATTTTTTAATGCTCTGGCCGGGATTCGAACCCGGGTCACAGGATCGAAAATCCCGCATGATTGACCGGACTACACTACCAGAGCAAATAAGCTTTATGTTTTCAAGTTTTAACTTGACGTTTTTTGATGCAACTTTTTTAAAAAGTTGCCCGTTGGCTCCACTACCAGAGCGATTTTAATTTTTTTATATACTTACGAACTTAATATGAGCCCGCCGAGATTTGAACTCGGGACCACTGGTGCACTTAGATATTGACAACTGCGTCAATAGGTCTTATAAGACCAGCGCTCCACCAGACTAAGCTACGGGCTCGTATGCGATCTGCGGGAATCGAACCCGCGACACAGCCTTGGCAAGGCCGAATTATACCATTTAACTAAGATCGCAAGATTTTTACAAAAAATCTTGTAAAAAGTGATGAACATCACGAACTGCGTGAGTTCACCGATTACGACTGGGCCCGGCCGGATTCGAACCGGCGACCTTCTCCGTGTAAGGGAGACGTCATAACCACTAAACCACGAGCCCATAGGTATGACTGTTACTTTTAAACGAAACTTTAAACCATTTAAATATGTTATTGTTTTTTAAATAGAAATTTTATTTAAAGAACCATACGGTGGCTTTGCAATATGTTTACCAATTTTTTTGCTAGTATAGTCTATAACATTGAAATGCGTCACTATCAATACACCATTAATTTTCATCTTGAGTAAATCTTTCAAAAAGGAATCTAAACGTTCTTTCTGTTTTTTAACCGATTCTCTGATAAGATGTTCTTGGCCGTATCCGGTCAATATATCCTCAACTTCACGTAACCTTTTATCATAAATTATAGATATATTTTTTGTGTTGTATTTCACTAAATAAGGTGCAATTGTTTGTTGAGTTCTTAATGCATCACTACATAAAATTAAATTAAAAGATTTGTTATTAAGTTTTTTTGCAAGAGATTTTGCATGCTCTTGACCTCTTATTGTTAAAGGGATATTTAGAAAATGCCCTTGATTATCTTTTTTATAGTCTGCTTCGCAATGTCTTAAAAAATATACATTCATAAGAACTACCCAGAATTTATAACGCATTATTTATGGCATCAACATGTTTAGCTATTTCTTCGCCTTTCTTTGTTAATTTTAAATATTTCAATCTACCAGTTTTTTCAAAACTTACAAGGCCAGCATCTTCCATTTCTTGAAGAATTTTTACGACATGACTGTAAGTGCAGTCAACAGATTTTGCTAATGTAGAAGCGTAAACTTCAGTTGTAGAATTTAATAAAGTGACGAGCATCATGGCTGGTTTCTCTCTTATGAAAACATCAAAAATTTTTTTATTCTTAGCCATTTTATCACTCAAAAATATATTTTATAAAGGTTATATTCCAAAAAATATTATTTAATATGTATTTTGGATATGTTGTTTCTTTATAAATTTTGTTTTTTACAAAATATATTTTCTAATTCACCCTCAAATCATATTACCGTGTCTTTTATTTAAATAGTTTCTCAATTCTCGTTTTCAGAATACAAACAAAAAAACACTTTAGAAATAATGACGAGAAAAAGATTTAACAAAAAAAGCAAAAAAATAAAAATTAAAGCAAAACTAGCAAAGCAAATATTATAAAAAATAACCGCCCCTTCCGAGGATCGAACTCGGATCTCAGGTTGTTTGCAAAGCAATTGAAAATTTCGAAAATTTTTCAACTCTTTTTGCCGCAAACCCGTATTCTATCCATTATACTAAAGGGGCGTGTTAGTAAAAATCTGACATCGTTTTTAAATATTCCTAAACTAGGAATTCGAACACTATAAAGAATATGATTCCGACAATTAAATAGTATGAATATTTTGTCAATAAAATTTTTGCTATATTGATATAATCTTTAAATTTTATATTTTCAGTATGTTTATATTTTTTAGTGTTATAGTAAGAATAACTCGTGGTTGTTCCTAAAGATATTCCTAGAATAAACAACAATGTTGTTATTACGAATAAATTATTAAGTATTGATGATGCATAAAATATGCCGCCCATACTAGCATAAATTATATAATTATGAATTTTATCTATAAAAAAGAATAATAACACTAATAATAATACTGAAGATATTGCAGCATAAACAGTTGATAAAGGATATATCGTCAAAAACACTATTAATGAGACAATTAACATATTAAAATATGTAATATACTTAATAACATCTGATAACTCTTCAATAGCTATGTGACTGAGAATTAAGCCTATAATCAATCCTAAAAAACTCGATATTAACAATGCTATGTAAATAAATAAATCCATTTTATTAAAAGAATGTTCTAATATAAATACTTTTAGAATGTGATTTCTTATGCTTAATATTATTAAGAAATTACGCTACCACATGGTTTTCCATTGATAGAAAAGTTACCATCACCAAAACCTGTTCTCTGACCACCAGGAGTATCGACGCTAATAATATTACCATATTGATCGATAATGTATATACAAAAATCTCCGCGTATACCAAATTGTTGCTTAATAGATTTATAATCAGCATTGTATAACGTCTTAGCAGCAATCGGATCTACAGTTCCCTTGTTTATTATAGTTAATGTACTATTGACACCGTTGGCCGCGTCTAAATTGCTCACAACAGTATTTGATTCTAGAGTAACATCTCTGCCTTTATCTTTTGCATTGTTACCGAGCATTGCATAAAATATTCCTATTATTAATACAAATACCACGAATGCTAGAATAATATCCAATGACCATGATTGGCCTTGACCCCTCTTTTTGAACATATCAACAAACTAAGTAAACTTATATAAATAGTTTACTAAAATATTAGAATAAAGCGCTTTATGAAAAATATTATAAAATTTTAAAATTTAACTGAAAAATACACAAACTTTATAAATAATGAAAGCATTTTTTTATAAATCTAACTGAAATGCGGGGGTATTTTTAGTTGATTAAAACATTTAATCTGTAATCATACTTTAGCTTACGCTTTACGGGGGTCATTAGAATGCAAGTCAAAAAATGTCCAGAATGTGGTGGAACTAATCTAGCATGGAACAAAGAAAAAGGAGAAGTCAGTTGCAGAGATTGCGGATTAGTTGTTGAAGAAAAATTAGTAGATTTCGATCAAGAATGGAGAGAGACAGATAGTGAAGCAGCAGCTCGTAAGAGAAGAACTGGTGCTCCAATGTCATATACTCAATTCGACCAAGGATTAGGAACAGATGTTGGTAGAAAGGCTGATTTATACCAATTAGATGAAGCTGGCAAAAACAAATTCTTCAGATTAAGAAAATGGCAGAACAGGATAAGCACTGCTATTGAAAGAAATCTAAAATTAGCATTAGCAGAATTGAAAAGAGTAAGTTCATTTTTAAAACTTCCACAGTCAGTAGAAGAGGAAGGTTCAAGAATTTATACTTTAGCAGTTCGTAAGGGACTTGTTAGAGGTAGAAGCATGGAATCAGTAGTTGCAGGCGCGCTATATGCAGCATGTAGACGACATGATGTTCCAAGAACACTAGATGAATTATCAGAAGCATCAAATATTGAAAAGAAAGAAATCGGCAGAACATATAGATTTATAACAAGAGAACTTGGAATAACGATATTACCAAGTAATCCGTCGGATTATATCGCACGATTTGCATCAACATTAAAGCTTGGCCCAGAAACACAGAGCAAGGCTGTAGAAATCATAGAGTCAGCGCAAGGCATAGAATTAACATCGGGCAGAGGACCAACAGGAATAGCTGCCGCAGCATTGTATGTTGCAGCGTTAATGAACGGTGAAAAAAGAACACAGCGTGAAGTTGCAGATGTTGCAGGAGTTACAGAAGTAACCATAAGAAACAGATATAAGGAATTACTTGAAGAACTCGACTTAGAAAAAGAAATTAAGAAGAGTAAAAAGAAGAGAAAAGAGCTCTAAAAACACCCATTTATTTTTTGTTATCTCTTTTCAGTGGTTATGATTCTTTAAAAATCATAAACTTTATAAAGTCTTCTCCCCAGGATTACATAGAACAGATTAATGTTGGGGCTTAAGAACTTCAGTTCTTAATTAGGATTTTGTGCGGTATAATTCGCGTGTAATACTATTCAGGACATGGCATATTTATCTCGTACAATGGCAAAAAAGGTTCAAAAAAAAACAGAGAAGAAGGTTAAAGTAGATAAAGCTGTAAAAAACGATTCTAAAACAAAACCTGAATCCAAAATTAAATTTCAGAAGATTTCTAATGATCGCAAACAAGCTATTGAAGATGTAGTAAAGGAACTGGTTAATGAAGAAGCGATACCAATAGTGTTATACCTTATTGGAAGAACCAAAGTCTCAGAATTCGTTATTGCAGCAGATCTTAATTTAGAAATTCATAAAGCAAGAAATCTATTATACAAATTATTAGAACACAATATTCTATACTTTCATCGTAAAAAAGACAAGATTAAAGGATGGTATATATGCTATTGGGACTTTAATGAAAAAATTATCCCATTCCAATTAGAAAAAATCAAGACACAGAAATTAATTAAATTAAAAGAAAGACTAGAAAAAGAATCATCATCAACATTCTATATGTGCAAAAACGCTTGTACTAGAATGGATTTCGAAAAATCAATGGAATTTAACTTCAAGTGCCCGGAATGTGGAGAATTAATGGACGAACAAAACAACGTTAGAACGGTAGAATTCCTAAAAGAAAGAATAGCTGAATTGGATAGAGACTTAAAAGCTTACGGAAAATAATTAAGAAAAATAAATAATAATACATATAAAGCTGTAATAATTCTATATCTCATGGAGCTTTTAAAAAACATAATTGCTGAAGATTTATTCTTATATTTGTTAGAACATAAAACATTCATAGTTTCTGATATTCATATAGGATATGAAGAATCGTTAAATAGACGCGGAATATTAATACCTCGATATAATTATAATGACTTAATATTAAGAATGGAACGAGCCATAGAAAAAATTCGAAAGAAATATGTCATAGAAAAGATAATAATAAACGGAGATATAATTCACGAATTCGGAAAAATTAGTAAGAAAGAAAAAGATTTAACAAACAAATTCATAAATTTCCTAAGTGAATACGGTCAGATTTTTATTATTGAAGGAAATCATGATAAAATATTAAAATATGTCATAAATAAAAACACCGAGATAGTTAATAATATAGTTTTAGGAAAAATTTTAGTAATTCACGGAGATAAAATCATAAGCAAAGATTTGCTTAAAAAAGTAGAAACTATAATTATAGGTCATGAACATCCAGCAGTCAGCATTCAATCAGGATCAAGAATTGAAAAATATAAATGTTTCTTAAAAGGTAAATATGAACATAAAAATTTAATTGTGACACCATCATGTAACATACTTGTTGAGGGTACAGATATTCTTAGAGAAAGATTGTTAAGTCCATTATTAAAGAAAGTTAATTTAAAAAATTTTGAAGCATATATTGTAGAAGATAAAGTATATGATTTCGGTAAAATAAAAAATTTACCGCAATAAAAATAAATTTCTAAATATAGAATTTCTAAAAAATATTTTATTCTTCTATCTTTTTTGTAACTTTTAGTTTCTCTTTTATAGCCTTATCAGAGATTATTGCTGAATTACCTGTCGGATCTTCGATTATTAATTTTTGTTTTTCTTGACCCCAAATAACTTTATGAAGTTTCTTAATCATATTTTTAGCTTTCTTTCTTGATTCTTCCTCTTCTTCTGCGTTATCTCGAATTATTTCTAATTGCTTTACCATCCTATTTAATACACCCTCAACATTTGTTACATATCCGTTACTTGATGGTCCAGGAGTTATATCTCCTACATGAGGTATCTTGACTGTTGCAAAACTTGATTTTACTACACGTATCTTCATATCTTCTTCAGATGATAATTCTATAGTATATTTTGATGGTTCTCCTTGTTTTTCTGCTTCTATATCTGCTTTATGATATCCGCATCCTGAACAATCCATCGAGAATATAAATAATGCTCCAAAAAACGGAATCTCTTTTTTCATATCCATTAGTACTAATTTTTTTTCGTGACAGAATGGACACATCTCTCCAGCCAATATTTCACTTTCCTCTTGTTGTTGTTTTTTCGTCGACATTTTAATTGAAAACTCCTTATTTATTATTTACTGCATCTTGGCATTTATATATATTATGGTTGTAGAAAATATATCTTAACCAATCAAAATATTATTGTAATCAAGAATTAAAGATTTTAATCAAAAGAATTTTTTATCCAATAAAAAATCAACTAAGTGAAAATGTATAATCACATCTAAGAAAAAAGTTATAAAAAAATAAAAATAATTTTATTACTCTTCTTCTTCAGCTTCTGCAGTTTTTATCTCTGCTGTTGTTCCTTTAGACCTATAAATCTCTGCAAAGCTTGGAGTTATAACAATATAATCATCACTAAAGCCAGCTACATCGCCTTCAATTGCATCTGTAGTTTTCTTTAACTTGTTTATTGCACGTTTCAATTCTATTAAATCCTTTTCTTTTAAGGGTCTAATATTAACTAAACATATTGTGTTTCCTTCTCTCAATGCATCTAAGATAGGTTTTATGTCTGTGAAATCTTCTAGAACGAATGGTTTAACAATAATTTTTTGGCCACCCTCTGAACTTCTTGAAGTATCTAACTCAACATATTCTTCTGTCTGATCTACTGCTTCGTCATCTTCAAAATCTTTGTTTTTGAATTGATTTTTTATCTTGGAAAAAAATCCGGCCATTTCAATCTCCTCCCTACACCATGAATATCTTTTTTTTAACTCTAAAAGTTATTTTTCTTATAATATATAAATATTTCTATTTTCTAAGAATACATCTATATAAACTTTACGTTTTATACACTATAATTCAAAGCATTTAATGCACCGTATAGACTGGTGTCTGTTTCTATAAGCACTATAACTGTTACCCTTTCAAGTATCTTACGCATGCTTTCGATGTTGTGTTGTACAAATTCTTCAACAAACACATCTTGTAATACTGATAAAATTTTTGGAGCTATACCGCCAGCTAGCACTAATTCTGTGCTTAAAGTAGTTAATACGAGATTTCTGGATGCTCGCGCATAATACTTTATGAATAATTCAATAACTCTTAAACATAAAGTGTCCTTATCTTCTAAAGCGTATTTAGTAATTAATGCAGGCTTATCTTCAAATCTTGCTTTTGATATTATCTTTTTTACATTAAGATTATGTTTAACCTTCTGTGTCTTTAGGAAATCGTAAATATTTACTATTCCTCTACCAGATATAACATCTTCTGCATCCCTGTAAAGTTTCTTTTTTAGCATAAACGTTTGAAATTTTATATCTATAGGATCATTAGTTATAATTGATAAATCTACATGTCCGCCTTCTGAAGCTAATGGAATGTGTCTATCTGAAGAATAGGGTAGTATACTTACACCAAGTCCTGTACCTGCACCAATAATTACTATATTACCATTCATATTACTACCATTATTTGTTAATTCAACATATTGAGTGTTTTTTAGTATATCAATACTAAAGCCTATAGCTTCAAAATCGTTTAGTAATGTGATATATTTTATTTTAGTATGTTTAATTATTTCGTGTGCATCAACTGCCCATTCAAGATTTGTTAACTTAACAAATGTTCTATCAGAATTTGGTGTACCAGCTACAGCTATTGATGCAGTATTAATATGGTATTGCTTACATTCACTTAGAAAATTTTTTATTATGTCTGTAAAATTTGTAATTTCAGAACTCGGATAAATTTTTTTTAATAATATATTATATTTGTCATCTATAACTGCTAATGCACTCTTAGTGCCTCCAACATCCGCAACAAGATAATGCTTACTCTTAAAAAACATCTACTCACCTCAAAATATGTAATATTTGTATAACTTTAGATAAAAGGGCCCATCTCTTTCTTAAACTTTTCTATAACATCCACAGGCGTTGGATCTGTAGAATAATTTATTGCCAGATGATAAGATACTAAATCGCCAATATATATTGTGGTGAACATTTTAGTTAATATGCTATCTCCACGAATAGTAATCTCGGTAAATTTTACTGCATCATTAGTCATTTCCTTAACCAACTTTCTAGTAATTTCCATCCTTTTTATTACACGCCTATGATCATCTTCATTTTGTAATATTATTACGTGTATTGGAATGTTCAATTTGTTAAGGTTTAAGTATCCATTTAGCTCATTATGATTCAATTCTGGAAATTTATGACAAAACGCTGGAATTTTAGTATTTTCGTTAATTTCACATTTCCATCTATAAGCTATAGCATAAAATGTATTTGATGAGTATATAATTGGTAGTTTACCATATAATTTTAATGCAATATCATATCCTATCCTGTCAAAGCTTGACTGATTTTTTTTAAGATTATCAATCAAATTCTTTACATCCTCACCATTATTACTTACTATGCCTGCGTTTTCTAAAACTCTTAACATCGGAAAGAATAAGTATGCAACAGCATTTCTAGGTTGATAACCTTTAGGAATGATAACGCAAGGCAATCTATTAATTCTAGAATATTCTTCCAGCTTACCGCCAGTAGTTATTATTAATATATTTAAATTTTTCTTTAGAGCTTCTCTATAACAGGATATGCTTTCTTCAGTATTACCTGAGTATGAAACAATAAATATTAATGAATTTTTATCAGCATATTCCGGTAAAGTATATCCTTGAACATTAAATATAGGTATCTTAATCTTCAACATTGCAAAGTATGACTCTAATAATTGTCCGCTAATACTTGAACCACCCATACCACAAACAAATATTTTATCAGGTGTGCCTTTAAGATTAACATTTCTACCAAGATTATATCCTTCTTTGATTTGTTCTGGTAGGCTGTTGATGACGCCTAACATGTTCTCTTTATCGTATATTCCCGGCATAAATTATTACCGGAATTACGGATATTTAAATGTTATTGATTGTTAATCATTAAATTTATAAGAATATATTTTTTCACAAGTTTATGAGCAATAAATCAGTATTAATTAATAAAGTGTTATCTAAAAAATCAAGTAAGACATTAGTTTGTATTAAGACATTTGGATGTTCTATTAATCATTCAGACTCTGAAGTTATGGCAGGATTATTACAAGAAGCAGGATATGATGTTATTAATTCTTATAGTGGAGAAGTTGAGAATAATGACACAATTTCTGATACTGCTGATGCAATTATAATTAATACATGTTCTGTTAAGAATTTGGCTGAATCAAAATTTTTTCGTGAATTGCGTAAATGGCAAGATAAAGATGTTAAGATAATAGTTGCTGGATGTATACCTCAAGCCGAGCCAGAGTTATTGAACACGAAATTGAAAGATGTATCGGTGATTGGTACAAGACAATTAGTACATGTAGTGGATATATTAAAAGAGACTCTCAATGGAGAAATCATACATAATATTAATAATGATAAAAATGATCGTTTAAACCTTCCTAAAATTCGAAAAACAGGAATAATAGAAATATTGCCTATATCTGAGGGTTGTCTTAGTAGCTGTACATATTGTAAAACCAAATTAGCTAGGGGAAACTTGTTATCTTATCCTAAAGAAAAGATAATTAAACAATTTAAAGCAGCATTAGCTGATGGTTGTAAAGAGTTCTGGATAACAAGTCAAGATAATGGTTGTTACGGGTTTGATATTTATAGGAAAGAAAAATATTTCTTACCACAATTATTAAATGATTTGCTAAGCATTGATGGAGAATTTCGTATAAGACTGGGGATGAGCAATCCTGATCATGTTGATAGAATAAAAAACGAGTTAGTTGAAACATTCAAACACGCTAAAATGTACAAATTCTTACATATACCGATACAATCTGGCAACGACAGGGTTCTAAAGAGCATGAAAAGATGTTATACTGTGAAAGAATTCAATGGAATAATAGATTTATTTCGCAGGGAAATACCTGAAATAACTATAAGTACAGATATAATTGTTGGATTTCCAGATGAGGCAGACAGAGAGTTTGAAGATACTGTAAAATTAGTAAAACATGTTAATTTTGATGTATTAAATCTTAGCAGATTTTGGTTAAGAAAGGGAACAGAAGCAGAAAGCATGAAACAACTATACAGTGCAGTCATAAAGAAACGAGCGGAATATCTAAAAAAATTATTTGATGGATTGTCAGAAAATAATAATAAAAAATTTTTAAATAAAGAATTCACCGTATTAATTGATGAATTAGGAAGACATGATTCATTGATTGCTAGAGATGAATATTATAAACATATTGTTATAAAAAATTCAACACAAAATTATAAGATAGGTGATTTTGTTAAAGTAAAAATCTCGTCTATCACGCGTTATGATTTAGTCGGAGAAGTAATAGAAAAAGTATGATAATGTATGAAAAATAGTAATATTTAAATAGTAATCGCATAAAATTATTCTAGGGGTTGTGATGAAAGAGCGTATAACATTAACAATAGAAAGAGATATATTAGAGAAAATAGATAATAAAGTCGATGGCTCTATGGTGAAGAATAGAAGTCATGCTGTAGAGTTGTTATTATTGAAAGCGATGTCTTCTAACAGATTAAGAAAAGCCATATTATTAGCTGGCGGCGAAGGAGATAAACATAAAAAAGTTTCAGTGTTAGATAATGTTCATGAAAAAACGTTGCTTGAATGGAATATTAAATTATTAAAGAGATATGGTGTTAAAGAATTATTAATATGTATACCAAAAGGATATGAAAACATTAAAGAAAAATTTAATATGCACAGCATGGGAATGGATATTAAATATTTTGATGAGGAATATCTTATGGGAACTGCAGGTTCCTTAAAGGCTGTTAAAGATTTTATTACAGAAACGACTGCAGTATGTTACTCTGATGATTTAAAAAAAGTCGATCTAGATGACATGTATGAGTTTCATAAAAACAACAACAAATTATGTACTATAGCATTAACAACAGTTGATGATCCATCAAATTTTGGTGTGGCATTAATGAATGGTAATAGAATAATAACATTTATAGAAAAACCGCCTAAAGAATCTGCACCATCAAAACTTATCAATGCAGGAGTCTTTATTATAGAACCAGAAATATTGAAATTTATACCTGAAGGTTTCTCAATGATCGAACAAGATGTTTTTCCTAAATTAGCAAAACACGATAATCTAATAGGATATGTATTCAGCGGTCAATGGCTAAAAATTAAAACTGTAGAGGATTTGGAAAAAGCTAAAAAAGAATGGAAAGGAATAAAATAGGTGTATGATGGGATTATTCCACGAATATGATATACGCGGAATTTACGGTACAGAGTTAACTGAAGAATTTGCATATAAGCTAGGATATGCAGCAATAAATTATACACACGCTAAAAAAGTTGTTATAGGCTATGATTCTCGTAAGGGCAATATTAAACTTTTTTCTGCGTTAGCAAAATCTTTAACCGAACAAGGAATAAATATTGTACATGCAGGACTAATTTCTAGGCCAATGCTTAATTGGATTGCATGGCATTATAAGTTTGATTTAGGAATAATTATTACAGCATCACATAATCCTAAAGAGTACAACGGATTTAAATTTATACACAAAGGAAGATTATTAAATTATGACAATGGTTTAAATAAAGTTGAAGAAATTTTATCAAATAAAAAATTTAAATCAAAAAAATCTTCAAAGAAAGGAAAAATAATTTCTAAAGATTATATCGATGAGTATGTTAAATTTCTTTCAAACCATTTATCTCCAGATTTTAAAAAATATAATAATAAAAAACATATAAGGATTGTTGCCGATGCATCTAACGGCGCAGCTGGAGAGATAATAAAAAGATTTATGTTGTACAACGATATAAACTTTGATTTAATATTTTCTGATCCTGACGGAACATTCTATTGTCATAATCCGAATCCCTTAGATGATAATGCACTTGTTGTCTTATCAAAAAAGGTTGTTGAAACTAAAGCAAATCTTGGATTTGTTGTTGATCCTGATGCAGATAGAATACGTTTTGTAGATGAAAAAGGCATTATCGTCGAAAATAATTATTTGGATTGTATAATTGTTAAAGATTTATTGAAGAAATATAAGAAAGGGGTAATAGTTCATGATATCGTGTCTAGAAAAATATTGTCAGAAACAATTAGAAAACATAAAGGTATAAATATTGTTTCACAAGTTGGCACATCACATATCGTACAACACATGGTCAATAACAACGCAATCTTTGCTTGTGAAATGTCAGGACACAGATATTTTAGGGTAATGAATAATTTAGATTCTGGAATGATGATGTTTGTTTATACATTAAATAGTCTATATAATAAAGAGCATCGTGATAAAAAGTTTTCTAAATTATGGACTAAGTATAATAAATATTTGGATGTTGGTGAATTAAATTATCATTTAGATAATAATGATGTCAAAGATAAAGTTTTAAATAAAATTTATGAACATTATAAAAATTTCAAAAAGCAACACAAAGTAAAACACGAATATTTAATTGATGGAATTAGTGTTGTAACTAAAACTTATTGGTTCACAATAAGAAAAAGCAATACCGAGCCAACTTTACGTCTAAGAATTGAAGGTAAAAATAAGAAGGAATTATTAAAAGTTCAAAAACATTTAGAAAAATTTATCAAATAATAATTTATTCTTCCCAAACCAATTCGCTATCTCGATATTTTAAATTTGCAAATTTCGAATGTATCATTTGATGATGATTAGGACATAACAAAACATAATCATGCATATTCTTTTTATTGTATGCTTTTAATATTTTTGAATTCGACTCTTTCTTATTGTCTAAACAATGTATTTCAGTGATTGCATTGAATTCGCAAATAAAACATTTATTGTCTAGGATTTCTTTGATTTTCTTTTCTATATTCTTCGTATATTTTGTCGATTTTTTTAAATAATACTTTCTTAAACATTCATCACTACAAAACTTTTGTGTCTTCATTTTTTTGACTATAATTTTTCCGCAATGTAAACATTTTCTTTTTGATAAATCAAAATTTGCGAAAAGATTAACTGCATTTTGCCAACTTCCAAAACGGTCCGCATAGGATTTAACGCTTGGATAACCTTCCTTTTTAGAAATATCTTCTTCTCTTGGAACCCTATTTAATTCATCCATTAACTTCTTGAAATAGAATTCTAATTGTTCCCTAGTATATTTACGCTTGTGCATCAAACCCCACAAACAGACTATATGTATAGAACTATATAAATTTTATTCTTTCCAATTAACTTTAATATCGTCAGTTCTCTCGTATGGATTAATATGTGATGTTTCTATCTTTGTAATATTTCCTGCATTATACATTTTTATTCCTAATACTGCAATCATTCCAGCATTATCAACTAAGTATTGATTTTCGGGAATTATACATTTCGCGTTTCTATCCTTGCACATTTGCTGTGCCATCTCTTTGAGTCTAGAATTACACGCGACTCCTCCGCCTAGGACTAATTCATTTTTTTCACAATGTGCCATTGCACGTTCAGAAACTTCTAATAACATTGCAAATACTGTTTCTTCTACTGAATAACATATATCTTCAATCTGTTCTTGTGTTTTTAATTCATTGTTACGAATCTTGTTTCTAAGTATTGTTTGTAATCCTGAAAATGATACGTCCATTCCTTTAACATTATATGGTAACTCGATATATTTAGCATTTCTTTCCTTTGCTTTTTGTGCCATTAAATCAATTTTTGGTCCTGCTGGAAATCCTAGTCCTAAATCTCTACCGAATGAATCTAGAAAATTTCCTATGCCCACATCTAATGTTTCTCCAAAAACTCTGTACTTTCCACCATCGTATGCAATAATTTGAGTGTTTGCTCCTGATGCATATAATAATACAGGATCTGAACTATCATAAATAGTAGCAATTTCTAAATGTGCAACACAATGATTCACACCGATTAATGGAATTTTTAATTGTAAAGAAAGAGATCTTGCAACTGCACTTCCTATTCTTAACGCATGTCCTATTCCTGGACCTTGAGAAAATGATATTAATTGAATATCATCAAGAGATTTTTTTGAGATATTTAATGCTTCTTTTATTACTCGGTCAAAACATTCTACATGATGTTCTGATAACATAACAGGAACAAGTCCTCCTTTTTCTGTCTTATACATATCTCTAACATTAGATAAAACATTAAACTTATCTTTCTCATATAATACAACACTTGCACCAAACGTGTGTGCAGTTGTCTCTATCCCTAAACATAATAAAGATTTCTTCATAGAATATAGAATAAATGTTATGTTTAAAAGGATTATGCTTCTAAAATTTTGTTTGTAGATATTCTGCAAATTTTTTTATTTCTGCTAGAGATTTTTGATTTTCTGGATTCTTATTATATGCAAATATTTTGCTGCCACGATGCTCTTTGGGAAAGTTATGAGGAATAGGCACTATATGATAATGCAAATGATTAAAATTTTCTGCTTCTCCATAGAATAGATTGTATAATCTCTCGCATTTTAATTCCTGATATAATACTCTGCATGTTTTTTCTAGTACTGCACCAAATTCTGCAAACTCTTCAGATGTTAATTCATGTGGTGAAATTATGTGTCTTTTTGCAGCAATAACGCTCCATCCATAAATACTTGCAGGAACACTATGTTCAACTAGCCAATGTTCTGTTTGAAACATCGGCTCGTCTGTAGGACTGATTCTTCCGTTCTCTGTTCCAGGAAATCTACCTACATTAGATAGGCACGTATTACACGTTTCATCGATATGAACTTTATCCATACGATTAGTATATCGTGTAAATATATAAACGTTTTTATTTAATCACTATTAAGTGACAAACAACCGTAAACTTTTTAAATACTTATTTATGCTAAAAATCATGAGTGATTTCCCTTATGTTGAAACAATGTTCGGCTTAATGGCCGTATATGGAGCATATAAAATTCTTAGTTCTAAAAGTAAGACTACAAGACAATCTATTGAAACTACAACAAGTACATCAAGTGAAATAACATACAGAAAAAACAAATCTCTTGAAGCACGTCTAGAATCTGAACCATTAAAAAATGGAACACATGATGACTTTGCCGTATTAATCAGTGGAATGACCGAAGAAAGACATGAAGAAAATATTAATTTAGCATATAATACATTAATTGGTTCTGGATACAAACCTGAAAATATTTACATACTTGATGATGATGGCAGATCTGATAGGAATTATCCTGTAGATGCTTCTGCAGAAAAATCCACTATAAAATTATTATTTGATCATCTAAAAAAAAGAGTCGATAATAAAGATTCATTATTTGTATACGTTACTAATCATGGTGAAAAAGAAGATGATCAATCTTCAATATTATTATATGGTGAAGATGTTTATGAGAAAGATTTTGAAAAATATTTAACAGGAATTGAAGCAAAAATAGGAATATTAGTATTTGATCAATGTTATAGTGGAGGATTTGCCAAAAGATTAGGGAAAGGTAAATATGTTGCAATAGCAGCATGTCAACCTGATGAAAGTAGCAAGGAAAACACATTCCCACAAGCATTCTTCAAAGCATTCAAAGACACAATTGCAGATATTAATAAAGATGGCAGATTAAGTGTTGAAGAAGCATTCATATATGCTGCAAGTCACGATCGAAATGCCACACATGGTAATCAAAAACCAATGCTTATATCAGAATTAAATCCTAAAAAGATAATATTAGGATTATTTGAGTGATAAAATATGATTAGAAAATTATGGTATAACATAACACAACCATTAGTTACACCTCCAGAGACAGTAACTGAAAGTATAACTATGAGATCAGTATATACAGTTCCTAAAGAATTAAAAGATGCTATAAGACATATTGATAAAAGTTGTGATGATATTAAAGCATATGGATGGATGCCTGTAAGTATTAACTTATGGAATTATATACGAAATGAAGAACATAATAGATTAATGATTCCAGGACAGAAAGTTCTTGAATTAGGATCAGGAAGTGGATGTGGACTATTAACATGGTCATACAAAGGATATCCTGTAACAGGAATTGAATTAATCGCAGATTTAGAACAAAAATCACGCTCATTATTAGCAGAATATCCAGAACTAACAAAAGCACCAATAACAATCTTACAAGGAAGTTATTATCCTAAAAGATATATTCTTGACAGAAACAAAGGATTACATAAAAAAGTTATACAATTAGAACAACAAGAAGTAAGAAATTGGAGCGAAAGATATGTTAAGGAAACATTCCATCCAACATGTGGTGTTGACATTTATGAAAAGAACGGAATTTCAATAAAAGATTTCGATGTAATATATGCATACTTATGGCAGTACCAATTCCCATCAGTTCTAGACATGTTCAAAAAACATGCACGAAAAGACTCCGTGTTTCTAGCCATCGGACCAAACCACAGAGAAATAGCACAATCATTAGGACTTCGAACGTACAAACATAGTCATGTAATAACGAAATAAATAATTCTACAGAAAAATAATATAATAATATTTCTAAAATATAGCTCTCGCTATTCCTTAATTATTTTTATGAATTTCATAGCTAAAGCTATGTTCTATTAATACATTTTCTAGAAGAAAATGATGAATAGACCGTGTATAGTTGTGGACCTGAATTAGATATAACGGAATTGTTGGGTACTGCTGGCTGAATACCTCGTTACCTTGGTACTTACACCACAGTTCCATTAAACTCATCTTCTATGAGTATTCCTCACGTCTCTTTTCAAGGGGGGTTTCCGGCTTAGATGCTTTCAGCCGTTATCCCGTAACGCGTAGCTGCTCTGCATACCTTGTTAGATAACAGATCGACCAGAGGCGTCGACCCATCGTTCCTCTCGTACTAAATGGATCTTCCTTTCAGACGTTATACATTCCCAGTAGTTATTAAACCAACTGCCTCACAGCGTTGTGAACCCAGCTAACATCCCTTTTAATGGGTGAACACCCCCACCCTTGGCCGCTTCTGCACGGCCAGGATAGGAAGAGCCGACAACGATGTAGCAAGCCGCGCCGTCGATGTGAACTCTCGGGCGCGACAACCCTGTTATCCCCGGAGTAACTTTTCGGTCAGCACTAGACCCCATCAAGGAGTCATAGTGGTTCGCTAGGCCCAAATTTCTTTACTGAGATCTATCTTATTAAGATATCAGTTAGGCTGGCTTTTGCCCTTGCACTCTACACCGGATTTCTGACCCGGTTGAGCCAACCATTGGGCACTCATGATATCCTTTCATGAGTATGCCGCCCCAGCTAAACTATCCACCTGCTACTGTTTCGATAAATCGATCAGCGGCGTAAATCTCAAAGAGTGGTATTTCATCTTTCGCCTAAACACTACCTTGCAGCAGTGCCTCAAACAGCTTCCACCTATTCTACACATCAAGACTCGCGTCGCAATAACAGGCTATAGTAAAGTTTCACGGGGTCTTCACGACCCACTGGAAATCTTCGGCCTTCACACCGAACAGAGTGTTCGGAAGGTTCTAGATAGGGACAGTGGACAACTCGTTACGCCATTCATGCACGTCGTCAATCAAACGACAAGGTATTTCGCTACCTTAAGAGAGTTATAGTTACCCCCGCTGTTTATCAGTCCTTAGCTCGATTGAAATCGAGTTTTAGATACTGACACTGAGCAGACGTCACCTACTATACAAGCCCTTACGGGTTAGCAGTAAGTTGTGTTTTTGTTAAACAGTCGGTCGTCCTTGATCTTTGCACCCTGTAATCGCACAAATACATGTACGAAAGCAGGGACCCCTTATCCCGAAGTTACGGGGCCATTTTGCCGAGTTCCCTTACCTAGATTATCCTTTCACACTTTAGGCTTCTCACCTAGGGGCACCAGTGCTGGTTCTTGGTACGAGTTATCAAGATTTATTCTAATTCTATTTTCATGGGCTCCAGGCATCAACCAGATACAACTTAAGTTATACTCATCAAAGCTTTAACCTGGTTCTCAATATAATATTACTCCCCAGGCTTATGCTTCTTAACAATTATTCATTGCTGATCTAGCCCAAAACGTCTAAAATTAGACTTGCGTCACCGCACATACTTGACAAGTACAGGAATATTAACCTGTTTCCCTTTCCCGAATATACTCGTTCTCCGAGCTCGGTTAGGATCGACTAACCCTTGGCTGATCTACATTGCCAAGGAACCCTTGCCCTTTCAGTGGCAGAGATTCTCACTCTGCTATGATCCTACTACCACCAGGATTTTTATTACAGGCAGATCCACAAATGCGTGTGCACTTGCTTCTGCTCTACCCATACACCGACCTACCACATTCATTACTGAAGTCCATGGTATCGGTAGCTAATTTAGCCCCGTCCATTTTAGATGCTTACAATCTTGACGAGTAAGCTGTTACGCACTTTTTAAAGGGTTGCTGCTTCTAAGCAAACCTCCTCGCTGTCTATGATTGTAAACGATCTTCAACCCATAACACTTAAATAGCATTTAGGGACCTTAACCATGGTCTGGGTTGTTTCCCTCGAGGAGAACGAGTTTACCCCGCTCCCCCGTCTCCACACATCTACGACGTATTAGCATTCGGAGTTGGACAAGAAACCGAGTCCTTTCGAACCCTAAATCTCTAATCCGTCTCTCTACCTCTAATACTATCTCCGTGCAGGTTTGACTGCGGCCAATTTCGATCGGAACCAGCTATCACCGGGTTCGATGGGCTTATCACCCCTAATGTCATGTTACACAAACGCTTGCACACAGAACTGCTTCGGTCCTCCACCCCTTTTTACGGGGGCTTCAACCTACACAACATTAGATCACCCGGTTTCGGGTCGTATTCATGTGACTACATGGCACTTTAATACCATCCGCCTCATTGCTTGCGCGGAAATCGGTTTCCCTTCGCTTTCCTCCTTAACAGAGTTAAGCTTGCCACACAAATATACTCCCTGGCACGTTATTCAAAACGGACGATAGGCCTCCTAAGAGGACTATCATACTGTAACTATTAGGTTTCAAGGTCTTTGAACTCCCTGTTAGGGGTTCTTTTCAGCTTTCCCTCGCGGTACTTCTACGCTATCGGTCTCGAAACGTATTTAAGGTTAGAAGTTGATGACTCCCAGTTTCACGCCCCGTATCCAGGGAGCGCTACTCAGGATACACTCAAAATCCATTCATCTACTCTTACGGGACTATCACCCTTTACCGTCTGGCATTCCAGCCAAGTTCAGATCGAAGAATTAGGATAAAAGAATGTCCTACAACACCACATCTCTATTATATTACTATAACAGATTCAGTTTGCCTTATACTGCGTTCTCTCGCTGATACTAGCAGCATCTCTTTTGATTTCTTTTCCTGCGGGTACTAAGATGTTTCCATCCCCCGCGTTCGCCGTCCTTTAGGACTTATTGTGAAGTCACATTCGGAAATCCTGGGTTCAAAGGTTACATGCACCTCGCCCAGGCTTATTGCAGCTTGTCGCATCCTTCATCACCGTATCGAGCCAAGCTATCCACCTAATAGTGTAATAGAATCTTATAAATTATTTTACGGATTCTTATCTAAGACAGATCTTTTCTATACACGGTCTCATCGAATATAATTTATGATAACTAGTCTTGTGTTATTCACGCGAATGAATAATTAGACTGAATATATTCTACACCAACCACCCGTTACATGTTATGTAACGAGTTTCTTTGCAAGAAACTTAACAAGCTTCCTGCATCCTAAAAATTTTTTCAAATCTTAGGGTCTCATGAAATAAATGAGTGTGAGTTATGATACTTTGTAAATTTTGTAATAAAAATAAAAATTTGGAATGTGTGGAAACAAAATGGACTGGTCGGGATTTGAACCCGAAGCCTCTCCCGTGCAAGGGGAGCGTTATACCAGGTTTAACTACCAGCCCCCATGAATATACACGGTAGCTTCCACAATTACCGTAATTGATTATGAAAACCACATGATCGCAAAAAGCGATTGTGGAATGAGATATGTAGGAATGTGTAATGCAGAATAAATGTATTAATTATTATAATTTCTATATTGTGTACTATATGCACTGAATAGTATAATATAAAAAATAATTAAAAGGAGGTGATCCCACCGCAGGTTCCCCTACGGTGACCTTGTGACGACTTAACCCATCTTACTGAGCTTAGATTCGTTTAAACCAAGAAAGTTTAACCTCATCTAAACCCTGCTCGATTGGCTTGACGGGCGGTGTGTGCAAGGAACAGGGACATATTCACCAGAGTATGATGAACTCTGATTACTAGGAATTCCGTTGTCATGTGGGTGAGTTGCAACCCACAATCTAAACTACGATGAAGTTTCGAGGATTAGCTTCTCCTTACGGAGTTGCATCCCATTGTCTTCACCACTGTTGCGCGCGTGTAGCCTAGAAGATTCGGAGCATACAGACCTACCGTTGCCTGCACCTTCCTCCTTCTTACGAAGGCAGTCCCTATAATGTGCTCAGTCACCCCGAAGGGCCCGTTAGCAATTATAGGTACAGGTCTTGCTCGTTGCCTGACTTAACAGGACATCTTACGACACGAGCTGACGGCGGCCATGCACTACCTCTCGGCTCGTCAGATAAGCCCTTCAGACTGATCTTCATCCTGCCGTCGCTTCTAGTAAGGTGTTCTGCGTTGAGTTAGATTAAACCGCACGCCGCACTCCTGGTGTATTCCCCCGCCAATTCCTTTAAGTTTCAGTCTTGCGACCGTACTTCCCAGGCGGTGAGCTTATCAACTTCTTTTCGACACCGCATATTCTCGTAGAATATGCGACACCTAGCTCACAGTGTTTACGGCTAGGACTACTCGGGTATCTAATCCGGATCGCTCCCCTAGCTTTCATCCCTCACAGTCAGAACTGTTCTAGTTGGGCGCCTTCGCCACAGGTGGTCTTTCTAGGATTATCACATTTAACCGCTCCCCTAGAAATACCCCCAACTCCTCCCAGTCTCTAGTCTGAAAGTGTCCCCTGCACGCTGTTGTATTGAGTTCAACAATTTCACAAAGGATTTTTCAGACCTGCTACGAATGCTTTAGGCCCAATATAAGATTGCCACTCGTGGCGCCGGGGTTACCGCGGCTGCTGGCACCGGTCTTACCCACCACTTATTCTCCAAGATGTGTACTCTTGGCAAAAGCTTACATAAATGTAAGCACTCGGGATCCCCCCATCACGCTTTCGCGCATTGTGGAGGTTACGCGCCTGCTGCACTCCGTGGAGCTGGGACCAGTATTTCAGTGTCCCTCTCGGGGCTACCCCTCTCAGGGCCCCTACAGATCTTTGGTTTGGTGGTCCGTTACACCGCCAACTGCCTAATCTGCCGCCGACTCATCCTAAGACCTTACGTTTAATGAATGACTCATTCCAGAATCCATTCACTATCGAGTATTAGCCACAGTTTTCCGTGGGTATCCTCAATCTTAGGGCAGATTATCGACGTGTTACTGAGCCTGTCGCCGGCCATTACTGACCTGACTTGCATGGCTTAATCGAATCCCGATAGCAGCAATCCCCCGCAGGATCAACGGGAATTTACTTTACAATCCTTAATGTATATTCTAATAATTTAACTTAAATTTTATTCTAATTTAAATTTTAGAACTCATGCCGCTACATCTTTTTCTTATATTTGGGTCGCTTGACTTTATAGAAACTTAAATTAATCAAGGAAATCTATTATTTAATGTCATTATGCATGACACATTCCTACATCATACTCGATTGTTATGTCAAGTACTCATTCAGTATGAATTTTTTTGAATATGTCTTACCGTTTACAGGATTTACAGACAGTTCAGAATGGAGGCGATTTGATAATAAAGGGAATTTTAGGTTATTTATAAAAGTTTCGCTTGATTAAGCTCATCGTTTATAAATAAACAGTGATTATTTGAGATTATAACAAAAAATACAGATAAAATAATAAAAACTTTAACCCACAACAAAATCCGACGTAAGTCGATAATTAAGGTAATGCTTTGTTCTATATAAACTTTAATGAAACGTCGATAAACAACAATAAAAATCCTGTAGTAATAATTTATAGAAGAAAAAATATTCGTTAATAGAACTTAATAAGATAAAATATATAAAACACTTAAAGAATTTCAATATATGAAAACAGTTTTAGTTACAGGCGGAGCAGGTTTTATTGGCAGTCATTTATGTAAATATTTACTTGATAAGAATTTTCACGTAATATGTATTGATAATTTTTTTACAGGAAGAAGAGAAAACATTCTGCCTCTTCTTGATAATCCTAATTTTGAATTAATACGTCATGATATTATTAATCCAATACATTTGGAAGTTGATCAAATATATAATCTTGCATGTCCAGCATCTCCTCCTGCATATCAATATAATGCTATTAAAACAGTTAAAACTTCTACTGTTGGAATGATTAATATGTTAGGACTTGCAAAGAGAACAAAAGCAAGAATTTTACAAGCGTCAACTTCTGAAGTTTACGGTGATCCATTAATTCATCCTCAAAAAGAATCTTATTGGGGTAATGTAAATCCTATCGGTGTAAGAAGTTGCTATGATGAAGGCAAACGAATGGCAGAATGTTTATGTATGGATTATAATAGAATGAATAATGTTGATGTTAGAATTATTAGAATATTTAATACATATGGTCCAAACATGGATCCTAACGATGGACGAGTTGTTAGCAATTTTATAATGCAAGCTCTAAAAAACAAGGATATAACAATATACGGCAATGGTTCTCAAACAAGATCTTTCCAATATGTTACTGATTTAATTGACGGAATATATAAAATGATGAATCAAGATAATTTTATCGGTCCAGTAAATATAGGTAATCCGAACGAATTTACAATAAAAGAATTAGCAGAAAAAATAATAAAAATAACAGGAAGCAAATCAAAAATAATTTACAAAGCTTTACCTTCCGACGATCCAAAACAGAGACAACCAGATATAAGTTTAGCAAAAGAAAAATTAGATTGGGAACCAAAAATTTCTTTAGACGAAGGATTAGTAAAAACCATAGAATATTTCAAAAAAGAAATTGAAAGAAGTAATACAAAATAATATTCTAAACTAAAAAATATATAACAATTATTCTTTATCATCAACTGTAAATAATGTTGAATCATGTACATCAAATAATCCTATTCTTGCTCCTGCATCGAGCCAGCCATGCGCATAATTTAATGCACCAAATGCAAGAACGTAATCATTATGTTTCATAAAATGTCCTGCATCACTATAATATCTAGAAGCCATGTCAAAAAAATCTTTAGCTTCTTTATGTCTTTTTTTATCCATTGCAATCTCGCACATTTTCAAAGCTTTGCCTGTTATTTCAAAATATCTTTCTAATTTATCTTTTGTAATTTTATCAATAATATTAGTATATTCACTATCATCTATATCATACATCTGAACACCTCAATAACAAATAATATTATACTCCTCTAATCAAATCTCGGCTTGTTAAGTATTCTTCAAATTTCACTTCATCGAGTTTTGTGTTTAAACTTTCAAATTCCTCTTTTTTTAAGGCAGTTTTCAAGTCTTTGCTTAAACCAATCATTTCCATGATACACTTATTAAATATACTTTTTATAGAGGATATATCACTCTTGAAATTTTTTAACTCAGTACTTAAATTATCAAAATCTGTTATGCGTTTTTTACCTAAATTATTTACTTGAGTTTCTATATATGCAGCATCTTTTTCTAAACTTGTTATTCTCTTATCTATTCTGTAAAGAAAATCATATACAGGCGAATAGTCGATTGTTTGATCTGCCATAGTATTTTATTTATACTCATATTTATAATTTTAACTAAATAAATAATATGAATCATAGTATAAACTAAATATTTTCTGTTTTAACTTTGCAGATAAAACAAAAGCTTTAAATAGTATAAATATCTAATCCTCAATAATAATGACAAAAAGGGGTGTGTTATGCAGGATATAGAACCTCCAGAGGTTCCTATAGATGTAGTATCTACAGAGACTGTTGCTATTCAAGAGTCTAAGAAGGAAGGATTCTTTAAAAAATTATTTTCTAAAAAAGAATCTTCGCTCCAAGAAACACAAGGAATAGATTTACCTACAAACATTAGTAATACTACAAATACATCATCAGATTATAATACTCAAACATTAAATAATACAAATTTTTTAGATAACAATATGCCATCACTTCCTCCATTAAATGAACAATTAAATAAAATAATTAATAACCCTTCTGAATCTAAAGATAAGAATTTAGGTAAATCAAGAGGAAAGAAAAAGAAAGGCACACAATCCAAAATGGATTCTGTAGATGTTAAGAATAAATTTAATTGGAGTACTCCAATTAAGAGTCAAGAAGAAATAATAATGGATAATGTTAAAAATATTGATATGAAGGTAACTGCTAAAAGCAAGGGTAAAAAAAAGAAAGGAGAAAATGTTTTATTAACACCTTTTGATGAATCAGGACAATTTGATTGGTCTAGAGAAGTTAGACAACAAGAAATACTAGTTCATGATAATGCAAGATATAATCAAGATGTTTCTGTATTAATAAAACAAGCAGACACACACATAGAAAATAAAGAACAAGTTACTAGCTCAAACACATTATTATCCGAACACCAAGATATAAATCCAAGTTTTGATCAGATAAGCATTCCAGAAACACACACTGAATTAAACAACATGATGAATGCAGAATTACCACAGTCTACAACATTAACCATACCAGCGCAACAAATTCAAGAAAATCCTGTGCAGAACGCGCAAATAATCACAGACATGCCAATAATGAATTCAGAAGAACATAAAGAGTTCAAAAAAATTAGTGCTAGTCATCAAAAGTTAAGAAAAATTTTAGAGAAAGGATTAAATAATAAAAAATTCTTAGATAACAAAGCAAGATTAAAAGAATTATTAAAAGCATACGATGAAAGTATAGAAAAGAAAATAGAAAATAAAGAAGGAGAACTAAGTTCAAAACATAACAAATTAGAAATATGGCATTCACAACTTACATTACAAGAATCTGGTGTGAAAAAATTACACACATACCTTAAAAATTTAGATAAAAAATTAAAATCTAGAGAAGATAAAATTAATGAAATAATATCAACAACCGTCAATAAAGAATTATTAAGAAGAACTGTTGCTGAAAAGAAAATGTTAAAAGAAGAATTAAATAAAACTTCTAAATTAAATAATGAATTAAAATCCAAAGTAAAAATTATAGAAAAAGACAAGATTGTTTTTGAACATGAACATAAGAACATGATGGAGACTGAACGTAAAAAATTATCAGGATTACAGACGATGTACGACAAGAAATTATTAGAATTGGAAAAAGATCGTAGAGAATTTGAAAGTCGAAGAAACAATGCATTGTCATTGTTAAGTCAGGCAGATAATGTATCCAGAGAGTTAGATGATGTAAAACGAATGAAAGAGTTTATAGAAAAGAACAGAAAAGTTATCAAGAAAGAATTAGATGAAGATAAAGAGTTAAAAAGAGCTATTGATAGAGGAGAAATCACACTAAAGAGAGAAAAAGAGAATCTTGACAGTTTAGTGTTTTCGAAGTATCTTGAAAAAAAATTGAAGGGAATAAAACCTGAACTCACTGATGAAAAAGGAGAATTAAAAATCGAGTTAGATAATAATCCATTATATCAGCAAGTCAAACAATGTAGTGTAATGCTAACGCAAGGAAATATCGAAGGCGCAAAACAACTGTATAATAAAATTAAAAGATCGTTTGAATATTCTGGACTTCCAAAAAGAGAGAGAGAAATATTACACACAGCAATTAGAGAGTTGTATAACGATATACAATTAAAGATTGTAGAAACAGAGTTATAAACATTATACTGTTGTCAAAATCACAATATTTATAAAACGTTTGTTGTTTCTAGGATAATAATTATTCGGTGCTAGTTAGGAGACCAAGATGTACGAATTCGATGAAAATCCAAGTTTATTGACGAGGTTTAAGAGTTTTATACGTGAATGTGTTCGCGTATTTAAGATTACTAAAAAACCTACCCGTGAAGAGTATAAAACTATTAGTAAAATAGCAGGGTTAGGAATATTAGTTATAGGATTACTGGGCTTTCTAGTGCATTTAGTTAAAGTGCTAGTATTTAGTTAATGGTGTAAAAATGGATGAATCTACTGAGACAAAAATCTATTGTTTAAGAACTACTGCTAATCGTGAAGATCAAGTTATGGACTTTGTTGTTAGCAACGCTGATAGGAAAAAGATTTCTATTAATGCTGTTATTAGACCACATGGTTTAAGAGGATACATTTTCATTGAAGCACCTAACAAAGCTACTGCCGAGCAAGCTGCTTTTGGTATTCCATATGCTAGAGGAATATTAGCTAGTGACATTAAATATACTGAAATAGAACATATGCTTGAACAAGTCAAGAAAGAAATGAATATTCAGAAAAATGATATTGCTGAAATTATTTCAGGCGCATTCAAGAGAGAAAAATGTAAGATTACACGTGTAGATAAAGTTAAGGAAGAGGCTGTTGTAGAATTATTAGAAGCAGCTGTTCCAATTCCTATAACATTAAAACTTGATGCTTTAAAAGTTATTCGTAGAGAAGGCGAAGAGTCAGACGAGGATATTAATTAATAATTGGGTGATTTTATGGGTAAACAATCTGTTGATGCTTTAATAAACGGTGGCCAAGCTAGTGCAGCACCACCATTAGGACCTGCTTTAGGTCCATTAGGAGTAAATATTGGTCAAGTAATAGTTGAAATTAATAAAAAGACAGCATCATTTAAGGGTATGCAAGTTCCAATCAAAGTTACTGTTGATACTGATACAAAAGCTTTTGAGATTAGTGTAGGAACTCCTCCAGCTTCTGGATTATTATTAAAAGAAGCAGGAATAGAAAAAGGTTCTGGTAAACCTCAGAAGGATAAAGTTGCTGATATCTTAATCGAGCAAATTATTAAAGTTGCTAAGATGAAAGAAGATGCTTTACTTGGTAAAACATTAAAATCTAAAGTTAAAGAAGTCATTGGTACAGCTAATAGTTTAGGTATGCTAGTAGAAGGTATGAATGCTAAAGATGCTATTAAAGCTGTTGATGCAGGAAAATTCGATGCTGAGATAAAAGCTGAAAAGACAGAATTGACTGCTGATGAAATGAAGAAACTTCAAGAAGAGAAGAAGAGATTACAAGAAGATATAGAAAAGAGACATGCTGACGAGTTGAAGAAGGCAACAGATATTGTTGAATCCTTAAAAGGAAAAGAGAAATCTGTTATTAAAGCTAAACTTCACGAAGCAGGTATCCCTGAAGATCTTATCAAGAAGTTATTGCCTGCCGATGTCGCTGCATCAGCTGGTGAAGCTAAGGGTAAGGCTCCAGCTAAGAAGTAATCTTAGATTTTTTATTTTTTTATTAAATTTTTATTTTCTCATTAATATTTTCTAGAAGGAAATTTCAATTATATAAGAACATACGTGATTTAAAATAATAAAAAATACGATTTTTTGGGATTAAAAATTACAAAATAAACTCTTTATTTGACTTAAAATAATTTTTAATAATAAAAAGATTTATAAATATCAACATTCAGTATTCACGTATAATACTTTAAGAGGTGTGTATCATGAATAAGAAAGGTTCTATGGAATTGAGTGTGAACTCAATCGTCATTCTTGTTATAGCAATTGTGATGTTAGGATTAATACTAGGATTTGTAAAATCAAAATTTTCAGATGTAGGAAAAGGTCTAGATTCTAAGGAACCAGACGCACCACAACCATCTGCATCAGAACCATTAACATTATCAAGAACTGAATTATTAGTAAGTCCTGGAGATACTGGTGCATTGAAAATAAGAATATTTAATCCGAGCGTTTCTCCCACAGTTGGCACGTATCCAAATATAACTTGTACGGCTATGAGCAATGTTCTATATACTGCAAGAGATTTAAAGGCAGCTACTGAAGGTAATTATATTGTAAGTTTCGCAATTCCATCAAGTAAAGCTAAAAGTAGTTACTTGTGTCAAGTCAATGCTAGTAACATAGGAGAAGTAAATCCAGTAGATTTCGTCGTTAAGGTGCAATAGAGGTGTTTATTATGAATAAGAAAGGTTCTATGGAATTGAGTGTAAACTCAATCGTCATTCTAGTAATTGCTATAGTAATGTTAGGATTAATACTAGGATTTGTAAGAACAAAATTTTCAGATGTAGGAAAGGGAATAAATTCTAAAGAACCAGATGCACCATCAGCATCTGCATCAGAACCAATCACCTTATCAAGAAATGAAATCTTAGCAAGTCCTGGAGATAGTATTGCATTGAAAGTTAACATTTTCAATCCTGATACTGGAAATTATAGTACTGTACAACCAATACTTGTCTGTAGTGGAACTGATCCAACAACTAACAAACAAACTAATAATAAAAGTATAACAGCAGCTAAACAAGGAACATACATACTAAATTTTAATATTCCTGCAAGTACTGTGAAAAGCAATTATTTGTGTACAGTTAAAGCATCTAACGATGGTGGTACAACAAGCATTATTAACATTTCACAGGCAGATGTAGTTATCAAGATTGAGTAAGGAGGAGATTTTCATGAAAAGACATTTAACAAGACAAGAAGAATTTGACATTTTAAAAATAGTATTAGACAAATTTTTATTATTAGGAGTATTCCTACTAGCTTACGGATTATATAAGATTATAGAATCCACCACAAGTATATTGATGGGTGTTGCTGTAATGCTTGGTGGAGTAGTACTACTAATATTATTAACAGTATTATTAGTTAGAGAATACGAGTTCATCAAAAACTAATTTTGGTTTGAATAAAACCAAAACTTTTTATTCTATTATCTTTTTATTTTAAAAAATGAACACTAAAGGCGCTATTGAACTTTCTGCAAACTTTATCGTTGTAATTATAATATCTATGGTAATACTTGCTGGGGGAATAGGAATATTCTTCAAGCTTAAGGCTAGTGCCCAAAGTTATGTCGATAAATTAGATGGTCAGACTCAAGACAGATTAAAGAGCATGATGCTTAGCAATAATTATAAAACAGCTATTTTTCCAAGTGATCCTGTAATTAAAAGAGGAGATTCACAATTAATAGGCATAGGAATAACAAATATTTATGATTATAAGAATACATTTTATATTAAAACAAGCAATAATCTTATGAAATATTATGCAGGACCTGACGCAACTGCTCAACTTGCAACTGCGGTTACTCCTTCTAGCATTCCTGCAGACTTTGTTAATCCTCTTACCGGTACAACAATAGGCAGTATATCTATTAATCCGCATGATCAACAGAGTAAAGGCGTTCTATTAAAGATACCGAAGAATGCACCAAAAGGACAGTATATATACACATTTAATATAACTAATAGCAGTGTAAACGGTGCACAATACGGTATATTACAAGTTTATGTTAGTGTGCCTTAGGATAATAAAAATATTTAAGAATTTATTTTACATCTTTTAATAATTCTATTAAGAATTTTTCTGGATCGCGTGCTAATACATAATGTGATGATAACAGAACTCCTTTAGCTCCATCTCTTAATGCAATCTTTAAATCATTATTATCTTTTATTCCCGCTCCTACTAGTACAGGAACATTTCCACACATCTTTACAGCTTTACGTATTATTTCAGGTTTACCTTGACTTACACTAACTTCTCCACCTATTAATTCTGGTGGTTCTACAGCTATGAATGTCGGTTTAATAAGTTTGAATCCTGAAACTTTTTTGGCTTCAGCATAATCTTTAACACATACAATGCTTATCATATCTAATTCTTTTAATTTTATTACACTGCCTTCAATATCTTTAATTACTATGCGTTTTTCAGAATGATTAAGTAATGATCCTCTAACGTTAATATTTAGTAGATGTTCTGGAATGATATTCCCTGTGCTTTTACCAATTTCTGAATAATCAGAATGTTGAGCATATACTGGAATTTTAACGCTTGATGCTACATCTTTCAAATCTATTGCTTGAACACAAACAATAATGTTTAATCCTGTTTGTTCCTGAACTTTCTCTGCTATTTGTGCAAGTTTTGTCGCATTCAGTCCTGTGCTTTCCTTGTAAGTTTTAAAATTTATTACAATAAAGGGTTTACTAAAATCTAGTTTCTTAGTTATGAATGGTTTTTTGTTAAATATCATACTACATAATAATAACTGGTATTTATAAGACTTATTACCCACTCTGATGGAGATACAATATATAAATTAAGATTATGTTCGCATAAACCTTTATAAACAATATTCTAGTCTCTAAATAATGAATGAAGTAAAATCATTTAATAATATCCCGAACATTCGAATAGTTAATAACAAAAAAGTTTTTAATTGTACACAATGTGGTGAATGTTGTCATATCAGAGAAAAAGATAAAAACATAAGCGATAAAGAAGAAGCTGATTATCGTCAATACATGTTTACTAATTTTGGGATAATATACTTAGCTAAACTTTCTGATATTACTATAAATGTATGGCCTGAAGAAGCCGAAGCCTTGAAAAAGGAAGCTAAAGATAAAAAAATAAATATAAAGATTTTACCAAAAAGAGCAGTATATGATTCTAAAAATCATGAATTAACAATTTTAGATTATTATATTGATCATGATGTTTGTCCGTTTTTTGATGCAAAAAATAGACTTTGCGGCGTATACATGCATAGACCTATAATTTGTCGATCATATCCGTTATTAACAACAAAAAACCTCGGCAAATGCGAATATAAATTATCTAATCCTAATGATTATGCTGATGAAAAGTTTGAAGCTGAAAAACTTGAAAAGATGGTAAATTTACAGAAAAGCATACTCAAAGATTTGGTGGATAAAGGAGAGATTGTTATTCCTGAAAGTATTAGCGTTGATGAAATGGAAAATATTATAACAACAGCCAAATTTAAAGAATTAAGGATAATGGATAAGATATAAAAAATTTCTTAAGATAAAAAAGAATTTAATATAAAATTTAGAGAAAATGTATTAAAAAAAATAATATAAGAATTTATAACTCAAATATTTTTGGATCCACTTGCTTCTTATTTGGCAAAGTTATCCTTTGTTGCTCTGCAACTTTTGGATCAAGTGATACATCAACATTTCTTATTGGTACTCTTGGTCTTGCTGGAGCATTTGATTGCTGCGCTACAGGTGCTGGTGTTGATTGCTGCTTCTTTTGCCAACATTTTTCACAATACTTCTTGCCATTAGCAACAGTTAAACATTCTTCACATATTGGTTTACCACACCATCCACAATTATATGTGCATTCTATTTGATGTTTCATACATCTTGGTCCAGATACAGTTTTAATAGCCATCTTAGTCACCTTTGAATAATATACTCACCACTTTATGATAGATTATACAATAACCCATTTATATAGTTTTGGGTTTAATCTTCCATAGTTTCCATAGGAAAACACATGAGACTACAATTATAACTAAACTTACCCATTGTCCAACGTTCAAACTTATGCCTAAGAATGTGTATAATAGTTCATCTCTATAGAATGTTACTATAAATCTTAAGATACTATAAGTTAATACAAATGTCCAAAATATCGTACCTTTACGATAAGTTTTTCTGACTTTCTCATGATATATATAGTATGAGGATAAAATTCCAAACATTACAAAATTTGCTATTGATTCATAAATTTGTGTAGGATGTCTGCAATAATCATCTATTCTTTTAAACACTACACACCATGGTGTAGACTGTGAGTCTGTTATTCTTCCATATAGTTCTGAATTAGTATAATTAGCTAATTTACCTATTACTAATGCAAATGCTGTAGGTATAACTAGTAAATCCGCTATATCATAGAAATGTATCTTATATTTTTTGCAAAATAGTATAGTTACTATTATCGCGCCGATTAATCCGCCTTGAAATGCTAAACCTCCATTCCATATCATATATATCTGAGATAAATCATTCGCATAATCAGGCCAACTGTAGATAAATATGTCAAATAACCTTGCCATTATTATAGAACCAATTATTAACCATAGAAAGTATGAGTCTAATTGATCGTATGATAATTTAAGTTTCTTTTTACTGATATTATATCTTAAGAATAAATATCCTAGAATGAATCCTATAACGTACACTAGACCGTAATATCTTATGTCAAATGGTCCAATTCTAAGCAGTACAGGATTTATATTATTAATGAACATGATAAAACAAAAGCTTAGAAATATATAAATTTGATTATATTAACATGTTATACACAAAATATAAAAAAATATTCTAAAAAATGATTATATTAGATACTTTCTATCTATTGGTGTGAAATCGTCTGCTACATCTAATAATTTTGAACTTGTTGTTTTTTCAAATCCTATAACTTCAACTCTACATCCTAAACCCTTAAGGTAAAGTACTAAATCTGCAAAATCTCCATCACCAGATACTAAAACTATTGTATCGACTTTTGGAGCAAGTCTTATTGTGTCCATTGCTATTCCAACGTCCCAGTCTCCTTTCTTATGTCCTCCGACAAATATTTGTAAATCTTTACTTTTAACTTCAAAACCTACATTTTTTAATGCTTCACGAAAATTGTTTTCATCAGGCATGTCTGCTTTGATTACATACGCTAATGCCCTGATTAATCTTCTGTTAGATACTGCTTTTTTTATTAACATTCCAAAATTTACTTTTCTATTGAATAAATTTTTTCCAGAGTAATACATATTTTGTACATCTACAAACACAGCTACTTTCTGATCTTTATGTTTTAACGAATCTTCATTTTTATTACTTGCTGTTATTCTATTAATCATTGCCATTGATTCACCTTGTTTATATTTTGTATAATTTATTGCATTGCACTATTCAATCATGCACTTGCATTTCTTATATTTCACTGTCCCGTCTAAGGATTTCAATATTATTTTATTCTCTTTCTTAATATTTTTTCCATATGGACAGTTTGAAACATGTATAATATTAGATTTTTTTGATACATAATACTTTTTTGACTGTTTCAAGTCTTTAAGTATTTCCTGCTTTTTTTCAGATAAAACTTTTTCTTTCACGGAATCTTGCACAATACTTATTTTGTCTTTATCGCTCGAGAATTTTTCTGCAACCTTTTCCTTTAATAAAGTGTTTATAGCATCTTTTGTTAATATCAAATCTTCCTTACGATATATTATATTACACTGTTTACAAAAATATAAGTACATATCGTTACCCTTAACGTCACTATGACATATAGGGCATGCCTTTTCTAATGTTTCTATACTCTCTGACTTGTTCCTAAATAGCGCCATTATTGGCTTAAGATTGTCTGATTTATATTTGTTACCATTTCAATAAACTATCAAAACTTCGTTTTGGGAGTTTCTCGGAAAACTTTCAGTTTTCCAGTAAACTGAAAAAACTTCGTTTTGAAGTTTTCTGGAAATCAAAGATTTCCAGTAAACTATTTAAATCACTCTCTAATCTTTGATTCTAGATGAAATCTTATAATTTTAAGGAAGTTGAAGCTGAAATATTGAAGTTTTGGGAAGATAATGATACTTATAAGAAAGTAAAGCATAAAAATCATGGTAAAGAAAAGTTTTATTGGCTTCAAGGTCCACCATATACTTCTGGTAGAATACATTTAGGAACAGCTTGGAATCATTTTCTTAAAGATCAAATGTTACGTTATAAGAGAATGCGTGGATTTGATGTGTGGGATCGTGGAGGATATGATATGCACGGTCTTCCTACAGAGAGTAAAGTTCAAAAAAAATTCAACTTGGATACTAAAAAGGATATTATAGCGTTTGGTTTAGAAAAATTTTCTCATGAATGTTTCAAATTTTCTGAAGAGAATGCACATATAATGAGTCAAGACTTATGGAATATGGGTGTTTGGATGAATAACGAGAATGCGTACATGCCAATTCATAACTCATTTATGGAAGGAGAATGGTTCTTAATAAAAAAGGCACATGAAAAGAACAGATTATACAAGAGCGGAAAAGTTATGACATGGTGTAAATCATGTGAGACTGCATTAGCAAAACATGAGCTAGAATATAAGAATGTTAAGGATAAATCAATATTTGTAAAATTTAAAGTTTTAGGAAAGGAAGATGAATACTTAATTATTTGGACAACAACACCTTGGACTATTCCATTTAATTTAGCTGTAATGGTTAATCCAGAATTAGATTATTTGAGAGCTAAAGTTTTAGTTGATGAAAAATCTAAAAAAAGTGAAACATGGATTGTTTCTAGTGTTCTTGCCGGAGTGTTTATTAATGGTGTTGCAAATCACAAGTTTGAAATAATTGAAGAATTTAAAGGAGATAAACTTCTAGGAGTTCAATATGAACATCCATTCCATAATGAAATTGCAGAATATAAAGAGTTAAAGAAAAATCATAAAAATGTACATTCAGTAATTCTATCCGAAGAATATGTAGATATAAGTGCTGGAACCGGCCTTGTTCATTGCGCTCCAGGATGTGGTCCTGAAGATTTTGAAGTTGGTAAGAAATATAGTATTCCGCCATTCAATAGTATTGACGAGTTGGGCGTATTTCCGGAATCTACAACAAGATTTTCTGGATTGATTGCAAAGGCTGATGATAACCTATTTATAGATATATTAAGAGAAAAAGGCGCATTAATTGAGACAACATATGTTGAACACGAATATGCACATTGTAACAGATGCCATAATCCTGTAATCTTTAGACTGACTGAACAATGGTTCTTTAAGACTGAAGATATTAAGGATAGAATGTTAGAGTTTAATAAAGATATTAATTGGGTTCCAGAAACTGCAAAGAATGCATTTGATTCATGGTTAAGAAATTTGAAAGATAACTCTATAACTAAACAGAGATATTGGGGAACTGCTGTTCCAATATGGATTTGTGATAATGATAAATGTAACAAGTATGAAGTTATTGGATCAATAAAAGAATTAAAAGAAAAAGCAATAACGCCCGTACCAGATAGTTTGCATAAGCCTTGGATTGATAATGTAAAATTAAAATGTTCATGCGGACATGACATGACTAGAATTCCAGATGTTTTAGATGTATGGATTGATGCAGGAACTTCATCATGGAACTGTCTAGATTATCCTCAACAGACTGAATTATTTGATAAATATTTCCCAGCAGACTTTATTGTAGAAGGTAAAGATCAAATCCGAGGATGGTTCAACTTATTAATGGTAGCGTCAACTCTAGCTTTTGATAAACCAGCATTCAAAAATGTTAGTATGCACGGATTCATTACTGATGTTGAAGGGGAGAAGATGTCTAAATCTTTAGGCAATATCATAGCACCATCAGAAGTAATGGATAAATATGGTTCAGACACGTTAAGATGTTATTCTGTAGATATAACTATTGGCGATGATATGAACTATTCATGGAATGAAGTTGCATTAAAATATAAGAATTTAATGATATTATGGAATTTACACAATTTCTTAATAGACTTCCAAATTAATAATAATCTAAAATTATCACACACGCCAGTATTAGATGATGAAGAACATTACATGCTATCAAGATTACATTCAACCATTAAACAAGTTACGGAAAAACTAGATTCATATCATCTTGACAGTACACCACATTTAGTTGAAAAACTATATATGGATTTATCCAGAATATATATACAATTAGTTAGAGAAAAATCTGTAATAGGAACAGAACAAGAAAAAGAAGCAATATTATACACCATATATCATGTATTATTAGAATCACTAAAAATGTTAAGCATAGTATGTCCATTCATTACTGAAAAGATTTATCAAAATTTGAGGGAACATAAAATATTTGGTTTAGAAAAAGAATCAATACATGATTTTGACTGGACTGCAAGTAATAATAGTTTAATAAATACTGATTTAGAAGGTTCAATGGATCATGTACAAAATGTTATACAATCAATATTATCCTGTAGAGATAAACTAAATTTAGGTGTAAGATGGCCATTATCAGAATGTATAATAGATACTAGCGATAAAGATGTTAATCACGCTGTTGAAATCTTAAAATCATTAATAGAAAAACAAGTTAATATTAAAAAGATAATATTAAAACCTATGGATGTTGAACTAAGTGTTAAGCCGAATTTTAAAACATTAGGAAAAGATTTCGGCCAGAAAACGCATACTGTTGTTAATTTAATTACTGAAAATGCTGGAAAAATTGCTGGACACATTAAAGAAAATAAATCTTACAATGTTGAAGGTTTCGAAATTACAAGTAATCATGTTCAGATTGAAAAAATTTGTCCACCAGATTATATCATGTCAGATGTTACTGGAGGAACATTATATGTTAACAAGAACAGTACTCCAGAATTAGAACTTGAAGGATATGCTAGAGAGATTGTTAGGAGAATACAACAATTAAGAAAAGATAGCAATCTAAATAAACGTGATGTTATAGAATTATATATTATAACAGACCTAGAAATTAACAATTTTGAAGACATGATTAAAGAAAAATGCGGCGCTAGCAAGATAATATTCCAAGAAAATACATTCAACAAATTCGATGCAGAAATCACAGAAAAAATCAAGGGTAAAGAAGTAAAGATAATGTTTAATAAAGTGTAGAGTAAATTTAAAAAATTCTACTTAAACCTTCTAATCAATTTTCACGATATTTTATCAAAACCTTTATATATTAGTTAAGCCCCTTATTCTCTATAACGTAGGGGTGCGTGGATTGAATAAGATTGCTATTGATAGATCGTTAGCAGAGATAACATTACGAAAATACGAGAAACCAGATTCTCTAAAAGATCGTGAACTCGTAAGAAAACTTTGCTTAAGTGTAGGATTATTACAACCAGGAGATTCTAGAGATATTATTGTAGATATAATTTTTGTAATACTAAAGGCTCCAGGACCATTAACATCTATGGAAGTGGAAGAGAATGTTATTGCTTACAGAAAAGAAAACAATCTACAATTATTAGGAATTGCATCAAGCAACATTAGAAGACAATTATTAAGATTAAGAGAATTATTTATTGTTGAAAAAGTAAAGAACAGCTATATAATTAATGAAAACAGTAGACTTACTGAAATATTTGCTGAAAAGATTGAAAAATATTATCTAAATTCTATTGTTGAACGTGTTAAAGAATACGTTTTAGAAATTGATAAAAGATTTCCAAGACAATGAAATCAGAGCATAGTTCTACAGTATACGAGCCACAAGAGGATTCATTTCTATTGCAGAAGCAAGTTATAAAATATGCTAAAGGAAAAGTTTTAGATGTAGGAACGGGTTCAGGAATTCAAGGTAATACTGCGAAAAAAAATAAGAAAGTTACAAGTGTTACATACACAGATATCAATCCTAAAGTTAAAAAAATTGTGAAAAATGCAATAATAACAGACCTTTTCAATGGAGTTAAAGGACGATTCAATACAATCATATTTAATCCACCATATCTACCAAAAGATGAACTAGACAATGAAGAGTTAATAACAACAGGCGGAAAGGAAGGATATGAGATAATTGAAAAATTTCTAAGGGGAGCAAAAAGCCATCTGGAACCTGAAGGAATAATTCTACTCTTATTTAGCTCATTAACAAAAAAGAGCAAAATCGATAAAATAATAAAAGACTTAAAGTTTAAGAAACTTCAAGTTGCCAAACAAGGACTTTTTATGGAACAACTATATGTATACGTAATTAAGAGTTCTAATGATTTAATGCATGGACAAAGAGGAATAGTAGAAATTAAAAAAATAAAAAATAAATTAGTAGCGATAAAAAGGAAAAAGAACGATTCGTACAATCCTACAATTGAAGCAAATTTTTTGAAAATACTAAATAGGTGGGGAATTGGACCAAAACTTATAAGTTATGATAATTCATCAATAACAATTGAATATATCGAGGGAGAAAGAATAATTGATTATTTTGAAAGCCATAATAAAAAAGAAATATTAAATGTGATAAAATTAATGCTTAATCAAGTAATACTCTTAGATAAATTAAACATAAATAAGTTAGAATTAACCAATCCATACAAACATATAATCGTAAAAAATAATATCCCATATCAAATTGATTTCGAAAGATGTAATTATACTAATAAAACAAAAAACGTAAATCAATTTGTCCAATTTCTAGTTTCAGGAAGATTAAAACACATATTTGAATCAAAAGAAGTAAAAATAGATAAAGAAAAGATTTTAGACTCGGCAAAAAAATATAAAGAAAATTATGATGAAAAATATTTCAATATGATTATAGAATGTATAAAATAAAAAAATTATTTAAGATAATATTCTCTAGTTTCTCTACGATTACTAAATTTTAATCCCTTAGATTCCATTGTCTTTCTAGAATATTTGCTTAATGTTGATGATGATATATGCATACCATATTTTTTCTCTAGATACAATGATGCCTCTTTTAAACTCATTTCTGATCTAGTGTATAATTTTACCATTTCATTCCTCATATCTTTTGGCGCGATTCTTGAATCATAATACATTGGTTTTAATGTAGCATATTCAGGGTCAATAGTCTTTTTCACCATTACATCTCTTAACAACGATTCAATACTATCGATTTTTGATCCTGTCTCTTCATTAATCACTTCCTGAACTCTTTCTAGACTAGAATTTTTATATCTATTTGTTATATCTATTATCTTGTTTAAAGTTTTTTTAGATAGATTGTTGTATGAATTGCGTGTAAATCTTTGTGATTCGTTTCTTAAAATACTATCTAAACTGTTAAAATCTTCTTTAATATTATACATTTTTTTTACAATATTATTTCTATCAATAATTAAATCTCTATACACTCCCACCAGACCATTACTTTGATATGCTAGTCTATTAAATGAATTGTTTGCATAAGTGAATAATTCTTTGAAGTCTGTAAATATTCTTGTCTTTATATCTTTAAATGCGTAATATCCATCAATTAGTTTGTTTAGTATCATTTTATTTAATATTTCCAAATCTATCCATAGTTCTTCTTACACCATTGACATAAACTGTGAAAATTTCTTCTGCTTGATTTTCTTTATTAGTCTGCAAAGAATATGCCTCCGAAATCTGCGGTCGTATTTTTGATGGTTTAATAACTTGAGAATCTTTTTTTACTTCTGATAATTGTTTCAACTGGGCATCATATTGTGCTTCGTTAATCTTTTTCTCTAGCTCCTTTGTTGGTTCATCTAATTTTTTAAAGTAATTTCCTTCAACAGGCCATTTTCCTTCGCGTATCAATTCCCTATTTATAGTCTTATCTAATGAGTCTTTTTGCCATTCTAGATGTAATTTATCTCTTTCATACAATTGCTCCTGTACGGTTTTTTGTTTCAATATTTCTATACTTGCAGGTACGATTTCTTTATTACACGTATATACGCTGGATAATAATGCAAATCCTCCAATTACTCCAAACGTCATTTTTCTATTGATATATCTATTTTTGGCTATCCAGTGCCCTAATGCTCCACTGCCTATTAGCAAGGCGCCATAACCTATTTTTTTACCTAATTCCGCCATTTGTATCACCTATTATAATCTATAATATTATGATAAATTTTTATAACTGTATTAAGTGCTGGTTTTCCAAAAGTGTTTTCGATATAGTATGACGCAATATTATTATCTAAAGCTCTGGGATCTTTAGATGCAATATTCTTAACTACTGTTGTAACTCCATTTACTGTCCTAGAAATGTTATCCAAGAAATCAATTCCTTGAACAACATCGTCTATGAATTTAGTTTGTATTTTCTCTTTCCAACTAATAGTTTGTTCAGTCATTTTATTCCTTAGTTTCTATTTCCTTCTTTGCCTTGTAACTCTTGAATAATTTATATCCAGAGAATGCTGCTGCTACAACACTTAATGTTCCTAGAATTCCTAAACCTGCATTCTGATATTTTGCTTTTACTTCTTCAGATTTTGATTCATACTTCGCTTTTAGTTCTGGACCAAAATATGATGCTACCGTTGCTGCTCCAGGTCCTGCCATAAATTTTGCTCTGTCTACAACAGTTACTTTTTTCTCTAAATTTTCTTTACTTGTTTGTGCTGCTTGATTCATTTCATCACCTTTCTAATTGAATTATATAAACAAATAATCGGAAGTGCTTAATAAGAATATTCTAAGAAAACCCGCAACATTTCCGTATATTTACGGAAAGAATTCATCTCATATAATTTCTAATCTGTTGATCCATAGACAATAATCTCGTACCAACATATTTCATTGCATTGCCTATTCCATCAGTATTTAATGTTTCAAAGAATCTGAATGAAATTATTGCTAAACGCCATCCTGACTTTCTTAATTGTTCAAGTCTTTGCAGTTCATCTCTGTCAATTAATCTTATGTTCGCTTCTTTTGCTCTTAACTTAACTTTTTCATCAAAATATCTGTTAGTAACCATTTCACCAAGATATGTTGGAATGTTAAAAGTTTTTAATGTAGTTTCAAATTTAGAATAATCATCAAACGTCACATTACTATGAGAACGATATTTACATTCAACATATTTTCTTAATATTGGATCTTTATATGTTACATCTATCTGTCCATTAGCTGATTCTTCACCATTAGTCTTTTTAACTCTATGATCTATCTTTACATCCCTATATCCTAAATCCTTATATAATTCCGATACAAATATTTCAAGTCCTGAACCCTTATTTTTAATCATATTACTCCATAAAATGTTTAGATAAGAAAGATTCGTAAAGTACTGAATGTGATTCAATATCTTTTACATGTAACTTACGTGCATAATCTATTATACTATTATATTCCTTGTTTTTTTCATAAACTAACTCTATAAAGAATCCATGCGGAATAACATATAAAGAATTCACAAAGATATTATGTTTCAAATACTCCTTTAACGTATCATAATCAAAATCTTCATTATCAATAGTTATTATAACAAAAGCCTTCTTCACCATAAATTACATACTAGACTAACACATTAATAAGATTTTACTAGAAAAATACGGAAAGCTTACGGAAAAAAGGAAAGTTTAAATAGGAAAGTATTATGAAGTATACTGTGACTAAGGATAAATGTTCTAATTGTGGAAAAATAAGATCTAAAAAATTCTGGACTTTTAAAGATAAAACACGGTTATGCGATGATTGTCATTGGCGATACGGCGAGTTATGGCAGAAAGATATTGATACAAAAGAAACACATCCAACGTATAAAGAAAAAATAGGACAAGAACTAAAAGGTTTGGGGGGATGGTTAATAATTCCAGTAAGCATAATGTTTGTTCTTATAATTTCCGCTATTTTTAGCTTTATAATTAGTTTAGTAGCTTCAATTTCTAAAACAGGATGGAGCTTATTTTTTGTTTTTATTTATTTAGGATTATTAGCATTATACATAACTACTCTTGTTTTTATTTTTCAAAAATCATTATTAGGGAAAAAATTAATGATTGCCTCTTTTTATGCTAATCTAATAAATACTGCTATTGCTGATATGCTTTTGTATTCAGACCCAGAAGAATATATTGCTACAGGTATTACTTTTTTTATTACATGGATTTTAATAAAATATCTTAATAATTCAGAAAGAGTTAAAAATACTTTTACAAAATAATAACTAAAGGCTATATTATGTTGAAACTTATTAAGGAACATTGGAGAAAATCGAAAAATTTTCATTCTAGTTTTATTGCATGTTTGTTCGTAAATGTCTTATTCGGAATTTATTTGACACAACTTTTAAATCAAACTCAATTACCTATATGGAATGATAATATCATAGGAAACATTACTCTTACAATTTTCTTAGTTATATTGCTTGGTGTGGGTTATAAATGGGGCATATCTAACTGTGACGATATTAAAGATACACAAACTTTTTATGATAATTTTTTTATGAGTGTTATGATTGTGATTATATCTACAGTGCTGATTGTATATAATCCTTTTCTAAAAGTAAAATTTAATTGGATATTAGGTCTAATGAGTATTTTAATAATTTATTTTCCTTTAAACTGGTCATATATTAAATTACGACCTAAATAAACAAGTATAGTGCTACGGAGACTATTCGATAACGCATAAAAATTTCTTAAAATTAAAATATGAGCGCGTGAGGATTTGAACCCCACTTCTCTCACTGGACATTTGCTCGTGAAGCATATAAATGAAATCATCCAACCATTTAGTGTGAGATGATTTATTTATGAAAGCTTCACATATCAACAATGTCAAAATTGATGAAGACATCGCATATCTAATTGGTGTTCTACAATCTGACGGATGCATTTATGAATTCTATGATAAGAAACGAAATAGATTGCACATAAGATTAAATTTAGGCGTAGGGAAAAATTCTTTACCAATGTCTGAAAAATTTAAACAGACACTTAAAAAATCGCTAAACATCACCGTTAATATTAGAAAAGCTCCTTCAGCTAAGAATGCGTATGTAATACAAACATCAATCAATAGAACAGCAGAAATATTTAGAGAATGGAAGAAAGAAGAGTTAAATAACGAGATAAGTCAAAATATAAAATTATTTGGCGCATACTTAGCAGGTTTAATAGATGGTGACGGACATATAAAAGTAAAACACAATAATGATCGTAAAATTCCACAATGCATTATAAAAATAGCAGAAGATAGGCCTATGAAGACTTTGCAACAACTTTTATATAAGTTCTTTAATTGTAAATCATATTTCGAGAAACATAACAATAGTAAATGCGTAGAAACATGCTTCTATATATCAAAGAAAAACATCGATACATTCTATAAATATGTTTACCCGCATGTTACTATTAAACATAAAGTAGAAAGATTAGATTGTTTCTTAAAATTAAAAAGTGAGCACTGCAGGATTTGAACCCGCGGTCTCCCGGTCCGAAGCCGGGCGTTTTATCCAAACTAAACTAAGTGCCCATTCTAACAATATAGATATATCTATAGTTTAAATAATTGTTGTTTCCAAAGAAAAAACTTAGTTTACTTTTTCTAAGATTATTTCTATTGTTGAAACTCGTACGTCTCGTCCTTCCTTATTTTTGAAATCTTCAGAATTTGTTTTGATTTCTCTTACACGTACGCTTCCTTTCAAAAATCTTTTAGTTGTTACTTCAGCAATATCTACTGCTTTACTTATAAATTTTCCACGAGCTTTTAAGAATACTTCATCTGCTCCTTTGGTTGTGAACTGCATTACTAGACTTGTTACATAGTTCATGAATGGTTTTGTTCCTACAAATACTGTATTATCCTTACCATCATTAATGTCCATGCTGTCGTCTTCCATTTGGAAATCACCTGCCAGTTTTCTTTAATCTAGTAGCATAACCAGCGATAATATTACGCATCTTTTTAGAACTAATTTGTGCCTTAGTGCCTAATATACGTTTATTATCGTCAAAAGTAGTGGTAAATTCGTCACCGTACTTCTCCATTAATTCTTCTGTAGTTCTCTTGATCAACATAGTTTTAATTCTGCCCATAATAAATACCTCAAATAGGAGGAACAAAATGTCATTTATAAATGTTACGCCGTAGGGTAATAGAAGGTTATTTACGCATATATCTTCTTTGGCGATAATGGCCGGTATGTTACTTTATAGTTAATATAAAGCCTTTTAAAGCCTTTATTCTCTCTAGTATTATGTATCAATATATATCTACAGAAGACGTTCTTGGCATTATAATGGCTGCTGGCGATGGTAAAAGATTAATGCCATTAACAAAAGATAGAGCCAAACCTGCTGTTCCTATAGCTGGAAATTTAAGAATTATAGATTTTGTACTTACAAATTTTATAAGATCAGGCATTAAAAATATCTATATCACTGTATATTACAAATTCGATTCTTTAGCAGATCATATATACAAATATTGGAATTTTTTACCTAACGAATTAGATGAATTTATAAAAATTATTCCTCCACAAAAACGCTTAGATGAAGATAAAAGTTATATTGCAACAGGAGTATCTATCCATCAAAATACACATTTAATACGCAAACATAAACCTAAACTTGTGGCAGTATTTGCGGGAGATCACGTATACTATATGGACATAAGACATATGATTACATATCATCAGGATAAAAATTCTGAAGCAACAATTGCTGCAATTCCAATAAAGATTAGCGAAGCGCCAAGAGAACTTGATGGAAGATTATCTTACGGTGTTATTGTAACTAATGAGCATGGCAAAGTAATTGATTTCCAAGAAAAACCATTCACACCAATAGAAATTCCTAATAAGTCAGGATATTTTTGGGCATCAATGGGTAATTACATATTCAATAGCCAAACATTAATAGATGCTGTTGATAAAGATCAAACTATAGAAAATTCTAGTAATGATTTTGGCAAAGACATACTTCCTAGAATGGTTAAGGAAGGTAAACAAGTTTATATGTATGATTTTTCTAATAATGAAATTCCTGAAATGACGGAAGAAGAAAAAGCCAATAATAAAGGATTCTGGATGGACATAGGAGATGTTGATAAATATTATGAAGCTAATATGATGCTTAGAAGTACATTACCAAAATTAAATTTATACAGTCACTGGTCTATACGCAAAGGTCCTACAAAAACAGTATTTTCTGATGAGTTAGAAGAAGATATTGAACATTTAAGGAGTATAAGAAGAGGAGAAGCTACTGATTCAATAATTGCTTTAGGCACAATAATTAGTGGCGGAACGGTGTTAAGATCTGTACTTGGTTCTAATATTAAAATTCATAGTTATACCTCTGTTATTGATTCTGTAATATTTGATAACGTAAATATTGAAAGACATTGTAGAATTAAAAACACTATTATTGATAAGGATGTTATTATACCACCAAATACAGACATAGGATATGATTCAAAGAAAGATCAGGATAGAGGATTTTTTGTATCACCTAAAGGAATAGTGGTCGTGCCTAAAGGATACATCTTCCAATAAAAATTCAGAATAAAAGTATAAAAATAAAAAATTACCATTTAGCATATTTTATGCCATTTTCTTCTATACGCAACAACTGATTATACTTAGCGACTCGTTCTGTTCTGCATGGCGCTCCAAGTTTTATGTGCCCACATCCTAAACCTACAGCCAAATCAGCTATGAATGTATCTTCAGTCTCTCCACTTCTATGACTAACCATGACAATCCATCCAGCCTTATATGCCATTTTTGCAGCATTAATTGCTTCAGTTACTGTACCGATTTGATTTACTTTTAACAATAATGCGGAACATAATTTTTTGTCTACAGCCATTTGTATACGTTCAGTATTACTTACAGTTAAATCGTCACCAATAACTCTTACCTTAGATTTTGATGCTTTCTCTGTAAATTTAGCCCAACTATCAAAATCATCCTGATCAAATACATCTTCAACAGTTACTATAGAATAAGTTTTTAATAATCTTAAATAATATGCTATCATCTCATCTTTAGTATACTGCTTATCCATTACATAATATCCTTCCTTGTAGAATTCTGATGCTGCAGCATCTATTGCTATTTTTACCTTTCCTGAATATCCTGCCTTCTTTATTGCATCTGTTAATAAATCTAAAGCTTGCTCTGGAGTGCTTAATTGTGGTGCGAATCCCCCTTCATCACCAACATTTGTCGCGCTTTTTCCGTATTTTTCTTCGATTAATTTTTTTAATGTTTGATAAACTTCAGCACACATTTGTACTGCTTCCTTAAAATTTTTAGCATATACTGGTGTAATCATAAATTCTTGAATTTTCAAGCTTGAACCAGCATGTTTACCACCATTAATAATATTAGAAAATGGTACTGGAATTGTGAATTTTTTAGGATCAGTTCCTGTTATCTCTCCAATATATTCGTATAATTGTTTTTGTTTAACTTGGGCTGCAAGTCTACATACAGCCATGCTTACACCAAGGATTGCATTAGCTCCTAATTTTGATTTGTTCTTTGTTCCATCTAAAGCTATGAGTGTATCATCAACGGCTTTTTGATCTAAAAACTCCATCCCAACAATTTTTTTGGCAATGACTTTGTTAACATTATCTACTGCTTTCATCACGGACTTTCCAAGATATTCTTTCTTTCCATCACGTAATTCTAATGCTTCATACTTTCCCGTGCTAGCACCACTTGGAACTATAGCTACAGTCTTTACAGAATTAAAGTATGCTTCAACTTCTATTGTAGGATTGCCCCTAGAATCTAAAACCTGTCTAGCGCACAATTTAGTAACCTTCATATTCACACCTCAGTTATAATATAAAAAGAAATTTAAAAAAGATAAAAAATTTATTTGTTAGATTTTCCAGTTACTGATATAATTACCTGTTCTGCTAATCTGCTTTGATCATTCATATAGGATAATTTTATTTCTCCTTTAACAACTTGAACATTAGCAAATGCTGAACAATTAGTTAATCTTATAGTAATACCAGAACCATCGGATATTGTTTGCGTGGCACTAGTACAAGTGACATCTCCTTGAGGACAAATATATCTTCCAGTACAATTGTTTAATGGCGCTGTTAGTGTCATGTTAGCTGTATCATTGTATACATTTACAGGATATCCTAATCCATTAACTAAAGAAAACATTGCACTATTTGAAGTAAATATTGGTTTACCAGGACATGCAAAACCGCTAGATGCTAAACACGTGTCTGGCGTAAATTTACTCGGGTTTAAAATACCGAAGTATGATAATGCTCCGATTGCAGCAAGAACAACTAAGATTGCCCAACCATAAGTCATCATAAACTCTAAAGCAGCTTGACCTTTAAAACTATTTTTCCTCATCAAAATTCACCTCAAATAATATTATAATTTATTTTGCTTTACCTGTTACTGAAACAATTAAAGTTTCTACTAAACCACTTTGTGTATTAGTATAATTAAATAATACTTCTCCCTTAACAACTTGAACCTTACTAAAATCACAAGCAGTTAAGTATGTAGTAATACCAGAACCATCATTAACAGCTTTAGTAGTAACAGTACTATTAGTACAACTAGCACCAGATGTAAAACCTTGATCACACATAATAGCATTACAATTAGTTAAAGTTTTATAAGCAATTTTTGTAGTATCTAAAGTTATTTGATAACCAAGACCATTAACGACAGAAAAAGCTATAGTACCAGAGTTTTGAACAGTTGCTGAACCACCCATTATTGGTTTACCTGGACATGCAAAACCAGCACTTGCCAAACAAGTATCTGGAGTAAATCTTGAAGGATTTAAAACACCGAAGTATGATAATGCTCCGATTGCAGCAAGAACAACTAAGATTGCCCAACCATAAGTCATCATAAACTCTAAAGCAGCTTGGCCTTTACTAGATTTATACATCATAAACAACACCTCTGAAAGTTAATAGAACACATCTTGGTAAAGACATTTATAAATATTTCGATTTTACGCATAAAAAACTCTATTAACGATTATCACTAAAAAATTAGAAAATTTGTTCTTTAAAACTATTTCTTAGAAAAAAAGATTTTTTCACCGAGTTTCATATTATATTTTCGTATTGTTCCAGATTCTAACTCGACGAATTTTTTGACACTATGTTTTGAAGTATAATTTCTAAAAGGTTTTAAACCAATAACAGTCTCTACTATTGCATTTTCTTCATCTAAGAACATTATATCTATAGGATAAAATACAAATAACATTGTTACCGGTATTCTCATAGGCAGATTGAATTCAAAAATCCGAGCAGTATCTTTTACAGCATCTCGTGTGCGAAATGTTAATCCTGTGCCTTGACTCCAAATATTTCTGCAATAAACAATTTTAGAAGCTATAATCTTTTTATTATATATTAACATTTTATCCTATATAGTTTACATCTGAATATTTTTTGTATTTCGCTGAATCTTTATCACTGCCTGAATCTGTGTTTTGATTTTCTCCAGGATTATCTACTTTCTTTATTTCTTTATCTAACTTGTCTAGATTAATATTCAATTTATAATACTTATTTAGTATATATAATATATTCTTTGATCCTTTCAATCCTACGTATACTGGATGTCCAAATGTTTCTGCAAGTAAACAATATGCTTTAAGATTTTGTTTTCTTGCCATTCCTAATAATAATCCTGATATACCCATTATTGGACCGACCATTCCATAAATTTTCGGTTCATAAACAAACTTCTGTTTTGTAAATGATTTTGTTATTTCTTGAACAAAATTTTTATCATTACCCGTAATATATATTTTAGGAGTTTCTGGAACAGTACTTAATCCTATCCCTCCAAGTGTAACTAAATGTTTTGTGTTAAATTCTTTTAATAATTGAATAATCATTTCACAAAAATTGTATGATGCATGCTCATTAACAGGCTGTACATCTCCTGTAAGAAATAAGTAATCCTGAGTTCCTATATGTTTATAGTATAATTCCATTTTTGGTAAATCTACTAAATTTTCTTCATTAACAAAAACGGAATTTGGAAGATTTTTTGAAAAGAACGACATTAGAAGTTTTGCCTTTGTTTCCTCAATCAATATATCCATTGATATTTTGCCTACATTGCCAATACCAGGCATTCCCTCGATAATTATAGGATTAATAATTTTTTGGTTAGAATATTTAGTTATTTCCCATTCATTGATGTGAATTATATTAACAGTTTTTGGTATAGAATTATTTTTCATCTTCAATCATCTTCTTAGCTTCTCTACGATATTTGCCGTATTTGTCTTCTGGAGAATACTTTGGTGGTTTAGGTTCTATCCTATTTTGGCCGCAATCACACTGCTCTTTCATACTGTAACTTCCACATTTAGGGCATTTAAGAATATGTTTCATGATACTTAGGAATTAATTAAATATATAAAATTTTTGTAAATATGATGGTATAAGAGTTATTCTAAAATTAACTTGCTGTATCTACAGCAATGTTTTTTACACGCTCATATTCAACTTGAGCTTTATGTTTCTTCATATATGCTGCAATACTGTCTGATGCATCTTTTAACATTTTTTCTACTGTTTTATAATCCGTACCCTTAACCATTATTCTATAACGTCCGCCACCAAGATATGATATTGTCATTCTATCTTTTATTACACTAGTAAGAGCGGTTCTTATGTCTTCAACACCATTTTCTTCCCAACTAGATATAGTAACATCTCCTGCTACAATTATTTCTTTTGGCTTAATTTTTTCTCTAATAGTTTTTTCTAATGCTTCAGCAATATTTTTATCAAAATAGTCTGATAATGTAATATTATTATTTAAGAAGTCATCAAATGCTTGATGTATATAAAAATAATTTTCAAGTAATGGAACTGAGACTTTATCATATAATATTTTAGCGTCAATCTTTAATAAATGTGCTGTCATTTCTATAATCTTTTCAGATTTTAATTCTTGTTTTACTTCATCATTTTTTTGTCTACGTTGACCCTCACTTACTCTTCGTAATGATAAGTCAATATATCCACGTTCTTGATTAACGTATAATACTTTACATACAATAACTTTTCCTTCAACAACATAATCTCTAATATTTCTTATTCTACCAGGAGCTACTTCAGAAATTGTAATCATACCCTGTTTATCGTATTCTTGAATATTTACAAATATAGAATTGTGCTGAATGTTAACTACATTACACATTACTAAGTCCGATTCTTCAGGAAATCCTGAACGTTTAATAAGCATGTTGTTACCAGAATTTACTCTAGAACTTCTAATACTCTAGCTTTAATCTTTGCCTTTCCACCTGTTGGACTAGCAATTGTTCGACCACAAACTAGACAGTTAACTTCTGATGTTGCCTTACCAAATATTATCTGTTCATTCTTACATTTAGGACATCTGACTTTGATGAACTTTGACACTGGCTCTCTAATAGCGACCATTTTTTTTACCTCTCAAACATAAATTAATATTTTAAAGTGATATATTCTAATTTATCTAGATTATTTCTACCTTTTTAGCTCTCTTACCTTGACTCTGAGTATGCTGCTTTCCGCAAGCTTTACAAGTATACCTGAAATCTGTCTTCTTAGTTAATTTCTTACCCGACATCTTTCTAGAACCAACGGGTGGTCTTGAAAATCTACCTTGGTTACCTGAACCTCTCCATGCTCCTCTTAATCTTAGTCTAGTATATGATGATCTGCTCTGCGTATGTACAGAACCGACACCCTTCTTTTTAGCCTGACTAACAGTATGTTCGGCATGTTTGTTACAATGTGGACAATGTCTCTTAATAGTCTTTGGAACTTTCATATTACCCTCACAATAATAAAGATTATATCGAATATAAGGAATTTTAGGGTATTTATAAATATTTCTATATGTTTTTTTAAATATCAATCTAAAAATTAGCACGATTTGAGCTAATGTATAATAAAGTATTTAAATCGTTAAATTACCCTTCAATTAGAGCTTTATGGATAAAATTAATTATAAGTCAAGAATTATTTCTTCAGAGCAGGCTAGGGAACATATTAAAGATGGCTATTTTGCTCTTGATCCTCATTGCCACACATCATATTCGTATGACGTGCCTGATGCTGTACAAACTAATCCTGAAAATGTTATCAAAGTACAAAAAAATATTGGTTTAAGACCATTAGTATCAGATCATGATACATTGAATGGATATAATTATTTGAAACGTAAAGGATATTCTAAAATCATACCGGCTGTAGAATTAACATTTAGACCTAAAATTGCTAGGAAAGTAAATTTTAATGGCCCAATGCATACATTACACATAAATATTTTTGGATTAAATAATAATGATTTAGTATCATTAAAAGATATTGCACATAGAGGAGATTTAGACGAGTTAGTAAGATATCTAAAACATAATGATTTAGACTGGATGTATAATCATCCGTTCTGGCATGAAAAACATGAGCATTTGAATTGGCGTGTAATACCAGGACTTGCAAAAAATTATTTTGATATTATAGAGTTAAATGGCACATTTTCTAGGAGTATGAATGATATAGCGTTAAGGATGGCTCAAAATTTGAATAAGGGAGTAATAGCCAGCAGCGATAGTCATACAGGAAAGCCAGGTATAGGATATGTTATCGCTGAAGGTAAAAATTTTAAGGAATTTTGGGAAAATGTTAAGAATAAAAAAATGTATGTTATGAGACGTGACATGGGTACATTAGATATTGTTAGAGAAGGATCATTAATGATTAGTCAGGCAGTTAATGCAAAAATCCGTCCTATAAATGAAAAAAAATTCACTCCATCAACAGATTTTAAACCATTCAATACTCTGATGCGATCATTGACTAGCGGTAGTTTAAAAAATAAATTAATCATAAAAAAAGTTATTCAAATGGTAATACAAAGTATAAATTATACGGCTGGACCGATATTGATTTGGAAATTTTACGTTAGTAAAGATGATAAGAATGCAGAATATATTAGAAGAAGAATTGCATTATTAACACATAAAACTAATTTATCAAAATTAAATCATAAAAAGTATTCTACAAAAATAAGAAAAGATAATACTATATTATAACAATATAGTAAAAAGAATAATAATGTTATTAGAAATAACTAATTTACACGCATTTCTTCTGCACGATCCTTTTTAATGAGAATGTTAGCAATTTTTGAAGGCAGAGATGCTATGTCGTTCTCGTCGAATGGACCGTAAGTTTCTAATTCTGAACCTAAAAATTTAGGCACTGGTTTAATAAACCGTACAGATTTTATACCATTATCATCTAAAATTTTATCTTCGGATTTACCGTTTATAGATTTTATTTCTAAAGTATCATATGCGGTTTTATTATCCATTACAGGCATTTTACCGGAATTAATATTAGTAATTATTGCAGAACGATATTTAAATAATTGTGAATATACACTCTCAAACAAATATTTTTCTTCAGCAAGTAATGATTCTGTATTTATTACTTCTGAACCGGTTTTAATTTTATAGATTGCTAAACTTATTATTTTTTTTTCTCTACGATCATATAATTCTAACAATAATTTTTTAACATTATTTAATTGTATCTTTGTTAGCTCTCTTTCAGAATTACTTGTAGCAGGATTAGTTATAAATGATTCTTTAATATTTAAGTAGTCTACAACATTTGCATAAAATTTATCGTCCAATTTCTGTAATTCTTCTCTAGATTTTTCAATTCTTAGTACATCAAACAGTAAATCGTATGTAATACTTATTTCCGACAAATTGTACACCCCAATGCTTAAATTGTAGAACTATGAATTTTTTATAAAGTTTATGTTATTGAAGTTGATTTATACTATTATATTTAACCAAATAATGAGCTGAGAAAATCACTTATGCCTTCTAATATACTGCTTATGAAATCTTTATTTTCAGAAGGGACTTTAATCTTTGTTGTGTTACTTGAAGCACTTGATGTTGTATTAGTAACCGAAGTCTGTGTTATAGACTTGTTTGATGTGACGTTTGTATTCAATACTTTTGGTGTAGTAATATTTATTATATAATTTGTGTTAACTAATTTTTCTGCACTTAAACTTTTTTCTAATCCTTCCTTATCTCTATATACCCCGTTGAATTTGAATACTGTGCCATTACCGATGTTAGATAAGTTGTAGTATCTTGCCAATATAATTGTTTTAGTATTTGGTGTAATATTAGAGTATATTAATGATTCATCTTCCAATCCTGTGAATGTTCCGTAAATATTATAATATGTTTTTATTAAATCATCATTAGTTAATTTTAAAATTAGATATAACGTGTTATTATTAGTTTTGTTTGGATCTGCATCTATTGATGCTGTCACCTGTGCTTTTTTTGCGTATAATTCTTGAACGGAATTGTATTCAAAATCTTTGCTTTCTATACTTATAGTTCCATTAGCAACTACATTATATAAACCATAGTCTATAGTTTTTAACATTATAGTTATGTCTCTATTCTGACCTGCTGGTACTAATGTGGCATAATTATATGTTGATGTAGTTTTTTGTAATTTATCATCAAAAGATAACACTCTAAAGTTTGATGCACTAAATATTATGTTGACTGTTAATATGCTTGTAGGATTAGTGTTGTTAATACTCCAAGTATACTTTATTGTTTCTCCAAGATTATTTGTAAGATGTTCAGATAAATTTTCATTAACAAAATATGATGCTGTCACATTTAACAATAATCCTGTAACGTTTGTCGTTATGGTCTGATTGTTATTATTATACGTGTATACACCACTCCAAAACTTCGATTTACAATCTAGATTATTTATTGTGTATGTATAATTTTTTGCCATTCCTGGACCAAATATATCTCTAAAAGTGATTATATTAGAATTTACATTTCCACCTTCCGTCGATGTGACTACAACATTTACCGGTAAAGTTTCTGAATAGGATATTGTTGTACTTTGTGTTCCTGTATTCTGTATACTTAATGGTATAGTTATTGACTTTCCACAATATCCTACCAAATTTTTTGTTCGAGTAATTACGGCTATTGATGTTGTTTGATCTAATGCTTCTAATGTTACAGTCATTACTGGCTGCATAAAATCTCCCTGATACGTTTTTGGATTGTTTTTATCTATAACAACATCTTTGTAACAATACTTATAATTATTTGTTGAGTAGCAAGTTCCATTTCTTAGATTTACTGACTCTATATCACTTCTTACGAATACTTCCTTATAATATATCATTGAATCGCCGTTTAATAGAACTTTAACTGGTTCTCCACCGTATATATTAAATGTTTTATTGCTATAATTGAAGCTTTCTCCACTATAATATGATCCTGTCTTTAATACAGTCGCAGAAACAAATGGTATTAACAATAATAGTATAAACAAAAACTTAATGTTCATGATTAATTGTTGCTAACGCTAATATAAAAATCTTATGTTTTGAATAAATGTTTTAGAATTATAAATTTAAAAAAAAAAGAAAAATAAAAAAAATTTAGTCTGTAGTGTTTATTTCAAGGTTTAACTTGAAACTTTCTTTACGGACAAGTCTGACAAGCTAGCAGTTACTACTTCTACTTCCATTCCGCTTAATGCGTACTTTGGTGTATCATAGTTTGCTAATACTCTACATGCGCCCTGTGTATCCTTACCAGTTGCACCTGCGACTAATAAAGCATTCTGTGTTGAGAATAACTTTATTGTTGCCTTTCCTTCTGTCCATCCTTCATAACACTTTTCTGGGTTGCCCATTAATGTTGCTGCTACTGTGTTTGCACATGGTCCACCGATTACTATGTAAGGTGTTGTTCCGCCTAGCTTTGCATCAGTATCTAATATTGCTAATCCAACACTAATTGGATTTAAGCTTACTGCTCCTGATGTGCTTGTGGATGTTGCCTTTGCTGCTGTTGGTGATATAAACACATTTGCGTACATTTGGTCTTGTGGGTACATTACCTTTACTTCTACATCGTTGTTACCTGATGGATTGTACTTTGTTACGTAAGTTCCAAAGAAGTCCATGTAGGAGTTAGTGTATGTATCTTTCATTGACTGAATAGCTGAGTTTGTTCCTGTGAACAATACTGCGCTAGGTCCGTCAACACCAGTTCCTGCTACGTATGTTGAACCAACAAATACTAAGTTTTCAACGTTGCTGTTATCCTTTTCTTCCCTGATTAATACACCAGGTAATGAAGGTGCGCTTCCGCCAACTGTTGCAATTCCAATAGAGTTTATTACTCCAGCAGTTGTGTTAGTATATGTGTAGTTTACTCCACCTATAGTTACTGAGTATCCTGCTCCAGCTGCTACAGTAGTTAATGTTGCTGCTGCTCCTGATGGGAACAATACACTAGTTGCATTTGGTATACTTAGTCCTGTCAAGTTAGCTAAGAAAGTGAATTTTTCACCACTTGCTAACTCAATCAATGGGAATACTACAGTCTGGCTGTCAGAGTATGTTACACTAACGTTGTTGCTTGCAGTTGTTGAGTTGCTCATTAACTGTACATTATATGCTTTACCATCTACTGTTAATGATCTATTATCACCAACATTTACAAATCCACCTTTTACAGTGTCGTAGTATGTTCCTGGTTTTACTGCATCTTCAAATCTTGCATAACCGTTTGTTGCATCTAATGTTACATCAGATACTTTAACCAAGTGTGTATACTTCATATCTGTATTAGTGTTTGGTGACAAATACAAGTAGTCATCCTGATTTGCAGCTGATCCTTCAACAGGCAATATGTCTCTATTCTGATCATATTGTAATGCTCCATTGTAAGAGAAGTAAACATCTTGTTTTTCACTTGTACTTACTGGCACATTTGCATATACTCTAGTTGAACCTGCTGGTCTTACTATTACAGTATCTGCTCCTGCTAATGCACTATTTGCTGTGTCAATGTATTTTATTGCAAATGTTCCGAATACTGGATCATTGAATGAGCCACCTTCAGCTAAGTACTTCTTACTTGAATCTGATGAAGTAACATATACTTGTAGTGATGTTAATCCATGTATCAAGTTAGGAGTTGCTACTGAACTGCTCATTTGAACCAAAGTTCCTTGAACTGAATCTTCGGAATTTCCTGTTGCTACCTTTTTACCATGCTCTAAGACTAATTTCTCAGCGCCTAGTTGTAATGTTGCAAATCCGTCAATGCCGTTGTTCCATGAAGATACTGACTTAGCGTAGATTTTTAATCCACCAATAGTCTTTGATGTTCCTTCTGTTACTGAGTCTGTCTCTCCATTTACAGATAATGTTACCTTACTTGCTGTTGATGCGAATCCGATAACCTTTACTACAAACTCTTTACCATTGATTGTCTTTGTTGCTTCATCCTTTGGTGTTAAGGATACTTGTTCAGATGAACCGAACAATACTAACTTATTACCAGTTGATTCAGATGAGAATGTATATTCTTTACCGAATAATACTATCTTCTGACCAATGATTGATGCCTTAGTTGTATTTACTGCTTTGTTGAAGTCAACTTTTGCCTGGAATAAATAGTCTGAAGTTGTTGCAGTTGTTGAAGCCATATCAAATGCTAAGAATGAATCAGCACTTGACTGTGAATGTTGACTGAATGCTAGATTTTGTGTCTTAGCAAATACAACTGACTGTGAGTAGTCGTATACAGTTCCTTCATTGTCTTCAAATTGCTTATCTGACATCAAGTTTAGATTGTCTTTTGTTACTGAATCTACTGAGAATGCTTCTCCGTAATAGATTCTGTTACCGCTAGTGTCTAATCTGTAACCGCCTTCAACTGAAGTTGAGGAGCCGCTTGTTGATACAACTGTTGTTGATGCTCTCTGTAAACTTGCTGCTACATCTAATGCACCTACAGTATCTATTGCGTATGCTTTCTCTCCGATTACAATCTTACCTACAAATACTCCATCCTTTACGAATGGTGCTGGGTAGTTACTTAAATCTGTTGCTAGTGCCATTGCTGCAGTACCTGCTAGCATTGTTGCACCCATACCCAAAGCAACTATCTTCTTTATTGTCTTATTCATTTAAAAACACCTCCGTGTTTTCTATTTTATAACATAATCTTTGTAATTTACAAAGACTCACCGCTCACAACACAAGCTTTTTAATTTGCGAAGTTGTACTGTAATAATCTCCATAGAGATAATTACATTTCATGCCTTCACATATCACTTGCAAAGTAAGCACAAGTATAGGTAAACACCATTATTTATAAAGTTTTTGGTGAGGTAAATGGACTAAAAACGATAAAGTGACAATGAAGCCTTGAAAGTAGATAATTCATGGTTTTAAGGCTTTTGTAACTCTAAAATGAATAAATTCTAATTTGTCTACCAAAGGCGTATTTTTATACCTTTTATGTCTTATTTGTAACTAATATAGATTACTTTATCTAAAAAAATGATAAAGTTTATATTTTCAAACATTTACGTAATTTAATGAATAAAATTTACCTCGAATTTTATCAAAAAAAACTCTTTAGTTTGCAAGAAGCAAACAAAATAATTAAAGATTATCAAGTTTGCAGAAACAACATTTGTAGATTAGTTAAACAAAAATATTTAACCAAACTTAAAGGAGGCTTATATTACATTACACCTTTGGATAATCCAGAATTCTATCCTGACCCAATTCACATAGCATCCAAACTAAGGCTTGATGCAGTGATTTGTGCTAATTCAGCTTTAAGTGTGCTTAAACTAAGAAACATTCCTGAACGCAATATAACTTTAGCTTCAAAACATTCTTCTAAGATTAGAATTGATGAATATACATATAAAATCATTAAGAATTACAATTTCGGTGTTGATAAGATTGAATATCAAACATCTTATGGCTTATTTGAATTACGAGTTACTGATCTTGAACGATCAATTCTAGATTGTTTAAGAACTAGAAGTGTTAAGGCTGAAGAACTGATTAATATAATAAAAAGTAAACCTTTAGATTTTAATTTCAAAAGATTACTTAATTATCTAGAAAAGTATAATATGCCTATATTATATAACAAGGCAGGACTAATATTAGAACTTTGCAAATCTAACCTTAAAATAGATAATGATGATATTGATAAAATTAGAAAGAAACTTACTAAAAAAATATATTACTTCAAAGAACGCGGTATCAAATTGATTAGACCAAAATATTATTACTTCAAAGAATGGAACATCATGCTTCCAGATCACTTATTCGAATTAGCAAAAACAATCAGACCAATAACAACAGTTGTGAAATAAGGAAGTAATCCGTAAATTTTTCGAAAATTTCTAGAAAAGCCTTATTAAAAATATTAGAATAATAACATAGCCACTCTAGGAAGTGGCTACTTACATCGCGTTGAAGACAACGGAGATGCTGAAGGGTCTAGGATACCTTCATGATGAAACCTCTGTTACGCTGAGTGATGTAAGTATATCCTAGTATAAAAATTTTTCTAGAATTACAAATGCTGTCGCAACAGTTAACCTTTTCTTTTTTAGCGCAGGTTTTTTCTTGAAAAGAAAAAAAGTGCGGGGAGTAGGATTCGAACCCACGAACGCACTAAGCGAACAGGTCCTAAGCCTGCCCCATTTGGCCACTTTGGTATCCCCGCATATTATGACGAAACTTTGAGTCATATTTAAATTTGTCGGAATAATAAATATTGTTTTACCCACAACATTTATAAATAATCTTAAAATCCTTCTAGTATTATGTTTTGTTTTTTTGGAGGGTATTAAAATGGATTCAAGCAGACCTATTGATGCATTAAACAATGCTAAAAATAAGAAAGTAATTATAGAATTAAAAAATGGCCGACAATACGTCGGAATATTACGTGCATTAGACATGCATATTAATTGCGTTTTAGAAAATGCTGAAGAGCGTGTTGACGGCGAAGTTAAGAGAAAAATGGGTATAATGTTTCTAAGGGGCGACATGATCACTATGGTCATGCCAACTGATTAAGGAGTGGATGAATTATGACTAAAGGCACTGCTTCAATGGGTAAAAAGTCTGGTGGAAAGAATCACATCAAATGTAGACGATGTGGTAAACATTCTAGAAATATTTCTACTGGTGTTTGTAGTTCTTGCGGTTATGGCAAGAGTGCACGATTAAGAGCTTATAAGTGGAAGAGACCTTCCAAGAGATAGAGGTAATAGAAAATGGTTATTATACAGTCTAAATCAAGAAGAAAACCTTCGGGTGCAAGATATAAGTCTAAGATTATTAAGAAGAGACAACACTTAATTGGTAGATTACCAGCAATGACTAAAGTTGGTCCTGTAAAGATTCAATCAATTAGAGCAAGAGGCAATTCTACAAAACTTAGATTACTAAATACTAATAAAGTTAATGTTTACGATCCAAAGACTAAGACTTACAGCATTGAAACCATAAACAATGTTACTGACAGTCCAGCTGATAAAAACTTTATTAGAAGAAACATTATAACTAAAGGTGCTGTTATCCAAACTTCTAAAGGTAATGCTAAAGTTACTAATAGACCAGGACAAGATGGCATAGTTAATGCTGTACTAGTATAAAATTATTTTTTTCTTTAAATTAAACTTTTTCTAGAATAAAAAAATAAAAATTAATTATGTTCATGTATTGGTGGAGAGTTATCTTTCTTACTCTTCTTAGCCACAATGAATATAATTATTCCGAATATTACAATAAATATCACAACAGTCCAAACACCATTATATGGATTCTTAGGTGCAGTCGGAGTGCTTGTATTGTTTCCTGTACTATTATTTGTTGCATTGCCCGTTGTTACCGTACCATTAGTTCCTGAATTGTTTGTTGTAACATTACCTGTTAAATTACCAGTATTATTAGCCACAACTACTGGAGCTTTTGTTGATATTGCAAATAAACTTAGTCCAGGACTGTCTGCTAGATAATAAACATAGTTTGAATCGTCGTTGGTTATTGTTGTAATTAATTCAGTCCATTTAGAAGCATCGTATCTTACTAAGTATATTTCTTCTTTAGTTTTTCCGTTACTTGTTAACCAATTCTTCTCAATCTTAAACTTTATCTTTGCATTATCTATCTTACTATTATCTAATGCGTCGTGATCAATTTTTAGATATTTGTAAACCTTTCCTGTGTAAGTTGACGTTGGACTGGTTGTTGCTGTAACTACAAATTTAACATTAGTAGCAGATGCAATAGTTGTTAAGAATATTTCACTTAATGGAATACTAGTACTATCAATTGTTATTACTTTAGATCCTGGAGCTATCAAATCATACGTTACAGTTTTTGAAGGATCAGGAGTAGCACCACCGCCACCACCGCCACCACCAGAAGAACCGCCAGAACCACCAGTACTTCCAGAAATACTGAAAGATACTGAACTATATCCTATATTACCAGACATATCAGTACATCTATAATAGTAAGTATATGATGAACCAGCATCTACACTCTCGCCTGTCTTGGTGTGTTGTGTTATATTATCATTCGAAAAAATTATATTTGTTCCGGACGTAAAATTATATAATCTATTAAATTCACAAGTTGTATTTTCAAATGTTGTTACTGTTAAAGTTACAGTACTTACGCTGCCTTGCGCTCCTGATGGTCCTGAGCTACTTAGTACTGGAACCACCGTATCATTGACTGTAAATTGTTTAAGTGATGAATTAATATTGTTGAAACTATCATTGACGTATAATGTCAAATTATATGTTCCGTTAGCTAGATATAAATACTGTATACTCATATTAGCACTACTAGTACAATTACTAATAGGTACATTATTTTTAGTTAGTGTTCCACTTAATGAATACCAACAACTGTTCAAAGTTCCACTATTATCCGAAGCGTTAAAATCAAGTTGTAGAACTGAACCATACAAACTATCATATCTTGTATTATTAGCAGGATTTGTAATATTTATCGTTGGATAAACATTATCTAAAATAATAGTTCTATTTATTTGATATAAATTTCCTGCAGTGTCTGTGATGTTGACAGTGATGTTATATAATATTTGTGCAGTTGCATTCAAACCATAGATTGTGTAGTTCCATACTGTTGTTGTAGAATTATAATTCTGCATTGCAGTACCATTTAGGATATTGTTTACTGTTAAAGTAACATTTGCTACACCATAAGTATCATTAGCCGTACCTATAAATGTGTAATTGTTTAAGTTTGGATTAATATATGTTGTATTTGCTGATGGTGTTGTTATTGTTCCTGTTGGTAATGCATCGTATGTTATATTAGATCCGTACTTGATTGCAGTTCTACCAGCTAAATCATAAGTAATTACTGTTATATTATATACTCCTTCAGCAAGTGTTGGAGATAAAGTAATACTTCCATTACTTGAACTTGTTGTAGTATTAACAACTGAACCAGTAGAGTTAGTTACATTAATCTGTGTATAATTAACATTTGCTTCGACGACAGTAACATTAATTACAAAAGTACTGTTAACTGTGTTGTTTGTTGGATTAACTATGGTTACTACAGGCGCAATATTATCTACAGTAAATTGTACTGTTGTATTTGCAGTATTTCCAGGAGAATTACCACCATAATCATATGCAATTACAGTTAGATTATATACTCCATCAACTTTATTACTTAAATTGAAATAACATTGGAATAATTCAGATCCTTCTGTAACATTAGTACAATTAGCAGTATTACTAATATTGGTATAATTAGCTATCATTGCACCATTAACATAGAAGAATGCTTGACTAATTTGAGTATCAGTACCATTTAATGAAACATTAATTATAGTGTTGTTGTTAGTCGTATATATCCCACTCAGAGGAGCATTAACAGTCAACGTTGGAACGATATTATCAGTCATGTTATATCCTGAAAATCCGTTTACAACAAATGTTAAATTACCTTCTCTTAAACCTTGAACCCATCCTGTTGTTGTATTTACTCCTGCAGCTCCGTTATCAGCAACGATTGGTGGCTGTGATGTAAAAGGCAAATGATATAACACTATAGTAGTTCGAGTATTGAATGATGCTAACATTGTTGAGTTAAAATATATCCTTGAACTACCAAAACTATTCGGTGCACTAATGTTAACTTGAATTGCGCTTGGTAAATTACTCAAATTACCTATAGTATTGTTATCTGTAAGATTGAGATTTGTAAAATTTAGCATTGCAACCGTAGTATAAGTTCTCATCCATGCACTTATGTTAAGAGTAGGATTAGTACAACTTAAATTAATCATTGGCTCTAAAGTTAAATTAACAGCATTGAAATTAGATATTGTAGTAAAATTAATAGTATTAGATCCCCACTGTAAACATCCGCCAGTAGGAGGAGTAGTCATATTATATAGTATAACAGTAACAGTAGTTACACTTGGTGCACCATAAGATTCGTTAGCAGTTATTACAATAGGTCCGCCAACAAAATTTGATAATGCGGCCTCATCAGCAACGTTACATGAAGCATTCCAATTATTAGGAGTGGCTGATGAATTAGATAAATTGATTAAAGAAGTTCCTGCACCACTACAGTTTACACCAAGAGCAGAAAAATCTGCTGTAACTGTTACATTATTACCTGGAACTGCATTAGCACCACTGACGGTAACTAGTAAATTTACTATATTATTACTAGTATAATTAGAATACAGATTATCCGATTCATTTACACCGGCAGAACTGATAGTAATAGCTTGTACAGCTACTACCACAGTTAATAAGATTATTATGAATGCTAATATGCTGAATATTTTTTTATTCATCTAAAAAACCCCCCACTAAAATACTTATTAGCTTATTACAAGTATTTTATTTATAAAGTTTCTCGTATTAGTATACTAAAAGGTACTCGATGTGTATTCCACAAGGAGTGATAAAAAAGTAATAATCATCAAATATTTAAATTAATGTCATTCAAGTAGTATTATGCGTTTCACAAGAATAACTATTATTAGAATTAAAAAGCCAGAGCAAGATCATATTAATGAAGAACTAAGATTCTTAGGAGAATCATTAGGACTTTTTAATGAGAGGGATAAAGACAAGAGTTGTTTTAGAATATTTATCGCGTTATTAAAATCATTAAAGACAAATCATAGATTAACGAGCGATGAAATTGCAGATAGAACAAATCTTACACGAGGAACAGTCGTACATCATTTAAATCGTTTAATGGAATCTGGAATTGTTGTAAATCAAAAAGGATACTATATTCTCGCTGTTGATAATATGGAAGAACTTGTCGAGTTAGTTAAAAATAATTTAACAAAAACATTCGATAATCTAAAACCTATAGCAAGAAATATTGATAAAAAGTTGGAATTATAATTCTCAGAATATATATCCAGCAAATATTTTATACGCTTTAGGATTCGCAAGTGTTGTTCTCATTCCAGCGTACAGATGTGTTTCCTTAACTCCAAGACTTAATGTATGTTTATTTTTATAAGCTGTATTATTATTAAATATTCCTTGATCATTATTAGTATATATTATAAATATCGGAACAGTTTTTATTAATCGAGATAAATCAACACCTAAAGTAATTTCTGGTTTCTCGCCGCTAAATTTTATTCTAAACTTTATAGGATTACCGACAAGAGGATCATCGGCGTAGAACATATTCATTAAATTACTCATCGATTGTGGTGTTTTAACATAGCTTAACGAGTCAGTAATATTTTTTTCTAATTCATAATTATCAATTCTTACAAAGTCATCTGTGGATATTGTAAGATCTAACATTTTAGATTTACGATGTAATTGTTGCATATTTTGCATATATGTTAATCCAAAATTTATTCCAACACCAACATTTTGACGCTGCCGCAATCTTAATGCAATATCCCATGACGACATCTTAGTATTATCATAACCAAAACCGTAAGCGTTTATACTGGTTCGTCCATTCATTAACAAAATTTTTGGAATATTAAGATTAATAACATAACCTCTAGCATGTTCAGATATCTCGTCTGCTTTTATAGTATTATTTAACATTTTTAGTTTAAGATAATTGGTTAATTTTAGAGAATATATCTCCGTAGTCCAATTTATATCAATATTTTGCACAGATACTGATTCTGAACCTTGATATCTAATTAATGTTCGAACATCAGTATTATCTTTAATATTATGTAATACATATTCTAAACCAAAGTCATTAAAACTTGCATAAACTTTTTTTGATGACAAATTTTCATTTCTTAATATTCTGGTATTAGCATATAAGGTGTCAGGACCCATAATGGTTGTAGACCCCTTCGTATCCTCTTTATTATTATACGCGTAATCAATAGTTGAACCAAATAGTATCTTATGTTTTTCTAAATACCCTGTTAATAAACTAATCACTCTAGAATCTATACTACCACCATATCTATGATTTGTAAGTCCAGTTTTTGCACCATAAACATTTGTAGAATCAGTTGCTTTTAATGCTAAATATCCTTGAATATTAACTAGTTCAGATTCTTTAAACATTCCAAAATTATTCTCGACATTTAGAACAACAGGCTTCGTCTTCAACCCTATTTCTGTATCACTTAATCGAAAATCATTATTTTGAGCATTAATATTACCAGTAAACAGTTGATATAGTAATAGTATTCCTGCGGTAGTGTTTCGTATTTTTTTGAACATGTTATCATTCTAACCAATTTTTTATTTAACTAATGTCATCTTTTTTGTTTTAACACCATCAAATGTTTCTAGTTTATAGAAATAAGTTCCGCTAGCATATTTGCTTGCATCAAAACTTACAATTCTTAATTGTCCTGCTTTGCAATATTCATCCACTAAAGTTTTTAATTCTTTACCAGACATATCATAAACTCTTAATCTAACTTGTCCGTCGTGTTCTGGCTTGAATGATATATTTGTTGACGGATTAAATGGATTGGGATAATTTTGTAATAGACCATATCCTTGTGGAATAGTTTCATCAATACTATTCACAGATGTCAATCCTTGTAATATACTGTGTAATTTTTGTGCATTCTGCTCTGCAGTAACTGATGTATCATAGATAGTACTATTACCAGTTAGAAAAGTAATTATTGGAGAATATTTATTAGCACTATCTTTACTAGTAAATGTTATAGAGAATGGTTTTACCATACTATTATTAGGATTAGCAGCATCTGTTTTACTAATGTACAATTCTGGAACTATTCTAACTGACAAACCAGTGTTAGGATTGAAAGGGTCTAATCTTACCGTATCTTTTACAGCAGTACCATGAACAACATATCCTAAATTATCTCTTAAATAAGTTCCCATTTTAGTAATATTTGATTGCGCATTAGAAATTGCAGGAGTAGTGAATGCTAATACTGTTGATAAAAATATAGTTCCTAAAATATTTTCTAAAGATTTCTTTATAATCATTTTATTACTCCATTACATAATAATCTTTTTTCTTTGATGGATCATTGCCACCATATTCATAATGTGTCAATACTTTCTTCTTAGTATTTTTTACATCGTTCTTATAATTATTAGCCTTTATTTTAGGAGTAGATTTAGAAACAGATTTGTATTTCACATCAACATTTTCTGTGACTTTCTTATCTTTCTTTACAGGAACATCATCTACGATTATATCACGGATATCGTCACGAATTGCCTGACCATTTCCACCGCCTAAAATTTTTACTGATGCAAAATTTATAGTATTATCATCATAATTGGCTTCCATAACCTTTTTATCATAATTTACTGTAACACTTGGAACATATACTCCGGGAGTAATATATTTTATTCCAGTCCATACTATTGTCTCTTGATGAGCAGGAATGACTGCCGTAACAGAATTTATACTTGCACCATCTCCTTTATCTATCTTCCAAGATACTACGTTATCAATATCTGCATTATTCACTATCTTAAATTGTACAATCACTAAATCATTAGGTTTGACTGTATCATTGTATATATAGGAACTATATGGATAAAGATTATCGTTTGTTATTGCTTTTACAGTAATATTAAATTCTTGAATTTTAGAGAATCCCCTATTTTGTGGATCTCCACTGAAGAATGTGTGTTTAACTTCTAATTTTACAGTATTTGTTCCTTGCTGCATTGCTGTAGGTGTCCATGTAATTGTGCGTGTCTTTTGATTTATAGTCATTCCACTTGGCCCTTTCAAAAGATAATATTCAAAGAAATTAGTATCTTGTGTTATGTTAATATGTAATGGTTCCACAGTCAGAGTATAAGTATATGCTTTATTTACTTCAGCATCTAAAGATGGTGTAGATGTAATGTGTGGACTCCATCCTATAGTATTGTTAACATAAAAATCTTGAGTTGTAATAACTACATTATTTTGTACTCCGCTTTTCTTGTATGCAATAATAGCTATCATCTTATAAGCATCTGTTGGTATCCATGTAGGAACTTCTGCGTCCATTACAGATGCAGGATTTTCTATACAAATAAACTCACTACCGCTAAGATCAAAATTTTGATTAGTATCTAATCGTGTACCAAATGATTTTCCAGTACATACTTTATTTACACCATTTTGTGAAGTTATACGTATCCATCCACCATTAGGTTTAAGTGTTAGGATCATTTGAATATCTTTTGGTAAAAGACTGCCCCACCATGTAACCCTATAACTAGTGTTTGATTCAACAGTCTTTATTAACGTATTAGGAGCATCTAATTCTATATTTTCATTGACAATATTATTTGCTTCTATCTGAAAGTTTCTCAAATCACCAGGAACATATTTAGTACTTTTATCAAAACTACTCATTATTACTTCAATATTTCCATCTTGTTCATAATAACTATACCATTTATCTGGTGAAACAGGAGATAATTGAACATTCTGATTAGAATTACCAACAACAAATAAGAACCCTGTTTTAACGTCAAAACCAGTTTTATATATTGTCCACTGATATAACTTTTGTGATTCAAGATTAAATGATACTGAGCCAGTGTTATCAGTAACACCACGTGTGCTAAAACTTGCATCATCAATACCTTGAATAATAACAGCAGCTCTATTAATATTGTTACTGCTTGTATCCGTTACCTTAAAAGAGACTTGCGACACAGTTACAACTTTATTATCATAAACTATCCTATCAATTTGTCTTGCGTCATCAATATATTGTCTGGCACAAACAAGAGAGAGAACTGTAACCATTATTAAAGAGTAAATGAAAAAAATTGTTATTCTTGCAAGTATTTTTGATTTCATTTTAAAACCTTTATTTTCCATACTTTTTGTATAGTACAAATGCTAATATTCCTAGAATAATTATTCCTAGTATTAACCACATTGCTGTACCAAGACTTAGTATAGATTCTACATCAGATGTTACTTGTCCTGTTATTCCAGGAATTCCATCAGAATTATCTTTATTAGTACTTGATGGAACATTAGTTTGTGTATTATTTGATGGTGTTGGAACATATTTTTCCAATTTATCAGCTACCTTAGTTGTATTAGTAACATTGGAAGGTGTTGTTTCAATTGTAGTATTTTTTATAACAGTAGTTGTAGTATTCTTTGGAGTATAAACTCCGCCACCGCCTCCACCGCCACAACTATTAGTACATGAACATCCAGAACATGGAATTACAGTTTGTGTATAAGCTACAAAATCTGTAAAGTGTTTAGTCCATATAGCAAGATCTGAACCAACTGTTATTACACATTCACTATTTAAGCTCAAAGCATCACCTGCAGATTGCGTATCTGCACTACATGTATTTACAATCTTTGTAAAAGTAGTTCCTCTCTGGAACCCTGCAGATTTACCACTCATTCCTGGAAGAACTAAACGTACTGCTTTATCAAATGTTAAATTTTCACTATCAGTACCAACTTTAATAACTAGATTTGTTGCAGCAGTATATCCAGAATCTGGTGTAGCATTTGCAGCAGCAATTAACAAAAGTTTTGGTAATGCGAATGAACCATCCCATGTGCTACCACCACTAATAGTGATATTTGCAGGGAATGCAATATTAATTATTCCTGAAGTAGTATTAACAGTTGCATCAATTGTTCCAACAACATTAACAGTAGTAATGTTAGTTACATTATTAACTATACTTAATGCGCCCAAGTCTAATGTTACTTCTGTTACATTTTGTGAAACTGTAATTGTTGAATTAATATTTTTTGTTGTATTATCCATTACTATTTGAGTATATGTTTGTGTTACAGTATTATTTGCAGCATAAGTTTTTATTTCTTCAGTTCTAAAAGTTGTAAAATGCGATGTGTTAAAAATTAAAGTTCCAGTAACATTATTATAACTTATGCTGTTATTATTTATACCTGTCAAATTAATATTAATAATTTCAACATTATTATCATCAAATATACGTATGTTTGGTGTGCTAGTGTATGGTAAACCATACATCGTCAATGTTGCGTTTGCATTTTTTATGATACTTGCTGTTGTTGCATCAAGTCCAATAACACCTTTAGTCATGTTAAGTTTATTACCAAGATTCTGCATTAAAGCAATAGTTGTAGCACTAGTCATATCTAAAGGATCATTAAAACTTATTTGTCCATAACCTGTCTTTTCAAAATATAATCCTACACAATTTGTTGGATTATCGCCGCATGTATTAATATTACTTGCGATACCATTATTGTTTAGTATTGTATGAAGTGCATTGAATTCTACAGTCATTGTTGGAACTATATCTAATATGACAGTCATATTTTTTAATGCAGTATTTCCATACTTATCTGCTGCTTTAACTGTTACAGTGTATGTTCCTGATATTAAAGGCACTTGTGATGTGTTAACACTTAAATTGCCTTGAGGTAAATCATATGTTACATCACCAGCACTATTAGTTAATGTAATAGCTTTAGAAGTTATTTCTCCTATACTAAATACTCCTGTAGAATTAACGTATGATGCTACCGTTTCAAAGAAATCTGAAGGATTTAACGTTTGAACATTATCGTTAATTATGTCTGTAATATTTTTTATAGTATTATTACTGAATGTAGTATATCCATTGTCAAGATAAACAGTATAAAAAGTACCGTTCTTGTAGAAATCCATAGTAGTATCGTACACACTATTTAAACTTGCAGCATCTATAGCTTGATTAAAACATGTGTAATCTTTATTAACATTAATAGAGTTTACAGAACATATAACATTGCTAGTTCCATTATTCTCTTTAATATTCTTGAAACTAAAATAGCCGCCAACAATATTAGCTGCCTGACCTCCGACAACATTAACATAGTTGTATGTAGGATATTTATTACCTTCCTTGAATGAAATATTTACTGTTAGTTGATCTAGAACATTAGACTGAAAATCAATTGATCCACTTAGGCCATTAATATTATATGCCTGTGCTAATTTATCTAGATTTTGATACTTTATAGTATCATGAGTAAAATCTATATTACCTTGTATAGATGAATTTTTTTGATTAATTGTCAATACAACATTATTGAATCCATCAACAAATTCATCTGCATCACTCCATACAGTCACTTGAACAGATTGATTATTGACTGCTAACGCAGTATTATTGAATGTAAACGTTCTAAGGCCAGAAATATTATTATTATTCCAATTATATATTAATGTAGTAACATTGTTACTATCAGTAGCATTAGTAAAATATGTTATAACATCACCCAAAATATTATCAGTTAATGTTATATTACTAGGATTAATACCAGTATAATATATATAGATACGATTTGTACCACCAACTACAGGATTATGTCCTGCTTGTGCCGTTACACCAGTAAAGTTCATTGAACCTTGAACAGTTAAATCTGAATTATGACTATTAAAACTCATTGTTACTAATGTTATAGTACTAGTATCATTAACAGCATTAATAGCAGTAGCCACTAAAAGTATAGACAAGAATGTACAAAAAATTAAAAAAGATGATTTCATATTATTCATTTTACGCCCCCAAGCTGTAAATACAAAATAAAGTGTATGATACGTAACAGTACGCATCAAGTAAATAAAGACATTAAATGTATCCGTTCACAACAACAACGGAATTACCCCAACAGTTAAATTTATGCTTAAAAGGTATAATCAAATGGCATTTATAAACTTTTCTATAGAAATTTACTACTATTTAGAGAATAATTAAAAATTAAAAAAATTTAGAACTTACTTCTTTTTCTCATCTGATGGTAGAACTTCACGTAATATTTCTATTGGTATTACTCCTTTTTCGAATTCTAGTTTTGCTATTTCTAAAGGATCGTAGTGTAGTTCTTCTAACATTTTTGGAGTTAATTTAACTGCCATAGGTGCACCCATTGATATCTGCATTGATCTTGCGCCTATAATTCTAGCTTTTTCATATTTTGTAAGTTTATTCTTTTCAAGTTTTAAGTCAACCATGAATATCACCTATTAACAATAACTCTTTGGAGTTATTGTTGTTTTATAAGTTTTCTTATTTCCTCGCCCTTCTGTAAAGCTAGGTCTAACATGCTGTCAATCTCTTCAATTGTTAATGTTTCATCGCCACCCTTTTGTAAACTACACAATCTACCGTCATCAATAGTAGTTATTGTTAGTCTTGCATCAAGTGCTTGAGCTTCTAGTTCAGTTGGGTCTACAATGAATGCGTTTCCAATTTTTACAACAGTTACAGCTACAGGAACTCTACATATTGGAATCTTTTCATCAGTTTTCTTTTTGTAATCTACCTTTACTCCGTCGAAGAATGGGAATCTTGCATTTAATATTGCAGCGACTGCAGCCATTGAACCAACATCAATTAAGTTACCATCATCGTTTAATGGGCAAATATCTACGTTGATAGTCCATACTTTTTCGCCTGCTTTAATGCATAATCTTTGATTATCAAGAGTTTTACTCTCTCTAATTCCTCTATCGATTAAACGTGCAACTTCAATAGATGTTGCATCTGGTGGACCGCTTTCATATTTTGGATTACTTAATGGTAATAGTTCTGCACCAACCATTAATATTCCTTGATCTGGAGTGTCTGGGAATGGTTTTTCAACACTCATTTTTACACCAGCTATTACTTCAGTATCTCCACATTTTACATGTGCGCTACCTTCTGCTGTAGTAATAAATCCTGTCTTTATCTCTATAGTTCTAAACTCGTCTTTTTTACGACCATCATATCGCACTCCTTTCTCGAGTGACTCTCTTAAATGTTTTTTTGCTTCTTGATCAATCATCATTGTTATCATTCCTCATTATATTTATCGATTTTATCAAATCTTTACTCAAATCCATTATCGCCATTTACTTGTGTAGCGAATTTTTCTCTTAGAGCATTTTTTTGTACTTCATTAACTTTCATTGCAGCAGTTCTCGCTTTATTTAATGCACTTATTACTGTAGCCTTATCTACAATACCATCCATTTGTAATAGAGTTATTTCTCCAGTACTTGGAATTATTGCAACTGGAATATCAGCAACATCTTTTTCATCAAGTCCTTCAACATAATCTGGTAGATGTTCTTCTTCGTAGTTTAAATCTACGATTACTTTATTTCCTGCAAATCCTACAGCTACTGCAGATACTAAGTCTCTCATTGGAATACCAGCATCAGCAAGTGCTATTGCTGCCGCGTTTATACCACAACATCTTGAACCTGCATCAGTCATTGGTAATTCTATATATACATCAACAACTGCATTTGGTGAATCATACAAGTCAACAACAGAAACTAATGCGTTACTAGTAACAGCTGAAATTTCTTTACTTCTTCTACTAGGACCTGGTCTTACTCTCTCACCAGCTCCTGAAAATGGCATCATGTTATAGTTGCATCTTAATACTGCTTTCTTTGGATCTTGCTGAAATTTTGGAAACATTTCTCTTGGTCCATAAACTGCTGCATATGCTACAGTATTTCCCATTCTGAAATATGCTGATCCATCAGCTTTCTTAATTACTCCTGCTTTTGCTTCAATAGGTCTTAACTCGTCAAAGTCTCGCCCATCAATTCTTTTATTGTAATCCATTGTAATCACCGCCTTCGCTTAATGAAATCTTAACGCCAGTAGTTTCTTCAAGGTATGTTTTCATCCTATCAGTTAAACCTGACATGTGGCTTTCAACTTCTATCTTTCTAATTGCATTTACAGCAATGTTTTCTTTATCTGGTTCTCCATCAATCCATACTAAACCGTTTTGTCCGACTATAATTCTACAGTTTGATGCTTGTTTAATCATTGAAACCATTGAACCTTTCTTTCCAATAATTCTTGGAACCTTATGAGTGTTAACTCGAATTATTCTTCCGCCTCTTAACTTTCTTAAACCTTGATCTCTTGTACTTACATCAATTAAATTTTGTGATGTAACATTAGTAACTTTACATACTAAATATTCATCTAGATCAAAGTGTTTTGATAAGTCATCATTTCTTTCAATATATTCTGCAGTCTCTTTACTTGATAACACTGCACTGTACGGACTGTTAATATCAACTCTCCATCCAGCCATCAATATATCAAAGACTCTTGCAATGACTATATCATTTCTTCTAGGTAAGTATTTTCCAGATAAAGGTATTATCTTTAGTACCTTTCCTTCTACATTTACTAATCCTAGTCTTGAACATACTAAATTATTATTATTCCTGTATGTTCCAAATCCTGGTATAAAGCCCAAATCATCGGCTAATACATCACCAGGAACTACAACTTGTTTATCTTTCACTAATAAACCCATATTAATCAACTCCTTATATTAATTGTAACTTTTGGTTATAATTTTATTTTTATTTTTTTATTATTATATTATTTTGTGTAATAATTTTATTTTCTATCACAACATATATTTATCTTAATTTCTTATGTACTTTTTTGTTAGTAACTTCCGTCGTACCATATTTACCATTCTTGCTGTCAAGTAATGTTATTTCTACACCACCATGTGTCTTCTTGTTTAAGTCATCAATAAAGTCTAAATATAATCCTGCTGGAATCTCTACTGTTCCCATATAACATCCATCATCTAGCCATTCTTCATTTAATATTCTACCATATTGATGTAATGTTTTGAAGTATTTTTTTGCATAATTTTCGCTGATATGTACTCGAACATGTTTATGTTCAAATTTTATTGGAAGTACTGGTTGTAGTTTCTTAACAATATCATTAACTTGATCATGTGCTGATTTATTATCATCAATTTTAATCTTTACTTCATTCATCGCATTTTCTATTCTAGTTATTGGATGTGGTAAATTATTTTGTGGATTAACACTATTACGATGAATAGACTCAATTATTGATCTACGTTTTTCTTCTTGTTTTGACTCACGATATTTAGCACTTAATTGTAATTCTCCTTTAGACAATATTAATTCAGCTATTTGTAATGTGTCCATTTTAGGAAATACTGTTTCTAAATCACTTTTTGGACTGAAAATTCCTTTTTGTACATCTTCAAATATTCTCTCTGCAATTAACACTTCTCTAATATCAGATAATCTTCCTTCTTTATGCGCTATGGCATTGTCTGGATCAATAACTATTTCGAACTTTCTACCGCCCTTTTTTAGTTTTGCAAGATTAATATGTAATCTTTCTACTTCTGGACGTTTCTTACTGAAATTTTGTGTTGAACCCATATTGACCACCGATTTTTTTATACAACATATTTATCGAGTATTTATCGCTTACTTCCTCTTAATATCTAATGAAGATAAAATTTTTGTAATCTTATCTTTAGGCATTTTTTCATATGCTTTCTTTTCATTAGTAATATATACACAGTCTATCCTATCGCTATCAAATCCATCATTAATAACTCTCTTTAATGCACTTAATGCTAATTTTAATCCATCATCAATAGTCATTGATTCTCTGTATTCTTTAATCAAAATATTTTTAACATCTACTTCTCCTTCACCAATAGCTGTTGCTTTATACTGGAAATATATTCCTGTAGGATCAGTTTCAAATAATTTTACTCCTTCCTCGTCAGCACCTGCTATTAATAATGATACACCAAAAGGTCTTAATCCGCCTGATTGCGTACACATCTGCTTTAAATCAGCAATATCTTTAACTATTGTTATTACATCTATTGGACTATCATAAATTATTTTATGTTCTTGAGCCTTAATTCTTGCTCTATCTACTAATACTCTAGCATCAGATAATATTCCTGCAGCTGTTATTGCAATATGATCATCAACCTGCCATATTTTTTCTAAGGAATCTGCAATTATTAATTTATCAACTATTCTCTTATCTGTAACAAGTAATATGCCATCCTTGCATACCATGCCGATTGCCGTTGATCCTTGTCTAACAGTCTTTTTAGCATATTCTACTTGTAATAATCTTCCGTCTGGACTAAACATTGTTATAGCCCTATCATATCCCATCATTTGGTGTTGTAATGGTTGTACTTCAGTCATATTATCCACCTCGATAATTAATCATTTTAATTAAAATCATAATTTATGTGTTGTCAAATCATTTGCTGATTTGATTTGTATATTTGTTAACTGGATTTTTAGTTGTCCATCTTATCAAATGCTTTGTTTAACATTCCTGAAACAAACACACAGTCTACAATAACTTCTTTACTATCAATATTTTTTATTAATCCTAGACAAATTTTTAGCTTGTCTACGTATTTATTATTTACACGTATTATTCCTGTACATTTTTGAGCATTATATTTGGCACTCATCAATCCAGCTTTTGCCCCCTCAAATATACCTAACATCGCATTGCATTGATTAAGTATATTGTTATGTACAAGGTTAAAATCTTTAAACACATTATCCGATACCACTTTATATACAACATATCTTTGTTGCTCTTTTAATGTTGGCAACAAAATTTTTTGTTTAGTAGTATTAGCGTGCTTTTTAATGTTAACACCCGACACTTCGCCTTTTTTATGCTTAGTACCGACCATAGTATTGCTTAAATACCAACCATTTTATACACTATTAGAAAGTGTAGTATAGCACATATACTAAAACCAACGCTTTCCCTTAAATCAATCCAAGAAAAGGGAAGTTATTTATAAATATTACTATTACTATAAAAATATGTTTTTGCAGCTTTTTTGACAAAAAATTTAAATAGCTGACATGTTAATTTGTGTTAATGGCAGATATTATAGTAATATTCATTGTAATGTTAGTTATTTTCCTTATACTATTTAGATTAAGAAAGGCGTTGTTCCTTTTGGGATTATTTTTTAAAATATTTAGTATATTAATGATATTATTAGTTGTTGGATCTATAGTATTCTCATATTATATCATTAAGGATGCAAATAATTTTAAAAATAATTTCACCAATTCAAGCAATCTGTTTTTGATGAAACAAAACGTTAATGGTAATGACTCATTACTTGTTGGCGTAACGATTGATCCAAATAATAAAGCATTCCAATCATTAAATAAAGAGAGTATAGATAATTTACAGAAGATGTATACTGATGGAAAATTACAGTTGATGGAAAAAGATTATTATAAAATATTTGTTATAGATATTAAGTCATTAGATAATATTAGCTTATATAATATTACTGATCGTAATGTACAATTGACAAAAGAGGAAACCAAAAGAGTATTATCAAGCAGTAATGCTCGTGAAGAATTTTCTAGTATTGTAGCGGGGAAACAGGGTACTGACAAGAATAGTGTTTTAAAAACATTATCAGCTAGCAACGAAGAATTGAAAGGATATTTATTCTCATACTATCTATCTACAGTATTTAATCCAAAAAATATGGGTGAATTCTTGTTACAGTTAAAGAATGATAATATTAAGGTATATGATGAGACTGCATTATTTACTGCAATAAAGCTTGTGCCTAAATCATTGATTGATAAATTATTATAAGAGGTGTGATAATGGGTATAATGGATTTTTTAAAAAAGAAAGAGGAAATACCGTTTGATCAGAGTAGTTCTTTTAACTCTAATGATATGAATTCCAACATGATAACACCAGATACTACAGGAATACCAAGCAGCAACATCGATACATCATCTTATCACACTGATCAGAGCTTAAATTCTTCATCAAGTATGTCTGGTATGAATAGCGGAAATTTTAATCAATCATTTAGTCCTTCTCAATCACAAGCTTCTCCACCTCAAGATATTGGTAGAGATTTACAAGTAATATCTTTAAAGCTTGACGCGATAAAGGCAGAACTTGATGCAATGAATCAGCGTATGAAAAATCTAGAAGGTATTGCTGAACGTGAGCAAACGCATGCGCAACAAAAAAAATGGTATTAAAAAAAAATTATTCTAAAAATAAAGATAATTTGAGAATGAATAATATTGCATCACGTAATGTTCGTAAGAAAGAATTTAAGTCGAAAAATGTTAAAATTAAAGGATATATTACAATAATATTTTTTCTTATACTAATATTTATTGATAGATTAACAAAAATTTGGGCTATGAATTTGAAAGATTCTATAGATTATGGAATTATAGCATTTACATATGTTACTAATACAGGCGCAGGATTTAGCATTTTACAAAATATGAATACTTTACTGATAGGAATTTCTGTATTAGTATTAGGATTGCTTCTATATTTTCATGATCACATTAACAATACATCCGTATTATTGATAAGTTCTGGTATTGTTGGTAATGTTGTTGATAGAATATTTTACGGCAAAGTTATTGATTTTATAGACTTCAAATTTTGGCCAATATTTAATATTTCTGACTCACTAATATTTGTCGGAGTATTAATCTGGATAGTTATCATATTTAGAGATAATAAGAAAAAATAGTTTATAGAATATAAAAATAAAAAACAAGCCAAAATAATGTTATAATAAAATTATAATTCGAAGATGATGCTCTAGAATTCTTCCATATCTTGTAATTTATCTAAATGACCATTCTTTTTTAGCCATAATACTTGATTTGGCTTATACTTAAATATGATATCGCCTTTCTCGTCACCATCAAATTCCCATGGCTCAACAAGTAACACGTCATTTTCTCTAACCCATAATTTTCTTTTTAATCTTCCTGGAATTCTACAATTTCTAGTTTTACCATCAAGACATCTAACTCTACATCTACTGCCACCTAGTCTTTGTTCAAGTATTCCGAGTACTTCCTTGTTTCTTGGAACTCTTACTCTAAAGAACTCTTCTGATCCTTCAGCGCCTTCTACGCCTTCTGGACTTGATGGTTTATCTTCTGGTGGCATGTTTTTAAGAATAAAGGGTTCTTTATATAGCTTTTGATTTAATTATATATAACATATTTTATAATATATTCCTATAGTATTAAGATAAAATATAAAATTTTTAAATATGCACCTATTAATATATATTAATAAGATATTATTACTCAAATACACAAGAAAATGGGTTTAAAAGAATCGTTAAAAAAATTGCAAGAGAATGAATTAAAGTACGGTAAAGTTTCTTTAAAGCGTGAAGTTAAAAAAGAATTAACAAAAATTAAGAATATTAAGGTTTTAGATAAAAAATGCACAATGTGCGGTGAAAAGGCAAAATATGCTATTAAAGGATCTAATGAATGGTATTGTAAACATTGTGCTATAGAATATTTTGGCGACTTGACAAGTTTAACAAAAGTACAAGAAAAATCTAAAACAAAAAATAAATCTGATTTAAGAAAAATCTATGTAATCACGGGCAATAACAAAAAATTTGAAGAAATTAATAGTATAATTCCCTTTACTGAACAATTAAATATAGATTTGATAGAAATACAGGAAGTTAATCCTGCTAAAATCATCGAAGCAAAAATTCTTGAAGCACGTAAACATTTCAAGGGAGAATTTATCGTTGAAGATACATCATTATCTATTGATTGCCTTAACGGATTGCCTGGACCGTTAATCAAATGGTTCTTAGAAAAACTTGGTGTTGATGGAATATATAATATCACGATAAAACTTCATGATCCACAAAATATTAATCAAGGTATTATTGGTAAAGCTACTGCTAGAACTATGATAGGATATTCTGATAAAAAAGGCAAAATTATGATTTTTGAAGGCACACTCGAGGGTAGTATTATTAAACCTAAAGTTAAAACAGATTTTGGATGGGATCCTATATTCAAGCCTAAAGGATATGATAAAAGTTTTGGTGAAATGACTCGCGAAGAAAAAAATCTTATTAGCATGAGACGAATCGCTCTCGAGAAATTAAAAATATATTTGAAGATACAAGAGATTACTAAAAAAAGCAATAATAAAACTTCTAGAAAATAAGATTGGTTCTTAACATTATTTCATGTAGAGCGTAGAATGTATTATCTTTCTTATTTCTAAAATTCTTTTTTTCTCAAAATAAGGATTATCTTTAAACCATTTTTTATTTAACGGAGAAGGATGAGGAACAACAATAGTTAACTTACCATTAATTTCTTGATTGCGAAATATTAGATCGGAAAAAATTCTACCTGGAAAAAAATATTCTGCAGCACATCTTCCTACTAATATTATGAGTTTACTATTGACTAATTTTATCTCCTGGTGTAACCATTTGTCGGCGCAATGTTTGGGAGGTTTATTATCACCACCGTTACTGTTTTTTCCAGGATAGCAATGACCAACTCCAGATATATAAAAATTATTATCATTATAGAAATCTTCTTCAGAAATTTTATACCATTCATTTCTCAATTTTTTACCACTTGCATCATTGAAACACTTGTTTGTATTATGAACATTTTGAGAAGGTGCTTGACTTATCTGTAAAATTTTTGCATTCTTATTTCCACTAAATACGGGATTAGGTTCAAAACCAAATAATTTTCTACAATCTCTACAAGAATGTATATCTTTTACCAGTTCCTTAAATTCATCAACCATAAATGTAATAACATATAATTATATTAAAATTTTGTTAATTATATATAAGGCACATTTCCTTCTGTTTTTATTCCATAGATTATTACATAGTTCCAGAAGAATCTTCTTTTTCTAGTTATATGAACTGAGAATCCTGCTTCCTTGAAGACTTTATCTATCTGCTCTGTACTGCTGAGCCATTTAACATTTGGAATAACCCAGAAATAATCCACATATTCAACCATACATATCTTACCATTCTTCGGCAATATTTTGTATAAATCTTTTAAAACTTTTGAAACATTTTGAATATATCCAAGCATTCCTACTGAGAATACTGCATCAACATTTCTGACTGTAGGATGAACCCTATTAAATTGGTGTTCATCATGTATTACTTCAACATTTTTATAACCTTTTTTTAGTACACGTTTTAATAATATCTCTACATTTTTCTGACTTAAATCTGTAGCATAAACTTTACCTTTTGGGCCAACAACTTCCGCTAAATGCATTGTTAATGTCCCAACTCCAGAACCATAATCTAATATGGTTTTATCTTGCAGGTCATCTTTAAAGTAGGATAATAATTCTCTCCTGAATTCTTTAGGAAAATTCATACCTTCAAATATTACTGAAAATTTTGCAAAATAATCATTAATCTGTCTAATTGACTCAGGATCATAGTACGAAACCAATAATAGAAATATTGGCACTCCAAAGAATATAAAACTTAGACCTAGATTAATCATTGTTTGAGCATTAGGTGTAGTCCAAACAAATGCTATAACAGTCGCTATATATATTAATGATATTAATATAGGAATAGTCTTTCCAAACCAAACTTTAAATGGTCGTGGATGATTTGGTTTCCTAAATCTTAACACTGGCACAGTAAGTATTACAGCGATATACATCAGTAACGCTATCGGCACTAATAATTCTAGTAAATACTCATATCTCCCAAAACCAAATATTATAACCACTATCGATACTATGGTCTGGAATATTATGGCTTTAGACGGAGTCTGATATCTTGGATGAATATCTGCTAATTGTTCAATAAACAATTTATCTCTTGCAAGTCCTAATAATAATCTTGGACTTCCAACTAATCCTCCTGCAGCCGAACCTATTAATGCTAATGCAACACCAATATTCACGGCAGTAGCAAGAGAGGAATTAAATATTAAAGCAGTCAAATCAGAAAGGGGAGTTAAAGATTTTGCTAAAACGAACCACGGTATCACACCAAGCATTATAAGCGCTAACAATAATCCTAGTACAGATACAAATATTGAACCCCACATCAAAGCCTTAGGAATAACTTTTTCTGCATTCTTAGTTTCTTCAGCCATGAATGTAGCATTCTCC
>JAGVGF010000005.1 GCA_020057295.1 archaeon
AAAACGGATATCTTTTTGAACCAGAGAACCATAAAGAACTAACAACAAAAATATTACAAGTACTAAAACTATCAAAAAAAGAAAAAAAGAAAATAGAAACTAACGCAAAAAAAAGAGCAAAAGAATTCGACAATAAATATAGTACAAAAAAATTATTAAAATATTACTATCAACTAATAAAGAAATGAAAAATAAAGAAATACTACAACAATGCAAAAGTAATATAGGATTTATTATCAATACTCTAAAAATACTTGCCATAGTAAAAAGCTGGCATAATTATTTTATCGATTATACTACCCTAGATAGAAATAAAAAAATCAATCAATTAATTCTTTGGAACGGAATAAGATATTTTATAAGACCAAAAACCACAGATATGCAAATATTCAATGAGGTATATCTATACAAAGAATATACTCCTAAAAATTTCGATATATACCCTAACGATAATATAATAGATATAGGATCACATATAGGAATATTTTCAATATATGCAGCAAAAAAGGCATATAAAGGAAAAGTGTATGCATTTGAACCAATATCTAGTAATTATAGCATTCTTAAAAAAAACATTTCACTCAACAGTATAAAAAACATAATTATTGAAAATAAGGGAATATCAAATAAAAGGGGTAAAAAAAAGATATATATAAATAAAGATCCTGGCGGAAATTCATCATATATTTATAAAAATGGAGATAAAAATATAATAAGTAATATGACTACTTTACAGAGAATTATAAAAGAAAATAACATCTCTAAGGTTAATCTGCTGAAGATAGACTGTGAAGGAGCGGAATATGATATATTACTAAACTGTCCAGATAACATCTTTCTTAAAATAGAAAGAATATCCTTAGAATATCATTTTTTTAAAGATAAGAATCCAAAAATATTAGCAAATTTTTTGAGAAAAAAAGGATATATTGTAAATCATGTTAGATGGCCATATCCTATGATGTATGCACGGAGACCTGCATGAAATATAACTTAATTAAATTATCCATAATAATACCAACATATAACAGAAATAGCGTATTAGTAGAATGTTTACAATCCATATATCAGAATAAGTCTAAAATAGAATTTGAAGTAATAGTTATATTTGATGGAAAAAACGATGAAACAAATAAAGTAATAAAAACACTACAAAAATACAAGAATTTTAAATATATTATTCAAGATAATAAAGGTCCTGGGGCTGCAAGAAATAAAGGATTAAACATTGCAAAAGGCAAAATAATAGCATTTTTGGATGATGATACGACAGTGAATGCAGATTGGATTAAAAAAATAATAGACGCACACAACACTTATCCGGATATCAAAATCATAGCCGGAAAACTATTAACTAATAATCATAAGTTAATGGCAGAGTTTTCTAAGATTCTAGAATATGAACCACTAATAGATGGACAAGAAATTAAACCTAGTTTAGTTAATAATGTGTCTTATAAAAAAGATTGTTTTAAAATTGTTAAAAAGTTTGATGAATCAATGCGGATAGGTGAAGATATAGATTTTAATTATAGATTGTTTAAGCAAAAAATACGTGCAATTTATTTGTCTAATATTATTATAAAACACCGATATAAAGAAGATATGTACAGCATGATTAGACAACAATATTCTTTTGGTAAGGGAAGAGTAAAAATCATGTTTAAAGGAGATGATTATCCGTTCGACAAGAAAAGTATCTTATTATATATTATTAAAAGGATCCTGACACCATTTTTTGATCCGTGGTTGAGATTTAAGTATGCTATAGCAACGAGAAAAGATAACGCCATACTCTATTTATTTTTAGGATATATCCAACAATTCTTTTTTACATTAGGACTTATTCACGGAATAATAAATATAATTTTTAGATCTGATAATTGAGCTGGTAAAGATATAAGCTTATATTATCTCCTTTTCTTCCAAATCTTAGGGAATAATTTTAAAGCATCTATTTTTGCCTTAAAAACAACTAATCCATAACCTTGAAAGATATTAGATAATACTGTTAACAATTGACAGCTAAATATTATAGGAGAAAGCATTATTAGTTTTATGATACTAAAATTTTTTATAATTAAAAGCAAATTATTTCTTTGACCATAATATTTTCTAAATGCTATATTATGTTGTGTTGACATAGAATATTTATGGAATGCTATAGCTTTAAGACAGCAGCCACACTTAAAACCAAGTTGTCTTGCTCTGAGACCTAAATCTGCATCTTCATTGTACATAAAGAAATCTTTATCAAAATATTCCTGTTTATATTTTATCTGTTCTAATAATCTTCTAGAATATAGTGCTGCAACGGCCGAAGGACAAACTATCTCTTCTCTTTGATGTAAAGAAGTTATATCTTCAAATAAACCGCATATGTTTTTCTTAAGACCTAAAGTATTTATTGATCTATTTGTAAATAATGTTTTACTAGAAATCATATCATATCCTTTATTAGAAAATCTTATAATTTCTTTAACAAAATGTCTTTCAATTACAACATCATTATTTAATGTTATAATATACTTGATGTTCGCATCTTTAAAGGCCTCTCTTATGCCTATATTATTACCTTCGGCAAATCCTGAATTTTTTTTATTTATTATTATCTTTAACAACCCTCTACGAACAAGGTTATCACATTGCTCATTAATAAGAGCAACACTATTATCTGTACTCGCATTATCTACTAAAATAATTTTTACACCATCTGGCAAATGTATGCTTTTTATACAATCTATAACATATCTAGAACCGTTCCAATTAACAATAAGTATCACTGTGTGAAATTTAACATTTACCATAAAAAACACCATCATGCAAAGATATCAAAGATAATAACTATATTTTTTCATAAATATACGAATTATTCGAATAAATTGGTTTAAGGAATTTACAATTAAGGGGAAATCTACTATAAACAAATGTTATGCTGTTATTTGTTAAAATATCTCGTTTCAATAAACAATTACTATAATAAAACATAAAGATAGGAGCAGTATCCCCCTCTCCTAAATTGGAGGGAACTAAAGCCATCAAAGTATTTTTAGATATAGGATAAACTCCGAAAGACACATCCCATGGAGCCATAATCTTTCCATTAATATGAGCATATCGCATATACATTAACGCATCGTAATCATAAGTTGTTACGAGATGCGATGGCTCAAAAGTTTGTTCGGTTACAACATGATAATTATAAAAAGACACAATCAAGAATAAAACAGATAAAAGTATTATAATAGATATACTTATAAATTTTTTATGTAGCATATAGTATATTTTACTCATGACAGCATACAAACCTATACCTGATAAAGGAGCAAGCAACATTAATAATAATACTATCGCTCGTTGAAAAGGTAAAAAAACAGTATACTGCACCGTATTGTACATTATTACAGGGATAAGTATCAATGCTGGAAGTATTATCAATATTTTATTTAATTTTTGTTTTATTATTACATACACACCTATTAATGCTGATATTATTCCTGCTAAGCCATATAACTCCATCAAGGAATAATTTACCTCAAAACCTGTCGTCCAACCATATTTAAAAGTTAAAGAATACAACACCGCGCCAAAATCTAACTTAAAATAAAATAATACGATAATAAAAGATAAAGCCATTAAGAATATATAAGGCCAATAATTTTTGATATTATTGAAGTTAAAATTATTATCAAGTAAAAAAAGTATAAATAATGCTGCTGTGATTACAAAAGTTATTACAGGATAGACAAACATAGAAACTATATAGAATATTATAGACAAATTTCTTATTTCTTTATCGAAATAAGTGTAAAAGAAGAAAAATAAGAGAAACACACCTAATATAAAAGGCACAAAGAACCATAAGCCAGTAATATTGATATTCTCTCTTATAGATAATAAAAATACGCTTGATATTATTCCTATATAGAAATTTTTTGTTAAATTATAAACAAATAACGTTAATATCAATAGTATTAATATAGTAAATATCGCTGGCAAAAATTGATAATTTAACACAGGATCAAGTCCTGTTAATGTAAACAATTGAGCGAGAAATGCATGAAATCCTGATTCTAAATTCACGTGTGGTGTTCCTAGATAAGGATTAATATTAGGAAGAGTGCCTGCATCCATCATATAAATGGCTTGTGCTAAGTGTGTCCATTCATCACCGTGTATCGGATAAGGATATAATTCAGAAATACATCCGTTGCATTTAACATAATCTCTATAATGTAAACCGTAAATTAGAAATACACTAAGTATTATCACTGCTGTCAACAGCAGATATTTAACTTTATTACCCCCACTATTCACATAGTAAATTAGCAGAATATCCTATATAAATTTTACTGAATACATATAAGAAATATTTATAAATAACACATTCTAGTATTGTATAATGTTAGAGAATATTTTGAAGCCTGATTGGCTTGAACGTAAACCAAGATTTGCATTTGTTATAGGTTTAGTATATGCAATTATCGGCATCGTTGCTGCATGGATTGTTTTTCCTAACTCTCAAGGAATAGCTAGTATAGCATTCTTGTCCATGTTGCTTATTCCATCATTGAACAAGATGTTCACTATTGAAGAAAAGCAGGATAGTGTTTCAAAAAAGTTTAGTTTCAAAAAGATATTTCAGGATCATAACGATATATTACAAGTATATTTTATGTTATTCTTAGGAATATTCTTGGCATATGCATTGTTTAGTTTAAAGTTTCCAAATCTTCTTGTACAAGGAGTTTTTGATAGTCAATTAAGAATTATAGGAGCTAATGTTGGACAAGCTATTGGAGGATTTACTTTCTATTCTCTATTCCTTAATAATATAAAAATAATGTTAATATTTTTAGTGTTATCATTAGTTTTTGGTGCAGGATCAATTTTGTTTCTTGCATGGAATGCTTCAGTATGGGGAGTAGTTTTCGCATATATGGCTACACATTATACTAATGCCTTTGATAATTTTCTTGGAATGTTCTTGAAAGTTATGCCACACATGTTTCTTGAGGCCGGAGGATATTTTTTTGCAATAGTTGCTGGATGTATAATGAGTCAAGCAGTATTAAGAGAAAGTTTTGGTTCTAAAAAATTCAATTATGCAATGAAAGATGGATTCACATTTTTGACTATGAGCATAATATTATTAATTATAGGAGCACTTGTAGAAGTTTATGTTTATACACTATTCTAGAGGAACGATATGCTCTATAAGACGCAGTATATTTATAAAGGCTTTATAAACCGTTTATAAATAATGTTTTTTTCAGCGTCGATAATCGATAGGTTAATATATAACATGTGCTTAATCCCCTTTATGATCGGCAAGGGGTTCGTGGAAGTAGTACTAAATAGCTGTTATATGGTATTTGATAAGCAAGTGCCTGGTTTCAGAATTATTTATAAGAAAGAAATAGCTAATTTATTTTCTGAAAAACTTCAAGAAAAGAAGCTTAAGACAAAGAACTTGCAAAATCCTAAAGTTTTTGATGTCTATACATATGCTATGTTCCGAGTCTTTTACAAAAGATTAAGAGATAAACCTAAGATCCAGTTAATATTGAAATTTATAGGTAAAAAGATATATGACGAATTCAAGAGAAAGAATAAGCCATACGGAAATGTTAAGAAAGACTTAGCATTAATACAAAAATATTTCCAAAAAAACAAATTCTTTACTAACTCGCAAATTGTTTGGAGCGATAAGAAGAGATTTAGACAAACTATAAGCAATCCTGTGATTTATGATGCTGCACGAGAAATTTATAATGAGCTAGGATTTTCTATTAACATAGTTTCTAAGGTCATGGAAGCGTATTTCAATGAATACAAAATAAAAGTATTCGAAAAACATTTCAATCCATACCAACAAAATAAAAAAATAATTGAATTCTGGGAATTTAAATGAGCGAACCAACAGAAGTAATAAAAGCAGTTAAGCATTGGAATAGCATAGATGATACAATGAAGAAGATATCAGGAATACATTCAAATATGCACGTCACTATAGGATACGCTACTAATGGAAGAAATCCTATACCTCAAAATATAAGCGGAGTAAACGAAGATTTAGAAAAAGTATCAACTTTACTAAGTCAAGCATTAACAGAAATAGAATCCGCATCAAAAAAATTAAACGAATAAACTTAAATTCTAAGAATAGTTTTCAAAACATTTATAAATTTAATTTCTTGAGAATGGAATGTAATAAAATATGTGAGGCTACTAATGATAAACGCTCAGGAAATCGAACAAAAATTTATCGGTATTGCAAAAGAACTTGAATCAATGTATGCAGATTTTCAATACTCTGATGCACTTGTAAACTTACTTGGCGAACTCGGACTCTTAAATGACACTCAGAAGTTACAAGGTTTTCTTGACATTTTAACAGTTAAATTTCAACAATCAGTCTATGGAGAACTAATTGGAAGAAACTCTTCTCTTCTCCAATATGTCGCATTTCTAGCACAAAATCCTGTTGGACGATGTTCTTCTGTACAATCTTTTAAGATTTCATTACAAAAAAATGCTAAGAATCTTGAATTTACTGATCATGAACTAATTATTGTGTTTGAATTAATGAAGATAAATTTTGGAAAAATTACGCAAGATATTCAAAAGGAATATGATGTTGTAAACGATGCATTAACTTATCTTCAAAATCTTAAATCTTCGCTTCCAGGAGTTATGCGCACAAGTACAGGCGATCAATTATCTCTCTTTTTTAAAGGAAAATATGGAGAATATAGAAAATTAAAAAGATGGGAACGAGAAAAATATGGTGAAGGATTCAATCCATTACGTTATCTTGGAATACTTCCAGAGCAATTAATGATTCTTAAACAGAATCTTAATGCCATCAAAAGTTCACTTCACAACGGCGTTGTATCAAACATTAATAGCAATGATCTTGCAATATTTTTATGTTTAAACAGTCCAAGATTATACGGAAACAGTGTTAGAGATGCTAAAGAATATTTAAGATATCAAAATACTGCGACTGCAAAAAGGTACGAAACTCCAAAGAAACAAACAAGCATCAAAATAATATATGATAATCTTACAGGCGCATCTGATTTAAAACCATCATTTTCATTACGTAACGTTGTTATAGCATCACTCATGCTTGCAGGAACGACTGCAGCAAGCGCGCAAACAGAAGTACAAGAATATCAAAAATCAACTAATTCTACAACGGTTGTTGCTCAAGATCCTGATTATGCTAAGGGAAGCATAATTTTAGATGAGTTTATAGAACAAACTAAAAAAACAGAACACCGTGGAAGCTTAAATAGTATATCTGGAAGAGAATTACAAAAACATTGGATGTCTAATGATTTAAGTAATACATTAGGAAAACACCAAGGATTTATCACGGTAAGTGTTGCAGATGATGGCTCATATAGCATTAATATATATTCTACAAGTTCAGAAAACGATTTCGTAATAGAATATAATGCAAGACAATCACAATATGGTCTTAGAGCAGACGGACATATTAACGGCAATAAGGGTGCCAAGGAAGCATTGAAAGCCATACATCAAATACTCGGCGCATCACACTTCATAAATTAGAAGTTTGCTGTTTTCTTCGTGCAATAACAATTGCTATTATGCCTGCTATAATAAGAGTTAGTATTCCTATAATTATCCAACGTGTTAAATTGCTTTCTTTTACAATATCCGTTGTTGTTAACAATGCTTTTTCTTCAGATGTTATCTTACAATCTTTTGAACATGAAAAAGATGATTCTGAAAGATCACACTTATTGTTTCCACAATATTCTGTAAGTGTCGTTAATGATTTTGATGCAAGAAGTGTTTCTCCATCATAAACTCTCAACTCTACACCTCTACTATTATAAGGTATTCCTAAAGTGTATTCGTCATAAAAATCAATTGGAAAAGTGGTATTATATGTTTTATTGTTTATGTCTATAATTTGAAATATTAGTCCTTCACTAAACGTATCTTCATAAGGCACGTCATAATCTTTTGTAATATTATGGATTATCAGTCCTTCTTGCGTGTATGAAAAGGAAATGAAATATTGTTCTTCAATATTCACAGCAATAACTACTGTTGATAATAAGATACACAATCCAAGCCACAATAATATCTTCATTTGCCGTATTTCTCTTCAATTAATGTTTTGAATCGTTCGCGAACAAGATTATCTGTTATTTTTATTTCTTCTGATGTAAGAATTCTACCCCATTTATTACCTCTTAGAACCCTTCCTTCTAGTTCCTTTATTTGATCCGCCGGAAGATAATTGCTATTTTGACTCATATCTTTAGATGTAAGGACGAATCCTAAACTGTTATCTAATTGTATGGTGCCTTCTGCAGATTCTATTTTTTCTCTAGGAACATCATATAATACTATCGATACATTTCCTTCTTCCTTATAATTTGGTCGCGCGATTATTTGATTATTTTTTATAAATGCATAATTAATAGTTTTCTTATCGTATAATGCTCTGGTTATTTTCCAAATATCCATATACAAATCATTACTTGTATCAATTTCTCTCCCCTTTTGTATCGCTTCTTCTTTTCCATAGCTATTTTTTTCTTTTTGAATACAGACATCTAATTTTTCTTGAACAGCTTTGTTTCGATCAAAGCTCTTAACTCCTCTAAACCCCTTTTTCAAATAGTCATTTGCAAGAGGGATAATATTTTCACATTTAGAATCACTCATAAAAAGCACATATCCTAATTCTTCTTCTAGAAACACATATTTAGTTCCAAATAGGGTATATATATCATTCATATAACCCAGAATTGGTCCTTCTTTTTCAGAATCTTTAAAATAACATGTTTGAAGAGCTACAACTGCACCATAATTTGTGTTTGCACATTTGGTGTAGAATTTTTGTGCAAACATAAGAACGAAATAATCTTCAAAGATTCCTTGATATTTTGTATATTTTTGTGGGTATAACTCCTTAATCGCCAATATACTTGCTGTTATCGCAGTATACCGCGTTTCTGAAGTAGTTTGTTCCTCAGTTACAGAGTTTACTCCAGGAGCTAACTCTTCCTGCGTAGCATTTATCTCTTTAGCCAGCTTATATTCATCTACTCCCTCATCAATTAACTCATTATATATAGTATATGTTGTGTCTGCAGCCACCATTCCATCGACATAATGTCTTTCTCTCTGATTTATCTCCGCTTGTATTTCCTTGAATTCTGCTGCACACTCTTTTTCGCTTGCAAGAGGTGTTATTAAGAACTCTGTTTTTTGTAGATCGTTTACTGATTCTTGAAATCCTGTGCATGGATCTGCTGAGAATGTTTTGGAGTATTTTCCTACTAATTTTTTTACTGTTTCTTCTTCGACATTATTTCCATAAAGTATTTTTACACTATTAGTGTCTTTGGCATATATCAATACAATATCGTTATTTGTTAAATCTGTATTATATGTTTGTGGATCTATCTCTGAAATGTAACTAAATGAAATCTTTATAGTACTCCCAAAAAGGTTAGGATATTTTAGAACTCCGTTACTACATTGCATATATGCACATTGTTCTCCAAAGCTAGCATTTTTTGCTGGTTGAATGCAATCATCTGCATGTACAATTCCACAAACTAGTATTATTATAAGTATATATAGCATTCCAAAAGTTATGCTTTTTTTCATGGGAATAGTTTTCCTGTTGTTATGCCTGCAGATTCTTTTGTACTCATACAACATTTTCTTCCTTCAGAACATGTCCAAGGTGTAGAAGATCCGATACTGTCACAACTGGCAGCACAGATTCCTCCTCTAGCTGTACAATCGTATATCTGATTGTTTGCTTGTGATGAGTTATTAATAAAGAAATATGCTACAATCAATAGAATAAGAAGACCGATTGCGGCTATGATAATCAGATTCATTGATAATTCTACAGCGTTTTTATTTAGCTTCACAAATAAATTTAAGTGCGTAGATTTTTAAATTTATCTAAATTAAGAAATAAAAGTAAAATAAAAAATTAGCAGTTTATACTGCTGCTTCTAATCTTTCTTCTTTGACGAAGAATGCACATTCACCATCAGCTATGTTTGGTGCGTCTACTAATTTTGCAACTCTTGAACCTTTCTTACCCTTTCGTAAGTAGATTCTAAATGTTGAGTTGTGTCCTACGATGTTTCCGCCGATTGCTTCTGTTGGATCTCCAAAGAATGTGTCTGGCTTTGCCATAACTTGATTTGTAACATATACTGTTAAATTGTACATGTCTGCAAGTTTCGCAAGCACGTGCATGTGTTTGTTTAATTTTTGTTGCCTATCAGCAAGAGTTCCTCTCCCAACAAATTCTGCTCTAAAATGTGCTGTTAATGAGTCAACAATTATCAGTTTTACATTAAGACCATTTTTTATTAGCTCTTCTACTTTTTCTGCGAGTAACATTTGATGGTCCGAATTGTACGCGCGTGCAACTTTAATATTTCTTAATACTTGTTCAGGATCCATTCCTAAACCTTTTGCAAATTGTACGATTCTTTCAGGTCTAAAAGTGCTTTCAGTGTCAATGTATACTACTGCAGCTGTAGGATCTTGTTTTTGAAGACTTACAGATAATAAATGTCCTATCTGAGTTTTTCCAGAACCGTATTGTCCAAAACATTCTGTTATCGCTCTAGTTTCAAATCCGCCTTCTAGTAATGCGTCGAATGGTTCACAAAATGTGGATATTTTATGTATTGTGGATCTCTTTTGCATTGCCTCTTCGCCTGACATGAATCCCATATCCATTGATGCTCTTGATGCCTGAATAATTTTTCTCGCAACAATCTCACTTACGCCCGATGCTTCAACAATTTCTCCAATTGTAGCTACAGCTATTGCAAGCAGCGTATCAAATCCTGCTAATGATAATTTCTCTGCAGTTGCAGCTCCTACACCAGGAAGACTTGTTACTGATGTCTCGTTTGATTTTTGAACGTTTTTCAAATCTATATTTACATCGTTGTCTAATTCGTTTTCTTCTACTCTTCTTCTTGCCATTTTACATCCCTCACATAATTATTTTGTTAAATATTAGAGATAGCTCGCGCTATCTCGAAAAAAATAAATTATTAAAAATTTCTTAAACTAATCTCTTAGTATATATCGTCTTCGTCAGCATTCAAAGCTAAGTGCTCGTACGCTTTGTTTAGCACAAGTATTGCTTTAGGAATATCTGCTGTTCTAAGAGAATTAGTCGTTTGCCACTGATCGTTTTTATCCTTGTAACTGCGCTCGAAGGCTACAGTCTTGTACTCTACCTTTTTTCCATCACGAACGGCCTCATTAGACCATACTGTGGCTGTTATTGCGCCAGACCTGAATTTTGTCTCTGGCATTTTTTTACCCATCACGTCGTTAACGGATGGTAACTTTATCTGTGTTTTTTTCGCTTCCATTTTTTCCTCTTGCTTGTCGCATTTTATTTCAAATCCCTTTATAGAGCTGCAAACCCGAAGGGTAGGCGCTCAGGGGACGAGGTGTAGGCATCAATTTTTGACACCTACAAATACTGTAGAAGCATTGTTATTTATATACCCTGCCAGAGATTGTCCAGTGTGGGAAGTGTAAAACAGAGATAGAACAACACCTTATTTCTCGTCGACAAAACGCTTGCCTTTATAAATAAAAATATTTATAAACTAGTTTTATTTCACTCAATGATTCGCGTGAATTATTTTATTGTTGCGCGTTATATTAGGAGGATGGTTTTTACGAGCTGTATACTAAAAAAGTGTTCAAAAAATATTCATACAAACTTCTGTATAAGTCTTCTAAGTTAGTTAAACATACAAAGAATCCTATAGTTCTAAGCATATTCATTTTCTTAACGAAGATATTTGGAGGAATAATAGAATGAATGGAAAAACCGTTTTAGAATTTAAATCAAGGAGTAAACAAAAAGAAATTGTTCTAACTCAAAGTGTAATTGTTGGAAATAGAATTCCTAAAGATTATTTTGTAACGTCAGGAAGTGGAGAATCTGATATTACAATTCATGCAGGTTCATATCATTTAGCATTAAAAGATGCCGGAATAGAAGTGGGCAATATAATGACATACTCGAGTATTTTACCAGCAATAGCAACAGAGATAGAAAAACCAGAATTGACTCACGGAGAGGTTGTTGAAAGTATAATGGCAGTTTCTCATGCAGAGAAAGGTCAAAAGGCCACTGCAGGAATAATATATGGATGGTTATACAATAAGAAAACAGGAAAGAAACATGGCGGCTTAGTTTGTGAACATAATGGAAATTATGATGAACGAGAAGTTGAAAAAAAATTAATGGCAAGCATCAACGAACTTTACGTAAATGGATTTAACGATAAGTATAAATTAGAAGATATTAAAATGATAACTAAGAGTTTCACTCCTAAGAAAAAGCACGGCACAGCACTTGTTGCACTTTGTTTTAAGAATTATGTTGTGCCGATTATTGGATAAAGCGGAAAGAATTATTTTCTAGGATTTTTTCCACACACATAATAGTATACTATCGCGCCCAATATAGTTAATAGCACAATTACAATAATCCAAACAATCTTTTGAGTATCATCCTTGAATTTTCTCAGGGCACAATCAACAATCATATATACTGTAAAGGCAAGCGCGCAGATAATGACCAGAAAGTGTGACAGCATCAACAGGACAAATGATATCCCGAATGTAGGCGTCTCTGCGCCCACTTGTGAAATGATAAAACTGAAGAAGAAAATTATGTGAAGAATAAACCATACAATGTAAATCGGAATCAGATATTTGAATATCGGCTTAGTCATCGTATACCTTAGATGTAGTTATATTTAAAGATTACTGAACATAAGCCTTAAATAAAACATATTTTCATAATCTTTATATTCTATATTTTATTCTCTAACATTTGAGGTGTTTTAATGGAAAATATTCATGCAAATCATAATAAAATTAATACCGGTTCTCAAGAGCATACTCCTGAACTCAAGAATGCTACACTGATTACAGGCGCATCTTCAGGTATCGGCCTTGAATTTGCAAAGATATTTGCAAGACACGGACATAACCTCATTCTTGTTGCACGAAGTGAGGAAACTCTTAAATCTTTAAAAGAACATTTAGAAAAGAATTTTGGTGTTGATGTCAAAATACTCGTTCAAGATCTTAAATATTATAATGCTCCTCAAGCAATATATGATGCAGTTAAATTAGATAATATTAATGTTAACATCTTGGTTAACAATGCGGGCTTCGGAACATATGGCAAATTTTCTGATACAAACTTAGAGGCAGAGCTTGAGATGATTCAAGTTAATATTACAGCATTAACACATTTAACTAAATTATTTTTGAAAGATATGATTACACATAATACTGGCAGAGTATTAAATGTTGCAAGTACTGCAAGCTTTCAACCAGGACCATTAATGGCAGTATATTTCGCTTCTAAATCTTATGTATTATCATTCTCCGAAGCTCTGGCTGAAGAATTAAGCAATACAAAGATTAAAATTACAGCATTATGTCCTGGACCAACACAGACAAATTTTCAAAAGTCTGCAAATATCGATGATGGAAAATTATTCGGAAATAAAGATCCTACAGCAAAAGAAGTTGCAGAATATGGATATGACGCAATGATTCAAGGAAAAAGAGTTGCTGTTTACGGTCTAAAGAACAAATTCCTTGTACAAACCACAAGATTTACTCCAAGAAACGTAATAACAAGAATAGTAAAGAAAATGCAAGAATAATACATAATTTAAGAGCAATATTTTATTTTTCTAATAACATTTTCTTTGTTTGTGTATAAGATGTTCCATCGTTAAGTCTTACTCTTGCAACTAAATTATATATTCCAGAACTCAAGCCATTACCGTTAAACACTCCGTTATATGTTCCTGGTTTTAATTGTGAGTTAAATAATGTTGAAACTTCTCTTCCAAGAATATCATAAACTCTTACATCAACATTCGCATTTTCTATAACATCAAAAGATATATTTGTTTCTGGATTGAATGGATTCGGATAATTCTGATTTAATTTAAAATATGAAGGATTTCCAAGATTTGCAGCATTATTAACTCCTGTTGTTTTTCCTGTGATTATGCTATCTATAGTCTTATACGTTACCGGTACATCTATTGTGCTGTCTGGAGCAAATCCTATCGTAAACATCTTTTCTTTAGGAATATTATCAACTATAGATTTTATTGAATCATTATGTGCTGTTTTAGGCATTAAGTAGAACGTGTTAAAAACCATTGAAGGATTATTTTGTTTTTTACCGAATGCTGACGGGACAAAGTTTGCCGTATCGTTTCCACTACCTAAATTTATACGATAATCTATACCATCACCATATTTTCCCTTCATAACGTAACCGTGATTCTTGAATTCTTGTCCTAATTGTTGGAATGCTTGATCTAGCTTAGACTGCGCATTAACTATGTATGATGATGCTAATAGTAATCCTGCAATTATTGTGTTTCGTATTATTTTCATTTTTTTACCTATTGAACAATTTCTCCTACAAGTTTTCCACTCAATACATTAGATACAACAGTTATCGTAAATTGTCTAATATTATCTGCTTTATTAGTCTCTATTAACACATTATCCGAATCTATAGTTATATTTCCATTAAATGTTCCTGCACTTGTATAATTGAAGTATTCCCATCCATCTATAGGATAATCGAATACTGGAACTGTTCGTGTTATTGTTTGCTGACCAGTATTTATTGTATATTTGAAATTATTTATATTTTGATTTTCATTTTTCATGATCACAAAGTTCACTCCAACGGTCTGTCCTATTTTTGGAGTGGTATTATCTACATAGACACTATCGACGTATGCATTAAATGTTATTATTGGAGGAGTAATTGCTGCTGTTACAGGAATTGTTGATTTTACTGTTGTTGAGCCATCTGTTACCGAGATATTAAAGTCGTAATTTCCTGTCAAATTAGTCTGTTTTGCAATGAATGTAATATTTTGAACTAATGTTTGACCGCCATTAATAATTGTTGGACTTGCAAAGATATAATTCCATGCAGAATTTCCTTCAATTGTTGTGGTAAATGTTCTTGGTAAACAATAAATATTATCGTTGTTTGTGATACTTGCTGTTGCAGTTCCGTTAGTCACATCAGCTAATGTATCTATGAAGTTGAACGGTCCTCCATTAATTGTTATTGTTGGATTATTACGTATGCAAGGATCAATAAATGATATACTATGAATTCCTGTTACAGATAGTCCTGAATCATTGTTCTTAGCCGTAATACTGAATGTAGTATTTATGTATGAAACTGTTGTTACATTGTAAGCTAATCTTTTTTTAACACCTGCACTTATTGTTAAATTGTTAACATCTACAGGAACATAATTTCCAGTACTCATATTATAAACTAATAATTGATACGACATAGGATTTGTTGTTGTAATATTAAATATTGCATCAGTACAATATGAATTATCATTATTTGTGACATTGAATTGCACTACCGTATTATTGTCTATTCCTTGTCTTAATAAGATATCGCTTGGAACAGCGATTGTAGGAGTATTTCTTACGCATGGATCGATTACATTGATGCTAATATCTCTTAGCGTACTCATAGCACCATTAAAATTGGTGAAATTAACATTAATATTATAGGTTCCAGGAATTGCATTTACTGGAGTCACATTGTAGAACAATATAAATTCTGAGTTGGTATTTCTTCGTATATATTTATTATTATACCATTTTTCAAGTCTATATCCTACAATTGTCCTATTATAAGGCTGTCCTGTTGTTTGATTGATAAGAGTTACATTATATAAGTAAGATGTGTTGTAATATACCTCTGTAATCCATCCTTCAGGGAATGTGACATTGTATAAAAATACACTATCCTGACAACTTGAACTGTCATTATTTCTAACTGTTATTGGCATCATAAATGACTCTCCCTGATTGATAGCATAATTTAATACTCCTTTGAATATAGGAGTTCTTGTTGTACAAGAATCGTTTGAAAATGACATATTAGAATATTTAGAAAGTATTAATCTTTGATAAGTTTGGGCAAATTCTTGAACAGTTACATTCATTGATGGAGCAAAAGAATAAGGTTTGCCTCCAAACCATGATCTAGGTATTGTTGCATACACAATAATATTTTTTGAACTTGTTTCATTTAATGTTATTGTTTTATCGAAGAATTGAACTAATTCTCCAGAAGGTAATTTCTCAAAGTATTCTAAAGTCCAACTTTCTGGATAATTTGGTTCTAAAATTATATGTGACTCTTTACAACCAGCATAAGCTTTACCTTGGAACGTATATCCGAAATTAAATAGATTAGCATAAGGTCTGTGTATTGACATTGTAACTCTTGAAGTATCGGCAGAAATTTTTATTGGCTCTCTAAAATAACATGATGGTTGCGTTAAATTGACTTCGAATGTCGCACTACCTTCTGTTGAATTATCAACAGATAAAGTTTTTATTCTTATACCCATAGGTGCATCAATGTAAGTTTTGTCAACATTCAGCGTTACATTCATCGTATCATAATATGATGCAGATGTTCCTCCAATAGAGTTTGGAGTCATGTCAAGTAAATATGTTCTTGCAAAATTTTCGCTTGTTGAAGAAAATTCATTCATCACATTAACAAATATACCGTTTAAGTTGTCTTTAGTATTTGGCCATCCGCCCGTGCTATAATTAGTTTTTGAATCAAAACCTATTGGTCTTCTTATTTCTATATACATGTAAGGTGTTGAAGTGTTTGGATCTGAGCCTATGGGATATATTTTTGCTGCATGTATTCCGTTGTTAGATTCCAAAGGATTTATTGTATAAGTTCCATTAGTAACTACAGATTGTATTGTGCTTTGATTTATCCATCCGTTTAATTCTTTATAATATGCATTTGTATGAAGTGTGAATGAAGTTGTTCCCATAATATCATAATAATTACCGTAATTGTAACTAGCGTACGGATCATTGAGATTATTTTCATTACATGCTTGTCCATACATTACAATGCCTGGTTCACATCTCATAATTCCTGCATGATTTGCTCCAAATCCGTGTCCTCCAAGTTCGTGTGAAACAAGATAATCAAGATTTGTCCAATTAAACGGTTGTGTTCCCCATCCTGAAGGGTTTTTGTATGTTGATTGATTGTTAATGTTAATACTTCCAACCCAGGAAACAGAAGTGTTCCAGATTTCATTACCGACTTTATTTTGTGAAATACCCACATATGAAGTTCCACCAGTAAAATAATGATGATTAACTAAGATTAATATTCTATCATATTGAGTCATATTAATACTTAAAGAATCAGAATATGTTTTAATATCATCTAATGTTGGAGGATATATGCTAAATGATCCTGAAGAAACAGAATTATGAGGTATTTGATACCATCCATATACGTCAGCAGTTATGTTGCCTACTTTTCCATATGATTGTTCCTGCATAAATTTTGCAAATGGACCATTCTCTAATCTTTCTTTAACATATGTAGAAGTCATATTTTCAGGATTTGGATTTTGAGAATCAGTAAAACTAACCATGAATACAACAATCTTTTGTGGACCTATAGTTAGTACAGGACCATTTTCTAATATCTTTACATCTGAAGTTTTTACTGCAATATCATTGTCGATTATCAGACCACTAACAGTGATTTTAGATCCTGAACGCAATTCAGGGTTTAATTGTAATAAATTGTCTGTAGGATTTATATTATACATCTTGTTATTTGATAATATATTATAAGTATAAATAGAATTTCCTGCTTTATCCTCACTTACGAGAATATTAAGATATCCTTCTAGAACTATTGGTTGTTCTATATTTTCAGATAAATCTGCATAAGATTCATCAATTGCTACAACAGATTTATCGAAGAATTTTTCAACATTGTTTTCCAGTAATTTTTTCATTAAAGGTTTACGTTCAACAATCACTGATTCTGTTACAGTATTATCTATAATCTGTTCATTGATTTGATCTATGCGATCTGTGTTAGTTATCTGTACGGGCACAGGACTTAATGAAACTGGAGGAGTATATTGCTGACTGTTAGTATTACTTCCAGATCCTCCGCCGCTAGAACCGCCACCAGAATTTCCTGAGTTTTTTCCATTATTAGTGGTTGTTATCTTTAGAGATACTTGATTAGAATTTTCTTTGTTTGAATCGTTATTATGTAAATTATTTGTTAATGTGTTATTTGTAGATATATTAGAATCTAATGATTGAATAGAGTCTGTTCTAGGTGTGCCTGGATCACGATTAACATTTCCGTTAAAATCATCATTTATAGTGCATCCTACTAGAAATAAAGAGAATAATACTAGTACTACCAATGTATTAAATTTACTTCCCCCATACATGTTACTGTTCAGTAGCTACACTTTATAAAGTTTACGTTTAGAACGTTTCCACAATAAAAGAAATTCCCATTTCTTAATTGTGAAAATTTCAGATTTTCACAATCTTTAAAAGTAGCTCTATATATAGTATCAAAAAAGAGGGTGTGTATGAAGATTAATCCTGAGCATTATTTTGTTCTTAACGGCGGCAGAATTATTAAGAATCTTGATGAATTAATCGAAGTTCTAAAGACTATTGACAAAAAGACGTTCGAATATCATGTTAATGATAATAAAAATGATTTTGTTAATTGGATACAATATGTTTTTAAGAGCAATAAATTGGCTGCAAGTATAGAAAATTTAAGGTATAAAGATATAAAAGCCATTATAGGATTTATACGTAAACATTTGGATGAATTAAAGATTCTAGTGGTTAATGGAGGAAGTTCCTCGTTAAAATTTCAATTAATAGATTTAACTTCGAAGAACGTTCTTATTAAAGGAATGATAGATGCTATAAATCTTGATAGAGGCAATATATCTTTAATATTTAATGGTGAAACAATCAGCAGAAACGTTGTTGTAAAGAATCATGATGAAGCAGTAATGTTAATGATTAGAAGTTTAATAGATAATAACATAATTAGCGATGTCTCGGAAATAAAAGCTCTAGGACATAGAGTAGTACATGGTGGAGAAACATACACTGAGCCAGTAATAATTGATAATATAGTTATAGAAAGATTAAAAGAACTATCTGTACTTGCGCCGTTACACAATCCACCAAACATTTCATGTATTCAAGCATGTCAGAAAATTTTTGAGTGTCCACATGTTGCTGTATTTGATACAGCGTTTCATTCAACAATACCTGTTGAAAAATTCTTATACGGTCTACCATACGAATATTATGAAAAACACAAGATTAGAAAATATGGTTTTCATGGCTCAAGCCATAAATATATTAGTAAATTAATCTCTGAATATTATAAAATAAAAGGTAAAAAAAACTCTAAAGTAATAATTTGTCATCTAGGAAACGGATGCAGTATTACAGCAGTTAATAATGGTAAATCATTAAATACAACGATGGGATTCACACCATTAGATGGGCTAATAATGGGTACAAGATGCGGACATTTAGATCCTGCAATATCAATACACTTAGGAAATACACTAAATCTTAATTATGAACAACTAGGAAAGATATTAAATAAACAATCAGGACTTTTAGGAATTAGCGGATTTAGCGATATGAGAGATTTGCGTAAGAATAAGAACGATCCTAAAGCAAAACTTGCAATGAAAATGTTCGCAGACCGCGTAACGCATTATATAGGAGCATACATCGCTGAATTAAATGGTGTTGATGGAATAGTTTTTACAGCAGGCATTGGAGAAAATGCAGCATATATAAGAAAGCTTATACTAGATAACTTTAAATTTTTAGGATTAAAGATAGATAATAGAAGAAATGATAAGAACGAATTTATCATAACTACTAAGGATTCTAAAATAACAGTATTTGTTATGCAAACAAACGAAGAATTACAAATTGCAACAGATACAAGAAAAGCTCTTAAATTATAAGAAATACAATTTAATAGAAATTCTTATGAATTATTCTCCTAGTCCTGCATAAGATAGTACTTTGTCTTTAAGGTTCTTTTCATCTAAAAACTTTTCAGCCTTAAATATGGCATAATCTATAGCCTCATCATAAGGAGCAGAACCTTCCCAAGATTTTCTAATCAAATCCTTATACTTGCTATCTAAGTTTTTCAGAACAACACACGTTAAATATAAATCGTCAAGATAACCATATGCGCCGTATACTTCTTCAGGCACAACATCTGACGGACTTACAAAATATGCTAATGCACTATTAATTAGCATTCTAGAATTTTTATCAACTTCATCCTTGTCTAATAAAGCACAGAGCAACCCAAAAAAATCAGGTAAATACAACACAGCCTTATCAACATCCTCACCCTTATCTTGTAATTCTTGTATCGACTCCTTCAAATAATCATAATAACTCTTCATAAGAGAAATATTGGGAGACAAGTTTATAAATTTTAAGAAATATTCATTATAAGGTCAGAATATAAATCTATTCAGACAAACCACAATATATCAATAATTTTTCTTTAAGATTTTTTTCTTCTAAGAATTTTTCAGAACTAAATTTACAAAAATCTAGAACTTTATCGAATTCTTCAGTGTTGTCCCATAACGAAGATATTAAATCATAATATTTTACTCGAAGATTCGACAATATTATACAAGATACATACATATCGTCAATATATCCATATGCTCCATAAACTTCCTCGGGAACCATATCATTCGGAATTACAAGATATCCTAAAGCTATATTTGCATGCACCCTTGATTCTTTATCAACTAATTCATTATCCAAAAGATCACACAACAATTGGACTAAATCCGGAAAATGCAACAGACTTCTGTCAAAATCTTCCCCCGAATTTCTTAAAATATCTATTTCTTCTCTAAGATAATCTATATATGTTCTAACCATATGTAACTATTGTAGAGTACTATATTAAAAGTTTTCGATAAAGTTATAAAATTACTTCAATATAGCCCTTTATGATTATTAAAAAATCTCCTGAAGACTTTATTGTAGAAGAATTGCCTGTAAAAGAATGGGATGATGCAGGACATTATGCAGTATTTAAACTTATTAAAACCAATTTGAACACTGAACGTGCTATAGAGATTATTTCTGGAAAATTTCACGTTTCTCGATCTATAATCAAATATGCTGGATCTAAAGATAGACATGCCATAACAACACAATATATTAGTATACCTTCAAAAAATATTGTCGTTAGTAAAATTTGTATGGATGATGAGGATCTTAAACTCTCACATGTAGGATATACTGATGAACCATTGAGTTTAGGAAGTTTAAAAGGTAATAGATTCGTAATTACGGCGAGAGAATTGACTCCTAAAGAATCTAGTAACATAAAATCCAAAAATATACGTGACACTAACAATGATGAAACGCATATTATACCAAACTATTTTGATGATCAAAGATTTTCCATCAATAATTACAACATAGGACTGAACATTTTGAAGCGTAATTATAAAAAAGCGGTAGAGTTTATGTGTGAATCAAGTAGCATTTACAAGGACGCAACAGATATCTATATACTTTCAAACCCTAACGATTACATAGGCGCATTAAAACATATCCCTAAAAAGACACTGCTAATGTTAATACATTCAGTACAATCATATATATATAATGAAGCATTAACTAAAATTTTAATAGAATACGCTGAAAGAAATAGTATTGAATATTATATTGTAGAATATAGTATGGGACGATTAATATTCTATAGAGATATTTCAAACTATGAAAAATGTGGTATTGAGAATTTAGAATTATTAGGTTTTGACACTAAAACAGTAAATCATTATGTAAATAATATAATTAAAGAATTAGGATTAACACAACGTGATTTTATAGTGAGAGCTATTCCTGATTTGAGTGTTGAAGGAACAACAAGAGAATGTTTTGTAAATGTAGAAAATCTAGAAATCATATCGATGAATGAAAGAACAATATTAGAGTTCGAACTTCCAAAAGGATCATATGCAACAATGGTCTTGAAAGCGTTGTTTAATTAATTATTAGACCACAAGAAGGGTTAGTTAGAATTCGTTGTATATCTGTTCGTGTGTCTTTCATCCTCTATAAATACATTAATAACGGCATCAATATTTTTTATTTCTTGTATTAATTTATGTATATCTAAAACAGGCGATTTTCTAATATCCATAGTTATTATTACTCTCCCATCTTTTCCTAACCTAGTATTTACTGATTCTACATTATGTTTTTCATTGGCAATATAATTTAGTAATTCAGCCAGTATTCCTACTCTATCTTTAACATCTACTCTCAAAGGGTATATTTGACTTTCAACATGCTGTAATAATAGTTTTACTTCTTTAGTCATATCGCATGTGTAAACATTTGGACAATCTACCCTATGCACTACAATTTTACCATCTTTAGTCTTAAATGCTCTCGTTTTTTCTGATTGTCTTGGTGTACAACATTTTGGTATCTTCAAATCATACTTTTTACCTTCTACAGTTATCTCTTCTGGGAAGTCTGAATCATCATCTAATAATTCTACAGGATCCCTCTTTTTCTGTTTAGTGTCTACATCAATATTTAGTGCAGCTCTTATTTTTGTTCTAGTATGCGCAGATTTTGCAAATGATAGCCATGATCTTGATGGTGCAGCATTCTTCTGTGTTAATATATCTACAACATCTCCTGAAGACAGAGTATAATCTAAAGTAACTACAACTCCATTAACTTTTGCTTGTTTACAATGATTACCTATATCAGTATGTACAGCATATGCAAAATCAACAGGTGTAGCCTCTTCTGGCAAAGCAATAGGATCACCGTTAGGTGTGAATACAAATATCTCTTTCTCAAAAAGATCTATCTTCAAATTTTCTATGAATTCTTGCGCGTTAGCACTATAACGTTGCCAATCCATTATTTGTTTCATTAACGCAATATGTCTATCAAATTTCTTATCTTTATCATCTCCTTTATATCTCCAGTGTGCCGCAACACCTTCTTCAGCAGCCATATGCATATCTTTAGTTCTAATTTGTACTTCTAATATACTTCCGTGACTAACAAACACACCTGTATGTAATGATTGATAACCATTAGCTTTAGGAACTGCAACATAATCTTTTAATCTTCCAGGCATTGGTTTCCATAAACTATGTATTATCCCTAAAACTTTGTAGCAATCATCCACACTATCTACTATTATTCTTATAGCCATTAAATCATATATTTCATCAAATTGTTTATCTTCGCTAATAATTTTTTTATAAATGCTATAGAAATGTTTTGCTCGTCCTGATATTTGTGCTTTTATATCATGTTTAATTAATGAATCATTTACTAATTCCATTATCTTATCGACTTCTCCTTCACGCTGTTCACGAGTCTTAGCAACCTTATCTTTTAGTTCTACATATTGAGTATTTTCCAAGAATCTGAATGATAAATCTTCTAATTCACCCTTAATATTATTCATTCCTAGTTTGTGTGCTATAGGTGCGTATATGGTCATTGTTTCCGTGGCGACAATCTTTCTCATATCTTCTGGAAGATATTTTAGTGTACGCATACTGGCTAATCTTTCAACAATTTTAATAATTATTACTCTAATATCTTTAGAACTTGCTAGCATTATCTTACGTGTGTTTTCTGCTCTACGTTCTTCTTCTGCTTCCGGATTAAAATTCTTATTAACATTTCGTAACCTAGATAATGCTTCTATTAATGTCAATACTTCCTTATCAAACTCTTTTTCTATAACTTCAGGCTTAATATTTGATTCTTCTAGAATAGCATGTAACAACCCTACTACCAGAGTGTGAGATCCTACTTTAAGATCTGCTAGCATCATAGCTACATCATATGAGTATGTGAAAAAATCTTCATCCGATAATCGTTTTTTGTCATGCAAATGTTGATATGAAAATCTTACAGCTTTTTCTATTAACGGAATGTCGGCGTTAGGATTATATAATCTAACCTTATTCACTAATTCTTCAATTTTTTGTTGTAAATCTATAGTTGTCATGTTTAGTGTATTATGTCCTATAATACCACTAGGAGTGGTGGTTTACTTATAAATATTCTTTAGAATCTTTACTATTTCGTTATTTACTAATTTTATTGGTCTTGCACCGTTTATAGTGTATAAGATTTTTTGTTTCTTATATTCTTTCTTTAACGGTTCTGTCTGTGTATGATATATCTTTAATCTGCGTTTAATTTCAAGAGGTTTATCATCCTCTCTATGTATTAATTTTGCATGATCAATATCACAATATCTTGAGATTTTTGGTTTTAACCATATAGTATTATAATTATGCCCACACTTCGGACAAACTCTTCTGCTAGCAATCCTTCTTACGGATTCTTTTTCAGATAAAATTATTTCTATAGTTGCACCTATTTTAAAATTATTTTTTAGAAATATCCATTGTTCCATGCTTCTGGGATAACCATCGAATATTATGCCGTTCTTGCATTCTTTGCGTTTAGATATCTTTAAAGAAATGTTGTTTGTTATTTTGCTTGGAACTAAATCTCCTCTATTCACTATCTTCGAGATTTTCTTGCCTAAAGGTGTGCCTTTCTTTATTTCTTTACGTAATTCATCACCCATAGATAAATGATAGAGTTTATATTTTTCTACAAGCAAGTCTGCTTGCGTTCCCTTTCCAGATCCTTGCGGACCAAATAAAATTATATTCATAAAAACTCACCAATTAATGTTGTAAATAGCGTATAAAACAGTTGATTTACCCGAAATATCTCTGATTATCTTTCTTTATATCTCTTTTCCATGATCCTTGCATCTTATCTGCTATTGCAAGCATCTGTGGTTTCACAGATCGTATTTCTTCATGAACTAATTGTATTGTTGATAAGGTGTTTTTTTCTTCATTTATTATTTCTGCCTTTAATACTTCTCTGTAAACAATAATTACGCTCTTATATAAATCAAATAATTTAATTTTATCCTTATCATCAAATACCGAGCATTCATGTAATGCATGAAATTCTTCTGGCTGTAATATCTGTTGTATCATCTTTAAGTATAGTTCTAATGTTTCTGACATTTTACGTAAAATACTGTTTATTGTAAGATGTTCTTCTACTAACTCGTAATCTTTTTTTAGAGTATTAAAATTTTTTATCTTAGTAGTTATTGAGGCATCTGTATTCTTTGTTTTCTTGTCTTTTATAGGTTTCATGACATATTCATTCTACGAGTATTTTTAAAGTTGACGAAAGATAGATATACAATATATAGACTAATTTGGACATAACATTTTTAAACTTATTTCTACAAACACAGTATAATTATAGCAGGTGATTATGTTGAGAACCATTAAAGACATGAATTTTGATAATAAGAGAGTATTAATTAGAGTTGATTATGATATTCCATTAGATGAAAAAGGAGACATAGTTTCAGATACACGAATAAGAGAATCTCTTCCAACAATCAAATATATATTAGAACATAACTGTAAGCAAGTAGTATTAATTAGTCACATAGGTAGACCTGCAGGTAAAATTGTTGAAAAATTGAAGATGGATAAGGTGGCATTAAAATTAGAAAAACTTTTAGGAACAATTGTTGTCAAACTCGATGATTGTATTGATATAAAAATACCTGATGCTAAAGTAGTTTTACTAGAAAATCTTAGATTTCATGAAGAAGAAGAAAAAAATGATGAAGCGTTCGCTAAAAGATTATCAGTAAATGGAGATGTTTTCGTTAATGAAAGTTTTGCAACAACACATAGAGCACACGCATCTACTGTAGGTATCACTAAATTTTTACCAGCATGTATAGGATTTACACTTGAAAAAGAATTAAGATATCTAGATCTATCCAATGCTGAAAGACCGTTCATTGCAATACTTGGTGGTGCAAAGATTTCAACAAAATTCGGTGTGATTAAGGAGTTGTTGAAGAAGGTAGATTATTTGCTTCTTGGTGGGGCTATGATATTTACATTATACAAAGCTAAGGGATATAACATTGGTAAAAGCTTATATGAAGAACAATTCTTAGCTGAAGCTAAAATGTTGCTTAATAATGAGAAGATAATTCTTCCGGATGACATTGTTGTTGCTAAAGAGATATCTGTAGATGCAGAAACAATGGTTGTTCCAGATTTTGATATGCCTGAAGGATGGATTGGCTTAGATATAGGTCATGAATCTGTACAATTATTTAAGGATTATATTAATAAATCTAAAACAATCTTTTGGAATGGTCCCTTAGGATATTTTGAGATATCAAAATTTGCAGAAAGCACAAATAATATTGCAGAATATCTAGCAAATTCAGGAAAAACAGTCATAGTTGGCGGCGGAGATACTGAAGATGCAATCCAGCCATGGAAAGAAAAGTTCACACACGTTTCTACAGGTGGCGGTGCAAGTCTTGAATTGATCTCAGGAAAAGAATTGCCAGCTGTTCGCGCATTAAAAGAGAATGAAATAGAATTTCACGATGTAGTATAGTTATATAATATTATAAGAAATAATTTAAAAAATTATCTAAAAATTTCTGTTTCCATCTATAACATGATGTTGCTTAAGATATTTTCCTTGTGAAGCCAATCTAGGTCCAAACTGTTTAGGTCTAGCTTTGCTTGAAGCAGCATATTTATTATATTCTATTCTTAATAATTTGTTATCTACAAAATGTCTCTTCACAGCATGATTAAGTAAGGTGTAAAGACCTACACGTAACGCAGAATCCTCCGGTGTTTGAATAAGATATAAATAATCACACAACACTCTTGGTGCATCATCTTCTGAGTGTTCTGTAACCATACGATATGGATCAGGAGCGATTTTAACAGAATTACATGCACGTTTATAGAATAATAATGCACCATTTAATGATCTTTCTAACAATCCTTTATCATAATGAGTAGGATGACTAAACCTTGATAATACTGCGCGAATACTTTGTATAGTTACAGGATTTTGAGCAGATGCATACTTTAATTCCTCTAGTTTAGAAGATAATAACATTAAAGTGTCAGAAGTAATATTTGACGTTATAGAAGGGCGTAGTGATTCTGTTTCTATTATACGTATTCTATCAGTTAATTTTAACTGTTTAACACTCATGTGTAATCTCTCGTAGTATCTCTCTAAGTATCTAAATCGATACTTCAACGTAAGGAGTTATTTAAAAATGTTTCTACTTCAGAATTAATAATATTCCCTAAAATAAACAATTTATAAACCGAATTTAACTATTTCTTCTCTAGATTTAACTTGATATTCAATCCGTCCTTAGAATACAAGCTCAGAACTACATTATCTGTTAATTGTGCTGACCAACTTAAGTTAGATACAACGTTTATTGGAGGAGCAAATGTGCCTGTTTCTGCCCCGAACATTCCGACTGTATGAACAAAAAGTAGTCCATTTCCATAAGTAATCTTGAAATTTGAATCTTTGAACAGAATAATATTATGTTCTACTTTTTTAGGTTCTATAGTAGTTAGTATATTTACAGATTTTATTCCGTCAGTTAAACTATATATTAAATCCATAGTATCACCAATGAAATCTTATCGCACACTAATTGTATTATATAAATATATTATATCTTATTAATTAAGTATGTAATTTTCCTTTTTCTTTATTCTTTCCCCTTTCGTCTATTCTGAGGTATTTTCCTTTATCTAGAATGTGTTTTATTATAAGTGTATCTTCCTGTTTAAACAGACCATATCCTAAGTTTTCATCATGCTCGTTTTGAACTAAAACCAATCCATTAGATAAATTATTAGGATTCTTAACTATTGATTCAGGAAGAATATTACGTCCACACAAAAATAACCATTCGGATTTTTTGTTGATAAATATCTTTTTAGACTGTGTGTCTGGAAATTTTGATATCATATCTATCAGTAAAGGGCTTGGACTAAATCCTTGTTTTTCCTCGCCCAAATATGCTCCTACAGCGAATATATCTCTATTTATTCTGTTCTTTATATCCCATAAATTTTGTTCAGCTTTATAGAAGTTTCTACCGACTCTTCGCACATCAGCTATATCTTCTGATGTAAATTGTCCTATGAATTTTTTGAATAATACTAAGTCAGAACTCATGTTATTAGAAAACCTCTATCGATTATAAATCTATTTCTTTTAAATCACTTTTTTACTTACTTCTTTTCTTCTACAGGAACTATAATATCATCTCTATACTTTTTTAATATTACAATCATTTCCTTTCTAGTTTTGCATTGAGCCATCTTTTTAGATAGTTCCTTATTCTTATTCAACTCAAACCAAGATGCAAAGTCATTATGTCTCTTACCAACATACTCCTCGAATTCTTTATCAGTCATTTTTTCTAATTCTTCCAATAAATCCTTTTCGCTCATCAATAATACACCATTCTTTAACTTGAAATATTTGTCTATTGTTGGTTCTTTATGTACTAATTGCTTAGCGATTGGTTTTTTGCTTATGAATTGTACTTTTGAAGCCTTCTGGATTAATAACACTAAAATGAACAACACAACAATATATGCTCCTAATAGTATAAATTCCATGTATACATCATTCCACGATGATTCAAATACCGTTAATCTCTTTAACAATTCTGATGCCATCACATAAGGATTATATTTTGCGGCTTCTTGAATATACGGTGCCATAGTCTCTAATGGCAATATCAAATTCGACAGGAATAAGAACACACTGCCTATGCTTATACTTGCCATAGTTACAGCATCCTGACTGTTGAACATATAACCAATGAGCATTCCGATTAATGTAAATAAAGATATTGCTCCAACTATTAATAATGCTGTTAACGCAAGATTTGAGAATATTGAAGTATTCAAGAAATAATACGCTAACGCTAATATGAATATTATCTGTAATATTACAACAAAGAAACTTGTTAAGAATACAGACATTACAAATGTCAAATCTTTAGTTGGCGTTGTAAAGTTTCTGAAGTAAGCCTTACTTGTCTTCTCCATAATGATTATATTACTGGATAACATTATTCCTATGAATACAATAATTAATATTATGAAGTAAGGGAATATAAAATTCAGATTGCTTGTTTTGGATGTTATTGGTTTTATTGTTGTCTTTATAGGATTAACAATACTTTCTGCGCTAGTGACTTTTAATGCATTAATTTGCGAGTTGGCTGTCTCTATTAATGATTTTAGTTCATCAAGGTTAGTCTTTACCTCTGCTAGTGTTTGTATATTTTGTGTTATAGCAGTTGACGAGTCTGAAGTTGCAGTCTTTGCAGTATTTAACTTCTGATTCATTTTGTCAACATCATCTGATAAACTGTTAATCTTATTCATTAACGTGTCAAGATCGGCTGTTGTAGTATTAGCTTGAGTATTTATTGCAGTTTGCATAGTTACTAAATTGCTATTGAATGAAGACATTATGTTGCTTCCATTGCCTGCTGTATTCCCATTCATTGCAGTTACTACAGCTTGTCCTGCTGTAACAACATCGCTACCTTTCGTTTTTAACGAAGTTATATCTGTTCTTAGAGTATCTGATTGTGTTGTGACTGATCCTAAATTAACGCTAGAAGTTGATAAGTCTAAACTACCAAGTTTACTACTTACAGTATCTAACTTTCCAGAAATGTCGTTTACTGAAGATTTTAGTTTTATTACACGTAATAATTCTTCATTATTGGATTTCTTTGTACTATCTATTACGTTTATAAGATCATTAGTCATTTGATAACTTAATTGTGTACTTGTTAATGCAATCTTTGAAGATACAGTATCGATGACAGCGTACACAAAATTTGCTCTTGACTGGTCTACATAGAATTGTAATTCATTCGTTTTATTGTTGTCAATTCTGAAATCCGAAGGGAATATTATACATAAATGTACTTTACCTTGTTCTATCATTCCAGTACACTGTTTTTCAGATTCATAAGATATAACTAAAAAATTAGGATTTTCTTCTAATGCTTTAACAAAAGATGTTGTTAATTCTGTTTTATTATCAGAATAATATCCTACATTAAGTTTAGACATTGTGGTGTTATTGAATGCGAATCCTACAAGCAACATTATTAGTAATGGTCCAAAAACTACCACAAGCATCGAAGTCTTAGATCTCATCAATAATTTCAAATTTTTGGATGTTATTTTTAAAACTTTCATGATTTATTGTCTAGAGTTGAAGCACTTATCTCTTTTTACGCTCTTTCTTCTCCTCTTCCTCTTCTTCTTTTTCTTCAGCTTTATCTTGTTCAGAGCCGCTAATATTAATGAATATCTCATCTAAAGTTGGTCTTGTAACTTTTAAATCTACGATTGTCTCTTTTAGTTCTTCTAATTTCTTCATTAAGGCATTTAGTACAACTTCAGGTTTTGAAGTATATATTACTAATTTCGTACCCTTATCTTCTATTCTTGCAATCTCTTTTAATGCTTCAGCGTTTTTAATATTAGATATCTGATCATAATTTCCTGGGAATGTTTCTAAATGTATTTCTTCATGCTGTGAGAATCTTTGTTTTAATTCGTTTGGTGTTCCTATAGCCAATACTTTACCTTCTTTTAATATAGCAATTCTACTACATAATAATTCTAATTCTGATAAATGGTGTGACGCGAGAATTATTGTTGTTCCACGCTTATTGATTTTTCTAACTAATCTCCATATATGATTTCTTAGTAATGGATCTAAATCTGCTGTTGGCTCGTCTAAAATTAATATTCTAGGATCATGTATTAATGAGCAGGCCATATCTAGTCTTCGCTGCATTCCGCCAGAAAGATTTTTAGCTTGCCTATTTTCTGAACCTTGTAAATCCATAAGATTAATTAGCGTTGTAACATTAGATTTTAATGTATCAGGAGTCAAACTATATAATGTTCCAAAATAATTTAAATTTTCTTTAACTGTTAATGTAGTATAGAACGAAGGATTTTGTGCAGCCATTCCAACAACCTTCTTTAATTCATCAGTATGCTTGAATACTGATTTGAATATGTGTGAATCTTTATGTTCAAGTAAATGTTCAGTCCTAAATGAGACTTCTCCTGTTTCTGGTTTCAAAAATCCTATAAGTATGCTTAATAACGTGCTTTTACCTGATCCTGATGCTCCAATTATTCCAAATATTTCTCCAGCATTTATCTCTAAATCAATATTATCTAGAACAACTCTTCTGTCGAAAACCTTACTTACCCCTTTTACCTTAAATATTGGTGTAGACATAACGATATAATCTCTATAATTCGTATATATAAATATTTCGAAAGATAAATAGTAAAATCGACCATACGAAAGGCGACTATGCTAAACGTTTAATCTTATATCTATTAGAAGTAACAATTTCAGCTATAATTCTATTGTTTGTAGTATAATCTAATCCTGCTTCTTGTCTTGGCGATAATAAGTCTGCCAGTACCATAATATTTCTTATATATCCTACTGTTTCAGGAATGTTTGGTAAACCTTGATTGTTTCTTGTAGTTCCTAAGCCAGAATTATATGATGCTATTCCTCTTAGAATATTATGCCACCATTTTCCACCAAAATGCCTTTCGCACTCTCTACATAATAATGCTAGATACTTTGCAGATTTTTCTATCGCTAATTCAGGGTTTAATCTATCATCAACAATCGAATTCTTATGAACTCTAAATGCTTGCTCAAACTCTAATAATAGTTTTCCGCGTTTAGAAATAACAGCATCATATTCTAATTTGTAACGTTCAGCATCCTTGAAATTGTTTCTCTTAAAATTACGCATGGCAGCATTAAATAATCTTGAAGAATTTTTATTAACTTGTGCTAATGTTGTTTCATACATGAATAGTTCTGGATGTGTCCCTTTAGTATAAACATGCATCCCCATATCTGAAGCTGTTGGACGCATAAATTGTGCAATACCCATCGCTGGAGCCGGAGAAATTGCGTAAGGATTGAATGAAGATTCTTGTATTAATAATGCAAAGTGATATTCTGGAGGAACATCAAATATTGCCCTAAAGTCGCTATTATGTTTTAATATTAATTCTAAGTAAGGTCTAGATTTAGGATGTTTTCGTTCTGTTATTTGTCCGACTATTTCACAATATCGTGTACGATTATAATTATCTGACAAAGGTTTTTCGTAAGATGTATCAATTATATCTCCGCCGACATCTTTGACAGCATCATCAATTGAAGAAACAGTACTCGACATAACATTGCCTTGGCTTTTACCTGATTGACTGGATATTCTAAACGACATATACCCTACGCCTAATGCTGGTACGACCGTTTTTAAGAATGTTTTTCTATCCATTGTATTGCCAAACATAATTATATACTCTTCTTATAATCGTACAATAAAAACTTTACTCTTTCGAAATTTTAATTTTTCGTCCATAGAGAGTTACAAAAAAAGAAACTTTTCCGTCTGTATTTTCGAAAGATTAATATATTCTCACTGTGCAATTCAGTGTAGATGTTTTATGCTTAGAAACAAAAATAAAAAATTAAGTTTAACTGCTCTAGTTCTCACGGCAATTCTTTCTACAACCACGCCAGAAATTCTTGTGTCACAAGAAATTATTGCATCTCGTAGCGATTCAGAGAATGCTTCTGGAAGCAAATTTCCAAAAAAATATCCTAACTTAGTAATACCTGAATTTAATCAATCATATCATATAGTTATTCCGAATTTCTTTATCGTTAAAGACGCTGTATTTGACAGTGCTGCATCATGGAAAAGTTTTATTACAACAAATAATGAAGAGCTAATACAAGTTATTGATGGAAAAGCAGATATAAAAATACCTTTATTATATGCTCTGAATGTAGAGTTCAAAACAAAACTTGGTTATAGCAAGAAAGCAAAATCTTACATTCCTCTTGAAAGTATTGTAGCTACCAGAACAGGAAATTCTGATTTAACATCTTATGACAGTTCAGTAGCACGTCGAGAATTTGCTGACTGGCAAAATATAAGAACAATTTCACACATGATATTCAATTACGACAGAGGAACAGTAAGAACACCCACAAATACATATAAAAAAGGAGTGAGAGATACATTAACATACATCGATGAAACAGTACTTGATATGCAATCAGCATATTTTATACTTGTAGAACATGCATTTAATACTAAATCACCTTCAGATACTACGATTAATATGATATATAATGGGACAATACATCATGTACATGTCGATGTAGAAGATTTTTTGTTGGAAAAGAATGGAAGGACTTACAAAGGCAAAAAAATAATCGGACATTTGACAGAAAAGAAAACAATTAATGGAAAAGTAATGTATAAACCTTTTTTTGATGGAATAGAAAAACTTACACTTTACGTTGACGAGAAAACAAGATGTCCTATCAAAGTAGAAGCGGAAGTAACAATTATGTTCAAATTAAAACCTTACGCAGCTATAGAAGAATTAAGAAATTAGTTTAAAATTTCAGAAACAAATTTGATAAAATATAAGAAAAGAAGAATTAATAAAAAAATTATTCTTTTTCAGCTACAAAATTTACTTTTATAGTTCCTTTAGCTGTTTGAACCTTTTCAATTGCAGACTTAGTTGCAAAATCTGTGGTTATATTGTAAACTTTAGTAACAATGCCTGATCCTAACAATTTATTACAGCCTAAGTCTTTCAAGTTTATATGATACACATTACCTTCCTTTCTTGCTTTTCCTTCTTTAATTAAAAGGTCTAAGTGTGTTTCTATATAGAATAAATTAGTATACTTTATTTTTACAGTATTTTTTGAATCGAAACCATGTCTACCAAAATATTTTGTATCTTTCCATATCATTGTCTTCTTTTGGTCTGCTTTCTTTCCAGTACCAGCCATTCCGACACCGCCCTGATGGCCTGATCCTCTATGCTTCTTCTTACTACCGTAACCGTGAGTGTGATGTCCTCTTAATTTGATTGCTTTTTTTCTTTTGTTTAATGACATTTTGTGACCTCAATAAATATTATTTGTTAATAGCATTCTAAACATTGAATTATATCATCTTTTTTAATAAGATATTTATCTTTTCCTTCCTGTATCCTAATGCGCCTTTATCACTGAATGGATTTTTTATGCCTCTTCGCTCAAAGCCGCCTCTTGGAGGATTTAAATGGAAATAGTTAACTGGCTTTCCTGCCTTAATCATACCACGTTTCTCAACTAATAATTTATATGTTTCATCATCAATTTCGCCGTATGTGGTATAATCTTTTATTTTGTCTAACATACCCATTAATGAATCTGTTTTTGGATATACTGAACATGTATGTTTCTTGTGTAGTTTCAACATTCTCATTGTTGATTCTATTGTACTCTTAACATCGTCTGTTCCCCTTATCCTGATAATTGCAATCTTAGTCATTTTTTACCTGCTATTTTACTCTTTTTTTTGTTCAGATTTTTTTGGTCCTGTGATTATGGACAATTGTTTTATATGCTTTTCCTGTATCTTTGTACTGTTTAATTTATTTAATGCATCTTCTAATGCCTTAACTACATTAATCATGTTTCTTGATTGTCCTCTAATCTTTGACCATATATCTTGAATTCCTGCTAACTTTAACACTTTAGCTATTTCTTTTTGTGCTTTTAATCCAGTTCCTTTAGGTGCTGGTTTTAATTCGACAGTTACTGAACCACATTTTCCAATTACTGTAAATGGGATACTGTTTGGTTCTGTTCTTGCATCTGCCCATGATCCTGAACCTCTAACAACTCTGATTAATGATAATTTTGCTTTTCTAACTGCCTTTTCTCTTGCAGGGACTGTTTCTTTTGCTTTACCGAAACCAAGTCCTACATATCCGTCCTTGTTACCAACCACAGCATATGTTGAAAACTTAGGTTTATTACCTTCTTTAGTTTTTTTCTGTGTTTGTCTGAATACTCTTCTGGATCCTCCGCCGAATTTACCTTTGGATTGTCCGATCATTAACAAGTCTGATTCTATATCTGGTAATAACATATCAACTATTTCTGGTTCTAATATAGGTTTACCAGTTGCTAAAACATCTTCCATTGAAGTGATTTGTCTAGACTTAACTTTTCTACCAAGATCTGTTTTTGGATGCCATTTGTCTAAATTTGCACTCATCTTAACAGTCTCTATTTTATCTTCTTCAATAGGAACTATTAATACCTTCTCTGTTTCTTTTTCAATTGGTTGTGGTGACATTTTATTAATCCTCAATTATTTTGATAATCTCTATAAACATAATTTACTTTGATAATTTAGCTTTCAAATCAGCAAATGATTTCTCCATATCTGCTGGTGAAGTCTTAAACTGTTTACTGATTGCACCGTATGCAACAATATGTTTACCCATTATTCTATCTTCTGATGGGAAAATATCTTCTGATGCTGGAACTTCTAAACCGTTATCTCTTGCGCCTTTTAATGCAGCATATAATCTTGATGATGCTTTTGGTTGTAGACCAAAATCTGCTATTGCTTTCTTTACGCCCTTCTTCTTAGCTTTTTGTGCTGCAAGCATTCCTGTTAAATATGCTGCTGGAAGATTTCCTGTAGCATGTTTCCATCCTAATTTTTTTAATTCTGTACTGTTAACAGTTACGATTACTTTATCTCCTGCATCTGCATAATCTACAACTTGAACAATGATATTCTTGTTAGTTCGTCTTATAACTAATCTAGATATTCCACTAACTAACATCTTTAAACGTTTTTTATAGTCTGTTCGACCTTCAGTTTTTCGTCTGTATGCTGCAACTTTTATAGTATGTCTCATTGTTAATCACTTATTTGTTATTTATTAATCTCTTTGATTTCTTTTCAGATTTTTCTTCGACATTAACTTTCTTTAATGCTTCTTTGTTTACGAATAATTCTTCGTGCTCTTCTAAGTATAATTTAATGTGTCTCTTACTTCTGAAATATCCGCCTTTACTCTTTAAGTATAATTCTCTGTATGCTAATCTTGTTATAATTCCTTTTTCTAATAATAATTTTATGAATGCTCTTTGAACTCGTACTAGGCGCATCCAAGTTTGTTTAGGCTTAAATCGTGCACCAAACTTACCTTTCTTTGTACCTTCGCCTTTTCTTCGTCCTTTTCTTTTCTGCATTGCTAACTTTCTAGCATTTACTTTTGAAGTGAAATTTCCTGGCTTCTTACTGATTGCACCGTCACCAATTAATAACTTTAGATCTCTCTTAGTTATTGCTTGTTTAATATCTTCTAATCTATCATTATCAAATACTACTCTGTCCGGTCCACAATTCAATACTTGTGCTGCCAATCTTTTTTGAACTTTTAAATCCATATTAATCACTCGTTATATTGATAGTTATTTTATTTAATGTTATATTTTATTTTTAATTTTGACCATGTATGATTACATCATCTTTTACTTTCTTCTCTTCGGCCTTTTGCTCATCTATCTCTTCAGGAGTTTCTACAGACTTATCCTTTTTCTCTTTGTCTTTCTCCTTCTTTTCTGCCTTCTTTAATGAGTCTTCTATTGTCTTTTTCTTCTTTTCTGTCTTTTGTTCTTTATCCTTCTTTTTATCTTCTGCTACCTTAGCAACCTTTGCCTTGAACTTATCGACTTTGATATTTAATACTTGTAATTTTAATGTTTCAGCTTTATTGACTATTTCTAATCTTTTCTTATTGCCTACTGTTGCTGCAATCATTACACCTTGACTTGCTGGTTTGATTGTTTCTAATTCTTTAACGTTATGAATCATTACAACTTCTAATCCTTTTTGGTGTAAACCTCGAACTTCTACTGGACTTCTCCATCCTTGTTTTACTCTTCGAGCGTAACCTTTGAATTGGTGTCGCATCTTACTCTGTAAACCAGTTGGTCTTCTCCAATGATCTCCGATTCTCTTCTTCTTGTGGAAGTCTTGCTGCTTAAACTCTGGTTTCTTATCTTTTATTGTCTTTCGGACTTCGAGTAGTTTCTTTTTGTCGCTTTTCTTTTCGGTCATTTTACACCTTGAATATAATCTTATTTCATATCTACGCCATCTTTGTTAGTGATATATATTCCATCTTGAAATATTCTTCTATCAAAGTTTGGTCTTCTTGTTATTTGTTCTATTGCAGCTGCTGTTTGTGCTGCTAATTCTTTATTAGGACTTGTAACTGTGATATCTGGTTCTTTTACAACAACATCAACGCCAGGTTTTATCTTTAATGTTCTTGGAACTGTTTCTCCCATATAATTTTTTACTTCTAACACACTATTTTTATATGTTATTTTCATTGGGAAGTGTCCTGAACATATTTTTAATTTGTATACACAAGTATTTAGTACTCCTTTGAACATATTCTTTAAGTGTGCTTCTGTACTGAATATCGCTGCTTTTTCTCTTTTGGAAGGTTTTAGTGCAACAAATACTATGTTGTTTCCTTCCTTAGTTATTTGAATTTTTGGAAATATGAAACTTCTCTTTACTTCTCCTTTAGGACCTTTAACAGTAAATAAGCCTGCATGTATATCTACAGCGACCTTTTCAGGAATTTCTATTTCATATTTCATTTGATCTGCTTTCATTGTATCACTTTGTTAATTAATAATCATAATTTAATTTTAGTAACAGTAACAAACTAATCTTCCGCCTAAGTTCTTTTCCTTAGCCTGAATGTGTGTCATTAATCCTTGCGATGTTGATATAATCATTATACCGAAATCTTTTGCTGGTAAGTATCTCTTCTCGAATTTTTCGTAATCATCCTTTTTAACATTGAATCTTGGCTTGATTACTCCGACCTTGTTGATTGCACCGATTAATTGTATTGATAATAATTTTCCTTTGCCATCTTCAATCTCTTTATATTCTCCTAGATACATTTGTTCATTAAGTATTGTTAATACTTGTCTGATGAATTTTGAATTGTTACCTACTACAATCTCTTTTCTTCCTAACTTTTCATGATTGTTTACGTAAGACAATACGTTTGCTAATGGGTCATTTAACATTTTATACACCTAATTAATTATATTTTTTGAATCCTATTTTTGTAGCTATATCTCTAAAGCAGTGTCTGCATAAATTTATGCCGTACTTGCTGATATGTGCTCCTGTTCTGCCGCATCTCTTACACTTCTTGTTCAATGCACCACCAGTTCTAATCTTTGGTACACTGTACTTTGTATGTTTTGCAAGCTTTCCAGGTTTTGATTGTAATTGTTTTAATACTTTAGTATGATCTGTAGTAGTCATTTTATTCCTCGTCCTCGACAGCGAATATTGCTCCGAATTTTTCTTTCATATAATTCATTGCGTCTTGCTGTGATATCCTGTGATTTATTGGGATAACTCTTTTCAATACTTTTCTTATCTTGATTCTGTAACCTGCTCTTTCTAGAGTTATTGAGCATTGTAGACCCATTGATCCTATATCTGGATCGTATCTTGCATCTTTAATGTCAATATATTCTTTTATTCCGAATGAAACATTTCCATTAGCATCAAAATTGTTTGGTGCTAATTTGTTGTCTTTAGAGTATAATAATTTAGGTATTAATGCTAATGCCTTATCTTTTCTTAATGTAACCTTAACACCAATTGGTAATCCTGGTCTTAATCCCCATGCTGCGATTCTTTTCTGAGTTATAGTTCTTATTGGCGATACGCCGGTTATAGTTCCTAATAACTTTTGAGCTTTCTCTAAAGCAACTTGGTCTTTTCCAGTACCAATATTTAGAGTTAACTTCTGTACTCGAATTTCTCGCATCGGATTTGTTTCTTTTGTCATTTTAATCATTGAATATAATTATATTTTTTATAAGTTCATTTTTAATAAAGGATTTTCCTTACCGATTACTAGTGCATATTCTTTACTAGTCTCGAATTTTTCGTCCTTTGCTTTAACAATCATCGAGTCTTTCTTGATTTCTTCTATCTTTCCGACTTTTCCTATGTGTTTACCTTGATACAATACTACTATTGCACCTTTTTCGAATGCTAAATGTTCTTTAACAATCTGATCAGGAAGAGTTAATAATAATGAATCCTTGACTTTGTAGTGATGTTTATCGAATAAAACGTTTCTTCCATCAAGTAAATTTAGTTGTACTTTTCCTTTAACAAATGTCTTACCAACTATTTTTACAAGTTTTAACAATGATTCCTCTTTAGTTATTGTTGCTAATTTTAATATTCCATCAGTATCAATTATTAATCTGTAATATGTTCCTAATTTTGGGAATGATACTACATCAGTGAAACATACTGGATATTTGTACGAGTCAACTTTTTTGCCGTTAACAAGTATCTCTTCACTTAATACTAAATGTTTAACTTCTTTGATTGTGCTTGCTAATTTTAATTCATATTTTAATATGTTCGATAATGGTAGTGTTAAATTCTTTGACATACCACCAGGATTGCTTCTCGTAATGAAAGTTATTCCTCTACGTTGAATCTTCCAAGTTTTTGGTGCGTTTAATCGAAATAAATGTCTTTTAACCATTTTAATACTCCTTATTTAGTGACCTTTTTAGCAGGTTTCTTTTCAACAGTGTCTTTTGATTCTGTCTTAACCTTTGCTACTTTTGGTGCAACAGGTTTTGATTCTGATTTTACTTTAACAACTTTTTCAGTAGTTGTTTTCTTTTCAGGCATTCTCTTCTTATCATCAAGATTTAATTCAACAAGTAAAAGATTTGATGGATCAATAGGATATCTTGCTTTTGAACCGTCTCTTTTAACATGCTCTATCTTTGAAATGTAAACTTTTAAGTGCTTCATATTTACTTCTTCAATTTTTCCTTCTTGTCTCTTGAATTGTCCACGCATTATCCTGACCTTATCTCCTGTTCTTACTCTTAATGCTCTTATACCATATTTTGTTCGTAATTCTTTTGATAAATGTACATTCATGAAATTTCCTCTTAAATGTAGAGGAGCATTGAATCTAAATTTCCTTTGCTTGTTTGGTTTCTTGCTTGATACCCAATTTGGTGAAAATGTTTTCATGTTATACCTTGTGTTTTACTTTTATTTTTTGAATGTTATTTATACAATCATACTCGCAATCTTTGCAACTGCTGGCCATCTGTCAGCAACTTCTTTTGCAATTGGTCCTTTGAATATTGTTCCTTTAGGATTTCCTTTTTCATCTTTTAATACAACAACTGCGTTGTCTTCGAATTTGATTCTCATGCCATTGCTTCTTCTGTATTCTTTCTTTTGTCTTACAACAATAGCGTATACGACTTGTTTTCTCATCTCAGGTTTACCACGCTTTACAGCAGCCATTACTAAATCTCCCACGCCTGCTCCTGGCTTTTGACCCTTGACAGTTTTATGACCAAATACAGCAAATATTCTTACAATCTTTGCACCACTATTATCACAACTATTTACTTCTGAACCTACTGGTAAAGATTTTACAATGTTTGCTTTTAATCCTTTCATTTTTAATCACTCAATTTTAATTAGTATATTTTTTTACTATTTCAATAACTACGAAATTTTTAGTCTTTGATAAAGGTCTTGTTTCTGCAATTCTTACAGTGTCTCCTTCTTTTGCATCAATACTTTCTGGATTGTGAGCTTTGACTCGTGTTCTTCTCATTTCGAATCTTTCGTATTTCTTAACGAATTTTCTACGAGGCCACTCTACTGTAACAGTTTTCTGCATTTTTGCACTCTTAACTACGCCAGTGAATATTCTACCACGTACTTTGACCATTCCATGGAATGGATCCTTAGGATCTACACTCTTAGGTGTCTTTTCAGGCTTCTTTGTTTCGATGCCTATATTTTTTATTTCAGTTTTTGCCATTTTTGACCTTTAATCTTTTAATTTTGATTTTATTCTATCTTCAGGTTTCTTCGCAATCTTGTTTCCATCGACTAAGAGGTTTCCGATTTTGAATACGTTGCCTTTTTTGAATATTATTTTGAATTCTTTGAAATTTTTCTTGTTCACTAAAATTTTTAGCGAATCACGAGTTTCATCAACAATTTTTCCAGTTAAACCTTCAAGTTGCCGACTATTGGAACGTACTATTTCAACTTGTTCGCCGATGAATTCATCTCGTATAGTCTTTATCATATTGTTTTTTTGCCAAACAGTTTTTTTTACTTATTTTTTAATTCAATAGTTTCAGGTGCAAAGCCAATTTCTATAAGTGCTTCTTGAACTTTCGTTATATGATTTCCCTGCAGTTCAACATATCCGTCTTTTGCAGTTCCGCCACATGCGAATTTATTCTTTAACTTCTTTGCTACATCTTTGATATCGATTTCGTTAGTATCGATACCCTCGATCATTGTGTACTGTTTTCCGAATTTCTTCTTCACTAACTTGACAACAATCTTTTGGCTCTCCCTAGCTATTTGCTCACAAACACATAACTCTTTTGGCAAACCACAAACGTTGCATATATTAGTCATTTTTGTTTTTTATTTTTTTGAATATTATTTTTATTATTTATCTACAAGAGTTTACAAGCTCTTATAATTCTTTGTACGTAATTCCTTGACCTTCTTTTCAAAATTTTGTTGCTTTAATGTTTCTACTTTTGCTACTGTTCTCTTAATATCACGTATCTGTTTAGTATTCTTTGGTGTTGTTCCTACAGCGATTTGAGCGTTTAGTTTCATTAATTCTGTTCTTAATTCAACTATCTTTTTCTCAAGTTCTTCTTTAGGCATCTTTTTTATATCGTTGAATTTCATTAGTATCACTTATTCTTTTTTCTCTTCATCTTTTGATTCTGACTTTTTAACAGGTTTCTTCTTAGCTGCAGGCTTTTTCTCAGCAGCATCTTTTGATTCTGACTTTTTAACAGGTTTCTTCTTAGCTGCAGGCTTTTTCTCAGCAGCATCTTTTGATACTGTGTCTGCAGTTAATGTTTCTACTTTTCCTGTAGTCATGTCCTGTAATTTTGCTTGATCAATAAATATGATGTCGTCAGGCATTTTTGTTGTTGATGGCATTATTCTTACTTGTACACCAACTAGTCCTGTCTTTAATTTTGCTGAATTGTATGCTGTATCTACACCTGATACTGCTATGTCTCCTGATTTTTTTAAGTATCCTAAGTAGAATCTCCATTTCTTAGCTCTACTGCTTGGAATCTTTCCTGAAATTAATATTTCTACACCACGTGCACCATTAGACATTACATCTGTAATTGCCTTATGTCCTATTCCTTTGAATCTTGCAGTGCCGAATCTTTCTAATGAATTTGCAATACCTTCTGCAACAATACTTGCATCAGCCATCGGATTTTCTTCCTCTAATAATTCTATTTGAGGATTTTCTAATTTGAATCTCTCTTTTAATTCTCTTGTTAATTTAGTAATGTTTGAACCTGATTTTCCTACTATTAATCCTGGTCTGCTTGAACAGATTATTATCTTCTCGCCAAGTGGCGTTCTTTGAACTCTTATATAACTTAATCCTGCTTTTCCTAATACACTTCGTAAGTATTCTTCTATTTGATATTCTTTAAGATTTTCTGCGACGAATTTTCTTTCTATCATTTTAATTGTCCTTCTTTACTGTCTTCTTAACAGTCTTTGTTTCTTTAGTAGTATCTTTTGTCCTAGCTGCGTTTTTTGATGCTGCTAGTCCTTTTACTTCTTTTAATACTACTTCTATATGTGAATTTTTGAATATGCTTCTCTTCTTTCTACCATAATGCCAATTCTTTGGTCCTATTTGCATTGCGATATGTACAACTTTTAAATCTGAACTGTTGAATCCTTTATTTTTTGCATTTGCTTCTGCTGATTTTATTACAGCTAATATTGCCTTACATGCTTTTGGATAATATCTTCCAGCACTCATTCCAGATTTATGACCTACACCATTACTAAATCTTACTATTGGTACTGGTCTTATAAAATCTATGGATTGTTGTAATAACATTTTAGCTTGATTTACTGGTCTTCCACGAACATAATTACATATTTCTGTTGACTCTTTTGGTGAAATATCTAAATTTCTACCAACTGCCTTTACAGTGTTTTCTTCGCTTTTTTGGTACGAGTAATTGTGTTCTGCCATTTTAATCATTAATTATTATTTATTTGACCGATAAGTTGCTGGATGATTTTGTTGCTCCAACTCCTGGTGCATTGTGTTGAACCTTTCTTCGTGTTTGTGACAACTCACCGAAGAAGCATCCTATCATATCTTCTTGAATTATTACTGGGAAAAATTCTTTACCATTATGAACTTTTATTGTTTTACCGACGAATTGTGGTAATACAATCATGTCTCTAACATGTGTTTCTATTGAATCTAATTTTGATAGTTTCTTCATTACTTTTTTCTTACCTTCGTCAAATCCTCTACTTATGGATCTTCGTTGTCTTGCTGGTAATAATTCTGCAAATTCTGTCAAAGTCATATTTTGTAATTCTTCTAAGCTTTTTCCTCTGTAAGTAAATAATTTTTTAGCCATTTTGTTTCAACCTTATCTTCTTGGAGCTTCTCTAATTATAGCTTTTGTTTTTGATTGACCTGTTCTCTTTGGTCTTATGTAACCGACATTTCTACCTGGTGGAGCGTTCTGTGGAGCTGGTCTTGCCTTACTCTTTCTTGAACTTCTCTTGTTACCAAATGGATGGTCGACTGCGTTTTGTGCTGATCCTGACATTTGTGGGAATCTCTTCTTTCTTGCATTTCTGTAATGAGCCATTGTACCTGCTTTTAAGAATGGTTTATCCTTTCTTCCAGCACCTGCTACAATTCCTAATGTTGCTCTGCAATTTAAATGGAATTCTTTGATTCTCTTTGATGGTAATAATACTGATATTGCCTTATCTGTCTTTGAAACTACTTTTCCAAATGTTCCTGTTGTTCTACAGTATTTACCGCCGTCTCCTGGCATTCCTTCAATATTAAATACTGTTGTACCTTCTGGAACATCTTTTAATTGTAATGTATTTCCTAATTCTAATTCTGCATCCGGACCGACTTTTAATATTTGTCCTGTTCTTATTCCTTCTGGTGCAATCATTAAACCTGATGTGCCGTCATTATATTTTACTGATAATAATGGTGCTAGATGTCCTTGAGATTTAACTACATCTAATACTTCAGCACTAGTTACGCCATATTTTACTTTTGCTTCTCCTAAGTATCTGAAACTTGGAGCTGTAAAACTAGGTCCGCCTTTTCCACGTGCCTGTTGTGTTAAATTCTTACCCATTTGATTTACCTTATATTAATCCTAATTTTGTTGCGATGTCAATTGCTGGTGTTTCGTTACTGAACTTGACGTATGCTCTTTTCTTTGCATCTGGTCCGATTCTTGTTGTAACGCCAACGACTTTAACTTTGAAAAATGATTCAATCTCGCTCTTTATTGCTTGCTTTGTTGCTTTCTTATCTACTTCGAATATCAACTTATTTTCTGATTCCATTAACTTAATGGACTTTTCTGTTGATAATGGATTTTTTACAACTTGCATTTTTTCCTCAATGATTTTGATTTTTTCGTTTTTTAGATGAACTCACGTTTTCGTGACGTTCATCACTTTTTACGAGATTTTTTGTAAAAATCTCTAATACTTGAATGATTTTGCTATTTCGTCTATTGCGCCTTCAGTGTATAATGTTAAACGTCCAATTGAACATCCTGGTGCTAATAATTCTGCACTTAGATGTGTTGGTGTTACAATGTCTACTCCTGAAATGTTTGCTGCTGCACTGTTTAATGCACATTTTTTTGATACAACAAATAATACTGATTTTTTAACTTTGTATGGTCTGCCCCTATTCTTTCCAAGGCCTGCTCTATGAATTTTTTCTTTTGTTCTGTCTAATTCTGCTTTGAATCCTAAGTCGTGTAATAATGTTATTACATCTTTAGTTTTATCTATTGATTCAACATCATTTGATAGTATGAATGGGAATTCTTTTGGAAGTATATGTCCTCTTGTTACTACTAAATCTTTAACCATTGTTGCAGCTAATGCTGAACATAATGCTTTCTTTCTCTCCTTAGTGTTTAATTTCTTAGACCAGATTCTGTCTGCTTTTGGAGGATGTGCTCTTCTTCCACCGACCGTATTTGGTGCTAATGCTCCAACCCAGTTGAATCTTGTTCCTCTCTTAGTCATTATTTTTCTAGGAGATCTTGCAATACCAATACCGTATGATCCTTTGTAGTCTCTTCTTCGTCTTGATAATTTTGCTGAAACCATCATTCCTGCATCTGGATTTGATCCGTATGGTTGTCTTGAATTTGCTTGTACAGTTAATACTGCTTTGTATATTAAATCAGGTCGAACTGTTTCACTAAATTGTGCTGGTAACTCTTTCTTTCCTGTTTCTTTTCCTTTTTTATCGAATATTGGTAATTTCATTTTGATTTTATTTTGCGTTTGTATTTATTTCTGATATTGTTGGCACTGTTTCTTGTGCTCTATGTCTTAATGGTTTTGTGAATAGTATTGCTCTCTTTTGGGGACCAGCAACACTTCCTTTGATTATAATATATGTACTTTTTATTAATCCGTAATGTGGCCATCCGCCTTTAGGATTTACATCTTCAGGTTTTGATCCTATCTTGAATATTTGTTTATTGTATTCTGTTCTTTGATGATAGCCCATTTGTCCTGGGTGAGCAACTCTGTATAATACATGTCCTTGTCCGCTCCATGCGCCAAGTGTTCCTACTCTTCTAACTCCTTTCTCTGTCTTATGGTTCTTGAAGTGTACACCAAATCTTTTTACTGGACCTTGTAATCCTTTACCTTTAGTTACTGCATGTAAGTCTACAAATTCTCCTTCTTTGAAGAATGTTGAAACTGGTAATTCTTTATCGTGATTTTCTCTAACAAATTTGATTTTATCTTCGACTTTTCCACTTAAACCGAGTTCGAATATTTCTGGTTTTTTCTTAGAAAGTCCTGCTAATCTTGGTTGTGTATAAACAAGTAATTTTACATCTGTATAATCTGCTGCATTTAATGCATCTATTTCAGAATTTCCTGTATGTGTTTTTGTAGGGACTATCTTTCTTGCTAAGTCCTTGTCTGTTTTGAATAATAATTCTTTAGAAACGCTCTTGCCCTTGTATGCTTGCTTGTATAATCTTACACCAGCAATTTTTATTGGTGGACATTCAACAACTGTTACTGGTGTTGCAATTTCTTCGCCTTTTGTAGTTGAAGTTTTTCTTGTATCGATGCCCATTAGTGTTGTCATGCCTACCTTGTAGCCCATGAATCCTAATAGAACATCTTTTGTTGGCTGAATCCATGATCTAACACGTGCATATTGTCTCTTAGCCTTTACTCTAGGCCAATACTGCATGCTTCCATGTCTTGGTGAATGAATTTTTGCCATTTTGTTAAATTGACTTAAACATTATATAATCTACATAACTTAGACTACCCCGCCTAAAGTCATATTATCATATTATTGCGGCATTGTGGTTTGCTTTTCGCATCGACCAATGCAATAATTGAGCCTCTCCGTGAATATCCTCTAGAAACATAAGTTTCGGGACATCCTTTTCAGGCCTTTGAACAATTCGCTTGATTAAAAGCGAATCCACATCGACGAATCAACGTTATAGATAATAGGAACTTTTATTCATTTATAAAGTTAATGGTAAACTTAGAAAGGGTAAAATGTTGAAAAAGAGTTAAGAATGAATTATTTTTTCTTTCAATAATATTCCTCTCTTCTTCCATTCATCAACAAATTCTGCTGGAGGAATATGTTGTTCTATTGTTAGTACACCGTTTTCGACGATTAAATCTTTTGCCATCATCTGTGCTACAATCGCTGCGGAATATCCTGTTGTTCTCTGCATCGCAGTATGTCCTGTTTGTTCATTTTGAAAATCCACCAGATCATATTCTGCGTGGTAATTACCTTTTTGTAATGTGACGCGAACTAAGAGTATGTCTGGTGATTCATAACTAATCATACCATCAATCAAATTTTCCGTAATAGCTCTCGGAGTAGTTCTCGTCTTCCCTATTGTTTTTTCTATCTCGCTAAAAAATCCTGAATCTTTAAATGCCTTCATCAGTTCCCAATGTCCTTTGTAACGCAGGGTCTTATAATCTAGAGAAGTTATAATTCCTTCGTATGTTTTCCCTAATGTTGACGATCCTCCAGAAGTATATGCTGCTTCGAGTTCTAGCATACCATTCTTAAATCGTGCATCTTTAAATATTATTTTCTCAATGCCTTCGAGTGATTCTACAATAGTTAATTCTCCATTATGTAATATTTCTGTAGGTTCTATATATTCATTTAGTAATCCGTGAACAGAAAATACTTTCTTATACCCTAGCGGACCTTTAGGATGTTGAGGTAAGCCTCCTACTCTAATATGCACGCTCTCGGGCATACCTTTGCCTAATTCAATCATTTTTGCAATACCATATTGAACTATAGTGCTTACTGCACCTGGAGCAATACCACAATCTGGAATAATTTTTACGCCAACAGATTTTGCTTGATGATTTAATGCAAACTGTCTACTAACAACAGTGTTATTTCCACCAAGGTCACAAAAATGTGAGCCAGTACTTATGGCTGCCCTGGTTAGAATTTCGTTAAACTCATAACTTGCAGCGCCTATAGCAACATCCATATGCCTCATTAACTCATGCATTTCTTGATAGTTATTAGCATCTGCTACAATAGTGTGTAATCTTTTATCTTTTATTCTCTTAAAAGCTCCTAAGAGATTTTCTGAAGATTTATCAACAAGTTCAACTCTGAAGGTTTCTTTATCTTGTAATAAATCGTACGCTATTGCTTCACCCATCGAACCTGAACCAACAATAAGATAGTTATAAGACATATACTCTGGATAACTCTTTATTTTAAAAATATTATGTTATTACCTATCTTAGAATAGTTACAAATCAAGAGTTAACTATTTATTTTTTTATCTTAGAAATTTATTCTATTTTACATCCACTATTTTTTGCTAAATTATAGAATGTTTGTTCTCCAGGATAATTTGTACCATTGACGTGCCATGTAGGATATCCATTCACACCCGCACTCTTACATGTTCCGGGAGTTTTATCACAGTCTACAAAATCTATGTACTGAAACGAATTTCCAAATAATTTCTTTTGAGCCTGACAATGTGAACACCATTCTGTACCATACATCGTAACATTTTTCTCAGTTAAACATTTGGCGAAACTGTCGAATTTTCCTGGCGTAACATCTGTAGAACATGCTGTAGTAATTACTGTTAAAATAATTAATATTGTTAATGATAACATTTTCGTAGTATTTCTCAAAATATTCACCTACTTTTTATTTTTCTTTTTCTTTCCAAACTTATCAGAATATATCTTCATCGCTTGTTGAATATATTTTCTTGCATAGGATGCATGCTGTATTGCTAATACTTTAACATGTTTGCCTTGTAATTGTTTATATGTTTCAAAGAAATGCCTTAATTCTAGTAATGAATGTTCTGGAATATCTGTTATATCTCTATATTTGTTAAATCTTGGATCTCCCGTATACACAGCTATAATTTTATCATCCTTTTCATCTGCGTCAACCATATGTATTACTCCAATAGGTCTTACATGTACAATAGTTCTTGGATATACTGGAAATGATGATAATATTATTATATCTAATGGATCATTATCTTCCCAATATGTTTGTGGGATAAATCCATAATCACCAGGATAATGTACTGCACTATATAGTACGCGGTCTAACTTCATTAAACCTGTTTCTTTATCAAGCTCGTATTTTAGCATAGAATTTTTCGGTATCTCTATGATTGCGTTTAATTCTTCAGGAGCTTCCTTCCCTACATGTACATCGTGCCACGGATTTGTCATAGTATAAAAGAATATTAGTAATATATAAGGTTTATGAAAATAAAAAAATAAAGAAAGAAGGTTTATGTTAAACAAGCATTATAGCATGTTTCTAATGCTGCATCAGACAAATCCTTACTATCGCATTCAGCATAACATTCTCCTATAACATTTAAGTTAACTGTATCATTGCCATATTCTTGTCTTATTTGAGTTAATTCTGCGTTCAAATCTATGATTTCTGCACCTGCAGGAAGATCAAAGTCAGAATCACTTACTGTTGTAGAATAACTTTTTGCAATGAATTCATTTGTTTCATTAACGTCTGTAAATTTATGATATAATAATACTCCTTCGTTTGAGAAACATAATTTTTCTTTTGATATATCATACTCAAATGCATAACATTTTGCAGTATTTCCTACTACAGTCATTGTTCCATCGCGATATACTTTGAAACGCGCACTTTCATTGCCTTCTGATGTAATATTATTTTCATATTCTGTTACTGCAAAATTTTCTGTAGGATCCTTTACCTCTTCAGGTTTTGCTGTGAAACAAGTGAATTTACCTGCTTCTTTGGTACAGATTGTGGCTTGAGTACCAATCATATAAGATCGTGATTCTACGCCTTCAGATAATGTGTCCATACGATATTTACTTTCATTTTTCCAATATGTAGTAATTTCCGTTTTAGGATTTCCTGGTCCGAAGTCCATATCATATTTTATTGTGTGCTGTCCAGTAGGACCTTTTGATATCATATCTGTTAACTCTTTAAGTGTCGATAGTGTAGAGACAGTATCCAGAATAGATGTTCCTGTGTTGTTTTCTGATGTACCCGTCGAACAGCCATATAAAAAAATCGAAAGAACCAAAATCATAGACAAAATTATTTTCATTATATCACCTTTATTTGTATTTCAGTCTTAAGGCAATATATAAATATTTCTGAAAAGCGAGTATAAACAAATATTACATTAGGAAAAATAATTAAAAAAAACTATCTCTGACTTCTAGCACGAAAATATTCTCCTGCAGTTAAAAATTTACAAACAGGACTCTTCTCGTTATATGAATTCATTATTTCTGCTGCCTTAGCAGTTCTGTCTTTAGAATGCGCGATCCTTACCTCGGTGCCCATATAATATCCGAATTGCAAGACACCGTATAGGCAAGCAGTCAAAAAAGTATATTTTACGCCTTTGCTAAAAACTCTCCATCCGAAATCTCCGATCTTTGTGTCTAACGAATTTACACTTGTCGAATCATTATTTTTAGACAAATCCAAAAAATCATCATCTATATCCTCTAAATGTTGTTGTGTCATTTTTTCACCTTACCCCATTATTAATCTTCCAAGTAACCTATTTCTTGTATTGACAAATTCTAATGTATGAAGATCTGATGGGAATGTAAATAATCCTCCATATTCATGTCCTGTAGTATATATTGTATCTCTTCCGAGTTGTCTTCCATATACGAATTCGAAATAGCCTTTTTGTCCAAAGTATGTATCATGTATTCTTGTAATATCTGATTTTCTTAGAAATCCTTTAGTAATCGCAACGTCATCACCATCTATGCATGCATGATCTAAATATTGACTAATATTTTCTTTTGGTTGACTTAATTCTCTTTGATTGCATACTCCCGGCTTATGTAGTGTTTCTATAAACATTCTTCCATTTCCATCTGTTATTGCTGTTCCAACAAACCCGTTTCCAGGATTGAATATTTGTGTAGTTATCAAAAAGGAATAATGTTTCAACTGACTATAATGCATTCTAATCCATTTTTCTACTTCTTCAGGATTTGTAACGCCAAATAGGAAATCTTTTTTGAGTCCATTACGTGATGTTGGGTCAAATATAAATAAGCAAGGTTTGTTTTTTTGTATGAAAGAATGTATTTTTGCAGTATCTCGTACTTCTTCTCCATAATACGTTTCCCACAGTACTGTTTCTAGACCGAGGCTTTTGATTTGTGAATATACTTCTGAAGTCGGTCTTCTAGTGTAAGGAATATATACTCCTCGAGCACCCAGTGCATCAACCCAATCTTGCGTATTAGCCATGCAATAGAAATTAAATAGCAATATATAAAATTATTGTTTTGTATCTACTTTAAAATGAATATTGAACTAATATGATTTTGTTAATATTTCTTCACCAAGTATCCGACATAATTGTAAAGTATTTCGGCTAGCTCGAATGTTAATCCTTCTACAAATGTTTTTTGTTCTAACTTATTTCTGAATGTTCTTAGTACTGAATATGCTTTTTCGAAATCGTTTGAATAAAGGCATTTAGAATATTCTGCACAATTTATAGCAATAGTATTTGCAAGTTTAGTGTCTTTTTTTATTCTTTTAGCAATTTGTACAAGTACGTCGCCTGCAGATTCTATCGTCGAACATAATAGGAAATGTCTGTATGAGTCTTGCTGTGTATTATATTTGTTGATGAATCTGAAACAATAATATATATTTGTATCTAGTAATCTTTCTTGATCTTTAACATCTTCAATAGTTAATTTTCCTTTAGATAAATCCTCTACTGATAATGCTAACTGTCCAAACATGTGTCCTATTCTTCGCAATATTGAGGAAATATCTGATTCTGGAACTGCAATCATACTTCTAAGAATGGATTTTGTTGCAGTATGCTTTTCTAGAATCATTCCAATTAAAAATCTTGAATGATACTGAATTATTGATGGATTATCGTGTGTTATTGATATGGAATCATATCCTGAAATATATGCGCCAAGTATTGTATGCCATATCATTGATCGCTCAAATCCGGTTACATTTAGAGATATTTCTGAATGCTTTGATAATGCTCCTGCAGAAACTATTATCGAGGAGTCTTTGATGTCTAAATTTACTGAGTTTCCTGCCTTTAGTCCTTTTTGTTGAATCCATTTGGCTGGAAGCGTTACTGTTAATGCGTCTCGCCCTTGTTTTACTAGCTTTCTCTCCATAAAAATAACCCCCAACAATCAATAAATGCCTATGTTATATAACTAATATAACACATAGAAATTATATATTTATATGTGTTTCGCTTATTTAGTATTGAGATGAACAAAATGAAAACCTTAACCGAAAAACAACTGGAAAAAATAATTCTAGACACGTGCTACGATGCAGGAAGATATGTTAAAGAAAGAGCATTCGGAGAGCTAGAAACACAATGGAAAAAGAAAGATGACCCTGTAACAAAACTAGATAGAGAAGCAGAACAAATCATAAGGAAAGCAATAACAAAACACATTGACGCAACAATCTATGGAGAAGAATATGGACAAAGCAGAGGAAAATCAGGAATCACGATTTATGTAGATCCTATAGACGGAACAAAATCTTTTGTAAAAAAAGAATTCTTTTCAAGCACAAGCATTGCAGCAGAGATAAATGGAGAAATAATGTTTGGATGCGTATACGACTTCATGAGAGGAATAATGTATTTCGCAAACAGAGAAGGTGCATTCATCACATACAATGGAAAGACGTCAAAACTTCCAATGAAAGACATTCCAAAACTTAGCAAACCAGCAATCTACTTCAGAGATTCTGACGATGGTGAAAAAGATTTATCTGAAGAATTCGATGGACCTTACAATGTAAGAAAACAAATAGGATCAATCGCACTAACCATGGCACAATTAGCTTCTGGATCGTACAACGGAATGATATTATCTCCACTAAAGCACGTAGGAACTCACGATATTGCAGCAGGATATTACATAATGAAGCAAGCAGGAGTATACATAACAAACTATAAACTCGAACCATTCGATCACAAAAAACCATTAGAGGGAATAATAGCTCTCGATAAAAGAGTAAAGAAAGATGCTGTTGAAATAATAAAAGATAATACAGACCCTCAAAGAATCGCACAACTTGAGAGAGAAAGAGAAGATTCTGTATTAAGAGCATATGCCGCTTGTGAAGAACGAAGGAGGTATGACTAAATGGGAAATACGATATATTTGATAAGACATGGAGAAAGCCACCACAATAAGTACACAATGCATCTTGTTGGAGGACATCAAGAAGACAGTCCGTTAACAGAACTTGGAGAAAAACAAGCAGAAGCTCTTGGAAAGAGATTACAAACTGAAGGAATTGCATTTGATAGAATATATGCATCGACAATGAAGCGTGCAAGTAGCACTGCAGATATTGCATGTAAACAGCAAGGAATTCCACTTGAAAGAATAATTCGTACAGACAGGATTGTGGAATTAAATCATGGAAATGTAAATGGAAGATTAAGATCTGAAATATACACTCCAGAACTGAAAAAATATCTTGATGAAAACTCGTGGGAATTTAAAATGGAAGGCGGAGAGTCACAGCGAGGAGTTGCAGATAGAATGTATTCAGTAGTTGAAGAAATACTTTCTGAAAACATACCAACAGCAGCAATATTCACTCACGGTACAGCAACTAAATGTTTGCTTAGAAAAATTTTAGAATTTAATCCAAAACATATTTACAGAACATACATCGATAACACATCAATAACAGAACTAAAATATGATAATGAAGGATGGCATCTAGTAAGATTAAACGACATAAATCATCTGAGAAATTTATAGAATTGGAAAAGGAAAATTATAAAAAGAAAAAAAGAAAATAAAAAAAACTAAAAAAATTATTTTATTTCTTTCCAGAAACATACTTGAACAACTGATTATCTTTGTCAAGAACCAATGTTGCACCCTTTGCATTATCTCTCATGACTTCTAGGCTTTTGGTGAAAGAGTAGAATTCTGGGTCGAGACTATATGTTTGCGCATATATTCTGGTTGCTGTAGCATCTGCCTTACCCTTAATTTCTTCAGCTTTCTTGTAAGCTTCAGAAGTTATGCTCTGAAGTTCACGATTCTTCTCTCCCATTATTTTTTGGTATTCACCATCTCCTTCTGAAAGATATTTCTGTGTTATCCTATTCCTTTCAGCAATCATTCTAGATTCTACACTTGCTTTTACTTGGTCAACATACACTATCCTTTTTATAAGGAAGTCTGTTACTGTAATTCCGTATGTTGCACATTGGTTGTTTACTTGAGCAGTTATGCTAGATACTAATTTTTCTCTACCATCATAGATTTGGTCTACTGCTACAGTACTCTCAAGTTCCTTGTCTGTTACAAGCATTTTTCTATTACTGCTTCGAATACTTTCTATCGCATCACGCTTACTGATTTGCTCTCTGACAATTCCATCAACAACATCATCAAGTTTTCCGTGTCCTCTTGACTCATCACCACTTAGTGTTGCTAAGTAGATGAACGGATTATGGATATGCCATCTTGCAGTTCCATCTACAAAAAGATATTTTTTATCTTTTGTCGGAACTTGTTCTGGTGCACCATCCCATTCAAGCATTCTATGGTCGAAGTAGTGTACTGACTGCCATGGCATCTTTACTTTTAACCCTGCACCACTTTCATCAACGACAGGCATAGATACATTTTCTTTCAATACATAGTCTTGTATCTGTCTTTTTACTTGTGCATTGATTGAGTCTCTGTCTGCAGTGTTTGTCGCTATCGGATTTAATACTACTTCTACAGGTTTACCGAATGATGTTATTACAGCTTGTTCCGTCTGATCAAGTCTATACAAAGTACTATTTGCAATTACTAGTGCAGATAATCCTATCGCTGTATTTCTGATTAGTTTCTTTATCATGTTACTCATTTTGCACCTCCATCAAGGTCTAACTTTTTCAAAAGTAGACTCGAATTACCGTTGCCTTGTTCCAGATAGAATATCTGTTTGGAATTTTTCAAAATGTCCGGCATCGCTTCTAAGTACATTCTGTTTCTTGTTACTGCTGGTGCGTTCTTGTATTCTGCATAGATTTGTCTAAATCTTGCAACATCACCTTGTGCATTGTTGACTCTTTGTGAAGCATATCCTTCTGCATTTTGTATTGTTGCTAATGCATCTCCTCGAGCTTTTGGTATTTCCTTGTTGTATTGCTCCATAGCATTGTTGATTTTTTGTTGTTTCTCTTGCATTGCACTGTTTACTGCATTAAATGATGGTCTTACTCCTTCTGGAGGATTGCTAGACTGCAATTGTACAAGAACTACTTCTAATCCTGTATTGTACATTCGAAGTTTATCTTGTAGTTTTTTCTTGACATCTATTTCTATGTCTGCTCTTCCTGTTGTAAGAATTTCATCAATGCTTGCATCTCCAACAACTACTCTTGTTACTGCTTCAGATACATCTCTCAATGTCTTTTTTGCATTTCTTATGTTGAAACTATACGCTACAGGATCGCTTATCTTGTATTGTACAATCCATTCAACATCTGCCATGTTTAAATCTCCAGACAACATCAAATATTCTCCACGCAATATTGACCTGGCTTTCTCTGCTAAGTCTCCATCTGTAGAAAGTCCTTCTCCTTCGATAATTTCTTGAAGTTGGTCTTTTGATGCTGTTCCAGAATTTATTTCTGACACTCCAAGATATTCTGATTTCACGCCAGGCTTTACTGATCTGAATCCGAATGATTCAGTAAATATTGCCTGATTCTGCACTTCATTTACGCTTTCAACCATTGGTATTAGAAAGTGTAATCCTGGTTTTGTTGTTCCTGAATATCTGCCGAATGTTTTTTCTATTCCTACACTATCGTTTGGTATTGTATAACAGCTTGCCATTGTTGTCATCAATAATCCTGCTGTTGCTACACCAACTTTTACTTTCCTACTATATTTTTCCCAAAAATCTCTTAACATATACTCAGCACTATCTGAGTCTAGGTTGTTACGCCAATCATCAGGCTTGGGATCGCTTGATGGTGGAGTCTCATCCATGTTCGTTGTTTTTCTTACCATTGTATTCACGCTCCAATATTTTTCTATCTAATCCTAACTCGCCCCTAATTTCGATTCAATGCTTGTTGCACCCCCATCGACATAGCTATCGCTACATCGAACAATTATTTCACAAAAAAATTAAAAAATAAAGTTTATAAGTTTAATTTATGGAAAAACTAAAACTATTTTGTCGATGCATATTTTAGCATCAAAGTATCATTTGTTAATTTGGTTACATCATACTTCGAATTTCCAAAATATACTCCATCTACTGGTGCTATTTGTTGTGTATCAGTTCCGTTTTTACCTCTGATAGTTATTGATAAAGTACTATCGCTATTCAGACCAAGATATCTTGTAGGATAATGTTCTACGAATTCTGTTTCTCCTTTTACTAAAGTGTATTCTGGATTCTTATCACAGCTTGTTAATCCAAGCGATAACCCTAAAACTATCATTCCTAATGTTTTCCTTATAGTATTCATTTCAATCCCTCCCATATTTTCCGATTAGTTTTATAACTCCTTATTTAGTGTTAGATATCCGTCGACATTTTTTGTTCGTCCGTTGTAATTCACTTCTACCGATCCTTTTATTCCGCTAACGTTGAATTTATTGTAGTAGCTGGCGTAAACTCCTGTCTTTTTTGATGAAGATTCAGATTCTGTTCCTATTCCTAGATATCCTAAAGTTGTTTTTATTCCTGGAAGTATTTTTGTTGTTGTGTTATTGTTGTTTTTTGTTACATCAAATCCTAGAGTGTAATCTCCTCTTGTTTGAGGGGGATTTAGATGAATGCTAAAGAACTGAGGCACAGTAAACAATTTAGTGATATTTGTTTGTGATTCTGCACTGTAAAATTTTTCATCTACATTTTCTGCAGCAGTTCTTGTTTTTATTTGCCAACTTCCATTATTGTTGTGTTTATACCATGTGAATTGTCCAAAATCTTTCGTATTTATTCCTGTAAATAATTGTTTAGCTGTTGGGAGATAGCTGACACTTGCGAACAACTTGTTTGTATGCATTGCAGTCCATCCATAGTAGCTGTTTTTTGTTTCGTTGTTCAATGGATCTTTTGTAACAAGTGCTCCTTCAAGACTTGCTTTTATTCCGTATGTTAACGGAATATTTTCTACTGTTCCTATTGCAAATTGTCTTGGAATGCTTGTTTTTCTAAGGCTTGATCCTGCTTCTAAGCTGTAAGTAATGTTGTTATGATTTACGGTGCTCATTAAATCTAGGAACAATTCATCTTTTCCATCAAAGTTTCCAGCATTTACAAGAATCCCTGTTATTGCAAGATTTTCTTTTTTTATGATATCAGTTAATGATAACATACTTACATCTGTCGTGTTAGATTCATGTTTTAACGTAACTTTTCCTACGTCTAGGCTTGTCATATGCATAGGCACTCCAGAAGGTGTTATACTTGTCTGTGTTGCTACTGATGTTTGTATTCTATTTTCTGCAACACCAGAAGTTTGTGCAGTTAATCCTGTATTTAACGCATATAGCATAGCTATTGATGTTATTATATTTCTAGCAATATTTTTCATAGTATTCACGCCCCTTGATTGACGCATTTTTGCGTCTTATTTTTCCGTTAATCCCTTTTTGCCCTTTTGTTACTATTTTCTAATAGTAGAATAGATAGACAAATATATCAAATATCTGTGCTTATTTTGGTGCAAAAAAGAAATATTTTTATATAAAATGTAAATAATGACTCAAATATGACTGAACTTGACTTAAAAGATAGAAAAATCCTTTATGAATTAGATAAGAATTGCCGTCAATCTAATAGTCAAATAGCAAAGAAAGTAAGATTGAGTAAAAACGCTGTGCGATACCGCATAGACAGGATGATTCAGAAAGGGATAATCAAGAAATTTCATACATTAATTAACATCGGAAAACTAGGATATACTGGCTTTCGAATATATGTTAATCTAAAAAACACTACATCAAAAATAGAAGAGGAAATAATACAATTCTTAAGAAACAGGTCTGAAGTAGTATGGATTGCAAGTCTTGAAGGAGAATATAATCTTGGGATGTTAATAGTTGCAAAAAATATACGGGAAATAGATAATGTGTGGAATCATTTAATAGAAAACTATATTAATTATTTCTATGAACGTGCACTATCTATTGTTGTAAAATCTAGCTATTTTTCTATGGGATATATTATCGATAAAGAACGTAGCGATTATAAGATTACTACAACAACTCTTCCAGATGATAGTATAGATAAGATAGACAAGCATATAGTGCAGATGCTTGCCGAAAATGCTAATATATCAATTGTAGAAATAGCAAATCATCTTGATTATAGTTCTAAAACTATAATTGAAAGAATAAAAAGACTTGAAAAGAAGGGAGTTATTGTTGCATACAAGGCGTTTATAGACTACGAAAAACTAGACTATCAACATTATAAGATAAGTTTCATTCTTTCAAAGGTTAGTAAGGAAAAGGAAATGATATTTAGGGAATTCACTAAACAACACCCAAATATTGTAAATTATGAAAAACACATTGGTGGAGGAGATGTAGAAATAGATATACATGTTAAAAACCACAGTCATCTTCGAAGAATATTAAGTGAGATTCGAGATAAATTTTCAGACATATTATACGATCACACAATACTACAAGTGTATGAAGAACATAAAAATACATATTTCATTTCAGATGAACACAAATTAAGAGATAAAAAAAATTCAGTAGATAAGAAAAAATAATTCTATATTTATTCTTTATTTATACTTGAACGAATTATATAATATTATTAGATAGAATATTAATCCGTAAACACATGTTGGAACTCCTAGAGAATATGAACATCCTCCAGCACATGTGATTACGAAAAGTTCTTGATACATGAAGTATAATGCGAATAATACGCTGATTACTGATAAATATTTTAACATATTTTTTGCGATTACATCTTTAGGAAGTGCATTTAATGTAAGTGCTGAAATTAATAATGCTATAAAGAATATTAATCCATAAACGCACACAGGATATCCCCATAGAAATGGACATGGTTCTGTTAATGGACAGTATCCTAAAATCATTTTTGTAAATGTCAAGTATCCTGCAAATAATATTCCTGCAATTGATGCTCCTGTTATCCATACTAAGTTTTTGTTCATGATGAATTTATGAATGACTTGTTTTTAAAGTTTATGAAAAAAATAAACTAAATTATAGTCTTAATTTCATTCCTGGTGTTGCCATAACTATTTTAGATTCTAAACCAACCACAAGTGCATACTCTTGAGCTTTAGCATGCATTTCATCTATGAATTTATCGTCGTGTTCTGGATCATGGTGTGTTAATATTAATACTTCTGGCTGAACTTTTAACATGAAGTCTACTAATTGTTTGAAGTCTGCATGTCCCCATCCTGCTTTTGGAACTCCCTTTAGTCCGTACTGTGCAGGATTTCTCTCCTCTGGTAAGTATTGGCAATCGTGTAGGATTATTTGAGAGTTCTTGTAAAAATCTCTTAATGTGTCATCTATGCTTTGCACTCCAAATTCGTGATCTCCGCTGAATGCAAATATTTTTCCATTCTCATTAAATTTGTATGCAACACATCCTCCAGGATGGTTTGTTTGCTCGAAAGTTATATCTACGGATTTTGAGATTCTTTTCCCATTTAATGAGTAATGTATTTTTTTCGCCATCATAAATGGCACTGCATCTCCTGTACTTACTGCCTGATATGCTACAGGGAAGTATGCTTTATTCTGTCTTGTCCCGAGTAATTCTTCAACAACTCTTGGATCTGCATTTCCGTGTATATGGAATGTGTTTCTTGGATCATATAATGGTTTTAAGTATGGTGTTCCTTCTGTATGGTCTGCATGGAAGTGTGTGATTAATACTGTATGTTCCTTGCCTTCTTTCGAGTAAGTTCCTCTATTGATTAAGTCTATTCCTGCCTGCGTGCTTCCGCTTCCTAGATCTACATGGATTAATTCATCGCCTTGTGGTTCAACAAGTAGTGATGTGGTATGTCCTCCGTATTTATCTGTATAAAAGCTTCTGCCTCTATCTGATGGGCTTGGATAACTTCCTCTTGTTCCGTATATTGTTATATTCATTTTCATCATCTCCATTGTTTGTAATTGTTTATTATTTGTTAATATTATTCTGTTAATTCTGACTTATACTACTATAAGGTGTGTAGAATATATAAAATAAAACACTCTATTTTTATGAATAATTCTTAAAATTTATATATTAATTAAGCATTTTTCTTATTATGAAGGTACTTTTTGAGAAAGAATCAACAATCAAGCTTGATGCTAAAGATTGGGCAATACTCAATGCTTTAATAGATAATGAACGTCAACCTATTTCTAAGATTGCAAAAAAATGTTTATTATCAAGACAGTCTGTTGATTACAGAATTAAGCAGATGACTGAAAATGGTTTGATTACTGGTTATAGGACTGTTGTTGATGTAAAAAAGTTCGGATATAATTCGTATCACGTGTTTATTAATGTAAATAATAAGATTCAGGAAGCGTTATTAAAAAATTCTGCAGTACATTCTGAATCTGCAAATGCAATAATTAGTTATAAAGGAAAATATTGTTATGAATTATCTATAATGGCAAGAAACCCTGAAGAGTTTCAGAAAAAATATTCTGAAATTATTAAAGGAATATCAATAACTGATGATGAGCCGCTGCTTTTAGTAAAAACTGTAACAGGAAAGGTCCTTCCTGAAAAATTTATTAAAAAGATTAAGAAACCGGAACAAAAGATTCCTGAAAAGAAACATGAAGAATACGTTGCAGATGAAATTGATATAAAATTACTTAAATTATTATCTAATAATGCTAACATAAATAATATTGCGCTTGCAAAAAAGTTAGAAATATCCAAAGATACTGTGACATACAGAATACGTAAATTAGTTAATTCTGGATATATAATAAATTTTAGGCCTGCAATAAATTATGATTCTATAGGATTATCAATCGAAACAGTTCTTTTAAAACTAAACACTCAAGATGGCATTGAAGAACTTGAAAAATATATGCGCGGTAATGATAATATTTTGTGGGCTGCAAGAACATTCGGCTCATATGATTATATAATATATATTTTAAGTGAAGATATTTCAGAATTTCACAAAACATTTAATCTATTTAAGGATAAGTTCGGGAATATGATACGAGATTATGAGTTATTATTTGCATACTCTCAAGAAAAATATTCATTCATGGCCGAGTGTATTGGCAAGGAAAAGGTATAAAAAAATGGATGCAAAAAAATATGTTGGGGAAAATGGGAGAATAAGCTGTGAATTCATATTTGATGAGTATAATGGTAATAATTATCAAAGTGATTTAAAGAATTGGATAGCATATCAGGAACGAAGGACCGAGGAAAATCCTGAAGATTTAAGTTACAAATTTTTAGATCTTAAACATTATCCTATTATCCCTTATCAAACTTTCAAAGATGAGGTTGTAAGATTATTCGGGATGTGTCTTACACAGATGATTAAGAATGATTCTCAATTAGTTAAAGGAGATAAATTAAATATACAGATAAAATTGCTTAGTGTAAAAGCTTCTGAAGATTATTTTAATTATGATGAAGATTCTTCAAATCCTGAAGTTGCATGTTTTACGGGGCCAGGAGGATGGTTTTTACAACATTTAGTCTCACAATGGATATATTTGAAACGAATAGATTATAGAAATGTAGAACGTTTCTTTACGGAAAGGATAAGATTACATTATGGATATCAAGAAAAAGAATACTCGTTTGCAAATAAATACGAGAAAAACTTTAAAGGACTTCCTGGAATTGCGCATACTTACTGTCTTAAATATCTTTATGCTTCAGTATTTTATTTGAAAGAAGATGGTTTAAAAGATTTTATAGTTAAGACAAGAGATTTTGGTGCTTTTGAGATAAGACCTAATGCTATAGAAGCATACAGTTCACATATTGCGCATCTTGCAGAATTAACATCTAAATATGCTAAGACATATTATGAATCTTATCTTGGTGAGGGGAATGTTACTGCAGAAAGTGAAACTTCAATAGGAAGAGTTATTTGTACGATTATTGCAATGCATATTTCTAAGACTCAAGGAAGAAATTATACTGTTGTTGTGAAATCACAAGAATTCAAGAATACTGATATCACAAGCTTTGATGCACTTTTCGCTTCTCAATATGCTCAGAAGATAATTATTAAAGATTTTCATCCAAAAGTCATAACTGAAACTATAGACACACTAAAGAATATTGATCAACCCATAATCTTTCTTAAAGTGTATGAGGAAGCATGTAAGAGTCTTGGAGTAAGTAATAAGAATATAGCACTTACTGCTACACAATTCTATTCGCTTGTTCGAAAAGCTATTTCTACTGCTGAAGTATATTATGCTAGTAAAATGACTGAAAAAGGTTTTGATGGTACAGTCATGAAAAGTTAATGTTTCTGTACGTATTTATAATCATTCTATCATAGAAAATTTGTGTTACTACGCAAAAATTTATAAATAGATGATTACATACTTAAGGTATTGATAGTTTGAGGGTGTATTCGTATGAATATGAAAAAATTCAAGAAATTTTTTGTTAACATTTTTCACGGTTTAAAGGGTGCAGCGATATTTTTTATGCTTAGTGTTATGTTCTTCGCATTCCTAAAGATATTATATATTTTACTTGATAGAAACTTATTATTATCTAAATATACTATCGGATGGATAATGGCCGCGTTTGTCGTTGTAGGATTCATCTATGGCTTGATTGCGTATAGAAAGAAGAATCATCATTATAAAGTTTATACGTTAACTGCAAAGAATTTTGTGATTAATCTTTTGTTGACTATAGTATTCACAGGATATTTCTGGTATGTTCTACGTAATAAGATAATTCCATCTAATACAATATACTTATTTTTTGTATTAGCATTTGTTCTATTTTACGCGTTCAGTGCTCTAATAAGCAATATTCATCATCACGTCAGTAAGAAACAGCATAAGAGAATAAGAAAGAGCACAATACTTGCTGCTATTGTTTTTAATCCTATATTTGTATTAATATATTTATGGCTATTCAGCATGGTCGTATATAATGCAGTATATGTTCCATGTGGTGTGAGTGCTGTAGGTGTGGATAGAAATGTTTATGCTACTAGTACTAAGAATTTGGGCATTATGCCTCAGGAAAGAATTATTTCTATTGATAATGTTCCTGTGAAATCTTTACAAGATGTTAAGGATTATATGAATTCTTTACAAGTTACTAAAGAGGTTACTGTAGAAACAATTAATCAAACATATCTTGTTAAAACATATCAAGTTGATGATAAGCGTTACATGGGATTGTTGTTACAGGAAGAAGTTTGTCCTAGAACATACTAATTTTTTATTCTATTTCTTATAACAAACTATTTAAAGGAGTTTGGAGTATTTTATTTCTATGAGTGGTGAGTTTGGTAGTTATAATAAGTTTTCTATGCCTCCAGAGCATGTGAAATTAATTGAGATTAAGATTAAGAGGATTGGACAATTATTTAATTCATTTGATCCTAGCCCGTTTCTTGAAAAAGATCTTGATGATGATGCATTCGAGTATATTGTTAGTAGTGTTTCTGAACATGCTCATAAAATTAAGCAGAAAATACTTATACATTTGCCTAAGAATCAGCGTACTAAAATGTCTGAAGTTGAAATAAGGAGAGCTATTCATAATTATTTTGAGTATAAGAAGATTCTTGCTGAACGTGAAATTAAATTAAAATTACGTGAAGGAGAATTTAGCCTAATAATTGGTATAATCTTTTTAGTGGCTTGTTTATGGATTAGGAATTGGCTTTTAGGAATTCCTGATATTGCACAAACTGTATGGACACATATTCTTATTGAAGGTTTACTTATTGGTGGATGGGTTGCAATGTGGAAGCCAATCTCTGATATATTGTATGAATGGTGGCCATTATACAAAGAAAAAAGTATTTTCCACAAGATTTCTGATATGGATATAGAATTTAGATATACTTAAATTAATATATTCTTATACTAGTCCTTGTAAAGCATATCCTATAAGATATGCTGCTCCAGAAGCAATTCCGCCAACAACGAGCATTTCCAATCCTGATAAGAACCAGTTCTTTCCTGTAACATACGTTTTTAACGCTCCTAGCGCGAAAAGTGTTAATGCTGTAAGAATTATTGCAACCAAAAGCATATTTAGAACTATTCCAAAAAATATTGCTAGAACAAACGCAAGCAAAGGAATAAATCCGAATAAAATAAAAGATCCAAATGTTACTAACGCGTTTTTTATTGGAGATTCCTCGTCTTGTAAGATTCCTAATTCTTCAACCATCATTAAATCTACAAATGCTTTCTTATTCTTCTCCATAATCGCAACAACTTTTTCTGATTCTTCTTTTGTATATCCTTTATCCATATAAAGTTCGACCATCTCTTTATGTTCTCCTTCAGGATAATTTTCTACTTCCCACTCTTCTCTCTTACGCTCTTTCTTATGATATTCCTGTTCAGATTTAGTGCTAAGATAATCACCCACAGCCATGGATATTCCATCACCTATAAGGTTTGCAAATCCTAAAATAAGAACTACTCCAGAAGATAATGATGCTCCTGCAGCTCCAGCCACGACAGCAAATGTTGTAATTATACCATCTAGACCACCGTAGATTGCACTTTTTATGTATGTTCCTGAAGTCATGTGTGGTTCAGGAGGTTCTAAAGATTTAGAAGAATGTATTTTGATAGTTTCTTTAATATCTTTATGTTCGAATGCTTCTCTCGCCTTTTCTAGATTTCTTGTAATCATTGTTTAAGCAATTATATTTTTCCAACTAAATTTAGTCCCGGCTTTAATGTTTTGCTTCCTGGCTTCCAACTTGCTGGACAGACTTCTCCACCATTCTTTTCAACGAATTGTGCCGCTTCTATCTTTCTTATTAATTCTTCAACACTTCGCCCAATACTGTTATCATGTAACTCGATTGTTTTTATGAATCCTTTTGGATCTATGATGAATGTTGCTCTTAATGATAATCCTTCTGATTCGATTAATGTTCCGTACGCGTTACATATAGTGTGTGTTGGATCTGCTACCATCGGAAATGCTATTTTCTTTATTGTTTCTGAATTATCATGCCATGCTTTATGTACAAATGTTGTGTCTACACTTACACTTAGAACTTCTGTATTTAATTTCTTTAAAGTTTCGTAATGATCTGCGAGTTCTCCAAGTTCTGTCGGACATACAAATGTGAAATCTGCTGGATAAAAGAATAGTATAACCCATTTTCCTTTGTAATCTTTTAATGACACAGTATTTATTTGCTCATTTTGAAATGTTTCTGCCGTAAATTCCGGCGCTTTCTCATTTATCTTAACCATTTTTTCACCCTATATTTTATTAATCTAACAAATTACTTCTTTGTTGATAAATAATCATATACTCCGAGTGATGCTGTGCATCCTTGGCCTGCTGATATTGCTAATTGTTTGTATGGATTATTTACTACATCTCCTGCTGCAAACAATCCTTCTGTGCTTGTCATTCCTTTATTGTCTACTGCTAAATATCCGAATGAGTCTAATTGTACTAATGCTTTTATTGGTTCTGTGATTGGAGTATAACCTACATTAATTATTATTCCTTGAACTTCAATTTCTCTATTATCTTCAAGAACTATTGATGTAACTAGTTTATCTCCCTTTATTTCCTTTACTCGAGCATTATTTATTATTTCTACTTTAGGATTTGATATTAATTTATCGGCAAGTATTGGATCTCCTTTTAATGAAGGATTTTTATTTATTAAATATACCTTGCTTGCTAAGTCTGCCATATATATTGCGCTTGTTAATCCGTTATTTCCTGCTCCAACAACTGCTACAATCTTATTTTTGAATAATGGTCCATCACATGTTGAACAATATGTTACCCCTCGTGACTTGAATTCTTGTTCGCCTTTTGCTCCTAGTTCCCTATATTTTGATCCTGTCGCCCATAATACTGTTTTTGATTCGTATGTGTTTCCGTATGTTTTGATTATAAAGATATTATTTTCTTTCTTAACTTCTACTACTGCATCTTCTATTATTTCTACATTGAAACTTTTTAAGTGTTCTACATAATTATTTGCTAATTCTCTTCCATCAATACTTTTTATTCCTGGCCAATTCTCTACATATGTAGTGTTTTGTATTTCTCCACCTAGTTCTGGACTGATTATTGCAAATTTCATTTCCTTTCTTGCGGCGTAGATTGCTGCAGTTATTCCTGCTAAACCCCCGCCAACAATTATTAAATCATATACCATATCATCACCTTAATTGCGTAATATAAAAATGTTATCATGACGCTAGTGCTAGTTAATGCACATTCGTTTATATATCTACTGGAGAAGTGAATTTATGCTAAAATTTATGCACATCGCAAAAAAGTAGTCATAATTCATCATATTTAAAAAAGAAAGGGCATTACTGAGCTATAACAACAGTAGTAGAGGTAATTAACATGAAAGGAACAGTAAAATTTTATAACGAAGGAAAACATTTTGGATTTATAGCAGGAGAGGACGGTACAGAATATTTTGTACATGAGTCAGGACTTACTTCAGGAACAAGAATAACAGAGAATGATTCTGTAGAGTTTGATACTGAAAAAGGCGACAAAGGCATGAAAGCAGTACAAGTAAAGAAAGCAACTGCTGAAGTAACACAAATATAAATTCTTTTTATTTTTTAATTAGTTATAGGCGGAGCTCTATAGATTAATGATACTATTATCGAGATAGCTAATGCTGCAAAGACTACGCCTAATGAAATTGGTAAGGATATATGAATAAAGTCTTTGAATACCATTTTTGCTCCTATGAAGAATAGTATGAATGCTAGGCCGTAATTTAAGTATCTGAATAATTCATGCACTTTTGCAATTACGAAATATAACGATCTTAATCCTAATATTGCGAAGATATTTGATGTGAATACTATGAACGGGTCTGTTGTTATGCCGAAGATTGCAGGGATTGAATCTAGTGCAAATACTAAGTCTGTAAATTCTATTACTAATAATGTAACGAACATTATTGTTACTCCTGATTTTACGAATAATTTGCCATTTTCATGATTTCTTGATACAGGGATTATTTTATGGATTGTTCTTACAATCCAACTCTTGTGTGGATCATAATCATCATCTACTTTAAAGAGCATCTTTATTGCTGAATATATCAAAAACGCGCCAAATATGTAGAATAACCAATCAAATTTAGTTATTAACACACTTCCTGCACCAATTAATATTCCTCTTAATACTAACGCTCCTACAATACCCCAGAATAAGATTTTATGCTGATACTTTCCTTCTATTTTAAAAGATGCGAATATTAAGAATATTACGAAAATATTATCTATACTTAATGATTTTTCTAATAAATAGCCTCCTAAGAATTGTAAGCCTACTTCTGAACCAAACTCTAACCATACGAACAAGTTAAATATTAAAGAAACTGTAATCCATATAGTTGTCCACATTAAAGCTTCCTTAATTGATGGTGTGTGTTTCTTTTTATTGAAAATTCCTAAGTCTAAGAATAAGAATATTGCAATTAGTATTAGAAATCCTATCCACATGAATATTGGAGGAATGCCTGGAATATTTACCATAAGTTTAGAATAGGAAATTGTGTTATAAAGGTTATTGTTGTACGGAAGGTTTACGCATACTTCGGAAAATTTACGAAAATTCTTAAGAAATACTTATTAATAATACTTAATTCTCTTTAATATAATAAAATTTATAATCTATAGCGTACTATATAGTTACTATGGTAACAACAATACAAGTTAGTGATGATTTACTCAAAGAATTAAAGTCTATGAAACGTCATGACAAGGAAAGTTATGAGGATATCATTTGGGACTTAATCGAGGATAGGATGGAACTATCAGAAGAAACTAAAAAGAACATCAAAGAATCTGAGAAGCAGATTGCTGAAGGAAAAACAGTATCTCTTGAAGAAGTTAAGAGAAAAATCATGAGCAGGAAATGTACAAAATAGAATTCTCAGAAAAGGCAGAAAAGCAATTGCAAAAACTCGAGGATGATACTGCTATAAGAATAGTGTCGTCTCTTGAAAGAACAACCGTCAGACCGTATTATTTTGTAAAAAGATTGGAAGGAACAAAATATTATAGATTCAGAGTAGGAGATTACAGAATAATTCTAGACATACAAAATGACAGATTAATTATTATAGTAATAGAATTAGGACACAGAAAGAACATCTATAAGTAAACTTTATAATTTCCTACAGATATGTTTTTTTATGGGCTGGCTTAATAACATGTTTAGTTCTGATGAAAAACATGCTTCAGATATTGATGTTGATGAAGGATTAGTTCTAAATGGTTTGCAAGTGTATAAGGATACATTTCCTGAGAAGAAAAGACTCATTAATAATTTACCTTACTTATTTGGTGAGAAGAATAATGTTATACTTAAATTAAGAAAGATAATTGAGAGTGAATTAATAGATTTAAAGCTAGATAAGGAAAAAGAGGTTATTAATAATATTCATGCTCTTGAACATTCTGAAAAGATTAAGCGAGTTCAAAAATTAGAAACATGTTTAGGGAATGCTTCAACTAAGTATGAGCACGTTTACGAATTAACAAGATACTTGTATAGTACACTTGTTTCTGAGATTGAATTACTTGATTCTAATTGCGATGTACGTAAGTTTAGGAAAATTACTTCATTATTACAAAAAAATATATTAGTTGAAGAATCTATTTTAAATCAGATACAAGAGATTAGGACGTTTCATACACTATTTTTAGAACTACTTACTGGAGAACATGCTATTCATAAGATGGATGCTGCTGAGAAAAGACTGATTAAGTTGTTTTCTAAGGAAATGCCTATTGACGGAATTACAGATAAATGGGTTATGGCTGTTTTTAACGGAATGGAAGATAAGATACATGAGATGGTTGCTCAGGGTGTAATAGATAATCATCCTACAATGGATTTCGAATTTGTTAATCGAGCTGAATTTGTTTCCTTTGCTCGCGAGAAAATATTCCAATTGAAAGGCCGATCCGTTCCTGAAAGCTTTATTACTGCATTCGTCCATTCTTTCCGCGAGAAATATAATAGAGAGATGTAAGATTTACGGATTTCTCGAAAGATTTACGAAAAAAGATAAGAAGAAGATATATAGAATTCTTTTGTTATTATTAGAATGACTAAGTTGCCAAAGTTCAAAGTATATACTGTTGATTTTAAATTACGACAATTTAGAATTGTCGACCTAAAAAATTCAAAAATAAAATTTATTGACTTTGATTCTAAAGAAGGAAAAACAATATTAAATGAGTTTAGAACTCAATACGAGAAGTGAAAAAGTTTTCTGTATTCTTATCTAAGAAATAAACATAACAACCTTTCATTCCTCTTGTTAGTAATACTCTATAAACATTTTTTATAAATCTTGTAAATTCTTCATCAGAAGCTTTTTTTACCATACTATCGGCAGAATTTTCTTTTTTACCAATCCATTCGCTTTTTTCTGGATTATAAACTAAGTCTCTTCCAAATATTACTCCAACATATTCAAATTCAAATCCTTGTATAGTATAGATGCTTCCACATTGGCTTACACCGTTAGGATCATAAGCCCATAAAGATGCCTTTACAACTCCAGGAGCTACCTTTTTAGAATCGCTCTTAGCTTCCCAAGTCATTCTGAAATCTCCTATAACAACATCTTCTACTAATGTTCCGTCTGGTTTCGTATCGCTCCATTGCCAACAAAATCCTGCAGCCATTCTTGCACTATTTGGTTTTTCTTTATTTTTTTCTTGTATTGCTTCATATAGTGCTTTAGGAGAATTAAATATTTTGAAATCCATTTTCTCACTTTTATCTAATATTCTATTAGCAGTTTCTCTAACACCTAAAGTATTATCAACCCATAGCAAATATCCGTCAGAACCGCTACATCTGAATTGCGTTTTAAGTTCAAATTCAAATATTTCAGCACCTAATTTCTCAGCGTGTTTTTTAATCATATCAGTGCTTCCTATCTCATCAGGTCTAACACCTTGATAATCATCAATAAAAAATATACATAGCTTTGCAACTTTTAATAATTCGTCTATTTGAGGCAAGTCTGTTCTAAATTCTGCTTTAGTATATCTATTATTACTTGTTTTTCTTATTCTATGAGCTTCATCACATATAAGAACATCTAAGTCGTTCTCTTTAGCTGTCGCAAAACTATTAAAGTATTTGAATAAATTTGCAATTCTTGCACCAACAATTTTTCTTAATGTTGACGTGAATGCTGCAGAACCTGTTGCATGATAAACTTTATGACCTTTTTTTAGCAACTCCGCTAAAACATTTAGAGCTATAACAGATTTTCCAGTTCCTGGTCCACCTTGAACGATTATAACGGATTTTTTATTTAATGAAGCAATCTTTTTCGCACGGTCTACAATGGTATTGTATGCTGTTATCTGTTCATCAATCAATGTAAATGCTTGATTGCCTTCCATTGTGCTTCTTGTATGTTCTAATAATTTTTTAGAAGGAGTTATAGGACTATTAGAGAATCTATTAAATATATCTAAACCTTTACCTTTCTCTAATTTTTCTTTTAGGTATTCTCCTAATTGACTAAAATCTTCTTTTGCGAAAAGTGGAAAATCTTTTAGTATATCTTGAAATTTTTGCCTGAATAGAACAGCATCTCCATCTCTAGAATAATTGTGGCAATATGCGCAAGAGTATAAATCCATTCCTTGTTCTTCGAATACCTGTATGAAATCTTTTAGGAAGAAATGATATCCTCTTACTTGAATACAAGGATGTGGTTCCATCCTTTTAGCTCCGCCAACAAATGTTAAAATATTGCCTTCTATTTCTGAATCATCAACCGATGACCATTGTTTTAGTTCTATAACAACAACATTGTCTTCGCTATCTCTACCTTTACCAAAAAGTAAACAATCAATTCTATTTGTAGAGTATGGTATTTCATACTCTAAGATAATCATATTATCTAATAATGCGTTTTCCTGAATTGCGCTTTTTACAAATTGTAAAGAATTATTCCAAGAAGTATATTCTCCAGGAGAAACTTGCCTGCCATAATAATCATGAAAAGATCTCTTTAATTTTTCCGCTATTTGATTTTGAACAGTATCTTCTATAAATTGTTTAGACGTTCCTGCGTATAATCTCATTGTTCGTTATATTTCTTTCCAGAACCTTTGAATTTTTCTATAGGGTATTTCTCGTGATTCTCTCTCATCTTAGTTTCTAACGCTTTTGTTAAATCCACATCGTACCTATCTGACATTCTTAGTAAGAAGTAGAAAACATCAGCCATTTCATCTTCTATTTTTTGTCTCTTTTCTTTGTCTGTGAACATCTCATCTACTTCTTTATCTTTTTTCCACCTAAAATGTTCTAAAAGTTCAGAAGCTTCTATATTCATAGCTATTGCTAATTCTTTAGCATTATGAAATTGGTCCCAATCTCTCTCATCACAGAATTTCTTTATCTTCTCTTTCAATTCTTGAATGTTTGTTGAGTTGTCCATCAGGATAACACAAGCATTGTTCTTTATATTGTTATCGATTGTATTTGCCTAGAATTTATCACACAACTCTTTAATTGCAACGGTCCAAAATGGGAGTTGATAGTTAATATCCGAAACTTCCACATTGGAAAGATAATCATGAGCAGCCGAATCACATAAAAACTTAATTCCAGATAATTCTTTGACTGTTTTGGGTAACAAAATTGGAACTCCCTTAATCTTTTCTTGCGAACATAAGTTTAACATATCGGTCAATCCTATAAAAGAGTTTCCGTCTTTTAGTAATTCTATTTTATTATTTTTAGCAAAAACATAAAAAATAGATTTTTCTAATATTTTTCTCAAGAGAAAAGCTGCAGAAGTACCGCAATCATACTTTATAGCGGTATGCAATTCTCGCACCTCTTGTCTAAATTTATCTCCCAGTTTACTGATAGTTACCTCTGAAAGCACTTTATTTAATTCACCAATTTCCTGCGCTCTTATTTTTATTTGCGGTGGTTCTTTTTGAGAGAAACTAACCCGCCCAGTCACCGTCTTTCTAGATAAAATGCCTTTTTTGGCAGCATTAGCCATAGAAAACAAAACTAATTGATCGCTGAAATTAAATCCGTCTCTTTTTAATTTTTCTTGGACATCTCTGACTGTTTTCCAATCACTAAAAAAACCTTCAGTATACAACATTTTAATTAATTCTATAACTGTAATCATTTCAAAAGTAGTTCTTTTATCTTCCTCAAATTATGATTAAGAACTATATATCCCTCTTTTTCTTTTTTGAGAAATTTATTATAATGTGTGCATAAAGCATTTTTAGCACTACTAATACTTATAAATGCTCCCTTACTTACTTCTGCTGGTCCGGATGGCTCCACAAAACCTTCAATTCCTCTCAATAAAATAGCTTTCTTACAAACTAAATAAATCAAAGCTTTTTTCATCTCATCTAACGAATTATATGCATCTTTAAACGAAATATTTCCTTGATTGTCGATAGTCACCAATGGTTTTAATATATCCACAACTAACTTCTTATCTTCAGTTTCGTTTTTTTCAACAAAAATTTCATCCAATTCATCAACTTTATTCATTTTTTCTTCACATAGTTCCAAGTCTTATTCTTTTTTTCTCGAATCAATAAGCCTCTAGCTTTTGTTAGTGTCTGTCTAATGTATGCATCAATGTCTTGTCGCCTATTAAAAAATGTTCTTTTATTCAATTCATCACGAACATCGGTTATTGTTTTAAAAGTATCGAAAAAACCTTCGTTATAAAGCGTATCTATTTCTTTAGGCATCCCGGAATTGGTAGATTTACCTCGAGAAACTGAAGGGGTGCTCTCAGCGGATATTTTCTCTCCAGACAAAATTTTCTTAATGTATTCGACTCCCTTATTATATCCATCAATAGTCAACTTATATGAGGTGTTTGTGCTTCCTTTCTTACCTGATTTATGAATAATAAACTGAGAATATTTTTTTAAGTTTGTGCTTAAATTAACAAGTGATTTAATGCCTTTCGATTTTGCCATATCTCTCAGATCTGCAGAATTTAATTCTCTTTCATCAAATGCTATTTTTTTTAAAGTCAGAATTAGTATAGTAAACATCAGATGCTCCTCGGCACTACTTCCCATAGAGATAGGACACAAGATTTCGAAATTGGTTCCGTTCACTTCGAAATAATCTTCAATTTTCTCAGGAGATACATTAAATTTTTTACTAAGAATTGTAATTGAATTGGACAAATCTCTCTTTTTTTGAATAAGAGCATTCTTTTTAAAACCTGACAAAACATGTTCCGAAGGTTTAGATTCGACATTAGATGTTTTTTCTCCGATTATTAAACTATTGAGAACAATTTCGTATGTTTTTTCTCTCTGCTGCAAGTCTTTTATGTCTGAAACCGATTCTTTTGCAATTCCGATAAATTCCTTAATCTTTTCGCTATTCATCGTTTAACGTACACCCATTTTAGATTTTCTTTTAAGCGGCCAAGCTCTCTATTTTGTATCAATCGAACAAGAGTTGGCTGAATTGATGTAATAGGATAAATGAGAGTTTTTCTTGCCAATTCATTCTTTATCTGTACCAAATCTTTAGGTTTATCAAAAAAACCTTCTTCCTTGAGTTCCCTCACATAATCTGTTAATCCGGATTTAGTTTTCATTTTAGATTTTTTTATATCCTTAGGAACAGTTCGTTCGATGTGAGGTTCTTGATGATTTATCGCTTTTATTATTTTAGCTATTTCGTCTTCATTACCGTCAATAGTAATTTTTGTACCATTTGTTGTTTCAATATTTGCCTTTGCCATAATATACCTTAAAAGTTGGAAACGAATACCAGTATATAAACTTTTCGATAAGATGTATTATCTATAGATTCATCTTAGTGTCATGTCATATATCCTATTTATATAATACGTATATATTAATCCAACCTATTTCTATTATTTCGAGCACAAAACCACTGGACACCCATGCCTAAGGTATTTAAAGCAGTCATTAGCTTTAAAAACATGGATACTGTCACATTGATTGCTGAGGAGTATATGAAGAAGGACAGAGTTGTTAATTATCTTATGGACTTTACACCTAGACTCTATCAGGAGTCTATTTTCAGTACGTGTACGAATAATAATACTATGGTTGTTCTCCCAACAGGAGTAGGAAAAACTGCGATTTTTCTTATGATGGCAGCATACAGGTTAAGTATGTATCCTAAATCTAAAATTCTATTATTAGGACCAACAAGACCGTTAATTGAACAGTATGCTGAAGTTTTTAAGAAACATTTCAATCTAGAAGCTGCTAAAATGACTATATTTACAGGATTTGTCAGTCCAGAAAAGAGAGCAGAATTATGGAAGACAAGTCAGATTATCTTTTCCACTCCTCAAGGTTTAGAAAATGATATCTTATCAAATAAGATTGATATCTCTGATATTTCATTATTAGGATTTGACGAGTCTCATAGAGCAACTGGCGAATACTCGTACAATTTTGTTGCTAAACAATATATTAAACGTGCACTTCATCCAAGAATATTAGCGTTAACAGCCTCCCCTGGAACTGATCATGAAACTATTAATGAAGTCTGTAAGAATTTATTTATTGAAAAAATAGAAGTTAGAACAACAACTGACGAGGATGTCAAGCCGTACATTAAAGATGTTGACATAAAAAAAGTTTTTGTTGAACTTCCAGATGAATTTATTGATATTAAAAAATATCTTGATGCATCTTATAAGTCTAAATTTGTTGAATTAAAAAATTTAGGATTCACAACTGAAGGAGTAAAATATTCTAAAAGAAATATTCTTGGAATGCAAGCAGAAATACATGCAAAAATAGCACAGGGAGAACGTGATTTTGAAACATTAAAAGCACTCAGTCTTTTAGCAGAAGTGATTAAGATTCATCATGCAATAGAACTTGTTGAAACACAAGGTCTAGACTCGTTAAAAGAATATATGGATAAATTACAGAGTGAAGCACGAACTGGAAAAACAAAGGCAAGTATTAATTTAGCGCGAGATATTAATTTTAGGAGTGCATACGTAAAACTCGAAAAAGTTGTGGGAAAATTTGAACATCCAAAACTTACTGAATTAAAAAAGATAGTTACAGAAGAACTCGATAAAAATAATTCAGAAAATATAAAAAAGAAAATTATTATTTTTTCACAGTATAGAGATTCTGGAAGTAAGATTACAAAAGAATTAAACGCATTAGGATTTAAAACAAAGTTGTTCGTAGGTCAAGCAAAGAAGAAAGATACAGGTTTAAGTCAAAAAAAGCAAAAGGAAATGTTAGAAGAATTTACGAATACTGATTTTAATGTTTTAGTTTCAAGCTCTGTTGGGGAAGAAGGGCTAGACATCCCCCAGGTTGATCTAGTCATCTTCTACGAGCCAGTTCCAAGTGCAATAAGAAAAATACAGCGTTCAGGAAGAACAGGAAGATTAGATGATGGAAGAATCATAATGCTTATTACTAAAGATACTGTTGATGAAGTATATTATCATGTTGCACGAAATAAGGAAAAGAGAATGTATAGAACCATAGGCGAGATAACTAAGAATTATAGTACGAGTAAGCAGAAAGATAATGATGGCAATCAAGTTGCTAAAACGTTAATGGATTTTGAAGAAAAAGTGGAAGAGCAAAAACCGAAGACTAACAAGTTAAGAATCATTGCAGATTATCGTGAGAAAGGATCTAATGTTCTAAAAGAATTATTTGATAAGACAGAATTAGGTTTAGAAAAATTAGATATAGGAGATTTTCTACTCAGCTCACGTGTTATTGTTGAATATAAGACTGTTCAAGATTTCGTTGATTCAATTATAGATGGAAGACTTTTAACTCAATTAAGAGAATTAAAGAAATATGAAAGACCGCTTATTATTGTTGAAGGAACTGAAGATATCTATAATGTAAGAAAGATACATCCAAATAGTATTAGAGGAATGATTGCAACAATTACAGTTTCATACGGTATTCCATTAATTCAGACCAGGAATAGTAAAGATACTGCAGAATATTTGATGGCAATAGCAAAGCGTGAACAGGATGAAGGAAAATCTGAAGTTCAACATCATTACAATAAGCCAATGTCAGTTAAAGAACAACAAGAATATTTTATCAGCGCTTTACCAAATATTGGAATGGGGGGCGCTAGACCGTTATTAAAACATTTCAAGAATGTAAAAAATATAATCAATGCATCTGAAGAAGACTTAAAGAAAGTTGACTTGATTGGTCCTAAGAAGTCTAAGACGTTAAAAGATATATTCGACAAGGATTGGGAAGAATAAATCTTCGGAATTCTCGTAAACTTTGCGATTTTTATTGAGAACGAGATATAAAGAGTCGCATATTCTATTAGTAGATGTATAATATTTACAAGACAGAATTATTCGATAAAAAATTCAAGAAACTTATCCCACTAAACAGGCAAGAGGATATTTTACGAAGAATAGAAAATCTCGCAAATAATCCTTATGCCGGAAAACCTTTAGGCTACTCGTTCATAAGAGAGATGAAATTGGACAAGTATAGAGTATATTATGCTGTATTTGAAAGAGAACTTGTGGTTTTAGTAATGACTGTAAGTGATAAGAAAGAACAGCAAAAAGAGATAGATAAAATCAAAGAGAAAGGAGCCTTACAAACATACTTCAAAAAATCCGTAAAATTTAAATAATTCGGCGAGGTAACATCACTATGAAGCGAAAAGAAGTACTAATAGAAGAACAGAACAAACTATTAAAAGAATTAGTAGAGGGAATGGAAGATATAAAAGCTGGAAGAATAAAACCCTTAAGAGAATAATTTTTTATAAGTAAATTAATAAATACTTTAATTCTTAAGTTATTATGGATATATTGAAACAATATGACGGAATAATTGGAAAAAAATATATTTCTCAACAAAAACAATTCTTTAGTAGTCGAAAAGATAGAGCAACTAATGCAATGCAAAAGTTATTGCCAAATATTAAAGGAAAAATTGTTCTAGATATTGGATGCGGTTCTGGCAGAGACATAATACTTTACGAAAGTCTTGGAGCTAAAGAATGCTGGGGCATAGATACATCAAAATATATGATTAAAGAAGCAAAAAAGAACATTACACATCCTGAACGTGCAATTTTATCTAACATAGAAAAAACTTCATTCAAAAATAAACAGTTCGACGTAGTTGCAGCAAGATTCTCGATGCATTATCTGAAAAATTTTGAAAAGGCATATAAGGAAATATCAAGAATACTTAAACCAAAAGGAGTATTAGTTATGGCTGTTGATCATCCGATACGCGAGCTAGCATCAAAGAAAAAAGCATATAAAGTTCAGGAAATAATTCATATAGGATTATATCATGGTAAAGTAGATCTTAAATTCCCAACACACACCGTTGATGAATATTTTTCTCCAACATTTTTCAAATATTTTTATCTAGATGGTTTTTTAGAGGATAGAGATTATGAAAGTTCCAATCCAAAGAAGACAGCGGATTTTATGACTATAAAAGCTATAAGAAGATAATTATTTCTTCGTTATCTTTCTATATATTTCGTTTACATCACGATATAGTTTAGAATCTTCAAGTCTTGTAAAATCTTCATCATTATTGATTAAGAAATCTGCATGAACTAGACACATTCCTACTTGTTGACCGTCTAAAGGTTCATTAAAGCCGCGATCACGTGCATCATCTATTACAAACTTGTCATGATCTATCAAGTCTGAATCTACATTTCTCTTCTTTATACGTGCCCATCGAATTTCGAATGGTGCATCAACTCCGATTAATACAAAGTTTGAATGTTCTCTTAAATAATCTGCTTCACCCATATTTCTTAAACTTTCAATTATTAATGGAGAATCATACGATTTATACTTATCTAAAGCTTTTTGCATCCAATATCCTTGACCAAACTGTTTTCTACGCAAATTACCAATATCCTGCATAGTTTTTCTTGTTAATGCAATATTATCTTTTATTAATTCTTCTCTGATTAATTCTCTTATAGAAACATGATGCATACCTTTAGATTTTAATATTTCAGTAACTATGCCTTTCCCTGCTAGAAGTGTTCCTGTCAATCCGATTACTAACTTTCCAGTATTCATTTTAATGTTTCTTTGCAGCAAGCCTTACATCTTCAGCCTTGATAGTCTTTCGACCAGCATGTACTGAAAATTCTGCAGCAACTTTTGCAAGTTCGATGCCTTTCTCTTCTAAATATTCACGCAAAACTTCCTTTGCAGGCTCGCTTACACGAATATCTGCTGAACCCTTTTTCAGAATTTTTTCCATAGCCGCTAACGGTAGAATTTTATTCATAAAATATCACCCACACGAATAAGAATTCAGTAATGTTGTTGTATATAAAGTTTTTTACTAATCCATAAAACATATAAATAACACAGTCTATAGAGGTAATAGTTTCGGGTGATATTATGCCACGTAAAGCTGTATATGCGGATCAATTTTATGAAAAGAATGAACAGGCTCTAGAGAGACAACTAACAGAGTGTTTTGAAGGAAAAAACGGGCCAGGAGCATTACCATTACTTAAACGTACAAAGAATATTCAAGCAGTAATCGCACCACATGCAGCATATCAGTTTTCTGGAGCATGCGCAGCATGGGCATATAAAGAAATAGCTGAATCAGAATTTGCAGACATATACATTATCCTAGGACCAAATCATGCCGGTACAGGAAACGCTGTAAGCATGGCAGGATATGAAACACCATTTGGCTTAGTACGTGTAGATCAAGACTTTGCGAAAGCGTTGTTAACTAAAAATTCTGAGTTAGTAGTTGATGAAGTTGCACATGAAATGGAACATAGTATTGAAATGCAATTACCCTTCTTACAATTTGTTACTAAAGATAAGATGCATGAATTAAAGATACTGCCAATAATATTAAGCAACATAGATTATAACAAATTAGGACTTGACTTAAAGGAAACAATTGTCGAAAGTGGAAAAAAAGTTGTAATAATTGTAAGCAGCGACTTTACGCATTATGGACATAATTATCATTATATACCGTTCAGTGTAGATGTTCAAAAGAATATTTATGCAATGGACAGGAAAGCAATTGATTTTATTGAAAATCTTAATTCAGATGGTTTCATGGGATATATTGATGAAACGCAAACAACAATATGTGGCTTATATGCTATAGCAACCCTTCTTAAAACTTTGAAAAAGTCCAAAATAGAATTATTACATTATTATACGTCAGCAGACTTAGAGGAAGATCTTCCAGAAGGAAAACGATACAAGAATTCAGTAAGTTATGCAGCCATCTTATTTAATTAATTATTTTTTTATTATTCAATTAGTTTTTTATATAAGTTCTATCAAATAAGATTGTGAAACGTCCTAAATTAACAAAGGAACAAATTAAGCAGACTGAAAATGCATCCATAGCTGAGGGTGCTTCATGGAGTGTCATGTATGGTTGTGGTGAACAATATGTTACACCATATGCTATAAGACTTGGAGCAAGCACATCAGAAATAGGAATAATATCTACAGTACCATCATTCTTAGGAGCAATATTTCAATTATTAGGTGCAAAGATTGTTGATAAGTATAAGACACGTAAGAATCCTGTAATATTATTTTCAATTTTACAATCATTAACATTACTGCCATTATTCTTAATCCCATTATATACTGATAGTGTATTATGGCTTACAATAATATTCACACTATACTTAATATTCTCAAACCTCATTGCTCCAGGATGGAATTCATGGATTGGAGAAGTTGTTCCTGATAAGGAGCGTGCAAGATATTTTAGTAAAAGAAACAAGATAACATTAACATATATGCTAGTAACCATAATACTTTCTGGAATATTATTGAATTATTATGAAGGAATAAATATTTGGATAGGGTTCGGAATATTATTCACTGTCGCATTTATCGGAAGAGTAGTATCAATATATTATTTCTATAAACATTACGAACCAGAGTATATTCCTACAAGAGATAGGAGTTATACATTTAAACATTTTTTAGAACATATTAACAATAATAATTTTGGACATTTCATAATCTATAGATCCATAATGGGTTTAGCAGTAATGATTGCTTCACCGTTTTTTGCAGTATATATGTTAAAGAGTGTACATTTCTCATATCTACAATATAGTATTATAGTTTTAATTCCTATGATTGTAAAAATTTTTACGTTTAAATATTGGGGGAAATATAGTGATAAATTTGGAAACAAGAATATTATGTTCATATCATCATTTTTAGTATCAATCGTACCTCTAGCATGGTTCCTTACAGGATATTTTATACATGAAGTATCTACAATATTTGTAGTATTATTATTTGTAGAAGTAATTACAGGATTTGCATGGGCAGGATTTGAATTAACAACATTTAATTACGTTCTAGAAACAGTTCCTGTTGATAAACGTGCTAAAGGCATAGCATATTACAACATAATATTTGGATTCACCGTATTAATCGGCGGGTTACTTGGTGGATGGCTTATAGAGAGCAATGTCATAAGCGCAGATACAGTGGCTAATGTGTTATGGATATTTTTAATATCTGCAATCACGCGTGCTATAGTAACATTTTATTTCTATCATACATTAAAAGAACTTACAGTAAAAAAGAATGTTGATGAAAAGAAACTATTTTACGAAATGTTAATTGGAAAACCATTACACTCAGCAATGCATCAAACGAGACACATGATATTCTTAGTAAAAGACAAGACAGGAATGAAAAGATAACTTAAGAATGAGATTTCATAATAAATGATTCTTTATAGATATGTTCTTCGGGCACACCTATTATTTTCAACTCAGAAACTAATTCACTCATCATAACTTCAGGACCACAAACGAAATAATCATAGTCTAAAAATCCTTTTACAGATGTTACATCTTCTATCTTAAATCTCTCTTTACTTCCTTCACGCGTAAAATATAATTTTACGTGAATATTATTTTTGTTTAAATACTCTAGCTCTGAGCGTAATGCCATCTCGTTTTCATAGCGACACGCATAATATACTCTTAAATCATTAAATCCTTGACCGTTAACTAATGAGTTTATCATGCTATACAGTGGAACTATTCCTATCCCTCCTGCAATAAACATTAATTTTCTATTTTGTCTTAATATGAATTTACCATACGGGCCGTAAACGAATAGATTATCTAAAATTTTTAATGAAAAAAGTTTGTGTGTGAATTCTCCGGCCAACTTTATGTAAAGAGTGATGGTTTTGTCCATTGCATTATATGTTGATACACTATATGCTTTTCTGAATTTAGATTTATCTTCAAACATTAACATCATATACTGTCCAGCAATAAATCTTATTGGTTGATCTAACTGTATCTTAAACTCACGAATATCTTTAGCAACTTCTCTTATAGAAACAATCTTACCATTCATAATTCAAAGAATAAATCAGTATTTTATAAATTTTGATATGAAAAGATATTTAAATAAACTAAAACTTCCGAGAGTCCAATGACAACGATAGTACAAACAGACAAAAGCAACGTAGCAGACAAAACCAAGAAAACACCAAAAATTCACACAGTATTGGATCAAACTGTCCAAGAAAATATTGGTTCTCAAGGAGTATATAATATATTGTTGGATTTTCTTAATTCCGACAGAAAATTAACTCAATATGAAGAAGAAGAGTTTCTTAGAACTTCTGGTTTTGCAGTTTCAAGATTTGCAGATGATACTATTATAAGATTAGAGTATCAAGGTAAGAATCATTTCTTCTTTAAGCCAAACGGACACTACAAAAGATGGCCTGGCTAATTATCTCTTAGACTTCTTTTTAGGTTTAGAATGAACTTTCTTATGAACTGGCTTTTGTTTCTTTGATTCTTTTTTCGAAACAGTCTTTTTTGAATGTTCTGTAACTTCTACCTTATCGTTTGGAAAGTTCATTAGATTAAATAATTCTGTAACATTTAATTCAAGTACTGCTACAGGCATTTCTATCCCCCAATTCATTAATACTTGAGGATGTAGCTCTCCAACATATGCTATCTTAGAATTACTTAACAAGACTCGTGCAACTCTTCCTTTAATGAATGAACCATGTTCTGTCTCTGTCAAATCATATTTTAATTCTAAAGCTTCAGCAATTACATCTAATATTTGTTTTATTTTTGTAAAGTTTGCATCACTACCACATAAACCTATAGCTAGTCTATCTGTTTCCTTAACTCCAGTATCGTATGAATCGTCGAGTTTGAATACTGTTCCTATCTCAAATATATTTTGTGGATACTCGTAATGTTTATTGTATCGTAACGTTTCCATCAAGTTAGGAGTTACCCATGCTCTTAATACAGTATATTCTTGTGTAACACTATTCTCTAATTCTACTAAGTCTATATTATAATTCATTAATTTAGACTGATTATCTTTATTTGTTAAATGATAGTTCTTAACTTCGATTAATCCTAGACCTATTAGTATTGATCTTAGTTGATTCTTGAATATGCTTATTGGCTTTTCTTGAGCTACTGTTGAAAATTCAGATAATGTTCCTTTAAAGTTTTCGTAACCGTGCGCTATTGCAATATCTTCAACTAAATCTATTGGATGTAAAATGTCAGCTCTATAGTTTGGAACTAGTGCTTTCTTATTCTTATAATCGTGACCCATTCTTCCTAAATATTTTTTAACATCTGACTCTTTTAGTTCTAAACCTAAAATCTTATTTACATATTCAACATCTAACTTTAATTCTCTACCACTAAGTTCTGGAGTTACATGTTTCTTATCAGGATATGATAAATCAACACTGTAAATGTGTCCACCCATATCAGCAAGTGCCGTAACTATGATGTTCAAACATGTGTGTAAGTAATCAAATTCGAATCCTGAACATTCAATAAATACATCTTTAGTTGTTACAGCAATTTTTCCAACATTATTACTGTTAATTATTGGTGGCATACTCATTATTGATTGTTTAGCATCAATAAATACAGGATATTTTTCCTTACCATCAAGCAAGTAACCATACTCTCGTCCTGTTGGATGAATTGCTAGAATTTGTGAGCCAGTTAAATCTTTGTTTAAATCTAATGGCTTGAATTTTATCTCTTCAGGATGTAATGCCTTATAATATATTGGTGTCTTAATATGTTCTAGAGGATATATTCCTATAGCTGCCTTTTTCCTGTTACGCCCGTATGTTATATGTAATTTTTCTTGAATTTGAATTAATTCCTTAATCTTTTCATCAGTTAATTTTAATCCTTTAACGATTGCACATGCTGTAAATGGTCTTATACCTTTAACAGATTTATCTACTACAACCTTAACACCACTTTTCTTAACATCATATTTTTTGAATCCTAACTTAATATCCATGAATGAACTTAATGCACGTGCAAGCCCCTGTTCTGATAATAAGTCTGGTCTGTTCGGGAATACTTCTACCGTAACTTCATTCTCATCTACTCCTTCACAGTTTGCACCAAGATAGTTTATCCTATTAGAAAGTACTTCATCGGAAACTTTTCTTCCAAGTAATTCCATTAAACTTTTCTTGTTGTATTTTACAGTTGGCATTTTATTCTCCTGAATTATAATCCTTTAATCTTTTTACTTAATTCTTTCATATGTTGGTCGATGTTAAACATCCCAATCAAACCAGTTATTACAAGTACAATTGATATTAACATCAACTGGAAACTGTACGCGTAAACATTGTATATGTAAAGTAACAATCCTGCGAATGTTACAATCATTACACCAATCATGAATATTAATTGTTTATTGTATGCAAGTTCCAAGCGTTTCAGCTCGAACACTTTCTTATCATCCATTCTTGCTCCCTAAACCTCTTTTACTGTAACTTTGCGTTTATTGTGGCTGTAATAACCATTTCTTCATACTTCGTAATTGTTTCAAATCATTTCTATTGAAATCTCGTAAATCTTGAATCTTATAATATGGAACTGCAACTCTTCCTAATCCTAAACCCCATGCGAGTACTGGACACTCAAATCCTAGTAATGTTTTTGTAACTTCTGGCCTGAATATTCCTGCTCCGCCTAACTCAATCCATTGCTGTTTTTCTGGACTGTATGCCATTATTTCAGCACTTGGTTCAGTGTATGGAAAGTGTGATGGTCTTATCATTACTTTGGTATAACCCATTTTTTTGAAAAATTCGTTTAAGTAACCTTTAAGATTGTCAAAATTTGCATTTGGATCTACTACAATTCCTTCAACTTGGTAAAACTCGAATAAGTGATTCCAATCTACAGCTTCATTTCTGAAACATTTACCTACACTAAAGAATTTCAATGGTAAATCTTCTTTCTTTAATTTTGATAATGTGTGTGCAGATAGGACTGTTGTATGAGTTCTTAATAATAATTCTCTTGCTTTATCTTCATTCCATGCACTCTTCCATCCTGTACTTCCTGTATCTCCACCATTCTCATGTACTGCCTTGACTTTCTTCTTTAAATCTTCAGGAATCGTTCCTTTAGATGGTTTCTTAATGTAAAATGTATCTTGCATTTCACGTGCAGGATGATCTTGTGGAACGAATAATGAATCTAAATCCCAGAATGCTGTTTGAACCATTTGACCGGACATTTCCTTAAATCCTAGGTTTAACCAAATAGATTTTATATAATCTATTGCTTCATTCTCAAAATGTTTCTTACCATAATTAATTCTAGGAACAGGAAATTTCACATCATATGATCTGAACTCTTTATTATTCCAACTCTTGTTTCTAATAACATCTTGTGTTAATCCATCAATTACATCTTTTGTCAATGTATCAACATTTTGTAATAATGATATCCCTACAGGAGTTAATGTTATAGTCTTAACTTTTTGTACTTCAACTTTTAAAATATTTTTTCTCTTGTTTAATTCGTTAAACGCGTAAATCTCTTCTGATGATAATATTTTTGGATCTAATGGGAATGATTTTTTTAGGAAAGTTTCTTCAATCATCTCTTTTTTTAAGATATTTCTACCAACATCTGTTAAAGAGACTAGAACATCATTGCCTTTCTTTCCAATGTTTATAGCATTCTTTCTCTTTAATAAACCTAAACACACCGATACTTCTTCTTTTGAAAGTTTTGAAGTCTTTTCAATTTCCTTAATTGACATCTCTCTGTTTAAAGAATTAAGGAACACTCTTTCTGGAAGTCCGCTTTTTAGATAGATTTTACCATTCTTATCAAGAAAAACTAATTGCTTAGAATCTTCTTTAGAGTCTATTAAATTCTTATTTCTAAGCCACTGGATTGCTCTGATTACTTCTATCTCTTTTAAGCTAGAATTATCTACTAAATTAGGAATAGAGGAATATTTAGTCAGTAAAGGAAGTATTTTTCTTTCTAATGGATGAAGTCCGTCTATTATCTTCTGTATATCCATAAATAAACCCCCGAAATTTATGGATTTAATACATAAGACATATATAAAACTTACTATTATTAATAGACCATTCCCCGAGGACAAAAGCACAAAATAAGAACGAATAATTACCACACAGTAACTAAACACTCATAACCTTACTCAAAACAGAATAAGACACAAAAGAGAAAGATTAAGTAAAAAAATAGAGAAAGATATCCCAAAACCGGAAAAAAAACACTAAAAAATAAATCAAACAAAAAAGTTTGAAAAAACTAAATAGTTTTTTATAAAAAAATAAAAAAATTTAGAAAATCAAATTATAAGTATAATAAAAAAAATAAAAAATAATTATTGCTCTTAATAAAAAAATATTTTTCGAGACGGAAATATAATCTAAATTCATCCCTGCTCACAAGTAACATTTCTATAACTATTATATAAGGGTTAAAAACCGTAACATATATAAAGTAGTATTCATATTTCATTTTCAAGTGATAATAATAGTTGAGTAAAAAGGGGTGATTTACCGACTAAGTAATTGTCGGGGGGTTAAAATGATAGTTAAAGACGAATTTTTAAGCAAGCTACGAAGATACTTCGGTCTTAACTTATACGAAGTAAAAATTTGGACAGCTCTTCTTTCAAGAGGCGTGTCAACAGCAGGAGAATTATCTGATATAGCAAATGTTCCAAGAAGCAGAAGTTATGACATTCTAGAATCTCTTGAGAAGAAAGGATTTGTTGTAATGAAAATTGGTAAACCAATCAAATACATTGCAGTATCTCCTAAAGAAATTGTTGAACGAGTCAAGAAAAACGTTAGAATAGAATCTGACGAAAGAATAAAGAGATTAGAAGATCTTAAAGGAACTGACGTTGTTGAAGAATTAAATAGTTTACACACTCAAGGAGTAGAAATTATTGAACCTTCAGACTTGTCAGGATCACTAAAAGGAAGACACAATCTATACAATCATATGGAACTAGTTATTAAGAGTGCTGAAGAAACAGTAACTATAATGACTACAACAGAAGGATTATTAAGAAAAATAGAAGGTCTAAAACCGGTGTTTGAACAATTAAAGAAACGTGGTGTTAAAATAAGAATTTCTGCACCATTAAACAAGGATGCTATACCAGCAGTTAAAGATTTAGGTAGTGTAGCTGAATTAAGACACACTGACAGCAAGGCAAGAATTATTGTTGTTGATAGGAAAGAAATATTATTTATGATCAACGATGATAAAGATGTACATCCAACATACGATGTTGGCATATGGGTAAACACTCCATTCTTTGCTAACGCACTTGAAGATTTATTCGAATTAGCATGGAAAGAGATGAAGCCTGCAAAGACTGTCTTGAAATTATAAATTAATTTTATTTTTTATTATTTTAATTATCTTTAAAAACTGTTGGTGAGTTCTACCAGGTGTGATAATGTATAATATACTTATAGCAGATGACGATAACGCAATAGCAGAAATGCTTAAAGAATATCTTTTACAAAAAAGACCATCAAACACATATAATGTAGAGATAACAAATTCTGGAGATAGTACTGTTGCGCGAATATCTACAGGCGGTTTAGACTTCTTAATACTAGACGGTAGAATGCCTCCCGGACCAAAAGGTAGCGATATAGCTATAATGGTAAGACAGTCAGGAAATAATGTGCCTATAGCACTGTTTACAGGAAATCCTAACGATTACACAGATTTGAAAGAAAAAGTATCTTTATGTGAAGTGTTTGCAAAACCTGCAGAATATGAAAAATTATTAGAATACGTGGACAGAATATTACTTACGAAACAAATAAATCCTAAAAATTAGTTTTTTCTTACAACATATAATAATTCTTGACTGATATCGAATTTCTCAAATTCCCAACCTAATTTCTCTAATAATTTTTCAAACCACCATCGTTTATTCATAGCAATATCTTTACTCCCACTAATGCTTACTGTTGGAAAGGTTATTGCAAAATATTTTGTCGAGATATTTTTAAGTAATTCTTCTGTAATATTCCGCTTTATTCGTTCTATACCATCAAGTGTTTTGAATATGAAACATATATCTACAGCTATTTTTTTTAATTTAGGAAAATTATCTTCTTGAGTTAAGTCTAAGGGAAATATTATTGCATCAACAGAAGTTTTATCAAAATATTCTTTTAAAAATTTGCAATCTTCAGAAGAGATATCGGAAGCGTAATAACGTTTGATTTTATCTCTAAAAAATATGTTGCTTACAGGATTTAAGCCACACGCTAGATCCATAAAAATATATTTATCGCTTGTTAAAACTTTCTTTTCATTCTCAAACTCTTCTATACGCTCAAATATTGTAGCATATAATTCCTCATAGTGATGCATTCTCTCTTTCGTAGATTTATGTAACAACAATAGTTTTGTGTGTACTTGTAATTCTTGTTCAGAATCTAACTCTTCATCTAATAAAGTTAATAGTTTCTCTTTGTTTTGATAACCATCCATTATAAAAACACCGTATACTTTTCTTAATTCTGCACGTATCTGTTTAATTAAGAAATCATGTTCCTTACTTTTCGTGAATTGTTTGTATGTTTTAGAATCTTCTAATTTATCTAGAGCTTTTTTCTTTTCCTGCTCGTAACTTTTACTTTTTAGAAATACTTCAAACTTTTGCAGAACGAATTTATCATCTAATGCTCTTAATTCCTTCTTGTCCTTGATATCAGCAATTAATTCGTTAGTATATTTTACCATCGTTCCTCAATATAATTTTAATCCTTGTTTTAAGAATAATTTTCTCTCCATCTTTGTAATGCTGCAATTCCAGTCAAGCCATCTAATTTTTTCATTGCATCTTCTGAACTGATTATCTTTACTTCTGAAGTTAATGCTTCAACTCCAGACATTATAGCTTCTACGACTTCATAGCTTCCTTCCTTTTTCATTCGAAGAATTAAATTTTCTGAAATTAATAGAATACTAACATTTCCAGACTTGATTTTTTCATCTACTTCTCTCAAACCATAGACGGCATTATCTTTGCTTATTTGACCTAATAATTCTTCTACAATCTTTAATTCCTTAGTGGCTCTGTCTTTGTCTAATACTGTTTTCAGTTCTGGCCTCTTTAATATCTCATTTATTGTTCCATCGTCTATGCTTGAACATGTTGCAAGGACGATTTTCTTTATTATAGGATCATCTTTCATCTCTTTTAGCACATATTCTTTCCAGAATGCTGGACTTGCAAGTATAATATTATCAAATAAATATTTTTTATCATACTCTCTTAATTGTAAATGTATCTCTTGATAGAAATTTGTTTTCTTCTCTTCCATGTCTTTTTTAGATACATCTCCTTTTAGTACCGATAATGTTTCATGACCATTATTTTTTAGTATTGCAAATATTGCTTCTTCCCTATCAAAAGCTACTATAAGTATATTTGCAAGCTGATTTGTTACTGCCTCATCTAATTTTTTTAAAGAGTAAGTTGTCCATTTAACTTTAGATATTTCTACTATTGTTCCTTCATTAATATCAAATGTATGATAATCTCCTCTAGGAATATCTTCCGGAGCCTCAGTAATCTTTCCAGAAACTCGGAGTGATGTATCATAATCTATCTTTTCTACAATTATTTTTAAGAAAACATTTCGTCTTGTAACTTTCGACTTCTCATCCCCACTTCCGCCACCAATTTTTACTTTTCTCTCAGTCATTCCAGAAATCGAATCCTCAATCTCTATGATATTAGATAAATACCATAAATCTTGTCCGCTATCTACTTTAACCTTTAAAGTTCCGTGCTTTAAGTCCTTATGTATCATCTTCATGAAATTACAAAATCATCATAAGATTTTAAATTTAACCCTTTAAACACATTTAGACATATTTTATTCATTGTCTATAACAATAGCAAGATTTATAAATAAGAATACTAAGATTTATGGTTATAATCCGAGTATAGGTATACTGCATCTATGAGTGCATGGTTTAGGGTGAATCTTATGAGTCAAAAAAAGGCACAATATGCTAGTAATGCTGCAGCATTTGTCGCAATACTAACCGTATTAATAATATTGTATATACTATTTCTACCACCAGATATAAGAACAGATTTACTGGGTGATAGGACTGGTAAAAATGTTAATGGTACAGGAAGTACTGATACTTCTGTATTGCTTAAACAAAATGTTGGCCTAGTTAATTATATTAATACTAATGAGAAAGTGTATGACTTACCGGCAACTAGAATTCTTTCACCAACATCTGGACAAATACTTAAGAGTGTTCCAAGCATCTCACTGTTACACGCATTATTTGATAGAGAAAAAGCAAAATATGATATTGATTTTAATATTAACAAGGCAGGAACAAAAAATGTACTCCTATCATTTAATATTAGAGAACATAAAGGACCAATTAGTGTTGTATTAAATGATCGTGAAATATTTAGTTCAGAAATAACTGCTACAAATCCTAAACCAATAGTTTTGGATACAGAATATTTAAGTGATACAAACAGATTAAGCTTAATTGTTCCATCACCAGGATGGGCTTTCTGGAGTGTTAACAAATATAGTCTAGAAAATTTACAAATAACAGGAGATGTTACTGATTATAGTAATTCTGAAGCAGTACAATATTTTAGTTTAAGCCAGACAGAAAGAGATAATCTTGAAGCTATAAGATTATACTTCTATCCTAACTGTAATTTTAAAGATACTGGAGCATTAAGAATCGATCTTAACAAGCGTACAATATATAATTCAATAGCTGATTGTGGTTCTAGAACATTTGCAGCGCTTAATAAAAACGATTTACTTACTGGTTCTAACGAATTAAGATTTTCAAGTACTAAAGGTTCGTACACTCTAGATAATATGTATGTAAAAGTTACGATGAGTAAACCTGCATATAGGACTTACTTCTTTGAATTAAAAGACGATTACTTTAATGTAAAAACCAATACAGCACGATGTGGAGATTATGATGGAACATGTCCTTCTGGATGCGATGAAACTGTTGATGCAGATTGTTGTTTCAGTAGAAATGGATTCTGGTGTTCATTACCAACATTAAATGCTAATGATAGATGCAGATTCTATGTTGCTACTGATGACTGTAATATTTGTAAAACAGGATTCTATGATAGTTATAGTAATGCTCCAACTAATTGTCAAAATAAGTATGGAGATAATACTGATAATTTATGTCCTGCAAATACTCCACAACCATCAAAATATTATGATAAGGACTGCTGCTTTGCGGCAAGTGTAGATAATTATTGGTGTAAGGAAGTTCCTGTAACAGGTATTGTTGATAAATGTAAACCATCAATCGCACCTAGTGAATGTGAGTTATGCTCTTCAGGATATGTAAAGAAAGATGGTTCCAGACCTTTGTCATGCAACGTTGCTGGAATAAATAACAATAATGATGAAGATACTTTGATGAATAGTTATGAAGTTAAAATGTTTGTTAGATTTGTTGATGGCAGTAAGAGAAAACGTGTAGATATGAATGTTAATGGACACACTTTCAGAATAGATACAACAAGCATTGAATATAGCAAAGTTATCAGTGACTTTTCGCGTAGAGGAACTAATAGTATAGAAATAGTCCCTGTAGAAACCGATGTCGATATTGCTGAAATAAGAGTAGAGTTTAAACAAGTAAGATAAAACAACAAGTAATAGTATGCAATAATAGCTATAATAAAAAGATAATAATTACAATATAAAAGAGGGTTAGATTCTTTTAATTTCAAAATGGGAATAATAAGCGCAGCTGCAAAGATTGGAGCAAAAAAAGATTTAGCTAAAGAATCAATAAGCAGTACTGTTGCAGCTGCAAAGGATAAAGTTTCTGATATTAAAACAAAAGCTTCTGCTATTAAAGAAGATCCTAAAGCATATTTTGCAAATAAATATTCTGCTGCAAAAACTAAAGCCCTAGAAGAAGCAAGAAATCCTAGTACAAGTTCTACAGTCGTAAATAATAATGCTGCTGAAGATAAAGAGAAAGAAAAACTTGAGAAGAAAGAAGAGAAACTTGCTGATGAACGTTTAAAACAATTACGTAATGATGGAAAAGCTATTGGTGGAAGAGGATCAGGCGATAGTAGTTCAGATAATGGACATCTAACCATACTTTTCTGGATTGCATTATTAACTCATTTCGTTGATGCGATGACTAAATTTCAAAGACCAGGATTTATGGTTTTCGTATATCTTGGTATGATGATTTACGCAGTGATAGTTGTTTACAAGATGGGCAGACCTGATATTGAAGAAATGGAATTTTTCGGATTTATGGTCCTAGCGTATTTCTTACCTTTCTTGCCTAATTTCTTCCCTGATAATAGATGGATACTTGCAATATCTGGTGTGATATTCTTATTCCCATTATTACCGTTATATTTAGGAATTAGATTTCCTGAAAATAGTTCGATTAACAAATGGTCTAAAAGATATTTCGTATTATGGGCAATAATATTAGTCTTTTATCTTATTGTGACTTTTGCTCCAGACCAAAATACAAAGACATTAATTAAAGATCCTATGGCAGGAGTAAAATATGTACTTTCTGGTGTAATGGGTACTTTCGAAAAAACATACAAGACTTTTGACACGTCTATTAAACGTGCCATAGCTCAAGCTACAGGCCAACCATATGAAGGGCAGGAAGAAAGTCAAGTAGGAATATATATTACGGATGTGAAACCCCTCGAGTCTAAATATAATACTAATTCAGAAGTTTATGTAGAAGCTAAAGTGTCTGCAAAGAATGTTAAGCAAGCCGTACCAATAATAAGTTTATTCTGTTACATCCCAGATGTTAAATCTGGAAGTGTATCACCCTCACAATTACCGAATATGCGTGAGAATGATGAAAACATTGTAGACTGCAATCTGGGGAAATTAAAAGAGGGAAGTTATGATGTTAAAGTCAAAGCAAATTTCCAATTCGAAACAACATCAGATATTGAATATACATTTGTTAGTCAAGGAGTAAGAACAGATCAGTACAAGGCATTAGGAATAGATGAGAAAACTATTGCAACATACACAGGAGGACCTGTAGAATTAGGACTACCATCATTACAACAACCATTAAGGATTCTAATTGATGAGACCAACAAAAATGTTCAACTCAGTAGTTATCCTTTTGGAGTAAGCTTAAAGAATAAATGGCCTCAAGGAAAAGTTGTTAGGGGAATAAGATATATTCTTGACGTTCCTGATGAAGTAAAACTAGTAGGATGTAGTAGAAATCCCATATATGTTAGGAATACTACTGATGGAAGTACGTATAGAAACATTTATTCATTTAATATTAATACAGCTAATGCACAGGATGTATTTGATGCAGTTAGTTGTAGAATGCAATTCGATGATGTTAAAAAATTATTAGGAAATGATTTAAAGAGTGTTAAAACGTTCGCTGCAAGAGCAGTTTATGAATATAGTATTGAAGAAAGCACTTTGGTAGTTGTGGAAAAGAATCAGTGAGCTTATGAAAAGTATTAATTTAATATTAATAATATGTTTAGCAGTTTTAATCACTGCATGTATGCCTGGAGGCAGTACTGATAAGTATCGTATAGGAACCGAGGGTTTAAGGATTGAATTTGCTACTTCTAATGCTAAAGATCTTTACGAAGGAGATTACTTCGATATGAGTCTATTTATTAAAAATCTTGGTGCAGGAACAGTAAGCAGTAATAATCCCGGAAATCTAAAAATTGTTTTTGATGATTATCGCGTAATGCCTATAAGTAATAATGCTAAGGTAGGAAATGTTCAAAGTATAGCGTTAAATGGTAGAAGTGCAGAATATCCTGCTGGTGATGAGGAATATTATACGTACTCATTTAGAGCTAAACCATTGACTAAATTAAGAGAATCTTCCAAAACTTCTATAACATATAATCTTTGTTATCCCTATAAAACCGAATTTACAACATTTACATGTATAGATACTAAAAGTTCGACTCAGAGCAATACAGAAGCAGTAGCATGTAAGAGCGAACCATACAACGGCGGTTCTGGACAGGGAGCTCCTATTACTGTTACAAAAATTGAACCTGAAATAATGATGCAGGGAAGTTTTATTAAACCACAATTTAAGGTATATCTTGCAAATAATGGTGGAGGATATGTAACTAGTGCAATATCATGTCAAGATACAAATATTAACGATAATACTCAGATGAGTAGAGTTAATGTTTTTGCTAAGCTTTCTGGAGAATATCTTCTTTGTGGCAGAATTTATGAAAATGGTACCGAGGATAACAGTGTAAGAATTAAAGATGGTGAAGATACATATATTAGATGTGGTTTAAGAGAAAATACTACTAATAGTAAATATTTACGTAGCAATAAAAATTTCGAATCGCCATTAACAATAACAATATTGTATACTTATACGACTATTGAAAAACAAGAAATTGAAATTAAAAGCAATAATGATATAGATCAGCCAGTAACACAAGGAATATGCGCTTCATATCAAATAGAATATAATGGTAGATGTTATACAAAATGCGAATATTGTGCAGCACACCCTACAGACATAGTTAATTGTGTTCCATCAAATTTTACTCAAGGATTTAGTTTTGAAAATTTTGGATGTAGTTGTACATTAACTCAATGTAATGAAAAAGAAAAGAAAGGAAGTTGTATTAAGAATTATTGTCCTGGAGAATTATACTGTTGTAGCGATGCGCAGTGCGATCAATGGCAAGTAAATTATAATGGACAGTGTATCGACAAATGCGAATACTGTTCTAAAATAAATCCTAATGATACCGCAACATGCAAAAAAGGTTTTGACTTTACAGGATTTACATGCACTAAATTAAACTCTAATGCAGATACAGCAAGCCAAAATTGTGATAATTATGCACAAAGTGGTGCATGCATTAAAGGATATTGCGGGGGAGATAATGCAGATACATATTATTGCGCAAATATTGATAAGAAAACTTGTCCTCCTACAGATAATCCTGCTGCAATCTATAATTACGGCGGTAAATGCATAACGCTTTGCGAATATTGTTCCAAACCAGAAGCAGCAAACTCAGACAATTGTGTTGCTAAGAACTTTAATGATATAAATATTAGAGTTAATACTTCTTTTGAATGTTGTGATGGAAGATATTTAAACAGATTATTTAATCTTAATTTCACAGTTAGTGATTCTAGATTCTGCGGTAACGATAAATATTGTTGTAATCCTAAGATATTACCTGAAATGACGGCAGTGCCAACTACAGACATCTCTCTATTATTAAGAAACACAACAGCACCACGCACTGATCAAAATCTTACAGGAGTAGATTTCAGCACAATACCATGTCCTTCAGATAAACCAATAAGAGTTGGCTCGGAATGTTATGAAATATGTGAATACTGTTCTTCTAATCCTACAAGTCCTAATTGTACGGCATATCAAAGCAGTACATTGAAATTTAATGGAAACTTTAGATGTATTGGAACAATGTTAGATCAATACAAAGGATATGTAATTAATAATGAAGCCGGAAGATGTTTCACAGACACAAAATATTGTAATATAGGAAGTGCTGGAATAGTTTGTTGCGATACAACAGTATGCCCTGCAGGTTCTAAATACAATAACGGAAAATGCGAAGAATTATGTGAGTATTGTAAAAACGGACGTTCAGATTCTTTGTGTAATAGTACAAAACTACTGCCAACAATGATTTGTCAATCAACGTTTTCATGTACGGGTACAGCTTTATTAAGAGAAAATTGTGTTCCGGGATATTGTAGAGAAGGACTGGGACAATCATGTTATGCGTATAAAGCTTGCGCAGCATATGAAGTATTATTTCGCGGAGATTGTGTAAACAGATGTATGTATTGTAAAGAACATCCAACAGACACAGATGCTTGTGGTGCTAATTCTGTAAGTTTATTTAATTTAGGAAATAATGATTTTGCTTGTAAGGATGACATATCTACTAGTTCTTGGTTTTACAGAAAATTAGTAAATGATAATATTAAACCTTACTGTCCAGGAACTAACAAATGTTCGTCAAGTTGTATATCAGGAACATATTATTATCCTTCTAATAACAATAATGGTGCGTGTTATACTCCTCAACAATTATGTCCTTTACTTAAACAAAACGGAGTAGATCCAACAGATATGCCTTCAGGAGCTAGATGTTGCGAAGATCACATTACATGCTAATTAAAAACAAAATCTTTATATATTATAGATACGAGGTTAACTAAAATGATGCGTGAGTTTAGCTTAAATAAGTTGTTCTTATTATTTTTAGGAATTATTACATTGATTGTTGCTTCTGGTTGTACAAGCACTTATGGTAATACTAAATATTATACAGGCTATAATAGTGTAGAGATGAAATTTTTATCAGATAGTCCTCCAGCAATATTCTACTATGATAGTCAAGCTGCAGAAGAAGGACGAGATCCTACAGTTAATACTATTCCTATTAATGTTCAGATTCAAAATCTTGGTTCTTCTGATAGTTATGGGGCCTTATTTATTCACGGATTTGATCCTAATATTGTAGCTGTTGATGGATATACTCGACCTTATAGTATTGGCGGATATATGCGTGGACCAGTATTTGGTGGATGGTATCAGGGAGGTCAAAATTATGGTTTTAATCTTGGCGGTCTTGATATTGGTAAAGGATATAATCTTAATTTCGGGTTTCAAAAAGTTGGTGACAGAAACATAATGTCATTCTCCACATTTAATGGAGGAGTTAACGATAGATCTGCATTATTTAGTTCTTTAGGATTTACTATAGCAACTAGTAGTCATGGATTGACAGGAATTAGTACGCAAGTTGCTCAAGGTAGAGTAGGTTCTGTATTGAGACCTATAACTATGGGTATGTTTAATAGTTTTGGATGGAGAGGAGGATGGCTTAAATTGTTTGATCTCGAAGGTAGAAATCCTAATAATCCTGGCGGTGCAATGGATGTTGTAGAATTCCCAGCAACAATATTAACGCTTCCACCATCACTTGAAGAGTTTAGACAAAGAATAATGGTTACATCATGTTTTGATTATGCAACGCATGCTTCAACAATGGTTTGTATAGATCCAGAACCATATTCTAATGTTAGAAAGTCATGTATTCCACAAACAGTTAGTGCTGGAGGGGGACAAGGCGCTCCTGTAGCTATAACAACAATAGAACAAAAAGCAGGAAAGGGCAGAACAGTATTTACTATTAATATACATTTAAACAAAAAAGATTCATATGATGAACTATACGATTACTTTAGTTTATACAAATGTGATCCTGCATCTGGCGCAACTGTTAAAGTAACGGATAAAAATATAGTTTATGTTGGTTATGTTTATTTGTCAGATTATGATATTACAATGAATTGCATACCAGATCAAATCATAAGATTAGATGAGGGAGGTAATGGACAAATTACGTGTTCAGTAACATTCCCTCAAGGCACACCAACAAGTGCATACCAGGCACCATTAGAAGTTGAATTATGGTATGGATACTCTAAATCTATTTATAGAGATATAATAGTTAAAAAGATATAGTATTGAAAGGTGATATTATGAAACAAGTATTGGTATTATTAACCATTTTGGCCATGACTGTATTCCTAACAGGATGCGGCGATCAGGTAACTGTAGGTAAAACATTTATTGGTGGTACAGAAGGATTGAAGACAAGCTTCTTGCCAGGAAATCCTCCAGATAAAACAACTGATGGCGGTACAGGAGGATTCAGCATTGTAATGAAATTAGAGAATGTTGGAGAAAATACCATACCTGCAACTGAAGGTTATGTACAGATTTGGGGATTAGATCCTGGAACATACAGTTCTAACATTCCAGATTTTAAGAAATACTTTAATCAACAATCAGGATTTGGAACAGATCTTAAAGGAGCTGTAAAGAATTTTGATGGAACAGTATTAAATGGTGGAACAGCAACAGTAGAATTTGGTAACCTCAAATATTTACCTGCAATTCAAGGAGATTTACAGCAGAAGATATGGGCTAATGTTTGTTACAAATACAAGACTAGAATGGCAACACAATTATGTGTCAAAGGAACAACAGAGCAGGCATTAAACAATAAGGATATCTGTGAAGTTGAAGGAGAAAAGAATCCACAGAACAGTGGAGGACCAATATCTATAGCATCATTAAAAGAATCTTACGCAGGAAACGGTAAGATGGGTTTAACACTAACACTAAAACATGTTGGCAGCGGAGATAACTTCTTTAAAGATGATAAATTAGAGTGTAATGATGTGGAAAGTAACACAGACCGTGGTAAGGTATGGATAGGATTCAAGCCAGTATTGGTTGGTGGACAAAATGTCCCTGTAACTTGTCAAGGAATGGATGGCACAAGTACTAAAAATGGTTACGTGGGCGGATATGTTAGATTATTCAAGGACGGATCTGGTAAGGAAACAACAACATTATACTGTACAGTAGATGTTAGTAGTTCAAAGACTGTTGTAGAAGTACCATTAGAAGCACAACTAGGCTACACATATTTACAACACATAACATCAGACCTAACCATAAGACATATTGGCACAGGCTAAATAAATTTTTTATTTTTTTATTTTAATTTATATATTTAATTCTAAATATCGTTTCTAAAAATATCTAGTTTACTACAGATATATTATTAAATAAGATCTTAGAATATGCTTCCCATAAGCATTTGAAACATGCTGAACGACACATAGTAGATTATTATTGATACTATTATAAATAAGGGAATGGTTTTGACTCCTTCTTTTACACTGCCTTTTCTTATAACGCTTATTATTGATGCTGAAAAGAATGAAGATATTACTAGAACCATTATTGCAAACCTTTGGAAATTTCCTATAGTAATACTTTCTGATGAGAAATTAAAAGAGAATAGTGCTGAAGAACCTACACTCTTATCTATATGGATTGTACTAAAGATTTTTTGAATAATTAGTAATAGCTCTGTGCTTAGTGCAAAAAGTAATGGTGCAGCAACTACTGTAGCGATGCCTATAAATATAGCATATGTTGTTACACTTGCACTTATTTCTTTACGCATTAATTGTGTTTCTTTAATATTTACAGATAGTTTATTTAATAATTGTGCCATCTCTCCACCGCTAGATATTCCTTCAACGATTAAGTTTATAGTTTCCTTTAATATTCTAGAATCATACTTTCCACCAAGCTTTACTAGTGCTTTTTCTAAATCTTCACCAGCAATTGTTGCTTTAGCCACATTTTCCATCTCTACAGCAAGTATACCGAATTTAGGTCTTATAGCATACCATAAAGATCTATCTATAGTCATTCCTGCACTAATATTTGCTGAAGCTAACTGTAAAAAGTCTGGGAGAGATTCTTCTATCTCACGCACACATTGATACATCCTTACATCTAAATACATGAAAATTCCGAACAACACTATCAAATATATTATTGCAAAAACTAGTGTCCATAATACTATAAGAAAAGTTATCAACACATCGAGAGATTTGTGATTTACAAAAACAATAATCATTAATAATAGAGATAATAATATTTGAAAATAAGACACATACTTTAAAATTTTAGTGTGTGTATTTCTAGGATTCTCATCATAACCTAATTTTGATGTAAAATCAGATAATAATCCGATGATTTTTCTAGATTTTACTTTCTTCTTATCAAATCTTGTAGTAATTTTATTAGAAATTTTAACTTTCTCCTTTACACGATCCTTTCCTTGATCCTTTAGAGCTTCTGGATTAAAATGTTCATTAAATAGGTTATTAATTATATTTTTTGCATTTTTAATTCCGGAAAGATCTTTAAATGTGTGTTTGTCTGAACTATGTGAATCTAATAATTCCTCCTTAAATTTATTTTCGTGAAATCTTTCTTTTTTTATGTCTAGTTTCATTTTCTAATTTATTTGACTGTGTTTTAGTTTTATTTTATGTACTTATTGAAGGTCTTGAAGCCCTTACTAGTGATAGGAACATGAATTGTACAAATGCAATTAGTATGGCTAGTACTATCAATATAGGCATACCTATTTTTAATCCTATAAATGATGCAAGTATAACTAGCATAGTTATTCCTAATGATGGAACGATTATAGATATAGTCATATAGAACATTGCTAAAGGATTTAATTTTTTACCATATTCTTGTACAGATATTGCTTGTTCCCGCACTATTTGTTCGATCACAGAATTTAATGCTCCACCAACTTCCGTTCCTGTCTTCATTGAATTCATTACTTGCCATAAAATTCTACGTAAATTTGGTGATGGAGAAATAATTAATGTTTCATTAATGGCATCTTCCATGCTTGTTCCAAGATATACTTTATTTAATATTTCGCCAAAATAGTAACCGATATAAGCGTAATTTTTTTCCATATCCTCGAATATTTTGTGTATCGGAACACCAGATTCTAAACCTATAATTAAAAATCTTCCAGCAAAAATTATTTCTTCGTCAATTCTTTTCTTAATTTTTTCAATAGCTACATCTACAAATTTTACAAAATACATAAATAACAAAGGCAGACTCAAAGGGATAACTAATGTAGCCCATCCTGAAAGTGTAAAAAAGAAGAATATAAAAAATATTCCTATAGACATGAATAGTGAAGTCATAAATGTAGAACGTACATATTCTTCAGGCTCCTGCAATATGCCTGCCTGTTTAAGTTTTAGTCTTAATCCAGGAATATTTTTAGCAATATACGAGTATAACGACATTTTATTATTAGATAAAGGTTATCTTAACTATTTTTTATTGACTGTTTTTTCTTCTTTGATGTTTGTTTCCTTAATAGCAGTATTTTCTGATTCTGGTTTTAGTACTTCGTTTTTCGTTGCGATGTTTTGTTCTAAAACTAGTTGTGATGCTAGAGGGAAATCTTTATTATTATTCACATACTTCATTAACTCATCTTTATTAGTGTAATATTCTGCAACTATTCTTCCTACACCATCTACATCATCGATTCCTTTTTTTACAAGATAGTTTAGTACCTTAATTTTTTCTTTTAATTCTTTATTTATTTCATTAACACTCATTCCTGTGAATAATGAAATATTATCATATAATGCTTTAGATTTTGATATAGAAACAAGAACATCTTTCTTTATATCGTACTGCATCATCACATTAGAATCTCCATTAGGAAGTATTTCTGCAATTTGAAAAGTTCTTCTATATCCTGTCCTTCTATTTCTGAATTGTACAATTATTAATGATATTGCCGGAAGCATTATTTTTGGTACTTCAATAGGAGCATTTGTTAACCTTTCTACGGTTTCCTTGGCACTGTTAGCGTGAAATGTTGCATATACTGAATGTCCTGTATGAATTGCTTCGAATAATGTTTCAGTCTCCCTTTTTCTTCTAACTTCTCCTACAAGAATTCTATCTGGTCTCATTCTCAAACTATTTACAAGCAAATCTCCCATATTTATTTCTCCTTTGCCCTCAGCATTTGGAAGCGTAGTATTTAATGGAACCCAGTGTAAAAATTTTGGCAGAACAATCTCTCTAGTATCTTCAATACTTATTATACGTTGATTAGGTGGGAAAAAGTTACTAAAAACGTTTAATGCAGAAGTTTTACCTGAAGCTGTACCTCCAGCAATTATTGCAGATAATTCATATTGTATGGCAGTCCATATCAATGCAGCTGCTTCTGGAGAAATTGTTCTTGTTTTCAAAAATTTAGTTATAGTCCAAGGATCTTTAGAGAATTTTCTTATGGTTATAGTGTTACCGTTAGTTGATACAGGACTCAATGTTGCATTAACCCTGTCTCCACTACCTAAATGTGCATCTAGTAAAGGAGTTAATACAGTTATTTGTCTTCCTACTTTTCTACCAATTATACTTGCGTAATGTTTCGTTTGTTCTTCACTTTTCAAGTAAACATTTGTTTTAAGCCATCCGTGTTTTTTATGATACACCCACACTGGCTCGGATGCTTGGTTAACAACTAATTCTTCTAGATTCTCATCATTCATTACTAATTCAAGATTTCCTAAACCTAAACTATTAATTTTTAAATAAGATCTTAGAAAATTTACTGTATCTTGATCGCTGTCTGGAAAATATTTATCTATTAATATATCTATTAACTGATTAAATTTGTCCTCGACTAAATCGGTTTTTTTAGTATCTCCAATATCTTCAGCGCCTAGACTTACTCTGCGTATTAATTCTAATCTTACTTTTTCTAGAATCATTTCAGTAGTCTTACTGATTACAGAAATTCTTAAATCATATGTAGGAACAAATTCTCCAGGTTTTTTTAGTATGGTTACATTTATAGGAATACGTTCTGACCTGAACTCATAACTATCTATAATATTTTCTCCGAAGTTATTTTCTGCCTGGGTAGAAATGCTCCCCTTAGAACTAATACTATTTCTATCTTTATGTCGACTAATGTTTGTTTTTTTACTCGTCCTCTTTTTTTTCACAGAAACTCCGTCAAATAATTTATGTAATAATTATTAATATAAAGACACATTTACTTTCCCTTAAATGTGGCAATTAATTTCTCAATTTTATATTTTATTCCGACTTTTTTGTGTTCATAATTCTTTAATATCTCTTCTATCTCTTTGATCTGAGATTTTACATTTGAATTTGTAGCTAGTATATTAAATGTCAATATTTTATTTTTCATCGTCTCTAATTCTTTTTTTAGTCCTTCTTTGTCATTTTCTATTTCAGCAATTAATTTTTCTGTATTAATGTTTTTTAAGAAAAATCCCTCGAACGATTTATGTATTTTAGAACTCACATCGTCATAACTCTTTAATCCTTTAATTTTTTCACGTAAATCTTTATCCATTTCTTGTTGATTCTTAAATAACCTTTCATAATCAGATTTTAGAGAATTAACTTTTTGCATAATTGCGCTTTCTTTTTTTTCGGATAAATCTTTATCTAATTTATCTAGTAAGTCTTTGAAATTTTGAATATTTTTTGTTGACGTATCTAATTTTTTAGATTGATCATATAATATGTTGTTAATATTTTTTAGAGATTCGTTTAATGTGTTTATTGTTCGTTCATAATCTGTACGCACTGCTTTTAACTCATTAATTTTTTGTGAAAACTGTTCTATATTTTTATGCTCTTTAGAAATAGCTACTCTTAATTCATCATATTTTAGACTTTCTAACTTTAGTTTTTCAGCCGCATCCTTTACAACCTTATCATATTCATCTTTCTGTCTAGATATTTCCTTATCTAAATGACTTTTTAACGAATCATATTTTTCTAGTTCAGATAATTGACTTTTTACCGTGTCTATCTCTGATTTTATGTGACTTTGTATATTTACAAATTCTTTTCTTACTTCCTCAAATCCTGACGTTTCTTGATCTAAAGATGTTATTGCTACCTCTATTTTTCTAGCAAACGCATCTCTTTGCGAAGATAATTCTTTACCGCCTGTTATTACATCTTCTTTGGTTATTTTCTTTTCCATAATCCATGCTTTAGATAAACTGTACTCTATAGTTACTAAACCTTCTTCCTCTAAGAATTCCGCCCACTCCTGTACTACTTCCTTTCCTACACCTAAAGTTTTTGCAGATTCATCTACGCTGATCTTCTTTTTTTGCGATACAAGATCTACTAACTTATCTACGCCTGTTTTGATATTATTCATATTTTCTTACAACACTCACCTATTAACACAATCTATTTATAAATAAATTCGACTACTTATATAATTTTGTTACGACTACGGAATATATACACTATTATTCTCTTTAATCAACTACATAATTAAGGGCATGCTGGTGTAACAGAGTAATTCAAGCCCGAAATTTCGTATAAATTAACTCTATCAACAGATATTACGAAATTCATATCTGTAGGCATGTTTTGAACAGCACATACTTTATTTACGGTTATATTATTAAAATAAACATAATCTATTTTTGGTCGCGAGGAATATACCTCTATTCCTTGATCGGATATTGTTTGAATATTTACTATGCTTTCTATTCCTTGAGCGCTCGAGTCCGTCTTCCCCTCAAATCTCATAAGAAAACTAGGAGCGTCTGATGATTCTAAATAATAAGACTCGTTAATCAGTGCTTTAAGATTAGTGGTATCTGTTCCTGAAACTAGTGGTGTTTGATTGAATTGTCTTATAGTGTTAGGAATTTTGTTGTGTGTATTGACGCCGTATAAAGGATCTCTTAAATTATATATAGGTATGTTTGTAATAAAATCTTTTGTAGTATACCATGACGCTAAATTTTTCACATCACTGACGTTTAACACGATATATACATGTACATCTATAGACCAAGGATCTGGTTGTGTTAATGTTATTTGTGTAACGGTTGCATTGACATTCATACCGAGAGACTCTGCTAACGAATGCACTTTAAGTATATAATCTTTAAAACTTGAATTTTGCATCAACTGAATGTTTGTACCATTTAGTGTTCCATTATAAAATGTTTCTTCGAATGCTTGTGTAATATTTGGTAAATATTGGCCGTTCGAAGCTACATTGTCTTCTAAAGAAATTAAAGCTCTAAATGCAGAGGTATGGGTTGCTCTATGTACATCATTATTAAAATTATTAACAAAATCATTCATCGCTCTTATTCTGATGGATTGAGACTCTATTTGATCTTGATATTTATATTGATTAGAAACAAAAAAAATCCCTAATAAAACTACTATGATTAAACTAGAAACTAACAAATAAGTGAATCCTTTTTTTCCAAACAGTTTTATTATTGCCATACTTCTAACCTTATTATTGAGGGTCCCCAAAGATAAGGCACTCCTCCTATAACTGTAGTTATTATCTCTAAATCTAAATTATTTATGTTAACTAAAACCTTGCCTGAATTTTCTGTATCTAGCTGTTTTAATAAGCTATATGTTGCTACATCATAAGTATCATCTAAATCGTAACTAATATTAACTGAAGTATAAGTGCAATTTTTTGTTCCCGCATATGCTGCTGGAACTTTAATAGTATTTATTTCTCCATCAACATATTCGACCGTCCAAGTACATCCGACATTTTTTTCTTTTATGTCTGTTCTTGCTACGGATGCTGTGACTAGTGCTGTATAAATTAAAGTATTATTATTTGAACAGTTCGAGCTATTTGTTGTGCTATCTCCTACGCGTAGAGAGATATTATTCGACTGACCCGGATAAAGCAATAATGAAGGTATTTGTATTAAGAAAGGATCTCCAAGAAGATCATAAGAAGAATTATATTGTGATAGATTGAAAACAACGTTTTCATTTATTTTCAATAAATCTGTCCAATGATTACTTGAATAAGAAGCAGCATATGCGTCCTGAATTACTATGCCTGAAGGAATATCTATACTAACATTACAACTATTAAATTGCGGAGATTCTATAAGAACCGAAATCTTATTCTGTGTATCAATAGGATTTAAATCCTGATAATATAAATCTATATATGAATCTGTATGAAGTTTTGTGGGGCTAAAATTTCCGACAAGATTTATTGTTTGGGATGAAAAATTAGCTGCAATAAGTATTTGTTCAGAAATATTTCTATACACATCTTCAAGTTGCGATGTATCTGTGACATTATAGTATAAAGAAGCATTGCACGCAATCTGTTTCATTATATTGTGTCCGGCTGCAGTCATAGCCGTACCAAAACCTATGGCGTAAACAGTTATATTGTTTTGACAAGCTAAAATACTAGCATTTATAGCCCAACTTTCAGATAAAGAATCGCTACCGCTTGTGCCTGTATAATCGTTGTAATTCGAACAATAATAATTTGGTTCTCCATCACTTAGCACAATCATAAATTTTTTATTAGTCGAAGAATTAACAAGATTTCTTGCATAATTTATACCACAACAAGTACATGTTCCTCCATTAGGAGAATATGTATCAATCTCGCTATCTAAAACACTCTCCACGTTAGTTAAATTTGTTGGTGTGTGCGCATCATTAGAAAAATCTATCAAGCCAACTCTATGTAGAGAAGATGCACCTAATACCACTTCGACAAATAATTTATCAGCATCTTTGGCTACATCTAGAAGCGTTTTTGAACATACACTTTGATTAATTATACTATAACTTCTTGTAGAATATATTGGAGATATTCCACATTCGTTGTTATTGCATGAAACATTGTTGTATGCGCAAGTCGTTGTCAGCCAGAACCACCACCAAGATGCCTGTTTGTATTGATATCTGCACATTGTTTGATTGACATAAACGGCGCAATCATTCATGCTTCCAGATACATCTGTAACCAAGAAGGAATCAGATGGAACCCCTGCATCTAAGACACTAATATTAGATAAATTTGTGTGAGCCATTCTTATAGGTATAGTGCTTGGAGGTATAGATAGATTATTTTTTACAATAAATATGTTTCTAGTTGTATTTTGACCCGGATCTATAAACAACGTTTCGTTTCCAAAAGTAAAAAATGTAGAATATATACTGTCATAAGTTATATTTAATGTTATATCTGTAATTATGCCTTGTACAGATACTGCGTCATAAAGATTTATGAATCCTGTTACTGAAGGGAGATAAACTCTTTTGTATCCTGTTGCAACATTTTCTACTAGTGTATCAGTTATATATGTTGCTTTTATTAATCCTCCAGAGACATAAGAAATATTTAGGGGAGAAATAAAGGCAAAAGTAAAATTATTTGTTCCGGATATTAAAGAGGCATTGCAGGAAGTAATTGTCCAAAGATTTACCTGACCCGCTGCTCCAGAATAATTAGTTCCACACTGATTTCCATTTATAAAAATTTCAAAAGATCCGGGAGTCTCTATCTTTATGTATGAATCAATGAGCTTAGTCGAATTAAAATCTGCAGGCAAATCTAATCTTAGAGTAATATTACCTTGTCCGATAAAGCCGCCGAAATAAGCGTAAGAAGAAGTTTTCTTATCACGAATTTTTTTCAGATAAGCGGACGAACTATATCCTGTTAAAGGAGCTCCTTTAACTATTCCAGAAATCATTCTATTAAATGTAAATAAACTCTTTTTTGAAGAATAATTTTTTATATATATCTCCTCATTATCTATTGATAGTCTTAAACCACTACCAGTTATCAATTCCTCCGACATAACCGAACTAAATAGTTGTTGAGCCTTTACAGTATTGTTTAAAGCCCAATATTCTCCTATCTGTTCTAATAATGTGTTGTTTAAGTTAGTGATATTTCCATTATCGAATTCTTGAGTAATAAAAGAATTATTTATTTCAGAAAGAGTTATTCCAGAAAATACTGTGAGTATATCTTGTGTCAAGAAGATTTTTTGTTCTACACCGGAAGAATTTTGTTCATATGTCGAGTAAATTAACAGTACAGCACCTATTAAGAGCATTGATGCTAGCAAAGCATCCATTGTATAAAATATTGCTTTCTTCATATAATTCGTTAACTCCAAACGTAAAAAGTCATTCGTAATATTTGATTATCGTAAAAAACTATTCTATCGATCTTTGCTAAATTGGAATAAGTCAGATTTGATATTATTGGTTCGCAATCACTCGTGACAGGAACATTAAATCCGTAAATACATTGCGTAACATTAAGTATGCTTGTTCCGTTACTAAAGTAGAACAAATATTCTCCTGTTATTTGATAAGCGATTTTTGTTTTATTATATTCTAATAAAGAGTAATTGAATAATTTCTCAGCATTTATTTTGTTATCTAAAGCTATTCCGGGAATTATAACATCGCTCGTTGTCCAGGTTTTAGGATATCCTTCCGATAGAACATTATCTGAAAGATATACTGCTTCTCTATATGTTAAATCGTATGGCTCTGTAGTATTCATTGTTAATATTATCCTTACTGAGAGAAGCAATACAAATAAGAAAAGCATCATACCTATAATAAAATCAATACTCCACACTTGTCCTGTTTTTTTTATCATTTTAGTTAATATATAATGTGTTATTCATTTTTCTTATGATATTTTTTCCTTTTATGAAACTTCCATTTACTGATGGAACAACAAAAAATGTTTCCGTTGCCTTATAAGATAATATAAGATAGCCCGTACTATTATATGTCCCTGTTGTTATATTAAAATCTAAACCATTCACTGTTAAAGGAATATTTATTGGCCGTATATATCCGTCTTCCAAATTTGATGCTAATAATAATTCTTGCTGTAATGATCTACCAAAATCCATCAAGTCAGTATATGTTTTACGCGTAGTATTATCTTCAGAAAGATAAAAGACAGAAATCATGAGTATTATGATTATTGCGAAGCTTAAACCTACTAGTAACAAAAATTCTATTGCTATCTGACCACGATTTTTATTTGTCTGTAATGTTGACATAGTTTTTTTCAGCTTTAAACGCTATTACGTGCTGCCCGGAGAATGATCTTATAGATCCGGTTAGATTTGCCGATGTTTCTTTCACAACCACATAATTAAGGTCTGCTGTGGTGACATTAAATATTATTAATGTATTATTTAATGTTACTGAGGTTATTCCTTCTGGAAAAGATATTATTAGTGTTCTTTGTGATGGCTCTCCAGCATAGTATACTTCTTCAGCATAATCTGAAATTTTTGATGAGACCCTAAATATTTGTGCATTAGTTACATCTGCTTGAATGTTGGTTATCTGTTTAGCATATATTATTATTAATGGAAAAGTCATCATAAATGCTATCCCAAATATTATTAGATATTCTATGCTAACTTGCGCTTTAGTGCACATTCTACAAGTATTACTAGAATTTTTACTCACCATCTTTTATCAATATAATTCTGTTATAGGTATTATATAAAGATAGTGTAAAAATCTTGTTTTAAAAAAATAAATATAAATTAATTGTGCTTAAAAAAAGAATAAAAACAAAACATTTATATATTAGTATAGATAAAGGTATACTAACAATTTGTGTTTAATAGAAATTATAGACGAGGTGAATTAGTATGAGTAAAAGAGGTCAAGCAGCCATGGAGTTTTTAATGACTTATGGATGGGCTATTGTAGTAGTTCTAGCAGCAATCGGTGCATTAGCGTACTTCGGTGTGTTAAGTCCGCAGAAACTATTGCCAGAAAGAACAACTTTCCAAGCACCATTACCAAATGTAGATAACGCTGTCATCAGTAGAACAGCTAATAGTGTAGAAATTGCTTTCAGAAATAACAAGGGAGTATCAATCAATATTCCAGGCGGAGCAGGTAACTTTACATTAGTTGCATCAAGCCCAACAGTATGTGCAAATGCAGTAATGACTGGAACAGGCACATTCGCAAATGGTGGAAATTTCCTATTAAAATGGGACTGTGATGATTTGAATCCTTTACCAGCAGTAGGAGACAAGTTTAAGGCAGACATCAGCTTTGCTTATGTAAATACTGAGACTGGCCAAACGCTTCAACAAACTGGTTCCGTAGAAGGAAAATACAGCTAAGTAATTAGCTATTTTTATTTTTTCTTTTTGATTTTATAATTCTATAATATACTTATTTAAGATTTATTAGAACAAACTTAGCCAACAAACTTTCTAATTGTAGATACTCATCAGATCCTTCAACCATCCTAAATTCACATTCTCCACAATCTTTAACCATTTCAAGTTTTTTATTAGGATCTATCTTTAGAGCCCATATCTCTTTCTGTACTTGTTTTATCGTATCTAATCCAGATAATCCGTAATTTAACATTGTATCGAGTAATTTTGATTTTGCTTTAGGAAAGTCTTGCTTGACGCATAATTCTAATATTTCTAGAACTTCTTTTGGTCTTGCAAATGCTGCAACTTCAAAGACTATTTCTTCTGTTATTTTAGCATTTAATACAGCACATGATTGCATTATATTCTCTAACTTTCTGCAATCTCCTTCTGAAACTTCTACCAACGCGTCTTTTGCTTTTTCATCTATTTTTAACTTCTCTCTGTCAGCAATTTTATCTATTATTTCAAATAAGTCTGCTTTTTCTAATGGTTTAAACCTAAATACTGCACATCTTGATTGAATTGGCTCAATAATTTTTGAAGAATAATTACAACTTAAAATAAATCTACATGTCTGTGTATAATTCTCCATTGTTCTTCTTAATGCTTGCTGTGCCTCTCTTGTTAATGCATCACATTCATCTAAATAAATTATTTTGAATGGAACGTCTCCTATTGCTTTTGTTCTTGCAAATTCTTTTACTTTTACACGAACAACATCTATTCCTCTTTCATCTGAAGCGTTTAATTCTAAGAAATTTTCTCTCCACGAGTCTCCGTAGAGTTGTTTTACAGTAACTAAAGATAGAGTTGTCTTTCCAATGCCTGCAGGTCCTGCGAAAAGTACGTGAGGCATATTTTTATTTTCAACAAATGCCTTTATTCTTTTAACGATTTCCTTCTGTCCTTTAACATCCTTAAAAGAATCTGGCCTGTATTTCTCTGTCCATAAAGAATACTCATCTAACATAATTATAGAATAGAAATACTGTTTAAAAAGGTTATTCTAAAAAATGATAGAAGATAAAACCGCTTTAAATTATCTCTCAAATCCTCCATTAAGCCAATCATCATCGCCGCATACTCCGTCTTTACCATTCATAGAGGAGGCATTATATGTTGGAAAAGATTTAACGATGTTCCATCTTGAAATATCCCATGCAGGAGGAATAATTGCGACGATATTTCTACAATAATCGTCGTTCATATCTATCTTGCCGTTGTTATTATCATCAATACCGTTATTGCAATTAAGCTCATTACCGCCACAAACAGTTCCATCTATTTTTGTCACACCAAGGCAAGAAGGATCTGCACAATCAACTAATCCGTCATTATCATTATCAACAACATCACTGCATACTGCAGAATTATCTTCTATAGTTACTCCGCAACAATAAATCGCATCTAAACGATCATTTCTTCCACCACCATTTTGTCCGCCACAAACAACGGGATGTGCTTCTGGACAGAACATGTGAAGCCAAGAATTAGTTCCAACATAATATTGATCATATTTACCCACATAGTCAGAATAGTTTACAATAAATCCTTGAGTTTTACAACACGTCAACATGTCAATTCCATTACCCCATCCTAAAAGAGCTATACCACAAACAGTAGAATTGCTTCCAAACACACCACCATTACAAAAAAATGATCCTCCAACAGTCGCACTATCAATAGTATATGCACTAGTACGATTTACATAAACATTTGGTCCTCCGAGATTAGAACAACGTAAATAACGAGGAAGCCACGCATGATCATTACTATTCATTCCACCAATAGCAGCTTGACCATCATCACATTGGAAAATGGTTTCTCCTATTTCTTTAGTAAAATCTGGAACAGAGAACAGAGAAGCATTGTATTTTTTTATAACACAAGATGCTGCATTCAAAACATTATCACACGTATAACCTGCATCACAAGGAAAAGAACCAACGAAGTCTACAGCACTATAGCAGCCTCCGCGATCATAACAGTTGTATGGGCAAGGACCAGTTAATGCTGTAACAAGCGCCATCGATAATAACATACCCGTTACTATAAGAATTAATAATTTTTTCATATTATTTCACTCTTAGAATATTTGTGAAGTATTGCCAAATACTTGTTGTCTTGTTTGTAATTATAGTTATATCTTGACCAGAATTACTTATATTAGTTTTCAATAGTCCTATTCCGACTTCATTCGATACTGTTTTGTTTATATCATATTCATGTAACGGATTGGTGTTTGTATTTGTTCCTTGATAATTTATTAATACTGTTTTTAGTATTTGCCTTTCGTTTTCATCATACTTCATATCTTCTATTGCGCGTACTTCTAATCCTGTTCCGTTATTTAAGATATATATTTTGTCATAACTTGTCGTATAATTTATGGCGTTGAATATTTTAGTATTGTATATAATATCTTTGGTTCCGAATATAGTTTGAAAGAAACCTTTAATTTTTTCATATACGAACGCAAATCCTGTTCCTGTATCTATAGATAATATTTTGTGGCTTGATATTATAATATAATTATATTTTTCATTATAATATATTCTGAAGTCAGTTCCTGAAGCGCAACGAGTATAATTTGAATTAATATTCATACCTGTTGTGCTGCAATCTGCTAAAGAAGCTAATGAACCTGGAGAAATAGTTTGTTGCATAATTCCACTATAATCTGAAATTCTTCCATTAATGAAAGTTTTAACATCTTCTGATGATTGATCTTTTAACACTATTCCCGTCATTATTCTTGTGTCATTCGGACCATGTTTTGCTGTTAAAATACATGCAGATAAAACATCGCTTGATGTCAAACCATATAATTTAACAGTGTCTGTGTCACAATATAGTGTGTAAGGCTTTCCTTCTGATAAATTTTGTAAAGCCACTGCAACAATATAAGATTTGGTTGTCCAATTTCCAGAATAACAATAATGATTTCCCGTATGTATTGTAAACGGAGAATCTGATATTATTTGCCCGTCACGTATGCATCCTTTATTACTATCATAAGTAGAACTAACAAAACAATCTGTCTCTTTTGCACAATATCCTGAAGTCTTATAATTCCAATCATACTTTATAGAACTCAAAGTCCATGATGCATTACCATCTGAAGATTTTATACATCTATAACCAACAGTTTTATCTTGCAAACTAGTGTTTACATGTCCATAATATAATCCGTATTTTGTTGCATTCAATATTTGATTCCATATAGGAGAATAAGTAGCATTATTAGTCCATAAATCACTACTAACACAAGTTGTTCCATCCCAACAATAATCAGCAGGACAGCAACCTGTTTGTGTTGAAAGAGATTCTGGGAATTCTGTCTTGTAAATGTTATCTATATTTGCTTGTGTTTCAGTTAAAGAGATATCATCAAAGAATACACCGTTAGAAAGTAATGTGTTAGCTGGAGAACATCCATCAACAACTAATCGTAAATGTACTTTTTTAAAATATGGTTTTTCGCCATTAACTCCTGCTGTTGCTTTTGAATTATAAGATATATTGAAAGTTGTAGAGACAGCTTGCCATGTTCCAGGATTGCTCTTGACAGGAGCTCCTAAACTAATATCTGTAAAACAAGCATCTTCATTCCAATTCAATGAGCTAGTACATTTTCCATCATTAAAATCTATATATGCATTACAATTTTCTCCGTTAATAATTTTTGCTGAAATAGTATAATTAGTATCTGCTTTTAAATCGAACTCTATGGATGTTACAGCGGAACCATCTTTAATATCTTTTAATGTTCCAGAAGTAAGACCCCATCCTTGCATACCATTCGAATTCCATCCATTAATATTTATTCCGCAGTCAAGAGAACAAGAAGCTGTTGTCTCTAAATAATCGCATATGTCGTCTCCACATCCACGAACCATACAAGGTTTTGCTTCTAGACGTCCATAACAAGTAGAATTACCTATATCTGTTGCATTATCACACTGTTCACCAGTGCCTATGTAACCATCACCGCAAACATTTAATTTACAAGATCTAGAATCAGTCTGACCAAAAAAACTAGAACCTGTACAAGTGCCATTTGGAGAAACGCCTGAATCACATTGCTCACCAGAGCCCAGATAAGTGTCACCACAAGCATTTAATTTACAAGATCTAGAATCAGTCTGACCAAAAAAAGTACAAGAAGAACCACTAACAGTTACACCTTTATCACATTGTTCAAGTACACCATCACTATTACTAATAAAAGAAGTATTCCAGTAATTATCTCCACAAATATTATTTTTACAAGATCCTGCGCCGAGTGTATTACTAGTACATCTAGGACCTCCAAGTGGACCGCTATCACATTGTTCTAAAATCGTCGGATCCAATGATGAACCGGATGTGTGAATAACATAATCACCACAACGCGTACATTCAGAGTCAGGATTAGAAAGCGAACTGTCGACATTTCCATCTAAATCATTATCTATGCCATCATTGCATGCAGAGAGAGTGTTCTCATGTGATACTGTTTCCTCTTGAATAATTTCCCATCCAGGGGACCAATAATTTCCTATAGCATGATATTTTTTTTGTGTGAAATGCATAGAACTAGATTCAAAAACTCTTAGACCCGCAGTGCCTCCTGAAGTTAAGTTAACCCATAACGCGCAAGGAACTCGTGGCTCTAAAGCATCATTAGTTCCTATAGAATTACTCCAACTATGCCATGCACCATCATAATATTGTTGATATATCTTGTAATCATTGCCAGAACCAAAAATATCTAAACGATTAACACCATTATTTGTAATTGTTAAACCAGAACTAAATTGTCCGTCTGATGCGTCCGTAATATGTACTGGACCACCCCATGTTGCTCCACCATCATTAGAATATAATTGAAAAGCTCTAAACGGAGGAGTTCCTAGAGCAACAACATCAATTCGATTGGTTCCCCAAGAAGTCGCTGAGGGTGCAGAAGAATAAACTCCACCACCAGAAACAGTGAGCCAATTATGTACACCACCACCAGAAGCGGCTTGTGCAATTGCAAATTCATTATACCACATTGAACCACTATTATTTACTGCTAATAAAATTATATTATTACCACCAGAATAAACTGCAGCTATTCCTCCGGATTTAGCGTCTGCTCTTCCAGAAAAAGTCATAGAACCTGATGGACCATTACCAAGGTTGGTATTTGTCGATTTCCATGACGACCAGTCATCAAAAATTCTGCTACTTAAAGGAGCATAACGATAATATACACGTGTTGATGTTGCAACAAATATAAATTTCTTATCAATAGTTGTCACAGCAGAAATTTGACTTAAAAGAGGAGTAGATAGTATATCAGGATTTCCTAAATCTTCAACTTTCCAAACCGAGCCAAGCATAGTGTGATCTCCTCGACCATCTGCACCAATCCATCCATCATCTAAAACCATTCTCAGAACGCGATATTCGGAAGAGCTAATATTTCTAACAAAATATACTTCTGTAGCACGTAGAGAAAATGCAGGATAACCCAGACCAGTTACGGCATCGTCTGAAGAAGTGGAATACGTTTGTATAGCACTACATCCTAAAACTGAAGAACTCCAAGCAGGTATTGCAACTCCGATAGGAAAAGACAACAACATAACAAATAGTAAAACAACAAACAATATGTTTTTCTTCATTTTCTTACCGTCCGATAAATTCCTTGTATTAAATCTGTTCCCGCATATCCTGCAAGTAATGCAATTCTATAATCTTCAATTGTTAGTAATGCACAAAACATTCCTATTAGGCCTGATATAATTATTGTAAACCAAAATTTTGTACTATTAAATTTTTCTTTACCTGTAAAAACCTTATGTTTAAATAGACCAACTATTGCACGTACAATTCCACCAAAAATTCCGAATAAAGTTAATAATAAGATTTCCATTTAATTGAAACCTCCGTTCTTAACTAAGTTAGGACCGGGAGGAACTGTCTTAATAGTTATTACCGGATAATTTGTTTTTAATTTCTTCATTTCAACGCCACCAGTTGTGTTGAGTATTGTTACATACTCTCTCCATGCACCATTTGCACAATAATAATCATTCACAATAACACACTGTCTATTGATTGATTTCTGAACAAGAGGTTTGAATTGATCTCCAACAGCAGAGTCATAGCTACTTCCTGAAAGTTTTCCATCGTAAGTTGTATTCAATAATTTAGTTTCGCTACCAGTGGGAATCTGACAACCGATAAATTCATTAGATAGATTATATAATACTCCACGATAATTATAAATTTCAAATAGATTTTTGTCATCTTTCTCATCTATGTTTTTGCTCTTAGAAATAGACCATCCAGGCAAAACTATAGAACCGTTAAAGCATCCGTTGTCTGTATCATTATAAAATTCTCCATAATTTCCGCTTCTAGTATTATACCCGCAACATTGATGTCCTGTCCAAGTAAAAGAGGCATAAGAATTACATGTTTCTACATATTTTCCATAACCATTCATCCAAGCATCCGGAGCTGTAAAGAACAAACTACTGAAAGGATATAATGTTAGATTAGGAGATAATGAAGATATCCATGAACCAAATCCTCCAGTACAATAATAATTTTTAGAATTATACTGAAGATTTGCTTGTGTATCGGCGGCATCTGTAGAAACAGGATTTAGGAAAACGTTATCTAAAGCAACATAAGTATTTACTGTAGAAGTAAAAGATAATTTTGTAAATTTCTGCGATTTCTCAGAAGATCTTATGGGAATTATTGTGTGGTGCCATCGCTGTGAAGCATTTCCATTTTGAACATAATTCAACAAACGTCCGTAATCAACGCCGTTGATAAACACATTATTTATAGTTGTATCACTGCTATACATAATATCAAACTCAATTGTTGCAAAGTGTGTCATGTATAGTGGATTGTCTGTGGTTTCATCTGACCCTGCAGGGTACACCGTTAATAATCTTACCCAATCAATAATTTTTTTACTCGAAGAATCATATGCATCATATGTTAATACGGTATTAGGTGTGACTCCTGAAGAAGTTACACGAGATTTTCCGGCAGCAATAGAAAGTGCATCAAACACCGAGACAGTTCCTGTTGAGAAATCCTTATTAGAACATCCGAAGCCGTAGCAGCATTCACTAAATATGCTCTTTCCATCCTGCTTAAAACACATAAATGAATCGTTAGACACTTGATTAAATGCTGTAAAACTAAATAAGGAATTTCCAGTATCAGAAATTTTTCCTAAGCAACATTCTCCAGAAGCAGTTGTAAAATGTCCTGAATCACATTGTTGTCTTATAGAATCGTAAATGATTCCTGCAGAGCAGTCAAGAGGAACAGAAACACAATCAGTTGTGCCTGGCTCTCCAAAACAGCAATCTTCCGAGCCACTAGATGTTTTTAAAATAATTCCGTTCTTACATAATGGTTTTGCTGGATCGTTACAAAGTTTACCTCTATTACCTGTTTGTGCAGCGCAAGATTTTTGAGGATCGTAATATGTTCTATTAATACATATCTGAGCATCCTTACAAAAACGCTTTTCAATAAATGAAGAACTACTTCCGAATTTATTATTTGAACAGACAGGATCTAATTGTGGAAATTTTGCTCTGAAAGAAGCATCTGCAAGATATTTTGCACATATATCATTAACAGGAACAGGACTTCCACTAATTAAAAAATTACATCTACAATTACTTATTCCTGAAGGATCATCTAAATTAATATTGTTTTTACAACAAGGAGCCGCTCCTCCATTAAGATTACAATCTACATAAGACTTAGATAAATCGGCAGGATCTGGGAAAGGATCTATGTTATTAAATATTTCATAACAAGGTATGCTTGTTCTCTGATATTTCATATTAAAAGTGTTATATTCTAGAACAGCATTCGCGCCGGAACCATCAACACCCATGGCGTCGCAATAATACCAGTTTTCAGAATTTGAAATATGATCGGAAATTCCAAAAGGAGTATTCACAGGAATTATTTTGTATGAGTTAATTCCTTTGACAGCAGAAAGCCAAGTATAATTTGTTTTATCAGAATTTTTAGGATTCCATATATTATAATCATAACATACATATTGTTTTGTAGTATCAACAAATCCGTAATCTTGCAATGCTGAAAAAGGATCATATACGTTTAATGAACTAACTTTTTCTATTCTCACATTATCAAAGATTGCAGAAATTGTTGGATCATTATTGTTTAAACTTATAGTTACTGATCCCTCGCTTGTGATATTAAAAAAACCTTTTAATAAAGTCCATGTACCGGTTCCATAAACCTCTAACCATTTGTAACCGTTGTAATCGGCCTGTACTGTGTCTCCTGTAAGATATAAATAAGAATTAGAACTTCCATAAATCCATACGGAATACATATACCTTCCTACTGGCAACGAGATAGTTTTAGTAGCAGCAGTTGATCCTGAAACCGCTCTAGTAATATTAGCTGCACACAAACCTGTTTTAGCAACAGAAGTATAAGTACACTTTCCAGCATTGTTACAAGTCCACTCTTTAACATCTCCCACAGGACATGCTGCATACGCAAAACTAATACTAAGAATGAATATAACTGTAAAAAGTAAATATTTACCCACCCATAACCACCATCTTTTGATTTAACGCGTTATTCATATTTATAAATCTTACCTCTCGAATCCTCCATTAAGCCAATCATCGTCACCACAACAACCATCATAACCATTTGATGCTGATCTATAAGCAGAATTAATTCCTGTTGAAATATAACCATTATTATTAACTGAAGCATATGAAGAAATGTAATTACTTGATGGACATATTCCTTTGTATATTAAATCTGATTGTAAATTATAACAGTCCGGATCTTCCATATCTATCAGACTATCATAATCATTATCATATTCATCATTACAGGCATTTGGTATCTCTAATTTTGTTATAAAATCAATATTTTCTCTAGTATCTAATACTGTTCCAGTCATTGTCGTTTGGGAAGCTGTTCCTGCACCACCATCTGATCCTCCTTCACTCCAATCACATCCATCATAGTGTCTCCCACCACCTGCACCGCTTTTTAAGAAAAATATTAAAGGAGATATTCCTGATATGTCAATATGCGTCATATCTATTTTAGGATCTATTTTTTGTGCGCTAAATATTATAGTTCCTCCGTTCCCTCCTCCTCCACCGCCACCAGTACCACCATGATCTGTAGATGATCCACAATCACAATCTTCTCCGCCACCTGCACCACCAGATCTTCCTGCACCACCATTGGCTTGATATTGTCCTGTTCCATTAATTATTACAGCAAAAATTGATAGCGCTCCACCGCCACCACCGCCACCGCCACCAGTACCTGTATTACCCCATTCTCCTGAACTATCACACGCATCTTCTCCTCTCTGTCCATAACTTCCACTCTCTCCTTCGACAGACAAAACACCATAATTATTTAGTACTTCTTTAACATTTAAATTTACGTTGGCACCTGCCTTTCCTCCTGCACCACCCGCTTTATTTCCCCCATGACAATCAGCACTTCCACAACCGTTATGATCTCCGCCACCTTTCGTGCCTGCCTTTAGTTTGGCACCGCCTGTACCTCCAGCTCCACCTGCACCACCAGAATCTTCTTTGTCTCCGCCTGTTCCTGCAGAACCTCCACCGCCAGAGGAAGCTAAGGAATTATAAAACCATAATTTTGCTGCGGCATTAATTGTTAAATTTTTAAAATAATAATTTACGGTTGTGTCTTTACCAGTATCTATATTTTGCGATGAGGAAACAATACATGCTGCAGATAATTTTGTCTGATCTTCGGAAGTAATACACATTCCTCCATCACAATAAATACCTCTTTGTGTAGTACATTGACTTGGTGTTATCCCCACATAACAATATCCATTTTCACAAGTATATCCCGTATCGCACGCATCTCCAGGATCTGTCCAATCAGGAGCACAATATCCTCCGGTTCTACATTCAGAACTATCATCGTGCATAACTATTCCACACGCGCTAGAATCATAACATACTCCTTCCGGACAAGAACCGGCAATAGCATAAACCGCAACAGGAATTAACAGAATACAACCTATTAATAGCACCCACCCTTTATTCATATTGCTTTCTCAAGGTTTTTTTAATATAAATCTTTCGATTTTCAAGCATAAAATATGCTTAAATAACTTCTATCTGGGTTGTAATGATATACACCTTTATATATTAAAAAGTATTACTCGTTTTATGGAAGGTGCTAATATGAAGAAAATATTGTTTATCATGTTATTAATTATAGGTCTAGCAGGATTAACTGCATGTAACATTAATACTGCTCCTGAACCAACCAATACTATAAATACCTTTTCTAATCTTACAAGTTCTCAGGATTTAAAAAAATTCAATAATATTGACGAATTCAGATCTTTTCTGTCTTCGCAATCTCCTGATCAAGTTCAAAATACTCGTGGAGGAATGATGTTTAAAAGTTTAGGTGCATCAGTAGATATGGTGCAGTCAAATTCGGAAGTCGCACCTGCTGCTAGTGGAGCAAATGATTATTCGCAAACAAATGTACAAATTCGAGGTGTTGATGAAGCAGATTTTGTAAAAAATGATGATAAATATATTTATATGATTGCAGATAATAAACTAATTATAATAGATGCAATTAGTGGAAAAGATAGTAAGATTGTTTCGGAAACAAATTTGTTAGATAAAAAGGTTCAACAATCTACTGTTAAAGAATTATTTTTGAATAATAATCAAGTGATTGTTTTTTTAGATTCTTATAGTAAAACATATTATTTTGAAAAATATAATATTATGCCTATAGAAACCTACACGCAAAACACGTTAGCTTATGTTTATGATGTTACTGATAAAGTAAATCCTAGACTAATACAAACATACACTATTAGTGGCGCATATTATGATTCTAGAATGATTAATGATACAGTATATATTATTAGTCAAGATAATCTTTATGACTTCATACATTATAATGGTCCGATGATTACATATGCAGAAAAATCTATAAGACCTACAATTTATTATTTTGATAATCCTGAGCAAAATTATCAGATGAATACCATTACTTCAATTAATTTGGATAATAAGGAAGTTGTTGATAGTGAATCATTTATGCTTGGCTACGGTAGCACGTTAATGGTTTCTGAAGATAATATCTACATCGCATATCAAAAGCAAAGATATTGGTGTTGGAGCTGGAGATGTACTACACAAGAAAACGATAATAAAGAGAGATTTATGGAAGTAATTCTTCCAAGATTACAAGGAGAGATTAAAGATAAGATAACAGCAATTGTTAATAAGAATCTTGATGCTGAGACAGAATGGAAAGATATATCTACAGAGTTCTCAAAATTTTACACAGACTTAAAAGATAATGAAAGTGCGCAGGATAAATATGATGAGATGTTTGGCAACATAGAAACTGCACTTAGTGAATATGATGCAAAAAAAGCCATAGAAAATAGTAAAACAATAATACATAAAATAAGTATTAATAAAGGATTAATAGAATATTCTGGTAAGGGTTCTGTTGATGGAAGATTATTAAATCAATTCTCAATGGACGAATATAATAAAAATTTACGTGTAGCTACGAGTGTAGATTTGTGGTTAAATGGTGGAAGAAAGCAATATAATAATGTGTATGTACTAAATAATGATATGAATATTGTTGGTAGTTTAAAAAATCTTGCTGAGAATGAATCGATATATAGTACAAGATTTATGGGAGATAAATTGTTCTTGGTAACATTTAAACAGATTGATCCTTTCTTTGTAATAAATTTGAGTGATCCATCAAATCCTAAAGTTTTAGGATATTTAAAGATTCCAGGATATAGCTCATATCTTCATCCAATAAATAATACCCTAATCGTTGGTGTTGGTAAAGAAACGGGAGAAAATGAGAATGGTGGAACAATAACTACGGGTGTTAAGATATCTTTATTTGATGTGAGTGATTTTAATAATCCTAAAGAAGTAGATAAATATGAGATAGGATTACAAGGAACAGATAGTCCTATATTATATGATCATAAGGCATTCTTATACAGTTCTACAAAAAATATTTTAGTAATTCCTGTTACAGAGATAACTTCTAAAATAAAGAGTGGAGAGTATAGTTATAAAACAACAGTATGGAATGGTGCTTACGTTTTTAAGGTGAGTGCTGAAGGATTTTATCTATCTGGAAAAGTAAGACATTCCAGTGCTGAAACACAATATTATTACTGGTTTAATCAAGCAAGTGTAAGAAGAAGTCTATATTTAGATAACAACCTATTTACAATATCATCTAAATACGTTAAAGTAAATGATTTGAACAACAGTTTAGCAGATTTAAACACAATACTGTTGCCATACAGTGACGAAAACCCTTATCCTTTACTACGTTAATCACAAAAAATATAAACTAGTAAAGTTATTTTATTTTTTTAGATGAACCAAAAAAGTTATTCTACAATTTATTACATTTTTAGAGATGGTGCTAGAAGATTTTTGAGTGATACAATAAATGCGTTGCATGAAGAGCAAATAGCTGAATGGGAGAAAAAAATTAATGTTTTAGGTCAAACCATAGTCGGTAAGATTAATGAAACTAATCAAGATGATGAAATAGTATATGAGGGTGCTACATGGATTAAATATCCTAGAAAGTATAGGAACGATATATTTTTTTCAATATCTCCTTTTAAAAAAGGTTTTCGCGGAAAGGCAGTTCTTTCATTAAGACAACAACATAATGGTGTCCCTGACGATAATATAGAAGTAATATTACAAACAACAGATAGATATTTATCAGTTATTGCTGAAGATGCTATAAGAGAATTTAATGCAAGAGAACACGGAGCGTTTGTAATCAAACATTATGATGGTTCTAGAATGACAGATATAAAATATGGAAGAGGGTAACTATCTTACTTTATCTCTCCTGAAATCTTCTTTTTTTATTAGTTGTAATAATTCTTTTTCATGACCTGCTCCAATAACAACCAATATTTTCTTTTCAATGTTTTTCGACATAATATTATAAATATTTTTAGCCATTACTTCATTACGTTCTTCAATCAATACTTGATAGATGCTCGGATATCTGTCTTTAACTTGTAACATTAATTTGTTTATTAGCGCATTTTCTGGAACTTCATTTAAGTTAATATGCATTTTTTTACCAAATGGTGCTTTAAAAATATCAATGACTAGACGTATTTTTTCTTTAAAAGTAAAAGTTTTGGAAAATCTTTTTAATGTTATATCTATATTTTGATCAATTAGTTGTAATTCTTTATTATTTGTTCTCGCAAGATTTACTGCTGTTAGCATATCACTTCCTGGCTTAATTCCGACAACGTTTCCGAGTTTTTCTTGAATATATCCTCCAATAACTGCAAATAAATAGCCTTGAAGTCCATAATGTTTAATTCCTTTTAGAGATCTATCTGGTTTCTGATTTGTTAATAAGGCATGTAATCTTTTATGATCTAATTCTACGCAGACAATGTCGGGATTTAAATTATTAAATGTTTTTGTTATAGTATCAATAGAACCTTTTGCTATATGTGATGTTCCTATAATTGTCGTATTTTTATATGTTAACATAGTATTAAGAATTCGTTCCTATTTTTATGTTTATCTAAGTTTAAATGGTGTTTGCTCTAGTTTCTTTTCTAAAGCTTGTTTAGAAGCAGCTACAATACAAATTATTTGTGAACCTGCTCGTTTAGGTTGTGATTGTAAGTCTACAGCCATATCGGCATCAGTAATCATAATCTCTATTCCCTCAACATCAAAATGTTGTTCCACATCTTTAGGAGTAACTATTTGTGCAGAATGTATATAAAATTTCGAGGATTCTAGTTGTAATAATATTTTTTGAATATTTTCCTCGTGCGTTTTATACACTCTTAACTGATCTGATAAATATTGAAAAGAAACTTCGCATGCGCGCTCTTGTTCTTGCAAAATTTTATACACATAATATTCTGCCATTAAAACCTTCATTAATAATATAATTATAACCCGAGTAAAGCCAAGAATCTCGGCCTTACTCAGGAAAAAGAGGTGAGTTAGCGTAATTTTTTATAAATTAGATATTAGTGCTTGAAATGTATCTTTATACATCATATTAAATACTTCTTTTGAGAAATGATATCTCTCACCAGCAATAGGAAGATTAAATTGCCCGTCTATGTTGTTATAATATCTTTCTGCTTCTCCGAATCCTTCAACACTTCTTAAGACTTCTGCATGTGCTCTTCTTTTTTCTACTAAAACTCCTCTGAACGGATGTTTAAGTGTTCTGTTTTTTGAATATAAAATAAAATTTATATGATCCATAGAATATCCTTCTTCAGTCTGTGTGATTATTCTTACTTCAGGTATTAACAATCCGTAATCGGTTTTTACTCCTGTTTCTTGACGAGCAAACTTTCCAATAGAAACTAGTTTAGTTTCACTGTCAAGAACATCTCCTAAATCTCCTGCTATATCGCCAATAATAATGCTTTTGTTCATGTAACACACCTATAATCACATAATTCAATAATTTATTTTCTTTTCCAAACCATTTCGAAGAATCCTTTTATGGATTCTGCAAAGAAGGATGTTTCTATCCATACAGCTACATCATATGTAGGATGTACATCCTTATCGTTTGTTATAAAGAATAATAATTTATCATTATCTACTAATATAAATCTTGATTTAATATCTGTGAAATTCTTTACTTCGACAATTCCTTTTAATTCCTTCTCTAATTTTTCGGTTTCTTTATTGTGAGGAACTAATATTTTTATTGAAACTCCCCTATCGGATGCTTTCTTTAATGTTTTTTCTAGATGTAAAATTTTTCTGATCATCCCGTCAGCAGAAGTCATTATATATACTGATTTATCTGCTTTTTTAATCATACTTTCCATATAATCATAAACGTTATCTCTGTTCTTAATCATTCCTACAAGATCTGTTGGTTCTACCATATCAATTCCTGTTGTATGTAATTGTGTTAATTGTTCAAGAACATCGGATTTTCTTAACTCATCCATTGATAATTCTTGTCTTACAGATTCCTGTTGTATTTTTTTCTTAATTATATCAATAACTTCAGTTGGTGAAATTGCCATATATTTTATAGGTTTGCCAAGCTTCATCATAACAAATCCTTTCTTCTCAAGTGATTCTAAAACATCATATGTTCTTGATCTTGGAACATTAGAAATATCTGATAATTCTCCTGCGCTTGAAATTCCTCTTGAAAGAAGAGCTGTCCAAATCTTAGCTTCGTAGCTGTTTAAACCGAAATCTTTTATTTTTTTTAATAAATCTGCTTGTACGATCATTTTGTAACCCCCAACTGTAAAATATATTAAAATAATTATTTTGTTACTTCTGGAAAGTAAATAGTATTTATAAATGTTTTTATTTTGTTGTTATTGTTAAGTGAGAACTAATTTTTCTTTAAATTGAAAATATTTACTTCTATAAAAAAACAAGTAGATCAAGAATAAAAAATTAAGACACACCCTTATTACGTATAGAAAATAAATTTAAGCTTAAAAGTTGTTCTTT
>JAGVGF010000004.1 GCA_020057295.1 archaeon
CGTGCATAATTCATATCCGTTTACACTTTCTGTTGCTCCACCATCATTTACACAACTTGTTGCTGTTGCATGACAATATGATGGTGCTCCTGAATAATCTGCATCACAATTTCCACTCGTACAATCACCATCATCGCTACATGCATTTGTATCAGCGAGTTTTGCTGCACATGATCCTCCAGTACATCTTCCACTTGAACATTCTCCGTCTACATCACATGCTTGACCATTAGCACTACTGTAACATAAATTATTTCCACTATAACAATGATATCCTGACCAACATAGTGCATCATTATTTGTTGCACAACTGTTTGCATTACAACTTGTTGTGCTGCTTGTGAAGTATGGTTCACAACTAGTACAAGAAGTGGCAACACATCCACTACCAGCGTTACATGTTTCAGCTAAATCATATCCGCTTCCAGCTCCTCCTCCTGCATTACATAAATCATTTGTAATATCACAAGTTGCAGTACTCATAGTGCATGTTGTACTCGAACATGCTTGCGTTCCGAAATAACATGTACTTGATGACAATGTTCCAGAAGGTGGACAGTAACCACCACCAGTTACTCCTCCTGTTCCACATGTATCACAATAATATTGTCTTAATGCTCCTGAACTGCCATATCCACATCCTGTTACATCAGTACATGTTCTTCCATAATAACATGTTTCAGCACTTGTAACAGTATGGCTTCCAGCACATGCTCCTCCCGCATTATTATTTATACACGGATTTTCACAATTTTCAGAAGCACCGTTTGCTCCTCCTGTACTTCCAATACTACATGCTACATCTCCATAATAACATGTATTTCCTTGTAAATTTCCATTTCCTATAATTGTAACAGCATTTGATATTACTCCCGAACTACCGTAGCATATACTGCATGTTACACTTGTGGAACTACTTAATGATCCACTATATGTATTCCAATTATCGCTAGAAGCGCCATCATCACTACAACAGTTGGGTGTACTTCCTCCAGTTGTCCCCTGACTTGCCATCCATGTTCTTGCAGTACATCCTGATGCTGCTGATGTACAATATCCTGATGCAGCATCTTTATCGTGAGTTCCATAATCTTGACATCCAGAACCACCATTACATGCATATCCGTCGGCATATGTTTCTCCAGTACAGTGTGCACTACTTGTAGAACAAGTACTCGTACCTGTAGTTCCAGCAGGAGCAGCACCACATGATCCGCTTGTACACCAACTAGCACATGTTCCACTGCACGCTGTATAAGTATATCCGCAACTAGTGCTTGCTCCACACACATTGCTATCTGTTATTTGTGTACCGCTAGCACAACTAGTTCCACCACTACATATTCCTGATGGATCTGCATTTGCTGCAGTATTATAACAATCACCGTAAGTACCGCCTGTAGGGTTGTAACAAGCGTTGTCACAAGTTCCATCACACCATGCTTTAGACGCTAAATAACATCCTCCACCACCATCACATTCATATTGTGCTATGTGTTGTGGTCCACCGTTAGCAACGTCACAAATAAAATTCTGACATGCTGGAGAAATATCCCATAAGAGAGCTACAGTACATGCACTGTTTCCGTTATAACATTTACTTGCACATGTATCTCCACATGTTACTATATTTCTTCCACATGCATCGTTAGTTCCATCACATGCATTTTGTACAACTGTTTGTCCACTACAAGTATATGAGCCAGTACTACAACTATGACCTGCACTTCCTGCACCATAAGCATTACATGATGTTCCGCTTGTATAACAACATGCTAGTGCATCACATGCAGCACCATATGATGTCCATGAACAAGGATTTCCAGCTAACGCATTATATTCTCCAGTAGCGTTTCCTGTTTCATTCCAAGCTGTTCCAAGTCCATTCTCTTCAAAACTATTTGTTTCTATATCCATAATATAGTTTAATGCATTTAGTCTAGAAAAAAATCTCTCTATTTTTTGAATAATATCTCCTGTATGTATTAATTTATTTTTTGTTTCAGCAGGAGTAGTACTTTGTAATTGTAATTTCAATGCTATTGTTCCAGTAACAAATGGTACAGACAGACTTGTTCCTGATACAGTCATGCTATTACCATTATTATCTTTTGTAGTAATATATTGTCCTGGAGCAAGTAATAATGTTGCTCCATTAAAATTTGTAAAATCTGCAACAGTATCTTGTTTTGTCGATGCACCAACAGCTAATGCGCTACGTGCACATGCAGGAACTTTAACAAATCTTGCACCATCATTTCCAGTAGCTGCAACGGTTATTATAGAATAATTTGTTGATAAATCATTTATTTTTTGTGCAACAATATCATCATCACAATATCCATAATATGCTCCTCCTCCTAAACTTAATGATATTATGCTAACATTTTGGTCTTGACAATATTGTAAACCTTGTAATAATGTAGATGCATAACCTGCACCGCCTTGATCTAATACTTTACCAACAATTAATTTTGATGATGGAGCAACGTTATATATAATATAGCCTACGCTTGTACCGTGTCCATTATCATCTGAAGGATCATTATCATTATTAATAAAATCATAACCGTAAACATAATTTGTAACAACAGAAGGATTAATACCAGTATCAAGTAAACATATTTTTACTCCTTCTCCATTAAGTATGATTCCATTATTTGATAAATATGTATTTTTAGCGTTGTCAATATTGGTAATATTAAGTGATTCTAACATAGACATTTGTATACCGATATCTACGTAAACAGCTTCAACATTAGGATTATTATTTAATGCTTCTAACTCATTAAGTCCTATATTATCTGCTACTTGAACATTTAATTCTGGAATATCTTCTACAGTAGTTACGTTCATAAGAAGAATTTTATTAACCTTATCTATATTATCTATCTTATATTTCACATCTTCTAATTGTGCTGTTGCTTGATTTATTTCTGTATTGATACTAGCAATACTACTGTCTCCTTTACCGCTAGTAATTCCTAATCCTATTTTTGATCCTTTCGCAATCTCTGCTTTATTTTTATCTAACTCTTTAATTCTCTGTTCTAAAGAATTCTTTTCATTATTGAGTGTTGCAGCATCAAGTACTGTTGTAGGACCGTCACTTAATCTGCTTTTCAAATCCTTGATGTATCCTTCAGCATTATTAGTACTATTTACTTTAGTTTTATATTTTATAATCATCCTCTCTTTAACATCTTCTCTGATAAAGGGAATATTTTTATCTACCTTGAACTTAGCCGTTGTAACATCAAAAGATTTGGTTCCGAAATTCTTTATGGGTTCATTGATAGGTTTAGTTAAGTTCTTAATAATTACAGACTTATTTTGAGTCTTATTTATTGATAGATTTAATGTGGTATTTATTGAAATATTTAATGTCGTATTAACTGTTACATTGATTGAAATATTTTCAGTAATGTTCTGCGTAATATTTAATGTTTCATTAGCACTAATATTTATTATAGGATTATATACTACAAATATTTTGAATGTATTAGAATTAATAATTTCTTTACCATCAGTAACATAAACATATAGAGGATATTCTATGTTTGAATCATACTTTTTACTAATAGTTAATAATTCTTTATCCAAACTAATATTTAATTGATTTGTTGAGCCACTAATATCATAAGTTAAACTGTTATTATCATCATCTATAAAATAATTAGAAAGGTTAATTATTACAGAAGAATAACTGTTATTTAAGTAGAAATCCGGAATTCCAACAATTTGTTTTGGTGCACGATTCTTAATTAATTCTACATGTGTAATGCTATATAATTTCAATGAACTATTGTCTGATACTTCGATAAGTAAATATGTATTATTAGAATTCAAATTTATCTTGCATGTTTCCGAGCATTCATCAGAAAGTATTTTGATATTTAATGGAATGCTATCTGTTGGCGGAAGAGTAATATTTTCAGAACTATTCACTATGGGTGGTTCTATAGTAATATTTTCCTGTATTGTAATATTCTCTGCTGGTGGTTGTACAGTAATATTTTCTTCCAAAGAAATATTTACAAATGTTTCTTCAGTAATATTCTCAGTAACATTAATAATATTATCTGTAATATTTATAGATTCATTACTTGTAGAATTAATGGTGAAGTTATCTTGTGGTGTAAGATTTGTTAATGGAATTGTCTCATTAGATGTGATATTTGTAGCATTTGTACTATTGTCTGTGTTGTTTTCTGTATCTAATACGACAAATCCTCCTATATTTGAAGTTTGGATTCCGTCATAAACAAGATATTTTTGTATATTATCTACAGATTGATTTGTTAGAGAATCTAATATCTTTTCCTCTTTAACTAAGTAAATTTTAATGTTACCATAATATTCTCCGCTAATTTTTAGAGATGTTAATTGTACGTCATTAAATGGTAGGTAATATTTTTGAATAGATCCTGCAGGGTATGTGATATTAACTATGGTGTTTACTTCTTTTTGATTACTAAATAAGAATAATGCTGTAAATTTAGGATTTGTGAAAACAAAAAATGAAGAGATAGCAAGCATCACTAAAACTCCAGCAACAATTATGTTACGTGCGTGTACTAACTTGAATTTTTCTTTATCTCTAATAATTTTTCTTTCCAGAGAACCAATTTCAAGGTTTAATGTGGTTAAATATTCTTTTTCAGAAACTCCTTTAGTTATAGAATTAATTGTAAAGTGGCGTTCATAAGAAGTGGTTTTTTTGCTCTTTAATTTCTCGTCTAATAAGCGTAATAAGTCTATGAAGTGCTCTCGCTCTTCCTTAAGCTTCTGTAACTTGTTAATATCTGAATCAACCATTGTTTAATAATGGTTAGCACGTCGTACTTGAATCTAGGCTAGACATAGATCAATCTATAATTTATAACCTGCTCTACCCCACAGAGTACTTAACCACATTTATACACCCACCACTTTTTATAACACTACACTGTAAGTGAATGTTTATAAAGGTTTTTCTTTTATTAAGGTATACAAACGGATACTAACTTAAGACGATACAGCACTTACTATGTAGTGAAAAAATTTTATAAAAATCTTTAGTATTTTATTATATCTTTTTGATTGAAATTTTCGTTAAAATTAAATCTAAAATTGTATAAAACAAAAACGAAAAATATATATGATTATGTAAAATCAAACATTAGTAACATTTAGGATTATACGAAATATTTATAAATGATTTATTGGTTCTTTAGCTTGTGCCCCCTTAGCTTAGTGGTGGAGCGCGAGACTGTTAATCTTGAGGTCGGCAGTTCGATCCTGCCAGGGGGCGTATATTATTTCACCACACTAATTATTTTATGGATTGTAAATAATAGACCATAAATTATTATTAATCGAGCCCGTAGCTTAGCCTGGTGGAGCGCACGACTGATAATTGTGTCAGTCCTGATGTATTGCATCATGCAAACACATCTGATATCGTGAGGTCCCGTGTTCGAATCACGGCGGGCTCATCGAATATTTTAATGCTAAATAAATATTTTAATGCTACATAAGCATTTGTTAATTCTCATGAAAACAGAAGTTATTCGCGTTGAAGATAGAAATTCTGATTCTACAATAAATCTTGCTATAGACACATTAGTACTAGGTAAACAATGTATAATATTTGTTAATACGAAGAAGGGTGCTGAAAGTCTTGCAGAAAAATTATCACAAGTAATATTTAAAGATAAAAAAAATAATTATAAAAAGTTGATAGATGAAGAAAAATTGAAAATATTATCACATAAAATTGTCACAGCCGTTTCTACGCCAACCAGACAGTGTCATAGATTAAGCGAATTAGTAATGTATGGTATGGCATTTCATCATTCAGGTTTAGTAAGTGAGCAAAGAAGTTTAATTGAAGATAATTTTAGAGATGGAACTGTAAAAATTATTGTAGCCACCCCAACACTTGCAATGGGTGTCGATCTTCCTGCATTTCGTGTGATAATTAGAGATTTAAAAAGATTCGGCCTGTGGGGTATGCAATACATTCCTGTACTAGAATATGAACAACAGGCTGGAAGAGCTGGAAGACCAAGTTATGATAATTATGGTGAAGCAATATGTATAGTAGATGATGCAAGTGAAAAATTAGAAGTTAAAGAAAAATATATAAATGGTGTTCCAGAAGAAATAATTTCAAAACTTGCTGTAGAACCAATAATGCGAACATACATTTTAAGTTTAATAGCATCAGAATTTATTAGAACAACAAAAGATTTAGAAAAATTCTTTGAAGAAACATTCTATGCAAAACATTATGGAGATACAGAAAAACTTAGACAAATAATTCATAGAATGCTAGAACAATTAGAAGAGTGGGAATTTATAATAGTTGGTGAAGGCAGCGAAAAAAACAAGAAAGAAACTGATAAACAAGATTTTGTTAGTGCATTGAAACTAACGTTCAAAAAATCAGGACAAGCAGAAGAAAAAGTTTATGCTACATTGATAGGACGCAGAGTATCTGAATTATATTTAGATCCTTATGCTGCATACAATATTATTGAAGCATTAAAAATAGGATTAAAGAAAAAATCTGAAGATAAATTTACTAGTTATTCTATAGTGCACTTAATATGCAATTGTTTAGAGATGAGACCGTTACTTAGAACAAAGTCTAAAGAAATAGATGAAATGACTGAAGAGATAAACATAAATTCTGATTTTATATTAACAGAAATCCCCGAAATATTCGACGAGGAATATGAAGAATTTTTGAATGCCACTAAAACTGCAAAATTTTTCATGGAATGGCTTGATGAAAAAGATGAAGAATATTTATTGGAAAAATATGATGTAAGACCTGGGGAATTACATTCAAAAAAAGATATTGCAGACTGGTTATTATATAGTTCAGAAGAATTATCAAAACTCTTAAAGATGCACGTGATGATAAAAGATATTGCAAAATTAAGATTTAGACTAAAATACGGTGCGAAAGAAGAATTAATACCTTTATTACAATTAAAAAATATTGGACGAATCAGAGCAAGAAAATTATATGATAATAAGATACGAGATGTAGCAGATATTAAAAAAACAGATTTAACAACATTAACACAGTTACTGGGAAAAAATGTTTCTCTCGACGTAAAAAAACAAGTTGGACAAGAATTATCGGATGATAAAATTGTTGTTAAAGAAAATAAGAGAAAAGGACAAATCAATTTAAATGATTACGACACCTGATTTTTTATAACAATGCCTAATCAAAATATTTATGTACATATTTTTCGAAGCTTAATCTTTCAGTTGAAATTTTAACTTTGTTTTTAATAATAATAATTTCTCCAGGCAGCGGTCTATTATTATATACTGATGCCATGCTGTAACAGTATGCACCAGCATTTTGTATTATTAATATATCTCCCTCGCGTATTTCTTCAATCATGCGTTCTTTAGCAAATAAATCTCCGCCTTCACAAATGTTTCCAGCAATGTCATACTTTGTCTTAATTCCATTAGGATTGTTGCAATTAACTATGTGATGATATGCTCCATAAAGTAATGGTCTTATAAGTTGTGAAAATCCGGAATTTACACCAGCATAATTTTTATGCGGCGTTTTTCTTATAGTGTTAACTTCAACTAACAGTATGCCTGACTGTGCTACCATATATTTTCCCGGCTCAAACAATAATTCAAGAGTTTTACCATAATCTTTACAAAATTTATCGAATATTTCTATAAGTTTTTTACCGAATTTGTTATAATCTATAGTGTGTTCATCAGGTTTATATGGTACTTTGAATCCTCCACCAAAGTCTACAAATTCTAAATTTTCGAATTTTTTTGCAACATTTAAAGTTCTGTTAATACTTTCAAACATATCATCCGTATCGTATAACCCGGAACCAGTATGTTCATGGATTCCGATAATATTCAAATGATATTTTTCTATAATGTTCTTTGCAGCATCAACATCTTCAAGTAATATGCCAAATTGCGATTCTTTGCCTGCAGTTTTTACCAGATCATTCTCTCCCGATTCTACCTCGGTATTAATTCGTAAACATACTTTTGATTCTGGATGTTTCTGACCAAATTTTTCTAAACGTGAAAGGTCTCCAATATTAATTAAGACATTACTTTTAACAACTAGCTCAATTTCCTCATCACTAGCATTGTTTGTAGTATATATAATATCTTCAGGAGTAAATCCTGCCTTTAATGCTACAAGTATATCACCATAACTTACTGCATCAATAGATGATCCTTTACTTTTGAGAAATTTTAATATATCTATATTAGAGTTAGCTTTCATAGCGTAACATATTCTAAGTTTTGGCCAATCAAAAGATTTCTTAATAGAATCATACTGTTCACCAACAATATCTAAATCGTATACATATGTTGGTGTGCCAAAACTTTTAGCTATATCTAATAACTTTACATCGCCAAAGAAATATTCATTATTTGTTATATGTAATGGATACATTATTGAATAATTTTATCATAATTTAAGAATTTTATTATTTCCTGACTATCCAGGCTTCCCCACCATCTATGATAACCTGAATTTTCTGATTAATTTCTAAATTTTCAGATGGGTTCATCAATCTTGCCTGATAGTATGTTGTCGGATCCAAAATTTCAAATTCAGGATATTTTTTTATTAACATTACTTCTAATGGTTTTAGTACATCGTAGGAATCTTTATGCGGTATTAATGTTTTAGTGTTGTTTTTCATATTAATAACATGTATTTTTTCGTCCATACTAATAATTTTGTATAGTTGTTCATCTAATTTAATAACATCATTTTTACGATATTTTGGTAGTTCCACAAGTACGTTTAATCTATACAAATTTTTACTAGTTTCCCAATCTATAGAGAATAATTGTGCATTGTGCTTTATTCTAGCACCAAAATTTTTTCTAAGTTTTTCAGAAATAACCTTCAAATATTTTTTATCAGTATAATAATAATCAACATTTGCTCCTGTACCATCGATGTCTACTTCCTTATTAACGTGCACTCCTCTAGATTTATTCTTATGAAGGTCATTCTTAATAAAATCATTAATTTCTGGAGTAGCATTACGTATCTGTAATACTCCTTCAAAATATTTTGTTCCCTGTTTTGAGCATTTAGGACATAGTGTTACATCGATGATTCCTGGTAAATCAAAATTTTCTTTACCTGTACTTACTGTGACAGTAAAATCTTTATGGACTCCTGCTTTATATGATAATAATTCCTCAATTTTTTCTTCAGGTAAGTTTTGATAATGAACTGTTTGTTTAACACTAGATTGTACAATTTCTTTTAATATACTGTTTAAGTTGTAGAATTTTTTCCATTTATTTTTATAATTATATGATTTACAATTATTACATGTAAATAATTTAATTTCCTTAAAATCAAAATCAACAACTCTGCAGTTCTTACATAATGTTCCACCATCAATTATTGTTCCGCCGCAGTTTGGACAGAATTTTTTAGCATACTGTTTATGTACGATCACTTTCTTAATATTTTTATGTGCTGTCGAATTTGTCCTTTGATGTATCTTCTTATGTTCTAATTTGTGTGTTGCTAAATGTTTCTTAACATTCTTTACATTATGAGCTTTAGATTTAGAACGGTTTACTATTTTATGTTTTTCTATACTCTTATGTTTACTTAGAGCTTTATGTTTAATCTTATGGACCATTGTCTTACCAACTTTCTTAACCTTTTTACTCATAATATTCTGTATATATACATTATTTATAAAGTTATTCTGATATTAATCATAACATTTATAATATAATATTCAGTCATTAAGATTATGAATTGGAAGACCATTAAAGGTTATTTGAAAGATTTCTGGAACTTCTTATGGAATGAGGACAGCGTATGGAGTTGGATGCTTAATATTATTATAGCGTTTGTACTAATAAAATTTCTAATATATCCAGGCATAGGATTAATGCTTGGAACAAATCTTCCCGTAGTTGCTGTAATTTCTGAAAGTATGGAACACGGCGGAGATTTTGATAAATGGTGGGAAAGTCCAGCATTGTGTGATGATAAAAATGTTGCAAGACCATGCACTCAAGGTGACTGGTATACTCAGAACAATATTGTAAAAACACAATTTCAAAGTTATATTATGAATAATGGTTTTAATAAAGGAGATATAATTGTACTTAAGGGAGTAACATTTGATGATTTAAAAATTGGTGACATACTAGTATATCAATCAAAATTATCTTATCCTGTAATACATCGTGTAGTATACAAGGGAGATGTTATAGGAACTAAAGGCGATCATAATCAGAAACAGATAATTGATGCAAGACTAAATGAAAAATATATTACTAAAGATCAAATATTAGGAAAAGCATGGATTAAGATACCTTATTTAGGTTATGTCAAGATATATTTTGTAGAGTTTATAACATGCATAACATTCAATGGATGTACGTTCGGGTAAAATGGAACTTAAAGAATTTTTAGTGGCTGCAAAAAGAAACACTTATGCTAGCAATAATCCTACTTCTAAAATTAAGAGAAAAGATGGCGGCAGAGAATTACGATATAAAAAAAGTGATTTTTCTTATAGAGATATTTATTTTGGATCTAATCCCTTTTCAGGACAGGAAGTTGTTTGGCATAAGAAAAAAATATTATGGTCGATGGTTTATTACGGATTTGTTTTAGATGAATCTCTTGTGAAAGAAGTTACTATTTTCTTAAAAGAATGTTTAAGAAAAGTTGATAAGAAAAATCCTTACAGAGGTCCAAAGAAATATTTACGTGGAGATTTTAAATACGAAAATTTCGTCAAAGGGACTATAAATCATTTTTCATGTTATGAAATTATTTATTACAAAAAAAGACGAGTCTATACATTAATGTATTATGGCGGCTTGATAAAAAACTAAATTTAAAAACTGTTTAATACTTTGAATAGCGATAGGTGGTTATTTATGATGTTTTGTCCAAAATGTGGGTCGATGTTAAGACCAAAAGTTGTTCGCGATAAAAAAGTACTTGGATGTAATTGTGGATATGTTGCAGATTCAGCGCAAAGCACAGTAACATTTACACAAAAGAGGGACGATGTAAGTAAAGAGGTTGAAATTTTAGAGAAAGAGATATCTGTACATCCAATAGTTGATGAGGAATGTCCTAAATGTAAGAATCCTAAATCATATTTTTGGAGTCAACAAATGCGTGCAGGTGATGAACCTGAAACACAATTTTTTAAATGTACAAAATGCAGTCATCAGTGGAGGGGCAGTAAATGATTGATGTAAAAAAATACGTCATCAAAAATTATCTTAAAATCCTTGTAAAGCCCAATTCCCCCCAAACAGAAATTCTAGAATATGACCTTGAAAGAAAAGTTCTTCGTGTAAATGTTCATGCAAAGCCAGAAGATAATGCAGCAAATCTTGAAGTTATTAAATTTTTTAGTAAACTATTAAAAAAACGTGTAATTATAAAATCTGGATTAAAAAATAGAGAAAAATTATTATATATAGAATAATTTATTATTTGAGGTGTTTAGATGAAATTTTGTCCAAATTGTGGTTCGATTTTAAAGGCGAAAGATGTTGATGGAACAAAATATTTGGGTTGTAGTTGTGGTTATATTGATGACAAAGGCACAAGTATTGTAACTTTCAATGATAAAAAGCACGTTCATAATGTTGAAGTTGTAGAAAAAAGTGATGCACCGCACGTAATAGTTGAAGAGGCATGTCCTAAATGTGACAATAATGAAGCAGAACATTGGACACAACAAGTAGGACCGAGTGATGAACCAGAATCAAACATCTTCAAATGTACGAAATGTAATTATAGTTGGAGAGACACACATCATTACTAGAACGGATGTGTTGTTTTGATGCTGTTGTAGTCCTGATTTCTTAACAAGTATTTTACAAAAGATATTTTCTTAACATGTTTTCGTCTCATACAGGTTATAACACGATAATCTTTATATATTCCATGAATAGTTTCCTGTAAGTTTAAAATAAGTTTTAACTTTGTGGGGGATTATTATGGCTGAGAAAATTATTCCAGATAAAACATTACAAACTAATGTAGGAAAACCTAATGAAGGATTGTGGGAATTCTACGGTGAAGAAAAATTAGGTATAACTGCCATTACTTATAATCAAAAAGACACTGGTGCAGTACTTGCAACAGTTCACGGCAACCCTAATATGAGAACTGCATCTCATATAGCATGGGCTGGCGCGAGACATTCAAGAGCTCCGGGAGATACTGTTGAAATTCTTCAAGAAATGGGCCAAAAAGGAGTTGATCCAGATCAAAAATTAGAAGATACATTCAAGAACTATGGTCATGCATCTGTTGCTGACATGGCACGTGTAGCTGTACAATTCAACAACGTACCAATGCATGTTCCAATGAATTTATTCAATGAAACAGTAATAAATAGTGGTCAAGAAAAATCTACAAGATATCAAAAACAATTTAGTGGAGCAATATTACATCCATTAGGATTATATTTACATGATCCATCACCACAATTAGTTGCGATGTATGAATCATTAGGAAGATTATCATTAGAGACATTTGGAAGACAAAAACCAATAATAACACAAGCTTATGAAGAATTCTACAAACCTACAATTGCAGACGCAAATTCAAGTAAGGCAGAAATAGAGCAAGCAAAAAAAGAAAAATCATCTTTAGATTCAAGAGTCTTGGATACAATAAGATTTAATTTACTTCTTGGGCAATCTACAGGATTCGCATTAGAAACTAGTGCTAGAGATTGGTCGAAAATAATATCACACATGAAAGGTTCTGAAATGTCATTCTATCAGAACTTAGGCCAACATTTAGAAACAATGCTTGCTCCAGATGCATATATCGAAGAAGGACTAGGATTTAAGGCTGAAGCTCCATCATTAATAAGACATACAAAAGCAGATACTTCATTATCCACTGATTTAAGAGAATTAAAAAAATATATGGATGCGAAAGATTTGACTAAACATTTGTTTTCTCATTCTAGTCCATTATTTGTATTTTCTTATGAACCACAAGGTGCTTCATTGCTTGATAGCCAAAGATATAGTGCTACAGAAAAAATGGTAGCGCAATACTTCTTAGCAGCACATCCAGGCGGAAAAATGGATGCAGCACTAGAATTAGCTAAGAATCTTCCACCAGACATGAGAGAAGATATATCTAGTATAATATTTATTGGACACTCACATCAAAAAGAATTACCGCAACAATTAGCAACAACAGAAGAAACAACCATAGCATTTGAAGGAACGTTAGGAGAATTAAGAGACTTTAACAGACATAGAGCATGGGGTAGATTCTTACAACATGCACCTTTATACAATGGTCCACAAGTTGAACGAAAAGATTTCGATAGAATACTAGATTTAGGATTTGGATTACCATTATATGTTACAGAAATAGAACAACTTTCTGAATTAGGATCAATGATGGAAAAAGATTTAGTAAATTATTATACTAAAGTTTTAGAATTTGAAAACGCAGTACACAAGGAATATGGTGATAGTGCAAATTACTATTTTATGATGAATCTTTTGCCATTAGCACATAGATCAAATATTTTAATGCATGGTAATGTTAAACAAGCACATTACTTATCACATTTGAGAGTAAGACCTGGAGGTCATATAAACTACAGGGCACTAACACATGATGCTGCGCAAATGATAAGTGAAACAGACTTATACTTGGCAAGATTAATGCCTGTAAGTAGTAAACCAGATCCGGCTGGTAGAGAAGAATTTTTCGGAAGATCATAAATAATACATAAATAATAATTTGGTGATGTTATGCGTGAATATATTGATTTAGTAATTGCTGGCCCAGATTTTTCTGGTACAACGACGCAGATATCTGACTTGATGAATTATTGTTCTGGTGCAGGTTTGATTGTAAAGGATTTACGAGACACAGAAATTGATGCATTATTTCATGCAGACACATTCTCTGAGTTAAATAAACCATACACTTCTCTAAAACAGTTTCTTGATGATGCTAACTTGTCAAAGTTATCAGGAAATTCTTTCGGATCAAGAATTGTTTTTACATTAAAACAAACTTTATCAGAATTTTCGAATAGAGACTTATCTAGAGGAACAAAAGATAAATTATTAAGACAAATGTACTCATTATTGTCTGGTCATCATCAAAATTCTGATTTAATGGTTGCATCAATGGTAAGAAATAATTGCAGTACATATATTAATCCGTTGAGTGCTGATATGTGGGTTAATGAAGAACCAACAAGAAGAGGTGCTGGACAAGTTAATAGAACAATTGAGCAACGTAGAAGTGCATTTGGTTCACAACTAGATGCTAATAGTGCTGCGTTAACTCATCAAGTTTATCGTATTGATGAATTTTTAAGATTCAGAAATCCTATTAGAGAAAACGGATTAATTAGTCTTAGGAGTAGATCTGAAGAGTCAGCATGTTATCAGATATATGATGCTCAAAGCTTACATAGTGGTATTAGATTAGATAAATATTTAGATTTACCTGGTCATAAAATAGCATTTGCAAATCCTCCAACACACATATTTGTAGTATGTGGTCCAGAAAATTGGGATTCTGAGGAATATAAAAAATTAAAAGCTGAACGAACAGGTTCAAGATTATTAGATGACCATGAAGCTAATTATTCATATCAATTATTGGTTAATCAAAGATATGCAAGTGATTGGCTTGAGGAATTATATCATAAGGGTTGTAGGATGTATGATTCCAGGGAACCAACCATAGTAAGATTTGATATCTATGATAGTAAGGAACAGACTAAACATAAGATGATTAGAGAATTAGAACAGATATTAATAGTGCGTGGCAGATAAATTATTTTAATATTGTCAGGTGAACAATGGCTGAAGAATTTAATTTTGAAATAATTCCTTACATAAAGGCAGAAGATGTACAAAGAATTTCTCCAATTGCTAGAGATTCCGGATATACGCTTGCTGATTTAGATGAAATTGAAGCTCTCGGAAGAGCAACAGCATATGTTAGAACATTGCTAAATCATCATGTAACTACATCATTGCAATTAGAGGGGAAATTTAAGTCAGATATAAAGACTTTAAGAGCGATTCTAAATATAAATCAGAATATTGCGCAACTCGTTGAAGGATTTAATGAATCTCAAAGAGGTCTTATAACTAATTCCGGTGCTCCAAGAAATATTATTTACAACACATTAGATTTTGGAACAGTGTATAATATAAATGTGTGTGGTCACGGAAAAATATTAATGCTTGAAACTATTGCTGAAAGGGATAAGAGAATAGAGCAAAGAGCACTTGAAATATCACGATCTATTGGTTCAAGTTTGTATAAGGAATTAATTGCACGAAAAAAATATGAAGATTTATCGGAACTTCTTTAAAATTTCTTATTAGAATTATTTTATAAAAAAAATATTTAGAAGCTTATGCTTCTTTAACTTCAACTGCTTCTGGTACTACTTCTGTTTTTGCTTCAAAGAAACTTGCTAATTGTTGACTACTTGTTTTTGCCACGTAACTTATTTTTGCCATTTTTTATTCCCCCTTTCACACCAATCAATTATTAATTGATTAGCATCACTCGAACAACTTATTCACTTTTGTTGTTATCGTCGATGTTTTTGTTGATGATTTATTACAGGGACACTTATTTATAAAGACTGTTGTCTCTCAAAGTGTGTTTAGAAAAATAGCGAAAAGAAAGACTAGTTTGAGAATTATATGTTAGAGAACACAAAGAATCCTCCTAAAGTAACAACTCAAGCACAAAAATTTCAGTTCATTAGATAGTAACAACCGTAGTATACTTTATGTATCTCATTTAATATTAATTTGTGATTAAAAGTTTTAATTACGCAAATTTTTTTAATACTGTTTTTAATAATAATCTTTTTATACCTGAATATGATTGGATGTTTGTGGATAAAAAACTCAAGGAGTGGCTAAAAAGATATCTTCCTGCAAACATTTTTGCGACAATAATGGTTTTGATTGTTTCATGGATTATTGTTTTATTAACAAAAAATTATATTCTTGCGGCATTCATAGCATCTATTGTTGAAACTATTACATATTATAGTTTTATCTTGGTTAGAGACGTTATATATGCAAGAAAATTGTCTATAAGCAAGAATAGAAAGTACACTTTTGTATCTTTCTTAAAAAATGTTAGAAATCTCTTTTTAGAATTTGGTGTTGGGGAAGTTTTGGATACGTTTATTGTTCGTCCATTCTTTTTGTATTTTACGCCAAGACTTGTAAGAAATTATACTATAGGATTAATAATCGGTAAATACGTTTCTGATTTGATATTTTATATACCAACAATAATATCATATGAACTACGTAAAAAACATTTGAAAGATTAAACTTTCCAATTCATTAAATTTTCTTTCTTATGTTTTAGAATTTTTCCGTTTACTGCGTTAATCTTAACATTTATTACACTAAATGTAGTTGTTACTATAGTAATATTCCAAATTTGTCCAAATTCTGGAAGATTTTGTAATAAAAATATCGCATTGGTTAATGATTCATGAGGATAATTTTCTTTTAGTAAAGCATCACATATGTCTACAGCTTCACCTCTAGAAGTTTCAAGTTCTTCAAGTTCTAATTTTTTAATATATTCTTCTTTTTTTAATGCATCTTCAGGAGGATGTATTAAAATAAAGTCGTTGTTATGTTCGAACACAACAAGTTTATCTGTATCTTTGCTATAGTATCCAATCTGCCATACATCTTTATGCTCAGAATCTAGTAAACTAAAAACGTGAACTAAATAATATTCTTTATTATTTTTAATAAAGTCCTTAAATTCTTTAGATTCCTCTACTAACCCTACAACGTGTTTAAAATCCATAATCGAAATTAACAACAGACGTTTATATATTTTGTTGTTTAGACATTAATTGTCTTAATACAGTTAAGTCTTCATCATTCAAAGGTTTTTTGTACAGTTCATTCACAAGCCATAGTCCGCTTGTTCTGATTTTATCTTTTGGGGAATAATTACCTAACCAATCCTTTGACGCCTTGCAATCCGTGCACGAAGATATTGTAGAAATAATTTTTGATTCTAGCTTCAATCTTTGATCTTTATCATCAACTCGAAAAACTATGAATGTAAAATGATCTTGTAAATATTTTGTAACTTGTCTCTCAACTTGTTTTTGTTTATTCATATCAATTTTTTTCAAGAATTTGTCTTTATTTTCTTTAGGCGTAAGATCTATCTCCCATTGCTTAAGAAATGTGTCCTTATTTTTATTGAGTAAAGCTCTGCCAATATTTTTTCTGAATATGCTTCTATCTTTATTTTCATTCACAAAATGTTGCCATAATCTTGAGCGTAATTGATTTTTACCCGTATGTGTTCCAACACGAACTATTCTGTTAGCACCGTGAGCTTTTTCATCTTTCTGAAATAATATATAAATACCATTCAGAGGGATGCTATCTGGATTGTATGGAAATTTATATCTAGACATGCTGTTGGATAGTTTGTGTAATTCTTCGCAACAATTCATTTTGTATGCGCCTTCATATATTGTAATTGTCTACCAAAACTCAATCCTTTCAACGGTATCTCGTAATTTCTAATATGCGGTATTAAAAATTTTCTATACTTATCACCAGCAATAAATACTATATTATCTTTTTCTAAATCTATTAATTCTTCTAGTCTACTAACAACATTCTTTGCCCATTCTTTAGACGCACTAACAGACATATTATTTAATGTCATTTCATATGGTTCTATTCTTTGATCTAATTCCACAACACCATATTTCGCAGAAAGAACGTATATCGCATCAGGATTTAATGAACGTGCATATGCTAGACTGAACTTAAACAATTGGCTAGTATACAATTCTTTAGCAGGAGCTGCATGCTTAAGCTTTGTTTTTACACATGAAATTAAAACAATTTTACGCATGACTTTATTAGTAAATAACAGTATATATAGTTTATGCCTTATTTAATAGTCTAATCAAGAAATTTTTATCTTTGTTTTCTCCGTAATATCTGTAATATTTTGGTTTCTTATTGATTTTCCAGGTTATACGTTCAATAATAATCTTGTAATCTTCTTCTTTTGGTATCCAATCATTATGCAAATTTTTAGGATATTTATTGATATTAATTGTCTTATTAGGATTAAAACCGCGTTTTTTCATCTCTTTTTTTAAAAGTTCATGACGCTTTTTTAAATAAATTATTTTATCCTTAAAAAATTTTATATGCCCATTATTTAGGGTATATCTGGTTGGTATTTCAGATTTTCCTTTAATGAGTTTAATTTCCGGATAACGTTTGATATATCCTAGTAACATCAGTATTTCATTATATTCTGCTATCAGGTGTTGATCTGCCAGGCATTTAGGATTTAATAAATTTACACGAACCATAAACTTACCTCGAAATTATAAATCAATAATCATTCCATCCCATCCAGGATTAATCAATCTAGAATTATTTATTTTATCGCTCATTCCAGCACTTTCATGAATGTGGCCAGACATTGCAATTATTGGTTGATGTTTAATTATAAAATCTGTAATGCTTTGATTGCCAACATGACTAAAACCATCTCCTAGGTCATCAAGGTTTGTTCCAAATGGTGGAGCGTGAGTAATTAAAACTAAACGGTAATGCTTGTGATTCTCATTAGATAATTTTTTTAAATCTTCTAAAAATAAATTCATTGAATGTGTGAATGATTCATCTCTAACACTAAATCCTCCACCACCATAACCATAGAATACTAAATCATTAACAATATAATAATTTTTATGAATGAAATGCAAATTTTTCAAGTTAGAGCATTCCATCATCAAACCTGTTGCAGTTTCGTGATTACCATGAATAATTAACACAGGTTTGCCTACATTATTTATCTTTCGAAGTATCTTATTCATGTCATTCTCAAATATGGTTATGTCTCCGCCACAAACTATAAGGTCAACATCTTTAGCTCTATCTAGGACTTTCTTTAACCATGACTCATTACCGTGAGTATCAATAAAAAATAAGACTTTCATAACAATAAGAACGTTAGGGAATTTTTAAATGTTTTTAACACAAAAAATATAAACATACAAATAAGTCCATATTATGCCTAAAAAAGAATCCAAGACAATTAAATTCTTCCGCGTAATAATATGGCCGTTTAAAATATTATTTATAATAATATCGTGGATTTTTAAAGTTATAATCATGAGTATAGGATGGATTATTGGATTAATATTTAAAGAACGACCAATGAAAGAGAATAGTATGCATGAATCATACGTTTCATTTAAAATTATTAAAATTGTTAGTGGAAGTTTTCAGAAATTTGAAGATAATTTATTGAAGAAAGATAGTACTATAGGAATAATCCTTGGAGCTAGAGGCTCTGGTAAGAGTGCATTTGGATTAAAACTTTTGGAAAACTTACATTCAATTTCCAAACGTAAAATATTTACGATGGGTTTTAAGACGCATGATTTGCCATCATGGATACATAATGTCACAGAATTAGAAGATATAGAAAATGGTTCTTATGTATTAATTGATGAGGGAGGTATATTATTTAATGCCAGACAAGGTTTTAGCAATGCTAATCAATTATTAAGTAAACTATTGCTTATAGCAAGACATAAGGATTTAAGCATAATGTTTATCACACAGAATTCTTCTAATCTAGAAATTAATGCGATAAGACAAGCAGATTATCTTATATTAAAACCTTCATCATTATTACAATTAGATTTTGAACGTAAAAAGATAAAAGAGATATATACAGAAGTAATTGATGATTTTAAAAAATATAAGAATACAAAAGGATTAACATATATTTATTCTGACTCATTCAAAGGATTTGTAAGCAATCCATTACCATCTTTCTGGACGAATAAGATAAGTAAGAGTTTCAGCGAAAAATGAATAGGATATTTTTCCATAAAGGTTAGAATATGTTTATTTCTCTCTAACATTGGCGAATATTATCCATGCTATTACAAAGAATGGTATCAGCACGAGCATTGCTGTCCTTTGGCTAGCTGCAAATACTGAGATTGTTCCAAAGAGGATTGGTCCTGTTGTTGCGGCAATCTTGCTTGCAAATCCGTTGAATCCGAAGAACTGTGATCTCTTATTGTATGGAATGATTCTGCTGAGCCATGATCTTGCAACCGCCTGGCTTGAGCCTACAGCCAATCCTGCTATGACCGCTACTATATATAATTCTGTCATCGTTGTAGCAAAATAGAGTATTATTACTGTGATAATCCATAAAATTATCGCTCCTAGAACTATCTTCTTAGGACCTGTCTTGTCGCTTAATATCCCGAGTAATATTGTTGCAAGACATCCTATAATTTGTACTATAATTATTATTATCAAGATATCAGACATAGCAATATTCATAGTATTTTTTGCATATAGCGGGAGAAACGCAAATATAGTCACAAGCGCATCATTCAGGAAATAGAATGCAATCAAGAACCAGAACACATTTTTATGATTCTTTATCTCTCTAAATGTTTTCCATATGTTGTTAAATCCTGCCCTGATATTACTGATATTGTCCTTTACTTTTTTCTTTATTGTCTTAGCCTCTTTTATGTATAGAAATGATGGTAGAGCAAATATTAAGAAGAATAATGCTGTTAGGGGAAATGTTAGTTTATACAATAACTCGTTACTGCCTTCGAAACCTGAAGCGTATAATGGTCTGAGCAGAAGCATTGCAGCTATCCCTCCCAGATATCCAAGACCCCATCCAAGTCCTGAAATGAATCCCGCATTCTTTTTTGTAGATATCTGCGGTAAAAAACTATCATAAAGGCTTTGCGCTAGCTCAAGAAATAAATTGGCGATAATGAATATAATACATGCCAGCATTAATCTTCCCTCTCCCGTAAAATATAATGCTGCAGTTCCGATTACTGCTAGTAATGTGAATATTATAAATTTACTTTTTCTTTTCTGGTCATGATCTGCTATCGCTCCGATTATTGGTGCAGATATGCCTCCGATAAGAATAGATAAACTCACTATCAGGCCCCAATAAAAATCGCCCATGCTGTTGCCAGCAATAACATCTTTAAAATATATTGGAAAGACAAAACTTAGAATTAGAACAGTATATGCAGAATTAGCGAAGTCATATAATGCCCATGATACAACTTGTTTCTTATCAACACCTTTAAGATACTTATCGCGCATGATTTCTTATGTGCAGGAGGATATATAAAGTTTCTCTAGAATTTGACGCCACCTTGCATTTGTTTCATCATCTTTTCCATGTTTTTGTCATTGCCTTTGAACATTTTCATAAGCTTCTTAGATTGTTTATATTGCTTCACAAGTTCACGAACTTCTCCACTTCCAAGACCTGAACCTTTTGAAATACGTTCAGCACGACTAGCATCTATAATTTCTGGATCTTCTAATTCTTCACGAGTCATTGATTGCATTGCATACTTCCACTTGTCGAGTTTAATTTCTTGATTTTCAAGCATATCCTTCGGAATTTTTAATCCGCCCATTCCAGGCATTAGTTCCATAACTTTAGTTAATGGTCCCATTTTCTTCATTGCTTGCATTTGTTCATACAAATCTATAAGATTAAATTCGCCCTTTAAGAATTTTTTACCCAGATCTTTAGCATCCTCTTCTGATATTGCATCACCAACTTTTTCAAGTAATGCCTCTAAATCTCCCATTCCTAAAATTCTACCAACAAATCCTTCAGGTTTAAATTCTTCAAGTGCATCAATTTTTTCTCCTATACCAATAAATTTGACTGGAGCGCCAGTTACAGCACATGCTGTTAACGCTCCTCCACCTTTTGCTGTACCATCAAGTTTAGTAATTATAACTCCAGTAATTGCGCAAGTGTCGTGGAAGGTTTTAGCTTGTTTCTCAGCAGCTTGACCAATATCTGCACTAATTACAAGTAAATTCTCATCTGCCTTAACGATACTTTTAATCTGATTTAATTCTTCGATTAACTCATCATTTAATGCATCACGTCCAGCAGTATCTATAAGTACTATATCATACTTTTTCAAATCTTCTTGATAAGTCTTAAATATTTTTACAGGATCTTTTTCTCCTTTAATACCGTAAAAGTCTACACCAACTTTTTGTGATAATTGTTGTAATTGTTCATATGCTGCAGGTCTCCATGTGTCAGTACTAATAAGACCTACCTTGTATCCTCTTTTCTGATAGTACTTAGCAAGTTTTCCAGCATGAGTAGTTTTACCAGAACCAAAAAGTCCAACAAGCATGATATAGAATGGTTTTTTATTGATATTAATCTTCGCGCCCTCGCCACCTAAAAATCTAACTAGTTCATCGTAAACAACTTTTACTAAATATTCTTTTTTAGAAAGATTTTTTGGAATATCTTCCTTCAAGGCTTTTTCCTTAATACTCTTTGTTAATTCGAAAACCAATCTAACATTAACATCTGACTGTAACAATGCTTTTTGTATATCTTTAATTAGTTCATTGATGAGTTTTTCATCTACAAAAAGTGCATTCTTGATTTTATCAAGAGTTCCTCTTAGTCCTTCACCAAGTTTGTCTAAGACCATACATTTAGAGAACAAATAAGGATTTATAAAGGTTTATCTGTGTGAAATCGAAAACTATTAAAAAGTGATTCTGTAGATAGATATATGGAAGATAAACGATTTAGAGGAATTGCTAGTAAAGATTATGATATTTCAACTATAGGAATTCCACATCGCATGGAACTTCAGCAAAAAATTACTGATGTCATTAAGAAATCTTTCAAAAATTCTAAAATACACGTTATATCTGTGGTAGAAATTGGTTGTGGTACTGGACAAACTACTACTGCTATTTTAGAATCCGATAAGAGAGTACATGTATCTGCAGTTGATAATGAGCCTTCTATGATAAAACAGGCGAAAATATTTCTCAAAGAATTTATTGATACTGAACGCGTTAAGTTAATTGAGAAAGATGCTTTAAATTTCCTAAAAAAACAACACTCAAACTCATTTGATGTATTTGCTTCAGCGTTTACATTGCATAATTTTCGTAGGAATTTTAGAAATAAAATTCTGAAAGAAATATTTCGTGTTCTAAAAAAGGACGGAATTTTTGTTAATGCTGATAAGTATGCACTTGATGATATTTTAGCACACAAGAAAACATTAAATTGGCAATTGAATCGATTTAAAACAGAGTATTCAAAAATTAATCGTCAAGATTTAGTTGAAGAATGGACTAATCATTATTTGGAAGATGATAAGCCAGACATTATAATGAAAGAATTAGAATCATTCAAAATAATGAAGGAACTAGGATTTAAAGATTCTGGAATAATATTTAGAAAACAGATGGATGCCGTTCTTGTTGCAAAAAAATATATTAAAAAGAAATAAAAAATAGAAGAATTTATCTTCTTCCGCCGCCTCTGAATCCGCCACCGCCACGCTGTGGTGCTCGACCTTGACCTCCACTACGTCCACGTCCAAATTGTCTCATTGGTGGTCTTCCGCCTTGCGATCCTGATCTACTTTGACCTCTAGTAAATGGTACAGGCTGGAATGCTGGTATATTTTCACGTACAATATTTAGTGTTCTATCACGTTGTATCTTGCCGAATTTATCATAATCTGCATGTGTTAGTAATGTTATTGCAACTCCAGTTTCTCCTGCTCTTGCTGTTCTTCCAATTCTATGAATATATTCATCAGGAGTTCTTGGCAAGTCATAATTGAATATGTGTGTAATATTTCTAATATCAAGACCTCTTGCTGCAACATCAGTTGCGACTAGTGCTGTGATATGTTCTTTTCTTAACATTTCAACAACTTGTAATCTTTTACCTTGTGTTAATCCACCGTGAATAGCCATAGCTTTAATGCCATTTCTATCAAGATTATCTGTTACTAAGTCAACTTCATGTCTTGTTGCACAAAATATTATAGATATTCCTTTATGTAATTTTAAAAAATGTACAAGTAATGGGAATTTCTCATTTTGTTGAATGCTATAATATACTTGTTTTAATAGCGATCTATCAACCTGCATCTGTCCTCTGATATGTGTTGGATTATTGAAGAATTGTGAAATTATCTTCTTAATATCAGTCGGCATTGTTGCACTAAACATTAATGATTGCTTAGTTTTTGGTGTACTCTTTAATATTAGTCTTATATCATCTATAAATCCCATCTCAAGCATTTTATCTGCTTCATCTAAGACAAAATATTTTATATGACTTATGTCAAGAGATCTTCTATCTAAGTGATCCATTGTTCTTCCTGGTGTTCCTACAACGATGTCTGCTCTACGTAAGTCATCTATTTGTGGTCCTATTCCTACACCACCATAGACACATGCGTATCTAATTGGTAGATATTTTGAAATAAGTTTTAATGTATCGTGTACTTGTACACATAACTCTCTTGTTGGCGTTAAAATTATTGCTTGTACGCCTCTGCCTGGTACAATATTTTGTAACATTGGCAATCCGAACGCTGCAGTCTTTCCAGAACCAGTCTGTGACTGTCCAACAATATCTTTACCAGTCATTATTTCTGGAATACATTTTGCTTGGATTTCTGTAGCTTCTACAAATCCTAATTGAGTTATAGCTTTTAATAACTCAGGTTTTAAATTTAGTTCTTCGAACTTCATCTTATTTTCTCCGTAAGAATCCTTAATTAACAATCAAATATTATACAGTCAAAAGTGATGACGTAATGTCATACATATCGACAGTTCAGTGATTGCCGAACCGTCTCAATCAATTAGAATGAGTTGGCTCTTCAAAATTCTTTACTAATATAAGGAGTGAAGGGCCCTTTATAAAGTATATTATTTCAAAAATCTTTATAAAGACTTGACGTATCCATTTAGTATAATTAATATTGCGTCTGTGGTCCAGCGGTTAAGACTCCGGCCTTCCAAGCCGGGTACCCGGGTTCAAATCCCGGCGGACGCATATTTTTATAAATATTCTTTGGCGCTGCTTTAGCAGCCTTTTTAGTGCAGGTTTTGCTTGCAAAAAGTGCAGTGGGATCCCGGCGGACGCATATTCTTATACATTTCTTAACTTTACAATTCTCTATTTATGCTTGACGCATACATTTTTAAATTAATAATACTTCTACTTTGTAATGGCTAAAAATCTCAATAGAGGTTCAGAAACTCTTGAACGTAACGTTAATTCTGAACATATTAGACTTGAACGTGATAAGTTACTATTTTTTACATTAAGAAACATTTCAAGACTTGCAATTAAAACCACCTCTTTTAAGCACTATGATATTCCAGAAGTAACACAAGAAATAATGGATTATCAAAAATTTTATGGCGACATAAGTATATTATATGTAGGTTTACATAAAAGTTTATGGGAAACCATAGGTGTACCTTATGCCATAAACAAGTTTGGCGGTGAGATACCTTTTGTGATGATGGGTAGCAACTTAGTTAAGAAGAGTACAGGAATACTAGAGCACATACTTAGAAGCTCTCTTGAACGTAGTGGTGTAGTTATTGTAGATAGAGATGATTGTCCAAGACTTTCTTCGGCACAATTAGCTTCAGATATAGAATATTTATTATCAAATAATATTCCTACAATGTTATTTCCAGAAGGTACAAGATCAAAAAGTGGGATACCAGGAGATTTTAAATCAGCAGGATTTCAAGGTGTAATAGATGCTGCTAAACATGGACCTACAGCAATTATACCTTTTAATGTGGATTACTCATCAGTTAATGAGGCAAAAGAATATCTAAAAATGAGTACGACACCTTACAGTTTCAAATTTAAAGAATTACCAAAATGGTTTAAAAATTTTGGAGATATATACATATCATTCGGATTACCAATAGTTGTGGACTCATTTAATGATCGTAAAAGTTTAGCTATACAAACTAGGAATGCATGCTTAGACTTAGTAAAAATTCAGCCAGTTAATATATTATCAGAAGCAATGTTACGTCTTAATCCTGTAGCAGGAAGTAGTGTAGATATGAGACAATTATACGGCATAATAAATTCTGTACTTATAGAATTATTACCTCATAAAGAAAAATTTCAAGGGATTATGAGTGGTACTCCAGAAGAGATAATTACTAATTCTAATTTACTCATAAGTTCTGGAATGGATAAAATGTATAATATTTATGCCGGATATATAAGACATTACATCAAAAGATAACTTTAAAAACTAGTATAATACTATTTCTGTAATGGTCAAGAAATTCAAAAAAATAATATTAGACAATAATGGTCATGATCCGAATAGTGTACTAATTATATGTGCGCATTCTGACGATCAAACATTTGGTCCAGGAGGCACTGTCGCAAAGTATGCTAAAGAGGGAAAAAAAGTACATACGATAATATTCTCATACGGTGAGATGTCATTACCATTACAACAGAAAGAGTATACAATAAAAGCTAGGGTTAAAGAATCTCTAGATGTAGATAAATATCTTGGTGGCGATGGTGTAGTGTTCCTAGGATTAGAAGAAACAAAATTTACAGATCAATTTAAAAACAAAAAAATGTATCCTAAACTTAAAAGATTAATACTGCAATATAATCCTAGTATAATATTTACACACTCAAATGATGATCCTATGCCAGACCATAGAGCATTAAATAAAGTGTTACTAGAAACATTAGATAGAATGAGATATAATTGTGACGTGTACATGTTTGATGTATGGAATGTATTCAATTTTAAGAAACGAAACTATATAAAAATTTTAGTTGACATATCAGACACTTTTGAATTTAAAGTTAAAGCCTTGAAAATGTTTAAAAGCCAGAAGATGAGCCTTTTTAGTTTAATGTGGAGTGTATATACTAAAGCATGGATTAATGGTAAAAATATCAAGGTAAAATATGCAGAAGCATTTTACAAGATAAGATAATAATTAGATAAGATTACTAAAGTGATATTTGGTGTACTATGACCTTAACAACTGAAGACCATCCAGCACTAGAACATAAGAGAAAACTTGTAATAGCTACAGATAACTTTCTTCCGCGATGGGATGGTATAGCAAGATTTTTATCAGAAATCATACCAAGACTACACACGCATTATGATATAACTGTTATCGCTCCAGACTATGGAACTTATGAAGATCCAAATATTAAACTGGTTAAAATTCCATTAATGAAGATATTAAGAGTTGGAGATTTTAGAATACCAAAATATAAGAAAAGCCTAATTAATAGTATTATTAAAGATTCAGACTTAGTATTTGCACAAACCATAGGCACGGTAGGAAAACTATCCATAGATGCGGCTAAACATCATAAGAAACCAGTAATATCATTCATACACTCTATAGAATGGGAATTAGTACCAAGAGCTATGGGTAACATATTATTAAAGAAATATTCTCAGATTGTAGCTAAAAATTTTGCCAGAACAACATATAATAAATGTGATTTATTAATCATGCCGTCAAATAATGTTTCAGAAATATTTCTTTGGAATAATATAAGAACAAAATCTGTAATCGTAAATTTAGGTGTTGATACAAAAAAATTTACACCACTTGATGCTGAAGCACGAAAGGATTTACGTGAACAACTAGGATTTGATAAAGATGATATTATAATAGGGTATCATGGAAGGATTGGTAGAGAAAAAGATTTAATCACACTATTAAGAGCGTTTACGAGATTACAGATATACAACAACAATATTAAATTATTAATAGTTGGCGATGGTGTAGAATCAATAAAAAAACAATTATCTTCAAGATCAGAGGTAATACTTACTGGTGCGAAAAATAATCCTATACCTTACTTACAAGTTATGGATATATATACATTAACATCATTAACAGAAACAACATGCTTAAGCATGCTTGAGGCAATGAGTTGCGAATTAGCAGTTGTAAGTACAGAAGTAGGATTTATTAAAAGCTATGTTAGAAATGGTTATAATGGATTGTTCTTTGAAAAACAGAACCCTTATCATTTAGCAAGAAATATACAAAAATTGATTGGTGATGCTACTTTAAGAAAAACGTTAGGATGGAATGCACGTAAAACTGTTGTGGAAAAATTCTCATGGGATAAAACCGCACAAGGTATAGAACATGCATTAAACGGATTACTGAAAAAATAATTTTTTATATAATTTATTTTAACATTTTATTTCACATGATTTCTTGAATCGTATAATTTTTTATATACTTCATGTCCGTACTTCGAAAAACCTTCAAAATATCCTGTAAACCATTGATTAAGAGATATGCCTGCCCTTTCGGAATCCATTATATCATTCCAGTTTTCTATTCCACCAGTTCTTATAACATGAAATTCTTGAGAAGGACCTCCAGCTTTTATGTACTCTACAGCTCTAGCTGCAAGTTCTAACGATTTTTCTTTAAGAGGCCTTCCACTGATCCCTCCATTAAATGTTCGAGTAAAATAATCAAATAATTTTCTTTCATCAGGATGAATCTTATCTCTTATTAATTGATATTGTATTGAAGTGTTTCCTATATTTATTCCATGAAATCCTTTACTAAACATCAAGTCTAGAAGATATGGAAGTTCTTCGACTGTCTTATCATTTGATATTTTTATTATTATCGGAATGTTGCTTCTTCTTTTTTTAAGATAATTTCTTTCAACATACGACATCTGATCCTCTAAACTCTCACACTTTCCATGGCTAACATTTGGACAACTAATGTTCCATTCAATAAAATCTACGCCAGCATTTTCATAGCATACTATACCGCGAACTATTCCTTCATATTGCGCTTCCCCTTCAAGATCTGGAGATGCCATAACACTCCAACCAATTGGAGTTCCTGAAATTCTTTCAATTCTTAATATTTTTCTAGAGTTTACTTCATCACCTTTATTTGGAAGACCCATAAAATTCGATGATGAGCCTGATTTAGGATAAGGTACAAATGGTAAATGTATTCCGTTTTTAACATTACCTTGACGAGCATTCCATGTTCCCGTCCCTCCAAGATATGCTCCAGCACCTTGTTTAGACATCATTTCATAACAATCGCCTTCCTTAAACATTCCCGCGGCATTCATTATAGGAGATCTAAAAGTTATACCCCATAAAGTTCTCGTTAAATCATCTGGAGGAACAACTATTTCTGAAGGAATATCTTTTTTAAGTTGTGATAAGAAATATTTTCTGCCTGAAGAATACATTTTTACAGTAAAATTTGGAGGTGCATATCTTGTTATACTGTCACGAAATTCACCATCGATTTTCGCAAGTGTTGTAGCCTTCATTTTTTATATCCTATATGATTCTCCATAGGTTGATACGGATTGAAAGGATAATCATCTCCGCGATATTTAAGTTTACGTTTAGAGGGTGAAATTTCAAGTCCAAATCTTTTAGCAGCATTATAAAAAGTCAGATGTTCTATCTGATTATCGTTGAAGTTATTACGTCTTAGATGTTCTACAAAAACAGGCCACCAAGGTATTCCAGGAATTCCTGACATGAATGGTTCATTAGCTTTTTCTTCTAACGAATGTGGTGCGTGATCAGTTTCTATCCAATCAATTTTTCCGTCACGTAGTAACTCTAACATAGCATTTTTAGAATTTAAATTACGTAATGGAGGGTTCATCTTCCACAATATTCCATCATTAGCATCCATTTGTTGCCAGTCGTAAATAAAATGATGTGGACATACACCACATGAAACATCTAAACCTCGAATTTTGGCGCTATCAATCATCGATACAGCTACAGGTGAAGAAATATGTGCTATGTGAAGTTTTCCATGAAATTTACTCTCGTATGCTAATCTTAATTGATCGGCAACTGATGCTATTTCGGCTTTTTCAGGACGTGCGTGACAATGTGTGATTGGATGTAATGGATCCCATAGTTTTGGTTCTAATAATGATTCTTTTTCAGCATGAACAGCTAACATCCCATAATATCCTTGTTCTGAAAGTGTTTGATACACTCTTTGTTGATCCTCAAGTTGTATAACACCTAAATTTCCTACAGAATGCCCTGCATACAGTTTCATTCCTACTACTTGTGGAAATTCTCTATAGATATCTACAGCTCTTTTAACTTGCTCTGTATCAGAAGTTAAACCGATATATAAACCGTAGAATACTCCAGAAACATTTGCGTCTTTAACTATTTTTAATCTATCAATAACTACATCTCTAGTAATTATTGCAGGATTAGTATTTGGCATATCGAACACTGCATCTAAGCCAGAATTATACGCGACTTCTAGTCCGTGTTTTATAGTTTCTTTATGCTTTTGATTAAAGTCCCTTAGATGGACGTGAGGATCTATAAACATTTTTTCCAAAAGTGTTAATACTTTAAAAATTTTATTGTAGTATTATTCCTTTAAAGTGAGAACTATTTAATAACAAGGCATTTTTTAATTATATCTTTAAACTTGTAACTTTAGAAATTCCGAACTCGTTCATACTAACACCGTACAATATGTCTGCTTCTGAAATTACGCCATCGTTATGACTAATTATAATATATTGTGCCTTCTTAGCATAATTTTTCACAAGCAATGCTAATTGTTCTGAATTCTTTTTATCAAGTGCTGCATCTACTTCATCAAATATATAAAATGGTGCAGGATCATACTCTTGAACAGCAAATATAAATGCTATAGCAGTTAAGGTCTTTTCTCCACCAGATAATGATTTAATATCTAAGAACTTTGTACCACTAATTCTTACTTTAATCAGTAATCCTCCATTAAATGGATCATTTTTATCTTCCAGTTCAAGCGATGCCTCTCCTTTACTTGATAACGCACCAAATATTACCTTAAAGTTGTGATCAATAATTTCATAAGTTTTCATGAACAATTCACGCTTCTTACTATCAATTTCATTAATCATCATTAATACATCTTCACGTTCACTCAATATTTTGTCCTTCTTATCAATAAATGTCTTATATTCTTTTTCTATTTTTTCATAAATTTCAAGCGCACGCATATTTACTGCACCAATATCTGATATTAATTTCTCGAATTGTGCAATTTCCTTTAATATTTCTGACTCTGGCTTATCCTTGAATAATTCAACACCTTCATACTGTTTATACTCTTCAATCATTCCAGATAATTGTGCACGTATTTCAGCGCCTTGTAATGATACTAAATTGCCTTTCTGTTCAATTCTTCTAGAATCTTCCTGTTTATTGTATATCTCATTTTCATTTTTACTAATCTCTTCAGATAACTTATTTCGTTTATTGAATAATTCTTTAAATTGTGCAAAGAATTTAGCCTCAACAGCTTCTTTTTCTTTTAATGAACCTTCTTGTTCCTTAATTTTCTTTATTAATGCGGATTTTTCATCTTCGAATCCTGCTTTTTCTTTATCTTGCTGCTTCAAAATTTTTGATATATTCTCTTTTTCAGGATTTAAAACATTAGACACTTGTGCATCATTATTCTTTATTTCTATTCTATAATTATTCACTTCCTCTTTTAATTGTGTCTTTTTCTGCTCGAATGCATTTAATTCTGCAAGTAGTGCAGGATTTCTTAATTCATTTATCTTATCTCGTAATTGTTGTTTCCTAATTTTTAATTGTGCTAACTGCTTATTTTTTTCAGAAGTCTTAACAATAATATTATCTAAATTTTTATCTATCTCTGTCATTAATTTTTTTAATTCTGTCTTCTGTTTTTTACTAACATCTAAATCATTAGAATCTAAATGTAAGGTTCTTTCCATTACTATTACTTCGCCATCAATATTAGATTTTAATTGTCTTAATCTATCTATTAACTCTTCATTATCTAATCTCTTTTGTTCCAAGTTACTTAACATTCCTGTATAATCTGATATTTCCGATTCGAGTCTGTTGATACCGTCGCTAACTTCTTTCTCTTGGAATCCTGAACCTGTCTTAGTTCTAAATCCACCTTGCATCGATCCAGAAGTTTCAAGTAAATCTCCTGTCATTGTAACCATACGATAATTTCCAACACCAATTTTTCTTGCTGTTTCTACATCTTCAACAACTATAGTATTTTCGAAAACGTAACTGAAAACTTTTTCAAATTTAGGATCATAAGTAACTAAGTCAATTGCTAAACCTTTAATTCCTGGAGCCTTCAGATTTTTTAACTCAGGTTTTATTGACACGCTTCTAATCTTGTTCATTGGTAAGAATGTTGCAACACCAAGTTTATTATCTTTTAAATATCTTATACATTCTGCAGCTACTTTATCATCTTCGACAACTATGCTTCTTATTCTTCCACCTGCAGCAACTTCTAACGCTAAACTAAATTCTGATTGCACATTACCAAGTGTAGATACTAGTCCATAGATGCCTTTTTTAGTTTCTCGCATCTCTAAAATTCTTTGAACAGCAACACCTGCTGCTACACTTTCTCTAATAGTATTATTTTTAGCTTGTAATTTTACTAATTCTTCTTTTCTACTTAACATTTTAGAACGTGCATTTTCCATCTGCGCAGCAAGTGATGAATTTTCAGATAATGCTGCATTTAATTCTAAAGTTATTTTTTTAAATTCATCCTTCTTCTTTTTTAATATCTCAACCTGTTCTTTATTTTCTTTTTCAAGTTTTAGAACATTATCAATACTTTCATCAATATTCTTTAATATTAACTCATTTTTATCCTTATCTCTGAGAAGATTTTGTTGTTCCTCACGGAATTTTTGTGCTTCTTCCTGTAATAATTCGCTATCCTTATCTATTTGTTCAATCTCTTTGTCGATTTGTTGTACACTATCTAAATTATTTTTTTCTAAGAAATTTTTAATTTTTAGATCAATCTGTTGTAATTCTTTATCTTTAATATTAATTGTTCCTTCAAGTTCTTTCTTACTATTGTGAAGTTTCTCTATTTTTTCAGTCAATTCATCATAAGAATTTTGTAATTGTTGTTTTCTCTCATTAATTTTAGTTAATTCTGTTTCTATACCATTAACACGCTGATTATTTAGTGCTAATTCAATCTTTAACTTTTCAACCTCTTTATGTATTGCAACTTGTTCCTTTTCGCCTTTTTCTTCAATCTCTTTATTTATCTTTTCAATCTCTCTTTTTTTATGATCTATAGTATCTTTTAATTTATTAACTTCTTCCGTGAATTTAGCTATTTTACTGGATCCTTCATCGATTTCCTTCTGTAACTTATCACGTTCAGTACTCTTTGTTTTAATTTTAGAATCAAGTAATGTTGCTTTATTACTCTTAATTTTATCATTTAAATCTTTGAATTTTAATGCTTGATCCCTGTCTCTTTTTAATTCTTGTAAATGTGTTTTTCTCTCTGCTAGAATTATTTCAACTTCATTCATCTTTTCTTCAACACGTTGCAATTCTCTTAACGCCTTTTCTTTCTTTTCTTCATAAACACTAAGGCCTGCTATTTGTTCAAGCATTTGTCTACGTTCTAATGGACTCATTTCTATTAATCTAATTATTTCTCCTTGTAGAACTATATTATATCCGTCTGGATTAATTTTAGCAAAACTTAGTAAATCTAGAATTTCTTGTCTGGTCTTTGATTTGTCATTTATTTTATACACAGATTGTCCATTTTCTTTGATTATTCTTGTAATTTTTATTTCATCTTTATACTTTTCTTCTTGAGGTTTCTTTCTTTTAGAATCATCTCTAATCTCAGGAAATATTTTGTTAGTATTATCAAAGAATATTGAAACTTCTCCATCCTTGGCCGGATTCTTTAACTTTCCACCATTATATATCAAGTTCGAAGATTTTTCTGCACGCATTTCCTTAGAAGAACCTTTACCAAGAACGAAACATAACGCATCCATTACATTACTCTTTCCAGAACCATTAGGACCTAAAACGCAATTATAATTATCTCCAAATAATAACTCAGTCTTATTAGCGAATGACTTAAAACCCTTAATTTCCAACTTAGTAATTTTTGTAACTCTAGACATTATGCTTCTTTACCTCACGTTTGACTAACACTTTGGCACGACCGCTATTTCCTGCTGCTAATGGTGGCAGAATGTGCGAAAGCAACTGTTCTGCAGTCAATTTCCTTACTTTTCCATTTGTTCTTTGAATCCATTGACCTGCTACTTTATTGTAAGTTTGTTTCCATCCTGAAGGCAAAACGATATAGATTGTGCATTCATCGTTCTTCATAGTTTGTCTCCATAACACCAGCTACAATCTTTTGTGCCTCTCACCTAAAACAAGGTTTTTATCCATATTTTATATATAAATTTGATGTTTTTGATTTACTCTTCATTTTTTTTGAGCACAAATACTACAAAACGTGAATTTCTAGGAAATATTTTTATAAATAACATTAACTTTGTCATGCTTATAGCAAAAAATTTGTTCATATTTCTTAAAATATACAAAGGTTTTAGATCAAATACTATTCCTTCTGAGTGTGTAACCTTGAATCCATTTTTTTTAAAATGATCTAATGCCTCATCATATTCCCATTCGTTTAAATGTTCTGGTATAATCAGGCCTTCTCTTTTTTTAAAAATCAATTCGAACTTATTCATGAGTGTTTTATTTATAAACGGATATGATATTACAAATATTCCGTCTTTTTTTAATACCCTATGACATTCTTTTAATACTTTATCAGGATTTAGCACATGTTCTATAGTTTCAACACATGTAATCTTATCAAAGAATTCATCCGGAAATTCTAATCTTTCAATATTCATTTTTTTGAATATAACATTTCCTTTTTTTGTGTTATTTTTCTGAAACGCAGTTTTCGCTATATCAACACCATAAACTTTTTTACATTCTTTAGATATTTTTATTGAAAAAAATCCTTCTCCACATCCTGCATCTAAAACAGTATCTTTTTTTTGAAGATTTAAACTTTTTAATACTGATTTTTGTCTTTCTTTATGATACATTTTACCAATATCTATACCAAATAGAATTAATCCTTGATATCCTTCCTTATGCCATACATTATTATAATATTTTTCTAATTCTTTGTTGTTCTTGAACTTTAATTTTCCTTTATTTTGCATTATTTCTCTGAATTTCTTCATTTCATCTCTGGAGCATCAGTATTCATGTAGTATCTTGTGAATAACTCTTTCATGACTTTTGCAAATGCTGCGTCTCGTATGAGCATCGTGGTGTTTGATTTAATCAATCCTATCATTACATGTTTGTCATCTGCAATTGATATTGCAACGCCTTCATTTTCTATTGGTCGAATATTCTTATCTAAATTCATCCATTCTTTCAAATTTGGTTTGGTTTCTTCATCTACTCTTCCTAATGTTCTATATTCCACTCCTTTGACTTTTTTCTCTCTTGCACTTCTTATGAATTCTGGACTTAGACTGAATAAATATTTGATGCTGTATTCGTATTTTTCTGCTGTATCTATTTCAGCACTTATTTTATGGAAACTACTTTTACCTTTCGCGATCAATACTGGCTCAATTGTTTTTTCTTCGTATATTTTTTTTAATTCTTTCACATGATTATCTATGTCCATTAGGCCTTTTATTTTCATATCTATTATTTCATGAAGTTTGTCCGGATCTGTAGGAATATATTTTTTAGTCTTTTCAGGAACAACTCTAACTAATCCTTTTTCTTCCAATGATTCTAGAACGGTATAAATCCTTCCGTAAGGGATTTGAGCCTCCTTACTTATATGCGCGGCAGAAGTTTTTCCTAAGCGTAGCATTATCTCATACGCCTTCGTCTCGTTACTAGTAAGTCCTAGTACTTTATAGTCCATAACGTCCTCATTGCTTTCCAAGCACAGTTTTTTCCAAGCGTAAATTGAATGATGAATTAATGAATATAAAATACCTCTTTAGCGTCCTCGATCCTTGATTATACGCTACGACCTTTGGCGCGTCGTACCCTTTGAAGGCTACCATGTTGTTCATAAACATCAGCAAGCGTAGAAGCCCGCTAAAGACGGTATACTTATTCTACTATTGATTTATTATTTATTTAATATATAAAGTTTACGTTCGCAACCTCCTTTGGGGTGGCAAACATATAAATACTATTGCCACTATCTAGTAATAACATAAAAAATAGGGGTTGAGATTATGAATCAAAATTTAACAGAGGCAAACAATCAAGCACAATATCCTTACTCTTGGGATGATATCGAACCATATATCAAAGAAAAATTATCTCAAGCAAAATCTATAATGACTTTTGGAACGATTGGAAGTAGAAACGTACAGCATGACATTGATATAATCGTAACAAAAAAAACAGATGCAAGCACATCACAATATTATAAGGAAATACATGAATTACTTGATGGATTAGATGCCTACTTAAAGGGAAATTATGGTAAGAAACTGATAAAATTCACTAAGTTTGCACATCAAGAAGAATTTCTTTACATAGGAAATTATCAATTAGGAGATTTAGCTTTACACGTAATGAACTACTCAAATTTGGAGCATATGAAGCAAATTTGGGCTCCTGACTTAAAAAATGGAGAAGATATAGAAACAATATTAAGAGAGAATTTTGTTCCATTATGTGGATCCAAAGAGTTCCTATTTAGTGAAGATTTCAAACATAGAAAAATGTATGATGGATTATTATTGAAACTGGATGAGCAAGATAGAACAAATGCACATTATCCAGAATCATTGCTAGTAAACAGTTCGAATCATCTGTACAAATATGTGTTGAAATATCTAGGCGCACAAGAGAAATGCGTTGCCAAAGATAGACAAGAAGTACGAGAATATTTCTACAAAATATTAGACCAGATAGATATGATGAATAATTTAGAACAAAAAATGGAGGGATAAAAATGAAATTAGACAAAAAAATAGATTTAAGTGTTCCTGCAGAATTGTTGTTTGATTTGAATAACGATAATGCGCAGGATTTTGTTTTGGCTGTAAATGATTTTTTTAATGATGAAAAAAAACACTGCTGTTTTAGTAAAAGCAATAAGGGATTATATCTTGTAGATGTTCAAAATCCTAGAACGTTCGATCACGCGTATCGTCTTGGAAAAGATCAAGTTGCATTGCAATGTTCGTCAAAAGATTATTTATGTCATTATTTAAAATTTGAAAATAGGCCAAGATTTGCATTTTTAGATAAATCTAGAATGTATGTATCTCAAGGATTTTCACGAGACACGTCTTTTACTGGACGTCATGAGCATTTGTATATTATAGAATAGTTGTTCTATATGTTCAAACAATAACCTTTTTATACTCTTTCTTTTATGTTTTTTTATTAATAGTTACGGGGTGTTATTAATGGCAGATAAACATAATAATCATAGTGAGAGTCATCATGCAGATTCTAAGCATGAACATCATAAGAAAAAAAGGTGGCCTGTTGTTTTAGGAATAGTTTTTGGATTAATAGTTGTGATTGTTTTAGTTGTATATTTTACAATATTTAGAGTAAGTACGCCAACAGGAACATTAACAATATTGAATGGTAATGTTGAAGTTAACAAAGGTTTAGGATTTACAGCAGTATCAACTGGACTTGGATTAAAGGAAGGATACGCTATTAAAACATTAGATGGCAATGCTAGGATAGTATTACTTGATAGTGTGATATTAACTTTAGATCCGCAAACCGTCATAAAATTAGAAACTATTGGCTCAGATACGGTTGTTAGTTTAGATCAAGGTACTGCATGGAGTAAATTCATTAAAGGAAATATACAATCATATACTTTGCTTGCCAAAGATTCTAACATGGTAGCATATGGTACATCGTTCAAATCAGAAGTTAATTCAGATAATGTAATATTAACTGTTAGCGAAGGCACTGTAGAGTTTAAGAGTACTGCTGATAAACTCAGTGTTCCTAAAGGTAAAAAATATATTCTAAGCAAAGGAAAAATTGCTGAATCAACATTAACTTCTGAAGAAAAAGCATCTTTAGTAAATGGATTGAAGAAAGATAAAGAAGCTATAAAAGATTTACGTATGGATATGATGCAACGTAATAAGGCAATATATGATAAGCTAAAAAATATGTTTAATCAAACAGATAAGGACGTGCTTATTGTGCTTGATAAGATTGATAATGGTGAATGGAATGATTCTGAATTAATAGCTAAATCTCCAATAAATGTTCCGATAATAGAAAAATTGAAATTAATGAACGATGAAGTAAAATATCAAGATTTAGCTATAAAAGAATTATCTAAATAAATAATTTTATTTTTTCTATTGATTTCTCGTTTTTGACCAGTATTTTTCTATAAAGAATATTATGCCAAATGCTACGAGTAAGACGGATACGGCGTATATTTTACTTGATTCAAACTGTTCAACTTTAAACAACATCTCTCTAACTAAAGATATTATCCCCAGTTCTATAACTCTTTCAACTTTAATATAATGTTTCAGCAAGTAAGAGTATAATATTGTAAATAATTCAATTAATATTAACGTTAATAATAAATTATTTATTACACTCTGGAAATCTCCATTAATTAAATCTACGAAGAATAACACATACAATTTGAATACTATTGTTAATAATAATGCAAATATCAATGCCACTATGATAATATTTCCAACAGCTTTCAACGAAGGTAATAGTTTGTTTTGTATAAAAGAATCTGTTTTTGTTAATTTCTCTACAGGAATATAATGTTCGTTTTGACGTATTTCTTCTTTGCCCATTTTATCTTCTCTCAAACAGTCATTTATATATTTTGTTAATATTCTCCTAAATTTTTCTGCTGTTTTGCTCTTGCTAGTTTTTTGTATGTTTCCCAAGACTTTCTGAATATGTGTTGAAGTTTTGGATTATTCCAATGTTCCTGCAAGAATTTTTTTGTGTTAGGATCTGAAGGATATCCCGAACCAAAATCAATATGTAATTTTTTCTTTAATTTTTCTAATTCTTTTTCTCTTGTGACCTTTGCAATAATCGATGCTGCTCCAACTATTAAGTAATTTAAATCTGCTTTATGTTCAACTTGTAGTTTAGTTTCATTATTATCGACTTTTTCTTGAAAATATTTAGAATATGCTTGAATATTGGTCGATGGACAATCAATTACACATTTTTTTATATCATTATTTAATTTCACATCGAGTTTGTTTAATATTGCGGCACCATGATCTGCTTCAAGCCAATTTAAGTTAGTATTTTCAGAATTTAGTGCGTTATCAACATCTTCAGGACTAAGAATTACTAATTCATATTTTACAATTTTCTCTAGATGTTTTAGTATATCTTCACGTTGTTTTTCAGTTAATAATTTAGAATCTTTAACACCTAAAGCTTTAAGTTCAGATTCCTTGCCTTCTTCTATTGCAGCTACTGCTATAACTAATGGTCCTATTATCGGCCCTCTTCCAGCTTCATCAATACCAGCTATAAAATTTACCATAGAGTTAATCGTTACATATAAGATTTATAAATATTTGTAAAAGAGATAAAAACTATAGGGAAAATAACAAAAAATGATTAAAATTATTCTTTATCGAATTCTTCGAATAGTTTACGCATTTCATCAACATTTTTTACAGTACTGATTTTGTTTCTCAATTTTACTGCGCCGTTTATTCCTCGACTAAACTGCATAGCCTGAATTTTAATATCTGCTGGAGAGATATTATATATCTTAGCATACTCGAGATATTTATAGAATTGCCCGATTTGTATTTGTTTTTTGATAATATCATATTTTCCTGTTTCTAAATACTGTTTTATTTGATTAAATATTACCGGGTTGCCCATTGCACTTCTTCCAATCATCACATAATCACACCCTGTTTCAGCAATTATTTTTTTAACATCTTCAGGAGTTTTTACATCTCCGTTGCCAACAACAGGAATACCTACACTTTCTTTCAATTCTTTGATTAAATTCCAATTACTATGTCCGCTATATCCTTGCTTTAACGTTCTAGCATGTAATGTAATCATTTGTACACCGCATTCTTCGGCAATTTTTGCGATTGGCTTGTATAAGTAGCAGTTAGTATCATTTATACCTGCTCTGACTTTTAATGTTACAGGTTTGTTAACACTTTTAACTAGTTTGGTAAATAAATCTCTTACATGCTCAGGCTTATCTAGCAATGCTGCACCAGCCATTTGTTGAGTGATATGTGGAGCCGGGCATCCCATATTAAAATCAATAATATCAAAATATGGTTCAACAACTTTTGCAGCTTTACAAACTACTTCAACATCATGACCGAATAATTGTACAGAACGTGGACGCTCTTTTTTTGATAATTCTTCAAATTCTTTAATCAACTGTTTAGAACGATCTTTGTGTGTTAATGCATGAACACTAGTCAATTCAGTAACAGTTAATCCTGCACCATTTTCTATACATAATAATCTAAACGCAGAATCACTTATACCCGCCATTGGTGCAAGAAAACATTTAGATGGGAATTTAGGCAAACTCGTTGAATCCATATTTATCAGCGCCTCTTCATATACATTACACGAATTTTATTAAACGAGTTTTTTGAATTAATAATATTTAGTTCTGGCCATACTTTAGTATCATATGCATAGAATGTTTTTTCATCAACAACGTAATATTTAGAATTTATACTACTCATTATGTTACTTAAATCGTTTATGCTTTCACTACGAGATATTATAATAATAATTTCCGAATCATTAAGATATCCTATGTCATTGATATTTTTTACTGCAATAACATTTTTTGAACGTAAGCAATCATACATCATATTATCAGATTCTGAAGAATCGATTAGACATTGCATATTATGATAGTATGCTAATGAAAATGCGTCGTAATTGATCATTACACCAATTTGCATTCTATGATTATTGACTTCATAAGCAGCAATATACTTGTTTACGTCACTCCAAGGATCTTTAGTCACAGTGTTTTGTTGAATATATATACATGATATTGATACTAAAACTATTAATGCTAACAAAATATTTCTAGAAACCTTTTTAGATTTAGATAATGATATTCCATAAATAATTATTAATGGTAAAAAAGACATAATAATGTATCTTGTCATATATATTGATGTAAATATTATGGAAAATATGTACGTTACAATTATCGGTGTTAAACACCATATTATTAGAAATTTACTATCTAAGTTATCTTTTCTAGATATGATATATTTAAAAATTAAGTATGCATATATTGCAAGTAAAATTATCCAAAATATAGGGAATATTTTTCCAAATGATGCTTCAGAGATAAAATTAACGAGTGAATAAATTGTTGGTCTGGCAATATGTGAAAATGATACATTATGTGTGAACAATATTTTTGGAAGCATGATAATCCAAGGAATATATAATATAAGTATTGCTGCTTGTATCATAATCCAGTTAGCAATCTTTTTATAATCAAAATTTTTGAAGCTAAACTTTCTTATGATATAATGTATCGAATGTGCAAGCAGTATTAAGAATCCAAACAGATGCGTATATATCATTAATGCGCTACATATTACATATAATATCACATCTTTATTAAATAGTTCTTTTCCACTAACATATTTTCTGATGTCTTTAACATTTTTATTATTGTGCTTGTCAAACTTCTGTAATATAGAAACATAGAAATAACTTGATAACAGGCTCATCATAAACAACAATATATACGCTCTAGCTTCTTGAGCATACCATATGTGTATTGGAGACACAGCAAGTATTAATGCAGCATATACTCCTGCATTTTTGTTAAATTTATTTCCTAAAAGATATATAACATATATTGATGCTGTACTAATTGCTACTCCGAGTAATCTTACGCCTATAGCGGATATGCCAAATATCTTAATCCAAAACCATAATAACACATTATAGAATGGTGGTGTTGGGTCATTGAATGTTATAACGTTATAGAAACTATGTATAGAAGCTTGCATTGATATAACTTCATCAAACCACACGCTCTGATATCCTATATTGTATAATCTCAAGAATAATCCTAAAACTACTATAAGAATTATGATTAGGGCTGAGTTTTTTGTAATATTCTGAATGTGTCTTGATAATCTCATATATTTAGATATGATTGATACAATAAAAAGTTAACCAATTATATCTAGTTGTATTCAATGGCTTTATTCAAGTCTTGAATACATATTTTCTATTAATAAAATATCCTAGCATATAAAAGAATGCTATTACTCCAATTATAACTAAAAGATAATAATCTACACCTATAATCTCTGTAAGTCTTTTAACAACGTATGCTTGCAAAAAACTCATCAATATAGCATATCCAAAAAATAGTAACAGTTTTCTTAACATAAAATCTTTATTGTTAAATGTATATATGGTATGCATTGCGAATTGTGTTAATAATCCGACTGATAGTCCTATGATATATGCATAAAAATATTGCGGTCTTCCAAAGACTAATTCTGTAAGTGTAAATGTTAATAACAAATTAACCAAAACTCCTATTATTGAAGATATGGAAAATTTAATGAAAGTCTTTACTCTCCAAAATCCTATGATTATAAGTAGTTTTGAATGATTGATTATCTCCCGGAAATTATTTATTTTTGACACTCCTTTTTTTCTTATCCCTAGTGTTACAGGCACTTCTAGTATGTTTTTATTATTCTTAATCAGATTGAATAATATTTCGGCGTTAACATTAAAATCTTTAGATTCAATATGCATATTTTTAACAACACTTGTTTTATATAATCTAAACATAGGACTTACTGAAGTAATTTTTTTTCCAAGTACTAAATTATATAATGTATTAACTCCTTTACTTAATATCTTTCTGTATAAAGGAATATTCTTAGATAATTGTCCAAGCTGATACGATCCTATGACGCAATCTGCACGAGTTTCTATGTATTTATTTACTAAATCCTTAATATACTTTGGATGAAATGTCATGTCAGCATCTAATGTGATTATAACATCACCCGTACAAGATTTTATGCCTGTTTTTATTGCTGATCCTAATCCTAGATTCTTTTTATGTCTGACGATTTTAATCTTAGAATCTGTCTTAGAATTTTTTAATTTTAATAATTCGTTATATGTATTATCAATAGATCCATCATCAACAAATAATACTTCATAATCATAATCTTTGATATAAGGAAATAATTCTTTACGAAAATCCTTAACATTTCCCTCTTCATTAAAACAAGGGATAACTATTGATATCTTCATAATGATGTAACTCGATTATACATTATAAATGTTGTTAGCATATACTTTTTTAGCTAACTAATTGTAAAGTATTACAAAATACATATAATATATAAATAAGTTCAAATGTGTCCTATTATGAGAGTACAATACAAACAAAAATGCATTAAGTGCAAGAAAAATTATGTTCTAGCAACATCAAGATCATCATACGTCGTATGTTACGATTGTCAGAAGAGTTCATTAATCGGAGAAATAACCGATCCCTTTTATAAAAAATTATTTGATATACCCGAAGAATATTATAAAGAAAACTCTTTCTTAAGAAATATTAAAGTCAACTATCTAAAATATCATAATTTAACCGATGCACAGATAGTAGCATTCGAAAAAGTAGTACAACAGATAAAAGAAAATAAAGAATAATCCTTCTATTCTAAGATTTTTTTTATTTAATTATTATAATTTTTAAATAACTTTTTAAATAAATTAATATTCACTTCGTAATGGAAACTAAAAACATTTTCTCAATAAACACGAATTGGAACTATAAGAATATAGTTTTTTTTACATTTATTATATTATTGCCTAATTTGCTTAGCGTTTTTAATATACCCACATCTTATGGTTTTAATATTCATTTTTTTCAACTAGCAATAATACTTGCAGCAATTCTTTATGGACCGACAGGCGGTATGATTTCAGGTTTAGTAGGTTCAATATATTCTGCTGTTATGATGAATAATCCTTATTTAATAGTTGGTAATATTATTTTAGGATTATGTGTAGGATTATTTGTTCGATACAAATGGAATACTATTGCGGCTGTACTAACGGCATTTGCTATAGAATTACCTTGGCTTATTGGAACAGATTATTATTTGATGCATATGCCTATAATGATTATCATGACATTAATCGGCGCATTGTTCTTGTCAAATCTAATATGGGCGGTTGTTGCGCATTATAGCTCAAAACCTTTGAAAAATCTATTGAAATAATTTTTTGATTTTAATATGTCAGACTCTATAAATTCAAATGTCGCTATTTCTGGTATATTAGAAGATTATTCTCTGAAGCTAATTAGTAATAACAATATCATTTATATTTCTAAAAATCCTGGTATTAAACCTTTATTTTTCTGCGTTACAGAACAAAAATCAAACTTTAAATCTAAAGAATGTGTTCTTTATGATAAAGTAATAGGGCTCGCTGCAGCAAGATTAATCGTTTACTCGAACATAATCAAATCAGTACATACACCTACTGCTTCAGTTAAAGCAATAGAATTATTGAAACAGAACGGAATTGAAATTATTGCAACAACAGTTGTTGATATTATTCTAAACAAAGACAAATCTGCTCAGTGTCCAATGGAAGAGCGTGCATTAAAATCTCTAAACAATGAAGAATTTTATAATCAATTAAAACACTTGTTTACGTCTTTACGTTAATTAGCTTTCACAAATATTTCTTTCAACATTTTCAGTACTCTTGATGGTTCTTTAATGAGAAAAGCGTTCATGCCTAACCTTTTTGCATAATCAATATTTGTTTCAGAATCATCAAAATATAATATCTCTTTATTTTCTATATCTGTAATTTCAGACACTATACTTAATAGCTCTGGTTTAAGCATTCTATGTTCATAAGAACATATTTTATAATCAAATTCTTTTAAAAAATCAAATCTTTCATCAAGTACTCGAATTCTATCCGGAAAATTATTTGTGCAGATGACCTTTTTAATATTATTTTGATTGAGTATTTTCATGATTTCTTTCTTTTTACCATTGAGTTCATATCCTTCCTGTAAGATTTCCAATAGTTCTTGTCTGTTCTTTTTTAATTTCCATTCTTTAATAGCATAATTCCAGAATGTTTCTCCATCGATAAAACCTTGTTTATATTGTTTCATCATATCAGATTTAATATATACCTCGATGATTTTTTTTTCAGAAACACCTAACTTAGAAATATTACTAATAAAATTATCTCTTCCATTCATGAAATATACTCCGTCAAGGTCTAGGATTATAGCTTTCATTTTTTATTATAGAAACTAGCGGGGGTTGGATTTGAACCAACGACCTCAGGGTTATGAGCCCTGCGAGCACTCCTGTCTGCTCTACCCCGCTACAGTAGAGCAGAACAAGGATTTATTTAAAAAGCTTGTCATATGTTTTTTATTCGCTGAAAGATATTTTTGTGTGAATTGTTATATATTAACATTGTTTATTATTGTGCCTGATATGGTAACAGAAAGATTTATAATATATTAATTGTTATCCCTTGAAAATAGAGATTTTATGCGGGTGATTGCATGACAAGTTATAATTGTGGTAATACTAAACTTCAAGAATTATCTTTACTCGACCTAAAAAAATGTGACACTGTTAATGACATTGTTACAGGAATGGGTAAATGTTCTTTTGGTGCAAGATGTGCTGGAGAAGTTACAGATACTTTACATCATATTATTGATCGTGATGCTGAACGTGTTATAGTTTATGATGGCTCGAGAGATTCTACTTTGGGGAAGTATGTTCAGGATTTTTCTAAAAAATTTGGTTTTAAACTTATGACAGCAACTGGTTATTCTAATGTTACAAAAAAGCGTCCACAAAATCTTTTTGTTATTGGAAGATTTTCAGAAAGACACGAAGCTAAAATTCATGAAGGTGGCGAGTTCAATACTATTTTTATAAATAAAGAAGAACTTTCTGCTCCCGGTCAAACACGCGACGGATATTTTCCTAATGTTTTATTTGTTGACCCAACTTATGGTGTTCCATTAATTTCTACAGCGCTTGACGAACGTTTAAATGGCAAGAAAACATCAGTATCAGAATTTGTAACTCAATTAGGAACTTTCGATTATGGACTTGCAAATGAAGTATCTGGTGGAGCAAAAAATTTTAGTCGTATTGCAAACGATCCAAAATATACAATTTTTATGACGATGAGTGGCGCTATGACTATTGCACAGATGAGTTATGTACTTTGTGATATGATTGATAATTCTTTAGTAAATTCTTTAACAACAACTGGCGCTGCAATGGCGCATGGTCTTGTTGAAAGTATGGGATACAAACATTACAAACACGATCCAAAAATTCCAGATAGCGTTCTTACAAGAAGAAAACTGAATAGAGTAACTGATACTCTAGAGCCTGAAGAAAATTTTGATCACATTGATGAAATTGTCCATTCAGTTCTTTCAGGATTTTCCGGATCAAGTTCAATTACTCCAAGTACATTTCATGCACGAATAGGCAAATATTTACATGATAATTTCCCTGGCGAGAGAGGGATTTTGAAATCTGCATTTGAGAAAAATATTCCAGTATTTGTTCCAGCATTCTTTGATTCAGAAATTGGAAACGATATAACTACATATAATATTATTAAATCATCAAGACATCAAAGAAAATTAAGATTCGATCTTGAGGCAGAAAATCATAAACTTGTAGATATGGTACAACGAGCAGAAAGAACAGGATTATTCACAGTTGGTGGCGGCGTTCCAAGAAATTGGACGCAAAATGTTGCACCATTAATAGAGATTATTAATGGACGAACAAGTAAAGGACTTGCCGAACGTAAATTCTCTTCAGGTATTAGAATTGATCCTGCATCAATGGCACTCGGACATTTATCTGGATGTACATATGGAGAAGGAATGACATGGAGAAAAATGGATCCTAAAGGATTATTTATAGAAATTCATGGTGATGCAACAACTATTTGGCCTATTGTTGTAAAATATGCTCTTGAAAGAAAAGCTGCCTAAATAGTATTTTTTATTACATTAGAATCGATTGTATCTTATTAAATTTTTAGAACGATATATATTTGAATAATTTTCCTTTTAGCTGTTCGTATTTCTCGTTTTTCCTGAGTATTAGATGAATTTTTTCTTTTCCATATACCACAAGCAATTTTTCTCTATCTTTTGTCTCTAAATTCCATGCACTTTCATAAAATTTCTCTTTATTCATCAACACTTCTTTGTCTTGATCTTCTAGATTTAGAGATTTAAGAAAAGAGATCATTTTATCAAAATCTTTGAGAGTTATAGAAACTATTAATTCTTCATCAGTGTTTACTGTGTGCATTTTAATCATATCCATACTACACATATAATATAAACGCCGCGGGTGGGATTTGAACCCACAAATCCTTTCGGACACTGAATCAATGCGCGTAATGCGTGGTAATCATAAGCACGCATAGTGCTTAGCAATCCAGCGCAGTACCAGGTTGTGCCACCGCGGCATGGTCAACCTCAAGTTGAAGAACAGGATGATGTTTTATAAAGTTTATTGCTTCCATATATCTTCTCTATATTTTTTCTAAAAATATATAAATGGAACACTCTTCGGTTCATCATGAGGGTTAAAACTTGTTCTATTATTATATTGTTAGTCATTATATTTCTAGTTCCTTTAGTACATGCTCAAAGTTATGATGATAAAAGCACATTGAATACCGTAGTAACTATTAGTAATACTTTCGATGTTTTACCAACATCTAATGATTATAATATTCGTTCTATCAATGCTTCTGTCAGCGCATATCCTAAAAATGATACAAGGCAAATTGTTAGTCAAATACTTACCAATCCACAAGCAATGATTGCTGATAATGCTATAACATTTTTTTATGATAATCCCTTAAGTCAACATTATACTATTCAGATAAAATCTGATGTTAATACCAGAAATATTTTTGACGAAGTAAAAGTTCCTGTTAAGTTTCCAATAACTGCTCTTGATGGTTCATTTTATAAGTATACTCAAGCAACACCAATAATTGATGTTACTCCAGAAATAAGAGATTTGGCTTCAGAATTGGTCGGTGATAATAAAGATATTTACGAAATCGAGTATGTATTTGCTGAATATGTCAGAAAAAATGTTAATTATGACTTAGGATCATTAACAAGCAATGCTGACCAAAAATCTTCTTGGGTTCTACAAAATAAGAGGGGAGTTTGTGACGAGATTACTAATTTATTTATCTCATTGAATAGAGCTGCAGGAATTCCTGCAAGATTTGTATCAGGAGTTGCTTATACTAATCTAAATGATATATTTGGTAAAAATTGGGTTTCACACGCTTGGGCGGAAGTATATTTCCCAGGATATGGATGGGTGCCTTATGATGTTACTTATGGACAGTATGGTTTTATTGATGCAGGACACATAAAATTACTCGATTCTGTAGAGTCATCAAGTTCAAACATTAATTATAATTATTATGGTAGAAATATACAGTTAAAGCCTGGAAGTATGGATATAGATGTGAATATCTTAGATTTCGGAGAAAATGTTAAAAGTAAATATTCTTTTCAAACGACATTATTTAGTGAACAGGCAGGTTTTGGATCATATAATTTAGTTAAAGTAGAGATTAAAAATAATAAGGATTACTACATAGTTGCTGATTTATATCTTGGAGAGACCGAGAATGTTAAAATTATAGAAAATTCTGTTGAACGTGTATTAAATAAAACTTTACATCGTAAAGAAGTATTATTAAAACCTTATCAGATTAAAACAGTGTATTGGCTTGTGAAAATTGATGACTCATTAGACAAAAACTATATTTATACTTTCCCAATCACAGTGTATAATACATATAATGAAACCAGTACAGCAAATTTAGACTCTAGAAAAGATTATGTGCTTTTAGATGCAGACTACTTAAATAAATTACTTGCATCACAAGATGCGGAATCAAGAAAGCCATATTCTAGATATATAACTGTACAATGTATTCCAGAAGTAAGTAATATGTATTTAGAAGACACAGTAACTGTAGGCTGTGTGATAGATAATAAAGGGGATAAATCTTTTAGTTCAATAAATATTTGTGTAGATGGTAATTGTACTACACAAAATTTAGCTATTCAAAGATTATCTACAACATTTACGAAAAAATTTTCTGATGTTGGATTAAAAAATATCGAAGTGAAAGTTTACAATGATGATTTTATAAAAGTAAGCTACGTTCCTATAAACGTTCAGGATAAACCTAAAATATTAATCAGCGATGTAAAGATGCCTGAAAGTGTATTATATAATGAACAATTTGATATAGTTTTTAAGATTAGTAAAGAATCATCATCCACTCCAAAAAATTTAAGATTGTCATTAATAGGACCGGTAAGCAAGGTTGAATGGTTGTTTGAAGGATTTGATACACAAAAAATCTTTAGCATAAAATCTTCCGGCAGCGCGATGAGTCCAGGAACAAACAATTATAAGATTGTAGTACAATATAAAGATGATAAAGGTAATGATTATATCGAAGAATATCCCTTCCAGATAGAGTCTGATGCGGGATTTTTCGAAAATATATTATTATATTTTAACGTTATAGGACACTCTATTGAGAAAGTGTTTATTGAGTAGTTTTATTAAACATTTTATTAAGTAAATTTTTAAACTAATAAGCAACTTTATTAGATAATTATAAGGTGATTAAATGACTGATAGAATAGTTCCAGATACAAGTGTACTCATTGAAGGCATACTTTCTAAAAAGATTACTAATGATGAAATACTTCCTAAAGAGATAATAATACATGAAGCATCATTGTCTGAATTAGAAGCACAGGCAAATACTGGCCGTGAAATAGGGTATATGGGATTAGATGAGATAAAGAAATTACTAGCATTATCTAAAGAAAGAAAATTCACAATAAAATTTTCTGGCGAAAAACCTTCAGAAGATGAAATATCTAGAGCAAGAAAAGGCGGAATAGATTCTCTGATAAGAAATCTTGCCTATGAATTAAAAGCTACACTTGTTACAGTTGATAAAGTCCAAGCATTAACCGCTGAAGCTAAAGGCATCGATGTTATACTAATAAAAGTGGATGTTTCTCCTAAACCTCTAATCTTAGAAAAATATTTTGATTCTACAACAATGAGTGTTCACTTGAAAGAAAATTGCAAGCCTAAAGCTAAAAAAGGTGTTCCTGGTAAATGGGAGTATGTGGAAATTTCACAAGATGTTATTGATAAAGATACTATGAAAGTTATAGCTAAAGATATTATCGAAGAAGTTAATATGCGTAATGATGCATTTATAGAAGTTGAAAGAAAATATTCTACGATTGTACAATTAGGAAAATTTAGGATAGTTATTGTTAGACCTCCTTTCGCTGATGGTTATGAAATTACTGTTGTAAGGCCCGTTAAAAAATTAAATTTCTCAGATTATCCTATGAGCGAAAAATTACGTGAAAGAATAGAAGCACATGCTGAAGGAGTATTAGTTGCAGGAGCGCCAGGACATGGTAAGAGTACGTTTGCACAAGCACTTGGAGAATTTTATTCGTCAAAAAATAAAGTTGTAAAAACTATTGAAGCACCGAGGGATTTAGTTTTAACTGATGATGTTACACAATATGCAATAACTTATGGTACATCGCAAGAAATTCATGATATATTATTATTATCTAGACCAGATTATACTTTGTTTGACGAAATGAGAAATACGGATGATTTCGCACTATTTTCAGATTTAAGACTTTCTGGTGTAGGAATGATTGGTATATTACACGCAACTAACCCTATTGATGCAATACAACGATTTATTGGACGTATAGAATTAGGAGTTATTCCTCATGTAATGGATACTGTAATATTTATCAAGAATGGTACTATAGAAAAAGTGTTCGCTGTAAGTTTAGAAGTAAAAGTTCCTAGTGGAATGATGGAAGCAGATTTAGCAAGACCTATAGTTGTAGTGAATGATTTTGAGACTGGAAAATTAGAATTCGAAATATATAGTTATGGTGAAGAAACTATTGTTGTTCCAGTACAAGTGCAAAGTGTAAGTCCTGCTGCAGAACTTGCTGCACGTGTCGTTAAAGAAGAGTTTTTGAAATATTCTGATTTCGTACGTGTAGATATGGTTAGTAATAATAAGGCAGTAGTATTTGTTCCAGAATCAAGAAAGGCAATGATTATCGGAAAGCAAGGAGCGAATATTGAACAGATAGAAAAACGTTTAGGATTAAGTATTGATGTTCGAGAACTTACTGAAAAAACATCGTCTGGCAGAGATAAGATATCAGCTGGTAGTAGAGACAGAACAGTATATTATCAGGTAAAATTTGATAAGAAAAATATTACTTTTATATTGACTAATGAATCTGCAGATAAAGAAACGGATATATATGTTAATGATGAATTTGTACTAACTGTAAAAAGTGGAAAGAATGCTGTCATAAAGATAAATAAACAGAGTAGTCAGGGTAGGACTATTGCAAATGCATTAAATGAACAGGAAAAAGTAGAATTAAGGCAGTAATCAACTAATTATATTTTAGAACAAATACAATATAACAATTATTTTGTAATATCTTTCTTTTTAAATATATTTAGAAATAATTATGATGCAGTATACATATCTATTATTATCATTATTTCTTCATCTTCGTACACTTCATATATAGAATTATTATACTTATTAATAATGTTTTTAGTCGTTATATCTATATTTTTTATTTCCATGAGATGTATATTTCGATCTTATTTATATTATTTACGCAAAATTTTAAAGAATTTTATTTATTTAGAACTTCCCAAAGCTTTTCTGCATACTTTTGTGCAGCAGGAGGCCCGTTTGCAGTAACTATTTTTTCATCAACTGTAACATCTTCTCCAGTATATTTTGCTCCTTTATTTCCTAAATATTCTGATGTTAACATTCCAAATTCTGAATCATCTCCATCCCATACAGTAGCATTCTTTCCATCTAGAACCCCTGACTTTGCAAGTATTGTTGGACTCCAACAAATTGCTCCGATAATTTTTCCTGCATTAAACGCCTCTTTAGAAACTCTTACACTATCTTTATCTGATCTTAATATTATTGTTCCAGGACCGCCAACAAATGTTATTGCATCATACTCTTTGACATTCAATTCATCAATAGAATGTTTAACATCAAATGTTGCCCTAAAACTTCCCTTAGCCAAACCTTTTCTTGTGCTATAAACATCCACAATTGCTCCTTTACTCGTAAAATACTGATACGGTGTATTAAATTCTATATCTTGAAAACCTTGTGGTGCTATAATCATTGCAATCTTTTTCATAAATAGAATTATTATTGATGACGTTTATATTTTTTATGAAATATTAGAATTTTTTAGCGTATTCAACAATTGTATCTTTATGTTTATGGAAACTTTCAGAATTTCCTACACGCATTGGCACAGACCATTTATTAATGTTATCTGTAAATGTAATCTCTGCCGTGTGATCCATTGCTGTAACAACTAATTCTAAAACACTTACATTAGCTGTTTGACCTGATGTTTGATCAAGTGTGTTTTTACTTACTATTATTTTGTAACCTTTATCATTATCTGATTCAAGACTCACACTCTTACCAGAATTTTTTAGTGCATCACTTAACGCTAACTGTAGAGCGTCACCAATACATCTTTGATGTTCATACAATCTTAATCTTTCACTATCAGAACCAAGATATTTCATTATGTGATATATCGGATTAATTTTTTTCCACTGCATATTTTCCCTTTTAGTAATAATTTTTTTCAATCACTACGCTAGTTTCAATATTGATAGGACGAGTTTAAATGTTTTATGTAATTCGCAAGTTTAACATTTACTAATTAATATTGTAAAATAATTTGCTAATATTTATTTCGTTCAAAAATATGAACTACTTTTGAATAGTTAAAATAATAAAGTATATAAACACTTTGATGATATCAGAACTATATTAATTGGAGTTTGATTTATCTGTTACAATTGTGGGGGAGATTATTATGGATATAGATATGATTCAACAAGCATTTTCTGACGTTATGTACATTGAACCAAAGCTCACTGTTTCTCACGTTTTACCTGAACCTGTTGGTGATATATCTAATGTGGCCGGTCTAACTCTTGCTTTTTCCAGAGATTTAAAACATGCTATAGATGTACATTCAGGTAATGTGAAATATACTGCTCCAAACGGGACATCTTTTCATCCGGGGTCGCTTTATAGATCAAGTGGAGGTTACATTGTTGCCCAAGTTACACCGACAAAATTTGTATATTTAGATGATAACTCTTTTTTGTCTGATAAAACATTCTCGGAACTACCAGAGCCTGTTCAACCTTTTATATCTTCATTCCAAGATAGAATTGTAGTATGTTCTAAGGATGGGAAAAGATTTTATGATTTAAAGACAAGAAAAGTATGTCTTGAATCAAGAGAAGCTATGTCTCCAGAAGTTATATCTGTTGATAGAACATATTTGGTAAACATTAAAGGAACACTTTATGATACTACCACAGGAATAAAACTTAAATTACCTGCACCTGTAGTTTCAGATGTTCAGAAACTTGGAGATGATACATTTTTAGTAATGAGTGCTTATGCTCAGAGATTTTTTGATCTCCACACAAAAGCAGAATATCGTTTGCATGGAAAACATATGACTGTGGAATTATATCCTACTATAAACAATATTAATGGGATGTGGCTTGTTATGGGTACAGACGCAAAAACATTCTATGATATAAAAACTGGAGAAATTGCATTTAAACTTCCAGAAAAAGTACGAGCAAAAATACCTTGGTCAGGACGTCCAAACGAGTATACTGTTATAGGTGAAGATTCTCAGACAGTACATACTTTGACGTTAGAAAAACGATTGAATTGTGCATTAGACAGAGTTTTGGAAGAGTTAAATGTCGAAGGAAAAAGATTATTCACAAAAAATCTTGGTTGGAGCTTTGGATCTCGTGACGGCTGAATAATTCTTCTATTTATTTATAATTTTATTATCTTTAAAATTTACTCCTTCTTTTCTTAATAAATTGATTTTCTTTCTAGAATTCATTTTTCCGTTATAACCGCCAAGACTACCGTCACTTTTAATAACTCTATGACATGGAACAATAGGGGCATAAGGATTAACTCGTAATGCTTGACCAACAGCTCTTGGACTCGACTTTAGAATTTTAGCAATTTTTCCATAAGTCATAGTTTTGCCTTTAGGAATTTTCTTGCATATAGAATAAACTTTTTCTTGAAATGGTGTGACCATGATATGCCTTAATTATGATAGAATAAAAAGTTTGTTAAAAAAATGTTATTAAAATTCTAGAATTAAATAAGAAATAAAAAAATTAATAGCTTTATCTTGCTGCGTCTGCTTGTCTTTCAAGCTCGAGCTTCTTTGAGATTGCTCCGCTATTTGGTGACATTTGATATGCCGAAATTATTTCATCAGCTAATGTCTCTGCAGCGCCCTTCTTTGCATTGAATGATTTTGCGAATGATCCTTGTGTCATTTGTCTTAATACCAAGTCAACTCTTCTTTGAGGTGCGCATTCTAAAGCTTTAGGATATCTTGCACCACCATATTCTATTGCAATTACTTCTTCTCTTGGTGCTGCATTCTCTACTGCCTTAACGAACACTTCAACAGGATTTTTCTTTAACTTAGTTTCTATGATTGTGAATGCCTTTTCGACTAATGTATATGTTGTTAGACCTTTACCAGTGCATTGTCTAGAAGTTATCTTGTGCTTCTTAGATCTGTGTCCTGGAACCATTAACTTGTTCATTAATCTTTCAACAATAAATATTTTGGACTTGTAAAATTTATTACCTGCGTATCTTGCACCTGTCTTATTAACAATCATCGGATTAGTAACAATATATGGTGCTACACCTGGATCTTCTACTTTTATTTGGGAACAATCCCACTTGCCGAATGCTAAAATATTACTCATTTTCAATAAACCTCATATCTTAATCTTAATTTGTATTGATATGAGGAATTTTAGAGTATTTATAAACGTTTTGGTGTGCACGTATATTCTAAACTATGCAACATACAACAGATAATATTTATAAATAAGGCCGATGTATTTCATATGTTTTGAGGCTAAGAATTATTTAGAGGATATTTAGTATGAATAAACAAGATGTAAAGAAAGATGTGAAAAATACAGAAAATAAGATACGAGTAAGCTCTTGGGATGAATTTAAACAAGAGCAAAAAGAGAAAAAGATAAAAAATTTTTCTAAAGTCGCAAAAGAAGAGCCATTATATAAAAAGAAGGAAGACAGTATTAATTATTCCATTAAAGACGGATTATATTCATCAGTAAAAGGTGGCTTGACTGAAAGTTTTGTAATGCCTTTCGCAATTGCATTAAGCGCAAGCACAGGAATGCTCGCTGCATTAAGTAGCATCCCAGATTTATTAGCATCTTTTTTCCAACTATTTTCACAAGCATCATTAAAATTCTTTAAAACAAGAAGTAAATTAATCGTTTGGACTGCATTTATACAGTCATTGATGTGGTTACCCTTGCTATTTATTCCATTAGTTGCGGGTTCTAATATAACATTAGCGTTAACTTTATTACTAATATTTATTACATTAGAAAAAATTTTTGGAACATTTCAAGGACCAATATTAAACAGTATGCTTGGAGATATCATAGATGACGATAAACGCGGAGAATTCTTTGGTAAAAGAAATAGAATTGTAAATTTGATGGGTTTCATAAGCACATTCCTTGCTGGGTTATTATTAACTTTTTTCAAGCAATTCGATTCTGGTAATAATGCACACTACATCTTTTTTGGATTTGGAATATTATTCTTCTTGGCATTTATATTTAGAGCGATAGCATCTTATTACAAATCTAAAATATATGATTCGCCTTATACTCCTCAAAAGAATAATATTACTTTTTTTAATTTTATGAAGAATATGACTCATAACAACTATGGAATATTTGTATTATATATATTCATGTTCAAACTTGTCGCGTTCATTAGTGCACCATTTTTTGCTTTATATTTACTTCGTGATTTAGGTATTTCTTATATATATTTCACATTAATACTTGGCGCATCAATTATGGCTAGTTTCATAACAATGGGTATGTGGGGTAAAATAATAGATAAACATGGTAGTAAATTAGTATTGACAATATCGGCATTTCTTACACCATTAACTGCTTTATTACTAGTTTTTGCGATGTTTATAAAAGATCCATTATGGCTGTTTATATTTTTATTATTAGAAGAAGCATTTTCTGGATTTGTATGGGCGGGATTCAATCTAAGTACCTCGAGTTTCTTGTTTGATTCAACATCTAAAGAAGAACGTGTGAAATATATTGCATACTATAATTTTTTAACAGGAATAGCAGTATTTCTTGGTGCAATGTTAGGTGGAGTGTTAATAAGATTTTATCCTCGGTGGACTATTGTATCGACAGCACTTGTTTCAGCCATACCAGTAATATATGTAACAACAGGTGTGTTAAGATTATTAATTACTAGTATATTCATAAAGAAAGTACGCGAATCTAGAATGGTAGAAATAGATTTCCCTGGCAGAGGATTCTTTCATAGAGTATTAACCGTAAATCCTCACTCGCATAATCATGTAGAGATATTATCATCTTATGAGGGCCCACAACAAGCGCATTTTCATAGTCTGTTGTTTGTTAAGAATAATATTAAACCAGTAAAGAATATTACTAGTCATAAAATGACGGAAAAAGAATTATATGAAAAGAAATCATTTGAGTACTATAGACAGAATGCTATGAAGACAATGAATCAGAAAGACAAACCTGTTACTCCGAAGGATGATTCTGATAAGATTGCAAAAAATATAGAGCAAGATAAAAAAAGTATCACTGAATTAACAGAAAAAATAAAGAATGAGCATATAAAAAAGAAATAATGCTCGAATAAAACAATATATTTTATAAATACTGAATATTTTCTAGACAATATGGTTGTTAAGTTTGATAAGAAGAAAAAGTTGAAGGACGAATTTGAGCTAAAGAAAGAGAAAGAAGCTCAAGAATTAAAAGAGAAAGTAAAATTACAACGTAAAAAAAATTCTGACAATTCTAATAAAGAAGTTGAACAAAAAGAACCAGTACAACCAGTAATCAATGTAGGATTAGTTGGACATGTAGATCATGGTAAAACAACTCTTACTGAAAAATTAACTGGAAAATGGACTGATACACACTCTGAAGAAATTAAGAGAGGGATTACTATAAGATTAGGTTATGCAGACATAACTTTTAGAAAATGTCCTCAGTGTGATGAGCCTGATTGTTTTACTACAGCTAAAACTTGTAGCGTACATAATGTTCCAACTGAATTTGTTAGAAAAGTATCTTTTGTTGACGCTCCTGGACATGAATCATTAATGGCTACGATGTTATCTGGCGCAGCAATAATTGATGGTGCATTATTATTAGTTGCAGCAAACGAATTCTGTCCACAACCACAAACTAGAGAACACTTGATGGCGCTTGAAATGTCTGGAATAAAAAATGTTATTGTAGTACAGAATAAAATAGATTTAGTGGATAAAGATAGAGTTATGAAAAATTATTCTCAAATTAAGGAGTTCTTGAAAGGCACTAGCTACGAGAACGCTCCTATAGTTCCGATAAGTGCACAGCATGATGTAAACCTTGATTTATTAATTAAGAACATTGAAGAAGTTATTAAGACTCCAAAACGTGACGAGTCAAAAGAACCAGCAATGTTTATTGCAAGAAGCTTTGATATTAACAAACCAGGAACGATGCCACAAAAAATGAGGGGAGGAGTTCTTGGTGGTGCAATAATGCAAGGTATAATTAAAGTTGGCGATAAGATAGAAATAAGACCTGGACACATTGTTGAAGAGGCAAATCAGATTGTTGCTAAACCTTTATTTACTACGGTATTATCTGCAATGACTGGAAGTTCTCCTGTAGATGAATTACATCCAGGAGGTTCAGTAGCATTAATGACTGATCTAGATCCAAGTGTTGTAAATTCAGATAAATTAACTGGAAACATTGTAGGATTGCCAGGAAAATTACCGAAGATATGGTATTATTTCGATTTAGAAGTTCACTTACTTGAACGAGTTGTTGGAGCAAAGGAAGATTTGAAAGTTGATCCGATAAAGATTAATGAAGTATTAATGTTAAATGTAAATTCTGCAGCAACAGTAGGATTTGTACAAAGCATAGGAAAAGGTCGTGTAAAGTGTAAATTAAAACTACCTGTGTGTGCAGAAATAAATTCTAAGGCCACAATTTCTAGAAGAGTCGGTACTCGTTTTAGGCTTATTGGCTATGGTGTAATTAAGGGAGAGAAATAAATTCTTAGTTTATATTATTATCTTACACAATATTTATGTTTACACTTGTTAGTAGCAAAAATAAGTAAGATTTATAAATCGTTCTATATGAACATTTTTATGGGTATTAATATATTATATGTTGTTGGCGGATATGGTGGTGGCGTAAAAACTTATCTAGATAATTTGTCGCAACACCTATTAAAATCAGAAGCTGTAGATTCAATATCTATATTAACATTTGAGCAAGCAGGAAACTTGCCTTTAATAACTAATGGAAAATTAGAATATTCTATACTACCAACTAAAGATTTTGAAAAAACTATTGTCCGTAATTTATCTCCAAGAACGCTTGTTCGAGCCAATAGAAGTATCAAAGAAATTGTTACACAGAAAAAAATAGATTTATTTCATATTCATACACATAATATTCCTTTAGCAGATATTGCTACATTTACTTCTTTGACAAGAAATATTCCTTTAGTAGTAACATATCATGGTAGTGATAAAAGATCTTTAAAAGCTCATATTTCAATTAACACATTCGGTCTTATACCAAAATATTTCGCTGACAAAAAATTTGCTGTATCGCATGCTGCACAAAATATCTTAGGAAAGGATTCTGAAATTGTTGGTGTGCCAATACATGAAAGTTTTTATTCTGATCAATTTGAAAAAGGTTTTTTTTCCAGATACGGAATCCATGGAGAAAAGATAGTGTTTTATCCAGCAAGGATAGATCCTAAAAAAGGTCAAATGGATCTTGTTTTAGCAGAATATAAATTACTAAATGATGGATGTAGAATTCCTCACAAAATAGTTTTGGCTGGCGATGTTCAAGAAACAGCATATTTGAAATTATTACAATCAAAGATTTCAGAATATGGATTAGGTCAAAATATTATTTTGACTGAAAGAATACCTTTTGAGCAAATGCACAATGCATATCATGGCAGTCTTATTCAAGCATTTCCAACAAGAGAAGAAGGGCTTCCGCAGATAATAATAGAGGCTGGATTATGCGGTGTTCCAACAATAGGTTCAACTGTTGGAGGTGTACCAGAATTGGTTCATGATGGAGTAAATGGTTATCTAATAACTTCTGGAGATGTAAATTCTTTAGAAGATAGATTGGTTTTTTTAATGAATCATGATGATGTGCGTAAAAGATTGGGAGATAATGCTAGAGTAGATTTCCTAGAAAAATTTAATGCTGCTCACGTTGCACAAAGACATTTAGATGTTTATTTAGGACTTATTAAAAAATCAGTTTCTTTAAATCTAAATTAAGAAATATGTAGTATTCTACTTTCCTATCTCTGCTATATTAATATTTTCTGGCAATACTTTTATACGCAATAGCGGGAATTCTAAATATTGTGTCGGAAATTCAAATCTTGGATGTCCTCCATAATAAGTAGTTGTTCCTTTTTCCTGTGGTGTGGTTCTTCTGCTTACTTCCTTCCATCTGCTCTCTGTTTTTGCATATCCTTGTAGATGTTTGAAGAAATATGTATGATTTTCAAGTATGTATACTGAACTTTCAGGATCTGAACCTAATTCTGTAAAAATATTTTCTAAATCTTTTCTAAATGCTCCTGAGAATTTTGCATCGGGATCTAATGGAGATTTTTCACAACATGATATTAAATTATTAGTCCAATTTTTTATCTGTGCATTACTGATTTTCACTCCAGTTTTTAAGTATTCTGTTACTGCTCTTGCACGTATAATATCTGCTGCTACATTGTCATGTATAGCTCCATCGATATCGTCGTACCGATATTTGAAATATTCTATATTTTCTTCTGGTGACTTTTCAAATACTGCAGCATTTTGTAGCATATAATCTAATTGTAATCTTTTATCTACTTCTGATTCTATATCTTGTAATCTTTTTTCTATATCGGAATTTATGAATTTTTTTAGAGCGACTAATTCCTTTTCTTTGCTGCTTTTTCTAAAAGCCTCTTTATATTTTGGTGCTAATACAGTATCTTTTTCTACTATTGATACAATATAAGGATTTAATTTCTGTTTTATTTCATTTGCGTTGTATATTACTCTCTCAATTTCTATTGGTTCCCAACTATTGGGATCTTTATCTAAATAAAATTTTGCTTCACGATCAGATATTCTATCTCCTATAAAATCCATATATTTTATCTGTGCGTCTCTCTGAATTTTTATCAAATTATTCTGATATGAAATCATTTGATATGTCATAAATGGTATCAGTCCTATTATAGCATATTTGTTAATTTTTCTAACAACTTTTGCTGTTAAAGTCAATCCTTTATCTATCATTGTTCCAATTGTCATCTTTTTCTTTGTTTTAGGATTAAAATGTGTTATATCCTCAGATAATATTTTTTCAAGTGTATCTATTGTGAAATCTAACTTTTCATCAAGTGCTCTATCTAGAAATTTATTTATTTCAATATGTTCTGATTCTGCTCGGAAATGTTTTGGTATATATTCTTTTTTTGGTGATATGCGTGGTAGTATGTGCTTAAACGTTCTGCCTGTTGATTCTATTCCACTACTTGATTTTCCGTGATCTACTCTGTGTCTTAATTCTACTAAAGGCTTGTTTCTTTCATATTCTTCTGTTAATTGTTTTGAAAGCCCATCAATATGTGATAATAGTCTTTCTGGTACTTTGTTTCCATATTTGCTTAACATATTTGTTCTATATGTTTCTTGTCTAAATTTATTTGGACTTTCATAAATAGCTTGCAATAATCCGTTTAGGTTTTCACTTATACCTCTAATATTGCTGACTACAGATTCGTATTTTCTTCTAATATCTCCTATATCTCTCTCGCTAGAAAATCCTATTGTTGCTCCTATTTTGAACATTCTGTATATTCTTTTAAGTTCTTTTTGATGAATTGTTGCATCTTTTGCTGTAATTGATAGAAATGTTCCTAGATCTTCAATATCGTGTCTTCTATTTATTCCTGTTTTATCTCTTTCAACAATTACTCTTTCTTTTAATTCTTCAACTAGTCTTTCTAGTTTAGATACTTTACTTTCAAGATTCATACTCTAAGAACTAGTTTTTTATTTATAAATCTTTCGATTTGTTGTCACTATTAAGTGATTAAATCTTTTTTTAGAATATTTTATAAAAAATAAAATTAATATTCAGGCATTTGCATTCCTTGTTGTCCCATTGGTGGCTGTTTTCCGCCTGCAATTACATCATCAATTCGAAGTATCATTGTAACAACTTCTGATGCAGAACTAACAGCTTGAGTCTTGCTCTTCAATGGTTCAATTATTCCTTCATCCCATGCATTTATTACTTTTCCTGAGAATACATCTATTCCGGCCCAAACTTGCTTCTTTTCGTGTGCTGCCTTCATTGCAACAAGAATATCTATTGGATCAAGACCAGCATTTTCTGCAAGTGTCTTTGGAACAATTTCCATACTATCAGCAAATGCTTGTACTGCTAATTGTTCTCTGCCTGATAATCCTTCTGAAAATTCTCGTAACTGTTTTGCAAGTTCTATCTCACAAGATCCTGCACCAGCAACAATTCTACCATATCTTAATGCAGAAATAATTCCGCCTATAGCATCATCCATTGCTCTTTCAATTTCTGCAACAACATGTTCAGTTCCGCCTTTAACTAAAATAGTTACAGATTTTGCATTCTTACATTTCTTGACATAAGTCATATTTTCTCTACCATTATTTATTTCTTCAACAAATCCTGCATATCCTAAATCTTTAGCTGTTAAATCCTTAACATCAGTCAATATGCTTGCACCAGTTGCTCTTGCCAATTTTTCCATATCGCTCTTCTTAACTCGACGTACAGCATATATTCCTTTCTTTGCAAGGAAGTGTTGTGCCAAGTCATCGATGCCTTTTTGGCATATTAAAACATTAGCTCCACTATTAACTATCCTGTCAACCATTCCCCTTAACATACGCTCTTCCATATCTAAGAATGCTTGCATCTTTTCAGGATCACTGATTTGAATTTTTGCGTCAATTTCAGTATTTTTTATTTCAATAGCAGAATCTATTAATGCAATCTTTGCATCCTTAACATTTGATGGCATACTAGAATGAATTTTTTCTTTGTCTAATACTATTCCTTCAATTAATTCACTATCTTCAACAGATCCACCAACATTCTTTTCAATTTTAATATCGTTTTTATCAATGTGGATTGTAACTTTTCCATTATCTTTACGTTTTTCAAGCACTGAAGTAGCTGCTTGAACAATTAAATCAGATAATATCTCTTTAGCAGATTCAGCTTCTTTACCGACGATTGCTGTAATCGCAATTCTTCTAAGTAAGTCTGTATCTGTATCAGTTATTGGTTTTGACATTTCATTTAATATTTGCATTGCTTTTTCTGTTGCAATTTTATAACCTTTAACAATAACTGTTGGATGAATATTTCTATCAAGTAATGTTTCAGCATTTTTTAATAATTCTCCAGCTAGGACTACTGCAGTTGTTGTTCCATCACCAACTTCTGACTCTTGAGTTTTTGCAATTTCAACTAACATTTTTGCTGCAGGATGTTCAATAGACATTTCCTTAAGAATAGTTGCACCATCATTAGTAATTATAACATCACCAAGAGAATCAACAATCATCTTATCCATCCCTTTTGGGCCAAGTGTTGTTCTTACGATATCAGAAACAATTTTTGCAGCCATAATATTATTACGCTGTGCATTCTTGCCAGTAGTTCTTTGAGTATTTTCTGGAAGTATAAATATTGGTTGCATATTCTCTCTAGTCATTAAAATTCACCCCAACTATAATAATACACGTAGTACTATCTTCTTTATAAATTTTGTCAACAACCTTTTTATATAAGTTATATGATTATGTCTACATGATTATTACTATTTCTGGACTTGCAGGTTCGGGTAAGACCACTGTTTTAAAAGAATTAGCGAAGCGATTAAATTACAGTTTCTATGATATTGGAACCTTAAGGAAGAGAATGGCTAAAGAGCGTGGAATGACAATTGAAGAATTTAATAAACTTGGAGAAAAGGAATCATTCACAGATAACGATGCAGATAAATATCTAGAAAATTTAGGAAAAACAGAAGACAATTTTGTTGTACAAGGAAGATTAGCATACTATTTCATACCACACTCAATAAAAATATTTTTGAATGTTACATTAGAGAAAGCTGCAGAACGAATAATGAAAGATAGTGATAATCCTGAACGTAATAGCGAATCACAACATTCTTCGTTAGAAGTCATACGAAGATTATCTAAGGATAGAGATGATAGTGATATAGTAAGATATAGAAAATGGTATGGGATAGAAAATTATCGTGACCCAAAGAATTACGATTTAATAATAGACACATCTAATATAACTGCTGACGAAGTAGTTCAGAAAATACTTGATTATACTAATTCTCAAACGCTGACTACTTAAGATTAAACAAACTTTTTAAATAAACTTCTAGTCCTTATGATATTAATATTTATGAGGTAATTATAATGGTTGACAAGATAAAGAAAGGCGATTTTGTAGAATTGGACTATACTGCAAAGATAGTTAATCTAGATAAGGTATTTGATACTACACTAGAATCTGTAGCAAAAGACAAAGGCATTCATAATAAGGAAATAAAGTATAAGCCATTAGTAATTAAGGTTGGTGAAGGACATTTAGTAAAAGGACTTGATGCATTTATTGTAGACAAAGTTCCTGGAAATTATAAAGTAGAATTAGATGCAGAAAATGCATTCGGCAAGAAAAATGCTAAATTATTACGATTAGTATCAATCAAAGAATTTCATAAAAACCAGATACAACCAGTACCAGGTCTTGAGGTAGAATTAGATAATCATAGAGGAGTAGTTCGAACAGTAAATGGTGGACGAGTTATTGTAGATTTTAATCATCCACTAAGTTCACAAGATGTCACATATGATATACACATTAAGAGCATAGTTACAGACCCTAAAGCTAAAGTTGAAGCAGCATTAGAATCATTCAGGATACCATTTGAACAAGTCACATTTGAAAATGATAAGGCAACAGTCACATTCAAGACAAAAATACCCGAAGAAATAGTCAAGCCAATTGTTGATGAGTTAAAGAAAATGACTGATGTAAAAGATGTCGAATTCAAGTAAAATTAAGGCAAATATGTTTTTTAATTGTTCTTTTCTTAAAATTTTTAAATACAACGAGTCTCTAGTGGTTATAATGTAGGTGGTTATGTATGGATAAAATTCATCAGGGTGTCAATCCTAAGCTTGCTTCTAAGGAAGTTACAGATAAGAATCCTTTAGATGCAGAATTGGAAGAGATGTTATCAAAACAGCGAGCTTCAATCAAAGTTGTAGGATGTGGTGGTGCTGGTAATAACACTATTAATAGGATTGCAGAGGTTGGAGTTGTTGGTGCGGAAACAATAGCTGTAAATACTGATGCTCAAGATTTACTATACACTACAGCAGATAAAAAAATTCTAATCGGAAAAGAGTTAACTAAAGGTCTTGGAGCTGGCGGAATCCCAAAAGTTGGTGAGGATGCATGCAGAGAACAAGAGCACGAATTAAAGAATGCATTAACAGGCGCTGACATGGTGTTTTTAACATGTGGTCTTGGTGGCGGTACAGGAACTGGATCAGTATCAGTAGTTGCAGAAATTGCAAAAAAATTAGGTGCATTAACAGTTGCAATAGTCACAGTCCCATTCTCAATGGAAGGACATAGAAGATATGAAAATGCAATGTATGGTCTAGATAATCTAGAGAAAAACGTTGATACATTAATTGTAATTCCAAACGATAAATTAATCGAACTAGCACCAGATTTACCATTACACACAGCATTCAAAGTAGCAGATGAAATTCTAACAAATGCTGTTAAAGGAATAGCTGAATTAATTACAAGAGCAGGTCTAGTAAATTTAGACTTTGCGGATGTTAAGGCAGTAATGGGTAATGGCGGAATAGCATTAATAGGAATAGGAGAATCAGATTCAGAAAACCGCGCAATGGAAGCTGTAGACAAGGCAATACATAATCCGTTATTAGATGTTGATGTAGCAGGAGCAAACGGCGCATTAATCAACGTTTGCGGTGGAACAGATTTAACATTGAATGAAGCAAAGAAAATAGTTGAAGCAATCTCAGTAAAACTTGATGAAGATGCAAGACTAATCTGGGGAGCACAAATCTCAGAAGAACTACAAGGCACAGTCAAAGTAATGTTAATCGTAACTGGTGTTAAAAGTTCGCAAATCACGGGTAGAAGTCAAATCGAAGTAAAAGACAAGAAAGGACAAATGACTGATTCCTTAGGAATTGAGTTCTTATAAAATTATTTTTTTCTTACTTATCTTATTCTAATATTGCAGCGATATTGTATTAATATTACAGCACCCACAACATTTATAAATGCCCTAAATTTCCTTTATTCTATAATAAACGGTTCTCAAACCGTAGTGAGATGCATTGTAATTCTCGTAGCATGCGTCGACCATAATCGTCGTTGGCGATTAATCAATATAATAATACTATATCATATCAAAAATAATAATATTATAATAAACATCGAGGTTAAATAAAATGGCTGAAGAAAATACAAATACAAACAATAGAAATGCTGCAAAGAATGCTGCAAAAGCAGCTGCAGATTTAAAGAAACAAAAGAAAAAGAAATGGTTTCCGCTAGTAGCACCAGAAGCATTCCAAAGTAGAATAATAGGAGAAGTACTATTAGAAGATGCATCTGTATTAATGGGTAGGACAGTAAAAGTTAACATGATGCAATTAATGGGAGACATGAAGAGACAAAGTGTTAATGTAATGTTCAAAGTTACAGATATTAAGGAAGGTAAAGCATTTACACAACCAGTAAAATTCGAGATATCCTCATTCTCATTAAAGAGACTTGCAAAGCGAGAAAAAGATAAATTATCAGACAGTTTTGTTGTAAAAACTGGAGACGGAAAGTTAGTTAGAATAAAACCTGTAATGGTAACAAATGCTATGACTAACGGAGCAGTACTTGCAACATTAGTTAAGACATGTAGAGCCGTATGTAAGGAAATAGTTAATAAGAGTAAATTCGAACAATTAATTATAGACTTAGTAACATACAAATTCCAGAAAGAAGTAAAAGAAGGACTACATAAAGTTTATCCATTAAGAAACTTCGATATCAGAATATTAGAACTAGAAAATAAGAAGAAGAACGAGACTGTAGAAGAAGAAATGATAATGAAGTTAAAGAAAGTAGCTGAAAAGAAGCTAGCGGATAAGGCAGAAGAGCAAGAAGAAGAAAAGAAAAGTTCACAAGAAGAATCAGATACGAGTGATGAACCAGTAGACAATGCTCCAGAGCCAGAAGCATCAGAAGAAGAAACTGATGACGAAGATTCAGAAGAGGATTCTGAAGAAGGTAAATAAACTCTTATTTTTTTATTTTTTTTAATTACATTTTTATATAATACATTCTTTATGAGATTATCAAACACAAAAAATGATTAACGAAGATTACGATTTGGAATTAGAAAAAGTTGTTACAGAAATTAAGAAACGTAAGGCAAAAAAAGTACTTGTACAACTTGGTGAAGGATTAAAACCTAGAGCAAAAGAGATACAAGAACACATATCTAAGGAATTAGGAAATTCATGTCAAGTATATTTCTGGTTAAATAGCTGTTATGGTAAATGCGATATCCCAGAAATTATCGACAGTAAAAACAACGATTTTGATGTGTTAATACAATTCGGACACTAAAATCCTTTCTATAGAAACATTTATTAATTATGTGTGACTTTGGATTCTTATGGTTAAAAAAGATAATTTAAAAAAATTATATATTAGCTTACTAGTATTATTTGTTTTATGGTTAGTTATTTTCTTTGTTGGATTAAATTCCAATTGTAGAACTGTGACTGCTTCTGGAGTACATTGGTTATCTTGTTCGGAATTAAGTTTCTCCATGAATTTATTTTATGGCGTCCTATCTACTTTAACTATACTCGGAACAGCTGTAATTATAATCTTACTAATAATGCGCTTGTCATTTAAACAGTAAAATTATAGCTGTTTTTTAGACGGCATTCAATAATAAATTGTAACTCTAAGTTCTAATTTTGTTTTTTCATTTTTTAAAGCATGTTTTATCGACGATAAATTTAGCTCATTTTTTGGCAAAATCAAAAATATTATATATTTCTTAAGTTATACTACATTAAAAATTTGTAAAGCGAAGTTATTGAATTAGTATTTAATCGTCGATGAAATGTCGTTTTGCAAAGAGATATGCTATGACCTATGAATTAATCATAACTGAAAAACCAAATGCTGCTGAAAAAATAGCACAAGCATTAGCAGATTATAAGCCAATTAAAGAAATGTTTCAAGGCGTTCCATATTATAAAATTACACATAACGGCAAGGATATTGTCGTCGGATGTGCCGTAGGGCATTTATTTACTATAGCTGAAACAGAGAAGAGTTTCAAATATCCTTCATTTGTTCTAGAATGGAAGGCAACTGATGAAGTTGATCCTAAAAGTTTTACTAAAAGATATATCGCTGCATTAAGAAAAATTTCTAAGGGTGCTAAAGACTTTACAGTAGCTACTGATTATGATATTGAAGGAGAAGTTATAGGACTAAATGTTATTAGATATATATGTAAACAGAAAGATGCCAGTAGAATGAAATTTTCAACCTTAACAAAACCTGATTTAATTGAAAGTTATGCTCACAAATCTAAATCTTTAGATTGGGGTCAGGCATATGCTGGTGAAGCGAGACATTTCTTAGACTGGATGTACGGTATAAACTTAAGCAGAGCGTTAATGCATTCACTAAAAAGTGTTGGACAGTTTAAGATAATGAGTTCTGGACGTGTTCAAGGACCGGCCCTCAAGACTATTGTAGATTTAGAGAAGGATATTGCAAAATTTAAACCAACTCCTTATTGGGAGATACAAGTTAATGGATTATTAGATAATAAACATGTAGAATCATGGCATGAAAAAGATAAATTTAATGATGAGAAAGAAGCATTACACGTATATCATAAGATTAAAGGCAAAGATGGTGTTGTTAGAAGCCTAGAAAAATCTGAATTTATACAAAAAGCTCCAGTTCCATTTGATTTAACAACATTACAAACCGAAGCATACAGATTCTTTGGAATAAATCCTAAACAAACTTTAGAAATAGCTCAAGAATTGTATACCGGAGGATTTATATCATATCCAAGAACTTCATCACAAAAACTACCTAAAGAGATAGGGTACAAAAAAGTTTTAGAATCACTCGGTAAAAATGTATTATATAAACCATTAACAGATGCATTACTAAAACTTAAAGAATTAATACCTACTGAAGGTAAAAAAACCGATCCAGCACATCCAGCTATATATCCTACAGGAGTATTGCCTCGTGTTAAAGATCGTGAACATAAGATTTATGATTTAATAGTTAAAAGATTCATGTCGTGTTTTGGTGATGATGCAAAACGTGAAACAGCAACAATAACTATAGATATAGAAAAGGAAAAATTCATAGCCAAAGGTACTAGAACAACATATCCCGGATGGCATAAATATTATGCACCTTATGTAAAGTTAGAAGATCAAGAAATGCCTGCAGTAAAGCAAGGAGACAAGTTTCATAATAAAGAAACAATAAAGCATGATAAACAAACACAACCACCAAGAAGATATACTCAAGCATCACTTGTTCGAGAGTTAGAAACTAGAAATCTTGGAACGAAAGCTACGAGAGCATCAATTATAGAATCATTATATGATAGAAATTATATTAAGAACGATCCAATAGAAGCCACAGAACTTGGAATGGAGACCATAAGAGTTCTTGATAAATATTGTCCAGAAATTGTTGATGAACAATTAACAAGACATTTCGAAGAAGAAATGGAAGAAATTAGAGAGAAAAAATTAAGTGAACATAAAATACTTGTTGAAGCAAAGACTGAATTAACAAAATTATTAGAAAAATTCAAGAAGAATGAAAAAATTATTGGTGGAGAATTATTAACTTCATATAAGAAAGCTTTAGAAACTGAAAGTTATATTGGTAAATGTCCAAAATGTAATAAGGGAAATTTACGAATTACTTATTCTAGAAAAAGCAAAAGAAAATTTATCGCATGTGATGGATATCCTGAATGTAAAAATATTTTCAATATGCCATTTGGAAAAGTTAAGGCTACAGAAAAAATTTGTGACAAATGTCAATATCCTATAATACAGATAATAGCTGCCAGAAGATTTCAAGAAACATGTTTAAACAATGGTTGTCCTTCAAAAAAATCTGAAGATAAACAAATTCAGAAAGAAGTTGATAGAATAGAATCAGGAAAGGTAGAAAAAGCATGCCCTGTATGTGGAAAAAATCTTGCATTAAGAAAATCTATGTATGGACAATTTTTAGGATGTTCTGGATATCCTGAATGTAGATATATAGAAAAGATTCCTAAAGATGAAACTGATAAAAAAACTATTGAAGAGAAGAGAAAATATATCTCCGCTAATAAAGAAAAATATATTGCGGAAATGGCTGCAAAAGCGGAAGCCAGAAAGAATAGATTCCAAAAGTTTGGTAAGAAAGCAACAAAAGCTGAGCCGAAAAAAGAAACTTCTAAAGATAATAAAACAATAAAAACAGAAACTACAAAAAATAAATCATCAACAAAACCTGCTGTAACGGCTAAACCTGTTAAAAAAACTTCTAAAAAGAAATGATATCATACTTACTAAGAAAGAGTAAAAATATTATAAAGCTTCCTAATCTCCACCATCATCAGCTTCAAAGTCGTCAAAATCTAACTCATCATCGTCTATATCTGAAACTAAGTCTTCTCTTCCAAGATCGAAATCTTCTCCCTTCTTTTTATCCTCGATGACTATTATATCTTCTACATCGTATTGTTCTTTTCCCTTCTTTTCCGGCTTCTTTTCAGGTTTGACCATAATATATACCTCAAAACAGTTTCTTGTAGTGTCTAATCAAGTATATAAATCTTTTGTCGTTACAATAAGGAAATATTTAAAAACCCAACACTTTTCTTTCCCTTATTCCAATGGGGTTGTGGGGTAACTTGGTTTAGCCTTCGAGGTTTGGGACCTTGCGATCCCGGTTCAAATCCGGGCAGCCCCATTTTCTTATTCTTTTAATAGTTATATTTGTTCCTGTCGCCTTTATTTCAGTTTTGTTCGTATTATTCTCTGACAAAACCATAAAGTATATAAATAAAAACTTTAATAGTTTGATTGTTAGTGAGGTAACGGTTTTGGTGAGTAAAATGAATGCTAAATATTTTTCTATAACGACCTTTTTTATAATTATCCTATTAGCTGTTTCTGTTAATGCAGTAACACCTGATGTAAAGTATAAGGTTATAACTGATAGTGTTAATGTTAACGACACATCAAATCCAGCATTATATTCGCTTACGATAACCAATAGCGGTGCACTGACTGAACGTTATCAATTATATACTATAAGTGCCTTTTGGAATATTAATCCTACAATTGTTATTGTTCCTGCTGGTGAACCAAAAACGTTCACTTTGGAAATAGCCTTAAATGATAAACAAATATATGGTCCGCAGTTAGTTCCTATAACCATTAAATCATTATCTAGCGATGATACTGTTGTTGAAAATTTTTATGTATATGTTAAACCTTTAAATTATACTGTACTTTCATATGTTCCTAATGTTGCTATGGAAGTTAATACTAAATACGAAGTTGATCCTAGGGAACCAATTTCTATTGAAGTATACATGAGAAATAGGAATCCTTTGAATATAAAAGATTTAAGAATTATAGTTGAATCACCTTTGCTTAATAAAGAATATTTAACTACACTAGGTCCGCTTGACGAGAAGACTAATCAAATACTATTTACAGACATTAGTAAGATTCAGGAGCCAGGAAAATATCCTATAATTGTCAGGATAGTTACGCAAAATAAAACGATAGCACAAGTACAGAAAGAAGTGCAAGTCATAGGATATTCTGAGGTTACTGTCGAACAAACAAAAATTAGAGGATTATTCTCTTATACTGAAAAAATTAAGGTTCATAACAACGGTAATTATGAAGCTACAAAACTTGTGAAAGTTCAAAAAAACTTTTTTGAAAAAATATTTACATCAACTAGTGCAAAATATGTTCCTATAAGTGAAGACGGAATTGGTTATCTTAGTTGGAATATTCCGTTGAAACCTCAAGAATCTTACGAATTAACAATATCAACAAATTATAATATCATAGCAATAATTGTTATTATAATAATTGCATTAATAATATTATATTATATATTTAGAAGTCCAGTATTATTATTTAAGAGAGCTAGAATATTATCATCAAATGATGATGGAATATCTGAAATTCGCGTTAAATTACACCTAAAAAATCGTTCAGGACAAGTTATTAGAAATATTAAAGTTATAGATAAATATCCAAAAATAGTATCATTAGTTGAAGATAATTCTTTAGGAGCATTAAAACCTACTAAAATGCTTAGTGCTGATAAAGTACATTCATTACTAATGTGGAATCTAGAATCTTTAGAACCATATGAAGAAAGATTATTAAGTTATACCGTACGTTCAAGATTGAACATTGTAGGTAACTTGTCATTACATGCTGCAAAAGTAAGATTCCAATCTCCAGCAGGAGAAAGAACACACACAAGCAATGATGTTACACTAAAACACAAGTCAGAGAATGTGATATCTTACGATTAATTTTATTTTTTCATGTAGAATTTTTTTTCTTTTTCTGTGAATTTCTCAATTGCATATCGAAGCATTGTTCGAGGCATGTGTTTATGATATTTTTTTAAGAATTTCTCCTCAACATCCTGATTTCTTTTTCCTACTTCACGAAGCATCCATCCGACAGCTTTGTGAATTAAATCATGTTTATCATTAATTAAGACATCAGAAATATTTAATGTTGCATCGAAATCATTTTCTCTGATAAAATAGGCTGTTGAAATTATTGCGATACGTTTCTCCCAAAGATCTTTTGAATGCGCGAGTTTGAAGAGTGTTTTTGTTTCAGTTTTCAAGTGATTGTATATGTATGCGCCAACGATTTTATGTGCGGATAAATCGACGAGATCCCAGTTATTAATATATTTAGTATTTTTTAGATACATTTCGTATAATGCTCTTTTTTCTGAATCAGTTTTTGATCTTTCGTATTTATCAACTAAAATTAATAATGCAACAAGTCTGCATTCATGATATTTATTTTTTAATAATTTTTGAACATCACCAAGAGAAATATAAAAATATTTTTTTGCAATTATTCTCATCTCAGGAACTGATGCGCCATAAAACAGATCTCCATGACCATACTGTCCTTTCCCTGTCTTAAAGAATCTTAGTGAATGTTTTGCGCGCTGTGGACTTCCATACTTTTCAAGTTCCTTAATTATTTGTTTGACTGTCATTCTGTTAATTAGCGACCATTCTTTTATAATATTTATTTTTGGATAAAAGTATATTTGCTAATATTATTGCAGTAATTCCGGCCACCAACTTTCCAATAATCATTGGCAATATAAATTCTTTATTTACTGCAGCAGTAAATCCGAGATGATCTCCTAGAATAAATGATGCGCTTACAGCGAATGCAACATTCAGAACTTTTTCTCTGTTTGTCATATCTTTTAGCATAGTAAACATAGGAATATTATTCGCAAGAGTCGATATCATTCCAAGGATTCCTCTCTCTTTCATTCCAATTTTTTTTCCTATATTATTTAAAGTTTTTTTCAGAAGTTTGCTTACTATGTAAAGAAGCGGGAATGCTCCTGCCAAAACTATGGCTATTCCAGCGATAATTTTGAATCCATCCCAAATAGGAATCATTCCTTCAATTATTGTTATGTTTGTTAATGTCTGGAATATGCTTACTACAAGACTTAATGTTATTACAATTAGTATCAACCAACCAAACCATGTAAAAAATTTGAGAGTCTTTTCCGGAATCTTCCATAAAAAGAATGCTATGATAAGCGATATGATTATTATCGGAACGAGATTTGCAAGTATCATCATCACATCAAATCCTGCAATAATTCCTCCGATAAACGCACCAAGTGGTATTGTTATTATTCCTGCTAGTATTCCAAGAGCAAGAAATTTATGGTCTTCTTTTTTAATTATTCCAAGCGCTACCGGAATTGTGAATACGAGAACTGCTCCAAGCATTGACGCAACAATTAATCCAGCAAATAGTCCTGCGTTTGCGCTTTGTGCTAACTGCATTGCAAGAGGATAACCTCCCATATCATTTGCGAGTATAGTTCCAGCAAACATTGAAGGATCCGCTCCTAAAAACGTATATACGGGAACTATGATTGGCTGTAATATTTTTGCAAGAACTGGAGAAATTGCAATCATTCCAACCATTGCTAGAGCAAGAGGTCCTAGAGCATTTATTCCTTCCTCGAATTTTTTACCCAAACCAAACCTATTTTTTAGACATCTATCAATAGCTCCAAGAACAGCAAAAATTGCCATAATAAATATTATTATATAATTTACGTCCATCGTATTTGAGACAATATAAGATATAAATATTTATTGGTTGTTATACTTTTAAGTCTTTAGAAAATTAAATATCCCTTCGCCCAGACTCGAACCGGGAACCTCACGGTTACGGCTGAACATTTTTCATCCATTGTCAAACGACATAGTCGAATGTTTTCTACAGCCGTGCGCTCTACCATTGAGCTACGAAGGGAATATTCTTTGGAAATAGAAATGGTTTATAAAGATTGTTGATTGATATATGCTCATCAACCAATACCTTTTTAAACACCCTAAAATTCCCATTATTATATTAATGCTTAAGCTACATCAACGTTGCATTCAATCTACGCATTGATATTGAGACTGACTTGACAAGTCACGAGGAATATCAAAAATGCTTTGTACTATATCTGAATAATCATACACTACAACTACAGATAGAGCTATGCAATTTTTCCTCGAAATCGTTCAAAATCATTAATTAACAAAAAAAATCACAGTAACTGCCCTGGTAGTGTAGCGGCCTATCATGCAACCCTGTCACGGTTGCGACCCGGGTTCAAATCCCGGCTAGGGCGTATTATATTTAAAAATATGTAACATAGTCGATATCCAGCTGAGTTTAGGTATCGATAATCAAATTTAATGGGTCCGTAGCTCAGCCTGGTTAGAGCAATGCACTTTTAATGCATTGGCCGCGAGTTCAAATCTCGTCGGACCCGTAATATTTAATATAAAAAATTATGTAGTGGGGATGTAAAATGGTCAAGAAAAGAAAATCAAAGCCGACAGAAAAACTCGATGTAAGTAATCACATTCTAGTGCCAAAACATGAGAAGTGTTCTGAAACGGAAAAGAAAGCGTTACTAAAAAAGTTTAATGTCGAAATCAAAGACTTACCAAAAATTTCTATTAATGATGCAGCAATAGTTGATATGAATCTACAACCAGGAGATGTTGTAAAGATAACAAGAGCTAGCCCAACAGCAGGCGAGAGTATATTTTATAGAGTAGTAATAGAGATTAAATAAATTATAATTAATACAATGAAAAATATTATTATTATCGGAGGCCAAAATGAGTGATTATTCAAAGTTGTTAATAAAAAAATATTTTGATGATAACTCCTTTATTGCAGCAGATATAAAATCATACAACAATTTTGTTGATGTAGAGTTGCAAAAAATTATAGAGGAGAATAAGATTATCGAGCCAACAATTATTCCAAGTAATGTTGAAGAATACAAAATAATGTTAGATAAGATTTCTATAACCAAACCAGAAATAACAGAAGCTGATGGTTCTAAAAGAGTAATTTATCCTATGGAAGCAAGATTAAGAAAATTATCATACAGTGCTCCGGTATTCATAGAGATATCAAGTCATATCAATGGCGCGCAACGTGAATCATTCAGAACACAAATTGGTTCTATACCAGTAATGTTAAAATCAAAATATTGTCACTTAAATGGTTTATCAAGAGAAGAACTAATAGATAAAGGAGAGGATCCTGAAGATCCAGGTGGTTACTTCATAATTAATGGTACAGAAAAAGCATTAGTCAAAATCGAAGATTTGGCAGCGAATAAATTCTTAGTATCAGTATCTAGCAGTACAACAACACCATTCGAAGGTAAAGTATTCTCCGAAAGAGGATCATATAAGATTCCACATAGCATAGAAAAATTAAAAGACGGAATAGTATACATATCATTTACAAGAGTAAAGAGAATACCGTTAGTAGTAATAATCAAAGCATTAGGTGTAGTAAAGGATGAAGATATAATGAAATATATCGAGTTAGAAGATAGTTCTGAAGTATTCATCAACCTATATGAGTTTGTAGATATAAAGACTGAAGATGATGCAGTAGATTATATTGCAAAAAGAATTGGTATAATGCAGACTAAAGAAATAAGAATGGAAAGAACAAGAGAAATCTTAGACAAATATTTACTACCACACATTGGCTTAGAAAAAAGCGGCAGATCTTCAAAAGCACAGAACTTGTGTAAGATGTTAAAGAAATACATCTTAGTATATAATGGGGTATTACCAGCAGATGATAGAGATCATTATATGAACAAGAGATTAAAAATGTCTGGTGATTTACTTGCTGACTTGATTAGAGCAAATCTTAAAATATTAATTGGAGACATGTTATACAATTTCCAAAGAATTGTAAAACGTGGAAAATTCCCAAATCTAAAAGTAATAATTAGAGACAAATTATTAACTCAAAGAGTATACAGTAGTATGGCTACTGGTTCATGGGTTGGTGGAAGAAAAGGAATAAGTCAGAGAATGGAAAGACTAAATTTCTTACAGGTACAATCTACATTACAAAGAGTTATCAGTCCACTTAGTGCGTCACAGGAAAACTTCGAGGCAAGAACATTACATCCTACACATTTAGGAAGACTATGTCCTGCAGAAACTCCAGAAGGTACAAATATTGGATTGAGAAAAAATTTAGCATTACTTGCAAATATAACTCAAGAAATTGATGAAGAAGAAGTATTAAAGACATTAAAAGGCTTAGGATTGGAGATGGCCAAATAATTATAATTATTGAGGATCAAGGTGTAAAAAATGGTTGAAGTCTTTATTGATAACAAATATGTTGGTAACGTTAAGGATGGAAAGAAATTTTCCGAAGATATCATAGCTTTCAGACGTATTGGTAAACTACCCATGGAAGTAAATGTACGATATGATCAAAAAATGGATCAAATATTCGTAGAAACCGCACGTGGTAGAGCAATCAGACCATTAATTGTTGTTAAAGATGGCAAGTCTGTATTAACAGATAAACATCTTGAACAATTGAGAAATAATTCATTATCATGGGCTGACTTATTAAAACAGGGACTACTTGAATACTTAGATCCAACAGAAGAGGAAAATGCACTTGTAGCATTTTATGAAAGTGATTTAACATCAGAACATACACACCTAGAAATTTCACCTATTGCAATACTTGGATTATGTACAAGTTTAATTCCATTCGGTCAATTCAACCAAGGAGTAAGACTTTCACAAGGTTCAAAAAATCAGAAACAAGCAGTAGGATTCTATGCAGCAAATTATTTCTGCAGAATAGATATGGATGTAAATATATTACATTATCCACAAAATCCTGTAGTTAAAACTTTAATGCATGATGTTTCAGATTATGAAAAACATCCATCAGGACAGAATGTTGTAATAGCAGTAATGCCATACGATGGATATAATATGGAAGATGCAGTAGTAATTAACAGAGGCTCTGTTGACAGAGGATTAGGCAGAAGTACATATTATAGACCAGTAGTATCTGAAGAATTAAGATACCCTGGTGGTTTAATGGATGAAATAGTAATTCCAAATAAAGATGTTAAAGGTTACAGAACAGAAAAAGATTATAGATTCTTAGAAGAAGACGGTATTGTAAGTGCTGAAAGCAAAGTTGCTGAAGGAGACGTAATCATAGGAAAGACAAGTCCTCCAAGATTCTTAAATTCAATGGATGAATACAATTTAGCAGGAAATGTCAGAAGAGAAAGTTCAATGACATTAGAACACGGAGAAAAAGGAGTTGTTGATTTAGTAATGTTATCAGAAAATGAGGAAGGTAACAGATTAATCCAAGTGAGATTAAGAGAACAAAGAATTCCAGAAATTGGAGATAAATTTATTTCAAGACACGGTCAGAAAGGTGTTATTGGATTAGTAGTTCCAGAACAAGACATTCCATTCAGTGAAACTGGAATGAGACCGGATATATTATTCAATCCACACGGTCTACCAAAAAGAATGACAGTTGCACATTTAATGGAAATGTTAGGTGGTAGAGTTGGTGCAATGGAAGGAAGATTTGTTGACGGAACAACATTCGATTCAGAAAATGCAGACGACTTAAGAAAGACATTAGAAAAATTAGGATTCAAAGAAGACGGTACAGAAGTAATGTATTCAAGCATTACAGGAAGACCATACACTGCAAGAATATTCATTGGTAACATGTATTATCAGAGATTGAAACACATGGTAGCAAATAAAATGCATTCAAGAGCAAGAGGACCAATCCAATTGTTAACAAGACAACCAACTGAAGGTAGAGCAAAAGAAGGTGGCTTAAGACTTGGAGAGATGGAGAAGGATACATTCGTAGCACACGGTGCATCAATGCTCTTAAAAGAAAGATTTGATTCAGATAAAACAATAGTTCCAATATGTGAAAAATGTGGAATGATTGGAGTATATGATTCAAGAAAGAATAAGAGTTATTGTCCAGTATGTGGAGATACGGCAGAATTAAGCAATGTAGAAATCGCATATGCATTCAAGTTATTCATGGACGAAATTAAATCATTCGGTATATATCCGAAAATGATATTGAAGAGCGAGTACGAATAAAATAATTCGTAAGATACGACAACAAAATAAAATTATAAAAATAAAATACTAAAAAATAATAATGGTTACGAGGGTTTAAAATGGATGAATACGTTCACAAGAAGGTTGATAGAATCGAATTCGGATTTATGAGTTCGAAAGCCATCAAAGATATGGCATCTGCAAAAATTGTTACACCAGAATTATACGATAAGGAAGGATATCCTGTAGATGGTGGATTAATGGACATAAGACTTGGTGTAATTGATCCAGGATTAAAATGTAAAACTTGTGGTGGAAAATTAAAGGAATGCCCAGGACATTTTGGTTATATGGAACTTGCAAGACCAGTAATACATATTAAATTTATAACATTACTTTATGATTTAGTTAGATGCACTTGTAGAGATTGTGGAAGAATATTAATTCCTAAAACAAAGATTGACAAATGCATGGAAGATTTAGTACGCGTTGAGTTAGAAGGCGGATTAACAGCTCGTAGAGACAGAATTAAAGAAATTATTACAGAATTAAAATCTACAAATCAATGCCCTTACTGTAAAGCTAAACAATTCAAGATTACTTTAGAAAAACCAACAACATTCTTAGAGGAAGAAAAGAAAATTTCACCAATTGAAGTAAGAATGCGTTTAGAAAAAATGACTGATGATGACTTAAAAGTCTTCGGTATAAATCCTGTAGCATTAAGACCAGAATGGACTGTGTTAACAGTAATGCCGATACCGTCAGTAACAATGAGACCATCAATCACATTAGAATCTGGTGAGAGATCAGAAGATGATTTGACACACAAGCTTGGTGATATTGTTAGAATCAATCAGAGACTATTCGAAAATATTAATGCTGGTGCGCCAGAAATAATTATTGAAGATTTATGGGATTTATTACAATACCATATCACAACATTTTTCGATAACGAAGTTAGTCAATTACCTCCAGCAAGACATAGAAGTGGTCAACCATTAAAGACATTGACTGCAAGAATAAAGAGTAAAGAAGGTAGAATTAGACATAACTTAGCAGGAAAAAGAACTAACTTTTCAGCAAGAACAGTTATCAGTCCAGATCCAAAATTAAATATTAATGAAGTTGGTATTCCAAAAGTTGTAGCAATGAAGTTAACAGTTCCACAACGCGTAACGACTTGGAACATGGAATACTTAAAACAATTTGTATCAAGAGGACCAGAAACTTATCCAGGATCAAACTATGTTATTAGACCAGATGGTAAGAGAAAGAGAATAACAAATGAGACTAAGGAGCAATTAGTTGAAGAGATACAACCAGGATTTATTGTTGAAAGACACTTAATGGATGGAGATATTGCAATATTCAATAGACAACCATCATTACACAGAATGAGCATGATGTGTCATAAAATAAAAGTTCTACCAGGATTAACATTTAGAATTAATCCAGCAGTATGTGAGCCATACAATGCAGACTTCGATGGAGACGAGATGAACTTGCATATTCCACAAACAGAAGAAGCAAGAGCAGAAGCAGAAATATTAATGCATGTACCAACACAAATAATCTCTCCAAGATATGGTCTATCAATCATCGGATGTAACAAAGATGCACAAACCGGTATGTATGTATTATCCAAGAAAGATTTTAAATTAACAAGAGAAGAAGCAGTAGATTTACTAGCTGCAATAAACATTACAGACTTCTCAAGACTTCCAGATAAAGAAATTGTTAGTGGTAGAGATGTAATAAGTGCATTACTACCAAAAGACTTTAACTTTACAGGATACTCTAAAGTCTACAAGGAAAATAAGGAAGACCCAGATGCAATAGTAAAAATAGAAAAGGGTCACTTGAAGAGTGGAGTATTAGATAATGCAAATCTTGGTGAAGGTCAAGGATTATTATTAAGACACATCTATAAACAGTATGGTCCAGATTTCGCATCTGATTTCTTAGGTAAAATATTCAGACTAGGAAATGCTGTATTAACATATACCGGATTCACAACAGGAATAGGAGATATTGATATAAGTGCAGATGCTAAGAAACAAATTATGGACATAACTGACAATACATATGTAGAAGTAGATCAGTTAATCAAAGACTATAATGAAGGAACATTAGAAACATTACCAGGCCGAAGTATGAAAGAAACTTTAGAATTAAAGATTCTGGAAAAATTAAATAAGGCAAGAAACAGATCTGGTAAAATTGTCGCAGATACTGCAAGAAAAGATTCTGAATTAATGACTATGATAAAATCTGGCGGTGCAGGTAACCTATTAAATTTAGCACAGATGAGTGCGTGTGTAGGACAGCAGTCAATGAGAGGAGGAAGAATCAGTAAGGGATACGAAGATAGAACATTATCTGTATTCAAGAAAAATGATTTGAGCCCAGCAGCACGAGGATTTATCAAAGAAGGATTCAAAGATGGCCTTAGACCACACGAATTATTCTTCATGAGTATGACTGGAAGAGACAGTCTGATGGATACTGCATTAAGAACACCAAAATCTGGATATTTATACAGAAGATTAGCGAACGCGATGCAGGACTTGAAAGTCAATAACGACTTTACTGTAAGAGATGCAAGTAACAAGATTGTACAATTCGTTTACGGTGAAGATGGTGTTGATGTTACTAAATCAGAAAGTGGTAGAATCAATGTTAAAAGAATAATAGAAAAAGTAGTTACAGAGGAATAAACGATTAGTAACAATATTATAAAAAATTATGAATAATAATTAAAGGTGTCAAAAATGGATAACAAACTATTCAAAGAATATGAGGATTTAATTCCAGCGAAAATTATAGATGATGTAAAAGCTAGTCTTCCAGATAAAATTTCTGACAGTAAAGTAAAGAAGATAATGGAATTAGTTTATGAAGAATATAAAAATTCTTTAGCTGAACCAGGAGAATCAGTAGGATTAGTAGCAGCAGAATCAATAGGAGAACCATCCACTCAAATGACTCTAAACACATTCCACTTTGCAGGTGTATCGGAGATGAACGTAACTACAGGTTTACCAAGAATTATCGAAGTACTTGATGGTAGAGCAGAAATAAGTACCAAAATGATGCAGATATACTTAAAGAGTCCATACAGTGAAGGTAAGGATATTAAGAAAATAGCAGAATCAATTAAGGAAACAACATTAAAAGAATATATCAAAGAAACATCAATAGATATTGCAGAATCACAGATGATGCTTTCATTAGATGAAGATAAATTATCAAGAGTAGGAATGAAACCTGCAACAATAATTAAAGTATTAGAAAAAGCATTCGCTAAAGGATACAGTTTCAAACCTTCAAAAGAAAATGAAAATGTGTTAATAATAAAATCTACATCTAAAGAAGATGATTTAAATAACATTTACAAACTGAAGGAAAAATTACAAGAAATATACGTTAACGGAATTAAAGGCATAAAACAAGTTTTGCCAGTAAGAAAAGGCGAAGAATATATTGTTGTAACATCTGGTTCAAACTTAAAAGATGTATTTAAGCTAGAATTTGTTAATCCAGATAAAACAATCACTAATGATATTTTTGAAATTGAAAAAATATTAGGTGTTGAAGCAGCAAGACAAGCAATAATTGATGAAGTAGCAAAAGTCATTGATGAACAAGGATTAAATGTAGACTTAAGACATATAATGTTAGTATCTGATATAATGACTACATCAGCAACAGTTCTTGGAGTAAACAGATATGGTATTGTTAAGGAAAAACCATCTGTACTTGCTAGAGCATCATTCGAGACACCAATCAAGCACATAATAAATGCAAGTATCAGTGGTGAAACTGATTATTTAAGAAGTGTTATTGAGAATGTTATGATAAATCAAGTTGTACCAGTAGGAACTGGATTACCAAGATTAACTGTAAAGGTTGAAAAGAAAGGCAAGAAAGAAAAATCTGAAAAAGAATAAACTATACAAGAACTAAAATAAAATATACAATCAAAAAATTATGTTAAGGAGTTGAATAAAATGTATGAGGAAGAGATAAGAAAGCTATTGACAAGCAAAAAATTAATCATTGGAGAAGATGAAGTTTTAAAGAATGCACGTAAAGGTGCACTTGCAAAAGTATACTTAGCATCTAATGTTAAAAAAACACTTAATGCTGACTTACTTAAATACGCTAAGATTTCAAGCTTCGAAGTATTAGATACAAAAGTGGCTAATGATGAGCTTGGAACAGTATGTAAAAAACCATTTAGTATATCTACTATAGGGATGTTAAGATAAGATATATCGAGCAAGAATGGAACTATTAAAGAAGGGTACAGCTGTAAAAACTGTCTATGATCTAGATATGATCAAGACAATAAATTTGTTTGAACAAGTTACACATGCAAGAGTTAAAGAAGCATTCTATATGAAGGATGTTTTGACTTTTATCGTGCTTGAAGGAGACAAGTTTAAGGCTTTAGGTAAAAACCTTTCAAATCTTCATAAGATTGAACAAATGCTTTCCAAAAAAGTTAAGATAGTTGAATTTGACTCGGACATGACAAAATTTATAACTAATTTAATATACCCTTATAGGGTAGAAAGTGTAGTATTAAATGATAAAGTTGTTACAATCACTGATTCAGACAACAAAACTAAAGGTTTAATAATTGGTGCTAAGGCACAAAATCTTAGGATGTATGAAGGTATAGTGAAAAAATATTTTGAGATAGAAGAAATAAAAGTTTTGTAAAACTTTGTGTTTTATGAGACAAATTATTTTTTAAAATAAAAATTATGTTAAATTTTCGGAGGAGTATAAGATGAGCAAGAAGAGTTCAGGATTAGGCGCGGCAAAAAAATTAGCAAAGAGACGTGCAACATTTAGATGGAATGATAAATGGTTTGTTAAGAGAGTAACACACTACAAAGAGAGATCAGATCCTTTAGAAGGAGCATCACAGGCATCAGGCATAGTTTTAGAAAAGACTCAAATCGAAGCTAAGCAGCCAAACTCTGCAATGAGAAAATGTGTAAGGGTACAATTAATCAAGAACGGTAAACAAGTTACTGCTTTTGCTCCAGGAGATGGTGCTATTAAGATGATTGATGAGCACGATGAAGTTGTTATCGAACAGATTGGTGGTAAAATGGGTAAGACCAAAGGAGACCTTTCTGGAATAAGATGGCAAGTCATCAAGGTTAACAGTCAATCCTTAGATGCATTATTAAAAGGAAAGATAGAAAAGGCAAGAAAATAAACTCTTTAATTTTTTATTTTTATTATATTATTCTAAATCATTCTTGTTATTATTAAGTGGATACATTTTTAAATAAGCTCTTTCTAGTATTAGCTATGTCGTCTATTAAAGAGAAACTTTTAGAAACGCGTCCATCTTTTGATAGCCTGGATTTATCAAAAGTAACTGCTTGCAATGTTTATAATCCTATGGAAGTTCGTGGCAGAATTGCAGAAGCTTTTGTGCTTCAGTGGTTAACTCAAATGCAAGTAGAATTTATAAACTGTTTTTCTAATGTTGTTAATCATAAAAGATGGATTGCACATAATCATGGAGTGACTGTTTATGATGGAGGAAACTCTATAAGAGAATTTGATTTTGTATTTTCACATGATTCAAATGTGTATGTTGCTGAAGTTAAATCATTGAAATTAAATGGGATAGAGCAAAAAATACCTCGTTCTTTAGACCTTGCGCAAGAACAATTTCAACAACCAGTGCATATGTTATTATTCTTTCCTCAATATACAAACAAGGTTGTTGATGCAAAAAATATTGAAGATAGACATCCTCAAGTAATATGTATTGATACAGGTTATAAGAGAAAAGGTTTAGAAAATGCTGTAAGCAGATTCTACGCCTCTAGACATTATGCTTCAAGGTCTGTGTTATAATATCTCTTGCCAAAATATCTCTTTCCCAAAATTTATAAATAGCCATTATTTTCTCGATTCTAGGTGATATTATGGTTGCAAAGAAAGTTTCTAAAACAAACACATCTAAAATGGATGTAAAATCAAAAACAGATGCAAAGTTAAAGTCCGATGTTAAGACATCTAAAGATTCAAAGACTGCAAAGTCTGAGAAGAAAACTGTTAAGGTTGAAAAACCTTCAATGGTTGCTAACGGACATTTAGTATCAGTAGAATATGTTGGTACTCTAGACTCGGGTGAAGAATTTGATAATAGCAAGAATCATGGTCCAATACAGTTTGTGGTTGGTTCAGGTCAAGTAATTAAGGGATTTGATACCGCTGTTCTTGGAATGAAAGTTAATCAAAGTAAAAAATTCAATATCCCAAAAAATGAAGGTTATGGAGATATAAATCCAGAAATGGTTCAAGTAGTACCTTTGGAAAAAATTCCTGACCACATAAAATCACAATTAAAAGTCGGCGGATTTTTAGTAATGCAGGCGCCAACAGGTCAACAAATACCAGCAAAAGTCTTGAAGATGGATAAAAAAACTGTTAGTCTAGATATGAATCATCCATTAGCTGGTAAAAATTTAACATTTAATATAAAAGTTGTAGATATCAATGTCGCGCCAGAAGCAGGAGACTGTTGTGGAGGCGGTTGCGGTGATGGTGATTGTGGTGATGACGGTTGCGGCGATGAATGCGCATGCGGACATGACCATAAAGGTTAAATTTTTTTATTTATTTCTTAAATTTTCAATATATTTATTTAAAACATAACACTGAGAGTATAACGATGGCGCACTTAATAGCATGTTTAAGTTCTGGAAAGGGTACGTGGACTGAATTAGGAAAAATAATAGATTCTAAATTATTTGATAAAATATACTTGATAACAAACGATTTTTTTAGTCAAACTTATACTATTCCAACAATTAACGGAGTAAACATACAACTTGTCGTTCTAGATTTTAATAAAGCATCAGAAGATTTAGTACCAGAACTTTATGTTATTCTAAAGAAAAAATTTCTCGAAGATAAAATACAAGATTTAGACATAGCTGTAAATATAACTTCTGGAACTGGCAAAGAACATTCAGTCTTAATTTCTACATTAATGAAACTTGGCTATGGAATAAGATTGGTTAATTTAGATAAACAAGGAAATATTCTAGAAATGATTTAAATTAATTGTATAATTTGAATTATTAATTTTAAAGTTTATTTCTTTACGCTAATATACACTCTGTATCCGCGTTTCTTACAAAGTTCACCAACATTGCCAAAAACTTCAAGCATTATTTTTTTTAAACTCTCTCCGCCCTTATTATGTGGTGCAACTAGTTGGAATAGGCCATCTTTATTCAAGTGCTCTTTTGACTGTTTAATTATTTCTATACATACAGCTTTTCCTGCACTGAATGGAGGATTTGTTAATATTACGTCAAATTTTTTGCTTTGCAATTCGGGATTACTAAAAATATCACTTTTGATTACCATACATTCTGCGTCGTTTTCATCACAATTCTGTCTACTTAATTTTATTGCACGATCATTAATATCGCTCATTGTAACATTTAAGTGCGGATATTGTTTTTTTAATGCAATTCCCACTATTCCATAACCACATCCCATGTCTAATAGTTCAGCATCATTTTTTGGTATTTTAGAATTTTTTATTAACAATTCTGTACCAAAATCTATTTCCTTCAATGAAAATATTCCTGAACCAGAATTTACAATAATTTTTTGATCTAGAATGTCAACTTCAAATCGTTCTTTCCGAAATTCTGATTGCGGCCTTTCGGTAAAGTAGTGTTCGACCATTTTATTCCTGAATAATATTTAATAATCTAAATGCAAATGCATCGGCAACTCTTATAGCTTCAGTAGCATTTTTAGATTCTAGAGTTATACAATTTCTATTTATACTAACCAAATTTTTATCACTAATAACTTGATATATTATTAAATTATCATAAGATTCGTTCCCACAGTTAACAACTGCCACATCTTGACTAGTATTGGAACCATACATTGGTCTGCTTATTGCTGACTTAACTCTCATATTATAAATATTATAACTATCGCCTAAAAGTCTAGCATATTCTACACCAGCCAATACTACTCTTGAAGAAGCATCAGGATCAACAGTTATGTATACTGTACCATTCTTATAGAAACTAAATTCTTTAACACGATTAATGCTTTTAGCATCCACAGGGATATCTAGTATTTCAGTAGGATTATTATAGAATGGTATGTTATATAATTGTTCCTTAATTAATTGTTGTGTCATCCATTTATTGCCTTCAAACTTTTCAAAAGTATAATTATTATATACCACAATGTTTTTGTTGGTATTAGAATATTTGCCAAAAATTATTATTGCAGCTAGAATACCAATAACTATTGCAACAATCACGAGTATGGTTATTAAAGATTTTTTACTATCAACAGGTTTTGTATCACTATCACTAACATCCTCGTTAGTATGATGCATTTCATGTGTCTTATGATGTTCGTGTTCTGTCATAATATCTCCTCGAATTGTGTTATAAAAATATAAAACGTATGGTTTAAGACATTATACCATAGTATGTGTACACAAATCTATCTTTTAATGCTAGCAATTCTTTTAATTTACCGTTCATTATAATACAGTCAGGATATTCTTGAGAAACATTAAAATTAGTTGTTGATGAAGAGTTAATTAGTATGAAAGGCATGTAGAAACTAGAGTTTCTACAATCAACAACAGGCAAAGTATATTTTGTTGAATTTTTTGTAATTCCAAAATATACTGGTTTATCAATTTGTGATTGTAATTCGTAACGCATAACATCAATATATACAAGATTATCAGTAACATTATCTTCAGGATCAAATACAAATACTACTCCTTGACTAGCCTTGATTTTAGCCATAATATTTGGATCTAATGATATTCTTTCTAAATCTCCAGGATAATAATAGAAGTCAATGTACTTACCGTTTATTTGAGTTTTATATCCATTATCTGTTATAGTAAATTTTTTTCCATTATAAGTTGGACTATTATCAGATTGTCCTGTATCTAAAACTACAAAAGCGAATATACTAGCAACCATCAAGAACGCTATAATTATTGTCATTATGACGCTTATTTTTTTCTTACGTCGTTCGTATGCATCAAGTTTTCTCATCATTACACCTATTATTATATATTAAATTATTTTAAATCAAGAAGTTTATAATACATCTTCTATTGGTTTCTTCTTACCAGGATTTTGTGAGGAGGTTTGCTTCATTTGTTCTACTTCCTTCTGCAAGTCTACGCCCAATTCGTTAAGTGCTGCAACGTGCATCTGCATTAATTGTTCAACAATAGATAACATTCTAGCTAACTCTTGTCGTTCTTTAGCTAAAGTAGACAATGCTCCTTTATGAAATCCGATTTGTTCATCCTTAGAAACATTCTTTGAAACCTTTTTAGTATCTTTCTTATCATTCTTAACCATATCATATCACCAATAAGATGAATAAGTGCACACTTTATATATTTTTCCCTAACTTCAAGATAAACCTTTATAAACCCTCCTCTTATACTATAGCATAGCCAAAAAGGCATATTAGACATAAAAAAGTCTGAAACAGAATATAAAAAAGGATAAAATGGCATATAATATTACTAATAATAGCGGAGTATTATTTAATGAGGCAAATATTGCCTTATCAATAATTAACCCAATAATAATTAAGGTTATAACAGCGATACTTATATTCTTAATAGGATTTGTTATAGGAAAGATTGTTCAGAGGTTGATAATTAAATTTTTTGAAATAAGTGATTTGGATAAATTATTCAAGAAAAAGATAGGATTAAAATTTTCTGTATCAAAAGTTACAGCAGCAATAATATCTTATTTTATATATATTATATCTATAGTAATGGCATTAAATAAGTTAGAAATAGCAACCACAATAGTAACAACCATAGTTATTGTGCTTGTAATAATACTTATATTATTTGTAATATTTGGTCTTAACGATGTTTTTGCGAATTTACTAGCAGGATTTATGGTGAAGTTTAAGAAAAATATTAAGGCAGGAGATTATATAAGAATTAGTGATAAACGTATAGAAGGATATATTGTCAGTATGAACCTATTAAATATTCGTCTGGAAACAAAGAAAGATGAAATGGTATTTATCCCGAATATGATATTATTCAAATCAGAAATAGTAAAACCCAAAAAAATTCCGAAACATTAAAACTGTTCTATTTTTAAAAACATATTTTTATTGACTATTTAGTTTTTCTAACATGCTAGAAATAGTATATATTTGCGTTCTAATGAATGATGGAAGGTTTAAATCTTCAGAAACTTCATCAAGATTATGTAATGATTTACTTACCTTTGTGGAAACATCAGTGTCTTCTTTAAGATCAGAAATGATTATTTCAATCTTAATTTTAACGTTCTTTGGAACGCCATCATCATCTTTTAATGAATTCAACGCATGAATAATTTCATCGCACTCTTGTCTCAAAATTTCTTTATCTTTAATCATTTTATGCTCTATTTACTTGTAGTCTTAGTTTTCTTATCGCTGTTTTTGTTTTCTAAAGTTTTCATAACTTCTTGTTGTATCTCTTCAGCCTTAACGCGCATTTTATCTTCTTGTTTTTCTATAGTGCTAATCCTAATAGTTAACATCTCTTTTTTTTCTTCTAACTCTTTCTTTAATTTGTCTCTATCTGTTAACACCATTATATTTCCTATAATCTTATAACTTTGAGTAGTAGTATTTAATTCACTTAATGCAGTCTCTATCTCTGTCTGTTGTATCTGAAACTGTTGTCTCTGATTAGAAAAATTCTCAAGATTCTGTTGTATTAATTGTATCTGTCCTATTTTTTCTTGCATTTGTTCATCCATTTTAATTACCCTTTAATGCCTTAGTTTTTTCCCAAACCAGTAATACCTTTGTTATAGTATTAAATGCCGTTTTCAATGCTGTAGCGTCTTGTGCTTCAATATTAAAAATTAGGGTTTTCTTATCCTTCTTAATAGTATATGTTGCCCTATTCAACGTCCTATCTTCAGGTATAAACAACTTCTCTATCTGATCCAAATCTTCAGTTACATTTATTGTTGACTGATACATTTTATCTGGCTTTAACCTTTGTTATTGACGTTCTTGGCTTAAATATTAGTCTAGAACCACAATATGGACACCTAACTTTCTTCTTAATATATGTGTCAGCAACTGTCTTGCTGCATGAGAAACATTTGTAATCAACCATTTTAACCTCACTCTACGGATCTTATAGCAGGCACTTTTGATACAGTGTATGCTCTACTAGTAAACTTTGCCTTACATTTATCACATTGCCATATACCTGTCGATATTCTACCAACTTTTGGAAACGCGCAGTATGGACATTTATGCTTCTTTTTTTGTTCAACTTCTATTAATGCAACCTTTTCTCTATTTCTACGCCCATATCTTGTACCGTATCGTCCAACGGCTTTATAGTGTTTCATTGACTCTGCCATCTTAAACCTCACATGTAATATTAAAAGGATTAAAGAGGGATTTATAAAGGTTATTGTGTGATACGCTTATAGAATTAGGTTTTTTTAAGTTCTAAAATAAGGACCGTTAGTTGAGGAGTGAACTCTGTTATTATATTTCATATTCTGTGATTTTAATCTAGTCATTAACTTATTTGCATACTCTTTTTCATGAATTCTCCAAGATTCATGACCTTCTCTAAGAGTTAAAGGATGATTATCTGGAGAGTTACCTGGTGGTATGATTGTTCTGCTGGTTCTAAAATTTGTCTGAACTTGGCCTGTGGTTTGCTGATTGGTTGGTATATTGTTTTGAAATGTGTAACTTGTAGTGTTTAAGAATAAATCGAATATGTGTGGATTACTTTTTTCTGAATCTTCTGACGAGTTTTGATTTATATTGTCTTCTGACCAAGAATTTTTGTAGGGTTTTATATCTACTATTTCTGGTCCTGTTTTATTTTTAGCTTCTGCAGCTTGCGTGGTTCCTAATGCTAGTCCTGCGCATAGTGCTAGTTCTAATTTGTTCATAGTATTATTAGAACTAACTTATATATAAATGTTTCGTTTTTTAACTACTCTTAAGGGACAAAAATAAAAATGATTTTATTCTTTTTTAGATCCATTTCCCTTTAAGAAAGAAAAATTTCTAAAGAATTCATAATGAACATAATTTAATTCAGTTCTAGTTTCCATTACCATTGCGATATTTCTTTCTATCTATATTGCCTGTTTTCTGTCATATAAGTCATTCTTAAATTTTCGAGGTCGTTGTGTACATATTTTAATAGATATTCATTATAACGCTGTAATGCTTCGTGACTTCCAAGCAATTCTCCTGCTCGTGCGCGTTGAGAAATATTTAATAATGTATCTATGTGTCTTCGCGCGGTTGGTGGTGTTGTTAGTAAGATTGTTATATCTGTAAATTCCTGTACTAACGCTTTCTTTACATCAGCATTTGTGACTTCTTTTCTTAGCAATCTGTTTCCGTCATGTTCTCCAAATACAAAATAGAAGAATATTTCCTGCAAATTTTGAACATGACTCATGTTGTAAGAAAAGCAAAACCTATTTAAATATGTTACCATTTTTGGATAGTAATGGGGGTCTTATGGGACGCGTTGATTTAAGTATGTTTGTAGATGAATTATTATCACAGACAGATATTACGGAGCATATTGGACAAGTCGTATCTTTGAAAAAAAGAGGAAGCACATACTGGGCATGTTGTCCGTTTCATGAGGAAAAAACAGCGTCATTCCATGTTGATCCAAAAAAAGGTCTCTATAGTTGTTTTGGTTGTCACAGAGGAGGCAATCTTCTAACATTTTTTATGGAATATCAAAAGTTGAATTTCATTGAAGCAGTAAAATTTCTTGCAGAAAAAGAGGGCAGACCGATGCCCGGATTTATGCATGAACGTGGAGAAAAAAATGCACATACAAGAGAAATACTCGAAGAGGCATTAACATATTTCACATCAAAATTAGAGACGTATCCAGAAGTCTACTCTTATCTTACAAGTGAAAGACGAGGATTAAATCCTGATACAATAAGAGAATATAGACTAGGATATGCTGAGCCTGGTTGGGATGGTTTGCTTAATCATCTTCGTGGAAAAGGATTTAGTATCGAAGATTTAATCAGGCAGAACCTTATATCAAAGAAATCATCGGCAGGAGAAAAATCCGAGTCATTTAATGATTATTATGATCGTTTTCGTGGTAGAATAATAATTCCTATTTTTAATCATTTAGGTCAACTTACTGGATTTGCAGGACGTGTATTCAAAGAAGAGGATGCACAATATGGTAAGTATATTAATACAGCTGATGATACTCCTTTTGGCAAAACATCATATGTAAAGAAAAACACCTTGTTCGGTCTTGATAAGGCAGCACAATCAATCATTGACTTAGGAGAGGCAATATTAACTGAAGGATATTTTCATCATATAAGCAGTCACCAATCAGGTTTACTGAATGTTGTAGCATCTGGAGGTACTGCATTTACAAAAGAACAAGCAACACTTCTAAGAAGATATGCTGATAAGATATTAATATTAATGGACCCTGATGCAGCAGGAATAAGAGCTGCACGCACAGCTGCAGAGATAAGTTACGGTTTAGGTTTTAGTCCAAGATTAGGATTACTTCCAGAAGGCAAAGATCTTGATGATATCTCTAGAGAGTGCAAAAATAGAGATGCTATATTGCAAAGAATTTCTTTTATGGATATTCCACAATTCATAATACATACTACACAATACGATAGGAGTAATCCCGATGATGTTCATCGTACATTAGAGGATTTAGCTAAATTCTTTTCTTTAGAAAAAAATGCTGGAAGAAAATTATTATGGATAAGCGAAACATCAAAAAGTCTTGATGTGCCGAAGGAAATTATTCATTCCTATATAAGAAAAGATATTAGAGAACCAGAAATTGATAGTGATACCATACCAGATACGTTGGTTAAATCGTACATTTATCATCTTCTAACAGCTCCTAAGGATTATAGAGCTACATTTCTTAGTGAGATACCTTGTGAAAGTAGAGTATTTAGATTCAATAAAGGTTTACAGATACTTTACAAAACCATTATAGAAGAGAGTCGCAAGAATCCTCAACAAAATTTAGATATTGAACCGCCAAGATTAGAAGAGTTAGATTTTGGAGTAATAAGGAGAGAACAAATATTTGATTATTTAAGGAAAAAATTTATGGAGAGAACAATAGAACAATTTCCTTTTGAATTACAAGAATTTCTTTATAAAAAACCTAAAATAGATTTTAAGACAACTGTTTCATTATTAAGACATTACGTAAAAGAGTATCAACGCCAAGATTTAGTGCAGGGATTAGCAGAAGCATATAGAACAGAAAATGAAGAATCAATAAAAAGGATTTCAGAAGAGCTAAGAACATTAACATAATATTAATTTTATGATTTTATAATATTATTATAAGTTAAAACCATCAGGAGTTAAAGATAATATGATACTAAACATTTCTGGTCACAATTATACGTTGAGAGATTTTGAGAATGTAAGGCAAGAACTTCATAAATTCTATGAACGCTATGGAAAGAAAAAACAGCCTACACAAGTTATGATTAGAACAAAAAATCCTTCATTATATCATCAGTTAAGATTGTGGGGATATAAATTATCAGGAAAGGGTTCGCCGAGATATGCTATAAAAGAAATGGGTCGTGATATAAAGACTGTGTTAAGTTTAGATGAAATAAAGGAACAGTTCAAATCTGTTTTTAACCCAGAATATGTCTCTAAATTTTATGGTACTCCAGGAAAGCGTGTGAGCATAAAAAAAGAAATGCTCGATGCTGGTCAGAGACAAAAACAAGCGTATTTTGCATGTTTTTTTAAAAAGAGAAATCTTTCTTTAAAAGATATTATTAATGGATTACACGGAGAACATCCTGATCTTTATGATGCGTTACATGGGTCTTTATTAACTAACGAAGTTATTGGCGATAATTTAATAGATTTATATTATCAAGGTAAAGATTTATCTCCTGGTGCTATTGAGCGTACAAATAGTATTGGAAGCAGAATTAAGCATCAATTACAAAAAAGTATAAAGTCTGATAAAGGTTCTGAAAAATATTGGCATAATATGCTAAAATTCTTGCCTATCCCTAGAATAAATATTTCTGATTTACGTAGTGACGGTCAAGACGCTAGAGCTGTTATGTCACAAATAGTTGAATTACAGGCACAATTTTTATTAGAAATAGTAAAAAAATATGATCCTGAATGTTCTTCGATGAGTGATACATTTAAAAAATTATTTGGACCAAAAATTACTGCAATATATCCAAGAAGTAATCAAGGCATGGTAGAGTTAGAGAATGGCAATACATTTGCTGATGCACGTATACAATCCGGTTTAGAAGATATACTTTTAGAAGTAAAGAACAAAAATCTTTTAACAGACAGCCTTCATAAAAGACTAAGAAAATATGATTCTAAACATTATTGGAATGATTCTAAAAGAATAACAAAAAAAGTTCTATTAGTAAACACAATCGATGAATGTGTAAGTGAGCATTTTGAGAGGTTTGAAAGGAAAGGTTGGGATGTTTGGAATACAACACAATTTTTTGAAGATTATAAAAAAGCAATAGATATTTTAATGCAAAATGATCCTTTGTTTTTCCAGAAATCTATGATGCCTATGCAAAGTCAAGAATTAATGATGGATATTGCTAAGGAGATAACAACCACACCTCACCTACTTATGAGAAGATCACATGCATACAAAAGAAATTGGATCAAGACATTACTTAAAGAAAATATTTTAGCTCTCACAAAAAATATTCCTAATCACGAAAGAGAAAATTATGCTGAATGTTATCGTGAACCATTTCTGGTTTTCGATCAATACTATCATGGTCGTGAAAAAGTATCTGTTCCTAACGTGTTGTTCGTAGATCTTGAAACAACAGGACATCTTAAAAATGGATCAATGATTGTTGTTTTAGGGATGGCATATATGCATGAAGGACAGATGTATACAGAACTATTATTTGCCAGAAATCCTCAAGAAGAAAAAAGAATCTTAGAACGATTTAATCAACTATCACAACAATATGATACCATAGCGACATTTAACGGAGATTCTTTTGATAAACCCTTTTTACAAGAACGATTAAATGCTCATCTTATACGCTATCCCAAAGAATGGAATCATGTAGATGTATATAAGAAATATAAACAAATAGCTAAAAAAAATAAATATCCTACAGCATCGCTACAAACATATGAGAGAACAGAGTTAGGCTTAATAAGAAGAGGCGATATTTTAGGAAAAGATATTCCTCAAGCATATAAAGATTTTATAAATGGTATTGACGATCATACTATAAAGAAAGTTATTACTCATAATCATCTTGATGTAATAAGCTTAGCAATAATTTACGATCAATATTATCAGAAGAAATAATTCTATACTATCTGACTATTGTGTTCATGCTTATTAATACGTATTATGTTTTGTACGTAACTTTCCATTTTTGGCTCATGACTGACCATTATCAGCTGTTTCATGTCTAATTCGTAAAGCACATCACGCATTCTATCAAGTTGTTCTGAACTGAACCCATCTGTTGGTTCGTCTAAAATTATTAAATCCTTAGTTTTAATATTATTAATAAGATCATTAATAACCTTATTTAGAGCAAGCCTATATGCTAATGCTACTGCTGTTTTTTCTCCACCAGACAAATTTGATATTTCCGTTTCGTAATTATTTTGAGTAACTAAAGGAGTGAATTCATCATCAACTCTTACTTCAATATTTTCATCATCAATTAACATGGTAAACCATTTCTGGAATAACTCGTTGAATTCTATATGTATTTTTTGCATTATAACTTTTTCGATAGTAGATGTTAAATTTACAAAATGTTCTGTAATCCAATAATTTAAATCATTAATATATGCTATTTTATCTTTGAGTTTATTTTTCTTATCTATATCTTCTGTCAATTTAGAAATTTCTTTATTTGCGTTATCTAAATCTTTCTTTACACTTACAATTCTAATATCGCTCTCTCTTAATTGTTTATTATTATCATCTAATTCTTTCTTTTTAGTATTATATTCTGACTCAATGTTTGCATATTGTGAGATTTTGTTATTATGTTCGTTATATTTTTCATTTAAATCTTTGACTTCATCCTGAATAATTTTATTACGCGAGTCTAATTCTATTTTTTGCGTACTTTTTTCTTTTAATGATTCTTCGATATGTTTTTTTACTTCAATATTATTTAGTATCTTTCTATTTTTTGATATAGTCTCTATTAATTTATTTACATCCATATGATCTAACTTTTCTTTCTTTAGTTTTAAATCGTCAATTTCGTTAGTTAGCTGGGTTTTCAATTCTTGCTGTTTAGTAATATTAGATAATTTCATTGAAACTTCTTTTAATTCAATTTCGCTTTTTCTTAACTCTTCAAATCCTTCTTTAAGATTTTTAATCTTTATTTCTAAGTCTTTTTTCTTATTGTTTAATTCTACAATCTTTCTGTCTGTCCCTAATATGTTAGCGTTTTCTTTGTCTAGAATTTTTACTTTGTGTGTAAAGTCTACATTTTGTAAACATAATGGACATGTATTTAAGTCCTTTAATTGATTCACAATTTTTAAAGAATTATTTTTACCAATACTGATAGTATTTAATTCAATACTAATTTTATCGAGCAATACTTTTTCTTCATCGAGCTCTTTCTCTTTATGTGATTTTAATTCTAATCTCTTAGTTATTATTTGTTGCTTGTAGTTTAATGCAGCGACATCTTCCACAATAAGATTCTCTATATCCCTTTGTTTATCTTCTAATCTTTTGCCAATTACCTCTTTTGCAGTTCTTATGCGTTCTAATTTTTGTTCGCTATCATTTAATTCTTGTCTTATTGTAGTTTCGTTCGAGTCTATAACTCCTAAATCTTTCAACTTATTGTTATACTCATTAATTCTGTATTCTATCATTCCTAATTCTTTAGTATTTCTATCAAGTTCTGACTTTTTATTTTTTAAGTGTAATAGCGATATCTCTAAATCTTTTTTTAAAATATTTAATGCGTTAATTTTATTCTCGTAGTTTTTGATGTCTGTATTTTTACTCTCATGTAAAGATTTTATTTCAGAATTAGCTTTTTCCTCTTCTGATAATGTCGATAACATCTTGTCTTTTAACGAAATCTGATCCTCTAAAGATTTTTTTATTAAATCTAAATCCTGTATTTTGCCTTCAATAATTTTTTTAGTATTACGCAACTCTTTTGCATACATCAACGAGTTTTCTCTAATTCTCTTATATTTGTCTATATCAAATATTTTTCTTAAAGTATCAAGTCTATCTTCTTTACTTTCTAGAAGAATTCTTTTCATCTCTTCCTGTGGTGTATAGACTGTATATCGATATATTAAACTAGTATTCTTATTAATTAATTCTTGAGGATAACCAAATAATTCTAACATCTTAGATTTTAATTCTACTGGTGTCCCATCAAAAACTTTGCTATCAGTAATTATTTGTCCAGACTCCTGACCAATAACATCATCCTTTCCACGTTTTAATTTCCTCACAATCCTTACTTCTTTATTATCAATGATAAATGTTAATTCTACACTTCCCTCTTTTTTTCCATGACGTAATAATGTTCCGCCGCTAATATCTCCTTTAATCAATCCAAACATTGCAAACTCTATAGCAAGTAATATTGTTGTCTTTCCTGAACCAATATCCCCAAGAAGAAGTGTAGAACCGTTCGTGAAATCAATACTTTGAGAATTGTATGAACGAATATTTTCCAGCTTTAAAGACTTAAGGAGCATAACCTTGAGAATAAATACAGCTTTAAAAGGTTTATTGTGATTTGTCCTGTGCCTATTTCTAGCACAACATTTTTAAAACACTTTAATTGTCTCACAATATAGCCCCGTAGTACGCAGCGCCTTTTACAAAAAGTCGCGTCAAAAGTGTGTGTTCACTTCGTGAAGCACATGCGTCTATGTTTTGCTTATAGCCCCGTAGTGTAGCGGTCAATCATGCAGGCCTTTGGTGGCAAAAATCAAAGATTTTTGAAAATCTTTGTCAAATGCCAAAGATAGCCTGTGACCCCAGTTCGAATCTGGGCGGGGCTAGTTTATTCTATCGTGAAAGTGAAGGGCTAAATCAGTACCAAAACTGTACTGAGAATATAAAAGTAAACTCGTCTAAACGTAGTTCTATGGTGAAAATTCATCCAGAAGGACGCATAATAGACAAGAAGTATTTATGGAACGGAGTACTTAATTTAACTAATTCTATTGAAAGAAGCGATATGCTTCAAGAGAATAAAGATTTGATAGGGCGATTTATTCATGATGCCAGAATTGGTAAAACAATAAAGATAGGACAAAAAAAGCAAGTTGCCATCTTGCGTCAAGTAAAATATCTACAAGACCTAAAAAAACTTGATGCTTACTTCAGGAAACCACTTGATAAAATAACACAATTAGAAATGGAACAGTTTATTCTTGATTTGGAGGAAGGTCGATTAAAGAAAAATAATGGGCAACCATTCGCTAAAGAAACACAAGTATGTATGAAAAAAATTATAATTAAGTTCTATAAATGGTTGTTTGGTAAGAGTCGAACAGTGCCTGAACTTGTAGATTGGATAGACACAAGCATAGAAGTTAGAGACTATAAAGCTATACGAAAAGAAGACGTAGACACAATTTTAATTAGATATACCAGTAATACTACAGAAAATTTATTGCGAAACAAAGCTATTATTATGTTTTTGTTTGACAGTGGAGCAAGAGCAGATGAACTTCTTAATGTGCGTTTGAATCATTTAACAATAGAAAATGGAAATTATAAAGTTCGTATAGAATATTCTAAAACAAAGAAAAGAACTCTGTCTTTACCTTTTTCTAAGGAGTACCTTGATGCATGGTTAAAAGTTCATCCTGCAAAAGATGAACCATTGGCGCAATTATTTCCTGTAACGTATGCAGGATTATGCAATGTAGTTCATAGAGGTGGAGAATTAGTTAAAAAGAAACTAACTCCTCATGGTTTAAGACATAGCTCAGCAACACATTGGGCAAGAACGTTGTCGCAGTATGTTTTATGTGGACGTTTTGGATGGAGTATGAATAGTAAACAGCCTGCAAGATATATTGATAGAGAAGGATTAGACCAAGAGAAAGTACAAGAACAAGCTACTGCTGATAAAGTCATATCTTTAGAAAGCAAAAATTCACAGTTAAATAGCAGAATAGCAATGCTAGAAGACCAGTTTGAAAAATTCTTCAAAGGAGATAAAGAAGAACTGATAAAGATAATTGATATCGTGAAAAAACAAAAGGAATTATAATTGAAAGGAATTTTATCGGGCAAAGAATGCAGTATATTAGTTTATACTTTTTGCAAAAGAAATATCTTTATAAAACACAATTGCCATGAGTTATTATGCACGTAATGAATACTCAAAAATATGATAAGAGAGACATTACTTCTATTAAGACTTATGCATAAAAACTTATTAATCATACACTAAGAGAGATGACTGATGCACCAACAACTCTTAATAAAAATTCTGCAAAAGAAGTTAAAGGAAAATTCGGACAGTATTTAGAAAAATATTATTTTGGCATTGAAAATAATTCGATTAGCGAACCTGATTTTAAAGAAGCAAAATTAGAATTAAAGAGTACGCCTATTAAACGTCTAAACAATGGAACATACACACCAAAAGAAAGATTAGTGTTAAATATTATTGATTATTGCGCTATTATTGAAGAGAAATGGGAAACATCTCACTTCCTCAGTAAAAATGAATTATTATTGTTAATTCTATATCTATACGAAACAGATAAAAATTTTCTAGATTATCTAATAAGATATGTTACCCTTTGGAAAATTGAGGGTGCAGATAGAGAAATGATTAGACAGGACTGGGAAAAAATAGTTTCTAAAATAAAATCCGGTAAAGCCCACGAATTATCAGAAGGAGAAACATTTTATTTAGGTGCATGTAGAAAAGGATGGAAAGAAGAACCTAGAAAACAACCTAATTCTCCGATTAGAGCGCCACAGAGAGCGTTTAGTTTTAAAGTTAAATATATGAGTGCCGTATTAAAGAGATTAGAAGATTCACAAAAACTAATCACAGATATTTCTGAACTAAAGAAAAATAGTTTTGAAAATTTAGTGTATAATAAATTTCAACCGTTCTTGAATATGAATATAAAAAATATTGAACAAAAATTACATACAAAACTAAATAGAAAATCAAAAGGTTACTATGCAGATTTAGCTAGGAGAATGATGGGAGTTTCAGCTAAGTATATCGAAGAATTCGAGAAGGCAGGCGTATCAATGAAAATAATACGTTTGAAACACAACGGCGTTCCAAAAGAAGATATGTCTTTTCCATATTTTAAATATAAAGAAATTGCAGAACAAGAGTGGGATGAGAGCAATTTTAGTGAACAATTAGAAAGCAAATTCTTTTTTGTAGTTTATCAAATGAATAAAGATGAATCAAAAATATTTTTTAAAAAAGCATTTTTTTGGAATATGCCTATAACAGATATGGCTGAATGTGAAGCAGTCTGGATTGAAACTAAAAAAAGAATTATTTCTGGGAAAGCAGATACTTTACCTAAAAAAATAGAGAATAGAGTTTCTCACGTCAGACCTCACGCAAGAAATAAACAAGATACTGATATAGCACCTAATGGAAAATTATATGTAAAAAAATGCTTTTGGTTGAATTCTAAATACTTAAAAGAACAAATAGAAAATAATTAGTTCTTGATTAAAGAAACAAAGTATCCGCATGCATATGCACCAATTATTGTTAATAACGGTATCTCTGCTCTTTCAATCTCTATAAATTTATTTTCTATCGATACAGCTTCTTGATTAGTATAGTGTTTAGTTATTAATTTTCTTATTAGTTCTAATGCTTTATCTGGGGAAACAACTTTAGATTTTCCATTTAACACATATGATTCTTGTAATTCTCTTGCAGATAATTTGAAATCTTTGAAAGAGTTTTCTAAGTCTTTTTTAAATGTGGAGAAATTTTTATTTGAGAATAGTACTTTATCTAATTTTTTTAAATCTAGGATTGCAACCTTCGCGCTCTTGCCAGAACCGTAATGTACTTTAGACTTCCAAACGTATTTTCCTTTAGAAAATTCAGAATCTGTGTTACTAAGTTCTACTCTGAAGCTTTTAATCTTTAAATAAGGTATTGGAATTGCAAATCTCGCATCTTTGGCTCGTGGTTTTGGAACTTTAGGACTTCTTTTTATTCCAGTCAAATCAAAAGAAGATTTTATGATTTTTTGAGGAATGTATTCTTGAATTTTTGTTCTTTCTGCTTTTGCAATAGCTTCTGCCAAAGCCGAAGATAATTTACAACATACTGCATTTCCGATTAATTTATATTTAGTATTTTCGTTTGCTCCTTCGAACTGATATGTTATGGGGAAAGACATAAAACATGCGATTTCTCTTATTGTAGGCAATCTATATCCTGTTTGCTTGTTTGATTTAATTGCTTCAAAGATTATAGATTCTCTTGTTGATGCTGACATAGTTGCCATAACTGTTCTACTAGGTCTATCTAGATATTCTGGAAAAGACATTTTTCCCATAAATCCGTGGTCTTCTTTTAACCTTTTTGACCTCATCCATTCATAATCTGCAACGCTAGTATCATAGAAGTGGTCAGTTAAATTTTTTGAATCTAATTCAAAACCATATACTGGGTCTTTTATTTTTGAAGGATGAGTTATATCTAGTGGATTAGATAATGCTTTTTGAACATTACGCATTGTAATCCAAGATTTTTTATCTTCGTGACTTTTATATGGTTCAGGATAATTTCCACATACGAATCTTTTTCTAGTTTGTGGCGCACCATACTCTGCAGCATTTAATATTCCTTTAACAGGAATTTCTATAGCGATTTTTTTTCCGCCAGGCAATCCCAATTCTTCCCAAGTGTATGAATCTTGAATATATTTCCCTGAATTAGGAACATTTTCCAAAATCCAATACTTGCATGTGCCTTTTTTTAGCTTTACAGCAATTATTCTTAGATACGCTTTGATAAGTCTTATACCTAAACTTTTATCAGCCTTTCCAGCTTTATTTGAGCCTGAAAAAGAAACACATGGAGGACTTCCGACAATAATGTCTGTGTCTGGAACAATATTTTCTATCTTTTCTATAGTATCTAACTCTAATATGTCCATTAATTCACATTGACAATCAGGATGATTTAAATCATGAGTCTTCTTGGCTGGTGCCCAATTATCTAGAGAGAAAACTACATCAAATCCTTTTTGACGAAATCCTTCTGAGAATCCACCAGCACCACAGAAAAAATCTGCTACTGTTAATTTTTTACTCACCATTATACTAGTTATATTGTATCTATTTTTAAAGTTTTCGATCGATTGTCCAATGATTTTATGATTAAGTATTTTAAACAACAGTTAGTATTAAATGTTGATTGTTTAAGATAAATTTAAATATATGATAACTTACTAATTATTGAGAGTATGAAAGAAGTAAAAGAGACACTAAAAAATACTAATTTTAGAATATACAAATATGTATTTGTTATTGATACAAATATATGTTTTAATAAACGGTTTAGTTATGATGTCCTTAACAATAGATTGCTCAAGGAATTAATAGAGATTAGAGATGAGTATAATTTACATAATTCTCTTGGAAATATAAGTCTAAATATCCCTCAAATAGTTAAAGAAGAAAGATTATTTCAAAAAAAGCAAATTTTCAATACCAATAAACCCAATATCGGAAATAGATTGAAAGAACTTAATGACCTGGAATTAGTAAATAAATTTGAAGATGTTCTCAAACAATACCCCTCTAAACTAGAGAATAATTTAGAAAAAGAATTACAGAAGGATAAAATATTGACTATCCCTTATTGTGATGATAGTTACTTAAAAGAAATAATAAAAAAAGCCGTTGACAAAAAAACGCCCTTTAGAGCAGTAACTATTACAAATAATGAATTAATCGGGGAGCAGGGATTTAAAGATTGCGTATTATGGTATTCTATTTTTTCTCATGCAATGAAAATTCCGCGCAAAACTCCTCATATATATGTATTACTAACAGCTAATATTAGAGATTTTAATAGCGTTGATAATATTAAAGAATTTGAAGACAAAACAGGGCATAAAATAAGAATAATTAATTATGCTTTGAAAACAAATGAATTGAACAAGATGTTTATGGAAGATTTTAAAACATATCAAATACATCATGTAGAAATAAATTATAAATTAAAAGAAAATAATTCTTATGTATCTAGCGCCAATATATATAGCGATGGATTGATATTTGATGTTTCTTTAGAAAATAAATCATATATTGGAGAAATCTCTCTTCAGAAAGCTGATATTATCAAAGATATTGAAGAAGAATTGGGAAGGGAAATATCTTCTGATGTCAGCGTAGAATTTATACTTGATGAGATAGCAGAGATATCTGTTTCTATAGAATACTATAAATGGTTCTATAGAATATCTAGCATAAATCTATGGTATTCCAATGGTGATGAAGAAGAAGTTGACTATAAATTTTATGATGGGATGGAATGGGTTTTATTAGAAGATGAAGAGGGAAATTCTAAAAAATTTGAAACAGATGTTTATGAACTTTTAAAAGAAGCAGGATATGATTGCGATGATGTAAATATAAATTATAGTGTCACAGAATATACTGAAGATGATTAATTTTTTTTTAAAGTTACATAAAGAATTTATAATGATTTTGTAATTGGCTACCTTTATCAAGTTCAGATAATACTTCGCCGACTCTTGAAGAAAATGCTAACGTTATGGGCATATAAATCGAAAATGCAGTCGTATTCCAATTTAATTTTGTTAATCCTAATATTTCATCAGCAACTTCTTTGATACTTGAATCGCCTATATGAGTAAGTAATAATGGTTGAGGTATGCTGTGACCCGGGTACGTTCTAATGCGAGGTATATATCCTGAAGTGTATAATATATGTTGACTATCTGTTAGCGATATTAAAGTTCCTCTTAATACTGGATAAGACCCGGAACGCAAAAATCTAATTCCGAAATTACGTTTAGATAATGTCACAAAATCTTTTTGTAAATTACCTATTGCCCTGCTAAAACCTTGTTTTTCTGCATCAGAGAATAATGATTTTTTATGGATAACTACGCGAATAGGATTTCTTTTAGCTTTCTCAATATATTTTTCAATTACATTCTTTAATAAGTCTTCTGATTGTTTCTCGGTTAAATGTGGTTCTCTTGTTTTTTCATCTATATACACTTCTGTGCCTCTCAAGACTAATCCATCACCTGTGTGTGTAAATACTTGCGCCATTGATGTTTGCATGTCGTTATTATAGCTTAATTTATCTTTATAAAAAGAAATGCCTACATAACAAGTATCATCCCTTAACTTTGCTAACCTCCAAGGTTTACCGTTGGCTTTATAGAATAATGCTGTTGAAAAATTCCATGCAAATGATGCGGGTTCTTGTCTAGATGCTCTCATGTCTTTATTATAATTTAATATTGCATCCGCAGTTGATTCCCTAAGAATTTGAATAGGTTTGGCGGATTTATGAGCCATTAGTTTTCCCTTTAATGCATTTCTAAAATCAAAACCTTTAATTTTTTTCTCTGTTTTAATTTCTGTAACAATACACCAATCGGTTAAAAACTTTTGATTATTTTTTTGAAAGTCTTGAATCTGTTTTTCTAAATCAGTAAATTTGGCTGTTTTAGCTCCACGAGTATGCTCAGAGATTCCACAATAATCTTCTATTTGTTTAGGTAAAGAACAGATAATCACATCTGGTAAAGAATCTTCATCGAGTATGTTATTAATTTTTTTTAAATATATCTCCACAGCTTTTCCTATACGCTCATTAGTATCTAATATTTTGAGTAAATGGTCAATTTCATCCATCGAGATTATCTGCTCCCATACGTTTGATAGTTCTATAGTGCACTTAAAATTAGTTTTAGAATTCATTCCAGGAAAATCAGGATATAACCATTTATTACTTTCTCCTGTATGTATTTCTGATTTTAGTTTAGATATTATTTGTTTAGTTTTTTCTATGCTATTCTTGTCACCAATAATTCCAATTTTGATATTATCTAAATTTTCAGGTTTAGTGGAGAATTGAAATGGACCAAATTCTCTTAATCCTATCCGAGGGTCTTTTTCTTCGGAACGTCCTCCAAATATTAATTCTTTTTCCTCTAAAAATAATGTATTAAATGTCATTAATTTCCTCATCAGCATATATTTCATCATCTGCAATATCTAATGTAAATTCACTAGAAGGCATATCAAATAATATTCCTGCATTAATTTTTATTTCTACAGGTTTAGAACATATTGTCATATAATCAGTTAATAATATGTCTTTGCTAGTTCCTAATTGATATATCCAGAATAATACTGTATTAAGATAAATACTGTTATATTTACTATATGATAATCTGGTAATTATGGTTCCAATAGTAAAATTAGATATTGGGTTTCTCCCATTTTCAGTTATTACAAAAGTAGGGAGAATTCGGATATAAAATCTATCTCTTAGGTGTAATACATTCACTGAAAAAGCTATATGCCAGTATATCGATTTCTTTATTTGTTCTGCATACATTTTGGCTGCCACTGTCTTATTAGATTTACGATATCTACTTTGCCAAACTTCTTTTCTAGATTCAGATTCTGAAGGATAGAAGAAATTATCTTTGTCTTGATTATGCCATAATCCTCGCGATATAATAAAATGTTTTATTTCTCTATTAAGAAGCTCGATTATTTGTGGGTGTTTATCTGCGTTTGTAATCCATTGTTGTAACGAAGTCTTACATATAGTTTTTGTATCGACTAATTGTCTATATGGATTATCATTATCTTGTAAATTTTCAAAAGTAATCAATTTTTTATTCCAAAATTTAAATTTGTAATAGAATTCCGGAAAAATTTTGTTTTGTTTTAATAATGTTTTAATAGATACATTGTCATAATTTAGACTGTCTGCTTCATAAACATATTTAGGTACAGATGTTATTTCAAATAAATTTGAGTACAGCGTTTCTTCTACCATGTCAGGTTCTCCACCCAGCAAAGAAAGTCGGTAATTTTCATTTCTTATGCGCTTATTAATTAAGGTAAGTTCATAGGCGCCCGGAACTACATTTTGCGTGCCTCTGCGATAAAATATGTCTCCTATCTTGAAGACTACATGTTCTTTTCCATCAATAGTATATTTGCCTTCTTTTTTAGGGCTAAGTAATGTGTGTGATGGAGGGATATATATTAATGCAAAACGTTTAGATATAGAATTTATTTTTTCTAGAACCTTTGCATCTGTGGTGGAATAATTTCCTTGAAAATTATTTTCAAATTCAACATATCCTATCTCCATATCGCTGTTACTATATGAATTAAATTTACTTTGTAAATCGGCTTGGTCAACTGAATATTCTTCAGGTAATCCCACTGGCACGAATTGATTTTTTTTATATTCTTCCCAACCTATTAACATCCAACCGCCACCGTAATTTGAAAATGCAAACATGTCCTTCGCTAAATTAGGGAAGGTAGAATTTTTATCAATACTAATTATTTTTTTAAAGTCCAAAAAGGGTGATTCTTTTTTCTGAGAACACAAATAGCTGATTATATTAGGACCTAGAGGATTCTCTTCTAAACCATTAAGTACAATTCCCCCGATAATTTTCTTTGTATTCATACAGTCTCCTAAGACAAGTATCTTCAATAGATAACATGCGAACTCGTTACTTGTATGCAGATAAACGTATCTGTATTGATAGGGTATTATTTATTGTTTATAAAGGAAGTGATTTTTCTATTATATGGTCTATTCCTATTTTAAATCAGAACATGTGGCGTATATGTGTATCGATTAATTTTCAGAGCTACAATTATATTCAAATTGATAAATTATACTGCCTATAAAATTTAATATTATGTTATGTAGAAATGTTATATACCTAATGTACGTTACAGCTAATGTAGCTAAACAGCTAATGTAACTATAAAGCGTAGCTTTATTAGCCTAATTATTTATTTTTGTTCTTGATTTATGCCTAATCTAATATCTTAAACACACATACATACCTGTGTGCGATATGTATGTGTGCGTGGCGGGGTGTTTTCTGATTAACTATAAGTTGCACTTTTTTATTTTTGAACTGTTAATTTTTTTGTTAAGTATTAATACTAGCACTCTCTAAAAAAATATTTTTATATCTAAAGTTATTAACTATTATTATTAATAGATATTTATTATAATTATTTATTATACGTATGCAACAACACTTTATATTTAGTTTCTAGTCAATTTTCCATTAATTATCCGCTCCTTACTCACTAATTTGTTCTCTTCATATATTACAAATCCTTTATTTTGTGATATAAAATACTCCGCAATAATTCTTGCAGTGTTGATTGGTACGTCAAGAGAAATCATTATTTCGTTAAATGTTAGTATAAGATTTTTATCTAATGATTTTTTAATTCGTATCATTTGGTCATTGATGACTTTTGATTCGTTATATATTATTATTGTAGGTCTTTGTGTTTCTTTGTTTCCTCCAATATAACTAAATCCGGGATGTTCTGAAACTTTTTTCATCATATCTATCGCCCAAGTTCTTGAAACGCCTAGAAACGTCATTACCTCTCCAGTATTCATTCTTCCCCTATTTTGCATCTCCTCTATTAGTCTATTTTTTTTGTTACTTATTCTTTGTTTTACAACAAATTTTAGTAACTCTAATATTGCATCTAATTTTTCATCCGTATTGTTAGATGGTGTTTTTATTTTAGTATTTTCATTTTCACTCATTTAAATCACCTGGTCTGTTTTATTTGTTCGTAGCAACGCTTCTTTAGCGTCTTATTGCGACTTTTTATTCTGTTTGATAGTTTTCCATCTTCTTTTGAAAAATCTGTTTCTACAGCAAGGATTGCAGAATTTTGCATCTTTACGCTTTCCCGAGAGTGGTCTTTGACACTCCGAGCATTTTGAGCTATTCATGGGATAATAGTTCTGATTCAAAATGCTCTAGAGTGATTAGCAGTATTTCTTGTCTATCTTCAGGATAATTTTCTTTTATGTACTGAATTATTTGTTGTTTAAGTTCTTGGTTCATTTTTCCTCCTGCTTTAATTTAAGCAAAGTTATTGCATGTCCTATTGCTTGACTCAGGCTTTTGCAATTATTATCTAGTTTGTATTGCCATAGCAATTTTTTATCTTCAGATGTTATTCGTATTGTTTCTTTAGGTGTCATGTACGACTAATGTGCAGTTGTTAATATAAATATTATACACAAATTTGGTACTATTTTAGATACTTCAGAATTATAAAGACGAAGAATATTTTTAAAACAGATATTAGTTTGGTATTGATAACATTTATAAGTATGTATGCTTTCTCACTTAGTTAATGAAACAAAATCATATTGAGTATGCAAAAAAACTACATTTAGCCGCATTACTACCGCGTGCATTTTATTTGCATAGAAAAAAAATTGCATGGGACGTATTACAAATACTTTCAGTTGAGAAAAAATTAGATATGACTCAAATAAAAACGTATTTCCTATTTCTTTCAGTTTATTTTAACGAATCAAATCAAGTCAATAAACGAAAAAAATTTTATAGTATTAACGGTGTATATCCTTTAATATGTGCTTTGAGCAAATCGTATAAAAAAAATAAAATCTTCTTATCAACTAACAGAACTGAATTACTTAAAAATTTAAATGCTCTTAAAAAAACAGGATTAATCGCCAAGAAATCTTTTAAGAGAGAACTTGAGATATATCCTACCTTATTTTCAAATGTAAAATATTCGAAAAAAACAAAGAAAAAAACATTGAACAAAAAAACAATACAGCCAATCGGAGAGTACGCAAATTTTTGGAGTATCCACTACTTAGGCGATGACCCTGATAACAAATGGATATTAAAACCTAATGAACCTAAATGTTTTCCATTAGAATTAACTAGACCTGAAGAACCAAGAAACATTTTCCCCGTCACTTTATGTGCAGTCAAAGACATACTAGAAGATTTCTTCCTTAACACTAATAAATCATTCGAGAGCCAGGTTATGACTAAACACTGCGATGTGTTTTATAAAATGATATTCAAAGAAAACATTTCATCTCATGACATGATAGATATTCTACAAAAATATTTATGGGATGAATCCGGACTACCTACAAAAAACTTTTTATTCACAGTTTCTGAGAAAGATATAGAACTACATTTAAAAAAATTAAAAAAATTTAACAATAAGTATATAGATATAAAACCCGAAGCTTTAAAAAATCAAGAGTATGACTTAGATTTATCAGAGAGGTTAAAAGAGCAAATCAACATATGGTATAATTTGGAGGGCAAAAATGAAAAAAACAATAAAAGAAAATCAGCCCAATAAATTCACGACAGCTTCTCCGCTTCTGGGCGGGGCTACTTTTCTAATAATTTTTTAATGATATACATTTAATATATGTTCTTCTGATAAACTTTATAAATGAACTTTTATTCCTTATATTATCGCGATAGGTAGTTCCGTGAAAGCGTGACTATGCTGGAAGCAAATAGTTTCTAGGTTCTATCGTTAATATTTCAAATAACTAGCGAGGTAATTTTATGGCAAGAAAATATTCAGGAGCAAAAGGCGTTGCAGGCAGTAAGAGACCTATAAAAAAAGTTGTACAATCATGGTCAAGATATGGTGCTAAAGAAGTAGAAATGTTAGTACTAAAATTGAATAAGGAAGGACAAACACCTTCACAGATAGGGTTACATTTGAGGGATGTTTATGGTATACCAGATGTAAAGACTTTATGTAAAAAGAGCATTACACAAATATTAGCTGATAAAAAAGCTTTAAATCCTATGCCAGAAGATCTAATGGCTTTAATAAAGAAATTAACATTAATAAAGAAACATATGGATGAAAACAAGCAGGATAATGTTGCTTTAAGAGGCTTACAAATTACAGAGTCAAAAATTCAACGTTTAATAAAATATTATAAGGGAACAGGAAGATTAAGCAAAGACTGGACTTATGATGTAAGTAAGGCAAAATTATACGTATAAACGTATATTTTTATTTTTTATTTTCTATACTTGTTATAATATTATTTTGAAAAAAATGGCAAAAATTATATGTGACGATGAAATGGTAGAGCTACCGGATAATTCTTCTGCTATGCCTTATGCTGAACAGTTAGGCGTATATTTCGGCTGTCAAGATGGAAATTGCGGTGTGTGCGATGTAGAGATAGTTGCTGGAGCAGAAAATTTAAATTCATTAACGGATAAAGAAAAAGATTTCAATCTTCTAAAAAATCATAGATTATTGTGTCAATGTAAAATTAAAAAAGGCGAAATAAAAATAAAATTATAAACTTAAAACTTTCAATCAAAATTTTTGATGTTTTTCTAAAATGTTCGGTAATACAAAAATATTTAAATCAGCTGTAAATATTTGAATCTTGTGATTCTATGGAACACTTAATATCAGCAGTTGAAACACCGGATTATGAAGGCTTTAATCAGTCATTAAAAAGTGGTGCAGAACTATTATTACAAATTCCAAAAAATAAAACTATACGTGTTATAGGACATCTAGATGCTGATGGTATATGTGCTTCTGCAATAATGATTAATGCATTAATAAAATTAAATCGTAAATATGCCTTAACAACTCTTCCAACAATTACTGAAGAGATATTGTCAGATGTTGTTGAAGATAATGAAGAGCATATAATCTTTGTAGATTTAGGATCAGGGAATATTGATACTGTAGGAAAAGTATTATCAAATAAAAAAATATTTGTTCTGGATCATCACCAATTACATTCAACAACAAATTATGAGAATATTACACAAATGAACCCTCATATGTACAACATTGATGGATCAAATGAGATATCTGGTTCTGGAGTTGTGTTTATGTTCACACAATATTTAACAGATAATAAAAATACTGAAATGTCTCGAATAGCAATAGTTGGAGCGATAGGAGATATACAGGAACGTGATGGATTTAAGAAATTAAACAATGATATATTAGATATTGCCATAAAAAATAATTTAATAGAGGTGCGTAAGGGATTAAAGTTTTTTGGTGTACAAACAAAACCTATCTATAAATTATTACAATATAGTTCAGACATAATTATTCCGGGAGTTACAGGTTCAGAATCTGGATCAATACATTTTCTACAAAGTATAGGAATAGATCCAAAAACAAAAAATGGATGGAAGAAAATCGCGGATCTTACAGAGGATGAAAAGAAGAGATTGATAGCAACGATAATAATGAAAAGAGTTGTTAAATCAGGAAGTTCATCTAGTGACGTGTTTACTAATTCTTATTTACTAATTGGAGAGTTAGATGACGTTCCGTTCCGTGATGCTAAAGAATTTGCAACATTACTTAATAGCTGTGGAAGATTAAATAAAGCCAGTATAGGTATAGGTGCATGTTTAAATGATAAGAAAATGAAAGAGATGGCAATGCAGAACTTGACTGATTATCGTAAAGAATTAGTCAATGCATTAAACTGGTACAAAGATAATGCTAATACTGACAGAGTTATTAAGAAAAAAAATTGTATAATCATAAATGCAGAGGATGAAGTTATACCAACAATAATTGGAACGCTTGGATCAATATTATCTAAATCACAAGATATACCTCCAAACACGTTTATACTTTCATTAGCGCGTAATCATGATGATACAACAAAAATTTCGTTAAGAATTACAGGAAATCCAGATGGGATAAATCTCAAAGAAGTAATCGAATCAATAATACAAAAGATAAATCATGGTTCTTCAGGAGGACATAGCTTCGCTGCTGGTGCTGTTATAGATACAGACAAAGAAGAAGAATTCTTAAAAGCTTCTCTTGACGTTCTAGAAAGTATAATAATAGAAGAAAAAATATAACTTCACTACTTCTTAGTAACAAATAAACCGTAAACTTTATAAATACTGCTCACTATGTTAATTCTAGTATAAGACATTGTTGGGGGTGTATTATATGGTAGATAAAAAGGCTTTTTTAAAGGCTTTCATGATAACTTTAGTATTCAGTTTAGGATTTTTAACTAGTAATATTTATGCAAACTTAAACGTTGAACAACCTTCAAATATTAGTACAAGCAACAGTCCATACACGGATCAAGTTGCAAGCCCAAGCGATTGGGTTAATGAAGGTCAAATTGGCGTGTATAGTAAGAATGTTATTTTAGATATTAAAGACGCGCAATGGGCACAATTTACTGACACACATAGCATGGAACCTGTATTAAGTTCAAGAGCTAACGCTATTGAAGTAGTTCCAAAAAATGTTGATCAAATAAAAGTAGGAGATATTGTATCATACGAGTCAGAATATGCTGACGGATTCATAGTACATAGAGTAATACAAAAAAGTTCAGATGAACAAGGAGTATATTTTATTATGAAAGGCGATAATAACGATGCTCAAGATCCAGGAAGAGTAAGATTTAATCAGATAAAAAGAGTTGTAGTAGCAATAGTCTATTAAAATAATGACTCAAGGTGTTATATTATGATTACTGAACCATTAAAAGAAAATCCTTATCTTGGTAAAGATGGTCATGATTATCAAACTATAGATGCTTTAAAACAAGCAAATAGAGAATATGCTGAAAGGATGTACGGAAAAAAAGAAAATCCTTGGAAGTGTATAGAAAAATTAGATTATAAATTGGTGTAACAATGAAATTAATAAAGAACATTAAACGTAAAGGATTATCAGAAGTAGTGTTCATAGTATTTGGAGCTATAATGATATTAATGACGATAGCTGCGGTGTTACAATGAATGATGAAAATACCATTATTAATAATCTAGAGCATAAAAAGAATCCTCCATTATATACTGTTGTTGATAAATTGTATCATGGCGTAATGGACAACAAATTTGTACCTAGTTATTTTAAGAAACATCCAGAATTATCTGCATCTATACTTGCAAATACAGGCACAGTTGCAGTACTTGGAGCTGTACAGAAGGGTACAGAAATTATTCTGCCACAATTCTATGCTCATAATTTTAAAACATTAGAAGCATTATGTATTGTAGGAATGGTGTGTGTTGCAGTAGCATACAAAAACAAATTAGTAGATTTTGTAACTGAACATCCAGTGTATTCTAGCGGAATGGTTTCAACATGGTTAACTAGTATTGGAATGGCATTATACGATCTTAATAAATAATATTACAAAACTATATAAATAATTATAATTCTATACATTTATGATTGTTAATGAATTAGAAAGAGATAAAGCGATTATAGCTGGTAAAATTGCCGCTAAGGCAATACTTTATGGACAATCAATAATTAAACCTGATGTAAATATCGTTGAAGTTCTTGATAAGATTGAAGCATTTGTTAAGGACAATGGTGGGCATATGGCGTTTCCTGCGCAGGTTGCATTGAATGATGTTGCAGCACATTTTTGTCCTTTGGCTGATGATTCTTTAACATTTAAATCAACAGATATAATAAAATTAGATTTAGGAGTGCATGTTGACGGAATAATAGCAGATACTGCATTTACTATCGTGTTTAAGGAAGATAATCCTAAATATGATGAATTAATAAATATTAAAAAAGCTTCAGAAGAAGCATTATCTAATGTACTTAAATATATTCGTCCAGGAATAACGCTTGGAGAAATTGGATTAATTATACAAGAAACTATTGCTCAATATGATCTTGTTCCTGTAAGAAATCTTTCAGGACATGGTTTAGGAAGGTATTCCGTACATGAAGATCCTAACATACCAAATTTTGATACTAGAGACAAACGTGAATTAGAAGAGAATCAAATAATAGCTATAGAACCATTTGCAACTAACGGTCATGGAATGATATTTGAAAGTACAAATGCGACATTATTTTCATTAAATAACAATAAAAATATTAGAAGTAATATTACTAGAGAAATTTTAAAAGATATTCAACCATTCAAAAATTTACCATTCACAACAAGATGGTTAACTCAAAAACATCCATTATCTAAGGTACGTTATGCATTAAATGATTTAAAGAATTCTGGAATTATACACGCATATCCTCCATTAATAGAAATGGGCAAAGGAATGGTAGGTCAGAGCGAACATACAGTAATAGTTAGAGAGAAACCAATAATAACAACATTAAGAGAATAGATTATATTATTTTCTAGAACAAAAATTTTTATATTTATTTCTTTGGAATGCCAATATATGCATTAATGAAAGTTTTTCCATGTAATGCTAAACATACAGTTCTATGGCATCCGTCATCAATATCATATCTCTCTTTTAGGTATTTCTTTTCATCTCTTATAATACCTCCTTGAGTAACGATTGTCGGAATATGTCTATTAAGATAAGGTGCAAATGGCATTATCCTAAATAGGTGATTTAATTCTCCTTTCACTATCTTATTTGAATTTGTATATATTTGATTTGCAGACCATTTTGTATCTTCAAAAAGTAAATTATCAGCAATATGCCCCATATGAGGCCAAACGCCTGTACTAGATATCTTAATTTTACCGAAATACCAATCACAAGATTTATATCTTTTTATTCTATCTTTATCTTTTATACGTTGCCAAAGTTCTTTTTCAGAATAATTTTTTATATTATTTCTTATCGCGGAATAGACTTTTTTATATTCTGAAATATCATTAATTTCACTGTATCTTTTTTTGAGTTCATTTGCTACAATGAATGTTTGCAGAACCTCTTTAATTTTAACTTTTCTCATTTTTTTAATTAGTTATTCTATAATCTCTAGAACAAATCTCTTCTAAATCCTTCATCTCGTTGAAATTCTTTCCTGCCTAAAGGATCTGTAGAACGTGGTAATCTTATAATCTCGTAGCCACAATTTATACATTTAATAATTTCATACATTTTGCCTTCGTGAGGTTCAAGTTTTATATTGTTACCGTGAGGCTTCTTACAATTATTGCATATATCTTCTAAGTGTTCTTCTCTAACAGCGTGAGGCATACAGATATATGGTGAAATGTTTTTATAAATTTTTGCTATTCTCTATGATATAATAATAACTTTTATAAAAAAACATAGATTCTGATGGTTATGACTAATTTAGTTGGTGTATTAAATGATGTTGATGGCGATAGTGGTGTAGATATAGATGATACATTTATACCTGTGCGCAGTCCTTTGATGGAGTATACTAATAAAGTTTTTGGACACAGATTACCAAGACCATTCACGGAACACGATTTTGTGATTTATGGGTTAGAACGTATAAAATTATTGTATGATGCTGGTATTACTCGTGAAGATATTTCTACAATGTTACAGGTTATGGAATCTGAAGGAGCATTAGAGAATATAATGCCAGATAATTATGCTGTCAGATCATTAAAAAGATTATCTACAAGAAAAGGTAAAGTATATTTTGTAACATCAAGAGGTAACGGTTTTTACAAGGATGCTAAAGGAATGACTGATAGATGGCTTGTCAAATTAGTTGCTCAACACGAATTTATGCCAGCAGACACCATATATAATCATAATAAAGAAGAAACTTTAAAAAAATTAAATATTGCAAGATTTTTCGAAGATAATCCTTATTTTGCAATAAGTCTACTAGAAAAAGGTGTACCTGTAGTTTTGTTTAATCTCCCAATAAATCATATGAATCCTCATGATAGAGATGTTATATCAGAAAAAGCGTATAAGGAAAAAGTAGATTTAATTAAACGTTTAGACAGTTATAAAGGTAAATTACTTTTTAGAGTGAACAACTGGGAAGATGTGTATAAGCACTTAATGTAGATATATTATCTTGTAGAATTTATGACTATTTTACTTCTGTTTATCATTGATTTCTCTTAAGAATCGTTCTATAGTTTTGATAACATTTTCTGGCTGTGTATTAAGCATTGACGCAGTTTTATTTAATAATTTTTCTTCAGTATAATCGCTTTCTATAGTAGATGTTAATTCAAATTTTTCTGTACTATTCTTCTTAACTATTTTCTTCCATTTCTGAAATAATTCTTCTACACGTCCAGGAACTTGTTTAGGACTACAGTTAAGTATTTTAGCAACATCCTCTAACGATGTCTCTTTATCATGTATTGTCTTTTCAGCCGCTAAGCCTGCTGTAAATTCTATTCTTACTATTCCATCTTGTAGTTTTGATGATCTTAATATTTTAATTTGTCCAACATCTCCTGTAATATCTAAATGTGTACCGCCGCATGCTTCAACATCGAAACCTATAATTTCAACAATTCTTAAATCCTTACCAGGAACTGCTCCACCCTGATATATTCTAAAACCGTATTTAGATTCTGCAACGTTACGTTTCATGAAACTCTTATATACTGGAAGATTTTCTCTAACAACTTTATTAGCCACATCTTCTATTTCAGTAATTTGTTCTTTACTCAAATTCTCATAATGTGTAATATCTAGTCTAGCTTTCTCAAGAGTTTTTGATGCTCCTGCTTGCCATATATGATTCCCTAAAACTCTTTTTGCTGCACCGTTAAGTATGTGCGTTGCAGTGTGATGCTGTGCTAATTGTATTCTACGATCTAATTCTATCCTCCCATGCACAATTTGACCTTCATGGAAATCAACATTTTCTAGCACGTGAATAATTACTATTCCCTGCTTAAATACATCTAATACTTTAGACTTATTTAGCGTGCCTAAATCGTGTAATTGTCCTCCTGATGTGGGATAAAATGCTGTTTTATCAAGAATTACTTTATAATTATTTTCTGCAATGTCATGAATAATTTTTAATACTACAGACTTAAAGTCTATTAAATCATAATGATCAAAATATAATGCTTCAGTTTTTAATCCAGTAACATCATATTGTTTCTCTTTCTTAGTTTGTGTCTTTATAGTATCTACTGCCTTTAATGCATCATTTTCATGTTTTTCAGCTACTAATTTATAAAAATTGTCAGGCACAATAATTTTTAGTCCCTGTTTTTTAGCTTCAACAGATAACTCTTCAGGATTAACACCATTACTATCGTATAACTCTACAAGTTTATCATTAGTTATTGAATCATTTTTACTTATAATGTTCTTGATTATATTGTTTGCACGTTCTCTGCTCTCATAATATTTTTTCTTTTCATAATCTAATATTTCATAAACTTCATTAACTGCATTCTGCAATTCTGGAAATACTGGCTCTAAAAATTGTGCATGCATCCTTAGAATTTTTTTAATATCTATCTTCGTAGACCAATCATACTTATCTATAAAATTCATCATTCTTCTAAATATTACTCTCAGATTGTAAAATCCTCCAACATTACTTGGGAGGCCACCATCCGCAATAGCGAATAATAATGATCTAGAATGTTCTGCAACGCTATAAATTGCAGTCATAGGTAATATTTTATTTTTTAATGTTTCCACACTTATACCTACTTTTTCGGCAACAGAATCCCATGCCTTGTTAATATCTTCAACTTCATCAATATTTAACAATGATGCGTAAGGAGCGAATTTTCTGAACAATTCTTGATTAAATTCGACTTGTGTACTTTCTTTCAAATATTCTATAACAGTAGGGAATACTGCATCATACAATGTTGCAGTTCCTTGTGAGAACCATGCAATTCTTTCCATTCCCAACCCCATATCCAATACTTTAATTTTTAATTCTCTGTCTCCTTCATCGGAATGTTCAAACATCATGTAAACTTGATTAAATAATTCAATACCATTACTGAAAAATTCCATGCACGGACCGAAATTTCCTCCACCAGCCCAAGCATCCTCATGAAGTACAAGCTCATCTTTTGATAATCCTACGATTTTTGTAACATAATTGTAAATATCCATAAAAAATTGTTCCTGATTCCATTCACTCGGGTTTACGAATGCGTGTTGTCCAATCATTACAAAGCCAGTACAATGTGATCCTGTAATTCCTACATTATCAATATCTCCAAACCTTAAGCAGAATTGTGGTATCACTAATTTTTTTGCAGGAGGTTCAACTTCTCCAGATACAACATATGGTTGAAATGCAGCGATACTTGCAATTGTAAAATCTGTAGTAGGATTCCATTTTGCAATAACAGGATATCTATTAATTGATGTATATCCTAGTTTTGTGAAATGTTCTTTATATTTTTCCCACACTTCAATATATGTCATTGGAATACGTTTAGGATTATTAGAGAATAATGTTACTCCTTTAATACACTCCGCATCACCACAAACTGTTCTATCATGTGTGGACCAGAAAAATTTTTTACAATGAGAACATTGTGTTCTATGAAAACCTTCTTTCTTTAGAGCGTTAACAGCATAATACTTCTCAGGACTCTTGCTTGCTTCAAGCTTAAATTCTTTCTTCAATTCCTTATCAGTTTTCATAATTATAGTGTGATAAGATTAGAATTTAAAAAGTAAATGGTTTTTATTAGTAATCTATTTAAATTCTAGTATTTATTTGTATACTTAGGAAGGTGATACTATGTGTCTTGATAAATTAGCTAAAAAATTTTCTAAGAATTTGAAATGGTACGATGTATCGTTACTAAAATTATGTGTATTTTTCTTTACATTATTCTTAGTAACAGTATGGCCTGGATTTAGGAATGTAGTATTTAGTTTTGATTGGTACTGGTATTTGATAATTGGAATTATACTTGCAATACCCTTATTTAAGAAAATGTTTTGGTAAATATAAGTTTATAAATAAACATTGGTTTCTCTTATCTAAAGGTGATATTTATGGCAAGATTTGTTCATACTGAAAAATTTAGTGGACCAAAGAAGTTCAACAGTCATTCAAAAAAATTCTCAGGAAGAGATAGTGAGAGTTCTAGTAGAAGCAGTTCTCCAAGAAAGTTTACTCGAAGAGATGATGGAGATTCTGGAAGTAGAAGACCTGATTTTCAACTTCATAAAGCTATATGTGATGCTTGTGGTAGAGAATGTGACTTACCGTTTAAACCAACAGGAAGCAAACCAATCTATTGTAGATCATGCTTTAGAAAAGACGGCCCTCAAGAACCACGAAGAGATTTTGAAAGATCTGATTCAAGATCGAGAGACGATTTTAAGTCTGAACCTAATTTCGATGCTGATAAATTAGATCAAATCGAAAAGAAATTAGATAAGATAATGAAGTTCTTAAAGATAAATTAATTTTTTTATTCTCTTTACTTGAATATTTTCAAAAAATTTATATACGCATATGATTTGTTCTTATTAAATAGTAGTTGGGGTGTTATTTATGCAAACTTCAAACTGTCTTGTATTGACACAATCATTCTCTGATAATATTTTTAGTGGATTATATTGGTTTCCATTTCCGCAACATTTAGCCGGTAGAAAATTTGGAACACAAAAAGATTTACAAAATTTTCTGAAAACTTTTGAGCAAGATGGACAACAATTTTTAGACACGCTTGTTGAAAATCACTTAATGAGTCCTAAAGGAATGACTCGTCTTGTTGGAGATTTTTATTTATCTGCCGCCGAACAATTTGATTCTCTTCACTATACTGGAAGTTTTCATACTAGTGGGAAAGGTTTGATTGTATTAGATGGAAAATTCTCTTTTAATGGAAGAGAGTTTCCTACTCATGCAGGATATCAAGGTTTATGTTGTCATACGCCGATATTAGGAGTTCCTGAACATCAAGAAACTCCTAGAAGATATGATGACGAGCATTTGAATAGAGAGCTTGTTCTAAAATGTCATGCATGTGATTCAGAAATGTTAAAGATAAGTTTACCAAACACTTTTAATTACAAATAAAATGGACGAGCCGGGATTTGAACCCGGAGCCTTCCCAATTTTGAAAACGCAAATTCTTAATGTTACTTGCGTAAACGCCAATGGGACGTTATACCGGATTTAACTACCCGCCCATTGATTAAACAGAAAAATGTATTGTTTAAAAATCTAATTAAAAAAAATAAAAATAATATTTTAGAAATTTTTTGCTAAAGCTCCTACTAGTGGAATTTCTTTCATTTCATCTGATAAACTGTAGACAATTCCAATTATCCATAAGACAAATAGTGCTATACTAAGTAATGGTCCTAAAATCCAACCTATTATTGGAACCCAACTAAATACTCCGACAATTACAAATCCTATGAACAATACTAGTCCTTGTTTTGCATAATGCATTGCATACTTATCGTTTTTTCTTGTTAAATAAACTATTAACCATCCTATTATTGTTAGGAATATTCCTAAAAATGCAAATAGTTTGCTATCATCATTTTTACCCATAAAACATCACCCAAATGTATTCAAGGCATTACGACTTATAAAGTTTACTTGTACATTCTAGAAATAGTGTTTGGAATATCTCTTTCTTCAGATTCTATAATTACTACTCTGTTAACTAGAGCGTTAGGATCCATGCTTGATTGAATATCATCGAGAATACTTATTGGAATATTGTCTAGTCTTGTGACAGGAATGTCGTCAAGTCTAGTTATTGGTATTTCTTCCATGTGTGTTTAGAAGATTATTCGTTCTCTTCTTCCTCAATATCTTCTATATTTTTAATGTCTCTGATTGCGAATAAGTCTGTGTTCATGGTTACTACCTCGGTTGTTGCTATATTGTTATATTTTATTGAATATTAGTATACATTTTTGATTTTTATGAGGCACTAAAACTTCCTACAGTTTTTTGGTGGGGTGGGTTTTAAGAATTTTTAGATATTGTAGGAAGCCGGCCTCTTTTGAATGTTATTTCTTGATGCTTATCGTGTGTGCTTGTGCTGGTTTACGCATTTCGTAAAGCCACAACATACCGATCCTCATCATGTTTTTGTTAAACTTGTCGCTAACCTTATATGTCTTCTTGTACATGTCATAGTCTATCAATCCCATACTCTTCATAGGAGTCAATATTCTATCGTAGAACTGTCTTTTATTGTAAGATAATGTTACTTTCTTCTTTTGACCAAATTGGGTTGTTTCCTCATCAATTAGTTTGCCTTCATGCAATGCTGTAGCAAATACGGACATTTCTGTCTTTCCTATCTCTCCGCCATGAGTCTTCATCTCTTCAATCAGCAACTTAGCTACGATTACTTGTTGGCTTGTTGCGAAGATTACTTCGTATATATTCTCAGGTAGATTGAATTGGTCGAATAAGATTGTCATAACCTTTAGAAAGATTAACTAATATATAAATGTTACGTTTTTGTATACTGGTTTACCTATTGAGCGTAAGATTCCTTTATAAGTATATCAAATAGTATATCTGTATACCTATATGTATATTTATTCTTTTTCCTTAAAGAAATCTTTAATCAAATCTTTATACAATAAACTTACACGTATTTTCCATGTTGGTGGGAAACATCTGTAATAATTACTCCACGTATATCTTTCATCTAGAAATATTATTACTCCCTTATCAGTTTCTGTTCTTATACATCTGCCAGCAGCTTGTATGGTTTTTGTAAATGCTGGGAATAAATATCCATAATCCCATCCCTTCTTAAACTTATTATCGTAATATTCAATCATAGATTTCGTTTCAAGATCAGGCTTCTGTAATGGCAGTCCGACAATAACTACTGCTTTTAATATTCCGGGCATATCAATACCCTCTGCAAAACTTCCAGTAATTACCGCGTTTAGCAACGCACCATTATCTTTATATGATGCAAATTTTAGTAAAAATTCTTGTTTATCCGATTTGCTCATTTCAGGTCTTTCTGTAAAAACAGTTTTAGTAATTTTAGTATTAAGATATTTAGATATTTCATCCATCAAATAATAGCTAGGATAATATATTGCCATACATCCACTTGTTACACTACTAACATCAGCTATTACTGCAGCAATTTCCTTATACTGATCCTGACTTCGAGCTTCATACTTCGTACTTGTCTTTGGAATAATTAAATTCATTCTATTTTCTTGTGGGAATGGACTCTTTAATGTTAATTCTTCAGCGTTAATCCCGAATAATTCTTTATACATTGAAGTAGGAGTAAGAGTTCCTGACATGAGTATTGTTGAATATGCTCCACTAATCAATGGTGCAGTAATAATGCTAGGATCTAAACATCTATAACTTAATGTAATCATATCTGTTTTATCTTTTAATTTTTTAACACTAACTATTCTTGTAAATCCCTCATCAGTATTAACCCATGATTCTAAAAAAGCAGCCACAGCACCAATGTATGATACATGTTGCGTCTCTCTTACAGCATTAGCAATAAATGTTAATTCAGAAATTAATTCATCATAATCCTTAATTTGTTCTACACGATCAACAAAATCTTTCTTAGTAATATATGTCTCGCTTGTTGCAAATTCACCCCATTTCTTACCAGAAACTTCAGATGCAGGAGTAAAACTATCAAGTGTAACAGCAGCATTCTGAGGTGAATTTTTAGCATATTTAGAATCAACATTACTAATTAAAGATTTAGTAAAATCCTCTAAAATGTTTTCGATATCTTCAAGTATAGGAACAATTTGAGCATTATTGAATTTTTTAGCTTCATTAATCGCACGTTTAATTGTAATATTAGATAAATATTCAGAAACCAAATCTTTAACTCTATTAGACAAATTGTGTGCCTCATCAACAATAATTATTGCATCCTTTAATTCTTTGTTTATCCTTTTAAAAAATCCTTCACGAATATGCGGGTTAAAGATATAACTGTAATCTGTAACAATAACTCTTGATTGTTTAGCCATTAGTATAGAAACTTCATATGGACATAAATGTTTCAAACCGCTTTCAGCAATAATATGTTCAGTACTAGTAACTCCGTTATCTCTAGATTTTAAAACGTGTAATGTTGCTTCAGTATCAGGAGTTAATTTCGTTCCTTTTTTAATATTAGTATAATAATCACATTTACCATTTTCAGTTAATAATTTACAGAATTCAGCAAACTCTTTACTTGGAAGTTTTTCAACACCGGGTTGTAAACATAAATGTTTCTTGCCAATAACACTTGAACCAACAATCTTTAAATTAAATTTATTATTAATCTTTTTAAGAGTTTCAATAACAATTTTATGTTGTGTATGTCTTGATGTTAAGAAATATATTGTAAGATTTTTATTATCTCTCTTCATTATATGAGTTAATGCAGGACTTAACGCGGCAGCAGTCTTACCAAGACCTGTAGGAGCATGTACAACAAGATTAGTTTTACTTTTAATAACTCTATCAATACTCTTAACAAGTTCATCTTGTGCATCTCTTATATCTGGATGTGGAAAGAGTAACGTTTCAATAGCTTCCAAATCTACATTAGAATCTTTATACTGTGAATCATCCACAGGAGCTTCAGCAAGAAAGTGATCATCATATTCTACAATCTTAGGATCCTTGCTCATTATATTGATAATTGATGTTTTTTTATAAAGATTCCCCTGACTTGACTAGTATAATAAATCCACTACCTTTATAAATCGCCCTTTTTTCCTCTTATAGTTTCGAGGATAAATAATGCTATGAGTTGCAATCAGGCATTGTTTAAAGAATCGAGGTAAAACTAAAATGAGTATTTATAATGTTGATGCAAAAGTTGTTATTGATAACGTTGCTAAAGAATTAAAGCAATACATCAAACAGCCAGAATGGACACCAATTGTTAAGACTGGAAACCACAAGCAAAGGCCACCAGCAGATAAAGACTGGTTCTTTACAAGAGCAGCTTCAGTATTAAGAACTGTAGCATTAAAAGGCCCTATTGGAGTATCAAAGTTAAGAACAAAATATGGTGGAAGAAAAAACAGAGGCTATAAGCCAGAAAAATTCTTTAAAGGATCAGGAAGTATAGTTAGACATGCATTACAAGAACTTGATAAGGCAGGATTAACAGTACAAGCTGAGAAAGGATTACATAAAGGCAGAATAGTTACACCTAAGGGTCAATCATTACTAGCCAGAGCAGGCTTTTTAAAAGTCGACAAAGTCGATAAGAAGAGTGATTAAAATGGCTAAGACTAAACATCCAAGCAAAAAAGCACGATTAGCAAAGGCAGGCAGACAAACTAGATGGGCGCCATTTTGGACTGTACCAAAAAAATACGGCAAATCCAGAAAAGTTCATCCAGGACGACATACCGCAAAGAAGCGTTCATGGCGTAGAACTAAGTTGAAGGCATGAGGTTAAAATGGTCATAGAACGAGTATACAATATTCCATTAAGAAAAGGATTCAGATTAGCAGCAAGACAAAAAAAATCTAAGAAAGCAATTCGTGTATTGAAAGAATTCTTATCAAGACACTTAAAGCAATCTGACATGAAGAAGATTTACATCGGAAAGAATTTGAATGAAGAATTATGGAAACACGGAATAAAAAATCCGCCAGGTCAAGTAAAAGTTGTAGTAATAAAACAAGACAATGGAGACGTAAATGCAGAATTATACGGTCATCAGTACACACATAAGAAGAAGGAACAAAAAGAAGATTCAAAGGAAGACGCAAAATTAGAAGAGAAATCTAAAGAAGCTAAAACAAAGAGTTCCTCAGCAGAAAAGAAACATGAACATGTTGAACATTCGCACGATAGTAAAGACGTACACGCACATGATGAAAAACATGAACATACTGCACGTGTACATGAAGCAAGACCAGAATTAGCAACTCCAAAAAAGACTACAAAGAAAAAATCTGAGTAAATATTTATTTTTTTAATTTATTTTATAAATATTCTTTAAATTTATTATTTTCTAATAATATCATTTTTGGATGTTTATCTTCATCTGTTATAGCATAAACTAATATATTAATCATATCTCCAACTTTGCAGTGATGTGAAGCTGATCCTCTGACTGAAAATATTCCTGATCCTCTTGCTGCAGGCATTGCATATGTTGACCAGTTTTTTCCATTAGATAAATTAAATACTTCTATCTTCTCATATTTTTTTATATCCGTTTTTTCAAGCAAATCTTCATCAATAAACAGACTTCCAATATACCCTAAATTTGTTTCTGTAATTTTTGCATGATGTATTTTTGATTTTAGCATTATTCTCATTTTATCACCTTTTTTTATATATTCCATATATTCCAAGATCTCCTATGAATCCTGATTCTTCGAGTTTAAGTTCTGAAGTTTTCGCAAGAGTCTCTAAGTCTTTTTGTGCGTATGCTCTTGACGCTCCCCAGACTTCCGAGCGTATGGTTTGTGTGGTTTCGTCAATATGATATTCTACGCCCATCGTTTCATAATATCTTTTTCGTATAGAAAATGTTTTTTCATTTTTTGCAGCAAGTGCAATAAGTATATTTCCTGTCGTGACTTTTCCCATCTCTGAGAGCAGATGTGCTTCTTTGTTATCTCCCATTACTGAGAGTGTATTCCAAAGACAGATTGTTGTATCAACGGATGTTATATATTTGCTCAGATTATTAGCATCGCCAACGATTAGTGTTGTTTTCTCTCTGATATCTGACGGAAGATTTTTCTGCACATGTTCGAGCATTCCTGCATCGCAATCAAAACCGTAATAGTGTGTTATTAATCTGTATACCTGTTGCAATGGTCGGCATTCTCCACATCCTACATCAAGAAGATTTCCATATGCAAAATTTTTCACAAGATTATGTTCTTGTTCAAAATATATTTGATATTCTGGCAAATGTGCTGAATTTTGTATTGCGTGTTGTGTTTTTGTTATTAAATTATTTTCTTTCATACTACTAATAAGTGATAAATATAATATAAATCTTTTTATACAAAAATAGTGCAAACAATCAGAAAATATATAAATATGTGTTATAATATACAATTATGAGCTTAGATTTAGTTGATAAGAAGCTTTTGTATCTTTTAGATCAAAACTGCAGACAGAGTACTACTCAATTAGCAAAGCAACTGCGTATTCATAGAAATGTTGTTCTCTATAGAATAAAACGTCTTGAAGAATCGCAAGTAATCAGAGGATATTTTACAGAGATTGATGCAGCAAAGATAGGCTATTATACTTTCAGGATATTATTCAATCTTAGTAATTATTCTGATGAGGATATGATTGCACTGAGAAAATTTCTTCTCGGAACACCGCAAATAATTTGGTTCTTTGATACTGAAGGAAAATATGATATAGATATAGTGTGCGTCGTAAAAACAATCTCTGAATTCAACAAATTTGTCGAGGAATTGAACAAATCTTTCAATAGAATTATAGATAATGAACGTATAAGTTTGCTTACGCAAATAGTTCATTATAATAAAGATTATTTGATAAATAAGAAACGGGATAATATTGCAATACGTAAATTTGATGATACAAAGATTTCTATCGATGAAAAAAATGTTGCGCTATTGTATTTATTATCAAAGAATGCCCATATGAATATTGTTGATATTGCAAAAGAATTGAAGATAAGTATCAATACTGTGAAAAGTCGTATGAAACAATTGGAAAAAAATAAAATAATTTTAAATTATAGGCCCTTCATTGATACAGAAAAATCAGGATATTTCTATTATAAGTTGTTTCTTAACCTAAAAAACTACACACCTGAAGATTATAGAAAAATATACTCTTTTTTTGAGTTGAAAAATTCTACTATATTCACTAGCAAATATATCAATGGTGATGATATAGAAGTAGAAATGCATCTAGAAAACGAGAAAAAATTATCTGATTTAAAAGATGAGATGCGCTTGAAATTCGGAAAAATAATCAAAGAAGCATATACTTTAAAATTCTCAAAAGAGTATATTTTTAGATATTTACCAGAAAATAATTAAAAGAAAAAATTGATTAAATATGCTCTATCTAATTACGCCTATGGCATAATTTTCTCTCGAGAATATTTCACTTGCAA